>NZ_FQUS01000061.1 GCF_900129315.1 Fodinibius roseus
TGAAGTAGTCACGATGAAATCTGACAGTTTAGTTAGATTAGGAGATGCAACCAACTAATCACTAAACCCAGATTCACCATGACTACCCAAGATAAAATAATCAAAACAAAGTTAGGATTACTAAAGTTAGCGAATCATTTAAACAATGTCTCGCAGGCCTGTCGCACGATGGGTTACTCCCGTGACAGCTACTATCGCATTAAAGAGTTGTACGAAACCGGTGGGGAAGCCGCCCTTCAGGAACTCTCTCGTCGCAAGCCCAACCACAAGAACCGGGTAGATCCCGCCATTGAACAGCAGGTCGTCGACATGGCGTATGAGTATCCGGCTTATGGCCAGCAGCGAGCCAGCAACGAGTTGGCCAAGCGAGGGGTTACTATTTCCCCCGGAGGCGTGCGGAGTATTTGGTTGCGCCATGACCTGCAGACCTTTAAGCAACGACTGGCGGCTTTGGAGGCGAAGGTAGCCCAGGAAGGGATTATCTTAACCGAAGCCCAGCTGGTGGCCTTGGAAAAAGCCAAGCAACAAAAAGTAGCGCAGGGAGAAATCGAGACCCATCATCCCGGATACTTAGGGGCCCAGGATACCTATTACGTAGGCACCATTAAAGGCGTGGGACGTATCTACCAGCAAACCTACATCGATACCTATTGCAAGGTTGCTCAGGCTAAGCTGTACACGGCCAAAGATGCCATTACTGCCGCCGATCTGCTCAATGACAAGGTCCTTCCGATGTATGAAGAGCAGGGCATTCGGCTACTGCGTATTCTTACCGACCGAGGCACCGAGTTTTGTGGGAAACTGGAGAATCATCCATTCCAGTTGTATTTAGATCTGGAGGATATTGACCATAGCCGCACCAAGGCCAAATCTCCGCAGACCAATGGAATCTGCGAGCGGTTTCACCGGACGATACAGGAAGAGTTTTACTCGATTGTGTTCCGCAAAAAAATCTTCCGGAGTATTGAGGAGCTACAGGCTGAATTAGACGAATGGATCGGCTGGTATAACACCGAGAGGACCCATTCGGGCAAGTATTGTTACGGCAAAACGCCGTGGGAAACGCTTGAAAGCACCAAACATTTAGCTTTGGAAAAACAGGTGGACGAGTTACCTTGGCAAAACAACAATCGGGTCACCGAAGACGTTATGCAATCGGCTGAATCTGATATTGAGTTAAACGCTGAACAACCAGCTCTGGAAGAGCCAAACTCAGATGAGATTAACCTGACAACTAAAACCAACTTCTAACGGCTGACTGTCAGATCAAGTCGTGGCTATTACA
>NZ_FQUS01000060.1 GCF_900129315.1 Fodinibius roseus
TTACTCATAAATGAAATACGCTGTGACCCTGCCTCCCTTGTCCGAACGCAGGCGGACCCACTGTGCACTGTAATTGCTCGGAAACGCATAATGCAGGTATTCCCCCGGGCCGACCGCAAATTCTTTCAATTCATGCCACTTCCCGTCTCCTATCACATCCACCTCCAGGGTAAACCGGACCGTTTCATCAGCGTCATGGTTCAGATGAAGGGACTTCTTGTCAAATCCACCCATCAGATACGGATCGGAGATCTCTCCGGCCTCTACCTGGGTCTCATACCACACCCCTCCGCTTCCTGCGGGTTTGCCAAACGACCACAGATCATCCGTCTTTCCAAACCAAAGCCCTGCTTGCGCCTGCCCGGCCAACGGATTGCGATCAAGATTTGCACCATTAAACTGCATGGGCGTGGCCTGGTTGCCCGCAAACACCAGCATCCCTCTCCACGAAGCAAAGTCAGGAATAATTCTAAGATGCGTAGAAACCGGGCGGATGGCCCACAGGTTCCCCCCATAGGTATGGTAGCCCACTTCATAAAAGAGTCCATGCACATCCATCAGGGCCCGCTCGGTCTCCACCTCACGGATGCGCATCCATTCGGTATAACTGGTCCCGTCAAACGTCCGGCTTGCCTTGGGAAGCCGGTAGGTCGACCATTTCCCATCAATATAGGCCTTTAAGATCACAGAGGCTTTGTCCCACCCCGTAGCAAGCAGGGGAGCCCCGGACGCTCTGGCCCCCCACACTTCGGTAAACGCGGTCTTTTCCAAAATCTTCCAGCTCCCCTCCCCATCCCATTCGGCCAACCGCCCGTCATCGTCCTCCAACGAACTATAGGTATTGTTGGCTATAACGACCCGCCCGTGATTGGTGAATCCACTTTTAAAATGGGGCTTTGCCCCGCCCGGTACCGCTAATTCTCGTTTTAAATCAAACAACTGCCTGGTTTCCAAGGTATGTACATTCACTTCAAAAAACTCCCCCTCCATCGCAAGGAAATACACCTTATTGGCCGGGTCCGTCAGATGCTCCATCGTCGCCGCCAAGCGATGCTCCTGTACGCCTTCGATCACTCGTACATTTCCGGTCGTATCGATGGCATAAGGCCCCATAAACAGTTGATGGCTGGGCCCATGAATCAAGCGGTTCGCGTAGGTCCCTACCACACTTTTCGGATGTTTGTGGAGCGTTAAGTCCTGATCAATCTCATACAATCCGGTGCCCGAGCCCGTTTGTTTCATATGGGCTACATACGTAACTGCCCAAAGCCGGTCGGCCCACGGCATCAACGCCCCGATCCCGGCTTCCGTTCGGGGAGCATGATCCGCTACCATGGCCGTCTCTGGGACAACACCGCTAATATTGGTTTTA
>NZ_FQUS01000059.1 GCF_900129315.1 Fodinibius roseus
CGCTGTGTAAATTAGTTTCTGTAAAAGTAGGTAAGGAATTGGAAAAAAAGAAAGGCCATGGCTAGGTTTTGATTGATCGCTTAAAATCATAACCAAACCATCGATGCCATGACCTCTAAAAAGAAGAATACAAAGAAAAACGGAAAATTTCAGCTGGAAGATTTACTGGCGACCGACAGCGAGAATCTGCTGGCGGAAATTCTGCAATTAGGAGTGCAACAGCTTATGGAACTCGAACGCGACCAACACATTGGCGCCGCCCCCTACGAGCGCAGCGACCAGCGGCGCACCTCGCGTAACGGCTACAAGCCGCGGCAGCTGTATACCCGGGTGGGGACGCTGCACCTGCGGGTCCCCCAGACCCGAGACGGGGCGTTTTACCCGTCGATCCTGGAGCGCTACCAGCGCAGCGAAAAAGCCTTGGTGGCGGCCCTGGCCGAGGCCTATGTTCAGGGCGTTTCGACCCGAAAGATGGCCAAGGTGACCGAGCGGCTGCTGGGCAAAGAGTTTTCGGCCAGTACCATCAGCCGGTTTTCCGAGCAGCTGGATACGGAGCTAGAGGCTTGGCGGAGCCGGCCACTACCCCAAGATTACCCGTATGTGAAGATCGACGCCCGCTACGAGCGGTGTCGTCGCGACGGGATCATCGTGGACATGGCGGTGCTGGTGGCGATCGGCGTAGCCGAGAGCGGCCACCGCCATGTGCTGGCCGTGGAGACCGGCTGGGGCGAATCCGAAGCGGTTTGGAGCAGGTTTATCAAAGGACTTAAGGAGCGGGGGCTTTCCGGCGTCCAGCTGTTTGTCAGTGACAATCATCCCGGGATCAAGGCGGCCTTGCGAGACCATTACAGCGGGATTCCCTGGCAGCGTTGCCAATACCACTTTCTGGGCAATGCAACCGAGCGGGTCCCGAAAAAGCAAGAAGAGCAGATCCAGGAAGCCTTGCAGCGGGTATGGCGAAAAGAGAACTCCTACCGGCAGGCCAAAGCCCGGCTCGGGGAGCTTATCGAAGAGCTGGAAGGTCCGCTGCCGGATGTGGCTGACTGGCTTAGCGAGGAGGCCCCGCAGACCTTGACGGTCTTTCGGGTTGCCCCAGAAACTCACCGGCGACGCCTGCGAACCACGAACGCGGTCGAGCGGCTCCACCAGGAGCTGAAGCGTCGCAGCAAACCGGTGCGGATCTTTCCCAACCCCGATAGTTGCCTGCGGCTGTTTGGAGCGATGCTTAAGGAACAGCACGAGGATTGGATCACCGGGCGACGGTACCTGAAGATGAACCAACTAGAAGAATTTAAGAAAAAACAAAAATCTTCTTCGGAGGATCCTCCGAAGAAGATCCATCAACCAGCTATGGCTGAGTAACTTTTACAGAAAAAAACTTGCACAAGC
>NZ_FQUS01000056.1 GCF_900129315.1 Fodinibius roseus
GTGGCTATTTCGGTCATATGGTGCCACTCATTTCGGAGCATATAGTGCCACTTTCCATCAGCGATATTAGCGGTTAATGGTCATTGGGTCAAGCGTTGTTTTTTGCGAAGCGATTCTCCTTTCAATTCTAATCGATGAGAAGAGTAGATCACCCGATCCAGAATAGCATCAGCGATGGTTCCTTCCCCGATTAATTTGTGCCAGCCGCTGACCGGTATTTGCGAGCAAAGGATGGTTGAGGCGGTCTGGTGACGGCCTTCAATCAGATCCAGCAGCAACTGCCGGTCGGCCGAATCCATGGGATGCAGCCCAAAGTCATCGAGAATGAGTAGATCGGTCTTTAGAAGGCTTTTCAGCAGTTTGGGCCAGCTCCCATCAAGTTTGGTCAACTTGGCCTCGTCAAAAAACCGAGCGGTAACAAAGTACCGGGTTTTGAGTTGCATCAGGCACGCTTGGTGGCCGATCGCCTGCCCGAGCCAGCTTTTTCCTACCCCGGTTGGACCGGTAATGATCAGGTTTTCGGCTTTTTTTACAAAATTGAGGCTCAGTAGCCGCCCCATGAGGGTTTTGTCAAGCCCGCGGTCGGGATGGTAGTCGATGTCGGTGGCGGCCGCCTGCTGTCGGAAGCCGGCCCGTTTGATCAGGCCTGCTATTTTGCGCTGCTGGCGGTCCTCCCATTCGGCGTCAATGAGCGTATCCATCACCTCATCAAGGGAGAGGTCGTTATAAAGATTGCTGGACAGGGATTGCTGGTAGAGCTCGGCCATGGCCTTCAGGCGCATACCACGCATTTTTTCCAACGTATTATGTGAGTTCATAGGATTTGTAGTAGGTTAATTGTAGTTAGTCCCTCCACGGATATTGCCGTGATCCGGGATGTGATTGTCCAGCGGGAGTTCGGGCTCACTATTCTGGTCAAGATTATTTTTAAGAATGTTAGCAATAGTCCGGTAGCCCGCCCGGTGACCTTGGGCCGCGCGGCGGCAGGCGGCCTCGACCCGCTCGGCGGGATATGTCTTGGTCAGGGCCAGGATCCCCTGAGCCTGCTTGTAGCCAATCTCCGGGTAGTCGTACTGGGCGATCAGCCGGCGGATGTAGCTTTTCGCATAGGGACCGATGCGGGCAGCCCTTTGGGCGAACCAGTCGGGATTCCAGTCGTTGTATACCTGGTGAGTAGACGGCATGTGGGTCCCAATGGTGGTATATTTGCCGGCCGTTCGGCTTCGCTTGTGATGGGCGATGCGCTCTCCATCGTAGAAAACCTCCACCACATCGGCGGTATACTGCACCTCCACGTGGCGGCCCACATACCGGTGGGGCACGCTGTAGTAGTTTTTGTCGGTCCCCAAGTAGATGTGACTGATCTTCTGGACCTTGGCTCGTTTGTAGTGGCGCAGCTGGTACGGCGTCGGGGGTAGTGGGTCCAAGGCCGGCTGCTCGATCTCGAGGAACTGCTGGCGGCGGGTGGTCGGCCGGTTTTGAAAGCGGTAATCGTTGTAGCAGACCAACAGCTCGCGAATGGCGCCATTGAGTTCGGCCACGCTGAAGAACGTCTGGTTGGAAAGCGGGTAATAGATGCGCTGGTACACCAACCGGATAGCCCCTTCGACCAGGGCTTTATCCTTTGGGTGATACGGGCGCGTAGGATCGATCACGCACCCATAGTGCAGAGCCAGATCTTTGAGCGTTTTGTTAATCACCGGAGCATATTTGTGGCCTTTGGCCACGACCGCCTTCATGTTGTCTCCCACAATGGCTTTGGTCACCCCGCCCAGCCAGCTCTTGCAATCAGTGAGGGCCCGGACCAGATCCTCGCGCTTCTGGGCTTTGGTCGCCTGCACGTAGGTGTACTGGCTGCACGGCAGGATGGCCACAAATACCTGTGCGGGATGAATTTCCCCCGTATCGCGATCCACCCAGCTGAGGGTCTTGCCGGCAAAGTCCATAAACAGCTTCCGGCCCGCCTGGTGGCGCAAAATTCCGCTGGCCTTGGTTTTGTCTTTCCATTGGTTAAAATGGTGGACAAACTGGGTATAGCGATAGCCATCGGGATGGGTCTCCAGATACCTATTCCACAAGACTTGCATGGTACAGCCGGTCTTGCGTAGTTCTTTTGCAAACTCGGGGAAATACGTGAACAGCTGCTCGTATCGGCTTTTATCCTTGTAGTCGGTCTGTGGAAATAGCCCGACCAGTTCGGCCTCCGAGAGGGCCTGCAGCTGCTGGTAGCTAAGCTCCTGCTGGCTAAAAGCCTGCACGTAACTGTTGACGGTGTTGCGGGACATGCCCAACGCCTCCGCCACTTTCCGGTTACTGAGGCCCTTGCCTTTTAATTGAATGAGTTGTCGTAGTTCCATAATGTCGATTCGTTGCCCTGCCATAGATTTTTTTACGGCAAGATACGCATTATGGAAAGTGGCTGGGTGCCGGCTCCATGGCCCGGCGATCACCTACCTAAAATGGCACAATGACCTCCGAAACAACTGGCACAACATGACCGAAATGGGTGGCACAATGATCT
>NZ_FQUS01000050.1 GCF_900129315.1 Fodinibius roseus
CGCTTGACCCAATGACCATTAACCGCTAATATCGCTGATGGAAAGTGGCACTATATGCTCCGAAATGAGTGGCACCATATGACCGAAATAGCCACCTGAAATAAAAAAACTTGCACAAGCATAGAAAAGGCTCTGATTTTAAATAAACACTATGAAGAAACATTATAATGGCGTTTACTGAAACGGATAAACTCTCTTGCTAATTTATGGGCGGACCCGTGTTTTATGACGAACTGAAATTTCCGTGGAATGCGGTATTCTTTCAGATAGGAAAAAGTGAATGAAGCTTGTTCGCCTTTGCGAATGGCACTGGTAGAAAAAACTCCGATAGCTCCGGAGCCGGGAAGAAAAGATTTTATACTTTCCGTACTGCCCAGAGAAATTAAAATATTAAGGTCGGCCAAGGTTAGTCCAAGTTGTTTTAATGCTTTTTCAAAAACTTCCCTCGTACCTGATCCAGTTTCCCTGATAACCAAAGGAAGTTCTGACAGAGTTGTTTTTGGAAATATGTCAGGGATAGATATTGGTGAATCAATGTGGCTAATAAAAGCAATCTCATCATCTTTGAAAGGAATATATTCAAAATTTTTTAGTTTCCGATGTCCCTCCGTTATACCCACATCTATCAGATCATCGTTAAGCTGAGTATTAATTTCAGAGGTATTCCCGGATGCCAAAGAAATCGATGTTTGGGGATAAGATTCCTTAAAATGTGCAATGACTGGTGGAATAAGATATTGAGAAATGGTGGAACTTGCACCAATACACAGATTCCCCGCTTGAGTTTC
Source organism: Fodinibius roseus (assembly GCF_900129315.1). Classification (GTDB taxonomy): domain Bacteria; phylum Bacteroidota; class Rhodothermia; order Balneolales; family Balneolaceae; genus Fodinibius; species Fodinibius roseus. Next base: position 789 of record NZ_FQUS01000050.1, read on the forward strand.
GTTCATCAAACCCAACTCATAAGTAAGATTTTGTATCAACTGATCGATATCGCTGCTATATGAATATGCCAGCTTTCCTGCCGGAGTTAACTCTATACTATTACCTTTCCGGTTAAAGAGCCGTGCACCTAATTCCTGTTCAAACTCCTGAATATTTTTAGTGATGGCAGGTTGGCTCATGTAAAGTTCACGAGCTGCTTTGGTATAGCTCAAGTGTTTAGCAACAGTAAGAAAAATCGTTATTCTTCGAAGATTCAAAAGATAATTTGCAATTTTGAGGCTCTAAAAAATTTACTCTGATTTATTACCAAAAATTTCCATTTTTTCTCAGTCAGTCCTTCACCCCTACACAAATCCTATAAAGCAGTAACCTTTATTTCACAAATATGAGATCATCTAAAATTCTACCCACAGAAAGTAAATTAACATTATTCATCAGCCACTTTAATGGCATAATAAATGATGGACCAGAAAAAACTTTGCTGACCAAGAGAATCTACCTGTCATATCGGGCCTCGTTCACCTTTAATTTAATTTCGATTAATTATCGGAATCAATACCGATGATAAGATTACAATTAAAACTAAAACATATAACTATACCATCTGCATGAAATGGATATAACAGTGACTCTTGCTGCTCCACTTTATGCTATTAGCGTATCACCCAGATCACAATACGAGTAGATTTATTAATCTATTAACCAGTATCTTCTCCAGATTCTTGTTCTTGAGTAAAACGCCGATATAATATTATAACCCCACCCAGGGCGATAATGAAAAGTACAAGAGGTATTAGATAACCTAGATAAGCCGGGCCAATTCGCTCTATACCATTCTCTGAAAGTAATGCAATTAAACGTATCAAATCTTATTCCTCATCTTCTTTAGATTTTTCATTTTTAAAATATCGCCACATAGCAACGAACATACCTAAAAAAGATGCGATATAAGAAATTGACATACCTAGCACTATAGTAAACGCCTCATCCATCTATTTCCTCCCAACGAGCAATTTTTTCCAGATCTTCCAGATATTTCGCCTGTTTTTTTTCATATTCTCTTGAGATCGACTGCATTTTAGGCATTATAATCAGTATACCCAGAATGCCAATCCCTACTGATAAAGCAAGTGTAATAAAACCAATAGGCATCAATAAAAAAGAATATATGGTTCCTATTATTATTCCAACAAAAGATAATGCCACAAACAATGCCGCTATTACATCCTCTTTGGTCCAAAGCTCTGCTTCTTCTTTTGTCCAGTTTCTTTTCCAAATTTTCATTTTACCTCCTTATTACTTTGATGATATTAAATTAATCCTTGACGTTTCGCTTCTTCTTTTACAGGTCCCCACCAACCAATCGGTCGGGTCTGTACGTAAAATTTCACCAAATGGGGCAAGGGTTCAGGTTTTGTCAGTAGAGTTATCGGGATAAAAACCAGGGTACCCAAAGCCAATAAAATCCAAAATTGCATATAATTGGTTAATTCTGGTATAATCCCATACGCTGGTAATACCCATACAATAAGCCAGCTGAAAACGAGATTGGCAATCCATGCCGATAAATATCCCCACGCATTGAAACGCCACCACACCACCTGTAAAATACTGGGAAGCCAAATTCCGGCAAACATAATCCACATTGCGAAAATTAACCACTCTGTAATTTCAGTAATCATCATACCATACAAAAACGAACCTAACATCAAAACTAAAGTCGAAATTCTCCCGACCCACACAAGATTCTTTTCGGATGCATCTGGTTTTATATAATGATGATACAGATCTCTTGTTGCATACTGGGCACCAAGATTCAACCGCGTTGAAATTGTAGAGAGATGTATAGCAATGATTCCAGCTACAAACAAACCCACGACTCCTACAGGGAGATGCTCAAATCCGTAAGTGTACCACATTGTTTCAACTTGCCCCACATCGGCAAATTGAGGAACCAAGGTAAATAATCCAAGCATCGCTGCAATCCATATTCCATTCCGAAACAGAACCGCCGCTCCTCCAGCAAGCATTGTAAAGGAAGCTTCCATTACTGTTTTAGAGGATTGGATTCGCTGAGCTTCCACATACCAATCCGAATTTGTGCCAATCCCTATACCGCCCAATGTGGCTATTACAAGCATTGTAAGAAACCACATTACCGGAAAATCTCCTGTAAACCAACCACTGAATTTAAATGGACTTAATCGCCAATCCTGTCCCTTCCGGACATTTGTTGCAACCGTACTCCAGGATGTGCCGCCATCGTTTGACCATTCAATTGTTTGGTTTTCTATTGATTCCTTCGAATTCCATACAATTTTATATGACTCTCCACTGATTAATGTGTCTCCTGGATGAGGAAATACGATATTAAAATCTGTATCTGTATTATGTTTTGAGAATTGGTCTTTCTCTTCCCCCTCTAATTTTGAGCTATTGCCTTGGAACATTTCTTCATAGGTTGGAGTAGCTTTGTCCACTTCGTCGGTATCTGCAGGGGGACCGACAATGGAAAAAGGATCTCCCATGGAATATTGTCTCTGTTGGTTCTGTTCCTCACCAGTTATCCGAAGGTAGGTTTTATCAGATGGGGAGGTATCATCTGGCACAGTCCAAGTATAAGTACTATTCATCTGCTGCACCTTTTGGATAATCTCCGCTGGTCCTCCGGCACCAATAATTGCCCATACAGAAACAATAAGTATCAAGGCAAAAGCAATAATTCCCTGTTGAAAGTCCGCAATCATAACACCCCAGTATCCAGCCATCAACACATATATTCCAGCCAGAGAAGTGAATCCTACTATACCTATCCACTGTGGCCAGCCAAATAAGAAAAACGTAATTTTCCCCATGGCAGCTCCCACCCATCCCAGAATAAACATAGCCATAAAAAATTGCCATCCGCTAACCCAACCCCGAAGCATCTCTGCCCCAAGCCCATTAAACCGCAAGGTTTGCCATTCGGCTACGGTACCTGCCAGAGATCTACGGAATATTCTGGTAGAGATAAAAGCGCTTACCGCAACCCATACCGGAAAAAAGATATACCAAAGTGCAGAAACTCCATAAAGATACACCACTCCCATAACAAAAATCGCAGTGTCGGTAGCTGTATGTGTTGCATAAACAGATATACCAGGCAACCACCAAGGTAAATCTCGTTGTGCCAAAAAGTAATCGTCTTCAGATCGACTTGCCAGTCGATAAAAAGCAATCCCACTTCCTATCATTAGAAATAGAAACGTAAAAATCCATATCCAGTCAAGCGTTAATAAATAATCCAATACTATTCCCTGTTATATGAGTTATATGATCCTGGTCATTTTAGAGTGACTGATCCCCTTATGATTTTTGCTGCAAATAAGGTTTATAGCCAATAGGTTCCATAGCCTGCAATCCGAGCCACTGAATGAGTTCCCTGACTTCATTTTCTCGATTTACATCAATAAAAGCCATGTGGTGCGGAACATTATTCACAAAAATGGTATTTAGAAAATCCTGAGTATCTACAGGTTCTTCATCCATTTTGATATTGCGAAACCATCCGCCACTTCCATTATAATGAGGTTTATCCCGCTCAAACATCTCGCCGGTGGAAACGATGGCAGACTCCTGATTGTCGAACAAACGTAACATGGTGATCTCAGTACTTTTAAATCGTCCTTCCCGAACCACTCCGCTTGATTTTCTGTTAAAATGATTTTCGAGGGAGAAGCCATTCGAGTCATACCAGCAATCTGGATTGTTACCACAATGCCATGTGTAGATTGCATCTTCTTGTTTGTCCCATGCTGAAAGATCCATTAGCATCGGATCTGAGTTTGAAAGATACTTCAATGCGAGTAATGAAATAACACCCATCACGTCACCTTCGCATGCGGAAACACTAAAATCTTCCATAATTCGCCCCATCGAAGAACATACCATCACTCCCAACTCCTCGGGAATATGCGGCCAGCATTGGATAGCTAAACCATTGGCATCGTATCTTTCCAATAGTGCTTTAAACGTATTCTCAATACTCACCGATTTCTGCAGATGATCTTGAGATACCTCAACTCGTGCAGCCTGAGTTTCCAGTTCTTTTACTTTTGATTTTTTTTGTCCCTGTGAGTGTACTGTATGGAATTCATCATAAAATTCCTGAAGCTCAATCTTTTGAACTCCAATACCAAACATATCCTTTACTTTTTCTTCATCAAAGACCAGATTATGAAACCCCGGTGCGTGATCTCCGATCATCAGTATTTGACTCGCTTGGATATTTTTTAAAGCAGTAAGTGCTCTGATTGTTACCGTCAGCCGTAGAATAAAATCTTTGTCATCGGCAAAACCATAAAACCATTTAACTGGATTTTTATAATCAGGAACATACACTCCTATTTCACTCATGTAGAGATTTGTTGCACATATAGAGTTCAGAGGCAACGGTCCTGATTCGGTGGTCTCGGGGACCGCCCAAATCCCCAACCGTATAGATGTTTCCAGGAAAGGCAATAGCATATCTCCATCAGCAAATGAGGAGTTCTGGATTAAAATAAAATCAATATCTTTTTCTTCTAATTCTTTGCTTACACGCCGGGCATCCTCAATGGTTTCCATCCCTTCCCGGACAGGATAAAAATCAAATTCTAACTCAGATGATAATTGTTGAAGGCGCGCAATACTGTCATCCAGTACCCCCCGCATATCACCTTGAAAATTTGATCTAAACGTTCCTGCTAAGGCAAAACGTATCTTATCCATATAGCCTTATATACTTAAACCTTATTAACAATTTGGGTATTTATTTTTCCAGTACTGCAAAAAAGTTTCTAAACCAGAAACTATCTGAGGATGATAGAATATTTGTTCACCTGTTTTTAAATCTTATGTTAGCTGCATTACTCCAGCCATTGCTTTTCTACAACAAATATTTGAAGCACTCCAAGGCAGCAACCAACAATCCATCTATAAAAGTTGTAGTTTTGCTTCGAATAACTGCTGCCAATAATTAATTGACCTGTAAGGTACAATTCCAATCGTTTTATGCTACTATTTTCTTTGCCTATTAGAGTACTTTATTTGCATTTAACAAAACACCCAATAGCTTGTTCTTATTAAGTAATGACATCTATTACATACCACAGTAGCATAACCGGCTCCGCTCAATAAGTTTCATATAGAAAAATTGTCTATTCAGAATTCAGGATATTCTCCTTTTTTAATGCAGAGATAACTTTTTTATGCGTACGTTCCTATATTCAACCCAGTTTGCGGGTGGGTGCACCTGAAATCCTATACGGCCTCTGGCCCCCCGATTCACATGAGCCTCTCCGGTTTTACGCTTATTGACATATGTAACAATATGATCGTCCCGGACATAAATTTTAAAAGAATTCCACTGTTCAGACCTGAATATAGGACTGTGCCACAGATCACTGGGATACGCACGGGCGACATTGTAAATTGACCCCGAAGGATTTTTAAGATCATAGGAATGATCGTCTATAATTTGGACCTCATAACCCAGGGTAGCTGGGCCGATTTTTCTCTCCTCTGCCGCCTGTTCCCAGGGGAACCGGAGACCTATTCCTGCGTTTCCTCCTTCACTTATACGGACATCGAAAGAAAGAATATAGTTTGAATATTCTTGAGTTGTGAAAATCCAGGAAATTTCTTTGGGATTTTCTCCACGGAGAACTCCACTTGTTAAAGACCACTCTGCACCACCATCCCAATAGACATCAAAATCATTCATCGACTTATCTGCCAAAAAATCGACGTACTCCCCGGGAGCCTGTTCTGCCGCCTCTTCCATAAGCTGCCATGAAGGCTTCTCTTTTTGTGGTAGTTCCATGATCTCAACATCTTTCCAGCTAAAATGAGCTTTATCACGACCCCCATGCAATTGCAACCCTATGGCACCTTTATTGGAACGTCGATCATAAATTTCAGCCATTTTCTCTCCATTCATATATGTGATAATATGATTACCTACACAATGAACTTCAAATTGATTCCATTCTCCGGTAATCGACTCCTTGTAGTAGGATCGTGCAAGATCATAAATTGCACCATTTGTATTGCGCATATCGTTTTTATTAACCTCTCTTTCGTATATTGCCCCTCCCTCATACACTTGAACCTCATATCCATTAAAAGCGGGACGGTAGATTTTGGCGTGCCCGGGATCCCGGATAAGTATTCCGCTATTGCCCTTGGTGTTCATCTTAACCTTCAGTCGCAATTTAAAATCAGTAAAATCTTGTTCCGTCACCAGCCAACCACCTCCTGTTTCCCCCTCGTTGCGGGTTACATGCAGATGCCCGTCTTCAACATGCCAGTTTCCAGCCCCGACTACTTCCCAACCAGTTAAATCTTTCCCATTAAACAGAGGTTTCCATTCATTCATTTGACGACCTTCGTCCGGTTCGGAGTTTCCCTGCTTTATACATCCCTGAAAAGAAAAAATGATTATTAAGCTTAAAACTATTCCCTTCATATTTAGATCCTTTATTTTTTAAACATCAGATTTGAGTTTTCTCAATCGGATTTTCCAGTATGGACAAGGATAATCATCTGCCCGTAGACAGGATTACGGCTCAATCAACTTAACTCCATTTTAAATCATGCATGATAACAAAACCCATTCACCCAACGACTAATCGTGTTTTCAGCATATAACTGGGCCTATGAGTAATCCTATCCAGATCTTGAATGCCTCGCAAAGTGGAATTGCTGCAATTCGAAAGGGGGTGTCTCAACATCCCGTTAATCAACGGATTAATATTATAAATCAGCTGTGATTTTTCGTCTATGCCACCAAAGGCCGACATCTGCTATTAAATTATGGCATTCGTATTATTTCGCATTCGTTACAAAGACCTGACCCGGATATTCTTCCAGCGACACTTGGCCCCCTCTCTCCACAGATCAGCTCCCCCGTGTACCTGCAGGGCGATAGCACCTTCCCTGCCCAGCGCCTGAAACATCTGCTCGCGGTCATAGCGGGGATGAGGCGTGGTGGCGGCGTCAAATTCAGCAATTTTTGTATAATTAATCCACGTGGTTATGCGCGGATACTTCCCCACGCAACGAATCCGCAGCGTATTCCACCGGCCCGTTTTCCAGGCCGCCAA
>NZ_FQUS01000049.1 GCF_900129315.1 Fodinibius roseus
TTATCTTGGGTAGTCATGGTGAATCTGGGTTTAGTGATTAGTTGGTTGCATCTCCTAATCTAACTAAACTGTCAGATTTCATCGTGACTACTTCATGTAAACTAACAACATAAACATCAGCTGACCGCTCTTTATTTTTTGAATATTCACCTGTTTGTGCATTCCAGGCTTTTGTGGGTCTAATATCAAATCTAATTTTTGAAAATCTGCGCTGATTCCACGTTTGTAAATATGATGCAGCTTTGACTTCAATTTTTAACCCATCGTCTGTAATTACATCGTAGGCATCCCATTCTATTCTTACTGAATTAGCGCAGTCAAGAGCTCTTGCAACTAAAAATTCGGCAAGAATTCCTTTCATTCTATTGCTTTTGAGATTGGATGCATACCATTGCCAAAAATCTATTAAATCAAAGGGCAAGTTTTGATTGCCGTTATGAAAAGATTCTTCTCCTGATTTCTTATTTGCTTCAATTGCCTCAAGAGACTGATCCATAAATAAAATAGATGAAGGTTATTGATTGTAAATAAAGCCAGCTAACGACCTTTGGTTTAATCCATTTGGCATTATGGTTGATAAGATAGTTAAAACTCGGAATTTATTTAAGCCAACGAATTTTTAAGTAGTAAACAGTGGTCAAGTCCGCGTTGAAACCGTTGTTATATGGCGCTACTCTTTTTGTTTAATTTGATCAATTACTTTCCGTCCCATTGTCCTTGTATTTATTCCTGAAAGTGGGATATCAAGATTTCTGGTTTTAATAATTTTCCTAAGTATAGGTTTGGCAGTTACTTTTTCGCCTTCTCTAAATACTTGTATTTGCTGACTGTCACGACGTACAATTCTATAATTATACGTGTCCCCATCAACTGCTAATGTAAGACTATCTACAATCTCACCTATATCCTCACCAAACCTGTATGTTTTATTTTTATTTGTGCTAACCGTAGCATCAAGAAATAGAATAAATGCTTTAATGGTATGCCTTGTATATTCATTTATGGGATTTATTTCTCCCTCAGATTCTTTTTTAAGAATCCGCTTCAAAATATTGATGATGCTGTGTTTTTTATGATTCCACTGCATCCATTTTTTTATGTGTTTAGAATCTTTTAGTTGGAGGTTTTTGAACTCTGTTTTCAAAGATATTTTATTAGAAACAGGTGTAAGATATACTATAGCAAGATTATCAATAGTATTTTCGTCTTCAATAATTGCTTGATAATAATTTTCCAGTTGCCCTCCAGTTACTGAATTCTCATGAACTTTATTTTCAATGATGATCCGAAAATCTTCTTGGATATTTCCTTGTTTATCTTTTTTTAGAATACTTATTTGAATATCTATGTATTTCGTAGAACCATTTAGTTCATAGGGTTCTTCCAAAAAGATATCAGTATCAATGAAGGATCTTTCTAAATATTTTTCAAATCTATCATCATTTAATTCTCTATTTAAAAGCGATAAAAACTCTCTAAAAAAAGTATCTCCCAACCCATGATCCCGACGAGTATCGAGTAAATATCCAAGCATCGCAGAAATACTTGGTTCATGTAATGTGGAATTCCCTTGATTTAGAACTTCAAAAATATTCATAGTAATTTACTGAATTGATCAATCCATATAACGACACTGCGCATAACCGGCACCCGAATTACTGTTGAATTAGCAACTAACGAAAGAGGAGCCTCAAAACCAAGAGTGGCAAAGAATTGGCGAGGTGCGTCCGCGTTAATACGCGGGTTAGGTGTTAAAAATTAGCGACAATAAAGAGATAAATAATGGTTTCCTCTTCTAATGTGTCCGGGCTGAAATCAGATAAATATCCAAGCAACTGATTGATATAATTATTTAAAAATGTTGCAGGTCCTTCTGGATTATTGATATCAAATTCATGTCTTATTCCTATATCACAGCACATTAGTTTCTCTGCAAATAAACCCCATCTCATTTCATTTTTTAGATGTTTATTTGAGGTTCGAGCGCCAGAATTATCATACCAAGTTGCCATGTCCGTATTGCTTTTATCTGGTCTCCAAAAAAGAGCATGATTCAAAGCTTCTTTTTTATAATTCCTATTTATAAATGTTGGTAGACAATAAAAAAGCTCAGATTTATTCTTTATTAAATTGAATTGTCCGCTTGGATTATGCAATTCCCATTTGAGTCGATCACAATTTATACCAGTTTGCTCTTTTTTATTTTTGGCTTTGATAGCTTTTTTGAACTGAAGCCCAAATAATTTGAATGAGTGGTGAAAGAAGAACTCATCTGCCGGATACTTTTTTTCCAAATCTGGACTTATGGCAAAGTTTTGATACTGTACATTTAGACTCTCAAAATAATTTTCTATTCCATTTATGATCCATCTCTCATATTCTCTCTCGATTGGTACTGTAATATCAGTTCTTAAAAAATGATCCATTATTATAGAATTATTTTAACACCTAACGACATCCTATGTTTAAAACACTTCGTATTGACTGGTATTTTTGATTCGCAGATATTGAATTATTTGCGGTATCGATAATAATTCGTTTTCCCGTCCAGGCTTTGTAATCTCGATTGATAACATCCTTCCAAGTGGGTAATTGCAAACCTTCAACATCAGAGATTCGTGATTCAACTCTTCTTTTATGTTCCTCTTTGTCTGAACAAATAATTTCAATTTCGCAATATGGGCTGTCAGCCTTGTTGGCAACGTTTCTCCAACCTTCTCTGGTGATCGGGAGAGGATTAACCGAATCAGCTACTACGGGTAATCCCAATTTTAAATTATCCAATGCTATTTTGTAAGCAACTTCATATCCCTGCCCGTCAGCTATTTCGAGACCGTTATTTTTTAAAGACTGTTCTATTGAGTCGATCCGCAAATATGCAGCACCAAGTTTTTTTGCAAGATATTTTGAAAGTTCTGACTTACCTGTTGCTGGTAAGCCGCTAAAAATATAGAGCAATTTTTTGAGTTATTTACTTTTTGTTTCGAATGCCTAACTTAAATATATAGGAACAAGAAGTCTCAACTAATTTTATCATTTGTAGGCTAATCTTCAAGATAAGTCTAAGAGAACACTTTTTGTTTACACAACCTCTTTACATAACGTATTCACATAACTACAAAAGGTTATCGATCAGTTTTTTTTGTTAGGATTCTACTGCAAAAGGATCTTACTATCAGACAATGATAACTGCAGACAAGAAAATTAGCACTATGTGTCCAATAGAGCAGGCTGATGAGCAACATGATGAAGAATTATAATTCTTAGCTGAATTATTAGTTAAGCCTAATGGGTTGGAACTTATACGAACGTATTATCTGGTAAAATGCTATCTGCAAATGGGTAAGCGTTAATGATTTTTTACCAAAGCTAATTAGTTGTATATAGTATTTATTGGAGGTAGGAGTATTTCAGCCTTTGCATTATGAAAAGATCGATTATTACCTGTTTAATTGATAGTCTGACTATATGCATGATGAATCCTTGCGACAATCAGTAAATAACCCCAGTCAGTCTTAATATGATCAATTTTGATAAAGACAATAAGATATTTTAAAGTTGTTGAAGGATGAGCTTAATGAGAGTAATATTTTATGTTTCTGATATTTAAAATGATCGAGAATCGAGATTATTTCAAAATTTATTATAAAGTAAATCGGGGTATATAATTATGAAACTGAGTCGATTGGAGGTTCGTAATTATCGTTCAATTCGGGATCAAACTGAAGATGATGCTATAATTTTTGACGGGCTGGACTGTATTATTGGCAAGAATAATGCTGGCAAATCAAATATTCTCAAAGCAATTCAGTATTTGCTAAATGGAGAGAAAAGAGATGAGGAAATTCATTGGCAGAGAAATAATGATAATATTATAGATGTCAGAGGATATTTTGTAGTTGAGGAGCGTGATTTTCAACTGCTTGAAATTGAAAACAAGAGAGAGGCAGTGAAACAGCAAATGCTCGATAAGAATTTGCTTGGAATATGTAGGAGGAGTAATAAGAAAGACCTTGAAGTTATATCGCTCTATCCAAATGAAAAGAGGCTACAGAAAGATGAATTCAAAAAGAATCATTTAAAAACTTGGGATAACAAAAATGACAAAGTAGAGTTCAAGAAGAAAATGCTGGGTCAATACCCAGAACTGGAGAAATACCTTACCGAAGGAAAAGAACAGAACAAGGGCGAGTGGACAAAAGCTTATCAAAAGTTTGTCCAAGAAATGCCCGAAGAAATTGATTTTATGCCTATGCCTGCTGCTCCCAAGACAGGTATTTCTGCAGACCTTCAAAATATGTTACCTAAAGTTATCTCAGTGCCAGCAGTTAAAGAAATTTCCGACGCTACAAAAACCTCACGAGCAGGTGAGTTAGGAAGTTTATTATCTGAATTAGCCTCAGAGGTTCAAGATGATTTGGATCAAGCTATTGAAGAAGCCATATCAGATGTATATAAACAGCTAAATGTTGTTAAGGATAATAAAGGAAATATTATTGATGAAAGGCATGAGGGTGTTAAGATTATAGAAGATCAAATAACAAGCTATGTTGCTGAAAACTTTGAGAATATTGGTGTTTCCCTTGAATTCCCAGCACCAGAAAGTCAAGTTATGTTTAAAAATGCTCAGGTATGGATTGATGAGAAAGGGTTTAGTAAGGTAACCGCTGATAATGTTGGTGAAGGAGTTAAACGTATTCTAATCTTTAGTCTGTTTAGAACATTAGCTGATTTAGCAATGAATAATTTACAGTTATCAGAAGATTCCGAAGAATTCGGGGATGAGATTACTGATGTAAGTAGGTCACTACTAATCCTTTATGAGGAGGCAGAATTATTCCTACACCCTGAACTTCAGAAAATACTGATTCATACCTTTAGTCAATTATACAAAAGTGGTGCCCAAGTTATTTTTTCTACACATTCACCATTTATGATTCAACCTCCATCATTGCAAACTATTAATTTAGTTAAAAAAGATTCTGATAAAGGTACTCAGGTTACACTTTTTAATAGTATTATTGAGAAGGAAGAAAAGCGGTATCAAAACACTCTTCTACAGATTGAAAATGTTTCTAACTACATCTTTGCAGATAAAGTTCTATTAGTTGAAGGAGAGTCAGATCGCCTGATAATTGAGAAGCTGGGATCGTATTTGAATGAAGAGTGGAATTTTGATAAAACTGGTATACCGATTTTAGTTGTTCATGGAAAGGGAAGGATACCATTATTCAAAGATTTTTTGTCTTCATTAGGTATTCAGGTCTATACATTACTTGACATTGATTGTGTAGATGGCATTGTATGTAAATCATGTTCTAAGGACAGCGTTAAAGCAAAACGTGATGAATTTGTAGAAAAATGCAGAGAACTGGCTGAAGAAAATGAAAATAATATTGTCAACGCTGATTATGTCGGAAAGTTGGGAGGTCAATACACTTGGGAAGAAAACTTTGCAAAATTAGAGGTAATGCTTGAAAAGTTGGATAATAAATTAATGGTATCCGATAAAGAGATAGGTGCGTTACAAGCACTCATTCAGAAGGTTCAGGATGACAGTTGGAAAGAAGTTTTAAAAGATGATGATAAGGATATAAACAAAATGCGGTGCAATTTAGTAAAAGAATTATTAGAGAATGATATTTTATTGCTTAGTGGTGATATAGAAGATTACTATCCCGATTCAGATATTTCAAGTAAAATAGATGCTGCTCTAAATTTTTCACCAGGTGAATACAACAAAGAAGAGTTGAAGAGTCTGTTTGTAGAATTTGAAGAGGGAATAACTGATGTGGAGAGTTTCTTTAAGCAAATTTTTGGGTAACTAAGTGAGGACTATCTGCTTGACATTTCTTTTTGAGAATGGTAGGCGTTTTTGTTGGGTGTGTAAACTGAACTCTGTCCGGTTTATTTATTCGTCAGGGTTATGATTTCACCTTCAGATTATTAGATAGGCCTAATGGGCTGCAGCTTATACAAACGTATTATTTGGTGAGGTACTTTCTGTAAACGTGTAGGCGTTGATAATCTTTTACTATGGCTAATTAGTTGTATATAGTATTTATTGGAGGTAGGAGTATTTCAGCCTTTGCATTATGAAAAGATCGATTATTACCTGTTTAATTGATAGTCTGACTATATTCATGATGAATCCTTGCGACTATCAGTGGATATCTCAGTCATATATAACTTTGTTGTAAAGACGATAGGATATTTTACTGCTGTTGAAGGTTAAGTATAATTAGAGTTATATATTATATTTCAGATATTTAAAAGGGGGCATTTTGGTGTAACTACGCTGGCAGTAGAAAAATTTGCAAGACTTAAAAATTGCGGATAGTCTTACTGGTTTTCAGGATTTTTCTCCATTGTTAGTGTAATTAGTTCTGTTGGCAGCAGATCAAGTGCTTTTGAAACCTTGAATAAGGTAACAATGGAAGCCGATTTTAATCCTCTCTCTAATTCAGAGATATATGACCGGTCAAGATGAGCAAGTTCGGCGAGTTTTTCCTGTGAAATATTTTTAGCAAGCCGTGATTCTTTAACGGCTAAGCCAAAAGCGATCCTTATGTCCTTTCCTTTTACCATTTCTTGCATAAGTAAAAGGAAAGTGTATCTTATAGCTACGGACTATAGTCCACAATTATGTCAGAGGAATATCCAGTATTAATTGAGAGTAGAGATTATAGGAATGTTGCATTTAATTTGATTGAATAAATATTTTAAAAGGCTTGATAACAAGAGAGGTTATGAGGGTTTTACTATTTTTAATTTCAGTATCAATATTGACCACTTGTGTAAAGAAAGAAACAGCAGATCCGATTAGGGGCTTTGAGTTGGGAAGCCCTGAAAAAATTTGGAAAAATCATGCTGACAGTCTTGAGGAAATCGGTATTTTAGAGGAAAAAGATTTAGGATATACAAATTTCTACAGTGAAGACAGTACACAATCATATTATATGCAATTGGGAGATGGAATAGATTCGTTAAAGGTAGAATTTACACCAAATTATGATGGTTTCTACATAGGAAAGCTTAGATCCATTGATATAGATTTAATTCAAGATACTTCCATAGTGGAAAAATCAGATACTGTTAAATATAAGAAGACTTTTCCTGCGACAAGGAAAGAGGAAATAGATAATATTTTCAGATACTTTAACGATTATTATGGAGATCCTACAAAAAGTGAAATAGAATTAAAGGAAACTGGAATAAAATATTACATGTCTTTGGGAGAAGATCGTAAAGATTCTATTAATATTCTCAAATCCACTTGGGACCAAGGGGGGTATAAGATTCTTTTTGAACGAAATGAGCCTATTACGATTCCTGACTTAGATGGGGAATTCTATATAGAAGCTTATATTACGTATAAATCTAATAGGTATAATCAAGAACTTGATAGTTTAAAAGATTCGATAAGAAAGCAATTGACTCCTGATGATATTATTGAGTTTCAAGATTGGAGTAATCCAGAGTTTGAGGATATTAGCCGATATAAAAAAAGTATGAGGGTTTCCTATGGATATATTGTCAGAACAGATCAAGTTGAGCCACGAAGAGTTACTGATGTCAAGTTTGATATTATAATTGAGAACGTATTCGGGGAAGAGTTGTCAAGAATTGAAGATTGTGTATTTAATTTTGCTACTCCACTTAGAAGAAATAGCCAACTTAAGAATAACTCAATTTTCCCTAATAGTTATAAAAAAGAATATGATATACGATATGACAATAGCTTGGAAATAGCGCGAAAGTATGAGGGAGAGTATCGAGTTAGTACAGATATTAAGAAAATTGTTTTTGATGATGGAAAAGTTCTCTCTGATTAAAATAATAAATAATGGTTTATGACTACTTGGAAATCAGAGTTCTATAATAAAGATGAATAGTTGAGTTTAGTGAACTATGTGGTGACCATTTGTTACATAGAAGTGCACAAGGTGGGTTGATATGTAATAGCCACGACTTGATCTGACAGTCAGCCGTTAGAAGTTGGTTTTAGTTGTCAGGTTAATCTCATCTGAGTTTGGCTCTTCCAGAGCTGGT
>NZ_FQUS01000062.1 GCF_900129315.1 Fodinibius roseus
GAAGGCTTTGCAAAACCCCCTGATTCAGTGCGTTTTTAATGGGATTCTGTTATTTTTCGGTTCATTCTAAATTTTAGTTCATAAAAACATTCAATTTCTCATGGCTGACGATAATCAATTAAGCTTTGGCGACGGACTGCTCTCGGGCAGGCGCAAGATCAGCAAGCTCTCCAAACACCTGATCAAACTCGATCAGATCATCGACTGGCAGCCGCTGGTCCGGGCCATTTCGGTTATTGATAAAACGGACCCCAAAACCGGCGGCCGGCCTCGTACCAACCCGCTTTGGATGATCAAAGCCACGTTCTTGCAGTCGCTGTTCAGCCTGAGTGAACCCCAACTGGAAGATCAGCTCATAGACCGGCTGAGCTTCCAGCGGTTTGTAGGGATCAACCTGGACCAAGAGATCCCTGATTTTACCACCTTTTGGCGGTTTAAAGAGGCCCTGAGCGCCCATGACCTGGACGAGCGTATCTTCGAGCTGGTTAATGGACAGTTGGAGGCCAAAGGCCTGATGGTTAAAAAAGGGACCATTGTCGATGCCTCCATTTTGCCCTCTTCGGGGCGACCGCTCTCAGGCAGCAAGCGCGAGGAGCTTCGAGAGGAGCCCTCCCCGCAGATAGATACCGATGCCAAATCCACCCGGAAGGGTGGCAGGTACTACTTCGGTTACAAAGGCCATATAGGGGTAGACGTTGAGTCGAAACTAATTCGCAAAGCAACCTTCACCCCGGCCAACCGCCACGACAGTACCCAAACAAAGAAGCTGATCAGCTATGATGAGCAGGCCTTGTTTGGCGATAAAGCCTACGCAGACGGCCACCACAAATATTCGGCCCGGTACTACGGTTGGTACTATGGGGTTCTGGATAAGGCCAAACGAGGCCAGCCGCTGTCGGGTTCCCAGAAAAAGCGTAACCGCAAGCTTAATCGCGTTCGGGCCGCCGTAGAACACCCGTTTGCCTGGATGAAGACCAAGGCTAATCTGGTGGCCATGCGAGCTAAAACCCGAGTGCGTAACCGGCTTCGGTTTGTCTTTGCCTGCATTGGGTGGAACCTAAGCAGGGCCAGATTCTTACTCGAAAAATCCAACCCCGTGGGATCGGTAGCTTCATGAATCAGCCAAAGGACATAAAAATAGCCTCAAGCAGCCTTTTTAAGACTGTTTCGAGGTATATTTGGACTAATATCGGTCAAAATGTTGACGATTATAAAAGCATCAGTTCAACATTCAGCCACAAAAAATAAATCAAAGAACAACAAAAGGTTTTTCAAAGCCTCCT
>NZ_FQUS01000048.1 GCF_900129315.1 Fodinibius roseus
TCATCTGAGGATGACGAACCTTGTGCCTTAGCCCCCTGCATGACCAACAACACTATTAATACCATCATAATCCATTGTATCTTTTTCATATCTATTTTTTTGTGATTGATATTCAAGAAAGCGATCGTATATATGATCGAAATTTTCTAAATACATTCATTTTTTACCTTATAATTGCCTTTTTTAAGGCATAGCATAGAAAGGATCTGATAATAAATGACAGGATATTATTTTTTGACCGCTTCTAATTACTTAATTACTATCCTTCATACTTCAACAATATAGAAACGACAATGTGGCAATTGTCCCGTATCAAATTCAAAAATCTATCTTCTATCAGAAAGAGTGGGAAATATTTCCATTATATATTGGAAATTTATTGTGCGTGATCCAGGCATTATTAAAAATGTATTTTTCTGGCATCACCATTATATTTGTACACTACAAGATATTCAACATTATTATTCACACTGAGCTTCCTTGAGGAATGCGATAAATATCCGCTCCCGTAATAAAATTCAACTTTTCGTTTTTGACCATTTACATAATATATTTCAGCATAAGCATCATTTTTGTTTGGTTTGAAAATCATTTTTTCTTTGGAATATTCCGTAGCATCAAATGCTAAGAGAGTAGAATCATTTCTTGCAACCAACATCATTACTTCTCCATTAGGTTTATACATACTTGCTAAGCTCTTAGCATCGGCCGGTACATAAAAACCAGTCTCCGGAAGATCTGATTTTTCAAAATTTCCATCCCCATCTCCCAAAAGTATTAATCCATTAAAAGCATCATATTGGCCAGTCATCACTTCTGTGTTATAGTTATTTCCAGTTATAATTAAATCTAGATTATTATCATCATTTAAATCATAAGGATGCATTCCAAAAACAGGACCAAGTTGAGCATCATACGGAAGGGAAGAAGCCTTAAATTGAAAATCACTTTGGTTTTCCAAATACATGCTCCTTGTCTCGTTACTTAACAATATTTGGTATTCTTCAGACTTTAAATGAGACAATATATCTTCCATACTGGCTGAGGCATAGTTATCATAGTCATCGTAAAATTTGCGAAAATAACTCAATTGTTTTATCAGCTCATCTCGAGGTGGTACTGGAAAGGATTTTCTGATATTATTTACTCCCTCTTTGAAAACATTAATTATTCCATCTATGTAACCATCATTATTGAAGTCCCCATAAACAATTTGCATTGGTTCTTTTTTGGTACCTCGGTATTGGGAATTCATACCAAGATTACCTATGACGTAGTCTGTATCTCCATCATTATCAAAATCACCTGCAGTTATGGAATTCCACCATCCTTTATATGGAAGTGTTATTTTTTTCTTTAAAGATCCTTTTACATTTTGAAAAATGGTAATAGGCATCCATTCACCTACCACAATAAGATCCTGCCATTGATCATTATTGACATCTGTCCATATCGCGTCACTTACTAATCCTATTTTAGACAGACCTAAAACTGATTCTGTTACATCTTTAAATAAATTGTCATTTTCAAAAAGATAACTTCTAGCAGAATTGGGATAAAGGGTCAAACTAATTCTACCTCCCCTGAACAAATCCAGGTCACCATCTTTATCATAGTCTGCAGCTACTACACATGATCCGCTGGAATTAGTTAGTGGGATAACTTTATTACTCCTTTCAAAATTACCCTTCCCATCATTTATATATAATCGGTCCTGGTAATATTTTGAAGTGGGACCGTATTCACTACTTCCGCTCACAACATATAGATCGTTATCACCGTCTTTGTCATAGTCAAAGAAAAGCACTCCCATATCTTCTTCTTTTTTATCGCCATCAGTTATGGGTTTTGACCTAAATTTGCCCTCAGCAGTTTGGAAAAAAAACTTGCCAGATTGACGATAAGCCCCACCTATAAAAAAATCCTCCCTGTCATCCATATTAAGATCACCAACAGTAATTCCAGGGCCGAGTTTTGAATATTTTTGAGGAATTAAAGGAGAATACCTAAAATCATTGTAAGGTTTTTCATCATGATTAAAAGTTATATCAAGCTCTTCACTTACCTCGTTAAATAAGATTTGCCTCTCGATTTCCTTTTTATTCTCATAAATTGAAGCCTCTTGTTCTTTTAAAGTAATTGTCCTATTTACCTTAATAGAATGTACCACCTGCTGTATACCCGAAGGCCATTTAACCCTTAGAGAATCAACTTTATTTTGTTCCCCAAGCCCAAAGTGTAAAGTAGAATTCATAGCGGATATATAACCACGAGTTGGATTATGTTCCAAATACTGTAATCTTCTGTTTACATATAACCAGATTTTACTGCCAATCCCATCACGGTTTTCCCCCGCACCTTTTAAATTTATTTTCAAAAAATTATGCCCTAATATATTCTCTTGATCTCTAATAAGATCATTTCTATAAATATCAGCCTCCTCATTCAAATTATTGGTTACAAGGTCTAAGTCACCATCATTATCAAGATCGACATATACAGCGCCATTTGAAGTGTTTTCCTCATACATTCCCCAAGCTCTGGAACTATCGGTGAATATCAGGTTCCCCTCATTGTGGAAAAGAAAATTTTCTTCCCTGAGTCCCTCCAGATCATTCATATATTCCTGAATTTTATCCAAGTAGGATTTTAAATCATTATTAGGATTATTGATCTGCATAGTCCAGTAATTTAAAAGATCTAAATTAGTGACATCTTTCGGGAAACCATTACTGACAAAAATGTCCTTGAGTCCGTCATTATCAAAGTCCGCAAATAAAGGACTCCAGCTCCATCCTGTTTTATAGATGCCCGCATATTGCCCGACCTCACTGAAATATGGCTCTCCATGGGGGCTCAAACCTCTGTGTATCTGCAGCATATTCCGAAGAAATTGGGGCTCATATCCATAGTTTTGCAACTGTTTGTATCGACCATAATCAATATCCCCTGTCATCAACTTTTGATGTTTATTCTCCGGCATTAGCATATCGACCGTCATGATATCTACCCAGCCATCATTATTAAAATCAGCCGCATCTACTCCCATTGACGACTCTGCCTGATGCCTTATCCATGAACTTATTTTATTAGTAAACGTTCCGTCACCATTGTTAACATACAATACATCATTTGATATATAGTCGTTGGAAACATAAAAATCAGGCCAGCTATCCTGATTAAAATCGTTGATTATAACTCCTAATCCATATCCTTCATATTGAATTCCTGCCTTTTCTGAAACATTTGTAAAGATCGGATAATTACCTTTTTCTGCCATACCATCATTTCTGAACAAAACATCGGTATTAGGAGAACTACCCTTCGTTCTTCGGGGACGTATCATATTCGGATTAAAATCATCATACTCATGTGTAATCAAGAACAAATCTAAATCTCCATCTTTATCATAATCAGTAAATGCCCCCTGTGTAGCATCGTTTGTTTCCGCAATTCCTGCCTGATCCCCAACTTCAGAAAATGTATTATCTTGGTTATTTATATATAGCAAATTTCTTGATTCTCTTAACCCACCAATACTGCTTTGGCTTACAAATATATCCTTATATCTATCCCCATTTATATCAACAATTACTGCACCTGTAGCCCAACCCTCGTTGATTAATCCAGCTTCTTCAGTAATATCTTCAAACTTTAACTCCCCTTTATTCATGTAAAGACGGCTGGATACTTCATTACCCGAGAAAAATAAATCTGACAAGCCATCATTATTTATATCACCCGTAGCAACGCCCCCACCGTTATATATATATTCTTTTAAAATAATGTTAAGTGAATCATTCTCTTTTATATCATTACTGAAGGTAATATTAGTGATCGATGAAGATACATTTTTAAACAATGAATCCCTGTGTGAAGAATGATCTATAGAACAACCAATAATGGTAAAATTAAAGCATAGTTGTAAGATCAGTATACAAACATTTATATGAATTTCGGACTTGGACAAACTTCGTAACATTTTTTTTTAAATAACACGTGAAATAATCAAAATTCACTGGCAAGAACGGGTATGACTTAGTTATATAGTTTCTATTTTGATGATTAATTAATTCAAATAAGGTAAAGGAGGCAATTTTACTTACTGCTACTACCTAAAGCATTTTCGCAATTTTACACTCTCTGAATATATACCAGTTCAGACCGGCTATGGAATATATTATGTATGTTACAAATTGATTATATTAATTATTCATCAGTAGTCTCTTATTGTAAACAGTAACCACACAGTTATAGTTAATTATAACCTGGATTTTGTCCTAAGTTACCTTGACTTAAATCTATCTCTGACTGAGGTATGGGGAATAGTTCATGAATCCCATCTTGAAAATTTCCTCCTTTGCTAGTATTATATTTTTCCGAATAATTTCTAAGTACTTCACCTACCCGTCCCTGCCGAACTAAATCAAACCAACGCTTGTTTTCCATTGCATACTCAACACGCTCTTCATGCCAAATTTTCTCTCTCAAGAGATCTTTATCAGTAGTACTAACATCTGGTAATATATTAGTATTCCCTTGTCTTGCACGTTCTCTCACTTTATTCAGAGCATTTAATGCCTGATCAGTTTTACCATTTTCATTTGAAGCTTCCGCATACCACAGTAAGAGCTGCCCATATCGTAACAAAACCTCATTAATGCCGGAATCACGAGGAGAGCCTGTAGGAGGGGTTTCACTTTCACTCATATATGGCTTCATACTACTATAGCCTGTTTCGCTGTTTCCGACGTCTCCAATCTTACCATCAGGCAAAGTATCTCCATCCTGAAAAACGGTTTGTTGAAATCTAGGATCATTAGGTTCGAACTCATCAACAAGATCTTGAGTTGGATTGGAGAACCCCCAGCCATACATTCCTGCGCTTCCTCTTCTGATGGTTCCCGCATTAGCTACTGATGGAAACTGCGGGTCGAACCTAAAATTTAATTCGAAGATATTTCCTGGCCCAAATTCTCCCTCAATATTAAAAATCCTAGCATATTTTGAGTCAAGAGAATATTCGTTTGAATCTATTACTCTTTGAAACCAAGATTCAGCATTCTGGAAATTACCTTGATATAGAAATACCTTTCCCAAATAAGCTTGAGCTGCACCTTTTGTAGCTCTACCCAATTCTTGATTTGACAGTTGACTTTTGAGAGGTAATACCTCGCTTGCATCTCTCAAATCCTGATAAATTAACTCTAATACCAAATTCTTTGATGTACGTTCAACTTCATTAGTATTAACTTGAGAATCTGTTATTAGTGGAACATCACCATATAAGGTAGTAAGATAAAAATAAAAGAAAGCCCTTAAGAATTTAGCTTCTCCTAGAATACGATCCTTTTTATTTTGATCCATTTCAATGTCAGGAACATTTTCCAAAACACGGTTGGCACGATTAATACCTAAATAAGAGTATTCCCAAATCCATCCCGCTATCTCATTCTCAGAATTAAGAGTATAGTGAGAAAATTCTCTCATCCATGCCCCATCGCTAGCACCTTCACCTCCTTTCCTCGCATCATCTGATGCAATATCAAAAATTCCATAGCGGAATAGACTGGGAAACTCTAAAAGTACATGATAAACTGAAGTCAAAGATTGAGAAGCATCATTATCGGATGTATAAGCAGAGCTTTCAGATACTTCACCAAGAGGTTCCTTGTTTAAAATTTCACTACATCCCACTGTCAGTATAGCAGCTACCAATAAATAAGTTATAATCTTCATTTCAATATTTCCCTTATTATTAATTTTCATATTTTACTTATTTCTATTGAATACCTAAACTTATACCCAATGTAACAGTTCGGGAAATTGGATATCGAGCATTATCAACTCCTACATTTAGTGGAGCACCAGGAATAACTCCAACTTCCGGATCGTAGCCTTCATAATTGGTTAATGTTAACAAGTTTTGAGCTGATAAATATATTCGTAGCTTATTTATCTGGTTCAAAATAAATCCAGAGGGTATCGTATATCCCACTTGTAAGTTTTTCAGACGTAGATACGATCCGTCTTCGACTAAATATGAAGAAGCTCTGAAATTATCATTTGGATCATTTGTATTAAGTCTAGGTGTCGTAGTGCTGGTGCCTTCTCCATTCCAGGCATTAAGCATTTGAGTATCATAATTATAGAAATTACTGCCTTGTGTAAAAGTCTTCCAGCTTGCAAAAACATCATTCCCAAGCGTACCCTGTAATGACAGTCTTAGATCAAATCCCTCCCAATTAAAATTGGAATTTAAGCCATATGTCATATCTGGCCAAGGATTACCAATAGTACCTCTATCATCCTGATCAATTACACCGTCATCATTAATATCTTTAAATTTAATATCTCCTGGAGCCGTCCCTGACGTCTGAAAAGCATGACTATCTACTTCTTGCTGAGTCTGAAATATACCGTCTGCCTTGTATCCATAAAAATCAGCTACAGATCCACCTACAACAGTCCTCCCAACTCCACTAAAGATAGCAGCTCTCTGATTGCTTAGCTTTGTAACTTCGTTAGTATTTCTACTAATATTAACCGAAATATCGTAATAAAAATCCCCTGGAGTTGTTTTTTGATAGCCAAGAGCGATTTCAATACCTTTATTTACGATATTTCCCCCATTAACAAATGGTGGCTGTAGAATTCCAGAAACATCCATAACAGGAACACGTAACAACATGTCGGAAGTTTTTTTATAATAATAGCTTCCCGATAATGTAATACGATTTTCAAAACCAGTGAAGTCAAATCCAAATTCCGTTTCAGTAGTAGTTTCCCATTTTAAATCTGGATTAGCAACACTGACAGGTGCCTGACCTTGATTGCTATTTTCTCCAAATACATATACAAGATCAGGAGTCAAGGAACTGACAAAAGCATAGTTTGGGAGAGTATTCTGATTACCTAGCATACCCCATCCTCCTCTTATTTTAAAATCATCTATAAAAGTTAATTTTTTCATAAAATTTTCATTGGACATCCTCCATCCTGCTGAGAATGATGGAAACAGTCCATACCTGTTATTACTGCCAAATTTAGAAGAACCATCAACCCGAAAATTGCCTGTAAACAAATAGGTATTGTTATAATTATAATTTACTCTTCCTAAAAAGGATAACAGACCGTACTCTCCCGCTCCTCCACCTACTACTTGACCATCTGGAGCCAAATTTAAATATCGTAACGTTGAATTTTCATTTGCATTTAAAGGTAGATCCTGCCCCCTAGCAGATATATTCTCTACTCTTTCTTGTAACACTGTAATACCACTTAAAATTTCTATATCATGAGATCCATAACTTGCATCATAAGTTAATGTGTTGTTCCAGTCCCAGTAAATGGATTCACTTTCATTTTGACTTAAACTACTTACAAGGTTCCGTTGTAAAGGACCTACATCATAGGTACGAGTAAATTGTTTATTGCCCGAAGATTTTAAATTGATGTTAACCTGACTATGATAAATCAGATTATTTGTCGGTTTAAAATCAAGATATATACTTCCATTTAGAGCAGGCCTTACTGTATTAGTATTATCGACGAATGCAGCCTGTGCTACTGGATTTTGAGCATCTGAAAAATTTGGATAACCCCAACTTCCATCCGAATTTTTAACAGGAACAGTTGGATCCATTCGCAATGATTGAGGAACTATGCTTCGACTACCGTATTCACCTGGAATACTGTTCCGCTTCGAATAATTGACCACTAAATTCTCTCCCAAAGAAATAATCGAATTCACCTCATATTCGGAATTTACTCTGAAACTAAGTCGTTCATAATCAGATTTTAAAACTGTTCCCTCTTGTTGATAGTACCCCCCTCCAATATAATATGAACCTTGCTCAGAGCCTCCATTTATAGATAAATCCACATTATTCACGGAGGCGTTTCTAAAAACAGCATCTTGCCAATCAGTTCCTTTTCCCAGTGATCCAATATTTTCAAACAAAGGGTCGATACCTGCATTGATTAAAGCCTTATTATATGTAGTTGCAAATTGCTCACCATTCATCATATCGATTCTATTATGTACTTGTTGAATACCAGTATAATAATTGACTTCTAAATTCGAAGTTCCTGCAACTCCTTTCTTGGTGGTTATTAAAACTACACCATTGGCACCCCGAGCTCCATAAATAGCAGCAGCAGATGAACTTTTTAATACCTCTATAGACTCAATTTGATTTGGATTCACATCAGCAGGATCAACGCCAGCATTACCATCAACTACATATAACGGTTCACTACTATTAACTGTCCCTATTCCCCGAATTCTGACAGACAATGGGGCACCCGGGGAACCTGAGCTTTGTACAACTTGTACTCCTGCTACCTTTCCTTGTAATGCCTGACCAAATTGCTGAACAGGTTGATTCTCAAGATCTTCCGCTGAGACTGAACTAATGGATGATGTTATATTACTTTTACTTTGCTCTCCATATCCAACTACGACCATTTCTTCGCCGGTAATAGCTTGCGATACCATTTCTATCTCAAACTCGGTTCTTCCATTGATAGGAACTTCCTGGGT
>NZ_FQUS01000047.1 GCF_900129315.1 Fodinibius roseus
TTATCTTGGGTAGTCATGGTGAATCTGGGTTTAGTGATTAGTTGGTTGCATCTCCTAATCTAACTAAACTGTCAGATTTCATCGTGACTACTTCAATTTATATGCTCAAAGAGCCCTTCAACCCCTTGCTTGCAGAGAAATATAACGACCATACTAAACCGTCATGCTACATTGGAGCAGCAAAAGATCCTTTTGAGGAAGTCAGTGATTTTACTAATAAGGCTTTCCGAAATAAAGGTAATCTGTCGATGTGGCTTCGTGAACTTAAGGGAGTGCTAAATGTCTATCCAGATTTAATAATATTGGAATCAACCGTGTCCACCTATACCTCAGGGGATGCCCTGAAGTTATTAAAGGCCTGGCGATGGGCGGCTTATATTTCAGGATATCATCTTCGATCCAATCAACAGCAATACTATCGACCAGAAAATTATTTCGAAGAAACTGATAGCCACCAAGATCTTGTTGCTGAGCGATATTACACGATAAATGCGGTACCTGTTTATAAAAAGATTATGGGGTGGACAACTCATAAACAAACCACCAGCTCGATAAAGCCTTATTTTCCATACTCTTTGGTTCTTGATGATGAAAGTCTCAGATATTTTGACACCCGGGAGGAACGGTTAAGAGCTTTAGACAAATATTTGAATGAAAGAGATGATTGGACTATACCTGAAAATCCCAAGCAGTACAAACAACATCTGGCCATCGTTGATGAAAAAGCCTCACGAAAACATCCTCTAACCCTAGCCAAATGGAAAGCCCGGCCTATACTAGAGAAGGCTACTAGCTGGAAAGAGCTCAAAGAGGAACTGTGGGCATGGCGTTGGACGATTCATCCCCAACCGCGCGGAGGTATCCTTTTCAATGGTAAGTACCGGGTTCGCCTTAAAAAAATAAATCTTTCGGTTGCATTAGAAAAACTAAACCAGCGACTTGGGCAGTTATAACCTGTTTCTGAATGTACTCATTCGGCGTTAGATATCGTAGTGAGTTGTGAGGCCGGAAGGAGTTAGTTTTCTACTCTTATAATTGGCAACCAAGCTTTCAGCCTATAAGCCTTGAAGCACTTAATATAGCGTAGTCTTCTTATAAACGAATTATGAGTTTTAATTAAGACTTAATGTGTATTCCAATATCCAATACTCGCTTCTTCTCCATGTAGACCACCCCAATCGCCCTCCATACTTCTTGAAATGGCTTGTCCATCATAGTTATTATCCAAGGTAGGCTTGTCAGGTATATAAAGGTCAGAAATTATGTTTTTAATATAATTACGTTCTAATGCTACAAAATAATTTTCGTTTTCTAACTCTTTGTTAGTAGATAACAAACTTAACCCTACAGCAAAATGGAATAGATTATTTATGCAATAATAAATGTACTGTGAATCCTTATTTAAAATTTCACCAAGGGTATTTCCTTTATATTTCCCAAAACTAAATTCTGTTTGAGGATAATATAATTTAATGCTTGAGGCATTTTCTTCATCTTCTGTTATGCTGTTGTCTTTTTTTTCATTATAACCTTCTCGCAACTGCTTAATCTTTTTAAAGTAATCTTCTTCTTTTAGCTTAAAATCTGGATTGTTACTTTTAATTAAGCTTTCAGTATAAATTTCAGATAGCTTGTATTTCTCTATTTTATATCTTGATTGTTCAACATAATTATCCCATAGATCATTATAAGAGGCTTCGTCTAATAATTCTATTACTTTGTCGTATTTTTCTTCTTGATAATAGTCTTTAGACAAATGGATGAACTCCCATTGTTTTGAGGATTTTTTTACTTTTTGTATCGCTTTATCATTTGGTGAAAATTGTAAATAATCAGAAGCATATTTCTGAGCCAAATCAAAATTCTTTAGATTTAAATGGATCTTAGATAAAATTGAATCATAAAGATTAATGTTAGGAAAAAATTGCTTGCCTTTTTCTGCTACATCTAATGCTCTAGTATATAACTTTGATAATTCCTCATTTTCTTGTGGTCGTTCAATTGGTTCATGATTATCGTATGAAGTTAAGGTTTTGCTTAAAAATTCTGCTTTTCTTAAGTAACATGTAGCAATTAAAATAAGTGGAAATTGCTCCCCATCCTCTTCAATAATTTTTTTGTACCTATTTATAAACTTCCTAAGTAGTGGATAGCTACCTTTAAACTTAATTTTTTCTATTCGGTTAATCATCAGATTTAACGCGCATTGATTGCGAGGATTCTTGCTCAAAGCTGACTCCATGTAGTAATCCCATATAGACAACTGGTCGTTATCGTAAAAACTAGCCAATTGTTTAAAATTCCTTGAGCAGGGATTTAATATTGTAGCTCTTTGAATATCATTCAACCTGGTAATTCTGTCATTTTCCTTATTTAAAGCTCTCAAAGATAATGCAATATCGCAGTCAAATGGCTCATTGCGTTCAATTACTCTAGTTAATAATTCATTGGCTTTTTCGTAATTTTCTTCGCAAATCAACAAAATACTTGTAATCACATGGTTATAATAAGTTCTTAAGTTTTTTAATTGAGAATTAATCGAATGGTAATTTTTATGATTATTTAGTGGAATAGAGCCATTATATTTGTGGTGAACTTGTTTTAAGCCAAAAATTTCATCCCATTCTTTCTTCTGTTCATCTGAAATTTTTCTTAAGAAGCATACCAAGCAAGGTATACCGTCAAATAATAGTTTTATTTTATCTTTAGCATTTAAGATTTCATTCTCTTTTAAAAGCTTGATGGCTTCTGATATGTGTTCATAGTTATTCATGATATGATAGGTTTTTCAATACCTTTTTAAATATTAGAATGGTTGAATATCATTATTTGACATATCTATGGGGGAAGAGGGAGAACCAATCAAGCTACTATTTTCATATTTCTTTCGATGTGTGTAATAATTTTTGTTTGAATCTGAATTCAATAAATAAACATGAATTGTTGAAAAATTATTATTTCCATCTAATTCCATCTCAATTAAACCTAATACTTGCTCTTTTAAATAATCGGTATTTAGAAAGAATAAGTTTAATTTATTTTCTTCATAAGGATCTGAAAATATAATATTCAACTTATTGTTCCTTTCATTAATTACCTCATAATCATTGGCCGTTAAAAATATTTGGGCTTTTCTCTTTTCAAGCTTTGTTTGAAAGAATAAAAATGCTCCGCTGTAACAACGGCTATTTCTTAATGAAATAAGGTTATCATCTAAAAAAGTATAAAGCGACTCATCCCCATCGAAAAATCCAATTGTGTATATAATAAAATAACTCATTTTAGAATTCATTAATGATGTTCCGGAATATATTGACCCAGCACATAATTGGCGCACGTATCCAATTTTAAATTGGATCATCAGTTTACTATTTGGCGCTAAGAAATCAAAACGAACGCCTAAGAGGGACACCGAGCCCGTGCGCGGGATTGGGCCGGTTAGAAATCTGGGATAGTGGCTCGTTTTGAGCTACAACTTCTGCCCATTGGCAGAAGATAAGCCCGAAAAGGCATGCAATCCGAAGCTTTACGCGTAGGAATGGGTTTGGATGCCGGCAGGCAGTCCGAGCGTGATCACCGAAAACCGGTTGCCAGCTACAGGTTAAATTGGATTTATTGAAATAATAAGATGCTGATGTAGGTGAGGACTACCTGCTTGACATTTTCCTTTTTGAAGGGGTTATAGGTACTTATGATTCGAATAATTGCCCATCCAATTTTAACTTTCTCTTTGAAAATTTTTCAAAGACTATATTAAACCTATTTAGTGCTTCATCGATAGTGATTCTATCATCAATATCTATTTTGATCATATCCTTAATAATAGATTTAATTTCAGTTCCATAATCACCCTTAATGTAACCAACCTTATCAATTTCTATGGGATCAAGTTTATCTTCTGGTTCTTTCAGGGGATTCATACCTCCAAACATATGACCTAAAACAAGACCTAATTGAAATATATCCGATTCTAATCTTAGGTCATCATCTCCATTTGAATAAGCAACTAAATTTGGCGTTCTGTAATACCAGGGCATAGCAATATAATCGTTGAACTCGATAGGGTCATCAGTGTCTGACTTTAAATTTTTTATTAAACCAAAGTCACCTAATTGAGCACGATAGTTATTTATAAAAATATTTTGAGGTTTAATATCCCTATGTACTATTTCTTTTTCATTCAATTCTTTCAAAGCTGATAATAATTGTAAGGCATAAACTAATCCTTTACCAATACTTATTGGTCCCTTTTTTATTTCATCCCATAATGTATGGGGCAAATATTGCATTACGACAAAAGGTCTCTCTTTAAATTCGCCCTCGTCATAATGCTTCATTAAAGATGAGTGGTATTGGTTTTTCATAAATTGAATTTCTTTTAAAAACTTTTCCCTTCTATCATCAGATGAAATTTTGTAGAAAAGTTTTAGAGCAAATAGACCGCCTTTAAATTTACCTCCTGTGCAAGTTACTAATAAGGCAATACCATTTCCGCCCTTACCTAAAAACTGAATATTCCTATACCAATTATTACCAGCTCTAATACTTTGAAAGTTATCAATGTAAAGATCTTCTGCCATGATGAAATAAAATTGAATTAGAAATAAGTACCTATAACGACATTGCGCATAAGCTGCGTGCAAGCCAACGTTGATTTAAAAATTAAAATGTACTGCAGAAATTGAATAACCCAAAACCGGCAGGGTAGGGCGAGGCACGTCCGCTTAATGCGCTGGTTAGCGAGCTGTTTTATAATTATTAAATACAAATTCTAAGATATCGTCACCAATAAGAAATAAGTTCTCAATACTGGGTGGATTAATTATATATTCTTCTGACTGTTGTTTTTTTAAATTCTCTCTTATAGCCATTAAGAGTCTGCCTTGAGCATTTATGCCAACATACTTTTCACCATCATATGATGCCCCCCATATTTTATCTTTATCAGAATATTCTACAATTGCTTTATCATTCGTAGATAATAGTATGTATGAAAACTTTTCAAAATTTTGAATTAATTTTAATTCAATGCAAAGCCTCATAACTTTGAATTTTATAGATTCCCAGTCAGTTCTGACTTGGGTTTGATGTTTTCTTGAGACTCTTTTTGCAAATATGGGGCTTTTCATTGCTATAATTTTTTTTTGAATCCTTTCTTTTCGTGGAAATTTCAAAGCTTGATATAAAGCCTCGGAGGTTCTTATAACAGTATTCTGTATTTTTATTGGAAAACCTCCAGCCATGTTGGATAATGCACCATAGGCCTCTTTAGTGCTCCGGAAGGTTATACATTCGTCTTTACGGTAAGATCGTATATTTTTTTTATAATCCACGATTTTCAACTGGAAATAAAGGTTTCCATCCTCGATTTTCCCACCAATATACAATGGGGCAGGTATTAGATATATTTCTCCATGTAAATGCATGACTCCCGGTTCCGAAAGTATTGTAGCTTGGTGGAGTCATCCCTAATGGTCTTATTGAAGCTGCAAGATGCTGAACCTTCGATAATATCTCTAAACCTTTATTCAAAATGATTCTTTCATATCTATCTCGATTTTCAGGTGAACTGTAAAAGTTTTCTTCTTTAGGAAAATTAGAATTTCGATATGCATATTTCCGATGGCGGTCAGCTTCGTCAAAAGAATCTAAATAATCGTTCCATTCTTCAACTTCTTCATCTTTTTTAGGATAAACATGATTGAAAGAAGGACTTGGATTGTATCCATTTATTCTTGGATCATTTTCAATTTTATAGCTGTAATGGATGTCTAAATTAAGATTTACCTCATTATTAAATCTCTGTTTTAGAATAAACCTAGAATTAGAGCACCCCCACGAATGAAGAAAAAAGAAAAAACCAACTATTTTAATTCCATCATCACACAATTCATCAATACCAAAATTATCAATTTTTTCCCCAAGGTCTCTTCTGAAAGTACCCCCAGATGCTAATATATCGTCAAAATAAATCCAGTATTTTATCCCATCTCTTCCACAATCTTCTATACCAAAACCAAACTTGCTTAATAAATAATCATTTATATGATCTAATAATATCGATTGACTTTTAAAATTGGCTTGGCAATCTAGAAAACAAATATTACCCAGAAATTTGTCAACTGATTGATAATTGTAATGATCAGACAGGTATTCAAGAATTTCTCCTATTCCGTCTACAAATTCATCTCTAGAGATATATGATTCAGGAAGAATGTGATTTAACTCTTTGAGCAAAAATGTTTGATCATAATTATCAAATTGTTTGACCCAATCTAAAACATGCTGTTCATCAATATTGATGCCACTACCTTTTCGGTAATCAGAAATTTCTTGAGCAATTTCTTGAGCAATTTTATTCATTTTGTGATGATAGTTTAATAATGAAAACTTTCAGCTCGCTAACGACATTGCGCATAAGGTGCCTTTAGATTACTTCTCAGATATATAACTGATTATCTTAGTAGTATCAACCGCAACTGGACCTGCCGGGGTGACCTAGATAAGGTGCTAGCTTTAGAACTAGCGTGCGTATGAGTCCCCGGTAGGCTTCAGGCCAGAAGGCACTAGTTAGAATATAAGTCAAACGGACTCGTAAAGGTAATAGTGGCTGGTCCTATCCAGTAAGCGGACAATCATCCACTCATAAATATTGGAGAAAATCTTATGGAAGCCAGCTATTATGTCGGTGTTGACATCTCGAAACAACAATTGGATTGGCAGGTAAACGACGCTCAAAATACGTCGCTTACATTCAGCCAGACTGCAAACACCCCAATTGGGATCCACAAAATGATAAGGCGATGGAAACGAGCCAAGTTCTGTTTAGATGAGCTTGTCGTTTGCTTTGAGCATACAGGGTCATACGGACTTTTGTTGGCCACAATCTTAGAGCAGTCTGCCATTTGTTATGTGGTGGTTTCGGCAGCTGAGGTTCAGCTTTCCTTAGGTATTCGTCGAGGGAAATCGGATCCTATCGATGCCCGCCGCCTGGCTGAATATCTATGGCGCTTCCGGGATCGGTTGGTTCCAAGTCATTTGCCATCCAAAGCGTTATTGGAGTTGCGCGGTTGGTTGCTATGGCGGGAAAAGCTAGTGAAAATGCGAACAGCACTAGCCAATGGTCTCCAAGCAAACACCCTTACCAGCCAAGTAGCGGAGCTTGGTGAAATAAACGATCAGATGCAATCCCATCACGATCAATTGACCCAGCAACTGAAGCTGGTTGATCGCAAGATTAGAAGGCTCCTTCGCCGGTATAATACTAAAGAAGGCCAATATGATTTGTTGACAAGTATTCCAGGTATCGGTCCGATCATTGCCGGTTGGCTGTTGGTATACACAGAAGGGTTTACCCGGTTTGATAACGCTCGAGAGGTGGCTTGTTTTGTTGGTAGTGCCCCATTTCCCAAACAGTCTGGCCAGCAAAGGAGCCCCAATCGGGTCAGTAAGTGGCGCTGCGTACGGCTGAAGACGCTACTATTGCATGGGGTACATTCAGCCATCCAGTATGATCCGGAGCTAAGAGCTTATTACAACCGAAAGTGCGCGGAAGGGAAACATCCGCAAAGCGTGAGGAATGCGGTGATTTGTAAGCTGCTTTATCGTATATATGCAGTTATCAATCGAGGAACTCCATACGTTAATATTTGTCAATACGAAACAATCAAAATTGTTTGATTTACTCTTAGAATACGCACGAAAAAATGTTGAATTGTTAAATAATGAACGGAAAGACAAAAAGCCAAAAGTTGGCAAGCCCTGGCGAGGTGCGTCCCCTTAATGCGCGGGATCTTTCCAAAAAGGAGGCCTCACTTAGATTAGCGATTATCAACCGTAACTAACTAAGGAGGACCCCATGACCTATGTAGGAATCGATCTTCATACAACTAATATGGTGAATGTAGCGATTAACAGCAACGGAGAAGTGATCCGAGAGGCGAAGCTGCTGACGAGCACGCGATCACTGGAAGATTTTTTGGGTGGTTTGGAAGTCCCCATCCGGGCGGTCGTTGAATGCACCAGCAACTGGTATTGGTTGTCGGACTGGTGCCGAGCTAACGGGGTAGACCTGACGTTGGCCCACGCGAAGATGGTCAAGGCGATTAGCTATGCGAAGGTTAAAACGGATAAAGTCGGTGCGAAGACCCTGGCCGAGCTATTACAGGCCGACCTTATTCCAGAGGCCTATCAGATAAAACGAGAGCTGACGCGGGGACGCCTACGGATGATCCAGTGGCGGGAGAAATTGCAGTCTGCGCTGTGGGGACAGGCCATCAAATATAACGTGCAGATCACAGACAGCCAGTGCCGGCAGCTGGATAAACTGCAAACTTGGCTCCAATCCAAGCTGCCTCCGGCAGCAAACCGGCAGGCCGAGTTGCTGATCGCCCAACTCAGCCAGCTACAGGGCCATATCCACCGGATCGAGGAGGAGATTGAAAAGCAGGTACCTTTTGAGGCTGCCGCCGAGCGTCTGATGGACGTACCTGGCTTAGAAAAGGTACGCGCCTGGACCATTATGGCCGAGATCGGGGACATCCAAGTGCGGGACAGTTTGTCAGCTATTGTCGGTTGGTACCAGGAGCTAAGGAGTGGGGGATCCCATCGGCATAAATCAGGTAACAAAGATGGCAATAAGTACCTGCGGGCGGCTTTCGGACAAGCAGCGGTCTCGGCCTATACCCATTACAAAGGGGTGAAAAAATTCTATCGCAAGATTAAACGCCGAAGTGGTCGGCCCATAGCCCGAGCCGTGGTCGGGAAGGAACTGGCCAAAGGCGTATGGCATATGCTGACCAAGAACCAAGGGTATAAAGGATTTAAGGGGCAGCCGGTAAGGGCCGCCTCTGGGACCTGCTGGCCCCAGCCTATAAACCCGAACGCCTAAGGGGGACTTCGGGCGCGGGATTGGGAAATAGGCTGGCTGGCCGGGTAGAGATCTGGGATAGTGGCTCCGCTGAAGCTACAGTTTCTGTCCATTGACGGAGAATAAGCCCGAAAAGACATGCAATCCGAAGCTTTACGCGTAGGAATAGGTTTGGACGCCAGCAGGCAGTCCGGCCGTGATCACCGAAACCGGTTGCCAGCGATAGGTTTGAACTAAGGATTTATTGGAGTAATACGATGCTAAGGTAGGTGAGGACTATCTGCTTGACTTTTTCCTTTTTGAAGGGGTTAGGTGGTTTTCAATTATGTAGCAACCTTTTTAATAACTTTTTTTATCTGAAGTGAAATTTCATGATATAATTTTTTTCGCAATGCTAGTGCCTTCGGTACTCTTTCATTTGAAAGGTTGAAAGGAAAATTTCTACTTGAAAGATTATCAGATATAATATGTAGGTGAGAAAATTTAGCACTATGATTATTTGCAGCTAATGCCATCCATCCAATCTCTGGATCAACAAATCTAGCTTTTAATGAGGCTAACTTAAACCAATCATTAGTCTCTTGCATTACAGATGGAACAGTAATATGTGGTGCTTTTATAACTAAATTATTAGCAGATGTAAATAAATTTTGCCATTCTATAATTTGTCCATTAGGTAGTATGCTTTTGCTACTTGTAGCTAGTAGTCTATTAGGAAAGTCTTGATAATCAAGGGAACCTAATTTACCTATATATAATACTGTATTAGCTCCCCTTTTACATAAATAAGAGACTAATCTTCCAGCAATTTCTCCCCAGATTGTATGTTTGCAACCTAGCAGAATGGCATTATTATTAAAGCCATCAACTGGTTTCCATAAAAAGGGTTCATGCCCTTTCCACAAAGTGGAACTTGATAAACCTGATAAAAAGTCGACTTTTCCTAATACAATAGTAGAAGCATTAGGAATTGATGAATTTAAAGAGTTACGCAATTCGGTTTCACATTTTTTTCTCGTAGGGTATTCAGGTTTGATGTTAATTGGGACGCCTAGTAGTGCAAAATAGGAAGAAATGACTGATGAAAAATGCAAAATGTAATCAAAACCAGGAAAGCAATTTACATATGCAATTGAATTTGAAATATTTACTACTGGTCTTTCGACGTTAAATATTTTGTTCGGTTTTTCAAGGCTTGAAGTAGCTGAAATTTTATAATTTCCTCTTACTATAACTTGCTCAATATCTGAAAAGAAATTAATTAAAGGATGAGGTATTTTTAATGACAAATATTGATATAAACTATTTCCCATAGTATGGTTCTTAGGGAGAACAGTTAATGGTTGCTGATGCCAAGCTTGTCGATTCAAAAAATGTGATAGATTAGTTGAACACACGTCCCTCTTTTTTTGCTTCCGTGAGCAATTGATTAAACTCTTCGATTAAAAAATTAAAAGCAGAATCCCCTTCAATACATTTAATTGTTGGTACTGCTTTTCGTTTCGATTCGTGAGAATATGGCGCAAGTAAAGCAACATTTCCAAACCTGAAAGAAGAATATCTCGGGGAGCCAACGTAGCCATAAACTTTTAAACTGGAAGTTCCACAATCTGGATTAATCGACGAAAAGAACTCTATTGCTTTATTTATTTTCTCTTTTGCAAAGGTTGAATCTTTACCTGAATCCGTGAGTTAATTTAAAATTAGTTATATAACTTTACTAATAACAAGCAGTTACCAGTTTTTGTATATTCACCTAACAGGTGAAGT
>NZ_FQUS01000024.1 GCF_900129315.1 Fodinibius roseus
CAGCTGGCGATTAAATTTGGAGATCGGCTTCCACTTGATTTAACCCGGAACACTGATGAATAAAACAAACCAGACAGAGTTCAGCTTACACTCCCTTAACCTCGCAGCTTCATTTGTATAACCTTTCTCTTTAGCCCATTCATATGTCGATTTCAGCATCTTTCTAATGTTTATAATCCTTTCTTCCATTGGTCGAGTCTTTGTTATTCGATTGTTAGAATGAACCCCCCTCATAGCTACGGGTTTAGTAATACTCCCGGGATATAGATTGCAAGCCATAGCTAATCGCATAAATAGCTCTGTATCCTGATGTAATCTTAAATTAGAATTGAACATACCAACTTTTTCTAAAGAACTCTTTTTTATCGTCAAGCCATCCAATGACGTGTGACCTTTTGAACCTATTGGATATTGTTTCCAGAATAATTCATCAGGAGCAATGCCACCCTCAATAGTTGTAATTAACCCTCTGTTTTTTTCATTAATCCATATCTTTTTTGCTGATGGGCTTTCAAAATGAACACCAATGGCTTCATAAACACCATCGGCACCGGGAGTGGACTGCAGAAGTTGCATAGCCTCTTTAAACCTATTTTCAAGAAAAAAATCGTCAGCGTCAAGAAATGCTATATAATCAAAATGGGATTTTTTAATTCCAAGATTGCGTGTAGCGCCGGCTCCTTTATTGACATGTCCCTTATGTGTATAGAGATATACTTTCTCATATTTTTCATTAAGGGATTGGCATACTCTATAGGAATCATCTTCAGAGCCATCTTCAATAAGAATAACTTCCCCTGTTTCAGGTTGGGATAAGGCACTTCCAACGGCTCTTTCTATAAATTTTTCGGCATTATATACGGGAGTAATTACAGATATATCCAAAAAATCATTTGTTTTAGTAGTCATTTTACTGATCGATAGTAATTTAATTTTTGACAGTAGGACTCACTGAACTTCTATATCTCCATCATAGTTTCTCACTCCAAATTTTATGTAGTTTGAAGATATAACATGAAGGCTTTGAAAACCCGTAGGATCAATAATATTTAGGAATAGAAATTTATAGTTTCTTATGAAATAAGAAAAGTTGTGAAAGATAATTCGAACAGTGGACAGTAAGTATTAATTTATTGTAAATTAATAAAATATCTCTTTACTTATAAAATAAGTATGTATATGCTGTTCCTTTGTGTATCATATAATTTTAATTAATATTTTGCAATATCGATAAATATTTATTAATCTACTTTCAAATGTGATGTTGTATTTATTTATCTAAAATAAATATGTGCGATTGGATTCACAAAACTTCCTATATATAAATTTGTAATATTATTGATATTTTTAAGAATAAACAATTACTATACTCGTTATGATAATTGTTTTTATTATTCATTACTGATAAAGAGGGGAGTACTTTTCAAACTGTGATATTTCCTTCATCCTTCTCTTTATTTTATTTAAAATAAGGCTATAAGTGCATTGAGCGATTGAATGGGTATTAAGAGCTATTAGCTGACGGCTTTACCGCTATCGCAGAACGGTTCTAATATCTCAAGGTATAAATCAAGTTGAAAAGGGGAAACAGAGATGCATATAAATACAAAGGGATTCAAGAAACCAAGAGAAGTTGCTGTAAAAATTGCCGCGGACAAAATAGAGAAGTTTCTCCCAGTCATTCTGTTGTAACTCTGACGGTCATTTTCTCTTCTGAGTCTAAACGGAAATAGTAAAACAAGAGAGCAGATCTCATCTTGTTTTACTAAACTAAAACAACCGGGTTATGAGAGATAAAAAAAAAAGAAATAACCGACGCCAAAGAAGCATATAAAATTCTTACACCCAGGCAAGTCGAGATTGTTGTACGGATTGCGCAGGGTCAGACCAGCAGGCAGATTGCCTCCGAGTTGGGTATTGCCCCTTCAACGGTGAAAACCCACCGTCGAAATATCTGCGGCGAATTGGGGTTGAGGGGGCCGAATGCTTTGATGCAGTGGGCCATTGAAAAAAAGAGGCAACTGATTTAAAGGCAATGATTTAGCCCAAATAGAGTAAGAGCAAGAGGTAAAAAACTACTCCTTTGGGAGTAAAATAATCCCTCTTTCAGAGTATTGATAAAGACAAAAAAAATAGCCAACCTGCTAAACAGTAAGAGGGGATGGATGAAATACCATCTTAAACATTAATATTGCTTGGTTGATAGTGATAGGGAGCCATCGGGAAAAGTTAAAAAAATAACTTATTTGTCGTTTGTTATGGAACGTCTAGTATTCAAAATACCTGAAGGATATAAATCTTCCCATCTCCAGAAAATATTGCGAGAAGCTCATTGCCTCCCACCCCGACTATCTTTCGATGTTAAGCAATGCCGATATGCTGCAGCGAATTGGGGGTTCGTCACAAAGCAGCTCGTATAGAAATGGAATATCTCCCTAATATAGAATATCCCTATCTGTTCTGGTCGGATGAAATCGGCGGGAAGCCAAAGATTGTCAGAGGCGAGCAGGAATTTTTTTGGAGTGCTGAAGGCTTCAGCAAATATCCTTTTCCCCATATTACTTCATCTTGGATGATTGGTCAATGAAGGAAAGAAATTATTCAGCAACATTCTGTTATATAATTTTATAAGGATAATCGAACGATGATAAAGGAAGTAAAACGAATCAGACAGGTTCTGGAAACGTACCGCAATGAATTGTCAACTTCTGTTCCTGAAGAACAATTCGATGTACATCGAGCAGCAGTATATTTGCATGAACATTTGTTTCATCCCGACTGTCACGTAAGCGGTATGAGGGAGGCATGTAAGATCCCGCAGCGCAACTTCTCAACCCGTTTCAGGCTTAGTATGGGATTACCTCCGGCAAGCTATATTACCTCCCACCGTATTGAAGCAGCTAAACGACTATTGTCAGATAATCAATTAAAAGATGTTTCTATAAGTGAAATTGGTTTTGCTGTAGGGTACGAACGAATATCCGCATTTACAACACTGTTCACAAAAAAAATAGGATTGCCGCCAGGAGCATGGAGGAACCAAGAACTAGAAAAACAAAGAAGAAATTGAAAAAAAACTTCCTACTTTTTATAATTTCAAATTAAAGTTTGTAATGCTGTACTAAAAGCCTAAGGGTTATGTATGCAAGGATTGAAAGAAGAAATAAATTGTATCAAAATTTGAGGTGGCGTAACATTCCCATTTGCAAGAAATATTTGGAGTAGGTTGGTTGACTCATATTCGAACTAACCTCGCTGAGTGTTATTTGGATAACATAGAGTGGTTGAGCATTTTCAAGTATGTTGCCCTAATTACTAAAAGAGGGATTGATGCGGCTACCATTGTTCTATATATCTCCCGTATGAAGTCGGTAAATCTGTTAGAAGTTAGAAAATTCTTTCTACAGTAAATTAGAGTGGTACCTAATGAGGTAAACACCAATACAATACGAAGATCAATGAAGCTAGCATTTTATAACGTGATTTAGATCGATTGAAATCATAACTAATGAGAAAACTAGACCCCTGTTGGGTAGATTTTTTCAGAATAGCCAAAGTTCTAGTTATGTGTGAGCATTTATTAAAAAAAACTTGCCATTGAGGTTACTAAAAGAGCAGTGTGCACAGGAAAAAAATCGATATAATCGATATAAACAGGCACGCCGAAAAGTCACCGTCTAGGCTGTGGAGATGATCAGATGCAATGGCTGGCAAGCCGACTCTAGGATCATATGGAACTTTTTTATGTCGCTTGTCAGCAAGTTGCAGGTGACTGTTGACGACAGACAGATCATTCTGATAGGAAGCATGACGATTCTCTCACTGGCGAAACATCTCAAGTCTTTGAGACAGCTTGTGCTAAATGTAGACTTAGCGAGCAATTTTCAAAACTGCTCGATTGTTCATGATTTTTTAAAACCCTTAATAATCAACTGTTAAAGTTGAATATATAATATTAAATATATAATTTAGCCATCTTAAAGATCCGTCTTCTTAGCGGGAGGTGATGTACTTATGAGTTATGCCCAAATTAATTTCCTTTCAGGGAAAGTAACAATAAACGATCTCATCTCGTTTATAAATGTGAATATCACTCTTGTAGATGCCCTAATACCGGTATTGTATACTGGTAGATTTAGCTCAAGGAGCTAGATGAGGGTAAGACTACTAAGGTAATCGTTTTTGGGTCTGAGGTTATTTTGTGAAGAGGGTCAAATTGAACGAGGACGTGATAAGAAGATATGTGAAATATCAAGGTCCTGAAGAGAAAAAAGAAGAATTAAAAAAGCGACGACAGGGATTCTTTCAGAACTTTTCCTATATCCATCTTTTTAAAAGATGGATCGATTAATTGGATAGCTGGCAGTGGTTAAAAATATATTTACTTTGCATTAAAAAATATTGGATATGTTATGGTAAAAAACATACTAGTTGCAGCAGCCTGTTTTTCCTTGGTTACATTTACTAATGTATTTAAAGCTCATGCGCAACAGCAATTAAAATTTGGCTATGTGGACCGTCGAGCTATTTTAAACAAAATGCCTGAGATGAAAGCAGTACAGCAACGCATACAAAACTTTATAGATCAAAAGCGTGAGCAGTTAGAAAAAAAACAGTCTGATTTCCAACAGCGAGTAACGGAATATCAGCAAAAAATGGCTGTAGTATCTGATGATGTAAAAAAGAAAGAAGAGGCACATTTAGGCCAATTACAGGAAGAATTACAACAATATCAAACGCAATTAGCACAAGTAATTCAACAAAAGCAAGAAGAGCTGATAGGTCCATTGTTACAACAGATACAGCAGGCGATTAGTAAAGTTGCTGCTGAACAGGGATTAATGTATGTTTTCAATATAAGGACTACAAATGATGTGGTAATTCTATATGCTTCAGAAGAGGCGCAAAAGAAATACAATATTTCTAATTTAGTGATGCAGGAACTTGGAATCTAAAATTAGAATATAGGAATTAAGCGGTAATAAGTAGATTAAGGTTCCATCTGTTTATCTATCTACCCGCTTTTATTCTATTATTTTCCAAAAATTTTATTTACAAAAGATATAGCTAGTATCTTAAGTTATGAAAAAAAGCTGAATAATTAGTCGCTCTTTAAAAATTCGGTTTAAGTAAGTTTATCCTTCCTCGAGGTTACTAAAAAAGCTGGAGCATAATTTTGAGCTAGCCACTGCTGAAGCATTCACAGCTACAGGTTCAACTGGACCCCGTCAACCTCTCTCAGGTAGCTTCGCCCCAGTTTGTAGTCAGTCATTTTTCAGGTGCCCAATAATCGTTTCAAAGACTATGCATTTGGTAACCGGCACTTCTTTGTTGCGCTCATTTCCCGCTTGAACTGAAGATTATCAAATCATAGGCCTTGCATTTGGCCATAATGACTTCCACTACAACCTGAAAGTTAATAGAGATGTCAGACCTGCCCGTCCAGCACCTCCAGCAAACCTAGCTAACTACGTTTCACAAAGGTCTTTTTTCGGCAGAGGATAGATTGGGTTAGATGTTTGCTTGAGAGTGACTTCCACTCCACGAGCGATTCCACTTAACCTTTCGCCGTCGCTGTATCACTATTCCATATAGCTTGGTCTCAGTGGGAAATGTGAGGTTGATCACCTGTACCGTGGAGCCACAAACAGGGTTTGCTCATGGGCTCTTCCCCATACCGACCATCCAAAAATCCGCTGGATTCTCTCGGACCCTAGCGACCAGTGATAGATCGCTGGAAACCGCCGGAAGCCACCATTGAAAGGTGTTCATACCCAAAAATGTCAGTATGAATTCTATACCCACATTCCCAGCAGGCTCTCATCTGTGTGGTCTTTCGTCTGTCCACAGCAATAGTCTTATTATCAACCGGAACGGATGGGCCTGGCGCCTGGACCACCTCACAGCGAGTCGACTCCGTCTCTAGCTAATCCCATTGCGGTTGGTCTCGAGGTACTGAAAACATGGCAAAATTCATAAGATTTTCAGCAAACGTTATCCACAAAAATCAATCATAGGAATAATAATTAATTCTCTCGATTCTTTGGAGTTTTTAAGGAGCGACTACCTAGGTAAGATACACTGAGTGGGCTACTTCGATATATTTTATATCAACTATAGGATATTATTCTATGGAGTGAAGATAAAAACAATTACGAGGTTAAAAAAATGAAGAAAAAATTGAAAATAATCATTAATAAATTTAGTTGATTTTATAGGAGTTCTTTTCCCTGTTAACTGTTATTTAAAACTTTTAATTTATGGAAAGAATAGTATATAAATACTTAGACTACTTGAAAATCCCCCTATCTCATAATTTTTTTGTTGAGCTCCTTTTATCACATCCAGAATATCCTTCGTTATTAAGTATATCTGATGTATTAGAAAGGCTTGGGATCAATCATAAAATCGTAAGGGTTGAGAAAAAAAATATCACAGACCTGGTGTTTCCATACTTGCTCCAACTTGACAAAAAAGGAGCAGAATTAAAT
Source organism: Fodinibius roseus (assembly GCF_900129315.1). Classification (GTDB taxonomy): domain Bacteria; phylum Bacteroidota; class Rhodothermia; order Balneolales; family Balneolaceae; genus Fodinibius; species Fodinibius roseus. Next base: position 6,492 of record NZ_FQUS01000024.1, read on the forward strand.
TTAATAAAGAACCAGAAAGAACTAACATCTGCTGTTGAAACCGAGTCAGTGTATTGTCAATTTATAATATTAAAAGTAGAATCCACTGGTGTCATTGCTGACAAAGAAAATGAAAAGTGGCGTTCTAAAGAGACTTTTCTTAAAATTCAATCAGCGATTTTTATTTCAGCCGCCATAGCACTTATTTTTTCAGCAAACATCAATTTTTTCTCTTGGATCCATGTACTATTACTCATCACTACTATGGGTGGTATTCTTGTTGGCTATTTGCTAATCGCTAAGGATCTTGGCATAAATTATGAGGTAGTGGAAGCTTTTTGCAAAGCAGGAAAAAATTCAAATTGTGATGAAATACTTAAGTCAGAAGATGCTAAACTATTTGGTAGGATAAGATTCTCAGATGCAGCCGTAAGCTTCTTTGTATTCCAGCTAATTGTTGTGGGATTGTTGATTCCATTACTTAATACTAATGGGGCTGCGTCTTTTTTATGGGTGTTATCTATATTCAGTACACTTTCAATCCCAATAATCGGGTATTCGATATATTATCAGTTTATAAGGGCAAGCTCGTGGTGTCGGTTGTGTATCATTGTAGATATGATTCTCGCTTTTCAAGTCGGTATATTTTCATATTTGTATTATGAGGGCATCATCCAGATGGGAGATGGAAATCTGCAGATATTTTTAGTGTCTATAATGCTATTTACAGTTATATCCTCATTTCTTCTTTTAATAAAAGCAAATATAATGAAAGACGAGGAATCTATTCAAGCAGGAATAAAAGCCAAACGAATTAAAAACTCCATTACTGTATTTTCTCACTTACTTTTTCAGGAAAAGAGAGTGGAAATATCCTCTTTTGATGATAAGGAGCTTTTCGTGGGTGATCCGAATGCGCCTTTAAAAATAATCGTAGCAAGTGATTTGTACTGTAAACCATGCAAGATACAGCATGAAAAAGCGAAACAATTGGTAGCCGCTTATCCAGAGAAGGCATGCATAATTATTCGACTACAATCTAGACAAGATGATAACCGAGCAGCCAGATATATTTTTCAATATTGGTTAAATAATATTTATGGTGAAGCTGATGAATCATCTCAAATCAATAAGTTGTTACACGATTGGTATAACGGAATGGATATAGAAAAATTTATGAATCATTATCAATTAGATAATAGTGTTGGGAATAAAGTAAATGAAAATTTTGTAGTCAAACATACAGAATGGTTTAGGCAGGAACAAATCTATGCAACACCTACATTTTTTATTAATGGTTATAAATTACCTGCAAATTATAATATAGCGGACATGATGGCATTAATTCCAAGTGTGGTTGAGCTATTCCAAAATAAAGAGAAATCATGCTTGCAAAATCTTGCATCACAATAAAAGCAGCAATTGGCCAAATGTGGCTATAAGGTTGTTTACTTGCTTGGGAGACAGAGGCCCTTAAACAAGATCTGTGCCTCGCCACTAATGGCAAAACAGGTTTTAACAAAAATCAAAGGTAAATATTATGAAGAAAAAAAACTTCGAAACCGCACTTAGTCGCAATGAAATGAAAAGTATTTTGGCGGGAAGTGGTGAAAACTGTATTTGTTATTGTGCAGACTGGGCTGTTTGTTGCCAATGTTTAAATGGGTCATGTCATGGCTGTCAGACTCAATCAATGTGCAATTTTCTTTGCAGTTGAGCACTTAATATTTTTTGGAGTTTATCTACACTGATAAACTCTTATGAAATATGTGTTTAACCAACAATATTCTGGTGGAGCACTACAAAAAAGTTTAGCTTGCTGATCGCGATCATGGCCGTAGTGCTCATCAGAATCCCATTCAACGAGCTCATTGCTACATCAACAAGGAGCCCTGAATGGTGGACATCGTTTGAAGAGCTCCTTCGACAAGGACAAGATAAACCACGACTATTTATAATCCATCTGGCGGGTCAACGACCAGTGGATCGCAGATAAGCCGCTGGTATGTATCTACAAGGTCGGAGCGAACTTTGGCTTTTTGGTTTAGCTCATACTGTGCTCGATGTTCTTGTAAATAGCACTCTCCATAAATCGGTCTTTGTTGGACAATTTAGTTTTTCATAGTGGTCACTCACGTTATGTATCGTAATAAGCGTGGCAAAGTCTATCTTGCTGATCCGGCCAAAGGAAAAAGTGACCTTCCCGAAAAAATATTTTCTGAAACATTGGTTAAATGCAAAGACGAAAGGTGTATATACCGGTATTGCCCCTTCGACGGTGAAAACCCGTCGTCAAAATATCTGCGGTGAATTGGGGTTGAGAGGGCCGAATGCTTTGATGTGGTGGGCTATTGAAAAAAAGAGGCAACTGGTTTAAAGGCAATGATTTAGCCCAAATAAAGTAAACGCAAGAGGTAAAATACTACTCCTTTGGGTGTAAAACAACCCCCCTTTGGAGGTATTGACAATAGCGAAAAAAATAGACAACCTGCTAAACAGATGGTGGTTTATGGTTTTTGAGGGGATAGATGAAATACCCCGTTTAAACATTGCTTGGTTGATAGTGATAGGGAGCCATCGGGAAAATTAAAAATAACTCATTTGGCTTGCGTTATGGAGCATCTAGTTTCAAAATACCTGAAGGATATCAACCTTCCCATCTCCAGAAATTATTGCGAGAAGCTCATTGCCTCCCACCCGGATTATCCTTCGATGCTAAGCATTGCCGATACGCTGCAGCGGCTGGGGATCCGTTATAAAACAGCACGCATAGAAAAAGAATATCTTAACAATATAGAATATCCTTACCTACTCTGGCCTGATGAAAACGGCGGAGAACCAAAGATCGTCAGAGACGAGCAGGATTTACTTGGCAATGGTACGCAGGCCCCGGATAACACAGAGACCGAAAGGCCCGCCATTGTACTGAAGGCCGAACCGACTGACACGATTACCGATGAGGAAAACAACCGGCAGCGCTCGCAGGATCGTTTTCTCCGCTTACTAACGGTTGTGCTGGTTGTGGCCGTAGGCGGACTTATCTTCCTGAATATACTACCCTCATTCACTTGGGTATATACGTCGCTATCACTTACAGCTCTTGCTGGTACGGTTGTTGGATATCTGTTCATTGCTAAAGATGTGGGCATCAGCTACAAACCGGTTGAAGCCTTTTGCCGGGCTGGGAAAAAGACCAACTGTGATGCACTGTTGAACTCAGAGGCAGCCCGGCTGTTCGGAGATAAGGTATCCTTTTCGGATGCCACGGCCAGCTATTTTCTCTTTCAGCTCCTTGCAATTGGGTTCTTATTCCCGCTAGGAGAAGCTTCTTTTTTATGGATATTAGCTGTATTAAGTGTACTTACCATTCCCATCATCGGCTATTCGCTTTGGTACCAGGCGGTTGAGGCAAAAACTTGGTGCCGGTTGTGCCTGGTTGTGGATGTGATCCTAACTATCCAGGCAGGGTTTTTCGGCTATTTGTATTATGATAGTCTGGCAGGAACCGGATATCCTACTCCCATCCCCATTGCTGTTGCGCTGCTACTTTTTGGGGCTGTTGGCAGTGCTGTGTTGCTGTTGAAACACAAGGTCAAGGTCGATAACCGGTCCGAACAGGCTGAAATCGTGGCTAACCGTATCAAAAATTCTCCGGAAGTTTTTATGCATTTGCTTCGCCGGGGAAAGCGCGTTGATACTACGCCATTTGAGCAGGAGCTATTCATTGGAAATCCTGATGCCACAATAAAAATTCTCATGGCTGCTAGCTTGGGCTGTGGACCCTGTAAGGAAGGATTTGAAAAAGCCCTGCAACTGGTATCTGTATATTCTTATAATGTAAATCTGACTATTCGATTGCGGACGGGTGGGGGCGGGAATAACAGAGATGTTAAACCTGGCATAGCTTTGTTGGGATATTGGCAACAATATATCCATGGAAAACCGGATGCATCGGAGCGCACCGAACACTTGATCCGGGATTGGTATAAACTAAAGGATCTGGAGGAATTCAGCAGGCAATATCCTGTGGATGTGGATATGGACAAAAGAAATAACGGAAGCAGCGATCAGCTGGAAGACCAGCATGCCCAATGGATGGAACGGGAGGATATTTCAGCTACGCCTGCTTTTTTTATTAATAGTTATCAGCTGCCGAAACAGTATAGCATAGAGGATCTAATGGGCATTTTGCCCTGTCTTACTGATCAGATAAAACGACAAGAAATAAGACAAAAGATATTGGAACCAAATAAAAAAATTGTCCCGACTGTTACTGGTGGGGACAACAGGGGTTGATATGGTTTGTCCCCACTGCTGGGTCGGTATTTCGATCGATTTCCCGCGGATAACACAAGCCCAAACTGTTAACTAAACGGAGACCGTTATGAAGAAAGAAAGCTTTAATTTTACCAATTTTGACCCGCTTGATCGTTCGGAAATGAAAAGACTGATGGCGGGAAGTGGTAATATATATTGTAACACTGGTGGTAATACATGGCCTTGTTATCATGCAACTTTAACTGAATGCACTGATATTTGCGCGGATATTGGCTCTTGCGAGGGATGTGCTCAATTTCCTTAATCACACATCATGCTATAATTTTATATAGCTATTCATAGCAAAGTCTAATATAAGTAGTTACTCAATCTGTAACCCTCATCCACTGCAGTGGATGAGGGTTATTAAAAGTTTTATGAGATTACTGCTTAAGATCTGAAAAACTATACAGCACTTTAATGGTATAAAAAGAATTTACCTAAGACTTAAATTCCTGTTTTGTTAGATGGAAATATTCAAAACGTTGGTCCAGTAGGGTTTGACTAATCATATCATTCGGACATCATATGAAACAATGGTTTCTTCTACTTTTTATAATCATCGTTATTTGGGGATGTTCACTTCAAGAAAAGGACCAACTCCCCAAACGGCTTCAGAAACTGAAAAATCTAACTGTCTATTCGGCGAACGAAAAACCCAGAGAAGTTATATCGTTCAAGAAAAATACTGTTTATGGCGATTCTAAAAAGGTTTTAATTGGAAGTATGGGTGATATAGCCGTGGATAGTTTGGGGCGGGTTTTTATTGTCGACGTACAAAACCAGGCAATTCATGTCTTTCAACCCGATGGTCAGTTTATAGCGCAATTTGGAAGAGAAGGCAAGGGGCCAAGTGAATTTGGTTTTATCAAAAGTTTGCAAATCCGTAAGAATCGTTTATACGCCTTTGACTCTAAGCAACAAAAAGTAAGTATATTTATGCTCGATACACTGGCTGGCGATAAAACAATTTTACTTGCCCAAAATAGAGGGAAGTATCAGGCACTACAGAGAGCTTATCCCTCGATAGACAAATTATATGTGAGGAATAATAATACCTATGTTGCCGAATTTATCTTAGATAGTTCTCCAAAAAAAATAAAATGGCAAAATTTTGAAACAAAAGGCTTGTGTTACCTCTTAGGAAATACTGGGAAAATAGTATCCAAGAAACTGATTGATTTAAAGAAAGCTACACGTACGCTATTTGCCTGGCCCAATTCGGAAGCGTTATTAGGTTTACACCTGAAACCCTTTTTTGGAAACGCATTGACCGTCCTTTCAAGTGACAATAGTATTTACTGGGCTGGACCAGATTATTTTTTAATCAAAATTTATAGTCCTGATGGAGCATATCAGGATGCGTTTTATTATCCACATAAGAAAATACCTTTGACAAGAGAATCCGCTATTGAAGCCGGAATTCGTGATCTATATATCAGGAACATGGAATCCATGGATCTTCCCCGAACCTGGCCGGTTCTTACAGAAATGAAAATCGACGATCAAGACCGGCTATGGATCGCCACGACGGTAGAAGATATGCATGTTTATGAATGGTGGGTGCTTGAAAATACCGGGGAACTATTAGCAAAATTTAGTTGGTCGCGAAAAGAACCCATAGAAGAGATTAAAAATGGATACATGTACACACGTGAAACCGTTGAGGAAACCGGCCTGCAGCAGATTATACGGTACCGGATCGAAATGAATTAAAATAGCTATATACGTTAACATGTTTTTTGCGAGTACTTTCAAAACCTACCGTCAGTACGATGCCATGGACTGCGGCCCCACCTGCTTGCGTATGGTGGCCCGCCATTACGGGCGAAGCTATACGATGGAAACACTACGTAACCGGAGCGGTATCAATCGCGAGGGCGTATCCCTGCTGGGCATCAGCGAAGCGGCTGAAAGCATCGGTTTCCGTACGGTGGGCGCCAAGATTACCTGGCAGCAGCTGAAGAAGCAGGCTCCGCTACCCTGTATCGTGTACTGGGATCAGGAGCACTTCGTGGTGGTGTATCGGATTAAGCGTGGCAAAGTATATATAGCCGATCCGGCCAAGGGAAAGGTAGCCTTATCAAAAAATGACTTTCTGCAACATTGGTTGAATGCAAAGTCGAATGGTGAACGTACCGGTATTGCGCTTTTGTTGCACACCACACCCAAATTTTATGAGTTGGATGATGAAAAATCGGGACAAATAAGTTTCAGCCTGCTGGCCCGGTATGTCATGCCATACAAAGACCTGTTATTTCAACTGGCGTTGGGGCTGGCGGCCGGCAGCATCCTGCAGCTTATTTTCCCATTTCTTACCCAAGCGGTGGTAGACATTGGAATCCAAACCCGCGATCTGAATTTTATCTACATTATTCTGGTCGCACAGATCATGCTCTTTGCGGGTCGCACGGGGGTGGAGTTTATCCGTTCGTGGATTCTGCTGCATATGAGCACACGTATCAATATTTCTATCTTGTCTGATTTTCTGATCAAACTGATGAAGTTGCCGATGGCATTTTTTGATACGAAGATGACGGGCGACATTATGCAGCGGATGGAGGATCACCGACGGATCCAGGACTTCCTGACAAATCAGACTCTCAGCACCTTGTTTTCTATTATGAATTTATTGGTGTTTTCCTTAGTACTGGCCTACTATCACATGCTTATTTTTGTGGTATTTCTGGTCGCCAGCACCCTGTATGTGGGGTGGGTGCTGTTATTCCTGAAGAAACGCAGGGAACTGGACTACCAGCGGTTCGGTATCTCCTCCAGCGATCAAAGTAAGATTATTCAACTCATTCAGGGTATGCAGTCCATTAAGCTTAACACCTGTGAACGCCAAAAACGCTGGGAGTGGGAGCGGCTGCAGGCCCGGCTGTTCCGCTATAAAATAAGAAACCTTTCTCTGGAACAATATCAACAGGGAGGAGCCTTTTTTATTAATGAGGGCAAGAATATCGGAATTACTTTCCTGGCAGCTGTGGCAGTGGTACAGGGCCAGCTTACCTTAGGAGCGATGATGGCCATTCAATATATCATCGGACAGCTCAACAGCCCGGTCGAGCAGCTTATCGGTTTTGTTCGATCGACCCAGGATGCCTATCTGAGTATGGAGCGGCTGAACGAGGTCCATAAGCAGAAAGATGAAGAACCGGTGAAGAAAACCCTAACCCACCAGCTGCCAGAAACCAGAGATCTCACAATAGACAATCTGACTTTCACATATCCGGGAGCAGGCAATGAGCCGGTATTAAAGAATATAAACCTGCAGATTCCGGAGGGAAAGACCACGGCGCTGGTCGGCATGAGTGGATGCGGAAAGACCACGCTGCTGAAACTGCTGCTCAAGTTTTATGATCCCGATAAGGGAAAGATACTGCTGGGTAAACGCAACTTGGATCTAATCAGCCATCGCGCCTGGCGGCGGCACTGTGGTGTGGTCATGCAAGATGGATATCTGTTTTCTGACGACATCGCCAGTAATATTGCCGTAGGTAAGGAGCAGCCGGACCTGGAAAAGCTGGAGGAGGCTGTTACGGTTGCAAATATCAGGGATTTCATAGATTCTCTCCCTCTGGGATACAATACCAAAATCGGATCGGAAGGTAACGGCGTCAGCGAGGGTCAAAAGCAGCGGATTCTCATCGCTCGTGCAGTCTATAAAGAGCCCGAGTTTATCTTTTTTGACGAAGCCACTAACGCCTTGGATGCCAATAATGAACGGAAGATTATGAAAAACTTGCAGCATTTTTTTAAAAACCGAACAGTAGTCGTTGTAGCCCACCGCCTCAGTACAGTGAAGAACGCCGATAATATTGTAGTACTTGATGATGGAATAATAACTGAACAGGGAACCCACAGTGAACTGATCCATTCAGAGGGGGCGTATTTCGATCTGGTGGAGAATCAATTGGAGTTAGGCTCGTAGTCCAAATGGAAGAACTGACAATAAATAATCCAAGTACAAACGGAGATCCGGAAGCGTCGGAGCATACTGATTGGTCTGAATTGGACGTCCGTAGCGCTGAGGTGCAGGAGATCATCGGCCGTCCACCGCACTGGCTGGTGAGATGGGGAATTACTGCCTTTTTCGGAGTGTTGATGCTGGTTTTGCTGTCGGCCTGGGCGATAAAATACCCGGAAGCTATTAACGCTCCCATACGAGTAACGGCCATTGATGCTCCCAAAACACTTGAAAGTAAAATAAATGGTAAACTGGTCCGGTTGCTAATAGAAAATGACCGTCATGTGGAAGAGGGAGAGGTCTTGGCCTGGTTGGAAAGTACCGCCAGTCACCGGCAAATAATGGAACTTTCTGCGCAGGTCAACAGCATGCGCACTTGGCTTATTGATGGACAGTTACATCAGTTTAGGGCGGTTCATTTAGATGGTTATTCGGACCTTGGAGAACTGCAGAACGATTTTCAGAGCTTTGAGCAAACATGGCGTGAGTTTGTTTCGTACCTGCCTGGTGGTTTTTACCATCAGAAACAGGATATCTTGGAGCAGGAAATGGAATATACCCGTCAACTTCTGGAAAGACTCAGAGAACAGAAGCAAATTCAGGAGGAAGACTACCAACTGGCCCAGCAGGAATACAACAGGCAAAAAACGTTGGCAGATAAAGGACTGGCAGCTCCTGCGGAGATGGCGAAGGTCGAAAGCAATCTGCTTGGCCGCCGCTTGCCTCTGCAGCAGACTGAGTCTGCAATCATCAGCAATAAAGCCGATCAAACAGCCAAGCAACAGCAATTGATGGAGCTTGAAAAGCAGATTGCTGAACAGCAAGCTATATTCCTACAGGCACTAAACACCCTGAAAAGTACTATAGAGGAATGGAAGGAACAATATCTATTGGAAGCGCCGGTCTCCGGGCAGATAATCTACGCCGGGATTCTACAGGAAAATCAGACGCTCAGGACTGGACAAGAGATCTTTTATATCCAGCCTGAGAACACACAATTTTTTGGAGAAATGACGGTTTCTCAGAACTCTTTCGGAAAGATCCGAGAAGATCAGCGGGTGCTGATTCGTTTTAGCGGCTACCCGCATCAGGAGTTCGGTTCGGTCCCCGGGCGAATTGATTACCTTTCCAGTATCCCAGTCAGAGATAGCGTTTTTTTTGCTAAAGTCCGCTTTCCTGAGGGATTCTCCACCAACTACGGCAGAGAGCTGACTCCGACTGACGGGATGCGGGGACAGGCAGAGATCATCACTCAGGACATGCGGTTGTTGGAGCGGGTATATAACAACATTATGAGTCAACTGAAATAATAAAGGCTAACTTGTTGAGTGTAAGAATAACAACAGTAGGTTAAAATTTACATCAAAAAATGAGGCAAATGGATATCGAGCTGATAAAAGATACAGGGGATCCGATAAAAAGGGATATGGTTATTGAAAAAACCAAGGTCATTAATGACATATTGATGCAGGCTGCCCCTGCCATGAACAACATGGGGTTACTTAATGGAAAATTGGGGATAAGCATCTACTTCTTTCACTTTGCCAAAGTAACTGGTAGTAAAAAACATCATCAATTAGCCCAGCGACTATTTGATGAGGTTTATGAGGGACTAAGCAGGAATGGTATTCCAGTAAATTTTGAAGATGGATTAGCCGGAATAGCGTTGGGGATTGAGTATTTGGCTCAAAATGGATTTGTCAACACAGATACTGATGATATTTTTTCAAAGACAGACAATAGAATATATCGGCATATAGTTGCCAATGACCAGCTGCCAATAGGAATCTTGGAAGGAGCTATGGGATCTCTGTTATATGTTCTATCGCGCTTGTCAAAGCAGGATATTCAAACAGAAGACCCAAGTACATTTGTCTTTAGAAGGTTGTTAATCAGACTTGTAAATCACATTGGAGAAAGGGTGGAAGAGAGAAAATATAGTGTTCAGGAGCCATTGATGTTCGATGTTTCCTGGGATCTTCCCCTTTGCCTGATACTGCTTGGCAAAGTCAGAGAAATGGACATTTATAGTTATAAAATAAACCATATAATAGATCATCTTTCTCCTGTAGTTTTATCACTTTATCCTCGGTTGTCGAGTAATCGACTATATCTGTTGCTCGGAATAGAAAGTATTCTACAACAGATTGATCTGCCAGAGTGGCAAAATCATGCTACTCTGTTAAAACAGAATATAGCAATGGATGAAATTTTGGAAGAAGAATTAAGAGATAAAAGCCTTCATCTAATGCATGGAGCCGCGGGTGTGGATTTAGTAAGCCGGCAATTGCATCAGTTAATCCAGGTAGATCGATTGTTATTTAATCGTGAGCAGCTGATAGAAAAGATTATTTATTCTGAATATTGGGAAAAAATTGAACAAAATGAAATAGAAAGCAGAAGCTTAGGCTTGTTGTTTTATGGACTTACAGGGGTAGGATTACATCTGTTAACATTGTTAGAAGGCTTTGAAAAACCCAGTCTGCCATTTTAAACATAACTAAAGAATCTCACTTTAGAAGCAATAACTCTATATAGTAAGATTGTTCTATAGGCACAGAATGATAGATTTTATAGTTTTTTAAATATTCTGTCAAAAGACCATATGAATTTACACAATCAAGATCAAACTGGTAACTAATCATGGACAATAAAACAGATTTACAAGATGTCACTTTTCTATTTCGGTTAAAGGTTGACTCCATCGAGCGTTTGGAGAATATATTAATGGTTATTGATTTTATATCCCATCATTTTGATACAAATATTTACGTGTTGGAAGCTGCAAATTATAATAATAGTATAGTTCGTAAGCTTCTGCCTCAAAAAGTGTCCTATCATTTTGTGGAAGATTATGACCCTATTTTACATCAGACAAAATACATCAACAAGGCGGTTGAAAACTGCCGTACTCCCTATCTTGCAGTTTGGGATACAGATGTAATTATAGATCCGGGACAAATAATGATGTCAGTGGAATGGCTGCGCCAAGATGAAGCAGATTTTGTTTCTCCCTATAAAGATAAGGCTTTGGATACGACCCATATTATACGAGAATTATATTTTAAGACAAGAGATCTTAGAATCCTGAAGGATAACAAAGGAAAAATGAAAGAACTGTATGCTCCCAATCCTGTCGGGGGTGGATTTTTTGCCAATAGAGACAAATACGTACAATCCGGGATTGAAAATGAATATTTTTACGGCTGGGGAAGAGCGGATGGAGAGCGAATAAACAGATGGAAAATATTGGGACACCGATATAAACGAGTTTCCGGCCCTTTATTTCATCTTACCCATGGGAGAGGAATAAGCAGTAAGTTTCATTCGCCCCGCCAAGATGATATTAAGTTTTCGGAAGTCCTTCGTATTTATACAATGTCAAAAGGCGAACTGGAAGAGGAAGTTAAAACGTGGGGAGATAATTAGATCGTCAATCTAATTTTATAGAAACACAGCGGTTGAAAGAGGACTGGAAAGAAAATTTTGGGATGATAGGATATTATTTCAACTCAGGTGAAAAGTGATTAAAAAAAGGATTATACTTTTAAGCAATAATTCAAGCTGGTGCTGGTTCCAAGATGAGCGGGTCCTACTGGACGGGGATCAGCTGCTATTTTCCGGGGTGACCTCGGAGGGAGCGAATACCGTCTCCAGCTATAATATAGCCACCGGGGAAAAGCAGACCGTCGTGCTGAATGATACCACCTTTCAGCCGGACGACCACAATGTGGGCGTGCTGCTCAAGCGGCCGGACGGTCGGTACCTGACCGTCTATGCCGGTCACGGGGTGGATACCAAAATGCGGTATCGTATCTCATCCAGCCCGGGCGATATCAGCGAGTGGGGACTAGAACAAACAGCGAATACTAAGGGTGGAACCACTTATTCAAATGTGTATCATTTATGCAAGGAAGGAAAGATCTATAATTTTCACCGGGGGATTGGATGGAACCCTAATTACATGGTATCGGAGGATGAGGGAGAATCCTGGCGGTACGGGGGACAGCTGCTGGCGCATCCGGGCCGCCCTTATATACAATATGCTTCTGATAATTGGTCCCGTATCCATTTTATCATGACAGAAGCCCATCCACGCAATTACAACAACAGTATCTACCACGGGTACACCGATGGCGAGCAGGTATATGGGTCCGGCGGGCAGGCTCTCGGCCCGCTGAGCGGGAAGGAGTCCACGGACCTGAAACCCTACGATTTCACCACGGTGTTCGACGGGGATTCCACCACCCGGGCGGATGTGGCCTGGACCAGCGACATTGAGCTGGATGGGGAGGGCCGCCCGTATGTTGCTTTTTCGGTGACCAAAGATCCTATTGCACTTGGCGAACGAGAACAGACGGACAAAGCGGGATTCGATCACCGGTATCATTATGCTCGCTGGGACGGGGAGCAGTGGCAGGAGCATGAGATTGCCTATGCCGGCAGCCGGCTGTACCCGGGGGAGAATGAATACACGGGACTGATTACCCTGCACCCGGACGACCCGAATGTGGTGTATATCTCCGCGGATGTGGACCCGGCGACCGGGGAGGAGCTGAATCCCGGGGGTCCCCGCCGCTATGAAATATTCCGGGGCACCACCAGCGACCGGGGGGCGAGCTGGGAGTGGACCCCCGTCACGGAAAATTCCGACCAGGATAATATCCGTCCCGTCGTCGTAAGCAATGAACGCTACGAGGCCGTCCTGTGGCTCAATGGCCGGTATACGACCTATACGGATTATGATCTGGACGTATTGGGGATTGTTCGGGAGCGGGAGGATTAGAAAGGGTTTCTCGTTTTCTGATGAGACCCGGTTATCTGCTTTTGACTGAATGAATGATGGGCGGGGGACAAGGGGAGATTATGGAGGGCATTTGCATAGTCAATGTTCAGGGGAGCCTACAGAGACTTAGTCATTAACTCTTTTTAAAAGCATTCCTGGTTTTCTTACGTTAGATAAATATTAACACGATAATTCCTTCTGTTTGCGGGATTCCTTTTTCCTATCTCCTGTATTTATCGGTAATTCTTATTTATTATTTCTTTTATTAATTATTTTATAATACTTTATACGAAGTTATGTGTATTAATTATATAACATAAGGAAACTAAGGTATTTTAATGTGCTTATTCTTTAGGGCATCCTTAGTTTCTTATTGTTTATACTTAGGCGTTGCTTGACACTTTTAGTATTCTTTGCAGGCTAAATGCACAATACAATCAGGGCATTTAAAGAGTATAGGAACTCAACCTATAGGGGAATGTCAGCAGTACATCTTCAGGGGAACCCTGCACAAATACAACTATAAGACAAACCTATAATAGTTATATCAATATGAAACATTTCTACAAAAAGGTGATCAACAGGATCCTATGTATGTTTGCAGCCGGTCTGATGTTGTTGGGACTGGCAGGTTCTGCATATGCACAGCAGACGGTTACGGGAACGGTGACCGATGCTGAAACCGGGGAAACGCTCCCGGGCGTGAACGTAACTGTCCCGGGAAGTACGCAGGGGACGGCAACGAATCTTGACGGGGAATACAGCCTGGAGGTATCGGGACCTGAGACCGTGTTGCGATTTTCTTTTGTGGGATACCGGTCCCAGGAAATCACGGTCGGAGAACAGGAAGTCATCGATGTAAGCCTTCAGCTGGACATGGGAAGGCTGGATGAAGTTATCGTGGTCGGATACGGGACGAGGGAACGGCAGGACCTGACCGGGTCCGTGGACCGCGTAGACGGTGAGAAATTCCGGGATCAGGGAATAACCAATGTTTCTGATATGCTGACCGGTACAATTGCCGGCTTTAACGCCAGTCAGGGTGCAACGGCCAGTGGCGAGACGAGCTTCCAAATCAGGGGACCAAATTCTTTGACGGCTGATACGGATCCGTTGATTGTGCTGGACGGGGTCATCTACCGGGGCGATTTGCGGAATATTAATCCCAATGACATTGAATCCATTGACGTTCTGAAAGATGCCAGTTCGGCCGCGGTATATGGGGCACGAGCTGCCAACGGTGTTGTCATGATTACCACGACACGGGGACAGTCGGGCAAGCCCACGATCGAATTCAGTACCAAATTCGGGTTGACGGAGACCACCACCGATCATTACAAGTACCGGGGACCCGAGGAATATATTTCGTTCAGGCAGGACTATTACCGCTCGCAGGGATTGAGTCAGCCGGACCACTACTGGTCGCGGCCCGATAATTTGCCAGAAGGGGTCAGCACCGATGAGTGGCGTTCGCTCAATGAAAATCCTCTTTCGGACAACCAGGAGGAGTGGATGAGCCGGATGAACTTCTTTCCGCTCGAGCGAGAGCAGTACCTGGCGGGCGACACGTTTGACTGGGCGGATTATATTTACCCGACCGGCTTTCAGCAGGATGCGAATTTAAGTATTTCCGGCGGTTCCGATGATGTGCAGTACTACTGGTCGATCGGCCGGGTGGATAATGAAGGCGTCAGGCTTGGCGATCAGTTCGAGGCGATACGGACAAGACTGAATGTGGATTTCCAGGTAACCGACTGGTTAAGCGCGGGTATTAATGCGGAGTATTCGGACCGCGACGAGAGTACGATCCCTGCCGGTGATCCGCATCTGATGAGTCCTTTTTCCCGTCTGTATGACGAACAGGGGAATGTGGAGTGGTATCCGCACGGTTATATTGTGACCAATCCCGCACTCAATACGATCAATGCAGAGCGAAAACGGAAAATAAACAACCTCTTTGCGTCCCCGTTTCTGGAAGTTGCGCTTCCGTACGGTTTTACGCACCGGGTGACTTTCCAGCCCCGCTACCGGACGTTTAAAGACTATCAATTTTGGGGAGAGAATACGCGGACCGGCGGAGAGATCGTTTCCGGGGGACGCGCGGACCGGGAGGACGAGACTCGCTTCGACTGGATGCTCACCAATATGCTGACCTGGCAAAAAGAGTATGGCGTGCACGATTTCAACGTGACGCTGGTGCATGAGGTGGAAGAGAACCAATCATGGGAAAGCTTTCAGCGTAATACCGGATTTCGTCCCTCCGCAAACCTCGGATACGGCGGACTGCAGTACGGAACCAACCCTTTCCTGCAAACGGAGGATGTTAAAACGACCGGGGAGGGGATGCTGGCCCGGCTGAACTACACGCTGATGGATAAATACCTGTTTACGGCCTCCGTACGACGAGACGGCTATTCCGCTTTTGGCCAGCAGAACCCCAGGGCGGTGTTTCCGGGCGGCGCCTTTGCGTGGCAGATTTCTGAGGAGGATTTCTTTACTTCCGATTTGATCAGCAACCTGAAGGTAAGGTTATCCTACGGACAAAACGGTAACCGGAGCATTGGGACCTACTCCTCTCTTGCCCAACTGGGTACGAACCTGTATTACGACGGATCCCAGGTGCAGGTGGGGGTCCAAACCAGCTCCCTGGCCAATCCAGGATTGCGCTGGGAAGAAACCGAGTCCTTTAATGTAGGCCTGGATTTCGGGATCATGGACGGCCGCATCAGCGGTAGCCTCGACTATTATGACATGACGACGGAGAGCCTGCTGGTTGACCGGACGCTGCCGCTGCTTACCGGTTTTGACGGGGTGACTACCAATATCGGGGAGTTGGGCAACAAGGGGTTCGAGTTTACCGTAAATACGGTGAATATCAGCTCCGGAGATCTGAACTGGCAATCGAACCTGAATTTTTCCCTGAACCGCAATGAGATCAAGTCGCTGTTCGGGGACACCGGGACCTATACGTTAGAGGGACAGCAATACGAGGGAGAGCTTCCGGACTATTCCAACAACTGGTTCCCGGGTAAGTCCATCGACGTGATCTGGGACTATGATATTCAGGGCATGTGGCAGGTGGAAGAGGCGGAAGCAGCCGAAGAATACAACCTGAGTCCGGGTGATATCAAAGCCGTTGACGTCAATGATGACGGAACGTATCAATCGCAGGACGACAAGCGTTTCATCGGTTATACCGAGCCGCGATACCGGTTCGGGTTCCGGAATGACGTATCGTATAAAAACTTTTCCGCTTCGGTCTTTATTCGTGCTAACCTGGGGCATAAACTTCCGTTTGAAGATGCGATCCACTCGCATTCGACGTATGACCGGCGGAACACGCCGCCCACGCCTTATTGGACAAAAGAGAACCGGTCGAATGAATGGCCGCGGACCTCGCTGACCGACGATCCGTTCGGCGGGGGCATCATGATGTATAAAAAAGCCTCCTTTGTACGCATTCAGGACGTCACCCTGGGATATTCATTGCCTCAGCATATTATCCAGCGATTGCAGCTGCAGAATCTTCGATTTTTCGGCTCCATACGAAATCTCCACAGCTTTGACAACTGGCCCGGATGGGATCCCGAGTCATGGGATAATAATGGAAACAATATACCCATGCCGCGTACCTTCACAATCGGGCTGAACCTGTCCTTGTAACGAAATTGAAAAATGCAGCGTGAATTCAAACGATTTAAAGTAAAAACATTATGAAACGGATTATAACACACACTTTAGTATTGATGATCGGCTCTCTGATCTTGATATCGTGTTCAGACAGCTTCCTGGAGCCTGAGCCGCAATCCTTCTTTGCGCCGGAGAATACCTATACCAATGAAGCGGGTTTCCAGGCCCAGCTGGTAACCATGCGAAAGACCCTTGCTGACGCCGAATTTACCGGGGGACGCGGCAGCGCCCTTTTTATCGGACAGTGGGACGCCACGGAAGCGGGAATCGGTATCTGGGCAATGGACAAGGATCACCTTAACGGGAGTCCCAGTACCTATGTGGGCTTTTTCCAGCAGGCGAGCATGATCAATGATGTCTACACCTATATCAAAGATGCCAACGTGGTCATCTCCAGAATCGATGATATCGAGTGGGATGACCAGCAGCGGCGAAACGAGATACTGGCCGAAGCCCTGTGGCACCGCTCCTACTGGTACAACCGGCTGGTACACAGTTACGGGGACGTTCCCTTTGTGGGAAATGAGATACAGGAAGCCAAACTGGACTTCCAGACACATACGCGGGAAGCCATATTGGACAAAATTCAGTCGGATATGGAGTTTGCGGTGCAACATCTCCCGGAGGAGGCTATCCCGGGTGCGGTCAGCAGGGGCGCCGGATATCACCTGTTGTCCAAAATTTACCTGGCCAACCTGGAGTTTCAGAAGGCTATAGACGCGGCAAGCGAAGTGATCAATGGTCCCTATGCCCTGATGACCGAGCGGTTCGGCCAGGATGCGGATGACCCCAAGCGCAATGTTATCTGGGACCTGCACCGGCCGATGAACAAAAACAGTTCGGCCAATACGGAAACGATCCTGGCTATTGTGGACCGGTACGAGGCCCCGGTAGGTGCCCGGGACGATGCCGGAATGTTTACGATGCGGACGTTTCACCCCGACTGGTGGCACTCTCGCCACCGCGACAGCGAAGGCAACGCCGGAATGATTGACGCCGGCCCGATGTACGACACCCTCGGACGGGGCAATCCGGATATCGCACTGACCGAGTTCCTGCAGTATCGCGCCTGGGAAGAAGATGGGTATACGTGGGAAGATACCCCCGACCTGCGCAGAGCGGATATTAACTGGGTGGATGTGCATGAGATGCGATACAACAACCCCGAATCGGTCAATTACGGCGAGCAGTGGACCATCGAATATACGACGGGGGCGCGCGGCAGAGTGATTACCTCCATGTACGCCATGCCGTTCTATAAGACCTACGTCCCGGAGGAGAGCACGGATGCGCGTCCCTATGGCGGAAACGGGGACTGGTACCTGTTTCGCCTGGCGGAGACCTATCTGATCAGGGCCGAGGCCAACTACTGGCTGGATAACCTGCAGGCCGCCGCTGACGATATCAATAAGATCAGGGCGCGGGCGGAAGCCCCCCTTATTTCGGCCGGGGACGTCACCATCGACTACATTTTTGACGAGCGGGTTCGAGAACTGTTTGCCGAGGGCATGCAGCAGAACGAGCTGGCACGCGTCTCCTTTACGATGGCCAAGCTGGGCAGAGGCGGCTATGACATGGAATCGATTCACCAGGATAACTGGTGGTACGACCGGGTAATATCCCGTAATTTTTATTATCCGGAACACCCCGAGAGCGGGACCAGTATTTCGATCGGGATTCCGTATCCCATCGGAGATCAAGTGGAGATTGTCGGTGGTATTCACCCCCATATCAATCCTCATAACTTCCTGTGGCCGGTTGCCGATAATATGATTGAGTCCAATACCCAGGGAAGAGTTAACCAGAATCCGGGCTACCCCGGCTCTGAGAATAACGAGCCTCCGCTTGAAACAATTGAAGCGGAAACCTGGTAGGACCAAGAGCTTCCGAATAGCTTATTAAATAGTGCCCGGTCCGATATCCAATCCACAGCGCGGGAATTCATTCCTGCGCTATGGATTATTATGATTATTACATATTAATTGACGGTTTGCTGACTGGCGATGTTATGGCGTTTAGCGGAGCATGGCAGGGGTGATATGCTATGAAAGTTTCGATTCGTCGAACGAGCAGGTGTTAAATGATTCCTGTAAAAGTTCATATTTTATCTATATTCAAGAAGCCCTTGAAAAATTGGAGGAGGTGTTCAATCCCCAAGCCAGTGTGATTTTAAAACCGCAGTGTATAGACGATGCATGCGGATTTTGAAATCGTGAAAAATATAGATAATAGGCAAAACAGCGGTTTTGCAAAGGTTTCTTTAATTTGGACGGTAATAAAGGAGTCGGTGTTTTCCCAGATTCCGGAAAAAGCAAACGGACAATATGTTAAGACGCGATTTTATGCGGCTATCTGCTTCGGCGGCCCTCACCGGCTGTATAGCTCCGCATGCGGCTGGCAGCGAACGACCCGAAAGAAGCCGGGCCCGCGAGGTTCCCTGGCTGAAAGAGATTCAGCAGCCCCATAAGGGGGTATCCGGAAGCAATCCCCAACTCTCACCTCTGCGGGTGGACGCGGAAGGCCGGGCGATCGAATCGCTGGCGGACTGGAAACAAAAGCGTGCCCTGATCAGGGAGCGCTGGCTCAATTTTATCGGACCGCTGCCGGGGAATCCCGATCCTCCGCAATCGGAGGTCATTGAAGAAGATCGCCCGACCGGGGTGATCAGACAGCTGGTGGAATATGAGGGAGAGCCGGGTATGATCGTACAGGGCTATCTGATTAAGCCCCGGTATCATGACGGACCGCTGCCCGGGGTCTTAACCCTCCATTCGACCACGGACAACACCATTGAGCAACCGGCCGGCGTGCGGGGTGCGCCCGAAAAAGCTTTTGGCCTGAAGCTTGCCCAGCTCGGCTGCGTGACGTTCAGTCCCATGAATTTTCTATGGGTGGATAAAGGGGGCCGTTCCTACGAAGAGCAGGCTGAACAGTTTAACAAACGTCACCCGGACGCCAAAGGCATGGCAAAAATGCTGTTTGACGCCTCCCGGGGACTCGATGTGCTGCAGCATCTGTCCATGGTGGACGGGAACAGGCTTGGGGTGATGGGACACTCCCTGGGGGCGAAGGAGGCGCTTTACCTGGCGGCTTTCGATGAACGGGTAAAGGCGGCCGTGAGCAGTGAAGGGGGCATCAGTACCGGCTTCTCCAACTGGGATGCACCATGGTATTTAAGTGAGCAAATTCGGGATTTCGGGCATGATCACCATGAACTGCTGGGGCTTATCGCCCCGCGGCCTTTTTTGCTGGTGGGCGGGGACAGTGCCGACGGCAGCAAGAGCTGGCCGTTTATTGAAGAGGCACTGTCGGTCTACGAGTTATATGGCAAACCCTGTAGCACAGGGCTGTTCAATCACGAAGAGGGACACAGTGTGCCCCAGGTTGCCGAGCTTCGAAGTTATCAATGGATGTTAAACTATGTGTAAGTAATTTTAAGTTTGTGGGAAAATATTTTTTATTTGTATAATCAAAAGCATACGTTCTTAACTATTAAAAAGTTAGCAGGGCATAAACACGTTATTCTATGGCACAAAACCATCTTATACAAAAAACCAGAGTTGATTCACTAACCGTTCAGGCATACGATTCCAGGGAAACCATGGGTGAGGCCGCGGCCGAGTTCGTAGCTGAGAATATACAATCCGTCATTGAGCAGAAGGGGCAGGTGAACCTGATGCTGGCAACGGGAGCTTCTCAGTTCAGCTTCCTGGATGCTTTTAAAAATATGGAGTCGGTGGACTGGTCGAAGATAACGACCTTTCACCTGGATGAATACATCGGGCTGAGCCCCAGTCACAAGGCCAGCTTTCGCAAATACCTGCATGAACGCATTATTGATGAAGTGCAGCCGAAAGAGGCTTATTTCCTGCAGGGGGATGCGGAGGACATCGAGGAAGAGATCGACCGGTATGAGCAGCTGCTGAAGAATCATCCCATTGATGTCGCATGTATCGGAATCGGAGAAAATGGCCATATTGCTTTTAATGATCCTCCCATAGCGGATTTTGATGATCCCCATTTGGTAAAGATCGTAGAGCTGGATGACAAATCCCGCAATCAGCAGGTGGGAGAGGGATGGTTTGACAGTATCGAAGATGTACCTAAACAGGCCCTTTCGCTGACCATTCCGGCTATTATGGACAGCAATGTCATCAGCTGCGTGGTGCCCGACAGCCGGAAGGCGCAGGCCGTGCGGGACGCTCTGTACGGTCCCATTACGACGGATTGCCCGGCTTCTGTGCTAAGAAGACACCCGAATACCATCCTCTTTTTGGATGAAAACTCGGCTGAGGGGTTGAAAGAAGATGAGGATGAGCAGGGGTAGCATAAAGATGCCATTCAGCAGGAGGTTTTGGAAGTGGGTTTTTTCAACACCAAAGGCCGATTGGTTTTAAAACCGCAGCGTGTCGCTTGTACAGGAGGATTTTGACCTATTGAAAATGTAGAGATCGAGCAATAAAACGGTTTTGCAAAGGTTTCTAAAAGACTATACTCATAAATAAATCAACACATATTATGGATAACAAAATAAAGCGAAGAGATTTTTTGAAAAAAATGTCAGCCCTGGGATTAGGCGTGGGAATTGCAGGTGCCGGGGCACCACAGGTTTTTGCCGGCGGATCACCCAATGAAAAAGTTCTTGTAGGAGTGATGGGCACCAACAGCCGGGGAGCTGCCCTGGCGGAAGGCTTTGCCGCTCTGCCGGGCGCTGAGGTAGCGTATATTTGCGACGTGGATGATGAGGCTATCCAAAACGGCATGAAAGCGGTAGAGGCGGGGGGACAGGAAAAAAGACCGCAGGAAGTCAAGGATTTCCGGCGTATTTTGGATGACAAGGATCTGGATGCCCTGGTCATTGCCGCACCCGACCACTGGCATGCCCCGGCCTCCATTTTAGCAATGAAGGCGGGCAAGCATGTCTACGTGGAAAAGCCGTGCAGCCATAATCCCCGCGAAGGAGAACTGCTGGTGGAAGCTGCCCGTAAATACGACAAAGTCGTACAGATGGGGAACCAGCGCCGTTCCTGGTCCAACGTAGTACAGGGGATACAGGAAGTGAAGGAGGGCGCCATAGGTGATGCTTATTTTGCCCGCGCCTGGTATGCCAATACCCGGGGATCCATCGGTCACGGTAAGACGGCCCCGGTACCGTCGGGACTGGATTTTGAGCTCTGGCAGGGCCCCGCCCCGCGCAGGGAGTACAAGGATAACCTGATCCACTACAACTGGCACTGGTTCTGGCATTGGGGAACAGGGGAAATTCTCAACAACGGCACCCACTTTATTGATTTGTGTCGATGGGGACTTGAGGTGGATTACCCCGAGCAGGTAAGCTCCAATGGGGGACGCTATGCCTATGACGATGACTGGGAGACTCCGGATACGCAGCTGACTTCCTACGATTTTGCGGATGGAAAATCCATATCCTGGGAGGGGAGAAGCTGTAACGGTCAACCTATCGAGGGAAGCTCTGTGGGAGCCTCCTTCCATGGTACCGACGGAAGCCTGGTCATTCACGGCAACGGGTATTCCCGATTTGACAATAATGGCAATGAATTGGAGAAGGTTACGGTGGAAGGGGATGACGCCCTGGACACGACGGGACCCGGATTCGATCTGGATGCTGCCCACCTGGGGAATTTCCGGGATGCGATCCGTGAGGGTAGCAGCCTGAACTCTCCCATCGAAGATGCCAACAAAAGTGTCGTGCTCTGCCAGCTGGGCAATATCGCCCACCGTACGGGCCGAACGCTCAATTGCGATACCGGCACCGGCAAGATTGTGAACGACGAGGAAGCGATGAAGCTGTGGGGCCGGGAATATGAGCCGGGATGGGAGCCCACTGTTTAATTGGGCTGGAGCACTCGCGCCGGCGTTTCACTGCGTTGACAATGGTAATGTAGTGGTAAGTGCAATGGATCGAAAAACCGATCCCGGGACACCTGAAGGTGACTTGGAGACCGGGAGATGCGTTTAAATGTGAGGTTCAGATAACAGCGGGCTCTATTCGCAGCCCGCAGTGTGACCCGCAGGAAGGATGATCCCGATGCTACAGGGCGCATCCCACGCTGCTGACCGGATTGAGTAGCGGGATGCTTATGGTTGTGGCCCGGGGTGCCGGGTGGGCCGATCATATGATTACACGGCTCCTTATAAATTTTCGTAACCGGAAACCTTGCAATCAGTTATAACAATTATTAATAAATTTTAAAGTACTTATTGAATATATGAAAAATTGGAATTGTTTTTTGAATATTGATAGAAATATCTCTCAGCACCTGGGTGTTATGATTTTGCTACTGCTGTTCACAGCGGCTGGCTGCAGCTCCGATGAGGCTTCTTCAGAAGCG
The DNA here is from genome assembly GCF_900129315.1 of Fodinibius roseus. GTDB lineage: Bacteria > Bacteroidota > Rhodothermia > Balneolales > Balneolaceae > Fodinibius > Fodinibius roseus. The sequence goes on from NZ_FQUS01000024.1 coordinate 29,587, forward strand.
TCAGGCGGGGAATCGGATCAGCAGGAGCAGAAAAGTCCGACCGGACAGTCGCAGATCAATACGTTGACCAGCGAAGAACAGCAGGAAGGATGGGTGCTTCTTTTTGACGGAAAAACCACCGACGGGTGGAGGGGCGTTTATAAAGAAAACTTCCCTGAAAAAGGGTGGAAAGTGGAAGACGGTCTGCTCAAAGTAGTTGCTTCCGGCGGGGGAGAAGCTGAGTTTGGTGGAGATATCATCACCGAAAACCAGTACTCAGACTTTGAATTTTCGCTTGAATTTAAACTGACCGAAGGAGCCAACAGCGGGATCAAATATTTTGTCAAGGAGATCTATCCCGAACCCGAGGGATCGGCCGTAGGCCTGGAGTACCAGCTTATCGATGACAGCCGACCCGATGTCGAAGGTACATGGACGCTGGCTTCCGTGTATGAACTGTACAGGGCCGAGAACAAGGAAGTCAATCCTATCGGGGAATTCAACAAAGCCCGTATCGTCGCGGAGGGAGATCACGTGGAGCACTGGCTGAACGGAAAGAAAGTGGTGGAATATACCCGGGGAAGTGAAGAGTTCCGGAATCTCGTTGCCGAAAGCAAGTACAGCGAGCATGAAAATTTTGGAGAAGCGTCAGAGGGACATATTCTCCTGCAGGACCACGGTCACGAGGTTGCTTTTCGGAATATCAAGATCAGGGAAATTGATTCCGGGGAAAGTCAGTAAAATCTCAATGCCGTAAAATAAAATCTCAATATCGCAATATTGGCCTGTATCTTTGGGAGACGGTCATAGTGGCTGATAAAAAAACTACTCCTGAGGTCTTCCCTTATGCGTTGTTTTGCCTGCGCCGGAAGATGTTGTGGTCAGACGAATTGACAGATGATAAGACCTGTATCGGATGGCCAAACCAGCTGTGGGAGTAAATGTGTAAGCTGCCTGGAATAACTTCGTATCGTGACAAACTAAATTTCTAAACATAATTTCTATCTATGGACAGATCAGTAAATCGTCGAAATTTCATAAAGTTAGCCGCAACAGCAGGGTTGGGCATGAGTTTGCAAAGCCCGGCCGCCTTATTTAGCCGGCCGAGACCCGCCGAAGAAACGAAAGTGGGTATTATCGGACTGGATACCTCCCACAGTACGGCCTTCGCCAAAGCGCTGAACGATCCGGAAGTGGCGCCCGAACTGGCCGGGTTTCCGGTGGTGGCCGCTTATCCGAAAGGGAGTTTGAAAATAGAGTCGAGCTACAGCAGAATACCGGACTATACCGAGCAGATGAAGGAAATGGGCGTGGAAATCGTCGATTCCATTGATGCGTTGCTGGACAGGGTGGATGTGGTGTTGTTGGAAACCAATGACGGGAACCGGCACCTCGAGCAGGCTCTGCCCGTCTTTGAAGCGGGCAAGCCTGTATTCATCGATAAGCCCGTGGCCGGATCGCTGTCCGATGCCATCGCCATCTATGACGCTGCGGAGCGATATGACGTACCGACCTTTTCTTCCTCTTCCCTACGGTATATGGAGAACGCCTATGCAATCAGAAACGGAGAAGCGATAGGCAAAGTGACGGGCGCCGATACCTACAGTCCCGCCAGCCTGGAAGAGACCCACCCGGATCTGTTTTGGTACGGCATTCATGGAGTGGAGATCCTGTTTACTGTTATGCAGACCGGCTGCGAAAGCGTGGTCCGCGTACACAGCGATGATACCGACGTGGTGGTCGGGACCTGGGAAGACGGGCGTATCGGGACGTTCCGGGGACGCCGGTCCGGGAAGCACAGTTACGGCGGCAGAGCCTTCGGAGAGGAGGGCGAAGTTGAAATCGGTCCCTATAATGGCTACCGGCCGCTGCTGGTCGAAATCGTGGAATTTTTTAAGACGGGCCAGCCGCCGATAAGCCGAGAAGAGACGCTGGAAATATATGCGTTTATGGAGGCTGCCGACGAAAGCAAACGCAGAGGGGGGGAACCGGTAACCTTAGACGATGTGATGGCAAAAGCAAGAGAAAATGCGTAAGGCCAAATAATACGCATTGGATGTGGTATATCCCTCGCAGAGAGATAGAAATACTTTTAAATTTTAAAGAGGGCTTTGTAAACCTGCTCTTTTGCCCGATGTCGGCGTTATTGGTCGGTTGAAATTCTCACATATAATCAATGCTGCGATTCCAACCTCCCCGGAGCCTCGACCTTGAACAAAATTCCTGTTTTTTTCAAAGCTCTCTTGAAGTAAAGGAAAAGGGACTATTTGAGTTATGAGCAATAAAAATGAAATAAGAATTGCTGAAACGCGATCGAACTTTGAGCGGGAAAAGCTAAAAATCCCGTTTGGTTTCAAGGGCGGTTATCTTTCGGAATTGTGGCAGACGGTCGTCAGGTTAACATCGGAAAACGGGCACACCAAAGTGGGGTTGGGGACCCAGAGCGTACTCTACGGGGATATGGATCTGTTTGCCTCCTGGTCTGAAGCCGGCAGTAATGCCTTGATGTATGCGCTGACGGAACGGGCGCTGCAAATGAGCAGGTCTGTTTCTTTTGCAACCCCGGTAGCGCTGATTGATTCCTTGCTTCCCGAGCTCAGAAAAGAAGCCCGCCGGATAACAGGGAAGGAAGATGTCAACGAAAATTTCATATTGAATGCCCTGATCGGTCTGGACAACGCCGCATGGCTGCTGTATGCGGAAGAAAACAACCGGGCCACTTTCGGGACCATGATCCCGGAACCTTTTAAACCGGCGCTATCGTATCACAATGACCGCATAGGAATTATGTTTCAGGTTTCCTATGGCATGTCGCTGGAGGCGATAGAAGATGCGGTGGACCGGGGCTACTTTATTATCAAAATTAAAACGGGTCAGCCGGGCAGCCAGGAGGAGATGCTGCGCAAGGATATGGACCGCCTGTCTCAAATTCATAATGCCCTTAAAGACAAATCGACTTCCCAGACGCCCGACGGTAACATCATATACACGATGGATGCCAATGGCCGGTATGAGAAAAGAAAGACACTGGAGCGGCTTATCGATCATGCGGAGGAAATAGGGGCCCTGGATCGTATTTTATTTGTGGAGGAGCCCCTGAGCGAAGATAACAGTCAGGATGTATCCGGGGTAGGGGTCCCCATCGCTGCCGATGACAGTGTTCATAATGTAGCGGATGCCAAAGAGCGCATTGAACAGGGCTACCAGGTCCTGGTCCTGAAAGGGATCGCCAAGACCCTGAGCATCTCTCTCAAGATTGCCAGGTTGGCCTATGAAGAGGATATTCCCTGCGTGTGTTCAGATCTGACTGTGAATCCTATTTTGGTTGACTGGCATAAACTGCTGGCCGCTCATTTGCACCCCTTTCCGGGACTGAATATGGGGGTCATGGAAACAAACGGCGACATGAATTATCAGAACTGGGAATCCATGCGGGATTATCATCCGTCGGGACATGCTCCATGGACGAAAGTCACGGATGGTACTTTTGAGTTAAACAGGCACTTCTACAGGGAGAGTGGCGGTATTTTTAAATCATCCAAACACTATGAGCAATTGGTTTCTCCAGGTAGATAGCAGAAGACCCTTTCCCGTTATATTGACTGGAGGTTAAAAAAACAGAGAATGCGGATGTTATTTTTAATGTTAATATTCAGGGTTTTGAAAGACTCTGGCAACGGATATTTATGAGAACTTGTGGCCGTTTTTTTACCGTTCTGACGCTGGCTTTGTTATGGGGTTGCGGGGGGACTGACGAAGTTCCTTCCCTGGAATCCAAGGCTGAAACCTATTTTACCCTGGATTCTACAACGGTCGGGGTTAGTACCATTGCTTCGGGCCTGGAGGTTCCCTGGGAAATTACGTGGGGGCCGGACGGCTGGATATGGATGTCCGAGCAAAAGGGGATCGTCAGTAAGCTGAATCCCCGGACCGGGGAGATGATTGAAATGCTGAAGCTGCAGGATGTGTACCTGAGAACCACGCCGGGCTTGCTGGGAATGGACATTCATCCTGACCAGCAAAACGTTCCGTATATCTTCCTGCTGTACAATACCAGGGAAGGGGAAGAGGGTGAGCGGATTACCCTGAACCTCGTACGCTATACCGTCGGTCCGGACACGCTGAGCGAGGCTGAACAGCTGCTGGAGATTCCGGGGGGGAAAGGGCATAACGGCTCCAGGCTGAAGATTTCTCCCGGGGGAAAAGTAATGGTTGCCACCGGGGAGGCCGGTAACGAAGAGAATGCCCAGGATATCCGTTCATTGGGCGGTAAGATTCTCCGGCTAAATGTGGATGGCACTGTCCCCGAAGATAACCCCTTTCCCGGCAGTCCGGTGTGGGCTTGGGGATTTCGAAATCAGCAGGGATTGACGTACGGCGACCGGGGACTGTTGTATACCTCCGAACATGGAGTGGCAACGGACGATGAAATAAACGTAATCAAAGAAGGCAGAAATTATGGGTGGCCCGATGTCGAAGGATTTTGTGACAGGGCGGACGAACAGGCGTTTTGTGCCGATTCATCCATTACAGAACCGCTGAAGGCGTGGACTCCCACCATTGCCCCGGCGGGCATAGATTATTACGGGTCAGCTAATATACCGGAATGGCAGCATTCGCTGATCTTATCTACATTAAAAGACGCCACGCTGCATGTCCTGCCGCTGTCCGGGGAAGGAACGGCTATTGAGGGGGACCGGCTTTACCTGGAAAAGGTATTCGGCAGATTACGGGATGTAACTGTTTCGCCGTCGGGGGACGTATACGTTGCCACCAGTAATCGGGATTGGAAAGAACAGGAAAATTTCCCAATGCCCAAAGATGATCGCATTCTGAGGCTTTTCAAGATTTCTGAGGACGAGAAGATAGAGGGGATTAAATCTCTGGAAGAAATGGTGTCGGATTCCCTGGCCTCCTTCTCCGAAAATCTGTCCGAAGGAGCCCTGATATATCAGAAGCATTGTGCATCCTGCCACATGCCGGCCGGCGGAGGTATTCACGGGACTTTCCCGCCTCTGAAGGGATCGTCGGCCGTTACGGGCGACAAGGAGGCCTTGATCCGGACCGTATTGACCGGCAAGGTGGAACCTGCGGCGGAGGACGACCGGGAATACGCCGAGTCGATGCCGGCTTTCGACTTTTTAAGTGATTCGGAAATTGCCCGTATACTGACCTATATCCGAACCGAGCTGGGAAATGACGTATCCGAAATTACCCCCGGGGAAGTGGAAGAAGTTCGGAATCGGTTACCGGAGGATGAGCAGTAGCGTTTGAATTCTGTATTTTAGCCACCTCTGCGATTAGTTTTTCGTGGGTAAGGCAGGTTGATTTTCAGGTAAATGGAGTATAAAGAGAGCAAATGCATAAAGAACTGAAATTATATTTTTATAATACTCCCGGAGTATTTATGTGTATTAGTAAACAAGACACCGGAGGATATTCGGGTATCAGAAAGCGCTTGAATAAACCGATAAGTGTAATATATTAAGGCTTACTTCTGAAAGCATACCCAGAACGGTTCGGGGTTGAAAAAGCACGCGTTGCTCTCGGATCGACTGCATTCGGGCAAGCGAAAATAGTAAGGCAGCAAAATGATATCGGCTTCCGGCAGAAACTGGCCCAAACGTAGGAATTCGGCAATAGATCAGTTGAGTACATTATGACAAATGACAACGATAAGGATGTCAGCACCATTACGAAAAAATGGCTGGCTTATTTAGGTCCGGGTATCATTACCGCCGCCCTGGTTTTCGGTCCGGGTAGTTTGACCATCACCTCCAAGCTGGGAGCCATCTATGAATACGAGCTCCTGTGGGTAATCATAATATCCACCATCCTGATGATGGCTTTTACGGGCATGGGCGCCCGGATTGGGATTGCTACCGAACACTCACTGCTGCAAAGTTTTAAGAAGAGGTGGGGAAAGTGGGCCTCATTATTTACAGGCGTGGGGATCTTCCTGGTAACGGTTTCTTTTCAGGCGGGTAATGCCGTTGCAGCCGGCGTGGCATTTGCGGAACCGCTCGGAACCTCCACCGTCCCCTGGATTTTATTGGTCCTCGTCTGTGGTATCCTGCTGCTGTTTTTCAAGTCCTTTTACAAGGTATTGGAAAAAGTGATGATTCTCATGGTGGGCATCATGCTGGTATCCTTCCTGTTGACCCTGATCATTACCCAGCCGGATGTTACGCAGGTCGTGCAGGGAGCCGTACCCTCCATACCGGCGGGATCGCTGTTGCTGGTGGTGGCACTGGTGGCATCCAGTTTTTCTATTGTGGGGGCCTTTTACCAGTCCTACCTGGTGCAGGAAAAGGGCTGGAAGAGCGGAGAAGTCAAAAAAGTAGTCAAGGAGAGCTTCTCGGGCATCTTTATTCTGGGATGTATTTCGGCGATGATACTGGTGGGAAGCGGCGCTATCTTGTATCCCCAGGGAATCGAGGTCAATTCGGCCTCGGATATGGGTTTGGCCCTTCAGCCCCTTTTTGGAAACTGGGCGGTATCACTGTTCATGCTGGGACTGTTTGGGGCCTCGTTCTCCTCGCTTATAGGCAATGCTACCATCGGGGGGACGCTGCTTGCGGATGCCTTGTCACTGGGCAGTGATCTGAGCAGCAAGCCGGTCAGGATTTGTATTTCGCTAATTATGATTGCCGGGGCCACCATCGCCATCATATTCGGAAAACTCCCGCTCGAGCTCATTGTTTTTGCCCAGGGAATCACTATTTTTATTGTACCTTTTATCGGGGCCGGAATTTTTATTCTGGCAAACGACAAGGATCTCATGGGAGCTTTGGTAAACAAAAAATTCGACAACCTTCTGGGTATCATCGGATTACTCGTATTATTCGGATTAGCATTCGGAAACTTTAAAAATTTATTTTTATGAAATCTTTAGAAGAATTGGAAGATCGGTTATCGAAACCTTCAGATCGGTTAATAAAAGACGTTAAGAAGATTGAAGGTGATATCATGATACTGGGGGTCGGAGGTAAAATGGGGCCCAGTATGGCGAAACTCGCGACCCGTGCATTCAAGGCATGCGGAAGCGATCAGAAAGTCATCGGCGTCTCCCGTTTTTCGGACCCCGGGCAGCGTGAGGAGTTGGATGATTACGGCATTGAAACCATTGCAGCGGATTTGCTGAACGAAGAGGAATTGCAGGCTCTTCCCGAGCCCGGGAATGTACTGTACCTGGTGGGCAAGAAATTCGGGACTTCAGGGAATGAGCACCTGACGTGGGCCATGAACGCCTACCTGCCCGGACGCGTGGCGGAAAAGTTCAAAAACTCAAATATAGTTGCCTTCTCTTCAGGAAATATTTATCCGTTTGTTCCCTACGGTTCGGGAGGCGCAACAGAACAAACGGACCCGGGCCCCGTCGGAGAATACGCCCAGTCCTGTCTGGGCAGAGAACGGGTTTTCGAACATTTTTCACATCGTTATGACATCCCGATGCTTTTTTTCCGCCTCAATTATGCGGTGGAAATGCGATATGGAAACCTCCTGGAAATAGCAAAAGCAGTCTACCAACAAGAACCTATTGACCTGCGAAACGGTCATATGAATGTCATTTGGCAGGGGGACGCCAATGAAATCGCCCTGCGGTCGCTTTTGCACTGTAAAACGCCCCCCAAGCTACTGAATGTGACCGGTCCGGAAACCATATCGGTCCGGTCGGTCGCCCACCAGTTTGGCAGAATATTCGAACAGGAACCGGAGTTTGTGAATGAAGAACAGCCGACTTCCCTGCTGAACAATGCTTCTCATTCCCATAAACTTTTCGGTTATCCCTCGGTTTCCCTGAACCAGATCATAGAATGGACGGCAGAGTGGGTCCAGCGGGATCAAAAAACAATTGACAAACCGACACACTTTCAGGTGCGATCAGGTAAATTCTAAGATAAGACAGAGATAGACAGATGTTGAAGAAAGAGATAAAAGAATTATTACATGAGGGTACGGTCATTCCGGCCCATCCACTGGCCCTGAACGCCAACCGCGAATTAGACGAAGAACGACAACGGTTGCTGACCCGCTATTATATCGCCAGTGGCGCCGGTGGTGTCGCCGTGGGCGTGCATTCCACGCAGTTTGAAATCCGGGACAAGGACATTGACCTGTTTGAGCCGGTATTGCGTCTCGGTTCAGAAGAGGTGGATAACGCTTCGTTAGACCGCCCCTTTGTGAAGGTTGCGGGTATTGTGGGACCCACCCGCCAGGCGATCGGGGAGGCGGAACTGGCCTCTTCTCTCGGGTACGACATGGGATTATTGAGCATGGGCGGACTTTCGGAGTACTCCGAGCTGGAGTTGATAAAAAGAGCGGAAAAAGTGGGGGAAAAGATTCCCCTGTTTGGATTTTACCTGCAGCCGGCGGTAGGGGGACAGGTGCTCAGTTATGACTTTTGGCGGGACTTTGCTGAAATTCCCACTGTCCATGCTATTAAAATGGCTCCGTTCAACCGGTATCAGACCCTGGATGTGGTACGAGCGGTTTGTGCTTCCTCCAGATATAAGGATATTGCCCTGTACACCGGCAATGATGACAATATCATTCCGGACCTGTTAACCACCTACCGGTTTAAGGTCAACGGTAAATACCGGGAGAAGTCGATCGTAGGGGGACTACTGGGACACTGGGCGGTATGGACCCGGAAGGCGGTGGAACTGCTGGAAGAGATTAAAGAAAAAAGAGATCACGAAGGAGCCGACCTTACAGAACTTCTGACAAGAGGCATCGAAGTGACGGATACCAATGCGGTTATTTTTGACGCCGAGCACGACTTTCACGGCTGCATCCCCGGAATCCATGAAATACTCCGGCGGCAGGGACTGTTAGAGGGGCGATGGTGCCTGAATCCGGATGAAACGCTTTCCGAGGGACAGATGGAAGAGATCGACCGGGTGTATGAGAGCTATCCCCATTTGAATGACGATGAGTTTGTGGAAGATTTTTTGTCCGGCCGCTGACAACTCTCACAAGGAGCCTGTCTGACTGAGAGAGCACGGAGAGTCAGACGATTCGAGTCAATTTTGGGCTCTTTTGAGACGAATGGTGGCCAATTTAACGAAGAAGGGATCGGAATCCGGCCAAGTTTGACGGAATCGAAGTAGGATTTGGTAAGTCCGACAGGATGTATTTTTATTTTAAAACAGTCGCCTGAATTTCGAGGGATAAAATATTTGCTAATGAATTATAAAACTCTTAATTAAACAACCGCAAAAGGGGCAGATCATCTAAATCGGCACGCCGAGCTTAAAAAATAATGACCGGGTGTATGGAATCAGCTACAAACGAGGAACGTACTGATCGTGAAAACCGATGGGTCGAAGAGATCCGGGAAGGAAGAAAGGAAGGGTTCGAAGCGCTATACCGGTTTTATTATCCTCGCTTATGCCAATTTGTCTTTCGCTATGTAAAGTCCAAAGCCACGGCGGAAGATGTTGTCCACAACGTTTTTCACAAGGTCTGGAAGAACCGGAAGGGACTCAAGGCGAATGGCAAATTAAGGGCTTACCTGTATACCGCTGTTCGTAACGAATCCTTTAAGCATTTAAATCAACGAAAACGGGATGCGTTTGCTGAGCTCGATGATCTGACATTTTTGGAAAGCAGGGAAGTGAGTCCGGAAGAAGAAATAAATGGCAAGGAGTTTAAGCAAGCCGTACAGACCGCTATTGACAAGCTGCCGGATCGCCGCCGTGATGTTTTTTTGATGAGCCGGGAGGACCATCTGACCTACAGGGAAATTGCAGAAGTACTGGGAATTTCTATCAAAACCGTGGAAACACAAATCAGCCGTTCGCTAAAACATCTCCGCCAGGAACTGTCCCATTTTATATCATCCGAAGGCATTTCCATTTGAATCCTCTTTAAGACGCTCAAATCAATTCTTTTAGGATTATCGGTGCGCGTGGGTTTAGGGCTGTAATCCAATCCCTTCTGAGTAAATACTCATTGCCCGTAATCCGAATTATATTGCTCATTCCTATCCGTTTCCGGAGAAACATTGTTGCGCATTTATGTCAACGTATTTGGTATTGTTTTAACGGCCTCCGGTCTGTCTGCCTGATACAGTAACCCCCTTGTATTGTTGTTAAGGAAACATTCCATTGGGCACCGGCTCCTGTCAGCGTCTTTACTACATCAATAATTTCAGGTCTTGCGGCCATTGAAAGGCTACCCGGAAACCAACCGCACAAGGCATTACAAGTACTTTTAAAAAAAATAAAAAAGTTTGTAGGGGTATACCCGGTTTTTCCGGTAATAACTAATGAAGCATTCAAAAGAAATAACTTTTAGATGAACGAGGAAGATATCAGCTGGATAAAAATTCTGCGATACGTGCAGGGGGAAAGCAGTCCCGAAGAGCATGCCGAGGTCCAAAAATGGATTGATTCAGATCCGGATCATGAAGAGATTATGTTATTTGTCGAAAAGCTGCTGGAGACCCCGGCCGAGTCAAAAGAGGACTGGGATGTGGATTCGGCCTGGTTGCGGTACAATATCCGGCATGGAAGAGACTTTGAAGAGCAAGAGGATGAGGAGGAAGAAGATATTGCCGGCTTGAAGGCGGTTAAAAAGAAAGGATCAGAGGTATCTGCTAATAAAAGGGCTCCCAAGTTTAAATGGGGTTTGGTAGCCGCCGCCGCGGCGATGATTACCGTGATCCTTCTTTTTACGGTTCCCGGGGAGCGGGGAGAACCTGTTTCTGATGTCCGGGTTCCCACTAATAAGGAAATCGTATCCGAACACGGGCAGCGTACCCATCTTCGCCTCAGTGACGGCACGCGGGTTATACTGAATGCCGGAAGTAAGATGATTACGCCGGAGACGTTTTCCGATTCTCTTCGCAGAGTGGAGCTTGAGGGACAGGCTTTCTTTAATGTGGCGACAGACTCAGCCCGCCCCTTCCTGGTTGTGACGGATCGTTCGGTGACGGAAGTTCTGGGTACGCAGTTTGATGTTCGCGCCTATTCCGAGGATGAACAAGTAGAGGTAACCGTAGCGGAAGGGAAGGTTGCGCTGCGAGCGAAACAGGATACAGCTAAACGTAACGGGAAGGAAATTACGCATAACCAGCAAGGATCATTGTCACCTGCGGGCATTGCCGAGGTAACAGAAGTAGAGAATCTTGCTGTTCACCTTGGATGGACCGAGGGGAAACTGGTCTTCTCCAATCAACAGTTTTTGAGAGTAAAGAGAACGTTGGAGCGGTACTATAATATCACCATAGAGATAGAAAGTGATAACGGGGAACAGCTGAGAGACCGCCGGTTTACCGGGTCATTTACCGATAGTCAGCCTTTGGAGGAAGTATTAGAGGCTATTGCCTTGTCTTTGGAAATGGAATACCGGGAAGATTCCTCTTCGGACAACTCGTATACCTTTTTTAAAAAATAAGTTCAATTTAACAACAAAAAGATGTGTAATCGTATGCAAATTAGTAAGCTGAAAAAAGGAAGATTCTTTTTGCTGGGCATCGTATGTATGTTCCTGTTTTTTCAATCGGGATGGGCGCAGGAGGAGCGGGTCCATGCGGAAAATTTTGCGCCCCTTGAATGGTATGCCTCCAATGGCAACACCACCTGGTTGTATAGCAAAACCATCAAGGTCTCCTATGATGAGGTTCCGCTGGAAGAGGCACTGGTTGAATTAGCCAACCAGGCGGGTGTGCGATTGTCATATGACCGGGGCAAGCTGCCTGACAAGAGCATCAATATGTCGGAGAATCGCATAACCGTTATTAATGCCTTTAAGAAGTTATTTGAAGGCACGGACCTGGAGGTACTGGCTTCTCCTTCCGGTCAGGTTGTAATCAAGGAGAAAAACGTGCCCGAAGCGCCGGCACCAGCTGCTGTGGAACCGGTATCGGGACAGGTTCTTGATGCGAACTCCGGGGAGACGCTTCCGGGGGTGAATATTATGATAAAGGGAACCACCAGCGGTACGGCAACCGATGCGGAAGGAGAGTTTTCGTTAGACGTTCCGTCACTGCAGGATACGCTGGTCGTTTCTTATATCGGTTATCAATCGAAAGAAGTGCCCATTGCGGGACGTACAAGTATAGAGATATTATTGACGCCCGAAGCTGTCCTTGGAGACGAGCTGGTTGTGGTTGGGTACGGTACGCAGGAGGAAGCAAATATTACCGGCTCGATCGATGAGATTTCAGGGGAGGACCTTGATGACAGGGCCCAGGCCAATGTGGGCGATCTTTTGCGGGGTACCTCGCCCAACCTGAATTTTAGCATGGGGTATCGCGGGGGCGAGCCGGGATCAACGCCGGACTGGAATATCCGGGGCATGGGATCAATCAGCGGAGATGATTCCCCCCTTATTCTGGTGGACGGGGTAGAAATGAATCCCAACAATATCAATCCCAATAATATCGAAAGCGTCTCTGTGCTGAAAGATGCTTCGGCCTCCGCCATTTATGGCTCCAGGGGCGCCTTTGGAGTAGTTCTGATAACAACTAAAAAGGGAAGTCCCGGCGAGGATGCCCGTATTCAGTACAGCAATAATTTGTCGTTTGATTCTCCCATCGCACTGCCCCACCAGCAAAGTTCATTAATGTGGGCAACGGCGTTTAACCAGGCTGCACAGAATGCGGGGGAAGCGGCCGTCTATTCGGATGAGCAGATGGAGCGGATTAAAGGCTATATCAATGGGGATTTCCCGTATGAGTACGACCCGGAGAATCCCATATCCTCATTGTGGGCGGGAAGAGACGAGGGGAATGCCAATTACGACTGGCCCGATGAGTTTACGAAGGACTATTCCTTCGGGCAGAAGCATAATCTCAGCGTCAATGGGGGCAGTGAGGATATACAGTATTTTCTGTCAGCCGGCTATAACGAAGATAATGGCATTTATAATTACGGCTATGATTATTACAAGCGGTACAATTTCCTGGCGAATCTTACGACGGACGTCACCGATTGGCTTAGTATCGATTTGAGCAGCAAATTCATCCAGTCAAAAACGGATTATCCTATAGGGATAACGACCGCGGAGAGAGATTGGTTTTTCGTGAATATGATGAACTTCAGTCCCATGACCCCGAAGTATAATATCAACGGGAGCATACAGCATGGTCATATACGAAACCTGCAGGATGCGGGAAGAGATCAGACGGAGAATAATGATTTTTGGCTGAATTTGAGCACGGAGATCGAGCCGGTGGAGGGTTGGCTGACTACCTTTACCTACAATTATAACCTGGAACAGTTCCGTAATACCCGAAATCCGCAGCCGGTGATGGTGGAACTTGGAAACGGGGAGTTTGACAACATCGGTAAGCCGGGTACCGCCCATGAGGTGACGTTTGCCAAACCCAATTACAGGAAATTCAACGTCCGCACTTCCTATGAAAATAGCCTCGAAAACCATTATTTCAAGGCGTTGGTCGGCTTTGAGCAGGAGGATAATACCTACGCCAATCTATATGGCCGGGGAGGTGAGTTGATAACAACAGAAGTACCCTCCATCAGCACCTCTTTGGGGGAGACTTCCGTTGATGATGCTCAGTCTCACTGGGCGACCCGCGGGATTTTTGGTCGTTTGAATTATAATTATGATGAAAAATATTTGCTTGAAATCAGCGGCCGGTACAACGGGTCCTCCCGGTTTGCCGAGGACGACCGGTGGGGGTTATTTCCATCCGGTGCCGTTGGCTACCGGATTTCAGAAGAGGATTTCTGGGAACCGGTAGAACAATATGTCAATTTCCTGAAGCTCAGGGCTTCATACGGTTCCCTGGGAAACCAGCAGGTTGATAACTATATGTACCTGTCCAATGTGTCCGTTCAAAGCGAGGCCCCCTGGATTATCGGGGGTGAGCGGCCTCCCTATGCAACCACACCGGGACTCATTAGCAATAACCTGACGTGGGAGACCATAACGACCACGAATGTCGGTTTCGATGCGGAGTTCCTTGACAATCGCCTCGATGTAACATTTGACTGGTTTAACCGGAAAACCAGTGATATGATTGGTCCGTCGGAGTCGCTCCCGGGAGTACTGGGCACAAGTGCCCCGGAAATGAATAACGCTACGCTGGAGACCAGGGGCTATGAAATAGCAGTGGGGTGGAACGATCGCCTTTCCCCTGATTTTTCTTATAACGTCAGGGCAAGCCTGGGGGATAATAAGACAACTATCCTGGAGTATAAAAATGAAAACGGGTTGATTGACACCTGGTATGAGGGGAAAGAAGTCGGGGAAATCTGGGGCTATAAGACCGGCGGTATTATCCAGTCCGAAGGGGAGGAGATGCCCGACCAGTCGGAACTGTACAGCAGCTGGGGTCCGGGAGACATGAAGTATGTGGACCTGGACGGGGACGGCGCTATCTCCGAAGGGTCGAGAACCCTGGATGATCACGGGGACCTGACCGTGATTGGGAATACGACGCCCCGGTATAATATTGGCCTGCAGGCCGGATTCAACTGGAAATGGTTTGATTTCAGTATGCTGTGGCAGGGCGTAGGCAAGCGTGACTACCACCCGGGAAATTCATTAATCTTCTGGGGCTTGAATTCCTCCCCCAACGGTTCAGGAATATATGAAGGATCGAAGAATCTGGACTACTGGCGACCGGCAGATGCCGCCGGCCGGCTGGGACCCAATACGGATGCGTATTTCCCCAAGCCATATTTCAGCGGGGAGACCTCCAAAAATCATCAAACCCAGTCCAAATATGTTCTCGATGCTTCGTACCTGCGGTTAAGGAACCTGAGAGTCGGGTATTCGGTTCCCAAAACCTTGTTAAACAGGTTTCAGATTCAACGCGCCAAGATCTATTTTGCGGGCTCGAATTTGCTCACCCTTAAATCGCTGCCCAAAGTAATGGACCCCGAGACAGCCATTGCCTCGGAACCATCAGAAGGCGGATATAACAGGTCGGGCGTTATTTATCCGATATCACGTACGCTTTCGGTTGGTGTTAACTTAGAATTTTAGAACCATTATCCATATCTATCAGTTATGAAATATTTACAAGCAGTTATCGGTTTAATCGCGTTTAGCGTTCTTATTAGTGCCTGTGATGATGGCTTTTTGACGAGAACGCCCAAAGATCAAATATCATCTGAGGAGTACTTTAAAAAACCGAATGATCTGGAGGCTTACGTCAATCAATTCTATGATGATGACTCCTTTCCAATCTACGGCGCATGGGGGGAAGATTTTGGAACCGATAACCAGGTCAGTGATGATATCAATAGCAGGCTGGAGGGCACCAGGGTTCTTTCCGACGGGGGAGGTATTTTCTATGATGATGTCCGGGATATCAATTACTTCTTTGACCACTATGGGAAAGTGGAAGAAAATGCGGACTTCGAGGAGTACCGGCAATATGTGGGCGAGGCCCATTTCTTTCGGGCACTCATCTATTTTGACCTGCTGAGAAGCTACGGTGATGTCCTGTGGCTGGAAACCACCGTAGGTCCCGAATCTCCCAGGCTTTACGAATCCAGGGACCCCCGAAATGTGGTGGCTGATAATATTATTGCGGATCTGGATACTGCGGCCACTTATCTTACGGCCGAGAGAACGGATGGGGCTTCGCGGGTAAACCGGTGGATGGCTCTTTTGATTCAAAGCCGGGTAGCTCTTTATGAGGGTACCTGGGAGAAATACCATGACGGTACACCCTTTGGGGTCGATAACCCGCAGCCCGAAAAGTATTTTAACAAGGTGGTGGAGGCCACGACCGAAATTATGCAATCGGGTCTTTACGACATCTATTCAACCGGCAATCCTGAGACGGACTATTATGATCTGTTTGCCACCGAACGGTATAATTACGCCTCGAATGACGAGGTGATGTTTTGGAAGGAATTTAATAATGAGTTGGGACAGGGAGAAGGTTCTTTTAGAAGACAGATTAATTACTCAATGGAGTATCCTAAGGGAAATGGGATTACCAAACAGTTAGCTGATGTATACTTATGTGTCGATGGGGAGCCGATTACGGTTAGTTCCCAGTTTGAGGGATATAATGATCTGAGCCGGGAACAGCAAAACCGCGATCCCCGCTTTGAACAAACCATTGCCACCCCTGGCGCCCCGTGGATGGTCTATGAAGATTCCGTAGTGCATTATAATAACCTTTATGAACAACTTAATACCGCAACGGATAGAAGAAATCCCGTGGGTTATGTTATTAGAAAGGGCTATGACCCGCGTATGGAAAATCATACGCCCCAGTTTGAAGAATCCCCCTCCATTATTTACCGGTATGCGGAAGTCCTGCTGAATTTTGCGGAAGCCAAGGCCGAACTCGGTACCCTAACCCAGCAGGATATCAACAATTCCATCAAAAAACTGAGAGACCGGGTGGATATGCCTAATTTGGTGCTTTCAGATATTTCGAATGACCCCGAATGGAATTTTCCAGAATTGTCGCCCGTCATAAATGAGATAAGGCGTGAACGCCGGGTCGAGCTCGCGGCAGAAGGATTTCGCTGGGATGATATCGCACGCTGGGCTGCGGCGGATGAACTGATTGTCGGCCAGCGGCCCAAGGGGTTGAAGGCTTCTCAGCTGGACAGCGATACCTACCCCGTGGATGCCAACGGATTTCTCGACCCTTATCAGGATAGAATTCCCGGCGGATACGGATTTAAGCTGGACCGTGATTATCTTAATCCCATATCGCGAAGTGAAATTGAGCTGAGCAATGGCAACCTGGAACAGAATCCCGGTTGGGAATAGTAGTTGTCGGAACAATCAGCTTTCTGAGAATGGGTAGAAAGTGCGAGTACTATCTCGCATAGTTCTACCCATTATTAATAAGTTCCTCACTGGAGAGGCGCATCCCCTCTCCATCTTATTGATTGTACATGTTGTTAAATAGGGCAGGATCAAAAATGAACCATTAAAAACCTCATAATATTGGAAAAGTATAAGTTGACTGAACATGGTATCCCTTGGTTATTAACCTTGGGTATGCTGCTGTTAATGAACTATTCGGATGCGGTGGCACAGGCCGATCGGATAGATTTTTTTGATGAACCCTATGATGTTGAATATGAAGAAAAGATGGCCGAGAGCGTTAATGCGGGTATTGATCGATTCTTGACTCGATACACGTCAGAGGTAATAGGGGACCGGGAGAAATACTGGAATCGGCAATTTGATTCTCCACATGCTTATAACGTCTCGGTTGATCACAACAGGAATGATCTCCGGAGGATGATTGGAGCTACAGATACCATTTCTGATGTGACGTTGGAAATAAAGGGTGATCCGGGTAATGGGGTTATAATTGCCGATACAGAAAAAAGCAGAATATACGAGGTAGAATGGACCATTCATGAAGGACTCAAATCCGAAGGTCTGCTATTAATACCCAAAGGTGACATTAGGGCATCAGCTGTTGTTATCCCCGATGCAGATGAAACGCCGGAAGGCTATGCCGGATTAGAAGAGGGGCCGGGCACGGCTCTCAAAATGGCTGAAAAGGGAGTTCGGGTGTTAATCCCGACTATCATAAACCGGAAAACGCAGCATTCCGGCAGGGATCAGTTAATTCCTGCACATCCCTGGCAAAATTTGGATGATTATTCGGTATCCAGATGGAGTAATATAACGCATCGAGAGTGGATCTGGCGGCAGAGCTACGTCATGGGACACCACATCATCGGAATGGAGGTCCAAAAGGTGCTGGCTGCCGTAGATTGGCTGGTTAAAAACAAGACCGGTAAGTCCGATGAGAAAATCGGAGTCATGGGGTATGCAGAAGGCGGATTACTTGCTTTTTATTCTGCTGCTCTTGATACCCGTATTGATGCGGCATGGGTAAGCGGCTATTTCGGTTCTCGCAAGCAGCTTTGGCGTGAACCTGTGTATCGAAATGTTTGGGGATTACTGACCGAATTCGGTGATGCTGAAATGGCAAGTTTAATCACTCCGAGGAGCCTGCTAATTGAAGCTGCTCCTGTACCCGGCGTTAAGGAACCTCTTCCTGTAAAAAAGGGACAGAGAGATTTTGCGCTTGCGGGAGAATTGAGGACCCCTTCTACGAATGAAATAAAGAGTGAAATAAAAAAACTTAATAATTTTTTCCCGAATGAAAGTTCATTGCAACCAGACGTATCGCTGATTGACAATGTCGTGGGGCATGGGACCGATGAAGCATTGCGCGTTTTTATTGATCATTTGGGTATTAATGCTGCCGACTCAGTACCGGACAAACTATTGAATTCGGTAACGATGCATCGTCCGACGGATCCCGGGGAGCGGCATCGGCGGGTTTTTTACAACATGGAGGACTATATCCAGGATATGATACCCACGGCTGACCGCAGACGGTATCAGTTTTTAGAAGGAGATCTGTCATCTCCTCAATCCTGGGATCGGAGTATGGAACCTTATCGAAAGCAATTCTACGATCATTTGGTAGGCAGAATTGACAAAGATTTGCTGCCATTGAATCCCCGGGTACGCCAGATTTATGATAAGGAAAATTGGAAAGGATATGAGGTAGCCCTGGATGTTTGGCCGGACGTAAATGCCTGGGGTATTTTAGCTGTCCCAAAAAATATAAATCCCGATGATAAACGACCCGCTATCGTTATGCAACATGGCATTGGGGGATTACCGACAACCTCTATCAGGGTAGAAAGCTATCATCATGTACTTAATGCGCTCGTAAACCGTGGCTTTGTAGTATTTGCTCCGTATAATCCTTATCAGTTTAATATTAGAAAAGCCACAGCCTTAAAAAAGAGTGTGTATTCCATCATTATCCCCCAACATCAGCAAATTCTGAATTTTCTTAAATCCCGTGATTATGTAGACCGGGATCGTATTGCTCTCTATGGTAAAAGCTGGGGTGGACGAACGGCATTACGGGTCCCCGTCGTGCTGAAAGATTACAGCGTTGTGGTCAGCTCGGCTTATTTTAACGATTGGCTCAACAAGGCCGTCAGTACGAACTATTCAAACTCTTATTATTGGGAAGATTCGATAGGGATCTATGAATGGAACATGGGGAATACATTTACCCATGCAGAAATGGCAGCGATGATAGCTCCGCGCCCCTTTATGGTTGAAGATGGTTATTTAGATGGGGTAGCCCCATATGAAATGGTTGCTTCGGAGTTCGGAAAGGTAGAACGCTGGTATGATATGATGGGGATTAGTGAGCGTGCAGAGCTTGAGATTTTTAAAGGCGGGCACGAGATCAACGGAAAAGGAACCTTTCGTTTCCTTCACAAATATTTGAATTGGCCCGCTCCTGAATCTCCAACGAAGAGCCAACTTATTTCTGAATAAATAAAAATTATTAGTATTATAAGTAGAGATACTTCCAGGCACTTTTCCATAGTGACCGGTTGTTCTCGAAGGAGTCGGGCCTACGTGCAGCAGTGGATTTGTGGGTCCTCGCGGGCGCCGTTTATTTTTGGAGTATCAACCGAGGGCGACCACCACCTAAGGCTACGATAATTTTTTGTATGGCATAGAAATTGTTTATGAAGCGAGTGAACGTAAGGTAACCCAATCTACTCGATGATTCTCAATAACTAAAATGATTGTGTTCTCTGGGAATTAAACAAAATGGTACTTAAAATTTATCTTACGATTGCTCTTTTTATAACCTTTACATTTTATGCAAATGCTCAAGAAAATGCAGATCCTGACTTCCATATTTATCTTCTCATGGGCCAGTCCAATATGGCGGGGAGAGGAGAGATAACCGAAGAATTTAAAAATGAAAGGCATTCCCGGGTTCTCATGCTGAAGGAGGATAATCAGTGGGTAGTTGCCCAGCATCCATTGCATTTTGATAAGCCATCTGTTATAGGAGTAGGCCCTGGGTTATCGTTCGGAATTAAAATGGCGGAAGAGAATCCGGGAACTAAAATCGGGCTCGTTCCGACTGCTGTCGGGGGAACCTCTATTGATCTGTGGAAACCGGGAGCATTTGATGAAAAGACAAAAACACATCCCTATGACGACGCTCTTGTCAGAATAAAAGAGGCAATGAAATCCGGCGTAATAAAGGGAGTATTATGGCACCAGGGCGAATCGGACAAAGATCCCAGTAATGCGTCTCAATATGTTGCAAAATTAACGACCCTTATCGAACGCCTTAGAACAGAAGTCAATAATCCGGAATTGCCTTTTGTCGCAGGTGAATTGGGAAGATTCATAACCACGAGTGAAAATATTAACAAGGAACTTGCAAAAGCGTCGGACAAAATTCCCTATACGGGCGTAGCTTCTTCAGAAGGATTGGTGCATAAAGGGGATGGAACCCATTTTGACAGTCCCTCTGCAGCAAAATTGGGAGAACGATATGCCCGGCAAATGCAGCGGATTCAAAGTCAAATTATTAGCAAAGGAAAGGATAGCCAGTAAACTCGCTGGTTCAGAGATCAGGTATAATAATTCATCCAAGGTCAACATAGCGTAATGAATCATTTTTCTTTTTTCGCGGTGGCAGCAGCGCTGCTGGCCCTCCATCCATCAATGCCAACAGCCACGGCCCAGCAACAGCAGCCCGGGCAGGACCGTCCCAACGTGCTGTTCATTATTTCCGACGATCTGACCACCACGGCGGTTTCCTCCTACGGTAATAAATTAGGGACCACGCCCCATATCGACCGGCTGGCCTCCGAGGGCACACGGTTTACGCGGGCCTACTCGCAGTACCCGGTGTGCGGGCCCTCGCGGGCCTCGCTGATGTTCGGGTATTACCCGAGCGCGACCACCACCTACGGCTACGTCAGCGGCCGCCGGAACGTGGGACCCGACCGAAACTCCTGGGCCCAGCTATTCCGGGAAAACGGCTACCGGACCGCGCGGGTCAGTAAGATTTTCCATATGGGCTCGGTGGATATCATGGAAGGGCGCCACGGGGCCGACGACCCGGCTTCCTGGGACGAGCGCTACAACAGCCCGGCCCCGGAAGTTCATGCCGAGGGGGACAGCGAGCTGGTCCAGAATAACCCCTACGGGCGGCGCCCGGTGCTGCGCGAGGAGGGAGTCAACGGAGGGAACCTGATGAATATTGTCAAAGCCGAGGAAGGACAGCCGCATACGGACGGGCGCACGGCGGAGCAGGCCTCGGAGCTGATCCGGGCGTACGCGGAAACGGAGCAGCCCTTTTTCCTGTCGGTGGGCTTTTTTCGTCCCCACGTGCCGTTTGTAGCGCCAAAGGAATATTTTGAGCCGTATCCCTACCGGGAGATGGTACTGCCGCCCAGGGTTCAGGGAGACTGGGATGATATCCCGGAGCGGGGCATCAACTATGTGACCAGCGTGAACGGGCAGATGAGCCCCGAGCAGGAGAAAAAAGCGATTGCCGCCTACTACGCGGCGGTTTCGTATATGGACGCCCAGTTGGGGAAGGTACTGCAGGCGCTTCGGGAGGAAGGGCTCGAGGAAAACACGATTGTGATTTTTACCTCCGACCACGGCTTTCACCTGGGCGAGCACCGGTTTTGGATGAAGGTGGGCCTGCATGAGGAGTCGGTGCGGGTGCCGCTGATCATCAAAGCCCCGGGGAAAGAGCCGGCGGTCAGCCATTCGCTGGTGGAGCTGCTGGACCTGTATCCCACGGTCGCGGAAATGGCGGGACTGGAGTATTCGGAGCACCTGCAGGGCAAGAGCCTGGTACAAACGCTGGAGGATCCGGACCACGAGGTCCGGGAGGCCGCCTTTTCGATGCACCGGTGGGGGGGAGGATTTGCGTACCTGCTTCGCTCCGAGAAGTGGGCCTATATCCAGTATGATGAAGACGCGGGATCGGGTATGGAGCTGTACGATATGGAGCGCGACCCGCAGCAGTATAACAACCTGGCCGGGAACCCGCAGTACGAGGATATTGTGGCTGCATTCCGGGAGCGGCTGCAGCAGAAGCTAAAAGAGGTGCGGGATAACGACCTGGTCCGGGATGAAAGTCTGGATGTCACCTATGATACCACCGGTGAATAATGAGGATCGTTCTTGGTGTCCCAAATGGCCTTCGGGGAAGTGGCAGAGCGATACGCGTTCAGGTTTGGGGGGATGAATATAAGTAATATCGTAGTAAAACCACCCGGATTCAGCCAAATGATACACCGGAGTATAACGTTTCTACTAACCGGTTTCAGCCGTATTACGCATAAAGTTTGTGCCGGGAGCTGTGCGACGCTCAAATTATTTTCGGATGGTACTCTTTATTCCGCTCAGCAGGCTCTTCCACCAGTAGTTGAATATCGATTTGGTTGTATCCCGTTCAAAGCGAATACGTCCTGCCCGCATCCCGGTTTCCGGGGTATTATTGGCTCTGACCACGAAATTATTGGCTACAAAGCTCTTGAGATTTTCCAGCAGTCCATGCTGCTGTATGGATTGTTTGTCGAGCACAGAAATTTTAAAGTCTTCATAGTTCATTACAAGCGTACCGCTGGATTGGTTTTCGTTCAGCGTCATTTCGAACTCGAGGCTATTAAGCTGTCCCCGGTCTACTCGTATAAAAGCAACATGTTCTAACATGCGGTTGAAGGCAGGCATTGAAACAGACTGCAGCTGTCCGCTGACTTTGTGAAACCCCTCCCCGGTATCCATCGGAAACTCGAAATGAGCTTCGAGTAAGCTCATCCCCATTACCCGGCTTTCGGCATCCAGCGTAGTTGTGATACCCTCTTTCGTATCCTCGGGATAGTTACTAATCGACCGGAAGACAGCATCTGTCTCTTCAAAGGTTATCGTGCCGGCCCTCGGCGTGTTGCCTACATATTCGCTGTAGGAAATGTAGGCATCTTCAATTCGCAGGGAATCAATTTTGACCGGCGTTTTCAGATCACGAAAGGCAATGAACGGCAGTGGCTTGGAGGTGGGGGGACCCCCGGCGATGCCGCGGTTAAGGTAGTCCTCAAGCTCGGGACGCTGAATGTGACCGTAACGGGCATAGACGCGGGCAGAATCGACAAGGCGGGAAAAATCGAGGCCTTTAAACTGCATGTCGGGAATGGTAAGGGCAATGCGGTCAATGGTACTGCCGTGTCGTCGGGCAAACTCCAGCTTTCCGTAGCGGGGGACAAGCTGCAGAGAGTCCAGGCTTATGGTTTCGTCGTCGGAAGAAATGGAAAGCCGGTCAAAACGTAGCACATTCAGGCTGTCCGACAGCTTTAGCATAAAGTTCCCGCTCTCCGCCTCCATCTCATCAGTGATAAAGATGCGTCCGGATTGTGCGGAGGCCGAATCAACCCGGATATTACGGAGGGAAAGATCCAGCTGACCGAGGGATGAAATCGTATCACCGGATTGCGTGAAGGTTCCGTACCCTTCCTGAATAATAAGTTCGCCTATCTCAATCGCCCGGTACTGGCCGGAGATTGCGGCAAGAATCGTCGAATCCAGGGAAGAGGACCGGCTGCTGTCTTTCGATATCCCGGTGTTGTGGGGATTCCTGAGTGCCGATATATCAGGCCTGCTGATTCTGATAGTACCAATGCTGAGTTCATCGCCCGTGAGCGAAGAAAACAGATCCATTCCTGTGACTTCAATCTCCTCAAAGGTTCCCTCAAACAGCTTGTCAGGGGGACCGCCGGACGATGAGGAAGGGCCCGAAAATACGGAGGTGTCGGCCTGCAGGCGAGCCTTGCTGATGGTGGCCGAGCCCGAAAAAACGTTGAGGTTGAGATTCTCGAAACTGAGCGTGTAGGTGCTGTCGGTGGATTGCCGAACCTGCTCTTTAAGACTGCTTGACAGATAGTCATCGGCAAAAAAAGTAATAAAAATCTGAAGGATAAGCAGCAGTACCAGGAGTCCCCCCATAAGATAAAGGATGCCTTTGACCAGGGGATTCATTCCGGAGTTTATTATCTTGGTTTTCGGCATAGAAGTAGGTTTTAATCAGTCGAGGGCTTTTTATGCTCACCATTTACGGTAAGCGGCTGTTCCGCAAACATATACTCTTTGACCGGCTCCCCTTTGATCAGGTGCTGTTGGATGATCTGTTCCAACACTTCAGGTTTGCAGGAATGGTACCATATGCCTTCCGGATAAACGACGGCGACGGGACCTTTTTTACAGATGCGCAGGCAGTTGGCTTTGGTACGGTAGATGCCGCCGGCCCCATCCAGTTCTAACTCTTTCAGCCTTCTTTTGAGAAACTTCCATGCTTTCAGGCCAATCTCCTTTTTGCAGCATTTGGGTTTTGTCTGGTCGGCACAGAGGAAAATATGACGATTAATTTTATCGACATGCAGTTCTTTGGCTTTTTTGCGGAGGCGTCTATTCATCTTTGAAGCGATTACTTTAGCTAATGCTTTATTTATAGAGAGCTTTGCAAAACCATTCTTTTGGCCGATCTCTGCATTTTCGCGCATTCAACATCCTCCACTATGCCTTCCTATGCTGCGGTTTTGAATGCGTTCAGGGGTTGTATTGGCCAAAATTCCTGGCTTTTCAAAGCCTCTATCAGGAGGAGAGCTACAGTGCACCTCCTGTATATGTTACAACAGTAGTTTCTATTTAATTAAGATATAATCGCATTCCCAGCGCCCCGGCAAAATGAAAGCGAAAATACGGGCTGAAGTCGATGATGGGAGCGAGTTCAAAGAAGGCTTCGAGATCAGAATCCTCGATGGAGTAGACCGTACCTGCCGGTACACGGAGTCCGGTAACAAAATCATCACTCACATCGGTCCATAACAGTCGCAAACCGAGTCCATAATAAAGCTGGAAATTATCGATAACCATGTCCCGGTGCTCCAGGACATTCGTGTGCAGGTATACTTGTGAGATGTCTTCCCCCAGACTGAAAGAGAGAGCGCCGTCGATAGCCAAGTCCTCACTTATCCAGGCTTTGGCACTTAGCCCCGTGGGATCATTCAGTATGGCGCCGACGCCAATTCTTGTTTCCTGGGCTAAGGCAGAGTGACTGACAGAGAGCAGAGATCCGCAGAAGAGAAGGATAAGCAGTATCTTTTTCATGATCGGAAGCGTTATTAGTTCAATGGGTTGGGTGGATAAGAATATTGGTAACGTCACGATAAGTAACACCGCCTTAAGTTAAGAAAATTGAATTTATGGCCATAATATAATTCGTTTAGCACGCACTTTTTCCCAATTAAAGTAGCAGGCCGTCGATTTGCGCAAGCTTGGAGCGGAGCCGGTTGTTTGCGGTATCGAGGAAACAGAGGATATATCCACCTGCACGGAAGCCGTGGATGCGGTTGTTTTTGATTACTCCCAGAACTCCTCCAGGAATTTTTCCCATCGCCCGGCGTTGTCTTCATAAACACGCTTGAGGTCCGAAAGAATAGCTTTAAAATCGTCATCGTCATGCATCGGTTGCCAAACGGGATTTTCAGCGATCCAGGGATAATTTTCGTACCCGAGGTAGATCGCTTTTCGCAGCCAGTGCAGCGCCTCGGTGCTGTTGCCGTCGACCACACAGTAGGATGCCAGGCGGAAGGCCATTTCACAGTCGGTTGAAGCGATGGTCAGCAGTTCGTCGGTAATCAGCGCTTCCGCTTTTTCCCGCTCTCCGTTGCGTACATAACACATGGCCAGGGTGGGATAGGTGACCCGCCGGTTGGGATCGTCCGCAATGACTGATTCTAAAATGGGGATCGCTTTTTCATAGCCGCCCTCGCGGAAGTAGAGATATCCCTCGGTGGTACGAAGCAACGAGTGGTCGGGCTCAAGAGTGAGCCCTTTGTTGACTTCCAGCCATGCCAAATCCATCTGTCCCAGGTAGTGGTTCAGCCGGGCCCGCCGGTTATAGATCTGGGTGGCCGCAGCTGGGTTTTTCTGCAGGGCCCGGCCCAGGAGTCGCAGCGCTTCTCTGTGCAGGCCGTCCAGCTGTATGATGATGCCGGCACCCAGCAAAACCTCGGAATTGCGGCCGTTATGTTTAAGCAAATACTGAATATCCCGGCGGGCCTGGTCTTTTTCGCCCCGCCACAGGTAGGTGTAGGCCCGCTGTAGTTTGGCCTCTACATTGTCCGGGTCGAGCTCGAGCGCCCGCTCCAGGTGCCGCTGGGCCTTCATGAAATGAGTAGGTCCCCCCAGCCCGTTGGTCACATAATTCAGATGTGTCCGGCCGAGTCCCCCGTGAGCGGCGGCGAAATCCGGGGCCTGGTCAAGGACTTCCTCGAATTTAATCCTTGCTTCCCCGAGATCTTTGGGATTGTTCGATCCCCACAGAAAACGGGAAAGCAGGGCCTGTGCTTCAAGGTATTGTTCCGACAGATCAATGGAGAGATTATCCAGCGATGTCTTTTCCTGCCGCCCTTCCAATTTTCCGAGGTTGAAGAGGGTTTCAAAGATCTCGTCGGTCAGTTCGCCCTGCACCTTGACGAGGTCAAAAGAGGGCACCGAAATAGTATTGCCCGCCTGTATGGTTTTGGTAGCGATCTCCACCAGTTGCCAGTTGAGCGTAAATCCTTCTTCAGCCGTAAAAAAAGAACCGGTCAGCACGTATTCGGTCTGCAACCTGTGTCCCGCTTCGATATCGTCAATCGACTGGTCGGAAAGGGATAAAAAGGTACCCGGGGGACGTATGGCCACTGATGCATTTTGGGAAAGACGCGTAGCTATGGCATCCGCCATGGCCAGCCCGAAATAACGGTTTCGGTCATTGCCTTCCACCTGTTTAAAGGGCAGTACGGCAATAGAATTTTCCGGGATATCTTCATCATCTTTCTGCAGAAAGAATTCGGTGAGCATAGAAAAAACACCGGTACGCTTGTCGTCTTTTTTACCCTTGCCGTCCTGCTGCCGTGGAGAGGGTGAGGGAAGAAGGGCAGAGCTTTCACCCGGTATCATCCCTTGTTCGAACTCCATACTTTTCATCAGCATCTTGAGGGCCTCGTGCAGCTCGGTAACGGATTTAAAGCGATTGGAAGGCTGTTTGTCAAGAGCCTTCAGAATCAAGCTGTTAAGGGTTTCCGGAACTTCCTCCCGGTACACAGTGGGAGCCGTGGGCTTACCGGACCGTATGGCGTGTATGATGAGTGATTGATCAGTCTGGCGGGACGACAAAAAGGGATGCCGGCCGGTAATAATTTCATAGAGTATGACGCCGAGGGAAAATATATCGGACTGTTTGCTGCTTCTCAGGGTAACAAACTGCTCCGGGGCCATATAGGCTGTAGTCCCAAAGCGCGAGGATTGAAGCTCTTGTCCTTCTCCTGCAGTGGTCTTACCATTCGGATCATGGGTGACCGGCAATGTTTCCGGCGACTCCTTTCGTTTTGCCAGCCCGAAATCCAGGATTTTGACCAGTCCACCGTCGGTCACCATAATATTGGCCGGCTTCAGGTCGCGATGCAGGATTCCTATTTTATGCGCTTCCGCCAGTCCGTCTGCAATCTGGATACTGATGGAAAGGGCGAACTGCAGGTTCAGCGGACCCTTTTCCAGGAGCTCCTTCAGCGTGCGTCCCGGCACATACTGCATGACGATATAGGGACGTTTTTCATATTCCCCTACCTCATAAATGGCACTGATATTGGGATGCTGGATAGCGGAGGCAATACGGGCTTCTTCGAGTATGCGTTTCCTGATATGTTTTTCGGCAGCACGCCTGGGGTGTACAATCTTTATGACTACAGGACGCATCAGCCTGGTATCTGTAGCGTAATAAACCGTGCCGTGCTGGCCCGATCCCAATTCATACTTGATATCGTAATGATGGATCCTTTCCATATGGTTATCTTGGTTTGACATAGATGGATAAAGTTACAGACAAACGCAATCAACTTCTAACTCCTATTTCTCTCCCTGAATGCCGGGGTTTTGAAATGGGCCCGGTACAATTATAGGCTACAGGTGAGGATGTTGAAATGCAAAAATGCAGCATGTTGGCAAAACAGCGGTTTTCAAAGCCCTCTTTTATAAGGCCTGACCAATACCGCAAGATATTTTACATCTGTATTTACACTAAAGAACGCTAACTGTTATATTCCGTACCTATAATAGTTAGATATCCTATTAAGCTGCAGAGGAATGTAATGAACAAAAAGGTGAAAAAATGGCGTAGTCCCAGCCTTGGCAAAGATATGGAGTTGGTTATTTATGGATCGTCCGGGACCCCGGTTCTCGGCCTGCCCACCAGGGGAGCTTCCTGCCATCAATGGGGAGAGTTCGGGATGGTGGATGCCATTTCATATCAAATTGAAAATGGGTTTAACCAGCTCTTTTGTGTTTCTTCAAATGACGGGGAGAGTTTTTTAAATACAACGACCCCTCCCGCCAGGCGGCTGGTTCGCCACCATCAGTATGAATTGTATCTGGTGGAAGAAGTAGTGCCTTATATCAAAGATCAGAACCCTATCGATTATTTGATTGTCGCCGGCACCGATTTGGGAGGATATCATGCACTTAACACAGCGCTGAAACATCCTTCTGCTTTCGATAAAGCTATCGGTATAAGCGGCATTTATGATATTAAAGGTTTTATGGATGGCTATTACGAAGACGATGTGTATTACAATAATCCTACAGATTATATTCCCAATATAAGCCGGCAGTCGTTGCTTAATAAGATACGGAATATTGATTTCAGGCTGGTCAGTTACGATCACGATCCGCGCATAGATTACGCTCGTCGCATGAGTAATGTACTTCGCATGAAGTTTATCAGGCACGAGCTGGATATTTGGGATAACAATACCAGTCGCGAATGGCAACAGTGGCAGCAAATGCTTAAAACTCACATTATTTAACGAATTTATGCCGGATATAACCAAGATTTTAATTGCTAATCGCGGGGAAATCGCTTCGCGGGTTATTCGAACGTGCAGGGAATTGGGTAAACAGACGGTAGCGGTCTATTCCACCCCCGACGCGGATGCCCCTCACGTACAGCAGGCCGACGAATCGGTACATGTGGGGCCCGCCGCCTCTTCCGAAAGTTACCTGGTGATTGACAATATCATTCAGGCTGCCCGGCAAACGGGGGCCGATGCCATCCATCCCGGTTATGGGTTTTTAAGCGAGAATGCCGATTTCTCACAGCAATGCCGGGAGGAGGGCATCCTCTTTATCGGTCCGGGTCCGGAGGCCATCCGTACGATGGGGGATAAAACAGCGGCCCGCGAATTAATGAGCAAAGCCGGGGTTCCTTTTCCTCCCGGAACCCGAAAAGAGTTACAAGAGATCGGAGAAGCGAAGAAGGTTGCCGATGAGATTGGCTACCCCGTACTCGTAAAGGCAGCGGCCGGCGGTGGAGGAAAAGGAATGAGAATTGTAGAGACTGAGGAGGAGTTCGAAGCGGCCATAAAGGCGGCGAAATCGGAAGCCCGCAACGCCTTCGGCGACGACCGCGTGTATATTGAAAAGTACCTGGTGCAGCCGCGGCATGTGGAGTTTCAGATTATGGCCGATGAACACGGAAATACCGTGCATATTTTTGACCGGGAATGCTCTATCCAGCGCCGGCATCAAAAGGTCATAGAGGAAGCTCCTTGTTCGATGTTGACCCCGGATTTGCGTTCTGAAATGGCGGAAGCGGCCATTTCCGCGGCGCGGGCGGTCGATTATGTGGGGGCCGGAACGATCGAATTCCTGGTGGATGCCGACCGAAAATTTTATTTTTTAGAGATGAATACCCGCCTGCAGGTAGAACACCCGGTTACGGAGCTGATTACGGGCCTGGACCTGGTGGCAATGCAGATCCTGGTGGCGGAAGGCAAAGCGTTGCCCTTTAAGCAGGAGGATATCCGGATGGAGGGACATGCCGTTGAATGCCGTATCTACGCGGAGGATCCCCGCGAACATTTCTTGCCCAGTACCGGAACACTGACCAAGCATCGCATTCCTTCGGGTAATGGCATCCGCGTGGATGCCGGGATTGAAGAGGGACAGGCGGTTACGATCAGCTACGATCCGATGATATCCAAGCTATGCGCATATGGGCAGAATCGTGATCACGCAATCCGGCGGATGCTCCGCGCCCTGGATGAGTATGAGATTGCGGGGTGCCGGACCACCATCCCGTTTTGCAAATATGTGTTAACCCACCCGGCCTTTGCAGCGGGGGATTACGACACGCATTTTGTTCCCGACCACTTTAGTGCCGAAAAGCTGGATGCCGCACACGGCAGCAAGGTTGAAATACAGGCCCTGGCCGCCTCACTGCTAAAAAAACGTGCCGGCCCGGCTAATGAGGACACTGCTCAGTCAAAACCGGGGAATCCCGGTACCGCTTGTTCCGAATGGTGGCAGCGCCGGTCATAGTTTTAGTGCTACTGTCCGGTCGCCCGCTGAAGGGCATGCCGGCCACCTGTTGGTACGGATGAGGGGACCCAGATCGGGCAAAGCCTCATGAAGGAGTATCGGATTGGATCGCATGGAAGCGGCAGGAAATGACCGATGAGAAATATCAAACAAGAAAGAACAGATTGAACCGTTAGCGGATCTGGAAAGGCTAACGCTCTTAGCCGGACTGATCGTTAAAAAGGGTAATTATTAAAATATTTACTATGGAAGAAAACAAACAAAAGCTTTTCAGCCAGCTTAAGGACCTGGATACCGAACAGCGTAATACGAATACGCGGGAAATAGACGTGGCTGATTCCCTCGAAATTGCCCGGCTGATTAATGCCGAGGACCAGAAGGTGGCCGGGCAGGTGGAAAAGAAGCTGCCTGCGATCGCCAGGGCCATTGATTTGATCAAGGAGGCTTTTGACCAGGGGGGACGGCTTATATATGCCGGGGCCGGGACCAGCGGACGGCTGGGAATCCTCGATGCCGTCGAGTGCCCCCCCACCTTTGGTACGGATCCCGGCCAGGTGATCGGGTTGATTGCCGGGGGAAAAGAGGCCGTCTTCAGATCTCAGGAGCGGGCCGAAGACTATGAATCCAACGGTCGGGAGGCGCTGCGCGACGTTGATCTGAATTCCAGGGATATCGTATGCGGAATAGCAGCCAGCGGCCGCACGCCTTATGTGCACGGCGCTCTCAAAGAAGCAAAAGAGACGGGATGCCACACCTTGTTTGTGACGACCGTCCCCGCCTCCCAGATTACCATAGACGTGGATGTGATGATCGATATTCCTGTGGGACCGGAAGTAATCATGGGGAGCACCCGCATGAAAAGCGGGACGGCCCAAAAAATGGTCCTGAATATGCTCACAACCGGAGCCATGATTCGCAAAGGTAAAGTATATGAAAATGTGATGGTGGACCTGCAGCTTGCGAACCAGAAGCTTGAGGAGCGATCCAAGCGAATTGTTATGATGTTTACCGGGGTAGATTACGAACAGGCCGGCGAGTGGCTTGAAAAAGCCGGGGGACATGTTAAGACGGCTCTCGTCATGATCCTGGCCGGGATGGAACGGGGGGAGGCGGAGCAGCAACTACAGGAAAACAATGGGTTTATCCGCAAGGTACTGCAGGAAAGGACTATGAAGTCCGAATGATGAAGACCATTTCCAGTATCATCATATGGATCTACTGGGCTGTATGTATTATCAGCTTCTTTGTGATCGTTTCGGTACTTTATCTCCTTACGTTCCCGTTTGACCGGTTTCATACGATCTCCAACAGATCGCTCAAAGGACTGGCCTGGATCATGATGAAGGCCAACCCCGGCTGGTCGATAGCCATCAGGGGGGCTGATCTGCTAAAGATATCACAGCCGACCATTGTTGTTTCCAATCACCAGAGCTTTTTAGATCTGCCCCTGTTATATATGCTGCCGTGGACGATGAAATGGGTCGCAAAGAGAAGCATGTTCCGTATACCCATCTTCGGCTGGATGATATTTATGACCGGCCAGTTGCCCATTGACCGCAGAAGCATGAGATCTGCCAAGAAGCTGGATGCCCTGGTGGCGCCGGTTAAGGCTGGTATTCCCGCCATGATCTTTCCCGAAGGCACCCGAACCAGGACGGGGGAGATTCAGGAATTTAAAAACGGTGCATTTAAACTGGCCCGGAAATATAATTTTAACATCCTGCCTGTCGTTTTGAAAGGGGGACATGAGGCCATGCCCCGGGGAGCCTGGAGGGTTGCTCGCAAGCAGCGTTTTGTAATTTCTGTGCTGGATCCGGTCGACCTTCAACAATTCAAGTCCCTGACCGAATCAAAGGATGCTGTTTTTTCGTTAATGAAAGAGGAATTGGAATCATTATGAACGTTGCTTAAAAGCAGGATGCCGGTTTCTACCGGTGAGCGGTGTATTTTTAGGAGGCTTGCAGCAGTGTCCTCATTTTAATTCGGGTTTCACTTTAAAAATTCTCTTTTGGCTGACAGCTCCAAATATAATCTCCGGGAAGATTCGCAGTACAGGATTCGCATGCTGTCTGCAATCATCGTCGCCCAGCTTATCATCCTGGCATTCGTCAAGTTTTGGCCCGCGGAGGCTACGCGCAACCAGTCACTAAGCGAGCGTGATTTTTCGGAGAATGTTGTCATGCTCGAAGACGCTGTGATGACCCGCCAGGTCAGCGGTCCGCCCCCGCCCCCCAGGCCGACCGCTCCTATCCCGGAACCCACGGATGAAATCATCGAAGAAGAGATTACCGAGCTTGATGATATCCAGTTTTCAGAAAATGCCGACCCGCTGTCCGAATCGACTATCGGTGATCAGGGCAGGGACGAGGGACCGGTTGCGGGCAGCCCCGATCAACCGCCGCGAATTATTCGAATTGTAGAGCCGCCGACGCCCGAAGCGGCACAGCGAGCGAACATCAAAGCAGAAATCACGGTAAATTTTCTGGTGGGTACCGACGGAAGGGTAGAGGAGGCCACTATTGAACAAATTCGTCTTTATGAGGGACCTGATTCCCGTGACTTCACAATCGTTGATACCATTAATTACGGACTTACCGAAGTGACCCTCGATGCCGCCCTGCAATGGAAATTTCAGCCGGCCCGGAATAATGGTCAGCCGGTACGTACCTATTCGAAGCAGATTTTCACCTTTGGATTTTAAATGGATCCCCGGATGGTGCAAATGTCGAATTAACATTGCATGCCCCTGAAAATTAGCCTATATTTGCCACTTCTTTGGAGGGGTGGCCGAGCGGTCGAAGGCGCACGCTTGGAAAGCGTGTGTATCCCAACCGGATACCGGGGGTTCGAATCCCCCTCCCTCCGCTTTTAAGGCCGTACTGCCTGCGATTGGTGGTCTTTGGTTGTCCGCTGAACCGGACACATCACTTAAGTAATTCTTACGTCGGACAAAAACAGGGTGATTTCGGCAATCGATTAAGTACCGGTTAAGTCCGGCTTAGTTGTCGATATAATCGAGGGCAGATCCGGGCATAGGTTTTCGGCAAGGCTGATACTTCCTTTCTTTTTCTTTTTTTCTTAATCATTTATTCCCATATTGGCAATCGTGAGTGGATAAATACCGGGTCATATCCGGTTATCATTCACACGTTATTCTACCGTACACTCTCATTTAAAACCTGATCGTATTTGCCATGACTAAGAAGATTTTTCTCGATGAATCCGATATCCCCACCCACTGGTACAATATCGTAGCGGATATGCCGAACAAACCGCAGCCGCCGCTGCATCCCAAAACGGGCGAACCCGCCGGTCCCGAGGATCTCTCACCGATATTCCCGATGGGACTGATTGAGCAGGAAGTTTCTGCCGAGCAGTATATCGAAATTCCGGACGAAGTACGTGATATTTACAAAATTTGGCGTCCCTCCCCACTATATCGCGCTAATCAACTGGAGAAAGCCCTCGACACCCCGGCAAAGATTTATTACAAATACGAGGGAGTGAGTCCCAGCGGTTCACACAAACCCAATACGGCCGTCCCGCAGGTGTATTACAACAAGCGGGAAGGCATAAATAGTATTACCACCGAGACCGGGGCCGGACAGTGGGGCACCGCGCTGGCATTTGCCTGTGCACAGTTTGACGTGAAGTGCGAGGTGTATATGGTTCGTATCAGCTATGATCAAAAGCCCTACCGGAAAGTGATGATGAATACGTTCGGTGCTGATGTATATCCCTCTCCGAGCGATCGCACGCAGGCTGGGCGTGATATTCTTGCCAAAGATCCGGATACCAGCGGCAGTTTGGGGATAGCCATCTCCGAGGCCATTGAACGCGCAGTACAGGACGAGGAGACCAAATACTCCCTCGGGTCGGTGCTCAATCACGTGTTGCTGCATCAAACCATTATCGGTCAGGAAACGATCAAACAACTTGAATACGCGGGCAATTATCCCGACGTGGTGATTGCACCGCTCGGGGGAGGATCGAACTTCGCCGGTATCTCATTTCCATTCCTTAAAAATAATATCAGCGAAGATAAAAATACCCGTTTTGTTGCCGTAGAGCCGGCTTCTTGTCCGAAACTGACGAAGGGAGAATTTATGTACGACTTCGGAGATTCGGCAGGCTACACGCCACTGCTGCCCATGTATACCCTGGGACATAATTTTACCCCTGCGGCTATTCATGCGGGCGGATTGCGCTATCACGGGGCCAGCGTGCTCTGTAGCCAGCTGCTGAAAGATGAGCTGATTGAAGCCGTTGCCATTCAGCAGCTCGAGTGTTTCGAGGCCGGGGTTCTTTTTGCAAAAACGGAGGGTATCATTTCGGCTCCCGAAGCGACCCATGCGATAGCACAGGTTATCCGGGAAGCTAATCAGGCCAAAGAGGAAGGCAGGGAGAAAACGATCCTGTTCAACCTTTGCGGTCATGGCTTTGTGGATATGTCAGCCTACGAGGATTATTTTGCCGGCAAGCTGAGTGATCACTCGTTCACTGACGATGAGCTGAAGAAAAATCTTCAGGAAGTGCGGGAGCTGAGTGTCAACCAGTAAGGGCAGCTTCGTTTACTCTAATGATAATTATCAGCCATTTTGCTGCCGGGCTTGTCAACAAATATCCCGGAACTCAATAAAGTGATCAAGGTTTCTTTTTACCGATAGGAGAATTGCTGGAAAGGCGGTCGATTTTTGCCTGAATGATCTCCTTTTCTGGCGGGGTTTTAGCGAGGGACCGGGCTTTTTCAAAATGGATGATAGCCTTTTCCGGATCGGTGTGCCTGTAAAGCTCGCCCAGAAGGACAAAATAGAAATGGTTGTCCTCCAGGCTCAGTTTTTCAGCCTCAGTTATAGCGGTTTCTGCCCCTTTCACTTTGTATAATGCATACATCCTGTTGAGAGCAATACTCGGGGAATAGCTGACCTTCAGAAGCTGATCGTAGAGATGTAAAATGTCCTCCCACTTTTCGGGAGTATCTTCTTTGATGCAATGCCAGTAGGCGATGCGTGCTTCCAGGTGGTAGGAGCTGATCTCGTCTCCCCGTGCCGACCGACCCAAAAAGTGCATACCTTGTTTAATCAATGCCGTATCCCACAATGCCGGGTTTTGCTGGTCGTATAGAATGATAGGCTTTTCTGTATGTTGCCTGGCCTCAAACCGGGAAGCATGAAAACACATGAGAGCCACCAGAGCATTTGTTTTGGGTTGATCCGTTTCCTCATGACCGGTTAGCAGCAGTCCCAGTCGCATGGCTTCGAGGCAGAGATCTTTCTGCAGGACCTGGTTTTGGGTGTTAGAGTAATAGCCCTCATTGAAAAGCAGGTAGATAATGCGAAGGACACTGTCGAGGCGTTCGGGTATTTCATCTTTTGGCGGCAGTTCCATCCGGATGTTTTCGGTTCGCAGCTTTTTCCTGGCCCGGTATAACCTCTTGTTGATCGTATCTTTGTTGGATAAAAAGGCCTCGGCTATTTCATCAATCCCAAAACCGCAAAGAGTGCGCAGGGCCAGTCCTATCTGGGCTTCGCTGGCAATGGCGGGGTGACATATTGCAAAGAGCATTTGCAGCTGACTGTCCTGGATATTATGCAGCGAAAAATCCGGCTCCGGAATTTCTTGATCCTGTTGTTGTCTTACCCTCAGTTCAGGAGATACTTTATGGCTAAAAATTTTTTTCCGGCGGAAATGATACAGGGCTTTTCGCTTGGCCACCACATACAGCCAGGCCGTCGGATTTTTCGGCGTACCCTCGATTCCCCATGTTTCGGCCGCCTGAAGAAACGTTTCACTTACCACATCTTCGGCAATTTGAATATTGGACAATCCATACAGCTTGCTGATGACTGCAACCATTTTCGAAAATTCCCGGTGAAATAACTGCTTTATGGTTTCCTGTTCCACTTGCTTGCTTTATGATTTTTGTGTTTTACAGGCTTCACAAAAGTGGTTTTGCCGAATTCTTGTGAGTGATTTACAATTGACGATCAGCTATCCGCCGTCAGCTTAATAGGTATAGTATTTTAGTAAGAGGCCGTAGTTCAGCCAAACTCAAATTTCCCAAAGAG
Organism: Fodinibius roseus; assembly: GCF_900129315.1. GTDB lineage: Bacteria > Bacteroidota > Rhodothermia > Balneolales > Balneolaceae > Fodinibius > Fodinibius roseus. Next base: position 65,823 of record NZ_FQUS01000024.1, read on the forward strand.
GGAATGGTGAGCTGACTGCTGATAGCGGAATACACATCACTCTGACTACTCGCGATGAAACAATAATTTATGAATCTGTGAAAATCTATGCCCGAGGTTTCGCAGCCAGCAAAGCCTATCCTTTTTTCCCCGACCAGGGATTCCCGATGGGTCGGACCTCAACACTGCCTCCCTGGTCAAGGGCCGGACAGCCATGAGCTAATGTGGTAGCATCATCCAGGTTTTCCGCCTTTACGACAATAAAACTCCCCAGCTTTTCTTTGATTTCAACGAAGGGGCCATCGGTAACCACGCCGCCGGGCTTTAACACTTTTCCTTCCATCGCCAGACGAGGCCCGCGACTGGACAATTTTCCCTGCTCGTCGATGTCCTGCCACCACTCCTTCCATTTTCTCGCGAGTGCGGCCATCTCTTCTTTTGAAACATCGCTGTAGTCATAACTCGGCTGCCGGAACAATAGCATGAATTCTTTCATTTTACGTATATGGTTTAAAAGTTTATGGTTTACGCCTGCGTTTCAACCTTATAATGACTGAGACGCTGGAAATTGGACATTCCAATTTTATTTTCCGTTTTAGTGCCCCTCGCAAATCCCCGGGAGATATGCAATATATCGCCCAATTGACGGTAAAGCACTGGGTTTTGTTATTGGCAGATGGTATTAATTTTCAGATAACTTCATTGAGGACTTTATTCTCGTAATCCCTTTCCATCAAGAATTTTCGGTATGTATTTTTCCACCCTTCGCGTACGGGTTTTGGATTGTTTGGCATCAGAAAAATACAGAAGGTATCCTCGTTGCCGTCCGGGCGTCAAATCATTGAAAGCAGTTTTTAAGCCAGGATTTTCGTCCAGCTTCCTTTGAAATTCTTCAGGAATCGGTTCCGTTTTCTCTTCTACATCCACTTCCAAACCGGCTTTTTCCGCTTCAATAGCTTCATCAATATAGGCCTTCAGCATAGATTTCATCTCGACTATTTCCTGCGTCCCGGTGAATGAAATCCGTCGTGCGATACGAGAATGTTTCCCGGGTTTCTCCAGCACTCCCCCGGGATCCTCTAACAGGACACCCTTGAAAAACATAAGTGCACAGGTTTCGCTAAAGGGCTGTATAATAGCGATATTATTTTCCTGAAACGAATAGCAGGGTTTTCCCCACTTCAGTGCTTCGGTTAGTCCACAGTCGAGACAGATTTTTCTCAACTGCTCTATTTCTTCCTGCCATTTTTGGGCTTTGTTTATATAGTCATCAACTTTGGGATTCATTCTTTGCATTTAGTTTGTTGTTCTTTTGGCTTTATTCATTTTCGCTTTTAGAAGTTGCTTTATGATTGTGGCCGGCACTTTTTGACCGTACTTGATTTGTATGGTTTCCTTCCCGGTTTTGTATCCTTTTTCTTCGAGCATTTTATGATTTTTGCTATGGAGTACGTCAGCGCCAATGCCAAAGGTAGCGTGGTTCTTGAAGGCGGAAAATCCAACATGAACACCGTGAAACTTATAGAATGGCACATTGTAGCTTATGCCTTCCTCCGCTTCCGGAATCGTCGATGTTATGATTTCCCGGAGTTCTTTAAGTATTGGATGGGCCCTGGAGGGAGCATTGGCAATGTAGGAATCAACGTCTTTTGGCTTAGTCATAATTGTTATTTCTGATTAACGGTCCCGATTTTTCTACCCGCAGGCCTGAAATACCACGATGCCACTGTCATGGTTAACAATACCAATGAAGGAATAGCTTCCGTAAACGGCTGTCCTGCCACAATATGTGAAGTCGCAGCTCCGGACATGGCAAAAAAGAAGCCTGCATAAGCCCATTCCTTTACTAAGGGAAATTTAGGAACAAGAACTGCTATAACTCCCAAAATTTTCCAAAATCCGAGTATGGATAACAGATAAATCGGATATCCCAATTGGCTGACAATTTCAACATATCCCCCTATTTGAAACAGTTGTTGTACGCCCCCTGCTGTCATACCAAAGGCAAGAAAGCCGGTGGCGATCCAAAAAATAATTTTATTTCTCTTTGACATGGTGAATTCGTTTATTTTTGTCTTTATTTGTGTTGAGTGTTTCCCTTCACTCTAATAATGCTTGAAACCTGGGAAATTGGACATCTTTTTTAGTATGGTAATAATTAGTATGGTAATAAAGAGTGCAACCAATGTTGGCAGCGGGACCATTTTCATCTCGCATCCTGACAGCCCAGCGCTTATGCGGCGCGGACAATGGTATTCTTAATTAATAAAATTTAAGGGTAAAAGTGAATACCGGTAAATCCGGCGAGAGGGATGACTGTCTTTGTTAGAAATACCAGATAAAATGTACATATATTGAATTTGCCAATTTTAATAACAACTACTTGATCTATGCAGACCATATTAGGCGCAGGCGGAGCAATAGGAAGAGAACTTGCCAAAGCTCTTAAGGAGTACACAAATGAAATCAGGCTGGTCAGCCGGAATCCGGAGAAAGTCAACCCTACCGATGAACTGGTTGCAGCAGATCTGCTTAATCCGGATGAAGTACGTAGCGCTGTAGAGGGGACATCGGTGGCATACGTAACGGTGGGACTTCCTTATGATGCAGAAGTATGGGAGAAAAAATGGCCTGTTCTGATAAACAATGTACTCGCTGCCTGTAAGGAGCATAACTGTAAACTGGTGTTTTTTGACAACATCTACATGTATGATGAGCATCATCTGAATGGAATGACCGAAGAAACACCCGTCAATCCACCCAGCCGAAAGGGAAAAGTCAGAGCCCGGGTAGCCAATATGATTATGGAAGAAGCAAAGGAAGGTGGCCTTAAAGCGTTAATTGCCCGCTCTGCTGATTTTTACGGGCCCAATATTAAAGACACCAGCATGCTCACCGAAATGGTGGTTAATCCCTTAAGCGAGGGTAAAAAAGCCAACTGGATAGGATCAGCCGCGGTAAAGCATTCTTTTACGTATACGCCGGATGCCGGCAAGGCAACCGCATTACTGGGCAACAGGGATGAAGCTTATAACCAGGTTTGGCATCTCCCGACGGCGGCAGAGCCACCAACAGGTAAGGGATGGATAGAAGGTGTGTCCCGTGAAATGGGAGTGAAAGCCAGGTACCGGGAGGTGTCTAAATTGATGGTTCGAGTTATGGGCCTGTTTGTGCCTGTTATGAGTGAGATCGTCGAAATGTATTACCAATATGACCGGGATTACGTATTTGACAGCCGGAAATTTGAGCAGCGTTTTGCTTTTAAACCCACTCCGTACCGGGAGGGAATAAAGAACACCGTGCAAGCACATGACGCCGACACCGTATAGTTGATGTTTGGGTTGCGAGTCCTGTAACAAACTTGCGCATAATCGTAAAAATGTTGAGTTAATCGTTTTATTTAGGGTGCCGGTAAAATTCGGTCACCTGACTATTTCCGAAAGCTGCGGGTAACCACATCTGCGGGAAATATATGGCAAATTTTTGACCTATCGGGTTTCTGTGAAATTACGCTTCTTCCAGTATTTCATACGACACCGGTTGCGGTGATTCAACAAATCCGTCTGATACGGCTGAAGCGAATTTTTTCACATCTTCGCTCGCTAAAAACGTGTCGCGTTCCTCTTTTGATCCCCACCGTTCGAAATTAACCGTTACAGCAGGATTTTCTGCGGAGCGAAAAACATTATACTCGATGCAGCCCGACTGCGAGCGTGCCGCTTTGGCCACATCGCGCAATGCCTGCTGAACGGTTTTTTGTTTCCCCGGTTTGGCTTCAGCAGTTGTCATGATAACAAGATCGGAATTTTTCATTTTTTCAGTCGTTTGAATTTTTTGTTGAAGATGGTTTAAGGAGACCTTTGCAAGACCAATGTGTCACTTTGAATTAATTTTAGGACCTGGAGTAACAAGTGTGCCTTAAAAGCTTCTTAAGAACAATTGTTTACAGATGCTGATAAAACTTGTCCCGAACAGTATCGGGGTTCAACATGACATGATTGGTTTTCAAAGATTCTATGTTTAAAAACAAATGATTATTACATTCGGATAGCGTATTACACTAAAGCCTCTAATGCATTCGGATGATTTTCGAGGGATGTCTGAGTAATTATCATGGTTGTTCATTCGCTATGGTACTCGTCATGGCGGCGTAACCAGAATCCCGTTTCGTTACGTCCGAGTGGTGCCCGGTCAAGCCATTTATACATCCCCCACAGATCGTCCAAGCCACGCTCATAGGTTGAGTAGGTGTGATGGATGGCACCGTCTTCGAGCACAAAGGCACTCATACCGGGCGCCTCCCTTGCGTAGGTTGCCCAGTCCGTTCCGGTGCCTGCCGTAATCTTCGGTGCGGCCTTGGGAGCTTCTACATTTGGATCAACCTCATCCTTGTTAGAACTTGCATGGCCCTTGCGATAGTTATATTCAATATTTCCCTGGCGCTGTTGCTCTTCTGTGAATGAGACGGCGAAGTCAAAGTTGAAGTCACTGCCGTACGAGGATGCCCAGGGGAATGTCCACCCCATCCGCTGTTTGTATGCCTGCAGTTTCTCCAGCGGTGCCCGTGATACCGCCCAGAGCATGACGTCGTGGTTAGCCAGGTGTACAACGGAGCCGTTGAAGCCGTCTGCAATAGCCGAGCAGGAGGGACAACCTGCTTTATAATCAGGTCCGAACATAAAGTGATAAACAATAAGCTGCGACCGTCCCTGGAAGAGATCTGCCAGCGAGGCGCTGCCTTCATCGGTTTCGAACTGGTATTCCTTATCAACTTTAACCCATGGCAGCTCTTGCCGTTTTTTAGCAAGCTCATCGCTGCGCCGGGTTAGCTCTTTCTCCTCTTTGAGTAGTTTTCGTCGTGCTTCAAGCCACTCCTCACGTGTTCCTGTTTTGTGGTTGGTCATTGTTTCCTCCTTTTGCTTTTGTCTTAAAATAATTTCTATAAAATCAATGTAATGGCTATATATCACTTTCACCCGGTGTAAATTAGACGTTATAACAGGTTGATTTAGACACCGGTAAATTTCTACCTTAAAAAGAAACATTATGAAACATCTTACGATCATTGTGCCTGAGGGACAAAATAACCTGGAAAGTATCGTAGGTCCGTACAATATATTTACAAGAGCTAATAAGTACTGGGAGGAAAGCGGGCGTGAATCATTATTTGAAATTGAATTGGCCGGTATTTCAACAGAAGTGGAATTCTATGGCGACTTGTTTTCCGTAAAGCCACAGACCGATATTTCGTCTATCCCCAGAACTGATCTTATCATTGTCCCTTCACTGAATCACAATTATCGGGAAGCGGTAGAAGGAAACAAAGAGCTGATTGAGTGGATTGCCAAACAGTATAAAGACGGGGCTGAAGTGGCCAGTATTTGCACCGGTGCCTTTCTGCTCGCATCCTCCGGTTTGCTGGATGGCAAAAGCTGTTCTACCCATTGGTCTGCTGCGGATAATTTCAGAGAGATGTTTCCCCGCGTGGAAGTACAACCGGATAAATTGATTACGGATGAAGATGGGGTTTACACGAATGGCGGTGCTTATTCCTTCCTCAACCTGATGATTTACCTTGTTGAGAAATACTACGACCGGCAAGCAGCTATTTATTGCTCCAAAGTATTTCAGATTGAAATGGACCGGCAAAGCCAGTCCGAATTTATCATATTCAAAGGACAGAAAATGCACGGGGATGAACTGGTTCAACAAGCGCAAGCCCATATCGAAAGCAATGTGCATGAAAAAATATCCGTTAAACAACTGGCTTCCAGGTTTGCGGTCAGCCGACGGCAGTTCGACCGGAGGTTTATTGAAGCCACCGGAAATACGCCGTTTGAATATATACAACGGGTCAAGGTAGAGGCAGCCAAAAAGCTATTGGAAGCGGGCAGAAAAACGGTTACGGAAACAATGTATGAGGTGGGCTATTCCGACGCCAGTGCATTTCGCAGGGTATTTAAAGAAGTTACGAGTTTGTCACCCGTGGAGTATAGAAACAGGTATAATAGAGAGGCAGTGGTTTGAGAAGGTGTTGACAAAGCATCCTTTGCTGTCAATGATGGGTGGCATTATAATCCCAGCATAGGCAACTGCTTTACCTTATGATACATTAACGCGGCAGAAATACACCTTTTTAATACGACTTTTGGAACATGATCGTCTATTTGAAAAACAATGGCCCGATTACCTTCAAATTCAAATACATCGGAATAAAGTCTTTTAAACGTCGGAACCAATTCGGTTGTGCATGTGAAATACATCGCATACTGTTCTGGTGTTTTTTTCTTCCAGTCAACCCGGATAGTACTTCCGTATTTAGTTACATAACTGGGTTCGCCCCATTTTAGGGTTTCCTCTAAATGAGTTACTTCCTCGATTTCGTTTGCCGCTTCTAAGATTATACTTCGGAGGGTTAATATTTTCTTTCGTATCGAATCGGGGTACTTATTGAAGGTCGATTCAACGGCAGGGCTGGTTTTTACCTGTACATTTTCCATACTCTGTTAAATAACGAATGAAAAGCTAAAATACCAGTTGTAGCAGGGGAAGGGAATGCTTTTCCATTTAGTACGTTTGTTAGGTTTCTCTGACTGCGGTGATCACTGACTCCAGTTTACCGGAGTAAACTGAGGTTGAGACACAGAATTATCTATCTTAGCTTCAATAAGCTGCAGTAGAATTTCTTCAACATCCAGTCCATAAACCCCTTGATTGTAATCGCGTGATGCACGGTGAACAAATACAATATCTAACTTTGGCAAAACCCATACTGATTGACTTCCTACTCCCGAGGCAAAATAGGCATCATATTGACTGAGTTCATTTGCACTTATCCACCACAAAAGGCCGTAATGTATTGGTATTTCTTTCCCTATGACATATCTGAATTTAGGTTTTGTGCTTGCTTCAATCCAGTTGGCTGATATAATTTGTTCATCTTTCCATCGCCCATTTCGCAAGTATAACAGGCCAAAACGCGCCAGATCGCGGGCAGACATCCAAATGTTATAACTTGGATGTTCTGAACGCCAGGGCTGTGAAAAATAATGTCCCCATGTAGCTTCGTAATCCTGCATACCTATTGGTTTAGCTATAAGCTTTTCAATAGCTTTAAAGACTATTTTGCCAGTTTCTTGCTCATAGATGCTTCCCAATGCATTAAAATCCCAACCATTGTAATACCACTGTTCACCTGGTTCGGCGCTGCCCGGATCAGGACCCCGTCCCTGCCGATAAACACCTGAACTGGCTGAGAGTAAGTGGACAACTTTTGCCTTCTTTTCTTTTTCCGACAAAGGCGGTTGAGCCCGAATATACAGTTCATCAAGCGTAGCTGAGGTATCAATTTCTCCTTTTTCAATGGCAATACCATATAAGCTATTAAACAGACTTTTGTAAATTGAGGCAATAAATTCTACTTCGGCATTATGTCCCCATTCGGTAACCACCGCCCCTTTATAGATTAACATTATGGCATCAGAACCAAGTGAATCTGCAAAGTCTTTGACCTCCGCTATTTTCTTTGAAGACCATCCGGCTTGTTCGGGTGTGGCGTATTGCATCCAGGTGGAATCGGGGTAAATAAACGCTGACTGGTTTGACTGAGCAATGCAATCAGCCGCTATAATTGTGACAAAAATAAAAAGTAGTTCTGTCCTCAGCATAGTAATAGGATTGATTTTAGTTCTGATTATGTGGTATTGCCTCTTCGAAGGCTGTAATAGGGGCCCCGCTCATAGCATCTACCACAAATCTCCAATTACCTGCATCACCTCTTCTTAAGACCGTTGCAAACTTCCCAGCCGAACGCACTAAAATGAAGCTATTTGAAATGCACCGGATATGAAACGACTATTCGATGAGTGGCGGATTTCCTGAGATAGGAATGGGTATTGATGCGGTAAACGAAGCTTTTAAAAAGCAGTTTTAGACATCTGTTGCAGTTCTGCCTTGTATCCACCGCTGACTTTTAATTCCGTGCCGTCATGGAGTATCACGGACCATTTGTCATTATTGCTGGTTTTCAGTTCCAGAATTTCATCTTTTTTAATGATATATGAGCGGTGAATGCGAATGAAGGCAGGCGAAAGCTCTTTGACCATCTGTTTCATAGTTTCTCGCTTGAGGTAGGATTTATCAGAACCCTTTATATGTAGTTCAACATAATCGCCGGCTGCTTCGAGGTATATTATCTCGTCGGTCGGGATAAAGCGAATGCGGCCTTTATTTTTTATTTTTATCCGGCTTGGTAATTTCTGTCGGCCGGTTGTCTCTTGAATTGAATCAATAGCCCGGACTATTTTACCGAGTTGCTTGCTGTCTACTGCATTTAGATTCTTTTGAACTCTCTGCAGGGCCTCATGAAACCGCGTGCTGTCAATTGGTTTCAGAAGATAATCTACAGCATTCAATTCAAATGCCTTAATAGCATATTCATCATAAGCTGTGATAAAAATTACCTGCAGGTCGCTAATTTCATCCAGTTTGTACAGTACTTCAAGACCGGTAAGTTCCGGCATTCGAATATCCAGAAAAAGAAGGTCAGGTTGATGTTCGTTGATCTTGTCGAGTGTCTCAGAACCCGTACTGCATTCTGCGATAATGTTGAACTTGTCATGCTCAAGTAAACGCAGACGTATATTTTCGCGGGCGAAGGATTCATCATCAGCAATAATCGTTTGAATCATGGGGAAACAGGTTGTATTTCGTAGTTAGGATTATCAATAAGTTCCTGCTTAGCCTTAATGGCTGGAATTTTAATCGTCACCTTGAATCCTCCTTCTTTCCGGTAGCGGCACTTAAAAACGTAATCTTCTCTGTATATTTCCTGCAGTCGCTCTCTGGTTCTCTGCAATCCTGTTCCCAACGAAATCTTGTCAGAATTTTCATCACTTCCTGTATCGGTTACTTCAACTTTCAAATATTTATCCTGTAACAAAACGTCAATTGACATTGTCATGGTCCCTTCCTTTGGAGCCAGGCCGTGTTGAATGGCGTTTTCTACGATGGGCTGTAAGAGCAGGGCAGGGATTTGGAGATTATAGGTCTCTTCTCGGATATTATAAATAATTTCAAGGCGATCTTTGAAGCGGTACGTTTCAATTTCAAGGTACTGTCTGACAAAGTCGATTTCTTCTTTCAGCGGCAGCATTTGTCTATCGTCTTCCTGTATGGTTGATCTCAAGTAATCGCTCAATTTGGTAATCATTTGGGCCGCATCGTTGGCCCCTTTTCTTATGACCATAGTTTGAATAGCACTGAGCGTATTAAAAAGAAAATGTGGGTGTATCTGGGCTCGTAACGCTGTAAGCCGGGCTTGGGTGAGTTGTGATTTCATGCGCACTTCCTGAATTTGACGCTCGCGGAACTGTCGGTAATAATTGAAAGAGAAATAGGCGGCCACAATTGTCCAATAGACAAGCAGATCCAGCTGTAACCATATATCATCAAATAAGTTGACCATTTGTGCCGTGGCATGGCGATAGCTCAGCGGAATATTTTCGTTTAGAATCACGAGCCAGCATGAGTGAAAAAACAGGTGCAATAAACCGAAGCCAATGCCGACAATGAAGTGGACACAAAAACTCTTTAGTTGATTCCCTGGTTCAAAATTGAAACTCCTGCAAAGAGCTACCACGCCATAACAAGCTGGTATCCATATCATCCAGATAGGCAATGCGTACCACAAGGCGCGATAGATTGTTACTGCACCATCATTTGCGAGTAGACTTTTCAGATAAATTTGGGCCGCGCACAGGATACCCAGGGAAGTCCAGACAGCACATATAATCCCGAACCATTGGATACGATTGAATCCAAATAGGCCACTCCGAACTGATATATTTTTGTTGTATCTAATATTTCAAGAATTATAGGTGTACTTCGTATCTCAAAAGAGACCTTACTTAAACTTATAGCAAGTAACTCATTTTCGGTTTGTTTTTCAATAAGGTGAAAATAATTCAAAAAAATATAAGGGTTGTCCTCAAGAAAGTACTTACCTATAGAGATAGTCATTTAGTTGTTGAGATCGTCTGTTAATAAGGATGGAAAGGTTAGCCTTGATTAGCTGGCCTTTTCTTTGTTATTGGATAAGGTTAAGCTGTTCTTTTTTTCCGGATATTAATGCAGGGATGGTTATCTCTTTTTTGAATCAATACGTTTCCGAGGCATGATGTGTATGCATAAAAAATATGATTAAAAGCATTTGCTTTGAGCAGGCTAAGATTTCAACATAACATGTAGAGAATTCATATCTTTAATTGCTATAAACAAACTTAAAAAGGTGATATCTTCGCACATTTGAACCGAAAAAAACACCATATAACCCTTAAGGATTTTTCACTGGAAAGTGGAAAAATATCGTTTAATGTCCTGCAGTCATCGCCGATTAAGGAGCAGTTGGACTTAAAGCGGCTTCGGGCAGAACAGGAGTATAAAGGAACAAGATTGGATAACGTAATAGGGGAATGGCCGGGAGATGAATCCATCGGAGAGTTGCTTGGAATACTTGAAAAATGATGGTTACTATTGATACAAGTATACTTATCCATTTGCTTAGAGGGCCGGACCTCATTCCGGTCATTTTTAATAACCACCGACAGATATTTTGAACATCTGGACAATGTATATATGGATTTCGTGTATATAGATCCTGACCAGTAAACAAATAAGTTGAATATTATAGAGCAAAAAGGATTATGAGTCTCAACATTTTCCACATAGCCGACTTCCATCTCGGCCGCACCTTCCGCAATTTGCCGGAGGCCCAGGACACGCTTTCTGAGGCGAGGTACACAACCCTCCAAAAGACCATTGAGAAGGCCAATGAATTAGAGACCGATATCTTTGTCATAGCCGGGGACCTGTTTGACCGGACTTCCATGAAGGTGGGAGATATTCGGAAAGCCGTCCGGGCAATCAATCAGTTTACCGGGGAAGTGGTATTGGTTCTGCCGGGAAACCATGACTACATCACGGCTGACAGCCAGCTCTGGGATCGGTTCAAAAAAGAAGCCGAGGAGCACGTATTGGTGCTGGACAAAAAAAAGCCGATTGAATTGTCCGTATTTGAGCCGGAAGTAGTGGTGTATCCCGCGCCCTGTCACGCGAAGCATTCGGCGGATCATGCTATCGGATGGGTGGAGAAGATAGAAAAAGACAAGGACGCCCTCCACATTGGTATTGCACACGGGAGTATAGAAGGAGTATCACCCGATTTTGACCAACGGTACTTTCCCATGTCCGTTCATGAACTGGAACAATCCGGTACCGATCTCTGGCTGATGGGGCATACGCATATCACCTGGCCGGCCCGGCCCGACAAGCGGGATATGATCTTTAATCCCGGTACCCCCGAACCCGACGGATTTTCCTGCAATCACGAGGGACGCGCTTTCCTTCATAGGGTCGGAGATGATAAAGAAATTACGACCGAGATCGTCAGCACGGGTACCTACCGGTTTGTACAGAAGAGTGAACAGATTTCATCCGCCAGGGATGTTCAAGATCTGGTAAAACAGTTTAGCGAGGATTCCTGGCAGCAAGCTGTTTTGGAGCTGGAGGTATCCGGGAAGCTGGAGGAGGAAGCGTTTGAGGCCTGGCAGGAAAGCCGGTCAAAAATTCGTGACTCCGTATTGGAGCTTCGGCTTGATGACACTGAGGTTCGCCGGAAAGTCACTTCCGAACAAATACAGAAAGAGTTCTCCGAGGGTTCATTTCCCGAGCAACTGCTGTCCTCGTTTTCAGAAGAAGAGGAGGAAGAGGAGCTGCAGATGGCCTATGAACTGATAAAAGAGGTGCAGCAATGATGTTGTCAAAAGTATTTCTCCATCCCTTTGCCGGAATTCAGGAGAAGACATTTAAATTCGAAGATGGACTGAATGTCCTGCTGGGGCCAAACGAAGCGGGCAAATCCACGGTATTTCAAGCCGTGATGCATGGCCTGCTGACCACCACGTCACTGACCCGGACCAAGGTGGGAAATATTATGGGGAACCATTTTCCCGCTGTTGGCGGAGATGTCATTCGGGTAGATCTGGAGCTCAGGAATGGCGAAAATAATATCATTCGTATTCACAAGATCTGGAAGAAAGGGAATCGCAATGGCAGAGCTTCTTTGAAATTACCTGATGGCTCCGAAATTACGGATGAGGAAGAAGTGCAGAATCAGATTGAATCACTGCTTCCGGTTTCCCCCGCAACCCTCCGGACTATTCTGCTTGCCGATCAGTCCGGCTTGCATCGGACGATGCAGGAGATGAAGCAGGAAGGCAAAGTACGGAAAGAGCTGGGCAATATCCTTCGACGGAACTTTATGGAAACCGGCGGGGTGTCCGTGGACCGGTTCCGGGAACTGCTCGATCAGAAATATGAGGATTATTTCAAGCGGTGGAATCGCCCGCAGCAGTATCCTGAAAACAACCGTGGTATCAAGAATCCCTATAAGGTTGGCACCGGCAAAGTTGTTGAAGCCTATTATAAGAAGGAGCAGCTCCGGTTGGACTTGGAAGAAGCCCGGCGTTTTGAAGACAATCTGGATTCATTAAATGAAATCCTGAACGCCCTCATTGCCCAGCAGGAGGAAAAGAAGGAGAAGTTTGAACGGCTCAATCCTTTAAAAAAAGGCATCCGGGAACGACAGCTTAAAGAACAAAAGTTAGCGTCAGCTCAAGAAAGAAAAGAGCGACTGCTGCACGTAAGCAAAAAATGGCCGGTCTTTGAAGATAAAATGGAGAACCTGGAGCCCAAGCTTGAAGCACGCCGGAAAAAATTGAAGGAGCTTCAGCAAGAGCAAGAAAATGCAAAAAAGAAGCAGGATGCCGAAAAGTTAAAACAACGAATTGCTAAAGTTGAGGAGCTGGCCTCACAAGTAAAAGAAGCGAAGAGCGAACTAAAAGAGGCGCAAAAAGTAACACAAGGCGACCTTAAAAAGCTACGATCCCTTCAATCGGATAAACGACAACTACAAACGAAAATAGAAGCAGCCAAGCTTACCGTTCGCATCGAAAGTGATTCGGATCGAATGCTTCGTTATACCGAAGCCGGTCAGGATGAACAAGAAATTGAAACAAAGAGTGGTGAAACGCTCGAGCAAACGGCATCTGGTGGATTTACCCTGATAACAGATGAACTAATGGTAAAAGTGTTTTCGGGAGAAGGTGACCTTGAGGGTACGATCGAGACTCTTCAGATGAAGAAGGAAGAATTATCCAACTATTTGACAGGCCTTGAGACAGAGTCCGTTCAGGAGGCAGAGTCTTGTGCCGGGCTCTACCAAAAGAAAGAGAATGATTTAGAGCAAGCCAAAAAGGCGTATAAGAATGAGTTGGGCGATCAAAAGCTGGAGGACCTGAAAAATGAGCTCGAAGCTTTTGGGGATTTGTCCGGGATGCGGAGCTCCGAAGAGATTACGGAGGATATCGTTGAAACGAGGACAGCGTTAAACCAGCTTCAAAAAGAAGCAGAAGAAGCGGAGAGTAAGATCAAAGAATGGACGGAAAAATACGGCTCTTCCGATGATGTCATTCTTGAACTGGCTGACACCTCAAAATTGCTCAGGGATCTGCAAGGAGATCTCGATGATCTTCCTTCGCTGCCCGAGGGATACGAATCATCCGGGGAATTTATCAAAGAGGTGGAGCAACTGGATAACGATATCCAGCAGTTAAAGGAGCAGGTTTTTGCAAAGAAACAGGAGCGCACGCAGCTGGAAGCGGAAGCTCCGGATACCTCATCAGAAGAGTTGCAGAAACTACGGGAAGAAGCGGAGGCTGAATTTGAGCGTATTAACAGCCGAGCTGAAACACTGGCCCAGGTCCGCAAAAAATCGCTGGAACTGATCGAGACGATGGACAGCGACACCTATAAAGGCCTTGAAAGCAGCTTTGTGAAATGGCTGGAGCTTATGGTCGGCGACCGTTTTTCTACCGTGGATATGGATAGTGACATGCCCACTGTTTTTAAAACGCAAGAAGCTACCTCGCTGACCTACAATTTACTTTCCCACGGGACCAAAGACACGGTAGCCTTGGCTTGGCGGTTTACCCTGTGCCAGAAATTTTTGGAAGGAGGATCCGGATTTATGATTCTGGATGATCCGATGGTGGATATTGATCCCAAGCGCAGAAAAGCTGTAGTGCAGGCTATCAATGAGTTTTCGGAGCAGTACCAAACAATTGTAATGACGTGTCATCCCGACCATGCGGAGGAACTTAACGGAGAGGATTTAGTTATGTAGTTAGTTATAATATGAAGCGCAAACAACTTTTCTCCGGGAACATTCCCATTTTCATCTTCGACTTTGAGTTGATTCAATCATAAAATCATTATGCCCAAAAAAATCGACTTTTTCTCCTCTTATAGTTTCTACTACAACAAGTTGGCTGTCTGAGTGATTTTTTATTACCTGAATCCGTGAGTTATGAGGATAAATTACGTTCTTTGATTTAATTTTTTGAATTTGCTCTGTTCGTTGCCCGCTGACTTGTTCAACGACAAC
>NZ_FQUS01000017.1 GCF_900129315.1 Fodinibius roseus
ATCGCGGCCGTCAGCGTCGTCTTCCCGTGGTCCACGTGACCGATCGTTCCTATGTTTACATGAGGCTTATTGCGTTGAAATGTCTCTTTTGCCATAATTCTTTTTGTTAATGATGTTTATGCTCTGGATTCTATAATTTCTTTTTCGAGATTTTCGGGTACTGCCTTGTATTCAGCAAACTCCATTGAAGAAGTAGCACGGCCCTGAGTCATTGAGCGAAGGTCCGTTGTATAACCGAACATTTCGGATAATGGCACTTTAGCCCTGACTACTGAGCCCTCTTTGTTGTTATCCATCTTACCGATGATTCCACGCCGTCCATTCAGGTCACCAATCACGTCTCCCATATACTCTTCGGGAGTGATCACTTCTACATCCATAATGGGCTCCAGAATAGCCGGGCTGGCTTTTCGTGCTGAATTTCGAAACGCCAGCTTAGCACATAGCTCAAAGCTGAATGCATCCGAATCGACGTCGTGATAAGAGCCGTCAAACAAACGAACTCCGATATTCTGAACGGGATAATCAGCCTGAATTCCACCGCTCATGGCCTGTTTGAAACCCTTTTCCACGGAAGGAATGAATTCGCGGGGAATATTACCGCCAACAATCTCATCAACAAATTTAAACCCTTCACTTACAGAAACATTATTGTCTTCCTCGTCATATTCATCAAAATGATCGAGGGGACCAATTTCAAACTCCATATCAGCGAACTTACCGCGTCCACCGGACTGCTTCTTATAAATTTCGCGATGCTCTATGCTGGAGGTAATGGTTTCGCGGTACGACACCTGCGGTGCTCCCACATTAGCTTCGACCTTAAATTCACGCTTAAGCCGGTCTACAATAATTTCGAGGTGAAGCTCTCCCATACCGGCAATGGTTGTTTGCCCGGTCTCTTCATCCGTCTTTACCTCAAAAGTCGGGTCTTCCTCCGCAAGCTTAATAAGTCCCGTAGTCAGCTTTTCGGCGTCAGCCTTCGACTTGGGTTCAACGGCCAGTTTTATGACCGGCTCGGGAAAGGTAATCTCTTCGAGGAGAATAGGCTCATCAATATCGCAGAATGAATCTCCGGTGCGGACCTCCTTCACGCCAACCGCGGCCGCAATATCCCCGGCCCGGACAATGTCGAGATCCTTTTTGTCATTGGCATGCATCTCCAGGATACGGCCAATACGCTCTTTATTGCCGGTCGTGGCGTTATAGATATACGATCCTTTTTCAAGCGTTCCGGAGTAGACTCTGAAGAACGTCAGCTTCCCTACATAGGGATCCGACATAATCTTAAATGCGAGCGCCGAAAACGGCTCTTGCACGCTGGGCTTGCGCTCCAGCTTTTCATCATGATTTTCAGGATTCTTACCTACAATGGGAGGGATATCATAAGGACTCGGCATATATTTTATAACCTTGTCCAGCAGCGTCTGTACCCCCTTGTTCTTGAGTGCAGACCCACACATGACCGCCGTAATATCGCGATTCAAAGTAGCCTCACGAATGGCCTCTTCAACTTCTTCTTCACTAATTTCTTCATCCATAAGATACTTTTCCATCAAAGCATCATTATGGTCGGCAATAGCTTCAAGCATAATCTTGCGATACTCTTCAGCCTTTTCCTTCAAGTCTTCAGGAATGTCAATCTCCTCATATTCCATCCCAAGCGACTCTTCGTCCCATATAATACCGCGCATCTGGATAAGATCGACAACACCGCGGAACGTTTCCTCCACACCAATGGGAATCTGAATAGGAATAGGGTTCGCTTTCAGCTTCTCCCGCATTTCATCTACAACATTAAAAAAGTCGGCTCCCGTACGATCCATCTTGTTGACAAATGCCATACGGGGAACGTTGTATTTATTGGCCTGCCGCCAAACCGTCTCCGACTGGGGCTGTACCGCACCGACGGAATCAAAAACGCCGATTACGCCGTCAAGTACACGCAGAGAACGCTCGACCTCCACTGTAAAGTCAACGTGACCCGGGGTATCAATGATATTGATACGGTGATCCTTCCAGATACAGTGGGTGGCCGCAGAAGTAATGGTAATACCTCGTTCCTTCTCCTGCTCCATCCAGTCCATCTGAGAAGCGCCGTCGTGCGTTTCGCCTATGCGGTGGGTAATACCCGTGTAATAAAGGATGCGCTCGGTAATCGTTGTCTTACCGGCATCTACGTGTGCGGCAATCCCGATATTACGCGTCCGCTTTATCCGGTCTACAATTTCTGGATCTGTTTTCGTCTTCGTTTCAGCCATTACTATAAATTAATCTCTGTAAATCTTTTAGAATCTAAAATGGGCAAATGCCTTATTCGCTTCTGCCATGCGGTGTACCTCGTCTTTTTTTCGTACCGCGCCGCCTTCGTTATTGGAAGCATCCAACAGCTCCCGGGACAAACGCCGGGCCATTGACTTGTCATTGCGTCCCGAGGATGCATTAATAATCCATCGCATGCCCAGGGCCGTACCACGATCGGGACGCACTTCAACCGGCACCTGGTAAGTGGAACCGCCCACGCGCCGGGACCGAACCTCAACGACCGGCGATACATTGCTAAGGGCATTTTTAAATACTTCCATACCCTCTTCACCGGTCTGTTCTTCAATAATTTCAAAAGCCTGATAGAGAATTTTGCGGGCTACGTTCTTCTTGCCGTCTCTCATCAGATTATTTACAAACCGCGTGACCAGCTTGTCGCCAAAAACCGGGTCCGGCTGAACATCACGCTTATCTGCTGTTTTTCTTCTCATATTCCTATCGGTTTAATTCCCACTCAACAATAACTGCTTAATTCGGTTTTTTGGTACCATAGAGACTACGGCCCTGTTTGCGATCTTCTACGCCGGCCGTATCGAGGGTGCCGCGCACGATATGATATCGCACCCCGGGCAAATCCTTCACCCTGCCTCCGCGAACAAGCACAATACTATGCTCCTGCAGGTTATGTCCCTCTCCCGGGATATAAGCCGTTACTTCATAACCATTTGTTAACCGCACACGGGCCACCTTGCGCAAAGCCGAATTTGGCTTTTTAGGCGTAGTAGTGTAAACTCGTACACAAACCCCGCGTTTTTGCGGACAGTTTTCCAAAGCAGGAGACGTGGTTTTACTCTGCTTGGTTTTTCTACCTTTACGAATAAGTTGTTGTATTGTAGGCACTATTTAAACGCTTAATTGATTTTTCGGTCGAACAAGAGTTGCCAATGATAAGGAATTATGCGGTAATATTGCAAGAAAAAACCACCTTTTTCTTTTCTTTTTTCCGTCAGGGATTCATTTCTTTAGATGAGCGGGTCAAACCTGCTCAAGATCCCATAAATTAGTAGTATATTAATATATATCAGTATATCTATTTTGAAATTAATTGATCTGCCCGGCTTAAATACAAAACGGATAAAGGCTCTCTCTGAGAGCGGGATCCACAGCATCCTCGACCTGCTGAATTTCTTTCCCCGCAGGTATATCGACCGTACAACCGTCTCTCCCATCCAATCGCTCAGCGGCTCCGGGGAAGAGACTACGGTAGTGGGACGAATCAAGAAAATCCAACAAAAGGGCTATGGACGGAAAAAACGCCTGGAGGTTATTATTCAGGACAATACGGCTGCCCTGAAAGGCGTCTGGTTCAAGGGCGGACATTATATAAGGAAGCAGTTTTCAGAGGATCAACTGGTGGCGTTTTTCGGGAAGGCTAAACAATATGGGCGCTATCTCTCCATGGCCCATCCTGAGGTGGATACCCTTGGCGATGAATCGGAAGTAGAGAATCTCCAGCAAATTGTGCCGATTTACCCGGGAAACAAATCCTTCTCAAAGACCTATATTAACAGTAAACTGATCCACCGCTGGCAGCAGATGATTCTCAAGCACGAAAGCCCGCCGGAATTCCTGCCGGATGGCATACTCAAAGAGCATCAGCTTCCCGTCCGGCATAAAGCCTACCGCATGATTCATCTTCCTGCATCCGAGTCGGACTACAAAATGGCCTTTAAACGGTTTAAATTTGAAGAACTGTTCCTGTTTGAACTGAGCGTTGCCAAAATGAAACATGAGGTTATTGAAAAGCAACAAGGACACCTGTTCGCGGATCTCGGCAATTATACCCGTCGTTTTTTTAACGAAGAGCTGCCTTTTGAACTAACAGAGGGACAGGCTTCGGCGCTTTCGGATATCAAACAGGATGTACGGTCGGGCAAGCAGATGAACCGGCTGATCCAGGGCGATGTGGGCTCCGGGAAAACGGTCGTGGCGATCGGTGCTATCCTGATGGCCCTCGACAACGGCTTCCAGGCGGCATTCATGGCCCCTACCGAAATACTGGCGGAGCAGCATTTTCGCACGCTTTCGGAGTTCCTGGATCCGCTGGATATAACGATCCGCCTGCTGGTGGGCAAGCAAAAAAACAGCCTGCGAACCGATATACTGACCGATATTGAGGGGGGCGCCTGTAATGTGGTCGTGGGGACCCACGCCGTCATACAGCAGGAGGTCAGTTTTCACCGGCTGGGACTGGCGGTCATTGACGAGCAGCACCGGTTCGGGGTAAGGCAGCGGGCGGAAATCCTGACGAAAGGCTCTCATCCCCATGTGCTTGTGATGTCGGCGACCCCTATCCCGCGCTCATTGGCGATGACGCTGTATAGCGACCTGGATATCTCTGTTATCAAGGGACTACCCGGGGGACGAAAACCGGTGAGGACGGCCGTTCGTACCCAAAAGAAACACCAGGCTATTTACAATTTTATGGAGCAGGAGCTGGCCGACGGCGGACAGGCGTACGTGGTCTACCCGCTGGTGGAGGAATCGGAAAAGATGGATCTCAAGGACGCCACGGCCGGATATGAAAAACTCAAAAACCGTTTTGCCGATTTTAATGTGGGATTGATACACGGTCAGATGAAATCGGAAGAAAAGGATGCGGTGATGCAGCAATTTGTTGCAAACCAGATCCAGGTGCTGGTTTCTACAACGGTCATCGAGGTGGGAGTGGATGTCCCCAACGCCAGTATTATGATTGTTGAACACGCCGAGCGCTTTGGCCTCTCCCAGCTGCACCAGCTGCGGGGACGTATTGGCCGGGGCCAGCGCCAAAGCTATTGTATCCTGGTACACGGACAAAAGGTAAGCAAAGAGGGTCGATTCCGGCTGCGGAAAATGTCTGAAACGAACGACGGTTTTGAAATTGCGGAGGCCGATCTGAAGCTCAGGGGTCCCGGGGATTTCCTGGGGACCAAACAGAGCGGGCTCCCGGAATTTGAGGTGGCTGATATCATCGAAGACCAGTGGATCCTGGAGCAGGCTAAATCTGCGGCCTGGCAGCTGATGGCGGAAGATCCCGATTTAGCCCGGCCGAACCACCGGGAACTCAAAAAGGTATTTGTGCCCTACTATAAAGAGAGGAGCCGGTTTTACGGGATGGGGTAGATTTCAAAAATTTAAAATTGGGGATTGGAGGTGGCAATCAGCGCAGAAGTTTTTCAGAAATCTTTAGCTGTCGGTCTCATTTAAATAAATTCATGCAACATTGGATTGAAATTAAATCAGCGAGCAACCTTCCGCTAAAAGAGCGGCAAGGTCCCCATTTTTAAAAAATAGCTCCGAAAACAGCGGCAATCAGCCAGCCTATCAATACCAGCAAAGCGATGATCGTCCCTATCACGCCGATAGCGACAGCCCAAAGCATCCAGCGGCTGTGGCGTTCGGTGGCCGCGGCATCCTGCCGGTACTCTTCCAGGAGTTCGGCATTGCGGTTATTGGCCTTCCAGCCCACATCAAACAGGTCGCCCAGCAGTGGAATCGCCCCAATCACGACATCCAGCAATATATTAAATCCCATCCGGAGCAGTACCGGGGGCGCCAGGCGCGCATTCACGCCCATCACAATAAAGTAGGTGGAGATCATGCCGGCGATCCAATCACCCGCGCCGGGAATGAGACTGATAATCGGGTCCAAACCAAACCGGATATTGGTGCCCGGAATCGTAAAACGGCTGTCGAGCCACTCGGCGAGTTTCCGGGCATGAGGAGATTGTGATCGTTGTGTATTTTGGGCCATTTTAAAAATCCGATATAAGAATCTTTGAAAAACCAGGAGTTTTAGTCAGTATCAACCCCTGATCGTATTTAAAACCACACCATATACTGCCATATGTGAAGATTTTAAAAGCGCGAAAATGCAGAGATTGATCAAAAGTACCGTTTTGCAAAGGGCTCGATAACTTCCTTACGCAAACTCCTTCCGCTTCTCGGCCCGTTTTCGCTCATTGGGATCCAGGTACATTTTGCGGATGCGCAGGCTCTTCGGAGTAACCTCCAGCAGCTCATCGTTGTCAATAAATTCAATATGCTGCTCCAGGCTCATCTTCCGGGCCGGGGCAATCTTCACGGCATCCGCACTTTGGGTCGCCCGGTGGTTAGTAAGATTCTTTTTCTTCACCACATTCACCACCATATCATCCGACCGGTTGTTGATCCCGACCACCTGTCCCTGGTACACCGAGTCGCCCGGCTCCACCAGAAACACCCCCCGGTCCTGCAGTCCTTCAAGAGCATAGCTGGTTACCTCTCCCTTTTCCAGGGCAATAAGCACTCCGCTGTTACGGCCCGGTATTTGGCCCGCAAAAGGCTCGTAGCTGTCAAACTGCTGGTGCATGATGCCCGTGCCGCGCGTTTCTGTCAGCATCTCGCCGCGGAACCCGATAAGTCCCCGGGAAGGGACCTTGAACGTAAGACGGTTGTTTTCCCCTTCCTGGGTCATCGAGGTCATAATACCCTTGCGCTGCTGCAGGTTGTCAATCACGCGGTTGCTGTAATCCTGGTGTACATCCACCACTACCTCCTCAAAAGGTTCGTGGCGCTGTCCGTCCACTTCTTTGTACAGCACTTCGGGACGCGAAACGGCAAACTCATAGCCTTCCCGCCGCATGGTCTCTGTCAGTATCGCCAACTGAAGTTCGCCGCGACCGGAAACTTTGAATATGTCCGGATCTTCGGTCTGTTCCACCTGTATAGATACATTGGTGCGAATCTCGCGCATCAGGCGGTCTTTAATCATATTCGAGGTTACATACTCGCCCTCCAGTCCCGCAAAAGGAGAATCATTCACGCGAAAGAACATCGCCATCGTCGGCTGGTCGATATCGTAATAGTCGATGGACGTCATATCGGATACATCCGTAAGGGTATCGCCGATATCCACTTTCTCATATCCCGCCAGGGCAAAGATATCCCCCGCCACGGCTTTATCCACCGGCTCGCGTTTGAGTCCTGTGAAGGTAAACAGTTTGGTCGCGCGGGCTTTTTCCTTGAGTTCCCCGTTGCGATTCAGCAACGCAATCTGCTGGTTCACCTCGATGGTGCCCTGCTCCACACGCCCGATCGCAATACGTCCCACATAGTCGTTCCAGTCGATACTGCTGACCAGCATCTTAAAGGGAGCGTCCACATTCTGCTCGGGGGGCGGAATTCGCTCTATAATGGTTTCAAACAGCGGCACCAGGTCTTCGTTGTCATCCTCAAGCTCATACTTCGCAATGCCATTGATGCCTTCCGCATAGATGATGGGAAAATCAAGCTGCTCATTCGTAGCATCCAGCATCACAAAGAGGTCGAAAATTTCGTTTAATACGGCATCGGGACGCGCATCCTTTCGGTCAATCTTATTGATCACGACAATAGGCTCATATCCCATCTGCAGCGACTTCCGGAGCACGAATTTAGTCTGGGGCAGCGGTCCCTCTGCCGCATCAACAAGGATGATGACCCCGTTGACCATCTTCAGGATCCGCTCCACTTCCCCGCCGAAATCGGCGTGGCCGGGCGTATCCACGATATTAATTTTGGTATCATCCCATTTAACGGCCGTATTTTTGGAACTGATGGTGATGCCTTTTTCCTTCTCCAGATCCCCGGAGTCCATCACCCGTTCGGCCACTTCCTCATTTTCACGGAACGTGCCGCTCTGCCTCAGCATTTGATCGACCAGCGTCGTTTTACCATGATCAACGTGAGCAATGATGGCAATGTTTCTAAGTTCCTGATACATAAAAAATAGATATTGTTTTAATATGGCTGTATTAAGCGTCCTTTTAACCGGGATTAACCTTCAGGCGAGACGGGTATTACAGCGCACGAAAAATAGTGGTTTGATTCTCGAAGCGAAGACTTCCGTCTATAGTTTCGAGCGTGCAAAGATACGGTTTTATTTGCATAATTCATTATATCGATTGCTTCTTTTTTTATGGCACCGCGTCTGCTACGCCCGTTCCGGATGAATTCCAGCAAGTTCTGTGCTCCATTGCCTGTATTTCGGGCAGCGCGTTAACGCTAAGCCTTTTAATACTAATGAATTATGATTATTTATAGATATACGCTAACCTGATCCCCTTTATAGGGGCTTTGGGGGACCGCTGCTATAAGAAGCAACGTAATGATATGCTCGGTATTGCAGCGCCGGTCGAATCCGGCAAGTGGGCTAGCGGATAGTGCATCAGGAGGCGGAGGGTCCAGGGGATCGCTCCGGGAGGCTGACAAGGGGTTTCCTGACTCGCTAACCCGTTTTCTGGCATGAATGGCGTGGAACAGTTACCTTAATAATCTTCGCCAGAAATAAAAACTTCATTATTATCACCACCATGGATTTAGAAATTAATAACCAACGATTTATCGTATGTGGAGCCAGCAGCGGGTTCGGACGCGCTATCGCTGAACGGCTGCTCCGGGAAAATGCTTCGGTTATTGCCGTAGCCCGGCGCGAGGAAAAACTGCAGGAGTTACAAGATGATTTCGGGGACCGGGTCGTCATTGTAACAGGAAACCTGCTGCAGGAAAGCACGCATAATGATATTGAAGGCGCAATCGGCAATAATCCCCTGCATGGCGTGGTATTCAACGCCGGCGGTCCCCCGGCCCTCACCCCCCTTGAAACGGCAATGCCCGACTGGGATAAAGCATATGAGAATGTGACCCGCTGGAAAATCGAGCTCTCCCAACGACTGGTCTCTTATTTTACCAAAGAGCATTACGGCCGTATGCTTTTTGTTGAAAGCAAGTCGGTTAAGCAACCGATTCCCAGCCTTGTTCTGAGCAACGCCTTCCGTGCCGCGGTAGTGGCGTACGCAAAATCACTCTCCACTGAAATCGCCAGGCAGGGTATCACGGTCAATGTACTGGCCCCCGGCTCGCACGACACGCCCGCAATCGAACGCGTGATCCGGAAAAAAGCTGATGAATCCGATCAATCCTTTGATGAGGTCAAAGAGGCTATGGAAGCCAGTGTGCCTGTGGGACGTTTTGGCAAGGCAGAAGAAATTGCTTCTCTGGCAGCATGGCTGCTTTCTCCACACGCCGGCTACGTAACGGGGCAGACGATCAGCCACGACGGCGGCAGTATCAAAGGCATTTTCGGCTGATGCAGTTATAAGTTATCAAAACCAACTAATACTGCCTGCCTGAGACAAAATTAATTTCTAATTTTGCATTTTTAATTTTTAATTAAAAAATGTGGTTCCAACAACAGATAACGCTTTCTCCCAAATCAAGAGGATTCCATATCATTACGGATGAAATACTCGAAGAGATTCCCGAGATCAAACAGATCCGGGCGGGACTTGCGCACATTTTCATCCAGCATACCAGCGCCAGCGTGACGATTAATGAGAATGCCGACCCCTCTGTGCGGCGAGACTTTGCCTCCCATTTCAAACGGATGGTGCCGGAAGATACCTCCATGTATGAACACACCCTGGAAGGTCCCGACGACATGACCTCGCATATCAAAAGCTCACTGCTCGGCTGCTCGGTCAGTATTCCTGTCACCGGGGGGACCCTCAACCTGGGTACATGGCAGGGCATCTATCTGTGCGAACATCGTAATAACGGAGGGCCTCGAAAATTGGTGGTGACACTGCAGGGCGAATCATAATATTAAAATTTAACCGATGAAAGAATTGAGCGAAGCTGAAATACGGGAGCTTGCGGGGCAGTTACGGTCGCCGCAAGGCGAACAAGGGATTGATGTCGGCCAAAAAATGCATGAAACCAATATCAATATGACCATGGCCGGGGTCGATGCCCTTAAACTTGTCAAGGGTGATATATTGTTGGAAATCGGTCATGGCAACGCCAGCCATGTAAAGCAAACGCTCAACCGGGACCACGGACTCCACTATGCGGGGCTTGACATCTCTGAGACCATGCATGAGGAAGCCCGGCGGATCAATTCCGCACTCATTGATCGCGGACACGCTTCTTTTCACCTATATGGAGGAGAGACATTCCCCTTCCCGGATAACCTTTTCCATAAGATAATGACCGTCAACACCATCTACTTTTGGGACCGACCCAGTGCTATTTTGGAAGAAGCTCACCGTGTTCTCAAGCCGGAGGGACTCCTTAGCATCGTCTTTGCACAGAAATCGTTTATGGAAGAACTGCCCTTCGTGGAATATGGGTTCCGGCTCTATGACAATAATGATATCGAACGACTGGTGGAACAAACCTTATTTGAAATTATCCATACTCAAACGGTAACTGAACAAGTTGAAAGCAAGGACGGATCACAAGTCGAACGAACGTTTACCACTATAACACTGAAGGGATAAACCATACGTGTCTACCCCCATACCGTCCAAATTCCGACAGGCCATCGCTTATCTTCGGGAAGTTTTCCGGGATGAACAGTTTTACCTGAGCCTGCGCCATACCATAGGCGCATTTATTCCCCTCATTCTCTGTGAGTTACTCGGGTATGAAACGATCGGGCTCGAAATGATGCTCGGCGCCTTCTTCGTATCAGCGGTTGATATCGCCGGAACCTTCCGCTCCAAAGCGACGGCGCTTCTCATCACAACCGCTATTTCGATCACCATCACCTTTACTGTTCTTATGGCCGGCAGCAGCCTATTGCTCATGCTGCCCCTGCTCTTCATATTTATCTTTGGACTTGCCTATATCTCCCCGTTCAGCCTGCGCTATACGCTGATGGGCGTCATGGGCTATATTGCTATTATCCTGGCGGTCAGCATGATCGATCGTTTTAACAGTGTTGAGGAA
Organism: Fodinibius roseus; assembly: GCF_900129315.1. Lineage (GTDB taxonomy): Bacteria > Bacteroidota > Rhodothermia > Balneolales > Balneolaceae > Fodinibius > Fodinibius roseus. The sequence goes on from NZ_FQUS01000017.1 coordinate 11,059, forward strand.
ATTCTCCGGCACTGTTTCCTGCTACTCTGCGGGTCACTCTGGTACTTCCTTTTTGCCATGGTTATCCACTGGTTTGCACGAACACGGGAAATAAACCGGCGGATTGCCGAGTGCACACGGGAAACGGCGCAGTATTTTCAGCAGCGGCTGGCCCTGCTGGAATCCGGAACCGACCATGAACAGGGGCTGCTGGAATTGGCCCGGCTTCAACAAAAGCTCAGTGAAACCCAGGAAAGTGTCCGGGAGCTGTTGTTTAGCGATACCTCCCTGCTTTCCGGCCGGAGCTCCGAACGCCGGCGGTTTTATCTGATCTTTATTGAGCTGGTCGACATGCACGAGCTGGCAATGGCCACTCCTGTCGACTACCCTAAAATCCGGAAGCTCCTGCACCGTTATCCGGAGTATGATATTATTCGATCGATTATTGGCCGCGTCCACCAGGAAATGCAAAACCTGGCGGATATACTGCTGCGTGACGCAGAGTATGCCGGACATCTCCAGCCGGATGAGGAGCTGGACCAGCTTCATAATCAGCTTTTGGAGCTGAAGGAGCAGGTATTGCAGGAAGAAAGTGAGGAGGAGGAAGCCTATCACACCCTGCGGCGCATCGAGCTGTACCTGCATCGCCAGCTCCGGAAAGTGGAAGTGATTCAAAATGCGGTCCTGAACCGGAAAACGTATGAAGAAGAGGAAGAGATAAAGCAAGCCGCCTCCACCGATGTTTCTACCGGGGATCTTCCCCGCTTTGTAACTCCGAACCCGCTCAACTGGAGCAGTTTCATCGACAATCTGAGCTTTGAATCCAGCTACTTTCGATATGCCCTGCGTACGGCTACGACGGCTGTCGCCGGGTATGCGTTGGCTGACTTTCTTCAGTTCCAGAATGCCTACTGGGTACTTCTGACCGTGCTTGTGGTGATGAAACCGGGTTATGGCGTAACGCGCGAGCGTTTTTACCACCGCATTGCCGGAACGCTGATCGGGGCCCTCATAGCCTATGGACTCTACCAGCTGGATCCCTCTCATGTGATGTCGTTAATCATTTACGGGGTCTCCCTCACGCTCGCTTTTACCTTTGTGATCCGTAATTATATTGTAGCTTCCACCTTCTTTACGATCTTTGTGATCTTTTTGTACAGCTTTCTGAACCGGGAAATTCCCTCCATGGTGGTCTTTCGCGTGGTCGACACGCTTTTGGGGGCCGGACTGGTCATTTTAGCTATCCGGTACCTCTGGCCCTACTGGGAACACCAGCAGTTTCCGGTTCTGTTGCGCAAGTCCCTGCAGGCCAACAAAGTCTATCTGCAAAAAGTGCTTAACCATCTGTTTGAAGGCACGTTCCGGGAGACGGATTACCGGCTGGCCCGCAAAAAAGCATATGTGGATATGGCCAATCTGGTCTCCTCTTATTACCGGCTGATGGGCGATCCCGAGTCTAAACGACAAAATGCCGAATTTTCATATGATCTGGCCCTGCTGAGCTATATGATGCTCTCCACGACCACTTCGCTGGGGATTTTTGTGCAACAACACCGGCAGCAGTCCTTTGACTACCGGGAATTTCGGGTTATCGGAGAAGGAATTATCACCAATCTGGACTTTTCCATCAGTGGACTCGAGCAAGCAACAGAATTACAGCAGTCAGCGTCGGCAATATCCAAATCCGAAAATATAGAACAGGCTGGTAATGATCTGACGCGGCAGCTCCGGCAGCTCAAACAACAGATCAGCAAACAGCCACCCGACCGGCGGAACCAGACCTATATAAAATATGCTCAACTCAACTATCTGAGCCGGCAGCTGGGATGGATGCTTGAGCTCAGCCGCACGGTAGCCAAACATGCCAGACAGCCCGACGAATGAGCTCACCACCATTTTCTCTTGCTAAAAAGCGCTAAAATTAGTAGGCTTTTAGCCGAATATATCAGCGTGGATAGTGGATATAAGTTTTAGCCTGGATTATTCACAAAGAAATTTGATTGTGGGCAAGGCGGAGTGGAAATGGAGTCGGCAAGGTACTTTCCTGCCTGGAGTATCCTGAGCATCTATTTCAACTCCAACCCGGCACAGGAGCAAATATTGTAGTCGTTACTTTAATTATTCAAAAAGAAAACTTAGCTATATGCCAAGGCTTTAAAAAATAATAGGAAAATGAATGGCTCCTTATTATTCATGAATAATTCAGGTTAGCAGTAAACAAAAAGCACAAAAGAATAACATTACCATGGATATTGATCAAATTTTTGATAATAATCGCCAGTGGGTTTCGGAAAAACTGGAACGGGACGAACAGTATTTTAAAAATCTGTCTAAGGGACAAAATCCGGATATCCTGTACATTGGCTGCTCTGACAGCCGGGTGACTGCGGAACAGCTCATGGGCGCTCATCCCGGGGACGTTTTTGTACACCGGAATATTGCCAATATGGTGCCCAATACCGACCTGAGTGCCATGTCAGTCATAGATTATGCCGTTACCCACCTTGAAGTCGGTCACGTGGTAGTATGCGGACATTATTACTGCGGCGGGGTGAAGGCGGCTATGCAGCCCGATGATCTGGGTCCCCTGAATCCATGGCTGCGGAATATCAGGGACGTGTATCGCCTCCATAAGGAGGAACTTGACGGCATGGCCGAGGAGGAGGAACGGTACAAGCGGCTGGTTGAGCTCAATGTACAGGAGCAGTGTATTAATGTGCTGAAAACTGCTGAGGTTCAAAAAGCATATGACGAACAATCCATCCAGGTCCACGGCTGGGTGTTTGATATACACAGCGGCAAGCTCATTGATCTCGAGGTGGACACTGACGAAATATTGGAGGACATCGGGGAGATATACCGGCTTTCCTGATCAGCGGCGTAAACTATCTCCTGCTTTTCTATTGCTTTAGCTGCGTAGATCGCATCATTCAAGGTAATGGGTAAGGAAACAGACAATTCAAGCGCCAACTTTGAAATGTCTGCATATTCAACAATCCTATACAGGAGCTTATGTCTTTTTTTGTTTTCTGCTGATGCCTCATCTTTTAATGGGTATCTGTTTTGTTGGTTTTCGGATTGAAACCGTTATTTTGCAGCCAAATTTTAAAGAAGTCTTTGTAAAATTGTGCTTTTGGTCAATGTCGGAGTTATCGGCCGGTTGAAATTCTCGCATATGGGCGATATGCTGCAACGGCAATCTTCCGCTGGCCTCGATCCTGAACAAACCCTTTGGTTTTTCAAAGACTTCTTAAAAAGAAAATAAACTTCATATAGCAACATATAATATAATAGTAACTAGTATGGACAGGGAAATCATCGGAGTTGTGGGAGCCGGAACTATGGGACAGGGTATTGCACAGGTTGCAGCCGGTTGCCGTCATAAGGTATATCTCTACGATGCCTATCCCGATCAACTGGGAAAAGCCAGGCACGCGCTGCGAACAACGCTGCAGCGGCAGGTTAAGAAAGATCGCATGCTCCAACAAGAAGTGGACGACATTATGGATCGCATCCATTTTGTAGAAGACCTGACAGGCTACGGCCAGTGCAACCTGGTGGTTGAAGCTGTTGTGGAAGACCTGAAAATCAAGCAGGATACCTTTCGACGCCTGGAAGGTATTGTATCCCATGATTGTATCCTTGCCACAAATACCTCTTCCCTCTCCATTGCGTCCCTTTCATCGGTCCTGAAAAAACCGACCCGGTTCCTGGGCACGCACTTCTTTAACCCCGCCCCCCGTATTCCGCTTGTGGAAATTGTGCCCGGCTTGTCCACCACAGCCATGACCGTTAAAAAAGCCCGTACGGTGGTTGACGGTTGGGACAAATGCACCGTTTTGGCTAAAGATACGCCCGGATTTATTGTCAACCGGGTGGCACGGCCCTTTTACGGCGAAGCCCTGCGCCAGCTTGAAGAGGGAGTGGCCGATGTGCCTACCATCGACTGGGCAATGAAGGAGATCGGCGGCTTTAAAATGGGTCCCTTCCAGCTGATGGATTTGATTGGGAACGATATTAATTACAAGGTTAGCAAGACTATCTTCGAGGAGTTTTTTTACGACCCGCGCTTCAAGCCCTCTTTTACGCAAAAACGGATGGTTGAAGCCGGCCACCTGGGCAGGAAATCGGGCAAGGGATTTTATGAGTACGGCGACAACGCAATAAAGCGGGATCCCATTAAAGATCAGGACGTTGGCCAACAGGTCGTGAACCGCATCCTCGCCATGCTCATCAATGAAGCGGCAGATGCCGTTTTTATGAATATTGCCACCGTGGAAGAGGTGGACTTAGCCATGACCAAAGGCGTACAATATCCCAAAGGTCCGCTCGAATGGGCCGATGAACTCGGGCTCAGGAATGTGCTGGATCGCCTTACCGGCCTGCAGACAGAATACCGCGAGGACCGGTACCGTCCGAATCCGTTGTTGAAAAGAATGGTCAGGAATAATGAGCCGTTTTATGGATGAAATACCGGAATGCGGGAGTGCAGGAGTGTAGAATTTTGTAGTTTGAATCCGGACTTCTGCATTCAACATACCTAAATCGTTATATTATTGTTTCACGAAGAACCCCAAAAGATCACGGAAACACACCCTGTCATGTGTAACCTGTGGCCGATCATTCCATAAAACTATGCCTGAAACCGGAGAAATAACGACCCGCATTAAAAACAACATCGCAACCATTGCGTTTTACCATCCCAAAGGGAACGCTCTGCCCGGGAAGATGCTTCGAAACCTGGCAGAGGCCATTCGTCAAATGGAAGAAAAACCCGGCGCCCGGGTTTTGGTGCTTAAGAGCCGCGGCGAAGGAGCTTTCTGCGGCGGCGCCTCGTTTGAGGAACTGATGGCCATCGGCGACTACGAGGAAGGCAAGCGCTTTTTTATGGGATTTGCAAACCTCCTTAATGCTATGCGTACGTGCCCGAAATTGATTATTGTACGCGTACAGGGCAAAACTGTCGGGGGCGGGGTTGGTATTGCGGCGGCCGGTGACTATGTGGTGGCCCACCAATCAGCCTCTGTTAAACTGAGTGAACTGGCCCTGGGGATCGGACCCTTCGTAGTGGGACCTGCGGTCGAGCGGAAAATCGGGACCTCCGCATTCAGTACCCTTTCCGTGGATGCAGCCAGCTGGAATAGCGCCGGTTGGGCCGAGACGAAAGGACTTTTCTCCAGGGTTTGCGCAACATATGATCAGCTTGATGACAAGGTGGAAACGCTGGCCGGGCAGCTGTCGAAGTATAGTCCCGAAGCCATGAAAGAGCTCAAAACAATGCTTTGGGAAGGCACCGATGACTGGGAGCTGCTGCTGGAAGAACGGGCGGAAATAAGCGGACGACTGGTCCTCTCCGACTTTACCAGGGAATTTATCAAACAATTCAAAAACTCATAACCGGATCTATCCTCAAAATCTGACTGTGAGCATGACGAACCACAACAATGTCCATGAAATGCCAAGAACAATGCTCCGGTATGCCATCGAAAAGTTTCCTGACGACAAGCGCCGATATTATTTAAAGCGGTAGCAACCCTAAAAGAGGATATCACAAAACCATTCTTTGCTCCAGGGTCGGCGTTTCTCAGCTGAAATCATCACCTATGGCCATGTTGCAACTCCAACATCTCTTTGGCCTCAATCTTGAAAAATCCCTGATTTTGTAAAACTCTAATAGAAAAAGTCTTTGCAAACGAACCGGCTGCAAAAACTTTTTTGAGCGGGAAACCGGATTCGAACCGGCGACCCCAACCTTGGCAAGGTTGTGCTCTACCACTGAGCTATTCCCGCTTGGCACATTCCAAATCGTCTCATGGTTGGCTATAGCTTTTGCGGACCCCAACCCTGGTCCCCGGAATGCTTCTGCTTCCAGACTGCCCCCGTTTGCCAAAGAGTTCCAAATATAAGGCGATTAACCTATATATATCAACTCTATTTTTTAAAAAGAAGGAAGCGCAGAGCTCAGCTGCTTGGGCTGCTAATTCAGCGTTTGATCTTCCTCAACACTTCCCCCGAATGAATCACATCGGAAATATCTTCCTGTTCTGGCAGTGTTGGCCGGTCGCGATAGCGATCCACAATACAGATGAACCCGAGCGGCTCTCCCTTATCAGCGTGAAACTGGTGAAGCGTACCCGGTGAGATATAGATCACATCGTGCAGACTTATCTCATAAAGTTCATTTCCCAGGATAACGGATCCGTGTCCCCGCAGGATAATTACGGAATGCGGGTGCCGGTGATATTCAAAAGAGGTATAGCCGTCCGCTTCCACCTCAAAATAGCGTGTTTGAAAATTCAACTGCTGTTCATCCTCTTTTTCCCCGAGCAGCGAGTACCGGTGAACCCCTTTGTAGCAACGGTCCTCATTCTTGTACTCCCTGCGTTGGAGGCCCTCCCATGCGTAACCATCAGCTTTTATCACCTTCGAGTTATTTTTCTCCATGATAGTATTACCCCTTCTGGATCCGGGTTGCAAAGATTTTGGCTGCAGCTTCAATGCCGCCGGTATACCGGTACAAACTTCCTCCGATTAAAAAACACGTATCCGCTCCGTATTCATTCATCCACCGGCTTACATGTTCGACTTTTATACCTCCCCCCGGCATCGGAAGCGATGCTTTAAAAGGAGCATCGGAACGACGTGCTGCTTTGTTAATCGACCGGCACTGGGGAAGAGTAAACGAAAAACGTCCCCCTGTATTGGGATAAATCACAAAATCGGCTCCCAGGGCCCGCCATAGCTGTCCGTATAGAAAATCAGGTGCAAAACCCTGCGATTCATCCATTGTCAGTGATCCTGCAAAAGCCGGATGGGCGATAATCGGCAGTTCCCCCTCCATCCGGGCCAACCGGTGCATCACCGTCAGTCCGGCAATATGAGGGCTGAGCAGCACCCCGTCAGCTCCTGATTCCTCAGCCAGACGGTACCGGCTCTCAATTTCCCCGGCATCAGCCGTGATATTCGGGAAGTAATACGACCTTCGCCCCGTCCGCTGGGCAGCCTTTCGGACAGCCCCGACACAAGCGCGGACACGCTCTTCAAAAGGAGCATACATTTGGTTGGCGAGGCCGTGGTCGTCTTTAATAAGATCAATGCCGCCCGCTGCAAATTGAAAAGCCAGCTCAGCCAACGCCTTCGAAGAGCAGCCCAGCGGCTTAAGAGCCGTGGCGCTGAGTGGACGGGCAGTGATGTTATACCGTCTTCGAACTCCTTCTATTCCAACCCGGGGTCCTTTAAAAAGATTACCGGCCAGGGATGACCAATCGACCTTTGTGATTTTTATTCCCGGCTTCAGGGATATATTTCCGTAGAGGAGATTCAAGAACTGGGATATATCACTGCCCACATCCGCCAGCGGCCATGCTATGGTCACTTCATAGGCATGATCGCCTACCTGCTTCTTTTTGCGGGGACGACCAACTACTTGGTCGCGAATCCTTTTATCCAGCACCTCGGCCGGAAGCTCAACAGACTGCTCCAGGCACAAATTCCCGATCTTTTCATCGACCGCCTCTCCATCCGAAAGCGTTAGCTGATATGTAACCGTAAAGCTACTCATGAAGGATCGGTAAGGTAAAGGTATGTGTATTGGCTACAGGATGACTTCCAACGTGGCGGAGGCAAATTCCCGGGGAACGCTCCCGCCGTCGGCATCTAAATGACTATGGTCTCGCTGCGATCGGGTCCCTTGGACAAGATCGTCAAATCCACATTCAGGTACTCCTGGATGAAATCAAGATATTCTATGGCTTCAGCCGGCAGGTCTTCCATGCTCTCGCACTCCTCAAGGGATTGCTGCCAGCCCGGCATGGTGGTATACCGGGGTTCCAGTTCCTCTATATCCGGAAGATCTACCGGAAAAACATCTGTTTGCTCGCCATCAACCACGTAGCTCGTACACAGTTTTATTTCCTCAAAGTCATCGAGGATATCAAGCTTGGTGAGGGTCAGTTCATTTATGCCATTCACCCGAACGGCGTATTTCAGCGCAACAAGATCCACCCAGCCACAGCGTCTGGGACGTCCGGTGGTAGCCCCGAATTCCTGACCCGCCTCCCGCAGCTGCTTCCCGGCATCGTCCTGCAGCTCAGTCGGAAACGGTCCGTTTCCCACCCGCGTGCAATAGGCCTTGGAGATACCCATCACCTTGTCTATGGCCGTAGGCGGTATGCCGGATCCCGTACAGGCTCCGCCTGCAGTGGGACAAGAAGAGGTCACAAAGGGATAGGTGCCGTGATCCACATCCAACAGGCTTCCCTGGGCGCCTTCCAGTAAAATTTCCTCCCCGTTTTCAATAGCCTCATGCAACAGCGCACTGGTATTGGTTATGTAGGGACACAGCGCATCCGCCGCTGCCAGCAGTTCTTCAACGATAGGCTCCGCTTCAATGGCATCGTGCTTGTATACATGCTCCAATGCATCGTTTATGTCGGCTATATTGGACGTAACCTTCTGGCGCAGTTGCCGGGGATGAAAAAGATCCGACATGCGAATGCCCACCCGGGAAACCTTGCTTACATAAGCGGGGCCGATTCCGCGTCCCGTTGTGCCTATGGCATCATCCCCCCGGCGTTCTTCCTTGACCTGATCCAGGAGCTGGTGATAGGGCAGAATGACGTGAGCAGCGCTACTGATCTTCAGGCGATCCTCAAGATTACCGCCCAGAGCCTCCACCTCTTCAATCTCTTCCAGCAGGGCCAGCGGATCTATGACAACACCATTGCCTATCACACACGTGGCATCACCATTGAAAATTCCGGAGGGAATCAGGTGTAACACAATCTTCTTGCCGTCGAACTCCAGCGTATGCCCGGCATTGGCCCCTCCCTGATACCGGACGACGTAATCAGCCTCTTTACTGAGCAAGTCAACAATTTTACCTTTTCCTTCATCACCCCACTGGGCACCTACCACAACACGAATTGACATAGTATTGTATTAATTAGACATAAAAAAAGGGGTGAAGTCACCCCTCTTTCATAAAAGTTAAAATGAGTTTACTCCTCTGAATAAGACTTAACCGCTTCATCAAGCGATTTAAAATGCTTGAAAACCGTTATAAGCTTGGTAATAACCAGCAGGCTTTCAATCTTGTCGGTCGCATTGGCAATGCGAAGATCTCCCCCGGCTTTGCGCATGGTTGTCAATCCCCCGATAAGCATCCCGAGTCCAGAGGAATTCATAAATTTCACCTTTGCCAAATCGGCCACGACATTGGTCTTGTCCTCCTCAATAAGTTCATGCAACTTTTCGTTCAGGCTCACCGCATCCGGCCCACCCATCACATTACCTTTAAACTCGATTACCACACAATTATAACGTTCTGATACATTAAAATTCATATCTAAAATCTCCTGTTCATTTTTTTGGGAATTTATATTTATAGAAGGTCCTTAGCAACGGCCTCCTGTCGAGACCGTTATGCCCTGTTTAATTATTACGATTCCGACGCAACGTTGTTACAATCTCTTTGCAATATAATTCTTTGCAACAGGAAATTCCTCCGGAATTTTATGCATTTTTCTTCCTCTTATGAAGTTCAACAACCACAGAGCTGGCAATAAACAAGGAACTATAGGTACCAATAATGACGCCCAGCATCAAGGCAAAAGAGAAGCCCTTTAGCACTTCACCGCCAAAGATAAAGAGTATCGTCACCACAAAAAAGGTAGTAACCGAAGTGATAACGGTGCGACTAAGGGTATCATTGAGGCTTTTGTTGACCATTTCATCATGATCCATCGTTTTGTATAACAGGCTGTTTTCCCGGATACGGTCGAAAACCACCACCGTGTCGTTCAGCGAATAACCGACAATCGTCAGAAAAGCGGCGATAATCGCCTGGTCGATCTGCATGCTGAAAGGAGCAACTTCAGCAAACAGCGTAAAGATCCCCAGAACAATCAGCACGTCGTGAAACAGGGCCGCCACCGCACCGGCCGAATAAGTCCAGTTCTTAAAACGGATGAGGATATAGAGAAAAACGACAATCAGGGCAAAAATAACCGCGTTAAGCGCCCCGCGCTTCAGGTCTTCGGCAAAACGCGGTCCCACTATGTTGGTTTTAATAACCGTCGCCGAATTACCGGAGTACAGCTGTCCCACGGTCTCCATAATGGTAGACTGCACTGCCGAAATATCATCGGGGTTATCCGTTCGGATGAGGATTTCCTGCGGCGATCCAAAAAGCTTTACTTCCGGGGCTCCATCCAGCGGACCTGCAAGCTCGCTTCTCACTTCCGTTACGTCGACGGGCTCTTCGAACTCAAGGACGAATTCTTTACCGCCCCTGAAATCGATGCCGTACTGCAACCCGGTCGTTAGAATTCCGATGACAGCAGCCACTAATAAAATGCCGGAAACGACCTGGCCAATTTTATGGGCTTTCAAAAAGTTAAAGTCGGGTGTTTCAAACCATCTCATGGTAATAAATCCTTAAATTAATGTTAAAAGCTGTTCTAATGGATTAACCGAAGCTGAGTTCAGCGGACTTGTCGCGGGTAAGGTAATCGATGATGACGCGCGTAATTACGATTGCGCTGAACAGGGAGGCCACAATACCGGCCATCAGGGTAACCGCGAATCCCTTAATGGGTCCCACCCCAAAGCTGTAGAGGATAATGCCCACAAAAAAGGTCGTCACATTGGCATCCACAATAGCGCTCATAGCGTTGGAATAACCGCCCTCAATAGCGGCCCGCAGCGTTTTTCCGGTTCGCTGCTCCTCCCTTATCCGGTCAAATATCAGCACATTCGCATCTACCGCCATACCGATGGTCAGGACAATACCCGCGATACCCGGCAAGGTAAGCGTAGCCTTGAAAGCGGCCAGGATGCCGAGTATAAATATGATATTCAGCACCAGGGCCAGATCGGCAATGGCGCCTCCGGCATGGTAGTAAACAATCATAAAGATGGCCACAATAATCAAACCGATGAGCGTAGAATAGAAGCCCGCCTGGATGGAGGCCTCTCCCAGGGTAGCCCCCACCGTTCGCTCTTCGATAATATCAAGCGGGGCCGGCAGTGCACCGGAAAGCAGAATGTTCACCAGGTCTTCGGCCTCGGCAACGCTTTCCAACCCTGAAATAGATGAACGGCCGTTCGCTATTTTCGTTTCAACATTGGGATAGGAGTAGACATAGCCATCAAGGACAATCGCTATCGGCTTGCCGATATTCGCCCCGGTAATACGCGACCACTGTCGGGCCCCCTCTGCATCCATATTCATCGAAACCCGGGGCTGGTTGGTGGTCTGGTCAAAATTCACGCTGGCTTCTTCAATAACTTCTCCGGTCATTTCAACATCCGGTCGGACCCCGACCAGCTCATAAAACTCTTGTCCCTCGGGCGTTGTCTGGAACGGGCTGGCCCCCCACATGAGCTGCACGTTGCGCGGAATCAGTTCCTGCACTTCCGGATTTTGCAATAATTCATTAACGCGAGCCGTATCCCTTCCGGCCGCATAGCCAAACGCATACGCATTCCGCGTCTGAGTGCCCAATACTTCCGCCAGCGGATTTTGTCCGCCGCCCTGCTGCTGTTGCAGCGTGTCGGAGGTATCAGACGAAGCTTGCATACGGTAATAGTTCATGATTTTCTCGCGCGCGCCGTTGATCTGATTGGGTTCGGCGGCCAAACGAAATTCAAGACGGGCCGTACCTTTCAACAAACTGCGAATCCGTTCCTTATTCGACACGCCCGGCAGCTCAACAACCACCCGGTTATTTCCCTGAACAAAGATAGCCGGCTCCGTAACGCCGTAGCGATCGACCCGCGTTCGGATAATTTCCATTGCACGATCAACAGCGCTGTCTCGCTGCTGCTGCAGGTATGCTTCGACCTCTTCATTGGAAGAGCGGCGTGTAATATTTTCCGTATCCGACCGGAAATAGCGGCTCAGGCGCGCATCGGCATTGCCCTCCTCGAACTCCTCTACCATTTCACTTATGAAATCGGTGCCGTTTTCGATGGCCTGCTGTTCGGCTGTGTCTATAATGTTCAACAACGTCGAATCAGCGTATTCTCCGGCCAGTTCCCGGACAAGCTGGGGCGTTCCCACTTCCAGCGTCACGTGCATACCGCCCTGCAGGTCAAGTCCCAGTGACAGGGAGTTTTCACGCAGGTTTTGCAGCCGCTGTGCATTTTCCTCGACATACTCAGCGCGTTCGGCTTCGGGCAGGTTTTCAATGTAATTTTGCTCGAGCGTATTTGCGACTGTCGGCCATAAATAGTAGATGGACATCGCCAGAAAGGCTACAATAAATCCAATTTTTGTTCCATTACCTTTCATAATAAATCGTTTTGAAAATTTAGAGTTGTGTTTCAATAGCAGATTGTAGCTGAAAAAAAATACAAGAGAAAGGTCTGTCCTACGGAGCTCCAATGGCCACGCCGCCACTCATCGGTTCTGTCAAAATCCTTGTGGCCAGGCGTGAGACTGGTGCAATCCAATTCTTATCGACGTGCAATGCTCGAAGATACGGCCCGGCGGTTGTGGATGCCAGGCTTCCCGTTTTATTCACCTGCAGCATCAGAAGAGGCTTGACCGTCTGCTGCACGGGAAGACCGTCCATGGCGTTGCCGGTCTGAAATTGGTTCCATTCGATCAGCAACAACCGGTATAGGTCGGGGGAAGCCTCCTCCGTTGCAAAGGGAAAATCAAATTCGTCATTATTTTGCGTGACAATCTGCGAGGCCTGTTCAAGCATCTCCGCCAGCTGTCCCCCCGAAGCCTTCAAATCCTGCAGCTCTTTTTTCAGGCCGGGAGCATTCGAAGCCTCCGCCATCATACCCAGCCACCGTGCAAATTCATGTGATCTCTGTCCCGCCTGCGCAGGCTGAACCACATACAGGCTAAAGCCCGAACAGACCAGGAGCGTCACCAGCAATCGTGCAATATATGAACGGAGTCGTTTCATCAGTGGCTGAAAATAGTCAGAAACAGGCAACGGGACAAACACTTTTTATGGATTGGTATGATTTAACATGACACTGTTGACCAGCAGAGCTGTAACTGCCCGAACGCAAAATTGAATCTCCGGTCATTAAGCTCTCCACCGGTAAAAAAAGAAGTTGCCACGGGGCAGTTAAACAATCGACGTTCTGCAGGATTCTCCTTATATTTCAGGATGAGAGGTATTTGGAAAACAATAATTTTGGCCACTGTGTAAATTCACAACCACAACATATGCTATACAGGCCTGTGTGAGGATAGTGAATAAGCGAAATGAAGCAATTGGTGTAAAAAACGGTTTTGCAAAACTCTCTATGAGTGAACAAGATAGGCCTTTGGAAAACCAGGAGTTTTGTTCAATACCAACCCCTGGGTGATTTTTAAAACCGCAGTGCATGGACGATACATGAGAATGTTGCAATCGCAAACATGTAGCGATTGTAAAACAACGGTTTTATAAAGGCCTTCAAGAATAACAAAAATGTATCAGCGTGAACATAGCAAACATTGACTTGGGACATAAGCCGCTTCTGCTGGCTCCGATGGAGGATGTTACCGATTCTCCATTCCGAACCATCTGCCGCCGAAAAGGTGCCAATATTGTGTATACGGAATTTATCAGCTCAGAAGCGATTGTCCGGGACTCCGACCAGGCCTTGCACAAGATGGATTTTAACGAAGAAGAACGGCCCTTTGGTGTTCAAATATTCGGCGGACGCGAGGTTGCCATGGGAGGAGCTGCTCAGATAGCGGAATCAAACAATCCCGATGTTGTGGATATCAACTTCGGATGTCCGGTCTACAAAATTGTCAAAAAAGGGGCCGGTTGTGCCTGCCTCAAAGATATGGAACTTATGGAGCGGATGGCCGGCTCGGTCATCGATGCCGTTGAAAATAAGCCTGTTACGGTCAAAACACGGCTCGGATGGGACGACCGCACCATCCGCATCCGGGAAGTGGCTCTTATGCTGCAGGATCTGGGCGTAAAAGCGCTGACCGTCCATGCCCGCACGCGCAACCAAAAATACAAGGGAAACGCCCGGTGGGAATGGCTCAAAAAGCTAAAGAACACCCCCGGGCTCGAAATCCCGATCATCGGTAACGGGGATGTCACTTCGCCGGAGGATGCCAAACGGATGTTCGCCGAAACGGGCGTCGACGGTGTTATGATCGGCCGGGGAGCTATCGGAAACCCCTGGATATTTGAACGATCCCACCATTATATCGAGACCGGCGAGCTGCTGCCCGAGCCTACCGTGGAAGACCGCATCGACTTGTGTTGTGAACAGCTGCGCCGGTCGGTTCGGCACCACGGGGAGCATTACGGGGTGATCATTATGAAGAAGCATTATGCCCAGTACCTGAAAGGGGTCCGCAACAGCCGGCAGCTTCGGGCCGCCATCATGGAGGAAAAAGAGATGCAGCCTATTCTGGATCTGCTCTTCCGGTTTAAAGATCAAAAAATGTATGCCGTGGCTTCCTGATATCAGGTGTCAGAGACAGAAGCAGCCGATGCCCAAGCCCATGCCAAGGTTACCTGAGTTTTTTAATGGTTTCTTATTCGTTACTGGCTATTTGGTCCACGCTCTCTCCAGGGGATATTTCCTTAAAAGGCTTTAAAAAACCGGGAATTTGAGTCAATCCAATATCAACCCCGGGTAAATTCATAACCATAACATATGCTATGTAGGCCTGTGTCAGAATTTTGAACGCGCGAAGAGGCAGAAATTGACCAAAGAACGGTTTTTCTAAGAATTCCCTAAGTCTTAATCAGGTAGGTTCATACATTCTTTTATACATAATACTCCCTGCTTCTCACTAACACGCTGTGATCACCGTATAATGCTCACTGTCTTAATCCGCGGTCTCATCCGCCTCTTTTTGGAGAGTTGCTGCCTTTGTTACCATCTCAATAGGCAGCGGCTTGGATTCAGACCCGGCGTATAGAGAAACATGCGGGAAGGGAATCTCAATATCCTCCTCATCAAATCTCTTTTTTATCTCCTCCTGGATGGTGTTTTTAAGATGGATCCATTCATTAACCTGAGCCCATATTCGAAAATCCAGGTCGATGGATGACGTACCGAAAGCCTCAAAAATAATTTGCGGCTCCGGTTCACTGAGGGAGTACTTGTTTTTCTGGGCGACCTCCATCAGAATTTCACGGACTTTACCGATATCCTCCCGGTAGGCGACCGAAACTTTGGCATTAAACCGGCGAATCGGAAAGCGTGTCAGGTTAATCACCTCTGTTTTGATAATCATTTCGTTGGGAATGCGAACAAACATATTGTCAAAGGTCCGAAGTTTGACCGAAAGTACGTCAATAGACATGACTATACCGATCGTGCCGTTAACATTGATGATATCATCGACTTTGAAAGGCTGTTCGGCAATCAGAAAGAGCCCGCTTATAATATTGGACACGCTGGTCTGAGAGGCAAAGCCAAGGGCGACTCCCACGATACCGGCACCGGCCAGCAGGGGAGCCAAACTTATGCCCAGCTGACCCATAATCGTTATCAATAGTATGATAATACCGGAATAGAAAACCACTTTCCCGGCCAGCATCCCGTAGTGAGTGGAATATTTTTTTGTAAAAAGGGAACGAGCCCAGTTACGCAACATAAAAATAACAGGGATCGTAATTGCGATTATCAGAGCAACTCTGATAATCTGAAAAACGACTTCTTCCGATACGTAATTATAAATATTAAATAAATCCATAACGCTTCTGTGCTTAACTTCCTAAAATGGCTGCGTCCTCGAACAGACGCTTGAATGTGCGGGTGGTCAGGCTTGCATGGATCTGCCTCCGGGGTTTCGTCAGCTGCATCTGCTTGTTAATGCCTTCCGGCAGCTTTCCCGTCATGATCACATCACTGTGATGCTCCTCTCCGTGATAGGTAATCTGCGTCTCATCGGCCCATAATGTTCCATCATGTTTGTATATGCCCAGCCGTTCCACCCGGAAGCAAAAGCTTTCGAAATCAAGGGCCTCCGGTGATTTATTCGATATGGTGATGGGACAGCTCACCAGGTACGGTTCCGGTTTTAGCTTTGAAAGATCCCGTCGCGCCTTGGTCGTAGTATGATAACAGAGTTCCCCCTCGATTGGCGTCCCAAACCAGGTCTTGGACATTTTCAATACGGGCAGTTCAAGCAGCAGATAATCGTCGTGCGCAAGCGCTATCGTAATCCAGATCGGGATGCGACTAAAAACCTGTATGGTGGTATGGGGACTTACCTTCAGGGAGTATTCCGACTGGACGATAAGCGGCAGATCGGCAAAAGCAGGGAGTATACGCACACGGTCATGGCCGTTTTTATGGGCCCATCGTACCCACTGAACCGCATTCGGCGGCTCCTGTTTATCTATATCACCGCTTACCTCGTCCCTGTAACTGTAAGCGATACGAATCTCGTTGTCCTCGTATTTTATCCACAGGCAGAGATCTCCGATATCGATGAAGTGAATATTTTTGTCTTTCAGAGAAATCGTTCCCCAAATGTCATCTTCCATAATCGTCTGTATTTAAACTATATCAATATCAACATCAATCAAATACCCGGTAACGTATTCTGATAGCAACATCTGATTTTGCCACTCTTCATCCGCCCCACCTTCCACAAGATCGAACGGGCCCGCTCTTCACTCGGGTAGATCCGATCCCGGGGAAAAACCGCGGTGTTATTACCCTGAGCTATAAAGAGCGACCAACATACAGAATATAATACGATTTATCAGGGCTGAATCACTTCCGAGCCCATAAAAGGCTGCAGGACGTCGGGGACGACCACACTTCCGTCCTCCTGCTGGTATATCTCCAGTATGGCAGCCACAACCCGCGGCAGAGCCAACCCCGAACCGTTGAGCGTATGTAATATTTCGGTATCCTCCTCATCATTTCTAAACCGGAGCATCATCCGTCGCGCCTGGAAGCTCCCGAAATTGGAACAGGAGCTGACTTCCAGCCACCGCTTTTGTGCAGGACTCCAAACCTCGAGGTCATATTTCTTGGATTGAGTAAAGCCCATATCGCCGGTGCACATCAGCAGCGTACGATATGGGATATCCAGCTCCTCCAGCAGCGACTCCGCATAGAGGCGCAAGCTCTCAAGCTCCTCGTAGGCCGTATCAGGATGCACCATCTTTACCAGCTCTACCTTGTCAAACTGATGCAGGCGGTTAAGCCCCCGTACATCTTTGCCGTAAGAACCGGCCTCGCGGCGCCAGCAGGGGGTATAGGCCACATAATAAAGCGGCAACTGACCCCGGCTGATAATTTCATCGCGGTGGAAATTCGTTACAGGCACCTCTGCCGTTGGAATGGCAAACAGCTCATCCCGCGGAATTTCATACATCATATCTTCCTTGTCGGGTATTTGTCCTGTCCCCCTGGCAGAATCTTCATTTACAAAATAGGGAGCCTGGATTTCGGTATATCCCCGCTCCCCGGCCCTGTTCAGAAAATAGTTCACAAGCGCCCGCTGCAGCTTTGCAACAGGACCAATATAAAAAGGGAACCCTGCGCCCGTTACTTTTGCACCCCGCTCAAAGTCGATCCATCCCTGTTCTTTCACGAGCTCCCAGTGCGGGCGCTGCCATTCCGCAGCTTCAGCGAGCGTCCCCCATGTTTTAAACAGTTCGTTATCTTCCTCGGAATGCCCCACCGGTACCGAATCGTGAGGAACATTGGGGATCCGCAGCAGCAGCTCCTTTCGCTGCTCTTTTAAGAACTCCAGTTGTTCTTCCTTCTCTTTAATCTCCTCCTTCAGCGTGCTGGTATGTTTGATGATTTCCCGGGCTTCTTCCTTTCTGCCCTCTCCCATCAGCCGGCCGATCTTTTGAGCTTTCATGTTGCTGTCGTTTCGAAGATCGTCGGTCTGCTTCACCATCGAACGCCACTTTTCATCGACTTCCAGCAGTTGATCTACAATTTCGGGATGGTCCTCTCCCTTATTGCGCATTCCTTCTTTTACACGCTCAGTATTATCACGAATATAGGTGACGTCTAACATCTGTTTTGTTGCATTTTCCTTAATTAATCATTTTGCTAAAGATAAAAGAGTTTTACCAACCTATTGAACCTATTTTTTACTCCTTCAGGCAAATAAAATCAACCGAAATAAAGAAGCATTTACGGACTTATATTTCTTGATCTCCTTATTATTTTAGCTTATTTTTTATAAATCATAGAAAATTTAGGAAGTGGAGGATTATTATGGCTAAAGGATTGGACGAGATAGACATTAAGATTTTGAAACACCTGCAAAAAGAAGGGCGTGCACAGCGGAACCAGCTTGCCGAAATCGTGCATCTGTCCGTACCGTCGGTATCCGAACGCATGCGCAAGTTAGAAGAAAAAAAGCTTATTACAGACTATCGCGCCATCCTGGATGGCAAACTGTTTAACTTCGACATCACGGCCTTCGTTTTTGTAGAAGTGGACGGCTCGGATAACTACCCCAAATTCATCGAACGTACTACAAATGAACCGGAAGTGCTCGAATGTCACTCCATTACCGGCGACGGATCTCATATTCTCAAGATCCGCACCGAAAACACCGATTCTTTCGAGAAGCTTCTTTCGCGTATTCAATCGTGGGATGGCGTCAGCAAAAGCCGGTCAAACGTGGTGTTGAGCAGTTTTAAAGAGACAACAGAACTGCCTATTGAAAAAACGATCGACCCCAAGTAATATAACTGACCAATAGTGAGTAATCCGCTCCGGTTTGTGCTTCTGAGTACCTTTCTGCTTTCCATGGCATCCGGTACCGCTCAAGCGCAGCGCGTGCTTGGTGTGGTATGGGAACTTCCGGATGACGACACTCGGGCTGTTCAACAGCTTCAGCAATTCCAGGATCTGGGTATTACCGTCCTGGAACTGCAGCAGGTCCCTTCCGAGCGGCTGTGGAGCGAAATCAACCAGCGCAACCTGACCGTGTATGGGGACCTGCATATCCTGTTTCCCACAGCGCATACTTTTACAGGCGCCGACTCTACTTTCTTTAGACGGCTCGGAAAAAAAATAAGGGCTTTTGCTGCACAACCTTCGGTAAAAGTACTCAACCTGTTTGCCTACGGAGCTATTCACCGGGTATCATTCAATAAGGCCGCTTCTTCTTTCTTCAATGATTTTCGCGCCCTACAGTCGATCCGTACCACCTATACCGACAACAGAACAATCCAGAGCCCGGATACACCGGCCGATTTTTTCAGCTATGATATCCATCTGACTCCACAGAACATCCCATCCCCATCCTCATCCATTCCCGGCTCCTCACATATAGATAGCTACCGGTACAGCCCCTCCGCTGAGCTCCGGGAACGGTTCCTGCCGTTCAAACGGGTTATTCAAGCCACGGCAGCCCACCCTCAAAAACCATTTTTTTTGGAAAGCCGCTGGCTGTTATCGATGATGGAAAAATATCCCGAGTTAGAAACCATCTTGTCTTCCCTTGCTTCAGAATCCGATCCCGTTTTCCCGGTCCCCGATGAATCTCTGCCGTCGCCCGGCCCCTCCCCGCTCCCGATCGTAACGCTGCTGGTGGTCTGGGCCATACTGGCTTTCCATTACAATATGAGTCCCCTCTACAGAAAATCCCTCTTCCGCTATTTCAGCGGGCATAAATTCTTTCTCAATGATATTTTCAGGCAACACATTCGCTCTCCCTTCCCGTCATTTATTATTATCATTCAAAATGCCCTGTTGACATCAGCCGCTCTGTTTACCATGCTCATTAATTACTGGTCTGAAACCGGCCTGAAAAGCCTGTACTATCATTTTCCGGACTTGTTTTTTTTCACCGGAGAAGTCCATGATATTTTTATCGCCTCCGTTGGAATAATCCTTATCTTTTCCATGATCAGCATTTTTGGGCTCTACTTCCCCCACAAGTCGCTGCGTTCGATCACACAGATCATGACCCTTTTTGCATGGCCGCTGCAGATCAATATTGTGCTCGGCACGGTGGCAATCGGGCTGCACGTTTCGGGCGGGAGTGAAAATGCTGCGATGATAGCCCTGTTAACAGGCCTGATGCTGGTGGTATGCCTGGGAAGCTTTATGGTAACTTCCCTGGATGCCATGCAATCACTGAGCGGCAAGCGGCTGCGGTATATAAGCTCGACCGCCGGACTGTATCTGCTTTTACTTGCCGGGCTGGCCTTCTGGCTGGCCGCATTCAACGATCCCCTGTGGCAGGCCGTTGAGCTGAGCCTGAGCCTCAAATAATCTGCTTTCTGAGACGAGCAACCGGTATATTCAACTTCTCCCGGTATTTGCTGACTGTCCGGCGGGCTACTTTATACCCCTGCTCCTTCAGCAGGTCAGCTATGGCCTGATCACTCAGCGGTTTTTTCTTGTTTTCGTTATCAACAATTTCCTGAACCGCATTTTTAACTTCCCGGCTCGACACCTCCTCTCCGCTCTCTGTTTCCAGTCCCTCGCTGAAGAAATATTTCAGTTCAAAAACGCCAAAATGAGTTTGTACATACTTGCCGTTGACCACCCGCGAGATCGTTGAAATATCCAAATTCACCCGCTCGGCAATATCTTTCAGAATCATCGGCTTTAGTCCTTCGCCGTGTTTAAAAAAATCTTCCTGCAGCGCTACAATCGTTTTCATCGTATTCATCAGGGTATTCTGGCGCTGTCGAATCGAATCAATAAACCACTGCGCCGATTCTATTTTACTCTTGATAAACGATTTTGTCTCTTTGGTCTGTTTATTTTTGGTCTTTTTCTTCTTCAGGTCATCCCACATTTTTTTATACCGGGGAGAAATATGCAGCGGCGGTACATTGCTGTTATTCAGCGAAATTACAAAATCACCGGCTTCTTCCTCTCCATTTTCCTGGTTTTCGGCAGGCTGGTAGTAGACCTCAAAATCGGGTTCAATATAATTCTGGGTGTCATCCACCGCGCTGCCGTCCCCCCCCGGCTTGGGATCCAGTCCCGTTATACAATTGAAAGCAGCTTTCAGCTCCTCATTGTCGATATCAAGCTTTTTCTTAAGCTTGCTGAAATGCTTTTTTTCAAAAAGGTCCCAGTAGTCGCGCAGCATCTCTATCGCCGTAGACCTCCCCTCCGCATCGTAATCCATCATATCCAGCTGTGTCAACAGGCAATCCCGAAGATCACGCGAAGCAATGCCCGGGGGATCGAGCT
Source organism: Fodinibius roseus (assembly GCF_900129315.1). Classification (GTDB taxonomy): domain Bacteria; phylum Bacteroidota; class Rhodothermia; order Balneolales; family Balneolaceae; genus Fodinibius; species Fodinibius roseus. The sequence continues at coordinate 32,170 of NZ_FQUS01000017.1, forward strand.
GCTGAATCTTTTTACGAACCGCTTCTACCTCTTCGCGGTCGGTCAGCACTCCCTCATTGAAAGCAATGTTATCGACGACGGCTTCAATCTCACGGCGGAAATAGCCATCCTGGTCGAGGGAGCCCAATATTTGATCGGCTATCAGCTTTTCCTTTTCAGTCAGGTCGAGGAGTCCCACCTGCTGTTCCAGCTCCTCCAGGAACGACTCGTGATACGGATCGGGCAGATCGCGCCACTCTTCATTGCCTGCATAACCGGAGCCTCCACTGTAGTTATCCCCATCATACTCGGTATTATTCATGAACTCTTCCCAGTCCACCTCTTCATTCTGATCAACCGGTTCCAGCTCATCTTCCCGCTCGGGCTTTTCCTCCTCCCACTCCTGCGATTCAAATTCATCAAGCTCATCCGCAGGCTCCCCCTCCTCTAAGACGGGATTCACTTCCAGCTCCTCCTTAATACGCTGTTCCAGCGCAATGGTGGGAAGCTGCAGCAATTTGATATACTGAATCTGCTGTGGCGACAGACGCTGTTGCTGCGTCTGCTTCTGGTTCATCTGTTGGCCGGTTTTAAGCATATTTCAGTACTCCTTGTTCCTGGTTTTAACTTCCTTCAAAAAACAAATTATGACAGCTGACCCGTATTGCGTGCCCCGAAAGATCTATTCTCATACCTGTCAACACCCAGGGTTACAGGGACTGTATGCGGGCTGCCACCGCGGTATCACAGCATTCCAAAGCTCTCATAGATTCATCAAGATACTATTTCTTACAACGAATCGAAACGGCCGGATTTCGTACCCCGTAAAAAGCCAATCGCGATGATAACGGCTGACCAAGCCTTTTGGCAACATCAGAATCCAAGCTCAAAATTTTTGCCCGACATCTGACGAACGCACTCCTGCAGTTCCAGCTCCAGTAATGTCGGCAACAGCTTATGCGGTTCAACGCCCAACCGCTCAGCCAGATCATCAATATGAAGCGGGTTGCCCTGCAGTGTTTTACAAATATCCGCAGATAATTCATCCAATTCAAGGGATCTCCACCGGGGCGTGTCGTCAAGGTCCTCCCCCGGCTCCTCTTCTCTGCCCTCACTGTCTCTTTTGGAGATGTGCACCTCAATTTCCTCCAGGATATCCTCCACATCCTGTACTAACTTGCCCATGCCCCGCTGTATAAGATTATTGCATCCGATCGCATTGGGCGTGCCAATCGGGTGCGGCACCACAAACACCTCCCTGTTCTGGTCCAGCGCCAGCTTTGCGGTAATCATACTGCCCCCGGCAATACCGGAAGCTACGACCAGCGTTCCCAGGCTCAAACCGCTGACGATCCGGTTGCGTACCGGGAAATTACCCGCATCGGGATCGGTGCCCACCGGAAATTCTGAAATAATAGCGCCGCCGGTATCAATAATATCGGCGGCCAGCTTTTTATGCGCGGCGGGATAAATAATATCGATCCCGGAACCCAGGACCCCGACCGTGCACCCGCCGGCCGCTACCGTTGCCCGATGAGCCGCGCCGTCAATACCGTAGGCCAGCCCGCTGGTGATGGTAAGTCCCCGTTTCGATAACTCCCGGGCAAAAAGCCGGGCGGCATCCCTGCCGTACCGGCCCGCCTTGCGCGTCCCCACAATCGCCACGCTGTCGGTTTGCAGGGCCCGGCGGTTTCCCTTAATCCACAGCAACAGGGGTGAATCATAGATCTCGCGAAGCAGAGGAGGATAATCCTCATCCCATAGCGTCATAAGCACGGCGCCAATCCGCTCTGTCTTCTGCAGGATGCGATCGACTTCGGACCAGCCATCAAATGAAACGATCTGCTCTGCGGTCTTGGGACCGATGCCGTGAATAGACTGTAGTTCGCGCCGGTTCATCCGAAAGATATCCTGCGGGTGACCGGCCGCCTGAATAAGCATTCGAATACGCCGGGCCCCCAGGTTGGATATCAGGTGAAGGGCAATAAGTTCTCTAACCAGTGTTTTTTTCGGGGTCTTCTCTTGATGATTCAACGGTTTGTATCTGCTCCCAGATGATTTCTTTCAGTTCATCTATATGGTAATTGGTTGCAGCGGAAATTTCAACTGTGGGAATATCCAAATCGACCTTTTTTTCCGGGTCGAGCTCATAATTCTCCTGCAGATCCATCTTCGTGACGGCCAGAATGCGCGGTTTATCGAGCAAGTCGGAACGATACGCTCTGAGCTCATCCAGCAGGGCCTCGTACTCGTAGGCGATATCCTGCTGAGAGCTTATCATGAACAGCAGCACATTATTGCGTTCAATATGCCGCAGGAACTGTATACCCAGTCCGCGTCCCTCGTGGGCCTCTTCAATGATGCCGGGGATATCGGCCATCACAAAGGTCCGGTAATCGGGCATGGAAACAACCCCCAGGTTGGGCTGAAGCGTCGTAAACGGGTAGGAATCGATTTTGGGTTCAGCTCCTGACATAGCGGAAAGCAGCGTGCTCTTGCCCGCATTGGGAAACCCCACCAGTCCCACATCGGCAATCAGCTTCAGCTCAATTTCGATGGCCCGGCTTTCTCCTTCCTCGCCATCCTGCGCATGGTGCGGTGTCTGATTGGTGGAACTCCGGAAGTGCCAGTTTCCCAGTCCCCCTTTGCCCCCTTCCGCCACGACTATTTCCTGCTCATGTTCGGTAATTTCGCCCAGTCGTTCTTTGGTTTCAGCATCGTAGATCACGCAGCCCAGGGGGGTTTCCAGGACTTCATCCTCCCCGTCTTTTCCCTTGCGCTTACTCGATTCGCCGCGCTGTCCCTCCCCGGCATTCACATATTTCCGGTAGCGAAGATCCAGGAGCGTGTTCAGCTGCTGGTTACCACGGAGGATGACATCGCCCCCCGCTCCCCCGTCGCCGCCGTCGGGACCACCCCTGGGCACATATTTTTCCCGCCGGAAGTGCACCGCGCCGGCTCCCCCGTTTCCTCCCGCTACATAGACTTTGGCGTAATCCGCAAACTGAACTCGACCCATAATTATAGATGCTCTAAAATAAAATCATTTAACATGTTAAAAAGATGCTCGCGCGTATTCCCGCCGTAAATACCATGATTTCGGTTTGGATAGTACATCGTTTCAAAGGAAACCCCCGCCTCCACCATCCGGTTCACCATTTCTACCGTATTCTGAAAGTGAACATTGTCGTCGCCCGTGCCGTGAACCAGTAAATAATCGCCCTCGATTTGATCGGCATAGGTCAATACTGATCCCCTGCGATACCCTTCGGGATTCATCTGCGGGGTCTGCATAAACCGTTCGGTATAAATTGTATCGTAGAAGCGCCAGCTGGTCACGGGTGCGACGGCCATAGCAGCATCAAACAGATCACTGCCCCGGGCAAGCACCAGGCTCGACATGTATCCCCCGTAACTCCAGCCCCAGATCCCGAGCCGATCCTCATCAATAAAATCGTATTCACGGATTAAGTACTCAGCGGCATCGATTTGGTCTTCCACCTCGTACTGACCCAGTTTCTTGTATACCTGCTTTTCAAAAGCACGGCCGCGTCCCCCGGTCCCCCGGTTGTCAATACTTGCCACGATATAACCCTGAGCTGTCAGGTACCGGTGCCAATTGGAGCGATGACTCGATGTATAATTCTTCTTGACACTTTGGCTGCCGGGTCCCCCGTACACGTAAAACAACACGGGATATTTTTTGGACGGATCAAAATCATGCGGCTTCAACAGGTAGCCATTGAGAGTTGCCTGCTGCAGCGGGATCTTGATAAACTCTTTTTCCGGCAGCTGAAACTCGCTGAGATCCTGTTGCAGCCCGGCATTGTCCTCGAGCATTCGCAGCTGCTTTCCATTTATTTCGTGCAGGGTATACTGCGGCGGCAGCGTCGGCGTAGAAAAGATTTCGATATAGTACTTGTAATCGGGACTCATTTTAATCTCGTTCCATCCGTTCCCCTCCGTCAACTTCTTCTTGCCGGTGCCATCCCGTTTAATGCTGTACAAGTGACGCTGAAGCGGCGACTCTTCGGTACTCACATAGTAAAACCGGCCCGTATCCTCATTGAATCCGAGATAATTGGTTACCTCCCAGCTGCCCCTCGTCACCTGACGAATTTGCTCGCCTTCCATATCATACAGGTAGATATGATTGTATCCCGACTCCTCGCTGGTATAGACAAATTCCCGGCCGTTTTCGAGGAATTTCAGATCATCGTTCACATCAATCCAGGCATCGCTTCGCTCTGTTTTAATAATTTCGGTCTGCCCGGTCGTTACATTCGCCAGCATCAGGTCCTGTTTATTCTGCAGCCGGTTCATCCGCCGGATCGCCAGCATTTCCGGATCCTGTGTCCAGTTAATCCGCGGGATATACTGGTCATTTACGGAGCCGATATCCATCCACCTTGTCTGATCCTTCTCAAGATCGTAAACCCCGATTTTTACCGTCGAATTCTCTTCGCCGGCTTTGGGATACTTGAAGCGGGTAAGACCGGGATACAAATCCTTCCACTCCGTCATAAAGAATTCCTTCACGTCGGACTCATCGAACCGGTAAAAAGCTATTTTACGGCCGTCGGGGGACCAGTACCAGGCCCTGGCAATGCCGAATTCTTCTTCATAGACCCAATCGGTCGTGCCGTTGATGATGTTATTCAGCGACCCGTCGGTCGTAATAGCCGTTTCCTCGCCCGTCTCCAAGTCCACCCAATAGAGGTTGTTATCCTGCACAAAAGCCGCTTTTTCGCCCGATGGAGACAGTTGCGCATACTGCTGTTTCTGTTCGGACTGGGTTAGTTTTTGGGTTTTTCCCGTTTCAAAATTATAGATAAAATAGTTTTCGCGGGTGCTGCGCCTCCAGATGGCCTCAATATCGGTTTTCACCAGGAGCTTGCTTTCATCGGCCGAAAATTGATAATCCTGAATGATAATCGGCTTGTCGCGGTCCGGCACCTTCAGGTCGGAAGTAGACAGCAGCACTTCATAATCACCGGTTAAAATATCGTACTTCCGTATTTCGATATCTCCGTTAACCCGCTTCAGTGTGGTATAGTACTGGCTGTCTTTCATCCAGTTTACATTTTGGATACCTTCCGGCCGGAAGGTATCATCGAAGATATGCTCGAAGGCGAGCGCTTTATCCTGGGCCCGGACAGGCTGAACAATCCACCCCAAGACAAAAAGAAGTAAGAATAGTCTGTTCATAGATCCGAAGTCGTTACAACATTATTCCCCCATAGCTACCGCAGAGGTATATACAAAAACGCAAAACTTTTGTAAGAATTGCGGAAAGAATTTGCGCCTTAGTTGCTGATCATTCCTCAAACTTATGCAGCAGTATCTTAAGCAGCTTTGTCAGCTCCCCCTTCATCTGGTTTCTCGGGGTTATAAAATCCAAAAAACCATGTTCCAGCAGGTATTCCGACCGCTGAAATCCTTCCGGCAGGTCACGTCCGATCGTTTGCCGGATGACACGGGGACCCGCAAAGCCGATCAAGGCCTCCGGTTCGGCAATATTAAAATCACCCAGCATTGCAAAGCTGGCCGTGACCCCCCCGGTCGTGGGATTGGTCATCACCGAGATATAGGGAACCCCCTCTTCCTCCAGCTGAGCCAGCTTGGCCGAAGTTTTGGCCATCTGCATCAGGCTGAGCACGCTTTCCATCATGCGTGCGCCGCCCGATTGAGAAATGATAATAAGCGGGATTTTATGTTCCCGGGCGTGGTCGATAGCCATTGCCAGCCGCTCTCCGACCACCGATCCCATGCTGCCGCCAATGAAGTCGAAATCCATACAGCCAATAACGACATCCAGCTCATTCATTGTTCCGACACCCACCCGCACCGCATCCGAATGACCCGTTTTTTCCTGGTATTCCTCCAGGCGGTCGCTATATTTTTTACGGTCTTCGAAATTCAGCGGATCGGTCGGCACAATCTCCTGCCCGATCTCTTCAAACACGCCGTCATCAAACAGGAAAGAAAAGTACTTTTCACTGCCAATGCGAAAGTGGTACCCGCTCAGCGGATCCACCCACAGGTTATCCTCCACCTCCCGCCGGTGTACGGTCTCCCCCGTCTTGGGGACCTTTATCCATACCCCTTCCGGCATCTCTTTGCGCTGATCAGTTTGAATATTTTTATCCTTTCGCTTAAACCAATCCATGATAATGCTCTTTGTTTAAATGAATCTCAAAATAATGATTCTCCGGTGAAGCTAAAATCTTTTATTTTTTTGCCTCTTGTCCCAAGACAGGCCCCTGTAAACAACAAAGTACCTAATATGTTTCCCGTCTTCCCTTTCAACTGGTACCCTGATCACTGTCGTATTGTTCGATTTCAATAGGGTTTCAGGACCAGATAAAAATTCGCATGCTGCCCGGGCTGCTCCTCTTAACCGCCGGCTTTGTTGCCCTTGGCATGTACCGGACCCGCTCCCTCCCCTCCTGCAATGCTACGCTAAAACAGGCGGAATCCCGGCAGCCCGTCACTATCTACCGGGATATCTACGGCCGGCCGGAACCCGCCCGTCACCCGCCGTTCACCTGGTTCGACGTATAATATTTCGGCTCGAAAGCAGGAGGGGAGGCCGGATGAAAGAACGCCTCATATCCATGCCGGTAGAGTTTTACCAGCGATCTGGCCGTTATGGCCCCTGGTCCGCGGGTCACGGTTTTCGCTTTAATATCCTCACTGATACGATTCAGTCCGGTACCGGTAATGAGATCACCGCTCGCAACCATCGACTCAAACCTGTCAATCGGGAGCACCTCGACTTCGCTGCCAGCTGCCAGGGCGGTTCCGGAAACGTGAAACTGCTGGTGGTATACGTGCACGCGCCGGGCGTCGATAATGGCGTGAATCGTGCCCGCAGGGGAGGCATCGTCCACTGACCCCACAGCAAAAGAGGCCAGCGTATTCACACCATACAGCGGCACCTCCGTCTGGAAAAGCAGTCCCTTTACCGCACTGGCGCCGATGCGCAATCCCGTATAGGAACCGGGTCCCTCGCTGACCAGCAATGCCGACAACTCCGTAATCCGGAAATCATGCTCCTCCATCAGCTCCGCGATAAACAGAAATAGTTGCTCGGAGTGCGCCCCCCGTTTTTCAATCCTTTTTTCAAACAGGTCGCCATCATTGTCACAAAAAGCGACGGAACAGACGTCAGTTGCGGTTTCGAGAGCCAGAAGCATGGAATTCAAGGTTACGTCAAGGTTAATATTCAGGGTGAAGCCTGCTGTCTTTGCGCCAGCCGTTACGCCCCCGGTGGTAAGACTCTGCTATGATTGAAAGTGAAGCCATGGGCAAAGTATAGATTGAAATTCAGCGTGTAAGTGAAAATGAGGCAGCCTGTGGGTTAGGATTCAATGAGCCAATAACTGTTGCTGAGTTCCACCCAGCGTTCATACACGCGGTACAGCTGATCGAACTGCTCCACCGGAAAATGCTGCCGGCCGATATCAATGGTATATTCGTAGTTGAGCTTCCCCGTCTGCATGTCATACGACTCCTCGAAGACGGCCCCCGGCAGATCCAGGGTATGGCTTTCCCTCCCGCTTGCCGCGGCAAATCCCCGCGGCAGGGCAATGTCGTAGGATACCTGTACATGTTCAGGCGCATTCAGCGTAACGGGCAGGTCACGGTCGGAATCCTCAAAAGGATTTTCCATCTGATACCCCACCAGCATGGGACGAAACCGGAGTCCGTCGGTATAACTGGTTGCGTACCGCTCAATCTCAAAGCCTGCCCGTATTTCCACCGGCTCCTCATAGCTGTTCAGGTTCGTTATACGCACATCACTTACGCTCACCTGCGAGTAGCCGTCAAAAATGGTCTGCCTGAGCACTTCCGCATCCGACTGCCCGTCGGCTTTCTGCTGCCGGATAATCTGTGCGGGATACCCCCGCTGGTGCGAGACAATCGCTCCGCTCAGCGTACCGTTCGCCTGTAATTGTCCCTCTACTCCCACCTGTATCCCAACCATATTTTCCCCGGCCTGCATCGGCACCCAGCTAAACGAGTCATCGCGCAGCAGCAATCCCTCCCCGTTGTTCATCTCCACCGGGATCAGGTTTGGCTGTCCGTAGGGAAAACTGGCATCCATTATATGCGCCTCCCCTTCAATTTCGCTCCGCACCGCCAGGGCGTTAAACTGGTAGAACGAGGGAAACGCCCTGTTAATGGTGCCCGAGGAGCGTGTAGACGCCAGCAGCGGGTGAGCCTCAATGCCGGCCCCTCGCAGCATAGCCAGCAACGTCTGGTTGATGGCCGCCTGATCGGTGGCTGTCCCCGCAAGCACCGCCGAATCGGGGGTCGTGCTGTAGGGCGCATACGCCCCCGAAAAGCGGACCCGCTCGTTTAAATAGCGGTAAATACGCGCCTGGAGCGCCCGCCGGGAGTCCTCAGGATGCTCGCTGGAAAGAGAATCGCCCAGCGCCCGGGCCCGCCGGTAGGTCCGGATCTGTTCGAGGGGATTGGTATTGCGTCGCAGTTTGGCAACCACCACGTCCCATCCGGTGTCGAGCTGCTGGCGCGGGAGGCCAAACGCTTTGAGGATAAACTTGATCTTTCCCCGGTAGTCATCCAGCGAAGAGATGAACGGTTCCTCCTTCACCGGGGGGATATCCGAAGCGATCCACCGCTCGGTAATCACCGGATCCGGTCGCGGCAGGGTAAAAATTTTGGGCACCGAACTGGTATCTCTGTACGCAAAATCGTGATGAAGCGGACCCTCATACTGCTCGACCACGCTCTCATACCGCAGGTAGGGGGGATAGGTGATCGTCATCTTGGCATGCGCCGTGGGGACCCTCTGCGACAGGTGAAAATCCGGCAGCTCCTCGATATAACGGCGCCGGATCACATAGCTGTATTCCAGCACCGCACCATCCTCCACAGCCGGCATCGCAAACTCTTTCACTTTGTAGCGCCCGTTGATATCAATGGTTTTGATCTCCGCGTTATCCAGCGGCACCTGCTCGCCGGGCGAACGGTGGGTTGTCCCGCGGATATCGGAAATCTGCTCCATATTGTCAGCAAAGTAATACGGGATGGTCACCGTGGATGCTTCCGGCGATGAGGCGTCAAACACCTTGAGCCGCATATGGTGGCGGAGGACCGCAATGATGCTGCCGCCCGTTTCCTGAAAGGAGACATCCACTTCCTTGTTGGTGATGGTATAGGGGGTTTCCGACTTGTCAGCTGGTTCCTGCATGCGGAACAGGGAATCCGGAATGACGCCGTACTGTGCGTCGATCACATCATCCTGTGCTCCGGCAAATCCGGAGCTTATGCAGCAAAAAAAGGTAATAAGCGTGATAAATCGAACCAAAAGGAGAACCTAAGATTACGAAGTTAGAGTATCATAACGCTCAAGGGGCGGATTCATTCTGCGGCTAAATCTTATTCACCACAAAATGTCCCCCGTTATAAATGGCTTCCGCCCGTCCGGTCATCTCCTCTCCGAGATAGGGTGAATTGGTGGACTTGGTTTTCACCCGCTGCTCCTCGTAGGTCCATTGCTCATCGGTATTGAACAGCGTCAGGTTGGCTTTCGACCCTTCCTTAATTTTGGGAATCTCCAGGTTCAGGATACGACGGGGATTCTCAACAAACTTTTCGAGCAGTGCCGGCAGGTCCAGTACCCCGGGCTGCAGCAGCTGCCGTACGCTTACGCTCCAGGCCGTTTCCAGCCCGGTAATGCCATTGGGCGCATAGATAAACTCTACCTCCTTCTCTTCCACAGCGTGCGGGGCATGATCGGTGCAAATAGCATCGATCGTCCCGTCCGCCAGTCCCTCTGCCATCGCATCCACGTCCTCCTGCGAACGCAGCGGGGGATGCATCTTTACATTCGTGTCGAAGTCACGGCGCTCGATCTCCTCGTCGGTAAGATCAAAGTGGTGGGGACACACTTCCGCCGTAATATGAATACCGTCAGCCTTGGCGCGGCGCACCAGCTCCACCGCCTTCGCCGTGCTGATATGCGCCACGTGAATGTGTCCCCCGGTAAATTCCGCCAGCAGGATATCACGGGCAATCATCGTCTCCTCCGCAATGCCCGGCGTGCCGTCCAGTCCCAGCCGCGCCGACACTCTTCCCTCGTGCATATGACCCGGACGCGAGAGTTTCAGATCCTCCTCATGGTTAATGACGGGCACCTCCAGCATGGAGGAATACTCCAGGGCTACGCGCATCAGCTGCGAGTTGAAAACGGGATCGCCGTCATCGCTGAACGCAACCGCTCCGCCCGCTTTCATATCTGCCATCTCTACAATGGAGGTACCTTTTCGCTCCTTGGATACGCAGCCGATGGGATGGACGGAAACGGGCAGGTCCCTGGACGAATTGACGATAAACTCCACCACATCCCGCGAGTCGATAGCCGGGTTCGTGTTCGGCATGCAGGCCACTTCCGTAAACCCGCCGAAAGCCGCCGCCGCGCAGCCCGTCTCAATCGTTTCCTTGTGTTCATAGCCCGGCTCGCGCAGGTGCACGTGCATATCCATCCAGCCCCCGGAGAGATAACTCCCGCCGGCGTCGTGGCTCTCCTCCTGACCGCCGGCTTCCAGTCCCGCTGCGATTTCCGTTATCTTTCCGGCCGAAATCCGCAGGTCCACTGTTTCCGAGCCGTCGAAACCGCTGCCGACCGGTTTCACATTTTTGAGCAGTAAATCAGGTGTGTAACTCATACAAACTTTTACGTTATTTTTGCAGGTAAAAAATCATGTGCCATATATGGCCCTTAGAGACCCATCAGGTGATTTTACCCGGCATGGTGATCATCCGTGTTTTTATACAGGGCAACATGGTTTTACCCTGCTTTTAGAATGGCTCAACTTACAAAAAAAGTGTCATAAATAAATCCCTATAAATAAAAACCCCTGTGAGCCCATCCCATAATTCACTCACCCAAAAGCAGCCTGTCGGCGATACTGACAATAGCTTGTGAAGGCATTTATAATTTAATATCAGCAACCGAGGCTTCTTTTTCCCGCTTGGCCGGCTGTTGATGTCGAAAGGTGGCTTGAAACTTGAACTGAATGACAGGAATTGCTTAACCCGAACCCGCTGTATTTTCTTACAAAACGTTAAGATCTATCCTCAGGTAAAGGTGGAAGGTCGGAAACGTCCGAGGCAATATGACAATAGCGCCAAAACCGTTCCGGTTCCGGAGTACTTAACCAGTCAAAGGCGAACAGGAGAGAGTTAGCTTTGGGGTTTATCCCATATTCAGTCTTCCTTTCGTTAGCTAATGTTTTATACTTCTCCGGGAGTTCAGGTATTTGCATTATTTAGAGCAAGCTTGCAATTTAGTTGATGATTATTAGGGTTAGAGAAATAGTGCTGTACATATTCCACCAGATCATTCCAGTATTCATCCTGTTTTCTATCAGCAAGCTCGAAATTAATATCAACCGTCACAGATTTATTTTTTTTATAATTTATAAAGGTAATTGAACCGTTTCCTTCCTTTGGATATGATACCTGAATTTCATTAACACCTACTGCCAATTGAAATAACTGTTTCATTTCTTTAGGGGGATTTAGGATTGAAGTCATTCCGTCGCTGGTTTTGGGCATGAATCATATATACCCGGTTTTGGGTTACGATGTTCCTTCGTTACGCAAGAGGTCGGAGATTGCGGATACTTATGTCTTCAAAACCCTGACTTCGTGAAAGCTAATTTGTTCAATAGTCATCTTATTTTTTTATAAACGAATAATTACTCATCAAACTGGTGGTCCCATTATCAACATGCAGCGTCTGACCCGTTATGGCCCGGCTCAAATCGGACAGCAAAAAGGCAACAGCATTCCCGCAGTCGTCGGGTTCAATCTCAAAAGACAACGCCTGGTAATCATCGATATAACGTTCAACCCATTGTTCGGGATTATCCGACCAGCTGGAGATCAAATCATAGTTTTGCTCGGAATGAACATAGCCGGGGGCTACCGCATTCACCCGAATATTCTTGGGGCCCAATTCAACGGCCATCCCCCGGGTCAGGCCTTCAACTGCCGACTTTACGCTGGAATATATCGCATAACCCGACCAGGTAGCACGGGCATGAACCGAAGAAATGTTAACAATATTTCCCTCGCCTCCCGATTGAATCAGATGATTTGCAAATGCCTTGGAAACATGCCAAACCCCCTTCATATCCGTATCATAAATTCGGTTAACCTCTTCTTCCGTTGCCTTATGTGCCATTTTATGGAGGCCGACACCCGCATTGTTAACCAGTCCGTGAATGCCATCAACCTGTTTCAGAATATGTTCAAACATCCGTTTGATTTCATCCTCTTTTCTGATGTCGGCTGCTACCGGGACGGCCGATGAATATCTTTGAGCTGCTCTTTGGGCATCCCCCACCTTGCGTTCATTGATAATCAAAGTAGCACCAAAACGAGCCAGAACGTTACACACTCCGGCTCCCACACCGGCGCCGCCTCCACCGGTAACCAAAATGTTTTTCCCGGAAAAATCCAAGCTATTCATATCCATAAGAAGAATCCTTTGTAAAACTGTCGTTTTTGCCCAATCTCTGCCTTTTCGGGGTTTCAACATCCTCACCTGAAGACTATATATACCCTGCAGGTTTGAAATCACTCAGGGGTTGGTATGGAACAAAACCCCTGGTTTTTCAAAGCCCTCTTTTATCCAATTGCTGCACCCTCGCGCATTCAGAATCCTTATATTTTCCTTATTTGGGGTGGCATAGAATACGCACGGGTTTTGATATTGACTAAAATTTCTGGTTTTTCAAAGCCTTTTGTATATACTATAACTATATATGTATGTAAGATAAATCAACTATACGTGTAGCAAATTAGATTTCGTTAATAGTAACACATATATTACATTTCGTCAGCAAGAAAAAATATATAATTAATTTTTCTCCTGGCTGTTCAATTTTATAAGGGGGCTGTCAGTATAATTATTCGATTTTAGATGTCTCCCGGCCACAGACGTACAGCGATAGAAGAGCAGGCCTTTATATGGGGTATCAATAATATGGGGAGTTCAAATATTAATAAGTTAAGTACGGGCTAAATAAACTAATTACATACAGGATTGAGTTCTAAATTAATATGCACGATCCCTATGGGTAGCGTATATCACATTTTACTGATTGGTAATAATGAGAGCTATATCGATCTCATTGAGGCGGAGCTGAACAAACAGGATATTGAGGCTCACATCGATATTATTCAGAATGAAGAGCAGTTGATTGACCGACTCGATAATAATCCCCCCGATTTGGTTATCAGCGATTATAATTTGCCCGCGCTATCAGGCAACAGCGCCCTCAGGATTGTTCGAGATCGGTATCCTCACCTGCCCTTTATTATGGTTGCCGGCGCTATAGGCGAAGAGAAGGCTGTTGATATTATGTTGGAAGGTGCTTCTGACTATGCCATGAAGGACAACCTTGAACGGCTGGGAGCAGCCGTAAAACAGGAGCTTCAAAATTATGAGCAACACCGGCAAAAGCAGCAAGAACCTGAACAGGCCAAAAGGCGAGAACAAAAAAGTGCTGAGAGGCAACGCGACAAGGCATATAAAATAGCTAACATTGGTCATTGGGAGATTGATTTCTCTAAAAATAAGAACGGGACTGTTTACTGGTCGGACACCACCCGGGAAATACTTGAAGTAGATGAGGATTTTCAACCGACCGTAGAAGACAGCATTTCTTTCATCGTCCCCCGGAGTCGAGAGCAAGTGAAAAACGCTTTTAAGGAAGCAGTTACCGAAGGAACCTCTTACGACCATGAAATAGTAATTCGAACAGGCAAAGGGAATAAGCGCTGGGTTCGCAATATCGGGCAAGCGGAGTTTAAAAACGGGCAATGTGTGCGCGTATACGGGAGCTTCCAGGATATCACCGATCGCAAAGTTTCCGAAAAAAAATATCGGGATATTTTCAACCTCTCCCCCCAGCCTATGTGGGTGTATGATCCTGAAACACTGAAGTTTTTGGATGTCAACCGGGTAGCGATCAACCATTACGGCTACAGTTATGAAGAATTCATGAATATGACGCTAAAAGATATTCGTCCGGAAGAGGATATCCCAAGCCTTATGGAAACGGTAAAAAAGAAGCATAGTAAAAAAGACAGCTATTATGAAGGGCTGGTCCGCCATAAAACAAAAGATGAATCTGTTATACATGTAAATATCAAACGAAACAGTATTGATTATGAAGGGCGAAAAGCTGCGATGGTACTTGCCGAGGATGTCACCGAAAAGCTGGAGGCGGAACGCGCACTGCAATTAAGCGAACAAAAGTTTAAATCGCTTGTACGATCAGGTGCCAGCACGATTGCGGTATTGAATGAAGAGGGAATTTACACTTATGCAAGCGAAAACCACAAACAGGTTACCGGTTGGTCCTCGCAAGAGCTGACAGACAAAGATGCCTTTGAATTTATACATCCGGACGACAGGGACCGGGTACGGAAACGCTTTCGCAAATTACAAGCGGAAAAGGAGAACCAATATTCCACCCCCTTCCGAGTCAAGCACAAAGAAGGTCACTGGATTTGGCAGGAAAGCATAGGGTCGGACCTTTCCCATAATTCGGTTCTCAACGGATATGTAATCAACAGCCACGATGTCACCGAACGCAGATATTACAGGGAATTGGAAAAAATTGAACGTGATATTCTTGAAGAGAGTATCACCGGCAACAGCCGCTTATCAGTTCTTGCAGAAAAGCTTTTACTCAAGCTTGAGAACTTGCATTCCTGCATGACCTGCTCCATTCAGAAAATTGTGGACGGGAAACTTCGAAACCTGGCGGCCCCCAGTTTGCCCTCAGCATATTTGACTGAAATTGAGGGTATCTCTATTGGCGATAACATTTGTTCTTGTGGCACGGCGGCATATCTCAAGGAACCTGTTATTGCAGAAAATATTTATGAAAATCCACGCTGGGAGGGATATCGACACCTTGGTGATAAATATGACTTCAGCGCCTGCTGGTCCAAACCGATATTGGACAGCAACCAAGAGGTGGTGGCTACTTTTGCCATTTATTATAAAACACCACAGGCACCCTCTGATCGCGAAAAAAATACTATTGACCGCGTTGTCCATCTTCTCCGGCTGCTTTTTGACAGCTTTGAAAAGGAGAAAGCAGAACAGAAGCTTGCCTTGCGCGAACAACGATTTAAATCATTGGTTCAGGATGGATCGGATTTAATTGCCATTCTGGACCAAGACGGGAACTATAAATACGTTGCTCCCACCTCGGAATCTGTTTTGGGAATATCTCCTGAAGAGTTTATAGGAAATAACGCCCTCGACTATATTCATGGCAAGCATAAGGACCGCATACAACAAGTTTTAGCAACCTTGCCGGAAACAAAGAGAATCAAAGTTAAGCCTTTTTTATTTAAAGATGGCAAAGGAGAATGGCGATGGATCGAAACGATTATCACAAATCTGTTAGATAACCCCGCCGTTGAAGGCTTTATAGCAAATTCGCGGGATGTAACAGCTCAAATTGAGCGTGAGCAGAAACTAAGAGAAAACCTGGAATTTTATGAATATGTCACAAAAGCAACCGATGATCTTGTCTATGACTGGGATATTGCAAATGATATCCTGCGATGGGATGACAGTTTCCGGGAAAAGTTCCCCTGTCACATCGAGGAACAATATACTATCAGGCACTGGATTCAAAACATTCATCCTGGGGACCTTCCTGAAATCAGGGAAAGTCTAAATCACATTTTAGAGAACACAGAAAAATCAAAGTGGGAACAGGAATATCGCTTCCGAAAAAACGACGATTCTTATGCTACCGTTTCGGAACGCGGCTTTATCATTCGGGACGACCATGGAAAAGCGATTCGTATGATTGGCTCCCTGCAGGATATCACGGAACGGAAACAGCATGAAAAAGAATTAGAAGCGTCTTTAAAAGAAAAAGAAACCCTGCTGAGAGAGATACATCATCGGGTAAAGAATAACCTGGCGGTCGTTTCTGGGATGATGCAGCTGCAGGCATTCAGTGAAGAAGATGAAAGTTTAAAAGACAAATTGTTTGGCAGTGTCGTACGCATCAAAACAATGGCGTCCATTCATGAACTCCTGTATCAGTCCAACAGCTATTCCCAGCTGCAGCTGGGCCAAAATTTTAAAAAGCTGATATCAAATGTTGTAGGGGCTTTTCAGAAGGACGTAAATATTACGTTAAATTTCGATCTTGAACCCGTAGCAGTAAATATAAACCAAGCCATTCCCTGCTCTTTAATTGTCAACGAAGTTGTAACCAATGTGTACAAACATGCTTTTGACCAAGAACAAGAGGGCATATTACATATTGAGATATTTGAAAGAAATAATCACGTTCATGTTCGAATACAAGATAACGGCCAGGGTCTGCCCGATAACTTTGACAATGTATCCGGAGCTAATACTCTTGGATTACAATTAATTGATATGTTGGCCATCCAGCTTGATGCTGAATATGGCTATGAATCATCAGACCAGGGGACCCTATTTACCCTTAACTTTGAAAAGGCAGATATTAAAGGAATCGGCAATGCTCAGTTGTATTAAAACCAGACAGCCATGCAAAGAGATCAATCAAAAAAAGTGCTCATCGTAGAAGATGATATGATCATCTCTATGGTTTTAGAACGCATGATAAACAAAATGGGCTTTGATACTGTTGAAAAAGCTGTAACCGGCAAAAAAGCAATAAGCCTGGCACAAGAACACGAACCGGATATCATTTTGATGGACATACAGCTCAAAGATGATATTGACGGAATTACAGCTATGCAGAAAATACGTGAATCATCAGATGTTCCGGTAATCTACATTACCGGCAACTCGGACCAGTATTATAAAGAAAGGGCCCGGGAAACCAATTATATAGATTACCTGATAAAACCTATAGAAATGGACGATCTCAAAACATCCATTGATAAAGCATTCGGCGGCAATTAGGGCTTCCTCAAAAGAGAGAACCTGAACTACACTCAGGCTTCCATAAAGATTGGAGTTCTTACTTTCCATTGTCCCTTAGTAAAATCCGGAAAATCGACCGGAAGTCCTTTATTTGCTACGGAAGCCTCGGTAACAGGAGATACCGCACTGCTGGTAACGGAGTCATAGGTATCGATGTAAGGCTCGATGCCTTCGTTAATCGCCGTTATCAGGTTGTGCCAGTTTATCGGTGTTTGATTCATCTGAGCTCCGTGACCTTCGATAGCACCGCCCATGCGCGGCGGAGGATTGTAGTTCTTGAGCATGGGATGTTCGTACTTTTCAAGATAGGGTTCGGCGGATTCCCATTCATGTGATTCCGGACTGGGCCCTTCAAGGTAGATCGTTTCCATATCGGCCCCATCCTGATAAACGCCTTTCGTCCCCTGAAGACGGAATGACTCCCGCGGATGCGGTGTATTGGTATCAAAATTGAGCGTAATCATTTTACCGTTCACCGTTCGAATAAGGGAAGCGTTATAATCGCCCTGGTTCATGTCTCGGGAGGCATCGGGGTGATCCGGGCCAAACTGCTCTGCCGCATACCGGTTCAGCATGACTGCTTTCGAGCTCATCGACACCAAAAAATCGATTCGGTCGCCGTGATTAATATCCATCGACGGCATGATCGTTCTCATGGGGTGATCGGGATAAAGATTGCCATTCCGATCGATAGAGTGCTGGAGTCTCCACGGTTCCCGTTCGCGATTATTTTTAACAAATCGAAGATCATGAACGTATCCGTCCTCAATGTGCAGGACCTCTCCAAACACTCCCCTGCGGATCATATTCAACAGGGTCACATCCGGGAAGCCCCCTAATACGGTACTGGCCCATTTTCCTGTCTTCTCATACGTTTCCACTATTTCCCAGGCATCTTCAAGCGTCAGCATCAACGGAACCTCGCAAGCCGCATGCTTATCGTTGTTCATTGCCGCCAGGCAGATAGGAGCATGCCATTTCCAGGAGGTAGCACAGATTACCGCATCCAGATCTTCCTCTTCACACATACGCTTAAAATCAGTTTCCCCATCCGGTCCCTGTCCATACAGTGTGGGGGTCGGCCTTCCGGACGCTTCAATCATGTTCTTTGCGTTTTCGAGCCGGTCTTCCCGGATTTCACTAATGGCAGGCACTTGAACCCCTTCAATACCAAGCGCTGCACTTAAATGCCAGGTCCCCCGGCCACCGATTCCAACGAATCCGAGACGAATCGGCTGCGGTTGCGTCGTTCTCTTTTTGGCAACGACCGGCCTGGATAAACTCATGCCGGCAAGAAGGGATGTACTTAGACCGGCGGTGGATATCTTCAGGAAATCTTTTCTGTTTATTTTATTACTCATAGTAAAAACCCATTTATTATTTAAACTGTTTGAGTCAACTTATCCTTTGAACTGCTCCAACATTTCTTCTGTTATCATTGTCTGATTTTCCTACTTGTACATGCACCGTTTATACATCTGAAAAAATGGGTGCCCTGTTTTTCCATTTCCCTCTTGTAAAGTCAGGGAAATCGACCGGCCTGCAACCCTCCGCAATTGATTTTTCAGTGACCGCAGAAACAGCACTGCTGGTTACAGAATCATAGGTATCTATGTATGGCTGGGTACCATTTCGGATCGCTTCAACCAGGTTGGTCCAGTTGATGGATGTCTGCCTGTTGGAGCCTCCGTGGCCCCGAATCTCAACCACTCGTTCCGGTGGGTTGTAATTTTTTAGGATGGGAGATTCATACTCTTCCCTGTATGTTTCAGCGGGTTCCCATTCGTGTGATTCCGGGCTTTGCCCATCGATGTAAATACGATTGGTCCCCCGGTCCCTCAGGTAAACGCCTTTCGTCCCCTGGAAGCGATAATTGCCCCTGGGGTGCGGGGTATTCGTGTCAAAATTCAACGTAATCATCTTGCCGTCAACAGTGCGAATCAGCGAGGCATTATAATCTCCCTGCTTCATCTCTTTTGTAGCATACGGGTGTTCTTCGCCATACTGATCCGCAGCATAATCGTTCAACATTACCGACTTTGTACCCATTGAGATCAAGTAGTCGATACGATCCCCATGGTTAATATCCAGTGCCGGCATAATGGTTCTCATGGGGTGATCGGGATAGAGGTTCCCGTTTCTGTAGATAGAGTGCCAGAGTCTCCAGGGTTCTTCATCCGGGGCATGTTTTACAAATCTGAGATCATGGATATATCCGCCTTCGGCATGAATCATATCCCCCAAAAGTCCCTGGCGAATCATATTCAAAAGCGTTACATCGGGGAAGCCGCCCAATACGGTACTGGCCCAATGACCCGTGCTTTCAAATGTTTCAATGAGCTCCCAACCCTCCTCAAGAGTCAACACGAGAGGAACCTCACAAGCGGCATGTTTGTCGTTTCTCATCGCAGCAAGGCAAACCGGCGCATGCCATTTCCAGGAGGTAGCACAGATTACCGCATCCAAATCCTCTTCTCCGCACATTCTCTCAAAAGCCGTCTTATCCTCATCTTCCCCATACAGCGTGGGAGTTGGCTGGCCCGCCTCCTCAACCCATCGCTTGGCTGTATATAAGCGTTCCGGTTTGATTTCGCACACAGCCGGAACCTGAACACCGGGAATTCCAAGAGCTGAACTTAAATGCCATTGCCCGCGTCCCCCGATACCGACAAACCCAAGACGAATGGGATTGTCCCGGCCTGATTTTTTTGCGAACGACATTTTTGGCAAACCCGCCGATGTTAGCATTGCCCCACTCATTGCCGCCGATGAAATTTTCAGAAAATCTTTTCTGTCATATTTGTTGCTCATGCCGATTGCCTTTTGATTTAATTTGTATTGGTTTGATTTATCTTTGAACCTGCCAAATCCTTCGGGCGGCGCTGCCAAAAGTTTCCTCAAGCCGATAAAAAATGACCATCCGGCTGCTGCCATACCAAAAATACAGATAACTTTTGGGACCCCATTCAACACTATGAATGTATTGCAGCCCTGTCAACCTCCGCAGTTCTTAAAATCAGTTAATTAATTATTATTACAATGCTTGCATACCCTTTTTTCATTACGTAATGGAAGGATAAAAAATTAAAAATGCAAATAAAGAAAGGGTATTATGTTTCAAATTATTATTTTTTGCAACATTTTTTCCTTTAAAAAATATTCACGTATGGATCGGTTGAATTAGAACGGTTAAAAACTGAACCCACTCTGCACTGAACGTGTTATAACGGCAAAATGCGGATCAACTATTAACTGAATACGTACTCATGTCGCAATCGGATCTTTTTACCCCCGAAACGCTTTCTGTTTCCGACCTCACCGAAGATATAAAACTGCTCCTCGAAGGCAACTTCATGGATATCAAGGTGGAAGGGGAGGTCAGCAACGCCTCCACCAGCCGGAGCGGGCACACCTACTTTACGCTCAAAGATGAAGATGCCCAGCTCTCCTGCGTGATCTGGAGCGGCATCAACCGGCGGCTGAAGGTGGAACTCACCGACGGACAGCAGATCATCGCCGGCGGCGACATCCAGGTCTATCCCCCGCACGGAAAATACCAGCTGATCGTGCGTTCGGTGGAGCAGGCCGGGATCGGGGCCCTGCAGGAAGCCTTCGAGAAACTGAAGAGCCGCCTCAAAGAAGAGGGCCTTTTTGACGACGTGTACAAGAAGCCGCTGCCCCGGTTTCCCTTCGACATCGGGGTCATCACCTCGGCCACCGGGGCCGCCTTCCACGACATCCGCGACACGCTGGAGCGCCGCTGGCCCCTGGCGACCGTCCACCTCCATCACGCCAGCGTACAGGGCACCAACGCCGCCCCGGAGCTGGTCCGGGCCATCGACTGGTTTTCCGGCGCCAGCAACCCTGTCGATCTTTTGATCGTGGGACGCGGCGGCGGTTCGCTGGAAGATCTCTGGCCCTTCAACGAAGAAGCCGTGGCCCGAGCGCTGCACCGCTGCTCCATTCCCACCATCAGCGCGGTGGGACACGAGGTGGATTTCAGTATTTCCGATTTTGTGGCCGATGCCCGCGCCGCCACGCCCACGCAGGCAGCCATTTTAGCGACCCCCGACATCAACGAGGTGCGCATGTTCGCCGACGACCTGTCCACGCGCCTGCACACCGCCGTGGAAGAGCGGGTGGCGGACCAGAAAGAGCACGTGCGTCAGCTGGTGCAGTCGCACGCCCTGCAGGCGATCCGGCAGAAAGTGGCCAACCTCGGCGAGCGGATAGGGGGACTGAAGGAAAAGCTGCACCATCGGCAGCAGATGCGCCTGCTGCAGCAGCGGGAGCAGGTCAGCAACCTGCGGCACCGACTGGAAATCCGCAATCCCAACGCCCCCCTGGAGCAGGGATACACGCGCGTCCGCCAGGATAAGGCGTGGATCAAAACGCTGGAGTCCTTCGACCGGGATACTCCCGCGACCATCGAGTGGCGGGACGGGGAGCTTGAAGTGGGAAGTAAATAGGATTACGTACCAAACAGCCTCAAAAGAGAAAACTTTTCCTCCTTTTATTATAACTGCACATCCCTTAGATTTATTCCATTGTCTTCAGTGCAGGCATCATCCCAATAAATTTTCGAGCCCATGTTTACCCAGTACCGGATACAGCTTCAGTACAGAAACCGCCAGCGGCAAATATTAAACGCCCTGCTGGCGCTGGCCACGGGCCTGCTTACCCTCGCCTATCCCAACTTCCTGTACCTTATTGCAGCGGGCTACCTGGTTGCGCTGGGCCTCCTGTTTATTGTTTTTCGCATTCCGTCGACCCTGGCGGCCCTTCCCATCGTCGCGGGCGTCATCATCTTCATCTTTCCGGAACTTATTCCCGTGACCTTCGCCGTCTTCCTGGGGCTGTTCGGCCTGATCCTGCTGATGGGATTTCAGTTTGCTCTTATCGGCGTGCTCACGCTCATTATCGCCATTCTCATTTTTATGAATCCCGACTCGGTGGCCTACCTGATCGCCACCTTCCTGCTGCTGTATTCCATTTCCAACCTGATTCGCTTCTATCAACACCGGAAAGGCGGTCCCGATGACGAACCTGTGAGCATTCAGTAACGCCAGATCCGGCGACCGGAAGCTGCTGATGCACAAGGTGGTCGACCACGGCTACCTGCCGCGGTCCGACGATCCTGCCGTCCCGCAGCGCCCTGTCCCTACTCCTTGGCGTCGGCTTCCGGGAAGCGCTCTTCGCCCTGGCGATCGACCATCCAGAACGGGTACCGCTCGGGAATGGCGGATACCTCGTCCAGCTCCTCCAGCTCTTCGTCGCTGAGCTGCAGATCGGCAGAGCGGAGGTCCGACTCTAACTGCTCCATATTCTTGGCCCCGATGATCGTGCTGGTGACGCCCGGCTGCAGGCGGACCCAGGCCAGCGCCACTTCCGCCACCGTGGCGTTGTGCTCGGTGGCGATAGTCTCCATAACCTCCACGATATCGTAGGCCTGCTCCTTATCGATAGGCGGGAAGTCGAACTCATCGCGGCGGGCACCGCCCCCGGCCGTTTTATTTTCCCGGGTGTACTTGCCGCTCAGGAATCCTCCGGCCAGCGGGCTCCACGGCATGAAGCCCAGCTCCTCCGACTGGCTCAGCGGCAGCAGGGCGTCCTCTGCATCGCGCGCCGACAGCGAATAGAAATACTGCATCGCCTTGAACTCATGCCAGCCCTCCCGGCGGGCGATCCCCTGCGCCTTCATGACCATCCAGGCCGGCCAGTTGCACACGCCGATATAGCGGACCATCCCCGAGTCGACGATGTCATTCAGGTTGCGCATAATTTCGCGGACGGGCGTAGCCTGATCCACCCCGTGGACATACAGGATATCGACGTGATCGAGCTGCAGCCGCTCGAGGCTGTTTTCTACGGAATTGAAGATATGAAAGCGTGAAAGTCCCCGGTTGTTGGGATCCTCCCCCATCGTCCCGTACACTTTCGTTGCGATCACCAGCTCCTGCCGGTTCAGCTCCAGGTTCCTGATACTGTTGCCAAGAATAGCCTCCGACTGTCCGAACGAATAGATATTCGCCGTGTCAATAAAATTGATACCCGACTCCACGGATTTTTTGATCAGCGCATCCGCTTCGTCCTGTGTCTGCTGGCCGATCGCCTCCCACCGACCCTCCCCGCCGAAGGTCATGGTGCCAAAACAGAGTTCAGAAACCAACAATCCCGTATTACCTAATAAGTTGTATTTCATGATGAAGAAAATAGTGTCTGTTTAAGTTTTAAGAGTTGGTCAATCTCAACAGCAAACCCCGGTGTACCATTCCTTTGGGGGGGGACAGCTGTTTTTGTCGCTTTCGAAGAGAATAAAAAAGATCCCTTGGTCTTCATCCTCTTGATCTGCCTTTTGGAAGCCAGTACTTAACAAATTTTGAGGGGAAGGATTTTTTTAATTGGGATAGCACTATGTAGAAGCTACGCTGACACTATTGTTTCTTTATTGTAATACTATATTTTATAGTGGCTTTAATACTTATCAAGAATTTTATGGGTGCTAAAGAAAATTCGAATCAATTATCTGCAGTAGATTTCTTTTGCGGCGCGGGTGGTATCACCTGTGGATTTCGAGAAGCTGGGATAACTGTTTGGGGGGGGGTATTGATATTGATGATGGCTAAAAACTGGTCAATAAAAGAAGTAGCACTGATTGTCGGCGACTATTTTGATATGCTCATTAAAGAGCTCTCCGGTCAGTCTTATAACAAGTCTGAACATCGTAGGAATCTGCAAAATATTTTAAATAACCGTTCTGAGGGTTCCATAGAATTCAAGCATCAAAATATAAGCGCTGTACTTATTGAGTTGGGTTTACCTTATATCTCCGGCTATAAACCCAGATCCAATTATCAGCATTTGCTTAAAGCAGCTGTGGAAGATTACTTAGCAGCTAATGCCGAACTTGAAGAAACTATAAACCAATTGCTATCCGAAGATATAAAACCTCCTGAATCAGATAATTTTTTAAATAGTAAAGTCGAAGTACCTGAGTTCACACTATCCGTAAATGAACCGTCAACAAGTAATCGCTATCAAGCCAAGCGCAATTATTATAGGGAAGAACTACGGAATAGGAAACTCGGTTTATTGGGAGAAGAATTTGTTATTTCATATGAGAAACAAAAACTAATCACCTTAGGCAAGGAATCTCTAGCCGATAAAGTTGAACACATATCCCAAACAAAAGGTGACTCTGCAGGTTTTGATGTTTTGTCATTTAACAAAGATGGCAATGAACAATTTATTGAGGTTAAAACAACACAGATGGGTAAGGAGTCCCCTTTCTACTTTACCCGAAATGAACTTGGAGTATCACAACAGAAAAACGATAAATATAATCTTTACCGGGTATTTAATTTTAAGAAGCAGCCAAAATTCTATCAGCTAAAAGGAGCTTTGGATGAATCATGCGAATCGGTATCAACCCAATATATGGGCTGGCCTAAGTAATATCAGTTTAGGAAATCTATATAGACTCACAATTCTCTCTCTGGCATTTTAAACACCTCGCTCCTGTTCCATGCGATATATTCCACGCTCGGTTCATACACAGCACGAATTGGTTTTGTAATGACATTTCCATGATACCGCGCCAGCCATAAGTCAAATCCGTTATTACCGGTCACTCTTTCCGATACCAAAAACTGCCTGTTTTTATCCAGCGTAAAGGCGCCGAGATCAAATAGCTTATGATGCATAGTACAAAGTGCAATACCATTCGATATGTCATCCGGTCCGCCCGCACTATGCCACTTGATATGGGCTGCTTCAATACATAACGTCTTGGCTCCTATCCGCACATCAAAATCACAAACAGCACACCGGTGCTCATATGCCCGTAGCACTTCACGCCTGAAATTCGGATCACGCTGTTTTGATAGGCTTTGCCCTTCCGGACTGAAACCCGTTTCATGAATAATATCCTCATGTATGGTTTCCGGAAAATGCGCCTGCAGTATCTTCCATCCCACCTCAGCAACCAATTCAGGATTTTTTTTCAAAAGGTTATAGACTTCTTCCGTAAATCCGGCCCTGATGTTTTTCTGTCTAAGTTCTGTTTTCCTCACATCCCCGCTGCTGTTTACCAATAACTCATCCGACCGCTCTATCTCCCAAATGCGCTCGTTCTGCAACCTCCAAAAAGGATAATGTGTATTGGATGCATTTCGGATGGTGCCAAACTCCGTAAGTAATGCTTCGAGTTTCTTTTCGACTTCCGGATATGGTAGCAACCGGCGGTCTTCATTCTGTAGATAGCCAAGGGCAAGAAGTACCAGCAGCGGTTTGTGTGGTGCCCGGCGGTCACCGTTTTTCCACACGGTCAGTGAATCAAAACGGTCGGTAATCTCTTGTCGGTTCATCCAGATTATTTATCTTTTGCTATTGCTTCTGCTATATACAAAGCACATAAACCAGTGTAAATAATCAATTAAATTGGTTTAACAATTTTATTTCTGCACGCAGAATGGCCTCCCCCCTGTATCCCCTATCCCAATTACCAAATTTGAAGGAGTTGGTACAGAGAAGGTACAGAGTTGGTACAGACTTAGGGGAAAGCCTCTATTGTCCTGAATAAGGAGATAGATTACTTTGGCGGAATTCACCTATCGGTAAACAGTTCAGTCAACTGCCACCCTGATACTCCCAGGGATTAATCAACTCTACGCCTGAGGCTTTCATGTCTTTGGTATTTCGGGTAACAACGGCCAAATTATGGGTTAGGGCCGTTGCCGCAATGAGCGCATCAACAGCCGGCAGCGGCGTTCCTCCTCCTTCTTCTGCTTCCGCTAAAACTTTTCCCCATTGATTGACTTCCTTAAGCGTGACATCTAATGCTCTGTTTTTAAATCGGTGAAGCAAATCTTCATTTATCCAGTGGGTGAGCTTTCGTTTCTTTTTAGAGGATGGAAGTTTTTCAATTCCTTTTCGCAACTCACCGAAGGTAATCACACTCAGGTACAGATCAATTTCATTATGATCTGAGAACCATTGGATCACATTATTGTCGGGATCTGATTTGGTCAGCTCAGAAATACAACACGTATCGACCAGATAACTCATAGTGAAATGTCCCGAGCCGGGGATTTATCCCGTTCAAGGTCCAATGCTACCGAAGCGAGCGGGGATTGTTGAAAGAACGCTGCCAGGCTTGTTTCAGGTCGTTCCATTTTTTTATAGTCTTCAACAGAGATCACCACTACACTATCTTTTCCATGCTTTGTAACCGTTTGCGGACCTTCTTCCGTTGCCTTTCTGACTACTTCGCTGAATTTATTTTTTGCTTCCTGGAGTTGCCACTTTTTTAATTTCATATCTATCCTCTCTTAGTTTAAGCTAGTCTGTCTATAATATACATGATGCTAACCAAAAGAAGAAAGAAAAATTACTCCCTGACATCCACTTCCACTTCGGTATAATAAAGCGAAGTAGTAGCTTCAAATCCCGAGCGGGTACCGACCAGCAGCCAAAGGCCGCCCTCAGCGTCGGTCGTAGCGGTTCGGTTTCCCCCGGAAAGCGTCTTGATCTCATACTGCCACCCCTCCTCGCATTCCCGCGAATTGGCTACGTCACCAATCTCGGTGGCCCGGTACCAGCTCTGGGCCTCTCCCTCATATTCTTCTGCGAGGTTCAGGCGATAAAATCCCTCGTCGCGGCTGTCATCCACGATGCGACCGGGCTCTATTCCAGAAGCGTCAACATGCACGGTCACGGCTTCCCCCGGCGGTCCGCCTGCGCCCACGCATCCCGAGGGAGCAGCCGTAGCAAACGATACGTCAAACGCCAGCTCATACGTGGTTTCCGGCTGCAGTCCGCTGATGCGATGCTTTAGAAACATATTCAGATCATCACTGATATTTTTGCCGGACAAATAAAATCCCGTTTCCGTGCTGTCCAATGGGGCGGGCAGCGGACGATATCCGCTTTCGAGCTCAAAATCATCCTCGCGTCCCACTCCATAGTTGCTGAATAAGGCGGACCAGTCGCCGGGCTCTTCGTCAAACTGGTACTCGTAGGATTGCTCGGGATCATCAGATCCGGTAAAGGAATCGCATCCGATGTGCTGAAACGACAGGAGAATCAGAAATATAAAAGAAAGGATCAGTAACGGGGTCGCCCGGGATGAGAAGGAGTTTTGAACGTGATCAACGCTGATGTCAGGGGTTTGCATAACCGTTTCGTTTGAAGCAGTTCGCCTTCTGATTCACTTATCCTACGGGAAGGACCGCCGGATTATTGTACGGAGCGGGGCAACCCGGCCTGACGGACTGTTTCGGACGTCATTGTGCCACTCGTTTCGGTAATATCGTGCCAATTTCCGCCACTACCACGGTTTGTCGCGGACCGAAACGGATCGGAGGAAGCGTTCCCTTACGCTGTGCCATCCAACCCCGTCTGGGTGCGGGTTGGGGTCCCTGCTAAACAACCATATAAAACTTCCAATCTATAACTCGCTGCCTGAATCCTCCAGCCTGTCCCTGAATAAGCCGGTTAATCCGGCGATAGCTGCGGCAGCTCCGACGATGATCATCCACAAGCCCTGGCTCCGTGCGGAAATGCCGAAGAAGGGTTTCGTTTCTGACAGCGGGGACTGGTATTGCTCGCTGCCGATATAGAGAAGCAGCAATCCGCCGAGGAGTAATATGACCGGGATGGCTTTTTTCATCATCACCTGTTAGTAGAGGATTAAAATATAAAAATGGCAAATTAATAGGTGATTGAAAAGTTATTTCAAACGATCTCTAATATTATACTGACCTCGAAAAGGCGCTGAACGGCTGGATCGGTTTCCTTTTGGAAATAATAGAATGCTATAACTACTTCAATTGTTATGCCGCATTCTTTGCCGATCAAATCGGGATTCATAGTCTTGTTGGCATGGGGGTGGCCGCTAAATAGGAATTTTGATCACTTTTCTGAAGTGGCTATTCCAATGCCCAATAAAATATAAACAGTCCCGGAAACCCAGGATTTTACCTTATGAAACAGCGGTCTACCCGTCAGCCATTCCCCCAGTTTCGAAAAGAAATAAGCCACAATAATGAGGATGGCCGTTCCACAGATATTAAATAAAAGTCCCAATAGAATTATACCTGCCGTAAAATAGGAAGAGGCCGGATCAACAAACTGGGGTAAAAATGCCATGAAAAACAAAGCGACTTTTGGGTTAAGCAGGTTCACTAAAATTCCTTTTTTATAAATTTCTGTCAGACTCTTTGTTTTATTAATTAAAGCATCATTTTGCGTGTTGACATTTTTGTAGGCGTTAAGAATAGCTTTTATGCCCAGGTACACCAGGTAACCCGCTCCAATCCATTTTATAAGTTGAAAGGCCACCGAAGAATAGAAAATAATAGCAGACAAGCCAATAGCAGCGCCTATAATATGAAAAAGAGAACCTGTTGCGATACCCAGCGAAGAAACGATTCCAGCCATTTTACCCTGGGTTGAACTCCGGGTAGCGACATATATCATATCCGGGCCGGGGCTAATATTGAGGAGTAAGCCGGCTGAAATGAATACGAAAAAGTGTTCTATCCCAAACATTGTTGTCAATTTATTTAAAATTAAGTCCACCTGATGGCATTGTACCTAAGTGGCGCACGTAAAAAACTTGAGTTGTTTTGCTGAATATTGAACGTAAAACTAAATATCCTGTGTCGACAGAGAACGGGCGAAGTGTCTCCCCCTTAAAAGCGGATTATATCCCAGATTCATTTCATATATGAGACTGTTTTTGAAATCAATTGACCCAGCTTTTGATTTCCTGCAATTTTAATTCTTTTCAGGGCTTCCTGTTCGGTAATATTTTTAGTAAATACGCGCCAGGCGGTATCATCATCCAATTCTATTGTAGTTTTTGCTTCGTCACCATTTGATTCATAAAGTTGCCACCGGTTATTTTCTGTGGTCAGAATCCAACTGTTGTCAATGACACCAGTAATATAAATTTCAATCTGCTCATCCGCATTCTTGTCAGCATACTTATCATAAACGGGTGGAACTCCCCGAATCAACGTATTAAGCAGAGGTGACAACCATTGCTCTCCAACAAGAAGTGGTCTGCCTGTAGCTTCTCTGACTTGCTGCTGGTGATGCCATTTTTCGGTGTATTCACGGGCGATATCGAACCAGTTCTCAGACTCTGCTTCGCCAGCCCATCCTACACTAAATAATGCAGGGTCTTTAGGGTCTAAACCTTTTAGATGCTGAATTACTTTTGGAGTAGTAAATTCCGTTAGCTCAATAAGTAATCTCGGGCTCAATCTCTTTGAAGCTCGAACCCAGGTGTTATTTAAGTCATTCAAATAATCTACCAGCGACTCGTAGCTATTGATTGGATCAGAGGGATCTTGCATTTTATGATTATCTCTGTGAAGAGACAACCTTCTCAAATCACCATCAAGCAGGTGAGCAATAACATCTTTTACATTCCATGTTGAACTTGAGGTAGAATACTCCCACTCATCGGTGGATAGTGATTTCAGTAAAGAGATTAGTTCATGCTGGGTTTTCTCAAAGATTGGAATAGCATCTGTTTCTGGTAAAGGTTGCATCTATACTTTTTGCTACAATTTTGTGTTATAGTGATCATTGTGTTTTATGGGTAGGCGGAACAGCTGAAACTTTTTAAAACCTGGTAGCCGTCGGATAGGTGAATCCGAATGTACCATTCGGGCGATTAATAGTGACTAACATTCCCGGTTTATTAAAGCTTTCTTATAGTTATTGATTGCTTTTAGCGGGCAGTATTTCGGCCAATTCTTGCAGTGTAGCTGTGAACCCTTCCCTGAAGCCCATTTCCAGTACTGTTTCCAAATCAGAGAGCTTTTCATGCCGGATTTCAACATCTACCGCAGTCAGACCATCCGATTCTGCAAAATCAATGTTCCAATCCGACTGAGGCATATCCTGGTTTATATTTCCTTCGCTATCGCAAAAACCTGCACGGTATTTCAAATTTGTTTTGGGAGTAATAGATGTGTAATCGGCAATAGACCAATGTCTTTCTCCTTCCGGACCAACCATGGCGTATAGGCGCCGGCCTCCTTCTCTGAAATCCATTGTCTTGGTTTCAGACTTCCAGGGTTTGGGCGCCCACCACTGGTCGAGCAGCTCCTTCTCGGTCCAGGCCGCCCACACATGGTTTAATGGAGCCATAAACTCTTTTCTTACTTTTATGGTGTTGTTCTGCTTATCTACAGAAAAATCTGTCATTAATTTATTCTTCATCGTCTTGGTCTTTTAGATTAGTGAGTACTTGGTCAAGCTGATCGAAACGGTCTTCCCAAAGCTGCCTGAATTGCTGAAGCCACTGGTCTACATCCTTCATTTTTTGAGGACGAATGTAGCAAAACCGCTGCCTCCCTTTTTTTCGCATGACGACCAGGCCGCTTTCATCCAGTACTTTGATGTGCTGTGAAACAGCGGGGCGGCTCATGTCAAAATTTTCCGCAATGGAATTCAGGTTTAACGGCTTTTTGGCAATCAGGGACAGTATTTCGCGCCGGGTTGGGTCGGCTATAGCCTGAAAAACATCTCTTCGCTTTTCCATATAAGTCTTTATGTAAGTATTTGATTACATAAATATAAGCGTAAGCAAATACTTACGCAAGTTTATTTTTTCTGTTTACTGATTCAACAATGAAAGAGGGAGGGAGGAACTATACGGATAAGTTGCCAAGAGAAGCCCTATAACATAATCTTATTCACATGACCTCTATGGCACATATTGTGTGTATAAAGTTCAAAAAGGTGGGTACAACATCCCACGTTTCTGCTACAGTTTATCCCACGCGAAAGGTTAAAGTGGGTTTGTGTCTATGCCCCTTTAGTTACTTTTGGTAGAAGGCTTTAAACCCAAAATATGGTTTTACGCTTAAGCGCAGGATGAAAGGTGCTCGGCAAGTCGATGGATATAAGTGGATATATGGTCTAATTCGTGGATCTCTTTGGGAGCGCGATTATCTTCCAGAATCTTTAAGGCATTGTCATAAGTTTTAAACAATTTTTGGTCCCGGGGACGGCTGATAATCAAATCAAATTTAAGATTATCCTTCTCTGCTTTTTCTTTAAACTTATCCAGTCTGCCGTGCCAGTTTAATGCCTTATTTTCTATTGAATCTTCAAGCTTTAAATCCAAACCAATAGGAGTAACAAGATTGGTGGTCCCGTTATCCCACGCAAAATTAAATTTTTGAGATAAATAGGGAGTTTCGATGGTATAATCCCGCTTAATTTCCCGACTATAGTTGAAATTAGTATCTTTCAGTCCCTCTTCGAGCTTGTTAAGAATATACTTTTCATCCTTTCGTTCACGCTCTTCACGATTCTCATAAACCGAGAGATATTTATCTTTATAAAAGGACAGTGTTTCTTCTGCATCTTCATATGTCCCCCTGGTGATATCAGAAAAAAGCAGCGCAGTAGCATCTTCTCTGAGGAAAAATTCTTCGATAATTCCCTGAAAATCAGAAGCTTCAAAAAATTTGGGATCTCCGGAGAACTTCTTCGTCAGTTTCCGAGCCTGTTTATTAAAGGCATTCAAATATTTCCGAAGAGTATGAACGTTAAAATCGGGATAAAGTTGAGAAATACGTTGTAACCGCGTGGGATATACAAATTCCACCCTTCCTTCAGTGGGAAGGAAAAAGAGAATACCGACATTTACTTCTTCCGCAAGAAAATAGGAATGACGGTATCGAAGCAGACTATATTGAAATTGCTGTTTGTTCATTGTATTGTCCCCTCCACTACATTCATAAAATAGGAGATATCTTGTTTAAGTTCCCGAAGATACTGTTTAATAACGAGACAGTCATCCGTTTCATATCCCTTATCGAGTAACGCCTCTGCATAATCATCCAAGATATCTATATTTAGACGATGAAAAAGCTCTCGAAATGTTCCAAATTCAGGTTTATGTCCATATTTTGTCTTTCTGTTTAGGACTTCATAAAAGATGTGATCCTTGAAGCCATACCGGCTTAATAGCTGTCTGGGTTCAATATCATTCGCCGGAAGCGCAAATGTATGTTCATGATCAATCAAATAGTATTGGTCATCCCTGAGTAGAATATTTGGTTTCTTATTTCGCCGATCCATGTTCAATACGAGTACATCAAAGGCAAATATAGATTCGATATCATAGTCAGCCAATTCTCTGGTAAGCAACGTCGGGGTATACGTATTAGCGCCCGGGATAAATTTAGATCCGAAAGCAAATCTTGTATGCTTCCGCTCTAATTTTTTTTCAAGTCCAGGCGGTAATGATTCTTTAAACGCTTCATCCAAGGTGATTAATGCAAAGTCCGGTGTAGAAAGACCAAGCTCTCCTGCGAGTACGCTTGTATAAATTTCTCTGCTAAGTGCATTCTGTTGTTCAATATCACGATGTACGAAAAATTTTGTGACATATGAGGCTAATCCATCTTCTGTTTTTACTGTAAGCAACCACGGAATATTTCTACCACCAACCACTTCTCTCTCAAACGTTAACGCTTCATAGACAGCTAAGGACATATTTTTCCATCAACTCGTTTAATTATCCTCAACTATTTTATTAAACTTGTTTCTTTATTCAAAGAATGACTTCTGATGATTAAAATGATCCTGTACGGAACGCAGCCGTTAAGTGGCTGCCCTACCCCCCCACCGCAGCGTCAAATATCCGGACGAATCCAGCTCGACCAAATGGCCAAAGGGTTCGCACGCCCCCCCTGTAACATTCCATGCCAGATGGATTTCCTGCATTTCCTCTTATACTAACTAATCTAATAGCTAAGGGCTTCTTAAGTTAAGCTTTTAAAGAGGAGCTTCTCTTAGCTTATTCAATAAGACCCTAATTTATTCAACGGAACGCAGAATAAATCGTTGTTCTTCTCCTGATTCAAGGGAAACAGTTACGCCATCTAATAACTCATTTCCTTTATGGCTGGTTTGCTCATTTGTCAAAAGATTAACAAGAATATAGTCTTTATCTTTCTCAACCGTAAACCATTCAGCAAACTGATTAATGCGCGGCCAATCGAGGGGTAAGTTTAAATAATATCGATGCCGTGGACGATCAAAAATAAGCTTCCCCGACCAATTTTCATCGGCCGATAGATTGATAAAGAGCTCGTCTTCCTTTTGTATAGCCCCGTAAACCACATCTTTCCGCCATGGCTGTATACTTGTACCCTTTGTTTTCCACATCGCATACATCATCGATGTCCGGGCAAAATTGCCATCCCCATGCCATCCTTCAATGATGCCTGATTCCCTCCACTGTCCTTCAGGGTCATGTGTCCAGGCCGAATCTTGTTTACTCCACATAGTCTGGATTTGTCGGTCCATCCATTTTGCAGTTGAAGAGACAGGTTCGCGGTTATACAGATATAAAACACCTTCAATCACATCTGCGTCACCGTCAGCACTTCCATTTTCCCAATCATAGTCCCCGTAGCCCGAAATCGCATTAAGCCCAGCAAGTGTTGCGTTGTGATAAGACTCAACATTATCTAATTGATATATTGTATAATAGGCATTTAATATGTAACCAAAAGTGTCGGTCAATCCATCATTTAACACTTCACCTGTCTGTGGATTTATCACATTATAAAATAACCCATCATCATTGCGTCCGACTTCAAGAATACGATCAAGCATTTCATATAATGGATCTTGGTATATCCGTGCCTTTTCAGGGCGAGCATAATGAACAGTAGCGTAAAGCTCAGTAAGTCCGGCCACAATTTCTCCGCCGTGATCGCGCAAACGTAGCCGATCGAAGTCACGCGTTGGGTGGTGATCTTCCAGTAAATAATAATCGCCAAGCCGAATTGCATATTCAAGATATTCTTCATTCTGTGTCATCCAATAAATCCGTGACAGGACCTGTAGCAACTCACCATTTACTTCATAGTTAGTCGAAGGAATAAAACCTGAAGGGGTTTTGACCGATGCATGCTCCCAGATATCGTCCATAATACCGATCATTCGTGCGTGCCATGGTGTTTGTCCCAATAGTTCAACAATCGTAATCAGCCCATCTTTAATATACTCAGAGGCTCCAAAAATAATGCGATCAAGGTCTGGTTTTTCATTATTGAAATCACCCTTTGAAAACGAATAGGTGTCGGGTAAACGATCGATCCTGGAAGTTAAGGCTGTTTCGGTAAACAAGATTTCCTGCATTCGTCCATTAAACAGTTCCTGATTGGTAAAATAGGACGTAAGCACGAGAAAGGGATAATTATCAGCTGCTGAATCCTTGGCATTCCAGATATCCTGAGAATCAGAGTCATAAAGTCTTACCGGGAGAAGTCCCGTCCGTGCATCTGTAAAAGTAAGCCAACTGGACATAAGCCGCTGAGAGCGCATAAATGCCTCATTTGCTAATTTCCCATTCTGTGCAGCTTTCTTAAAAGTTTCTTTATTCCTACTGTCTTCAGGGGCTGATTTAAAAGAGCATGAAGAAAATATCATAAGAAAACATACAAACAGGAGGAAAAATACTGTGTTGCTCATTATTTTTATTTCATAAAACACTGTTTTACTAAATTTATTATTTTTCATCATTTTAATGATTATGCTTTTTAAAAGCTATTTATATATAACGCATGGAGCGGTTAAATTATAATGTTTAAAAAATAAAAAAAGCCATGCAGAAGCCTTTGATAACCAGGAATTTTATTCAAAGTCAAGGCAGAGGGAGGTTGGAATCGCAGCATATTAGCCCATATGTAAGAATTTCAACCGACCGATAACGCCGACATTGACCAAAAAAACGGTCTTGCAAAGCGCTCTCGTAACTATTAAACCCGGTATTTTGATGATACGATTTCCTTTTCAGTCAGATCGATTTCCGTTTTTCGCTGTGCTCATAGCAGTGCTGTTTCTTTGGACCGGCCTTACCGCTCCTGAAACGGCCCGCGCCCAGGCTTCCCTGGGCTCCTCGGCATCTGTCGCGGAAGAAGTCCCCTACACGAACCCGCTTATCCTTCAGCGCGCCGATCCCTGGGTCTACCGTCACAGGGACGGCTATTACTATTTTACGGCGACGGTGCCGGAGTACGACCGCCTGGAAGTCCGCCGGGCCAAAACCATAGAGGGACTCCGGGAAGCGGAACCGAAGGTGATCTGGCGCAAGCATGACGAGGGTCCGATGGGGGCTCATATCTGGGCGCCGGAGCTCCACTATATCGACGGCAAGTGGTATATCTATTTTGCGGCGGGCGGGGCTGAGGACGTTTGGGCGATCCGGATGTACGTGCTGGAAAACGACTCCGACGACCCGCTGGAAGGGGAATGGACGGAAAAGGGTCAGACCAAAACCAGGTGGGAAACCTTCTCGCTGGATGCCACGACCTTTGAGCATCGCGGCACCCGCTATATGGTGTGGGCGCAGCACCCGCCGGATATGGATGGGAATACGGCTCTCTATATTGCCGAAATGGATACCCCCTGGAGTATCCGGCAGCCGCAGGTAGAGCTTACGCGTCCCGATTACGAATGGGAAAAGCAGCTGTTTGAGGTCAACGAGGGCGCGGCGGTGATCAAGCGGGGGGACAAGATTTTTATGACGTATTCAGCCAGCGGCACGGATCACAATTATGCGGTGGGCCTGCTTACCGCGGATGCCGGTGCGAACCTTCTGGACCCGGACAGCTGGGAAAAGTCCCCGGAACCGGTGTTCCAAACGTCGGAGGAGAACGGGATCTACGGACCGGGACACAACAGCTTTACGACTACGCCGGACGGGGAGACGGACCTGTTTATCTATCACGCGCGCAGTTACAAGGAGATTGACGGGGATCCGCTGGACGACCCGAACCGGCATACGCGGGTGCATAAGGTCCGCTGGACGGAAGACGGAACGCCCCTTTTCGGGGAGCCCCTGCCGGATAACAGGTATCAAAAGATCGGCAGCATTGAGCAGATGGACCCGGAATTGAGTCGGCTGTTGGACCCGGAGGCCCGGCCGGAGCTGATCGGCGGGGGCTATGCGTGGTCAGAGGGCCCCCTGTGGGTGGATGAGCACCGGTTCCTGCTGTTTTCGGATATCCCCAACAACATTATCTACAAGTGGGAAGAGGGCGAAGGCATTTCTGAGTATCTGAAGCCATCGGGATATACCGGGAAGGAGGAACGGGGCGGTGAGCTGGGCTCCAACGGGCTGATGATCGGACGTGAGGGCGCCCTCATTCTCGCCCAGCACGGGGACCGGCGGATCGCCCGGATGGACGCCCCGCTGACGGACCCGGAGCCCCGCTTTGTTACGCTGGCTGACAGTTTTAATAACAAAAGGATCAATACGCCTAACGACCTGGTGCAGCACAGCAACGGCAGTATCTATTTTACTGATCCGCCTTACGGTTTTGAGCAGCGGGGCGAGGACCCGGCCCAGGAGCTGGATTTCCAGGGCGTGTATCGCCTGGACCCCTCCGGGGAGATGGAGCTGGTAACTGATGAGCTGCATCGCCCGAACGGCGTGGCTCTTTCCCCGGATGAACGCACGCTCTATGTGGGCAACTCCGGCTCCGAGAATCCCATATGGATGGCTTTTGACGTGGATGAGGAGGGGGGTACGTCCAACGGGCGGGTGTTCCTGGATCCCGCGGAGGTGGTGGACGAGCCCGGGGGACCCGATGGCATGGTGGTGGATGAGGAAGGGACTATTTATTCTACCGGTCCGGGCGGCGTCTGGGTTATCACGCCCGAAGCAGAGGTGCTGGGCATTATCAAGACGGGAAGACCCACCTCGAACTGTACCATCGGCAACGACGGGAAGATGCTCTATATCACGGCCGATGACTACCTGCTCCGCCTGCCGCTGAAGTAAGAAGTATCGGCAGCACCTGCAATATCCCGGAACCGGTATCGATCATTCTGATAACTGCATTTGGACATGCAACATCGGCATTGAAAATCAGTATAACGGCATCGCAACAGATGATCCCCAAACAAGATAACCGAATCAGATGTGCTGCTATCCCGATATTGCTAAAAAGATCTGCCTCGCCCTCCTGTTATGGCTGATCGCCCCGCCGGGCATTGCCCAGAAAGTTATACGGGGGACCGTCACCGATGCGGAGACCGGCGAGACGCTGCCTTCGGCCAACATCTCTGTGGATGATACCTTTCGGGGAACCATCTCAAACGAAGACGGCCGCTACTCGCTGGAGATCCCGGACTCCCTGCTGCCCGCCGGGCTGACGGTGCGCTACATCGGCTACCAGACCCGGAGCAGGGTGATCGATGAGGATACGCCCGCCCAGCAGGATTTCGCGCTGCAGCCTTCCGTTACGCAGATGGAGGAAATAGTGGTGACCGACGAAAATCCGGCCGTCCGCATTATGCGCGAGGTCATCCGGCGCAAACAGCAGTGGCGCCGGGAGCTGAATACCTACGAGGCGGAGGCCTACACCCGGCAGTCCCTGGCCAACGACACCAGCATCGTCTCCATTACAGAATCGACCTCCCGGATCTACTGGGATAAGCAGCAGGGTCATCGCGAGGTGCTTACCTCCAAGCGGCAGACGGCCAATATCGAGGCGGGGGAAAACTTTGCGGGCGTCAGCTACCTGCCGAATCTGTATGACGACAATGTGGAGATCGCCGGGTTCAACGTGATGAGCGTTACGCATCCCGATGCCCTGGATTATTACGATTTCAGGCTGCGGGATCAAACTTCCCGGGACGGGCGGACGGTCTATGAAATCGAGGTCAACCCGGCACGCAAGCTTCAGCCCCTCTTCCGGGGCACGGTCTTTGTGCTCGATGAAGAATACGCCCTGCTGGAAGTGAATCTAAAACCCAATGGAGTAGTCAGATTTCCCCGGCCTGTCCAGTCCTTCCGCACCACCTACCGGCAGCAGTTTAACAACTTCGGGCAGGATTTCTGGCTGCCGATCGACATGCGCATAACCGGCGATGTCAAAGTGTCTATGGTCGGACTCGATTTCCCGCTCATCCGGTTCAGGCAGCTCTCGCGCGTGACCAACTACCGGATCAACCCCTCCCTGCCCGACTCGCTCTATGAGCAGGAGGGGACCGTGGCAATCGACAGTACCTCGTCCTCAGCAGCTTCCGATTCGCTCATGGCCCGGCAGGCCTCTGCGGTGCCGCTCTCCGAGGAAGAGGAAGAAGCCTACGCCACCCTCGACAGCACCGCCACGCTCGATAAGGCGTTCAGGCCCAGCGGATTTCTCGCCCGCTTTGTGGATGAGGATGAAGAGAACGAGGGAGAGGGCTCCGGTGACGGCAGCGGATTCCGTCCCCTGCGGCATGTGCCGGGACGCCTTACGCCGGCGGGACGCTTTAACCGGGTGGATGAGGTTTTTGCGGGAATTAACTACCGGTACCGGCCCCTCGACCGACTCACCGTGCGGGGCAACGGCGGCTACAGCACCGGCTACGGGGAGTGGAGCTACGGCGGCGGATTTTCGCTGCGCTGGCTCGACACCCGTGCGATTGACGCTACGCTCGGATGGGATTACAGCGCCCGAACGTCTACCCGCTACACGTCCCATATCTACCAACCCTATTTCACAATCATCCCCAACCTGCTGGGGAATGACGGCTATTTCGACTACTACCGCTCGGAGGGATTCCGCGCTTTTTCCCGGTGGACCCACCCCAGCCGGAATCTCTCCCTCGAGGTGGGCTATAGCAGCGAAGATCACCGATCGCTCCCCACGACTACGGCCTACGACCTCAGGGGCAAATCAGATAATTACCGCTATAATCCCGCTGTTGACGAGGGACGCATGCAGACGGTGGATGTGGTGGCGGGATATAATCTCAATGATGCATATAATTTTGGCGTGACCGGCCGCAAATATATACGCTTCGAGATCGAACACTCCGCCGGAGCTCTCGGCAGCGACTTCGATTTCACCCGGTACGAAACGCGGCTCTCCTGGGTTTTCCCCACTTTTTACCAGCGCCGGCTCCTTCCCAATACGCTGGATATCGGCCTCAAGGCCGGCACCTTCAGCGGAGATCTCCCGTACCAGAAGATGGGCATCGTTGACGGCGCCGTCGGGGTCCTGAGTCCCTACGGCATTCTGCGCGCGGCGCGGGGCCATCCCTATGAGGGCGAGCAGTATGTGTCCGTTCACGCCGAGCACAATTTTCGAACCATCCCGTTCGAGGCCATCGGGCTGCAGCCGCTGGTCGACCGTAATATCGGGCTGATCCTCTTCGGGGGCGCCGCCCGGACCTGGGGACCCGGCGAAATCCCGCCACAGTCATCGGAGCTGTATGCGCCCCGGGGGACAGGTGGAATCCACTGGGAAGCCGGCGTTTCTCTGAACGGCATCCTGGGACTCTTTCGTATGGACTTCGCCGCGCGGATCGACCGGCCTGCCTTCCTGGTCAGTATCGGGGTAGCGCGGCTGTTCTAAGGTAAAGACCCGGGCGGCGGGGATGCTGCGGGATCGAAACGCTGGCAGCACCGTTGTTTTTTGAGACAATGCCTGAGATAAGAGACAAGAACTGTGTATTCAGCGATGACCCGGTCCCTCTTTACCGCTAAATGTATAAAGCTGTTCCACATTGTTATGATTTTTTACTATACTTAGACTCATTTTAAATAAGGAAAAAAATAAGAAACACATCATGGACAAGGTTGGGAGCGGCAGAACGCCTATTTTTACCATTTTAAGCCTTTTTTTGGCCTCGGCACTGATTATTCAGTGCAACACGCAGACAAATGATTCACAGGATCAGGAAACGGAACAGCAGGAGCAGGCGACGCAGAAAGCAAGAGAGGATACGCCCGAGCTGGCCGACGCCATGGGACAGCTTCAGTATTACACGCACAAATATGCGCTGGCGCTGGAGGCCGAGAACCATGAGCTGGCCACCTTCTACTTCCATGAGGTACGCGCTGCGGCCGACGGGATCAAGGAAAACATTCCGGGTTACGAAGGATATGACATTGCCCGTTTTATGAGACTCTTTCTCGACCCCACTATTGAACCGGTGGAAACAGCACTGGCCAACAGGGACTGGGAGGAAGCCCGCCAAAAGACCATCGAGATGGTGAATTCCTGCAACTCCTGTCACAATGCCACCAGCCACGGCTTTGTTAAAGTCACGCCCGGCTTTTCAGACAACCCGTACAACCAAGATTTTTCCGCTCCCGAGTAACCGCCGAGTGAGAAATAGGTGCTAAGCCCTGTTTCTCACCAAGAAATTCGTGCTTCAGCGGCGTCCTCGTCCCCGGGTAATCAATCCGATAACGATCGCAAAGAGAGCCGACCCGATAATAGACCAGAGAATAGGAAACGTTTCCCCGTCGATTTCGACCGGCAGCATCAACGTAAGTCCCATTTCAGCAGCAAGCCATT
The DNA here is from genome assembly GCF_900129315.1 of Fodinibius roseus. Lineage (GTDB taxonomy): Bacteria > Bacteroidota > Rhodothermia > Balneolales > Balneolaceae > Fodinibius > Fodinibius roseus. The sequence continues at coordinate 72,487 of NZ_FQUS01000017.1, forward strand.
TACCGATAAAGGCTCCGATAAACCCGACCACAATAGAGACCAGGCAGCCTCCCAGGGAATAGCCGGCTATACTTTGGCCGATCCCTCCGCAGATAGCGGCAATAAGTAACAAAATTAACAGACCTGTTAAAGACATAATAAATGATTTTATTTAATGAGGTCCTTGCAAAACCGTTGTTTTGCCCAATCTTTGCATTTTCGCGATTTCAACATCCCCATGTATCGTCTATACACTGCTGTTTTGAAATCACTCAGGGTTGGTATTGAACAAAATTTCTGGTTTTTCAAAGGCCTCTTAATTTCCGCCTTCTAAAATAACCGCCGATTCAAGGGGCTTGATGACAACCGCATCGCCCGGTTCAAATATGATACGATTATCGGTATGAACCAAATATTTTTCGTCGTTCAGCTCAACGTGGTACGTTATATCGTGACCTTTGAACTCCCGGGCCACCACCGTCCCCACTTCCTCGGGGGGCTGGCCGGCAGGTTCTTCGAGGGTCAGGTGCTCCGGACGAATAGAACATAAGACCTTTCCGCAGGCATTACAATTCAGGCTCATCAGGCCGAGGCTGGTGCTCACTTCGGATCCCCCCGTGGCATCGGCATGAAAAAGATTGGTCCGTCCCAGAAACTGGGCGACAAACTTTGTTTTGGGATGATAATACACCTCTTCGGGCGTGCCGATCTGTTCAATTTTTCCCTCGTTCATCACCGCAATACGATCGGCAAAAGAGAGCGCTTCTTCCTGGTCGTGGGTCACCAGCAACGCACTCATCCCGGCCTTTTTCAGGATAGAGCGTACTTCTTTGCGGGTGGTTTCCCGCAGCAAAGCATCCAAATTCGAAAAAGGTTCATCCAGGAGCACCAGCTTCGGCTTGGGGGCAATGGCCCGCGCCAGCGCCACCCGCTGTTGCTGTCCCCCGGAAAGTTCATTGGGACTGCGCTGCTGGTAGTCCCCCATTCCCGTCCGGCACAACACCTCCTCGGCATACACGTTGCGCTTGTGCTTCGGTATATCCGTCAGCCCGAATGCAACATTTTCAATCACCGAAAGATGGGGAAAAAGCGCATAATCCTGGAATACAAAACCGATGCCCCGTTCCTGCGGCGCCATATGATCCTCCGGCGACTCCAGTACCTTTCCTTCGATAGCGACGGATCCGCGGTCTGCCCTCTCGAAACCCGCAATAAGCCGGAGACTGGTGGTCTTGCCACACCCGCTGGGCCCCAGCAAGGCAAAGATTTCATCCTCCCGCACCTCGAAATTGATGCCGTCGACGACGGGCCCGGTCTCATCAAAAGCCTTAGTTAAATTGGTGACGGTCAGTAAATTTTTCATGTCTTCTTCCACTCTTTCGAAAATAAAAACCCTACAAACAGGGATGAAAATAATAAAATTGCAAGTGCAAAAGGAGCGGCTTCTGCAAACATGGCCTCCCCGGTATAGGACCAGACTCTCAGTGCGAGGGTATCAAAACCGATGGGAGATAACAGAAACGTTATAGACAACTCTTTCATTGCAGATAAAAAAACCAAAGATGTGGCGGCAATCATTCCACCGCGCAACAGCGGAAGCGTAACCTTGAAGAAAGACTTGAAAGATGAATAGCCCATCGACTGGGCTGCCTCTTCCAGCTGGGGCGGCGCCTGGTACAGGGCGCTGCGTACGGGTCCGATCGCTTCGGCTAAAAAGTGCAGGGAATAGGCGATGACCAGCAGCAACAGCGACTGGTACAGCCAGGAGGATACGTAAAGGGAAAAAAAGACCAGCGCCAGGGCAAAAGCAAGAGGAGGGGTGGCGTAGCCCAGGTAGGCCACACGTTCCAGGGGATTGCTCAGTTTCGTCCGATAACGCACCCCGATATAAGCCAGCGGGAGCGCCATGAGGGTCGTTAACAATGCGGCCGGTGCAGAGGCTTTGACGGAGTTCAGAAACGCATCAAAAAGGTTCCCTGCCATGGCTGCAAGCGATGCCTCATTGAGCCAAAAGCCAATGGAGGAGACCGGAAGCAGCACCGCAACTAAAAACAGGACAATCACAAAAAGGTAGGCCGGCACGGCCCACGGACCCAGTTCGAGAAAAGTGTTCGTCCGGGCGGACCCTCGTCCCAGCCGGTGAAAGATCGCCTGCTTCAACAGGCGGTATTCCAGCACCAGGGCGCCGGTGGTCAGCGCAAGAAGCATTAAGGCCAGCCAGGCTGCGTAGATACGGTCGTAGGCCGACAGGTATTGCAGGTACAGGGCATAACTGAAGGTCTCAAAACGCATCAGCGAAACAGTCCCGAAATCGCCGATCACATGCAGGCACACCAGCAATCCCCCGGCCAAAAGCGCCGGTTTGAGCTGCGGCAGGATCACCCTGAAGAACGTAGCCCTCGCATCATGCCCCAGTGACCGCGAGGCCTCTTCAATCGATTGGTCTAATCCCATAAGGGCCGTCCTGATATTCAGATACAGGTAGGGAAAAGTGCAGATCGTCAGAACGATCAGCGACCCTTCAAAGCCGCTGATGCGCGGAAAATTCCATCCGAACCATGCATGGAAGGTCCCGTTGTATCCTCCAAGCCCCAACAGGGCATAGGCCATAATATATCCCGGCATCGCCAGAGGTAGAACTCCCAGAAGCGTAATGAGTCGGCGTGCCCTGATCCTGCATCGCACGGAAAGATAAGCCAGGGGCAGGGCAATAAGAATATCCAGCGCGAGGACGCCGCCCGCGAGCAGCAGGGTGTTGCCTAAAAGACGCAGGTTTCGCATCCTGAAAATGACATTGCTCAGCATGTCAGGTGAAGCGTTGAACGCACGGATCAACAGGTAAACCAGCGGCAGCAGCACTCCGATGGCAATCATGCCCGCAAATGCCAACAGGTACCACGGCGGTGACTTTCTATGTATTTTTGTGTCTTTAATAGTGGGTTACGTGCAATGAGACGTGAAATATTTAGACCAAATCTAAATAGAAACCAGCTCTATAGCAACAGCCAACACGCCGGATTGGAACAATTTCAAAAATATTATGTTTAATAACGTTCCGATATTTTTATACATTCCTTTAAGGCATTGTGCGGTTACCTTTTAAGCAACCTGTCAGATTCTGGAAGCATGGATACGCTGACGGGAACCAGTGGTACGGTGGCTGGTCTATTTTACTTTTTAACCGAACAAAGGCACGTATAATCATTGACTATCACCCAAATCCTTAACCAGGCAGCATTATGAAGCAGTGGATTATATTTTTAATCATTACAGCTATTTCCATCGGGATGCTATATGGATGCGGTCCCAGCGAAGAGGAACAAAGACGTGCGGAACAAGCGCGACAGGATTCTCTTGAACAAGTGCGCCAGCAACAGTTGGAGCAACAACGCAGAGACAGTATTGCCAAAGCACGGGCAGACAGTCTTGCCGCACAGAAAGAGGAAGAATCGGAAGATCAGATTGATGTGACGTTTGACCCGGACGGAGCCTATGCCGTACAGGTGGAGGCGTGGCGCTCAGAGCGGAAAGCGGAAAGTCAGGTTGACAAATGGGTTAACCGCGGTTTCGAAAATGCTTTTGTGGTAAAACACGGCCGGGAAGAGACCGGGGATGTCTGGTTTCGCGTGCGCCTGGGACGCCTCTCCAGCCGGCAAGCCGCTCAGGAACTTCGGCAGCAGCTGCGAGAACAGTACGATGCCCCCTCCTGGATTTCGACTACTTCCGGCGGCTGATTTTTCCGGAGAACGGAGGCCGGAAGTCGGACAGCAGGAAGCTTGACTTCGAAGCCGGAGATCCACTCTTAATCTTTGTACGTTCTTCAGGATTCGGGCCTATGGCTTAGCGGGGATAGGATCTGAACGCTGATTTTAAGTTCCGGACACCTTGTCCCCGGTATCGCATCGACGGCCCTTTTTTATTATCTTGGCCTCTATGAATGTACCGCCCGACATCCCCCCCGAGCTCTCACAACTGGATGACTTTCTTGCTGACAGGGAAGCGGCGCATGATTTAAAGCCCGGCACCGAAGCTCACATCCGCTGGCAAAAGGGACAAGAGCACCACCAAACCGACTATGCCCTGGTTTACCTGCATGGATTTCGCGCCTCTCATCCGGAGGGACATCCCGTACATCGAAAAATAGCAGACTTTCTGGGAGCCAACCTGTACCTGAGCCGCCTGCAGGAACACGGTATCCAATCATCCGATCCATTGCGAAATCTAACAGAAGAAAAGCTCCTGGCGTCGGCTCGTTTTGCTCTTGCCGTCGGCGAAAAAATCGGCCGCAAGGTGATCCTCATGGGCACCTCCACCGGGGGGTCGCTCTCCCTCTATCTGGCCGCCCAGCCCGCCTTCAAAAAGAATATTGCCGGAATGGTCCTTTACTCGCCGCTTATCCGTTTTTTCGGTATGAAAGAAAAACTGCTGCAATATGGGATCAGCCGCAGGATACTCGGCTGTATACCGGGCAAATCGCATCTGGTTCGGACACTCCGGACCACGTATGCCGAGGATCGCATATGGTATCCCTCCTATGCGCTCCAGGGCGCCCTGGAGCTGGGCGCCTTTGTAGATCATTACATGCGTCCCCCTCACTTCCATCAAATAGAATGCCCGGTTTTTGTGGGTTATTTTTATAAAAACAGGTGGGAGCAGGATGATGTTGTTTCGGTAGCAGCGATTCAAGGTATGATTGACCATCTGAAGACAAATGCTCAAAAAGTCTATACTGCGAACTTTCCGAACGCCGAAAACCATGTAATATGCAACTACCTGGTGTCGAAATCGGTAGAAAAAGTAATTCAGGAGACACAGATATTTTTTGAATCTATTGACCTGCACGGAAATAAGTGATTTTTATCAAGCTAAAACAATTTAATATTGATCTATACATAATTTTAAGAAAACACTTGTATAGTATAGGAGAAATACTTTATATTATAAATGCGCTCAAGTAGCGTCTCTCTTGATGAATAGTCAGGGCCTCACACCTGATACGTGTGAGGCCTTATTTATTTTTATTTTTTTGAATCCTTTCTTATCAATCTTCGTATACTTTTATATATTCTGAAACCCATAATCTTACGATACGTTTTTAAACCGTCCCCATTACCCTTCAGGATCAACACTTTAACGAATTTCAACGGTTTGATTCCAGCGCTGCATGTTTGATTATTAATTAAACTCAGAATAACCATATCGATAGACATAAAAGCATTTTGCTTCAAATTTTGCTTTTTTGGCATACCATGTTAGAATAATTTGGTTATGTTATGAGCTGAATTTTCCGGAATCGATAGTTAACTCAATGTTGCAATAATGAAAAATTTAAATATCAATCACAGGCAGGTAGGAAATTATGACGTGCTGGAGCTTATCGGTGAGCTGGACGCCCATACGGCTTCACAGCTCGAAAAGGTCCTTAAACGATTGATCAATCAGGAAAAGCATAATATTATTGTCAACTGTGAAGATCTCGAATATATAGCAAGCGCAGGGCTGGGCGTGTTTATGGCCTATATTGAAGATGTCCGCTCCGTGGGCGGTGATATCAAACTGAGTAATATGAATCCCAAAGTCTATAATGTATTTGACCTTTTGGGCTTCCCTACGCTGTATGATATTGTCCCGGAAGAGGAAGAAGCCATTCAAAAATTTGAATCCGACGAAAGCGAGTAGGCCAACTGTGGCAAAACCAGCAGCTACATATAAAATGACCGTCGAAGCCTCTACAGAACACCTGTCGGAGGTACGCGACTTTGTAGCTGAGCACGCTGCGGCTTTTGGTTTTAATCAACAGGAGGTAGCCGACATACGGCTGGCAGTGGACGAAGCCTATACCAATATTATCAAACATGCCTACCAGAATAATGCCGATGAGACGGTCGAAATAGAATTGGGATACAATAATACCAAATTCTGGGTAACGCTGCTGGATACCGGCAACACCTTTGATGTCACCAAATACAGCAAGCCCAACATTTGTCAGCGAATTAAGGAAAAGAAGCGCGGCGGGGTGGGCGTCTACCTGATCCGAAAGCTGATGGACGACGTCGAGTACCAAACAGAAGATGCCACCAACACCATTCGCATGACCAAAATAAAATAATATGTTGAGTCGTTCTGCCAACCAAGGAGAAGATCATCAGTCGCGATTTGAGCTTAATACCCTTCTTGAGACGTCACGGATGCTTGTAGAATCTCAGGATATGGACTTCGTGCTTAATAATCTGCTGCTCATTACGATGGGCAAGCTCATGGTAAGCCGGGCTATGGTCATTATTTACCAGCCGGCGACCGACAACTATAAAGTTTCCAAGTCAAAAGGGCGAAATTGTCCCCCCGAAGGCCAGTATCTTTCATTTCAGTTTGGAGATAAGGTACGGGAACAGTCTGTTATCCAGTGCGGCATTGACGATATCGAACTGCCGGAAATACTGGAAGGAGACCACCGATGTACCCTCTTCAATCTGCGAACCAGCAATAATCATATCGGTTTTCTGTGTCTCGGCTCCAAGGGCAATGATCAGCCGCTGAACGAGCACGAGATTGAATTTATCGAAAGCCTCTCCATTATCTCTTCGGTGGCTATTGCCAATTCTCGAATGTTTACTGAACTACGCCGGATAAATCGCAAACTCGACCGCAAGGTCTATGAGCTGAATACCCTGTTCGACCTGAGCAAGGATTTCAACATTATGGTCGACCGGCAGGAGATCGTACGCATCTTCAAGTTTGCCATGCTGGGGCAGATGCTGATCCGCAAGTTCTTTTTTATTCTTGAGCAGGATGGGGAGCGGGAGGTGGTCACAGCCAGCGGCATTCGAACGACGCCGGATCCCGCTGATATTGATACGCTTTTTGAGCGGGAACAGGATTTGATAGAAGTCGATCAGCAGCTGGCAGATGATATTCCGTTCCTGGCGGAAAACGATATCCGGGCAGTGATCGGCCTTCACTTTCAACACGAAAAAATTGCTCTTGTAGGTGTGGGGTCACGGGCCAACGGTGAGCCGTACAGCAGCTCCGACTACAATTTCTTGCGCTCGCTCGGCAACCTGGCCCTCCTCTCCATCCAGAAAACCTACCTGCTGGAAGAGCGCATCGAGAAAGAACGTCTCGAAGAGGAGCTTAATATTGCCAAAGGCATCCAAAAGGGGCTCTTGCCCGACCCCATTCCGGGCTGCGATAAGCTGGACATCGCGGCCCGGAACATCTCCTCTTCCCAGGTAGGAGGCGATTATTTCGACATCCTGGAAACGCCGGACAAGCGACTGCTGTTTGCGATCGGGGATGTGACGGGTAAAGGAATTCCTGCCGCCCTGCTGATGGCGAATCTTCAGGCGATGTTGCACGTGCTGCTTCCCATCGACATCTCCCTGACGGAGGCCACGGGACAGGTCAACGACATCATCCACCGCAACACCCCCGCCGACAAGTTCATCACCTTTTTCTGGGGCATTCTGGACCCGGACGACCTCTCCTTCCGCTATGTGAATGCGGGACACAATCCCCCGGTCCTGTTCCGGGCCGACGCCGACCAGCCGCAGGAGCTGCAGGAAGGCGGACTGATACTGGGAGCTATGCCCACACTCAATCCCTATGAAGAACAAACCGTTCCCCTCTCATCCGGAGATCTGCTGGTCTTTTATACCGACGGCGTCACCGAGGCAATGAACCCGGACCGATCGGAGGAGTTCGGCAAGCAGCGGCTGCTCGATTGTATCCGCAACCACCGAAGCAAGTCCTCCGAAGAGATTGAACAGGCCATTATCAAGGATGTCCAATCGTTTGCAGACGGAGATCAGTCGGACGACATCACTCTTATCGTCATCAAGGTAAATTGAAAATGCCCATTATACTGGGCAGCGATTGCTGCCTGTTTTGTTCATTCATGGCAATAACATTTTTGTAGATTTTATACCTGTTCCTGATTTCCCGGACATACCGTACGGTTTCTATGCCGCGGCAAAATCCATGGCGGGCATTCCGGTAGTAGGTGCGGTGCATCAGCTTGAGCAGCGCATCGGATACATTTTCCCATTTATTGGGATTTTTATTCTGATCGATGGCCAGGCGCCGGGCATCACCCAGGTGTCCCTGTCCCGCATTGTAGGCTGCCAGTGAAAACGCCCACTGGTTGGTGCTGTCCATATAGGAATAGTGGTCCAGGTGCTCCTTCAGGATACGCACCCCCTCCCGCAGGTTCACCTCCTCGTCGTAGAGCAGCGTGGAATCCTCCACCTGCGAGTAGCGCGGCAGAATCTGCATGAGTCCCACCGCCCCGGCCCAGCTTTTGGACTGGGGATTAAATCTGGTCTCCTGCGCCACGATCGATGCAACCATCAGCCAATCGAGTCCCGCCGAATCGGCAACCGACTGGATCAGATCATCATAGGGGGAGATAATTCCTTCGTTCTCCAGCTCGGGGGTAGGACTGTAATAATCGGCCAGGGGCTCGCTGTCATCGAAATAGCGTTCGCGCAGTATATCCAGAAAGAGCGACCGCTTGGGTTCCCGGTCTTCGCCGCGGAATTGAAAATGATCCTCCAGGTAGGCATTGAGCTCTTCTTTCAGGCGGGGAGCATTTTTGCGAATAGCCCAGGCGATGGTATCGTGCTCGGTAATCGTGGGTCCCTGTGCCAGTCCCTCCATATATTTGACGGAAGCCTGAAAAATATTGTCATCGGCCACCGTAGCCTGGTATTTGTTCTGCGATACATCAAACAGCAGCGATTCGGTATCGAAGTCATTGGGCACCAGGTCGACCGAGAGATCGATCCCCTCGTCCTGCAGGTCACGGATGTGATGATAGTAGGAACTGTTGCTGCGGATGGTCACGGGAATATCGCTGAGGGCCAGCTCCCGCACCGTCTGCGGCGGGTCCTCGACCGCCCCCGAATAGATCACGAGCTGATTGACCAGGTTATAGGGACGCGTAAAATCCACCACGGCCCGCCGCTCGGCCGTCTTGGTGTAATTACCCGCAATCAGGTCCCCCTCCCCGCTGTTCAGCAGGTCATAGGGATTCTCCTCCTCTCCGATGATCACCACCTCGAGGGCCAGGTCATGCTCGTCGGCAAAGCGTTTGACAAACTCGTATTCAAAGCCCCACTCGATCCCCTGGTGCAAAAAATAGGTGTTGGAGCTGTAGCGGGTGATCATCCGGATCGCCCCATCCTCCCTGATCGCATCGAAGTCCCGCTCCACCGGCTCCGTCACGCTGACATCGAGTCCGGGTTCCCCGCTCTCCTCGGGGGCACCGCAGCCGTGCAGAAAGAGGCCCATGCCGAGGGCGGCCAGCAGGTAGGCACCCGGAAGTCGACTGATATGTTGTTTCATTGGTCCCAATCGTTTATTAGCGACATACTGACAAGAGCACTTTGTCACACTGTCCTTTTGACCAATCCCTGTACTTTTGCGCATTCGACATCCTCGCATATGTGGTATATGCGGCGGTTTTGAATGCGCTCAGGGGCTGACAGTGAACCACCATTGCCGGTTTACAAAACGCTCTGACAAACCAGTCAGATGTATGTATGCCTCAAATACTGTACCAAGTATAAGGAAAAAAGCAGAGAATTGTGGGGGGTTCCATTTTTTCAATCATGAAAAAACGGAACCCAAAAAAATGACCGGCGGAATTCCGTGTGCCGGCGCTCCCTTCGCCTCCGCTAAAATCATTTAACTCGTCCCGCTGGTCCTCACACAGAAATGATTTTTTTACGCTCCGGCTCCGGTCACGCTTCTCAGCACACGGAATGAGGCCGGGTGGGATGGGGGCCGAGAAAAATACGGCCTTGAAAAGTCAGCGGCCCGGCTGGCGGGTGCAAGGCGGAGGAACAAGAAAAATATCTGTCTGAGCCCGACCGTGTCGGGTGAGTTTATATTTTTCTCCGGAGCCGCAGCAAACGCCGGGCGCTGAGTTTTCCCAGCCGTCGACGTTTTTGGGTTCCGTTTTTGCGTCGTTCCAAAAATGGAACACTTCAAAAATCTATAACTCACCACGTAAAGACACCGACAGATTTCGTCCGGGGGCGCTGATGCCGGAGGAATAGGGACGGTAGTGCTTGTCCAAAACATTCTCGAGGCCCACATCCACCGTGAATGTCCCGCTAAAACGATAGGAGGTCCTGATGTTGAGCGTGGCCCAGGCGGGGGCCCCCTCGGGGGTGTAGAGATGCGGTTTGTTGCGCTCGGAGGGGGCGAGATCGTCCCACTTCTTCGGGCCGTTGAATTCCGTGTAGACCTCCGCCCTCAGCTTGTCGGTCTCATAGGAGATCCCTGCCGTCCCGAACAACGGCGCCGCATGCCGAAGCGGCTCCCCGCCGGAGCGGTCCCGCCCATGGGTGTAGGTCAGTTCGGAACGAATGCCCAGCGTCCGGTTCAGCTCGGCCGAGAATCCCAGGCTGGCCCCGTAGACATAGGCCGCTCCCGCATTCACCAGGGCCTCCACATTGCTCATGGTCCCGTCATAGCGGATGGAATCGGCTCCCCCGAACCGGACGCTTCGGCGGACCATCGCATCCTCCAGCCAGGTATAGTAGGCGTTCAGCTCCAGCCGGAGACGCTCTTCGATCTCGTTGATGACCGTGAAATCCAGGTTGTAGGCATGCTCGGGACGCAGTTCCTCGTTCGGCACCACCACGGTGCCGGGCTCGGAGTCGAACACTTTGGCGGCGTCGTCCACATTCGGGGCGCGAAAGCCGGTGGAGCCGTTCAGGCTAAGCTGCAGCTCCTCGAGGGGACGGAAGGTAAAACCGAGGCTCCCGCTGAACGCCCCGGTCTCCAGCTCGATGGTCCCGAAGGGCAGGTCATAAAAATCACCGCTGAAACGGGCGTCCAGCAACACATGGCTGTAGCGGGCCCCGGCCACGACCGTCATATCCGAAGTCAGATCGTGCTGGTATTTTGCATAGCCCGCCAGCTGCCGGTAGCGGCTCCCCTCATCCGGGTACCGGGTGGGCGCCGGCGACCGCGCGCCCGTTTCGATATGCACCGACGCCGCCCTCGACCGCACGTCGTTATAGAGGCCCTCCAGTCCGTAGAAAAGCTCGCTGGTTGTCCCCCAGCGCTTGTCAAAGTCCACATTCGCCGTAAACAGGTCCAGGTTCTCCTCCCGGTTCCGCAGCTCCGCCTCCCCGAACTTCCGGTCGTTCCGGCTCTCCTGGAACCACTGGTGCGACAGGACCACGCTCATCTTGTCATAGAAGGTCGTCCCCTCAAGATGATCGGCCTCCACCGCATTCATCATCCAGATCTGGGGACCGTAGTACCACTCCGCATTGACCAGGGGACCGCGGTCGCCCTCCTCGCGCTGGATCAGCCGGTCGTAGCGCGGGATATCGCTCGTCCCGGCATAATGAAATCCGTATGAGAGATCCCAGCGGTCCCCGGGCCGGTAACGGACCTTCTGCATCAGGTTGAGCTGCCGGTAGCCCGAGGGACGCTGCCGGGTCACCTCATCGTTTTCGACGACCACATCCTCTCCCTGCCGGCGCACCACATACGCTTTGCGCTTGCCGAAATCGGGAAAATCATCATAAAAATCATCCCCGGACCGCAGATCGTCAAAGTGGCTGTAGGTGACGCTGGTCAGTGTACCCCAGTTCTCATAGCCGATCCCCGCGTCGGCGTGGATCGTCCGCTCGTGGTTGGCCGAACTGTAGCGGGTCAGTCCCGCCGCCGTGACGGTGGGGGCGTCCCCGGAGTAGGAGAGCGACGGCCTCTTGGTCCGGAAATTCATGACGCCGCCCAGCGCATCGCTCCCGTAGATGATGGAACCGGGACCAAAGAGCACTTCCGTACTGCGCAGCGCATTCGGGTCGACGGCGAGGACATTCTGCAGGTTGCCGCTGCGAAAGATAGCGTTGTTCATCCGAACGCCGTCCACGGCAATCAGCACCGAATTGGCCGCAAATCCCCGGATCATGGGACTCCCGCCCCCCATCTGGCTCTTCTGCAGGAACACCTTCCCCGAACTCTGCAGCAGGTCCCCGGCCGTCTGCGGGTTCCGGAACTGCAGGTGCTCCTCCCCGATCTGCGTGATCTTCTGCGGGATATCCGAGAGCGCCTGCTCCCACTTGCTGGCCGAAACGTACACCTCCCCCATGACCGTCCCCCGGTTGGTCAGCGCCACCTCGTAGTCCCGCTCCCCCAGCCGGGAAAACCGGATGGCAAACGGCTCAAAGCCGGGATGCTGGAAATTCAGGGTATCGCTCTCCGAAAAGGGCTCCAGCGACGCCTCTCCCCCTGCATCGGTGACGGTCATTTTATTCTTGCCGTTATTGTAAATATAGACCTGCGGGATCGCCTCGCGCGTGGTCTCCTCCACCACCTTCAGCGTCTGGGCGGAGCTGCCGGGCGGATACAGCAGGCCCAGCAGGAGCAGCAGGGGCGGAAGGAACAGGGCCGGGGGATGTCGTAGCCAGTGGTTCATGCGGAGTCTGATTCGTTAGCCGTTAACAGGGGACCATCACCATGGACGGTCTTCCCGTCAACCTTGCGTTGAAATAACTATTCATAACCTGGGATAACCATTCAACCGTATCGGTCGCAATGACATACCGTATTGATCGCATAAGGTTAAGGAATTCGGGGGACCTTGTACATACCATGATCATGTGATCCCCGATTTCATCCATCGCTCGTGCGGAAAACATTTTGTCCCCCGCATTCCCGCGGTAACGGGCGAAGCAGGCTGACCCAATTCCCGCAGCATCGGCGAGAACGGCCCGCCGCGCTTCCGACTTTCCCTTCCTCATTCCGGCCCTGAGACAAACAGTACAGGCGGCGGGGGACAGGCGTAACCAACCGCCGGCGGGAACACGGGCGAAATGTAGAAATCACTCCCCGAAACTGACCTTCCGGCGCCAGGTCAGGCCGACGCCCAGCAAAATAACAAGCATCGCCGCCATGGAGGTGAGGGGCGGGAGCTCCGCAAAAAAGAAAAAAGCGAGGGTGGAGGCCAGCAGCGGCTCCACCAGGATCAGCGTGGAGAGGAGCGTCGGAGCCACATACTTCACCGCGAAGTTCATCGCCCCGTGTCCCAGTACCTGCGGACCGAAAGCGAGTCCCGCTCCCGCCCATACGCCGATGGTCGTGATATCCAGCAGATCCCTGCCGGAGATCAGCGCAATAGCCACGCAGGTCCCCGCCGCAAAAAAGTAGATCGGAAAGACGTAGTCGATCCACGCCCGCTTTTTCCGGATCTTCTGTCCGATCAGCAGGTAGACCACGAAGACGAGGGCGGCCGTGAAGGCCAGGGCGTTTCCGAAGAGCGGGTCGGCAAAGGGCTGGTCGATCTGGCTGTCGGACACCCCCAGAATCAGGGAGCCCGAAAAGGCCATCAGCACGCCGGTCCAGGTCAGTTTGCTGAAATACCGTCCGAACCAGAACCGCTCGATCAGGATCATGATGATGGGGTGGATCGTGACCAGCACCGAGGCCGAAGCCACCGAGGTGTAGTACAGCGAGGCGATCCAGCAGGTAAAGTGAATGCCCAGGCAGGCCCCGGAAAGCGCGATCCAGAGACGCTCCCTGTTTTTGCCGCTGCGCGGCTCCCGGCTGCGCTTCCAGAGCCAGAACGGCACCAGCATCAGGGCGGCGAACACCGTGCGGTACACCACCAGCACCAGCGGCGAGGTATCCGGGGCCAGCCGCACCAGGATGGGCGCAAAACCAAAGGCCGCGAGTCCCACTACCAGCGCCGCCAGGACCTCGATCTTCGGGTACTTCCCCGGAGAACCGGAAGGGGCATGGGGGGCGGAGCTGTTCGTGGAAGAGGAGTTGTTCATGGAAGAGGAAGTGGAAGCGGCCATTCGGTGAAAAATTAGTGAGTTAGAAGCCCCGGAAACCTACCGGATGCGGTCCATCGACTTGACCAGGTTGATATCGTCGATAATCTTCTTCCGGGCAAACAGGGAGGTCCCCAGCGCCCCCACCATCAGGAGCAGTCCCACGCCCTCCTCCCACAGGAAGGGTCCGAAGTCCCCCAGCGAAACAAAGATGCCCGTCCCCATCCCCAGCGCCAGCAGCTGTACCCACAAGCCGGCGGTGACCCACCGGCGCTGCCGGGGCCGGTGGCCGTACAGGAAGATGCTGATCAGGGGAAGCAGCGCGGCCAGGGTCAGCAGGATGGCAAACGCAAGGCCGATCCAGCCGGCGGGATCCGCGACCGCCTGGCGGTAAAGGGCCGTAAAGAACACCGCCCCGTTCAAAAGAAAACTCAAAAAAAGCAATAGCGATTGAATCCGTTGAATCACAATTCTGACATTAGGTTCTGTGTTAACGTTAAGCGTTCATGTCAATGGACGTCCCGGTAGCAAAGGTCCCGGGGAATAATGGAATCATCAAAACGTTGCCGAATCCCGGTAACCCTCAAGCAAAAGCCGCAGGGAAAGGACTCGCTGGTCGCTAGGGAAATGAAACCGCCTGGTACAAGACCGGAAATACGAAAAGCCTCATCACAGCGGAGGCTGCACCGCCCTCCCTCGGACAAAGACCCGTGGACCTTTTAACACCGGGACCATCCATTAAACAAACGCCCAAAGATACGATATTTTGTGATGCCGGTCATCCCCCTCCGGCCGTCGATTATCCGCGCTGCCCCATCCACTCCTTCGCTTTCTGTTTCGTCTGTGCGCCGATATAATACATCGAAGGCACCAGGAAGAGCGTCAGGAAGGTCGCAAAGCCCAGCCCGAAGACGATGGTCCACGCCAGGGAGCCCCAGAAATCGGCGTTGTCGCCCCCGAAAAAGATATTGGGACTAAAGCTCGCAAAGAGCTCATAAAAATCGATATTGAGTCCGATCGCCAGCGGAATGAGTCCCAGTATCGTCGAAGCCGCCGTCAGGATCACCGGATTCAGCCGTACTTGTCCCCCTTCAATCACCGCCTCGCGCAGGCTCCTGCCCTCCTTTCGCAGGATATCGGTGTAGTCGATCAGGATAATGCCGTTTTTCACCACAATTCCGGCCACGGCGATAATCCCCATGCCGGTAAAGACCACCGAGATATCCATGCCGAAGGTCGCAAAGCCGATAAAGACCCCGATCAGGCTGAACAGCACCTGCGACATGATAATCATCGGCTTGGCGATGGAGTTGAACTGCGCGACCAGCACCAGGAAGATCAGCGCCACCGCGGCAAACAGGGCGATCGACAGGAAGTTGGCCGCCTCGGCCTGGTCCTCCTGCTCCCCCGTCAGCGAAATGGTATAGCCCTCGGGCAGTTCGAAATCCTCCATCGACGCCCGGATCTGGTTGTTGATCTCATTGGCGTTGTAGCCCTCCAGCACGTTGGAGGAGATGGTGACCACCCGGTTCAGGTCCAGGCGGTTGATCGAGCCCACATTCGTCACATACTCCGCCTCCGCCACGGCCGAAATGGGAATCATCGCCCCGGCGGGCGTCGGAATCTTCAGGTTCATCAGGTCCGTTATATTCGAGCGGTACTCCTCCTGCAGGCGCAGCCGGATGTCATACTCCTCATCCTGGTCCCGGAACGTCGATATCGGCTGTCCCAGCAGCGCCGTCCGCAGCTCCATCCCCAGCTGGGCGTTGCTGAGCCCATAGCTGTTGGCCTTCACCTCGTCGATATCCACAATGATCTCGGGATTGTTATTCTGCAGGTCCGAGCTCAGCTGCTCAATGCCCTCGATATTCTGCGACTCGATATGGCTGATCACCCGGCTGGACAGCGAAACCAGCTCGTCAAACTCATCGCCGGTCACCTCGATATTGATCGGCTCGCCCGCAGGGGGACCGCTTTGCTCCTGTTCCACGGTGACCTCCGCGCTGGGAATCCCCTTCACCGTATCCCGGATCTGGTCCATCAGCCGCCGCGTGGAGACCCCCTGCCGGTTCTGGTAGTCGACAAACGAAATCGCAATGCGGCTTTTGTTCGGACTCGGGGTCTGGTCGATCTCATTCGGCGGGGCGGCTCCCACGGCTACGTTGGTAATGACCGACTTCACCACCGGGTTCTCCTCCCCGAGCACATCGTAGACCCGCTCCTCGAGCCGGCCGGTCACCTCATTGGTCACTTCCAGGTCGGTGCCCACCGGCAGCTCGTTGTAGATATAGACAAAATTCGGCTCCGTCTCCGCAAAGAAGACCACCTTCGGGGAGCGAATCCCCAGCAGCACAATGCTCGCGATCAGGAAGAGCACCGTAAATCCCAGCGTATACCAGGGACGCCGGCCCTCGAGGATCCACGCGATGGTGTTGCGGTAGCGCTGCTGCACCCACGGCAGCACCGATTCGTTAAAGCGGACGATCAGCGGCTTCAGCACAAACCGCTCCAGCAGGTACAGCAGGTAGAGGAACAGCAGGAGATTGGCCACAAACCAGATATCCAGCAGGAAGAAGACCGCCGCCACCGCGCCGATCACGCCCCCCGCAATCCAGACCCCCCGGTTATCCCCGTGATTTCCCGCACCGCTCTTCGCGTCCTCTTTCTCCATAAACGAGACCGCGAACACCGGGTTCAGGAAGAGGGCCACCGCCAGGGAAGCGGTGAGCGTCAGGATAATCGTGATGGGCAGAAAGACCATAAAGCGTCCCACGATCCCCGTCCAGAACAGCAGCGGCACAAAGGGCGCGATAGTGGTGAGGGTCCCGGTAATCACCGGCAGGGCGATCTCGCCCGCCGCCCGCTTGGCCGCCTCGATCTTGCTGTACTCCGTGGTGGTGATATAGCGGTAGATATTCTCCACGATCACGATGGCGTTGTCCACCACGATCCCCAGTCCCAGGATCAGGGCGAACAGCACCACCATGTTGATGCTGTAGCCCTCCATCGCCGGCATCACCGCAAACGCCACCAGCGAGGAGAGCGGGATCGCCAGTCCCACAAAGACCGCATTCTGGACCCCCATGATAAACATCAGCACCAGCACCACAAAGAAGAAGCCCAGGATGACCGTATTAAACAGGTTCGACACGCTCTGACGGGTGTCGTCGGAGCGGTCGCCCGTATACTCGATATTGAGTCCCTCGGGCAGCTGCGACGCCCGCATCTCCTCCACCGTCTGCCGGGTCAGTTCCGAGGTTTCAATCAGGTTGGCGCCCCCCTGCTTTTTGACATTCAGGGTAATCACCTCCTCCCCGTTCAGCCGCGCATAGCTCTCCCGGTCGGCAAAGCCGTCCCGTATCTCCGCGATATCCCGGAGGTACACCTGCCGGCCGAGTCCGTTGGTGATCACCAGGTTCTGCAGGTCCTCGGCCGACGTCACTTCCCCGTCCACCCGGACCGCCCGCTCCATCCGCCCCATATCGAGTCCCCCGCCCGATATGGTCACGTTGGTGCTGGCCACGGCCTGACGCACATGCTCGAAGGTCACCCCGGCCGCCAGCATGCGGGGCAGGTCCATATTGATCTCGATCTCCCGGTCCAGGGCGCCCACGATCTCCGCCTCGTTGATCCCCGACAGGCTCTCCACCTCATCCTGGATCTGGTCGGCAAAGCTTTTGAGCTGCACCAGGTCATAATTCCCCGACAGGTTGATATTCAGGATCGGCTGGTCGTCCAGGTTGATATCCGTGACTTCCGGCTCCTGGGTGAGCTCCGTCGGCAGGTCCGTGCGCGCCTTCTCCACCGCATCATTCACCTCCTGCTGGGCCACCAGCTTGTCCTTGCTCGTCTTGAAGACGATGGTCACAATCGAAGCCGCCTGCTTGGAAACACTGCTGATCTCCTCGATCTCATCGAGTCCCCGCAGCTCCTGCTCGAGGGGACGCGTGATCAGGTTCTCCACGTCCGCGGGCGAGGAGCCCGCCTGCAGGGTGACCACGTTGAAGACCGGTATCTCGACCTCGGGAAACTGCTCCTTGGGCAGCATGATGTAGGCAAAAATACCCGCCAGGGTGAGCAGCACCGTCACCAGGTACACCGTCGTCCGGTTGTCAATGGCAATGCTTGAAGGCTTAAACTCTTTGAAATCCATTATCTCCGTATCTGTAACAATTCTGTTTGATTAGCGGTCCTGCACCGAAAGGGGATCCCCGTCGTTGATATTGTCGTAGCCCACCGTGATCACCTGGTCCCCGGCCTGCAGTCCCTCTTCGACCACGATCGCATCCCCGTAGCTGTTGCCCGTGACCACCGGCTGCTGCCGGGCCACCCAGCCCTCCGGGGTCTCTTCGGCCAGGAACAGGAAGCCCTCTTCGTTGGTCTGCTGTATCACATTGATCGGCACCGTCAGGGCGTTCTCGCGCCGGAAGTCGTTGATATTCAGCTTCGCCAGCATATTGGGACGCACGAGTCCGTCGATATTCGGGATGTAGACCTCGATGCCGAACGTCCGGTTCGCCGGGTCGATCACCCCACTCACCACGTCGATCCGCTTGCTGAGCTCCCGGTCGATGCTTGGCAGCTCCACCCGCACGCTGTCGGTCGTCTCCACCCGGTTGATATAATACTCCGATATCTCGGCCGTCACCTTCAGCGCCTCCGAGTTGGCGATCTGAAAGGCCGGGTCGGCGGGACCGATATTCTCGCCCTCCTTGATCATCACATTGTTGACCGTACCCCCGATCGTCGCCCGGATGGTATAATTGTCATATTGCTCCTGCAGGGTAGCCAGCTGATTTTCCAGCGAGCGCACCTGGGTCTCCAGCTCCAGCAGCTGGATCTCCGAGCCGATGTTCTCCTCCCGGAGATTCTGCTGGCGCTCATAGCGGGTTTCCGCCAGCTTCAGCTGCGATTGCACCTCGTCAATCTGGGTGCGGGTCACTTCGCCGTCCAGCTCCGCCAGCACCGTCCCCTTGCTCACCTGGTCCCCCGCCCGCACGTGGATGCGCTCGACCGTGGCCGTCACCCTGGGCGTGATGGAGATCGTCTTGTCCGACTCCACATTCCCCTGGACATTGAGAAAGTGTTTGAAGGTGGACGGCTGCACCTCCGTGATATTCACGGAAATCTGCCGCTCGCCGTTCGTCTCCGCCTCGGGACCATTGTTACAGCCCCCAATGGCCAGGAGTCCCCCTGCTAATAGCACTAATAATTGTCTCATCGCCTTACTCACTTTATCGTTTATTCGAGTTCAATATTCTTTCTGATCGCATCCGTATCCTCCTCCACATAGGGAACTTGTCCCACTGCCTGATCGTACTGCGCCTTGGCCGACAAGTAATTGAAAACCGTCTGCGCGTAGCCCGTCTCTGCCTCTCTGAGCTGCAGCTCCGCATCGTTGACCTCCTGCTGGGAACCCAGTCCGTTCTGATAGCGTTTCAGGGCCCGCTCGTAGCCAATTTGCGCCTGTTCCAGAGCCCGCTTCCGCGCCTGTTCCACCTGGAACGCCTCCCGGATCCCCTCTTCGGCCGCCGTCAGTTCGCTCTCGGCGGTCCGTTTGGCCTGGTACTCCTGCAGCTGCAGGTCCTTTTGCTGGATCTGCGCCTGCTGTATCGCCGCATCGCGGCTGAAGCCCTGGAACAGCGGAAGCTGCAGCCCGATCATAAACGTCTGCGAGCGGGCCCGCTGCTGCTCCGAGCCGAAAAAGACCGGGGTGCCCGCCTGGGCCGCCGACCACTGCAGGTTGTAGCTGGCCGTCACGCTGGGCAGGTACTTGCTTTTCTCCGCCTGTATCCGCTTCTCCTGCAGCTGCTGACGGATATCCAGCATGCGCAGGTCCCCGCGGTAGTCAAACGCCCGCCGCAGCAGCATCGAGTCGCTCTCCATCGAAAGGGGCGTCATCCGGTCGACCTCCTTCAGCGCCCGGTTCTCCCCGTGCTCCACGCTCTCCGAGCGGATATCGAACCGACTGAGGTCCCCCTCCACTTCCAGTCCCAGGCTGACCGGCAGTCCCATCGTATCGAGCAGGTTGCGCACCGCCTCCCGTTTCGAAAACTCCGCCGAGGTCAGTTCCGGTCGGATATTCTCCAGCTGTACTTCCAGCTGTATCACCGCGTACTCGTCCACCATCCCCTGCTCATACATGGTGCGGGTATCCTCCAGGTTCTCCTCCACGCGGTTCAGCCGGCTCTGCTGCAGCCGCACCTGCTCCCGGGCGATCAGCACCTGGTAGTAGGCCATCCGGGTCTGCGTGACAATGCCCTGGGCGGTCGCGCGCATCCCCTCCGTCTGGGCGGCCTTGTACAGGCTGGAGGTGCTCACCCCCACAAACGCCTGCCCGTTGAACAGGGTCTGCGAGACCGTAAAGCCCCCCTGCCAGTTGTTGTCCGTCCCGAACGCCACCGGCACCAGCGTGTCGGGGTCCCCTTCCGGGTCGAACACCACCTCCGGGATAAAGTTGACCGGCACCTCGAGGTTGCGGGTGTAGTTGGCCGAGGAGGTCACTTCCGGGAGCACGTTGCTCCAGGCGGTGCGCACCTGCTGGTCCGCATCCCGCACCGACAGCAGCGAGCGCTTGATCTCGGTATTGTTGGCCAGCGCTATCTGTATCGCCTGGTCCACCGAAACGGCCTGCGGCTGACCCCTGATCTGCTCAAAGGTCGTCCGGTCCGTGCTGTCGGGCTGCTGGGCCTGCGCGGAAAAGGTCCCCCCGCACAGCAGCAGCGCCGCCAGCAGTCCCATTGTCCTCCTCATCATCATACGTACTTTTTGTGCAAACATAGCCTTTCGCTTCTGATAATAACTAAAGATATAACGGTTGCGGAGCTCTTCTACGATCACCGCGGGACAATGTTTCAGGAAATGACCCGCAGTCATGTTATGACTCCTTTTTGTGTTTCCCCGAGGCGATCCCGCTGGACAGCAGCGCCAGGTAGCTGTCAAAGAGAGCGCCGGTATCGATCTCCATCTCATCGAGCACCCGGAAATAGTGGCCCTCCCCCTTCATGTGAGTCACGGTGGTAATGCCCCGCGTGCTGGCCCAGAGCACCATCGCCAGCTCCCTCGGGTCGTACCGCTCATCGATGGTGCCGTCCTGCATGCCGATCTGCAGGGCCCGGATGATAAAGCTGAGCGCCTCGCGCCGGTTCTCCTCGCACTGCCCCGCAATGTCGCTCTCGCGGAGCTCCTCCACGTCGCTCATCGACTCGTAGTGCATAAACGCCTTGAAATAATCCGGGTGCTCCTTCACAAAATCCAGGTACAGGCGTCCGAGCTTCCGAACCAGTTCCAGTCCGCTGTGATCGTCCCCGAGCGCCCGGGCGAACCGGCGGTTCAGCATATCCGATCCGCGCAGGGTGATGGCCGTGTACAGCTCATTCTTGCTTTTGAAATAGAGATAGAGCGTGCCTTTGCTCAGCTCCGCCTCGCGGGCGATCTCCTGCATGGTCGCCTGCTCAATGCCTTTGGAAAAGATCACCTTCTCGGCCGCATCGACGATCACGTTGTATCGCTCTTCTTTTTCCCGCTGTTTTCGTTCTTCGATTCCCATAGAGGTTACTCCGATTAAAATGACTCGCAGTCATAAAGTGACCCAAGGTATGGATTCGGAGGAAAATCTCCAAGAGTTCAGCCATAGATATTATTTATCGGGGGGTTCACAATGGATGGGCGCTACAGGCAGGATGGCCGCCTGCTCCACCGGACTTCTGGAATGCGCATGCGTCCCTGCCGTGGAGCAGTATGGAGATTCCGGTCAGAGTACAGCCGAAATGGCATGGGAGAGATGATGAAAAGCTTTCTACCTTCTACTTTAGACTTTAGACTAACAGCTCAAACTCTCGTGCCGCCGCTGAGCAGGTAGAGAATGGCCATGCGCACCGCCACGCCGTTGGTCACCTGACTCAGGATAATCGAGCGGTCGCTGTCGGCCACCCGGCTCTCCATCTCCACCCCGCGGTTGACCGGCCCGGGATGCATGATCGTAACATCGGGATACTTCCGCAGGTGCTCCATCGTGATGCCGAACAGCTGGTGATACTCGCGGATGCTGGGAAACAACTCCGTCCCCTCGTCCTGTCGCTCCAGCTGGATGCGCAGCGCCATCGCGATATCGCACCAGCCCAGGGTCTCCTCGATATCGTAGGAGACCTCCGCGCCCAGCTCTTCCACAAAGGCCGGCATCATGGTCTTGGGTCCGCACACCGTAACCTTCGCTCCCAGTTTGCGGAGGCCCAGAATATTCGAGCGCACCACCCGGCTGTGGGTGATATCACCGATAATGGCAATGTGTTTTTCCTCCAGTTCCGGATAGATCCGCTGCATGGAAAACAGGTCCAGCAGCGCCTGCGTGGGATGTTCGTGCGCCCCGTCGCCGGCATTGATGATCGCCGCATCCACGCAACGAGTCAGAAAATGAGGTACGCCGGGGCTTTCGTGTCGTACGACCACCATATCGATTTTCATAGAGCTGATATTGCGAATGGTATCTTTCAGCGACTCTCCCTTCTTGACGCTCGAGGATCCCGTGGAGAAATTCACCACATCGGCACCCATCCGCTTCTGGGCCAGCTCAAAAGAGAGTCGCGTGCGGGTACTGTTCTCATAGAAGAGATTCACGATGGTCTTGTCCCGCAGCGTAGGCACCTTCGGTACGGGGCGGTCCAGGATCTCGCGGAAGTACTGGGCCTGCTCCAGGATATAGAGGATATCCTCCCTGGAATAGTCCGATAGCCCCAGCAGGTGTTTATGCTGAAAATCGTACTCGGTGTCGGTATTATCCAATATGAACTCATCACTCATGGCGATCCCCCTCCTCATCCTCCGGATTTTGTACGACGTAGACGGCGTCTTCATCATCCAGTTCCCGAACCTTTACCAGCACCTCCTCCTGCACATGGGTCGGCATCCTCGTGCCCACGTAGTCCGCGCAGATCGGCAGCTCCCGGTGTCCCCGGTCCACCATACAGCAAAACTTGATGCTGCGGGGACGACCGTAATCCATAAGCGCGTCCATTGCCGAGCGGACCGTGCGTCCCGTGTAAAGTACATCATCAATTAATACCACATCACGATCGTAAAGATCAAACGGAATTTCCGTGACTTTCACCTCCGGCATCTTCAGCCGGGTCCGAAAATCATCGCGGTAGAAAGTGACGTCCAGCAGCCCGAAATCAATCTCATAGCCGAACTGCTGACTGATCATTTGTACGATACGCCTGCCCATATGGACCCCGCGGGTCTGCATACCGATAAGCGCCAATTGTTCGGGATGGTCGTGCGGCTCTAAAAACTGGTGGGCAAATCGCAGGTAGGTGCGATTTAAATCTTCGGCCGACATTATTTTGACAGTGTTCAAACGAAGCTCCTCGCTCAGTGTTTTTTTAAGGAGTAAATGTAGGCAATGCTCGAGAGGAACTCAATGTCTTTTATCTCTTATTCCCTCCCTGAAGTTATTTATATACTTTCACCCGGGGTAACCTGACCGTAAATAAGCTACCCTGTTGCAGTTTGCTCGCTACACTGATAGCACCATCCATCAAATTTGCAAAAAAGGAAGCGATATAAAGCCCCAAACCACTTGACAAGGCATCCGCCTTTGACTTGTCCAATTTTACTGAGGGGGCAAATATTTTGGACTGGTCTCTCTTCCTGATGCCTATGCCGGTATCTTTCACAACCACGCGTACCTCATCGGAACACGAGGCTATTTTCACGACAATCCTTCCGCCTACGGGAGTATACTTTATGGCATTGGATACCAGATTATACACAATACGCTTCAGCTTGACTACATCTGCTTTTACAAAAGCAGGTCCCTCAGAAAGCTCAAGGGTAAAATCAATATCTTTTTTTATGGCCTGGCTTTCGAGCAGGTCACATACTTTTCGAACAGGCCAGTTAAGATTCACCTCAACCAAATTCAAACTGATCGTCCCGGATTCAATCTTGCTTAAGTCACTAAATTGTTTAAGCATACCCATGACTTCAGACAACCCGAGGTCAATACGCCTGTGATACTTATTCAGCCGATTATAATTGTCTTGTCCGCCTCGCTTAATACACTCTCCCATCAAATCAACATAACCGGATATAGCGCTTATCGGAGAATTCAGATCGTGGCTTGTAATACTGAGCAGCCTCAGGTTATACTCCTGCTTTTTTTCCAGCTCCTGCTCCCTCTCCGCAATTTGTTGCAATTTCACATCAAATTGCCTTTGCCGGCTCATGATCTCCAGTTCCCTGGCTATCAACACGGAATAGGCGTCGGCCATTTCTCTCAATAAGATGTCATCACAGGATACACCGGATAGCTGGACGGCAAGGTAACCAATAACATGCCCCTTAACTGCAACCGGCTGAAAATAATGATCTCCTCCACCCAGGGGGGTATTGGAAAAAAGAATCTGTTCATCAGACTCCGTTAGATCAGCTTCCTCCACTTCACCCGTCTTTGTCAACAAGACATCCTGGATAAGGCTCAGGTAAAGATAAGCCCCACCGGCGATCGGATTTTTTTCAACAAGTTTTGAAAGGTGTTCCGTGATTGTCGTTTTTCCGTAAAATTCTTCAAAAGCATATTTATATGCCTGATCCAGTCGAATTTTCGAATAACGACCGTATCTTTTTTTCGAAGAACTCGTGCGGTCCTCATCCCGACGGACATACTGCACTTGCTCCATGTATTGTACCCAGTTTTATTTAAATAACAATGTTATAAAAGATAAAAAAAATATGACGTATTAGAAAGGTTATTTATTACAATTATCGTAATAAATAATATTACATGTGGTACGCTGCGTAATCCCCGACCAGACAGCATGCCATTGGCTTAAAGCCGGTTGCAAGCTTAACCGAACCGGTAAATTACAGAGCTTATGGATACTGCACTATTTGAACATCAACCGCATAACGAGATATATATTCGGATTTCTCCTTCCGCTGACCAGTTCACAATGTACCGGACTCCTTTCACTGTCCCCAATAAAAAAATCCATGCCGCCCGTCAAGGCAGCATGGATCGTAAGGGATGTTGCTTGAAGTATACTTTGTTGTTTTTTAGCCGATAAATCCGAGCACCGACTGCGGGCCGTTGTTGGCCTGCGCCAGTGAGGAGGTCGCCGTCTGCTGCAGGATCTGCAGTCGGACCGACTCACTCTGGGCCTTCGCAAAGTCAGTATCCATAATTCGACTCTTCGCCGATTCGTTGGCACTGATCGACTCCGAGAGTGTCTGCTCACGCACCGACAGCGACGACTGGGTAATTCCGATGTCGTTTACGTTTTCCGACATGGTTGTAATCGCACTATCTACCGCATTGATAAAGGAACGGTAATCAGCTGAGTTGGCAGCCGTACCGGCATCTGTCTCAAAGGAAAGAGCTCCTCCGGGATTAGCAGCACCAGCTGTTCCGGCAGGATCGGCATGAATAGCAGACCCATCAGCAACCGCCCCGTCACCATCACTGTTTCCTAATGAATCAGCAGTCGTGCCTCCATCAGTGAACAATTCACCCACATTTACCGCATTAAGGTCCGCTTCAATCGTATCCGACTCTCGCTCTCCGACCTGGAACGTCAGACTAAGGGACCCTGACAACGTTGTGGTATCATCATTACCATTCAGCAGATCATAGCCCTGATAGACCGTCTGGTCAGCAATCTTGTTAATGTCTTCGCCCAGTGCCTCAAGCTGGTCACCAATGAACCCACGCTCATCTTCACCCAGCGTATCGTTGGCCGCCTGCGTGGCCAGTCCTTTCATTTCCACCAGGTTGTCCATGATGGTACCGAAGCTCGATTCGGCGATATCCAGGACCGACTTCGCATCTCCCACGTTCTGCATCGCCTGGCTGAGTCCGCCCACACGACTGCGCAGCTTCGTGGCAATCGAAAAACCGGCTGAATCGTCTTCCGCGCGGTTAATCCGTTTACCCGTCGACATGCGCAGCTGGTTTTCGGCCATCTGCTTGTTAATCTGGTTCAGCGACAGCTGAGAATCCAGCGACTGAATGTTTGTGTTTACTCGGTTTAAATCTCCAAAACTTGCCATAACTTTTTCTCCGTTTTTTGTTGTTGTATAGTTTCTAAAAGTATCTCCATGACAAGGGTATTATCGTTGGACTATGAAGGTTCTTAAGTTTTTTATCAAAAATAATTTGAAATTCCTTTGGAAGCAGACATATTTTATCCGTTCAGTGTCTTTTAAACAGGTTTGCCTTCAATTTTTTTAAGAAGAAAAAGTTCCTATGAACTTTAAAGAAAACACTCTGTACCTAACGTGCAGGATTTTAAATCCGGGTTTAAGACCAATAAAAAATCCATGCCGCCCGTCAAGGCAGCATGGATCGTAAGGGATGTTGCTTGAAGTGTACTTTGTTGTTTATTAGCCGATAAATCCGAGCACCGACTGCGGGCCGTTGTTGGCTTGCGCCAGTGAGGAGGTCGCCGTCTGCTGCAGGATCTGCAGTCGGACCGACTCACTCTGGGCCTTCGCAAAGTCGGTATCCATAATTCGACTCTTCGCCGATTCGTTGGCACTGATGGCCTCTGAAAGTGTCTGCTCACGCACCGACAGCGACGACTGGGTAATTCCGATGTCGTTTACGTTTTCCGACATGGTTGTAATCGCACTATCTACCGCATTGATAAAGGAACGGTAATCAGCTGAGTTGGCAGCCGTACCGGCATCTGTCTCAAAGGAAAGAGCTCCTCCGGGATTAGCAGCACCAGCTGTTCCGGCAGGATCGGCATGAATAGCAGACCCATCAGCAACCGCCCCGTCACCATCACTGTTTCCTAATGAATCAGCAGTCGTGCCTCCATCAGTGAACAATTCACCCACATTTACCGCATTAAGGTCCGCTTCAATCGTATCCGACTCTCGCTCTCCGACCTGGAACGTCAGACTAAGGGACCCTGACAACGTTGTGGTATCATCATTACCATTCAGCAGATCATAGCCCTGATAGACCGTCTGGTCAGCAATCTTGTTAATGTCTTCGCCCAGTGCCTCAAGCTGGTCACCAATGAACCCACGCTCATCTTCACCCAGCGTATCGTTGGCCGCCTGCGTGGCCAGTCCTTTCATTTCCACCAGGTTGTCCATGATGGTACCGAAGCTCGATTCGGCGATATCCAGGACCGACTTCGCATCTCCCACGTTCTGCATCGCCTGGCTGAGTCCGCCCACACGACTGCGCAGCTTCGTGGCAATCGAAAAACCGGCTGAATCGTCTTCCGCGCGGTTAATCCGTTTACCCGTCGACATGCGCAGCTGGTTTTCGGCCATCTGCTTGTTAATCTGGTTCAGCGACAGCTGAGAATCCAGCGACTGAATGTTTGTGTTTACTCGGTTTAAATCTCCAAAACTTGCCATAACTTTTTCTCCGTTTTTTGTTGTTGTAATAGATCGATAGATCGTTCGTTTCGTGCTACAACTGGATTATCGGGATGGGAGAGCCATTCTTAAATTTTTTTTTAAATGTTATTTATTTTACTTAACCACAGGTAAGCAATAAACTCCATTAGAAATGGCATCGAAAATAAAACAATTGGAGTTTTAATATTTTTAAATGGAAATAAGATCCCGGCAGAATTGATACGTAGGGTATTAAATCATTATGCATAAACCGATTCCTTCGGGTTTTGCTATAACAATTGTTGATAAAATATTTTCTTCGCTTCCATATTTTTTACTACCCCGTTTGTTCTCTTTAATTCAATTCTTTCCAGCTCTTTTTTATTTAACAGTTCTACTTCTTGATCCGAAATAGATTTCAATTCTTCCCATTCAAATTCTGTTTCATAATCAAGATATCTCATTTCAAAGAAACAGATCTTTTCTATTATCTTTATTTCTCTTTCTGTCAGCTGATCTTGATATTTTTTTTTATTATCGGAAATAACTGATTTGGATAAGTTATTCCATGCTTTCTGCATATTTGCATTTTGTTGCGTCAATCTATCCTCATGGAATGCCATCATCCCGGGTTCGTATGTCAGCCCTAAGAAGTTAACTAACTTTTGGGTATACTTTTCCGGTTTCGAAATTAAATTTTCATACGTTACCAAATATCCTTTATTACGTTTTTTTAGCTCATTAAAATTCTTGAGGTTATTCTGCTGATCTTTTCGCCATTGTCTGGCCGCTTTTACCACTCCCCCGGGATGCACAGGATTTTTTTTCCACGATAACGCCATATCTCTCGGGTCACGTACTTGATAAATATACTTGGATTCCGAAAAATGAATCAAAAGATAGGGCAAAAACTCGTAAATCTGATTCTCCTTAACAAAGATATGCTGTTTTCCGAATTCTTTTGCTTCTTCAAAGAAAATATTTCTCAAGAGCGAGTTAATATCTCCCCTTGGCGCTAAATCCCTCAGGTCTTTTTTGGTAAAGGTATGCTTCCATATCGAGAAACTTACATCAATAAGCTGAAACAGATCTTCCAGCAATGCCTCCCAGTTTTCTTTCCTGGATAGGGGCTCATAGCGAAATAAATTTCTTAAAACCGGATTAAAAATATGTTTTGTAGAAGGCCCGCATATATTTGAATGGCCGTTTAACAGTTTAGTAATAAAATTACTTCCGGATCGCTCCGAACACATTAAAAAATCTAATGACATAAAAAATTTATTCAGTTACTGTTAGGCTTTTTATAGCCCCCTTAGCTTTGGAAATATCAAATTTGCTGTCCGTTATCGTATTTCGAAGTTCGATAACATTTGGGCCCTGATACTCTTGTTCTATTTTGTATCCCTTTCTATCCAGCAGTTCCCGGATTCGTAAAAAAAGCTGTCGTGGATTCGCACAAAAGTCTTCATAATTGATCGATATTGTATCTCCTTGAGCAGCTTCAAGACCTTCAACTATAGCACGATTTGTATACTTCACTTGGCCGGCTAATTGCTGATACACATTCAGATTTTTTAAAAAAGCATATTCCGGAGGTTTGAATGAATACCATTTATTAATATCGCCAAAAAATTTTTTCCTAGCCGTATACAAAGAATGCATATTATATATCACATCTCTTTGAAGATGAATAAAGACAGCGTTAGTTAAGATTTGTTTTAGATATTCGAGATTCCAATTCAGGATCATACCCTTAAGTAAAAGCGGCTTATCAAATGCCCCTTCCAAGGCAGCTAATTCTTTTACAAAAGATTCGGAATCTACCTGAGATAAATCTTTTTTACTCAGCTTTTGTATTTCATCGAAATCAAAAAAGCGTCTCCAAAAATACCAAAATTCATGGGGCGAAACACCTCCTTTGGTTTTACCCAATGTTGATTCAAATGTAAGTTCATGTCCCCCTAATAGCTCCCTAAACTTGTCATAGTGTACAAATACTTTATGAATTAAAGCTCCAACATAAGGCGCCTTGTAAAAGCGGGATATAATATTACTCGGATATGCGAATAATCCTGTCGACGCCAGCCATTGATATAAAAGGGTTGTCCCACTGCGTGCATTACCCACGATAAAGAAAACCGGGTATCTCGGCTTTTCAAAGTTTTCCGTTAAATCTTGTTCATCATCTGCAAGTGCTTCATTTAGAAGATGCAAAACACTCTCTAATTCATCATTACGTTTATTTTGAGATATCCGATCTTTATTATCCATACCTTTTTGTAATCACATCAATTATATAGTGCATTTCTTTCTCATCATACCTTTGATCAATGGGAAGCGCTATTAAATCATTTGCAAATTGATATTCAATACAATCGTGGGTTGATAAATATTTTTTGACATCAGACCAATACTGCGGAATATAGATTTTTTCCCTTAACAGATCTTTCCTTCCAATAGCTTCATTTCTAAATGGATATATGAGAGGACAATTATAAGACGATTCAGCCAAATCCGACAACTCGTTTCTATCCCCCAAGGCTTTATGGAGAATGTTATAGTTTTCGGCTCTTCGTTGTCTTACTCCCTCGTAATCAATGTTCGATAACAGACGCTCGGAAAGATTGGACATTCGCCTTAATGGGCGCCCGGCAAACCTTTGTTCATTGTCCCGATACTTTTTATATCCAGCCTCAGGCCCAATATCTGTTCGAATAAGCAGATGCTCGGACCGCTCATAAGTTATATCCCGCTCAAAAGCTTCTATATTTGACGCCGGTCCATAGGCATATCCTCCTCCCGGAACTCCAAAAAATTTTCGGGGTGAATAAAAGGTATCGGCTCCCTTTACAGGCCGATCATAAAAAGCCTGGGAGTTATCAATAATCAGATTATTAACAGACCTGTATAATTGATCAATATATGCTCCTTTCAGTCCAAAATAATTTATATAAAGTATATATGAATCCTTGTTTACATCAGGCAAAGTCTTTAGCTCAAGATTCTCATCTATCCGATAAAACTCATAGCTAACATTTAATTCTTTTATAGGCTCTATAACAGCCGTACATACATAATATGGAATATAAATGTGATCGACCTCACGTTCCCGCAATAATAGCCTTAATGCATTTCTCCCACTATTCGTAGTTACAGCATTATCATGATAGGTACCACTTCCACAATCAGATAATTCTAACTCTAAATATCCTCCTATCGCTTTCATTTTCTACATATATTTGATCCTTTAAAACCCATAGTGAAAAGTAATCCACTATTTTTATTGAAGTGTATACCTACCTAATAAACCATCTTTAATCCTTGCCGGCGCATTAAACATCATAACATCAAGTATGGAAAGCCATGGGATAAAGTCTTCCCCGAACTGTTTGTATTCCTGTTTCTCCGCTTTCAGAAAGTGTAAATTTATCCCTCTTTCCTGGAAATACTCTTTTTGATAAAGTTTTTTTCCTCCAATCGGGTTAATTAAATTATCCACCTCCTCTTGCCTACAAATATCAATCAACCGATCAACAGTATCATATTCCTGGTTCTCAAATTCTTGCGAACTTTTCAAGAAGGAACATGTTATTCCCAAGTATTCTGAGCTCTTTTTAACGCTCTGCATTGCAAGTTCATTTATATAGTCAGTTCTTAGTGCTAATACTTGCTTAACTACCTCGTATACCTCATCAAAATACGGAGCATTACTATATGTAAATTTGATCTTTTTTAGAAGTTTCTTTCGTACCCGCTGATTTAACCCATGCTCGATATCTTTTATTTTTTTATACGAACTCACATCCTTGCACGGAACAGTAAAGTATTTAGGATGTCCGTTTATCAATATTCTATTTCTATTTATCCAACCGTTTTTGATAAAATTCACATCATCATAAAAAACAAATTTATCAACGACCTTTATCAACTGGAAATATCCAATATATGGAAAGAAATAAGGTTGCATAACAGTGAGGCTATTCATAAACAACTTCCTTTATATTCTCCTGAATGACAGATATAACTTTTTTTTGCTCTTCCTTTATTAAATCATAGTATAACGGTAAACATAATACGCGCTTTGATATATCATAGGTTCTATTAAGAAGAGGGCCTTCCATATAATCAAGCTCACTCAGACTCGGATAAAAATACCGTCTCGGATAAATCTCATTCTTTTCCAAAGATGCCTTTACCTTCAGCATTACTGTTTCACTTTCAAAGACCACTGGGAAATAGGCATAGTTAAAATTCGCCGCTGGATGAATAGTGATGCCTCTTGCATTCGCATATGTTAAAAAATCGGCATACCTAAGCCACTGGTTTTTTCGAGATACCAAGATTTCATCAATGTAATTAAGAATGCATAATCCCATGGCTGCATGAAATTCCGAATTTTTTCCGTTAATACCCACCCCTTCAAAATTACCGGGGCCGGCATGACCAAAATTTCGCATGCGTGAAATTTTATGATTTACATCCTCATGTCTGGATATTACCGCTCCACCCTCGATCGTATGATAAAGTTTTGTGGCATGGAAGCTTACGGTACTCACATCTCCGTAATCAAACACCGACTTTCCTTCAAATTCAGTGCCGAAACAATGGGACGCATCATAAATCACTTTTAGGTCATACTTATCCGCTATCTCTTGAATAGCCTCCATATCGCAGGGATTCCCGTAAACGTGGGTTGCTATAATTCCCGAAGTGGTATCAGTTATAGCATCTTCTATAAGATTCGGATCTATATTCAAGGTGTGTTCATCTATATCAACAAATACCGGCGTACACCCTTCCCATACGATGCTGCTGGCTGTTGCCACATACGAATAAGGAGTAGTAATAATTTCACCTTTTAATCCCAACGCATTGATCGCTATTTGTAAAGCAATAGTTCCATTGGATACAAACAATAAATGTTCTATATCCAGATATGCTCTTAATTTTGCTTCAAGCTCCTGAACAAGCGGACCATTATTTGTTAAATACTCGCGCTGCCATATTCCTTCAAGGTATTCTTCATACTCGGCACGGGGCGGCATAAAAGGCTTGGTTATAGGAATCATGTTAGTATACGTTTATTTATTCTGTAACTTAGTATTCATTTTCCTTAACAATAATCGGCAAGAACCTTCTTGGGTGTACCTGCTGTCCATAACCTTTTTGCCACTATCTGCGATTTCCTGAAAATCTATTCTCTCTGACTGCAATAATTCTCCAAGATTGGTTTCCTTGTCGACAAAAAGTAAGTGTTCTTTGTTATTGAATCTTTTAGAAAGACCGGGGATTCGGTCAGTAATAACACAGCATCCCCATCTCATCCCGCTTTTTACGCGACCGTGCAGATAATCCGGGTAGGTAGGATTGCAGTTTA
Organism: Fodinibius roseus; assembly: GCF_900129315.1. Classification (GTDB taxonomy): domain Bacteria; phylum Bacteroidota; class Rhodothermia; order Balneolales; family Balneolaceae; genus Fodinibius; species Fodinibius roseus. The sequence continues at coordinate 104,995 of NZ_FQUS01000017.1, forward strand.
ATACAATTTTTGAGTCAGCATATAAACGATCCAAGTGCTCGGCGGTAACTTGTCCGATCCATTGTATAGAAGACTTCGAGTGTAACTTGTTGTATCCGTTTGCCTGTTTCTTATCAGCAGTAATTACGATGTTAAATTTATCTGACGACAAGTCACTAAGCTGTTGAAGCATATCAAACCGCCTTCTGTGGCGCACATACTGGTCCACCAAATGAAGCATCTTCATCCAACGATAATCTTCTTCTGTTTTCTCTCTGCTAAACTGATAAGTACCTCCAACTACGGAAGCATAACACTCTTTGAAAACAGAAAGAACAGATTGATCATATATCGACTTCATTTCCCCCATTAATACTTCTCCTACAGAAACAATATTTTCATCCAGCTTAGATATCTCTTGAAGAATGAGTGCCGAATCTGCATAACCTGCGTTCAGAGCCCAAGGTATTAGGACATCGATTTCTCTTTTTTCCAATTTTTTTTGGGCTTTTTCCTCATCGACCTCAGTTACGGGAGGGAAGAAATCGATAGTAAAAGAGGGATTTGTCCCCGGACCCAAAACATCAAGTTCATCAAGTATGGCTTGATCTTGAGAATAAAAAATAGTCTTAGAACCCATCTTTTTAAGACGTTGCCACATAAAATCGGCAAAGAGATGATCCCCCAGCATAGCGAAAATATCTACATTTAAAAGATCAAATAAATTGGCACTTTGTACACGGTCAATCATTACCCAGGAAGGGTATCCCATAATTCCGGAATGAATTGCATGTCCGGGCTCTTTGCTAATTTGTACGATTTTCTCTAAAAAAAGAGGGTCTGTCAGATACAATATTTCTGATTTTACGCCTTCATTGCGGGTTTTTTCAGCTAAAATAGCAGCCCGCTTATTATGCAATCCATAAGCCATATCTGCATTCCCCGGCGCCAGATAGCTAACTTTTTTTAAAGCACTATACTCTGAATCATTAATGGTTTTAGTTGCCTTTGTATTTGAAGTGAATTTTTCGGGCCAGCTATATATAACATTATCCAGATTATCGTACATTGCATGCACCAAATGATATGACGTTTTGAGAAGCTTATTTTTCCGATTTTGACCGGCAGGAGGTTTTATATAGTCATGCCGTAAAACAGCATCCGGAAAATAGATCAATTTTTCTCTTTCATAGCCCCGGCTATAGTATCTGTAGCTTAGCTCCATTCCCTCATGGTACACCAACAGGCTGTCTTGCCAACCATCGATGTCAAAAAAAGGCGTTGAACGAAAAGAGGTATTACCTTCCAAAAAACATACTGCGGGTTTTGTCTCCGACCCGAGGTAATAGTGCCAGGGCGTTTTGCCTCCCTTATTTTTTGGCAAATATACGCCCCGAGCCACATATGCATCCCTTCTGGCATAAATACGTTTGTGCGCCTGCAACAGACCCTCTTCTGGGATACCGTCATCATCGATAAATAACAAGTAGCTTCCCTCTGAAAAAAGGGCGCCAAAATTACGAGCCAAACACGCACCCGCATTCTGTTTTAAATGAATCAGTACATCGACATATTTATTTATTTTTTTAGTTGCACCTTCACTCAGCCCATTATTAACAAAAATAACTTCCGTTTTTTTATCTCTTTGCCTGTGGATCTCCTTCAGGTTCTTCAGGACTTCCGTATTCATCTTGTTACTGACCACAATTACAGACAGCTCAGGTACTCTAATACTGTCAAATACTTCTTTATAGTTATAGAAGTAGGAATAAAGTGTTTTTTTAGATTCCCAACCCTTTTCATGAAGCTGATGTATCAACTCTGAATCAATCTTTATTGAGTCATGATAATCTATTGATTGCAGGGCATGGACCATGATATAAAAGGCCATACTATCGGTACCATCCCGATCAATCCTATCCTGACACTCCCTCACAATTTTTTCCCTGTGGTCCGCAAGTTCCCCATTTTGTAATTTATCGGCTATAGCTACGGCTATATTTGCTTTCTTTCTGCTTGTAGGTGTCTGCCAAAATTTTCGCGGTATAATTCTGAGAGGCGTCCCCGAATCAAATGAATTGTCAAATTCATTTGTATAACCATTACTGATCAGAGATCGGTCATTCTTTTTTTCTTTCCTATGTAATAAGTTCGCATTATTGCCCAGACTTTTTTCAATTTTCTTAAACTGTTGCTCCGTTAAATTCAGTTTTTGTTTTAAAACTACCAATCCAAGTCGCCTATTGATCCAGGCGGTCACTTCCGGGTTCCCCTCCAACGCCTTCAACATCTTTTTCTCTTGCTCTCCGCTCATATAGGTCGACGGATCTTTCAGTATAATCCAGGCTTCTACAACACGCACCGTCAGCCATTTGGAGAAATCGGTCTGAATATCTGTGTCATCCTGTTCCGGCAGCGGTGGAAGAAAGGGCAGCAGGGGCTCCACTTTATTTCCGGAGTTTACCGTTTCCATCAGTTCTTTTATCATCTCTACGGCCTGAGTTCGTTTACCCAGCTGATTCATTACGCGAACATAGGTCATAGCCACCGAGACGCCTGCTTTACCGCTGTTAAATAAGCCAATCAATTGTTGGGCAGCTGCCAGCATGGTCGCTCCTTTGCGCGACCGGGAATGAGCATTGCCTGCACTTGTATCCATCTGCTCGGCAGCACAAATCATATTCAGTGCCTTCATATATTCTTCCTGTGCTCCGGAAGAAATTTTCTCTTCCCAGTCATCCATCAGGGAATCCGTCCACGGCGAGATGCTCAATGTTTTTTTCCATACTGTCTTCTCCGGCTGTTCGGGAGTTGCCTCTTGATCAAAAATCCATCCCGATTCTTTAAATTCCTTGATCCGATTTTCTTTAATAGCGACTATATTCATTAAATAGGGATCAACACCTGCTTCGGGATCGTGCTCAGCCAGCAGCGCGGGGCCCGGAATATATTCATACACCACATAGTTCATTTCAGTCAGCTGATCTCGCAGTCCCGCGAAACTTTCATCACTCTCTCCAATAGATGCCAATACAACGGGGTGAGCTGCCTCAAGTGTTTTTGAAGCCCCCTGCAACACCTCCGTCTCCATGCCGTTGACATCTATCTTCACAAATTCTATGTCGGGCTGGCCCGCAAATGTCCACCAGGCATCAAGAGTGGTGACAGAAATATCCTCTTCACCATCCTCATCAATAGTGTTAAATTCGGAGCTTTCGGCATTCGTTAACCTGCCTTTACCAATTTCCTGTCCGAGTGCCCGCTCTATAATCTCCAGTTGATGGAATCCATTTTCTGACTTGCTCATCTCCAAATGCCGTCTGGCTACCGCACCTGGCTCAAAAGCATATACCGCTCCCTCCCCGCCTACTTTTTTTGCCATGGGTAAAGTGAAAGCGCCGAACGAGGCCCCCGCATCTACCACCTGCATTCCGGGCTGCAGGTACTGCCGGATAAAATCCAGCTCCGGTTCAAACCACTGTTCCTGCTCCAATAGCACATAGGGAGTGAGCATCTCAAGATCTGCAGGCGTACAGATCGTCACATCGTCTTTCGTTTTTATGTAATAGGTTTTGTCTTGATGACAAGTCATGTCCTGCTGTCGACCATTCCTTTGTTGGTGGGCCTGCTGACCGTTTACCGCTGTTTTTGTCATCATTTCCTCTGTTGCTACAGGTTGTTGCAAATCTTTATCTTGCGGCTGAAAATCATTGGCCTCTTCCTCTCTTATAGCCTTATTGGCATCGTCTTCCTTTATCATGATAAGAGGAGTGGTATCAGGTCCGTCAGTCAACTGCTCAATCTCTTCTTGAGATAATGGTTCGATCTCAATATGATCCTGCCATTCTTCCAGACCATTCGTATACCCATCGACCCATTGCTCCCACATACGGCGAAAAGCCACCGAGAGGTGCGCGCCAAATCGTTTGCCATCGCAGACGGGTGAATGTAATATCTGTTCCCTCAACCTTTGTCTCGTTGCACCCAGCGTATCCCGGTCTTTTGCCAGCGCCACCACCTTTTCGGTATATTCCACCCAGCTATCCGTCACCCATTGCTGCAGGCCGGCATTTACAAGATGTGTGGTCGAGTGACGCCCTGCGAAAGTAGGTCCGGGCATCGTAACTACGGGCACCCCCATATAAAGGGCTTCACAGGTCGTGAGTCCCCCTGAATATGGCCAGGGATCAAGGGCGATATCGAGACTGTTATAGGCCGCAAGGTGCTCGTCATGGGAGGTATGTCCCTGAAATTCAATGCGATCGCCGGAAATTCCCTCCTCTGCCATTACCATTGTTATTTGATCTTTGAAAGAGGGGGTATCGTACTGCTTGCTTTTCAGAAACAGGCGGCTCCCGGGTATCTCCTGCATAATCCCCGCCCACTGTTTCAATACGACCTCATTTACTTTTGTGGGATTGTTAAAGCATCCAAAAGTGATATACCCATTTTTTTCGGCCGGCAGCTCACCCACTTCCGGAGCGTAGGCCGGGGGCGTAAACGTGATATAATCATCCGGCAGGCGTACCAGCTTTTCGGTATAGTACGGCTCTTCTCCTTCGGGACTTTCATGCCAGTCGCTGATCAGATAATCAAAAGCTTCAAGTCCGCTCGTATTAAATAATCCGCCAACCCACTTCACTATGATGGGCGCCGGTTTTCGTGACATAACATCCAAACAATTATCGGCAGAGTGGCCGGACAGGTCCACCAGTATATCCAGCTCGTCCTCACGAATCAGGTTCTCAATAACATCCGGATTGTATCCCACGACCGATCGCCACGTATCAATATTCTGGTGGATGCGCCGGGTAACAAAATCATATTTATTATTTGTCGTATAACAATACAACTCAAAACGATCTTCCGTCAGCTGCTCCAGAGCCCCGGCGATCATCCAGCCGACGGGATGGCGACGAAATCCACCCGATACAAAGCCGATTTTCAACTGTTTATCCTTTTCTGTATTGGGAAGAACGGTAATCGCACGGTCCTCTTCAGGAATAAATTCTCTACCTAACCGCACGTGCTCCTTGAATATATATTCTCTGCTGTTTTCGGGATTGTAATGCAGTCCCATAAGGTAGTTGGAAATAGCCTTTTTCGGATCCGCCATATCTTCAATAGCCCGGCGGTAGTGCTTCTGGGACTGTTCAAACCGGCTTACCTCCTGCAGGCACAAAGCATAATTAACCCGAAGTATGCCATTGCGAGGCTCCTCCTCAAGTAATTGCTCATATAGATCAATGGCTTTATCATAATCTCCCTGCGATTTATAAAGCTCTGCTTCGCTTACCTGAATAGGAGTTTGGGTGCTATGCCTTTCCTTGGCTTCCCCAATACAACGTAATGCTTTTTCATAATTACCCTGCTTTTTATACACTTCTGCCTTCTCCAGAATAGCGTGCTTGTGATCTTTCTCAATCTTCAAAGTGATATCAAATAGTTTCAGGGCCTGCTCCAGATCTCCCTGGTCCCGGTAAATTTCTCCAATCCTAAAAGCGACTCCGGAATTTTTAGGATCCAGCCGGTTGGCTTTCTGATAACACTGCAGAGCCTCCTCGAGCTTGGCCTGAGCCCGGTACACCGAACCCAGGTTCAGCCATCCTTTCAGGAGATCCTCTTTCCTCTGCACCGCCTCATTTCCATATTTCTCGGCTTCTTCGAACTTTCCCAGGTTATAGTAATTCACCGAGAGCATGTGATAGGTTTCCGGCTGCCCGGACCCAAGTTTTATGGCCTTTTCCAGATATCGCATTGAGGATGCATGATCCCCTTTCAGTGATAGCGCAATCCCCATCATGTGATTGGGCACCCATCGATACTCTTTCTGGATTTCATTGCTTTTTAAAACGGTGCGAAGTTCGGCTATCGCCTGGTTGGGCTCTTCCCATTCCAGGTATTTTTGGGCTTGCTTAATCTTTTTTTGCACAGACTATGCTGTTCGTTGCTGTTCTGTTTCAAATATCACCTATCTATTTTGCAAATAAAGTGCCATCAGGTCTGTTGCCTTCCATATCCGCTCTAATGGGTGATTATGCGTGTAATTTCTTGTTGACGCCGGAAATTATTTCTTGCAAGCGGGAATATTTGGTAGCCCGGTCCCCGGGAGAAGGCATGCCGTAGACGTTTTAGCGAAAAATATCTGGGTACTTCACCGGCGCCTGCCTGTGCGGGCCAGCCGCTGAATGCACCCTATATTTTCGAATGATTCCTTTCCAAGCGTTTGTTGACCCGGGTATGGGATGCTTTTGTGTCACAATATTTCAGGAGAGGTCCCTCTCACTCACGACGGGTTCCCCAAGACTGCAGGATCAGCGGCAACTCTGGCATATTTTTTGAATATTTCTACTCTATGGGTATCCTGATAATGCCGGCCAAACTTTTCACTTAAGTTTTTTTAGTCTTGGCCGATAATAGCGATACCTGGCTATTTTAAACGTTTTTGTTAAATAAACCATCTATGCCGAATCCACAGCAAATATATCAACGACAGGCAGTAATGAATGCTTCACCACTACGGCTGGTGGTAAAGCTGTATGATCTCGTCCTGCAGGCTACTTACCAAAAAGACGCAGAGCGCGTGAAGGATGTCCTTGCCACCCTCATCGAAAGCTTAAACTTTGACTACGAGCCCGCCGGTGAGCTTTTTCAGCTCTATCAATACTGCCAGGACCTGGCGCGAAAGGAGGAGTACGAGGAGATAAGAGAAATACTGGAACCCCTGAGGGATGCCTGGGAAGCGGCTGACAAGAAGGAACAGCCAAACGGGGACAGCGTCTCCGGTTAAGCTATATGGTACAGCAAACTAAAATAGTGATGACATGAATTCCATTAGCAGTCTCATACAGCAAACCAATCCCTATGAACAGTTTGTTCAGCAGCTGGTACAGATTGAAAGCCAGAAAAAATTTAGGCTGGAAGACCAAAAGGATACGCTCAACAAGCAGCAGTCTGCCCTGAGCGACGTCAGCTCTGTAATCTCTGATTTCACGAACAAGATTGATGAGCTGACCAGCGGCACGTCCAACAGTTTTAATCCCCTGAAAGCGACCTCCGGTGACGAGGGGGTGGTACGAGTGGATTCCATAGCGGGGATGGACGAGCCGAATAACTATGATATTACGGTACATCGCAAGGCAAACAAAGATATCATGCTGTCCAATGTAATGGATGGGGCGGCGACGGGTCTTGCGGCAAGCGGCGACGGTTCGGTGGATATTACCATCGGGGATAAAACAGAAACGATTTCGGTCACGACCACCCATGATGACGGGACGGACAAAACCAATCAGGAAGTGTTGGAGTCGTTCTCAACGGCCATCAACGACCTGCTGGGGGTGGAATCGGACAGTGATGTGTTTGAGATTGACAACGACGGCAACGTACAACTTTCTATTAAAAGTGCCGAGACGGGATACGACCAGCGTATCCAGTTCAGCAACGCTTCCGGAGCACTTGCCGATGTTACCACGAATATGAGCCACCTCACGGATCCGGCGCAGCTGGATAGCGAATTTACCGTGGACGGTATTACCTTCACAAGAGGCCAGAATACCGTGGATGATGCCATCTCGGGGATGACGTTTACGATCCTCGATGACCCCGGTACCACCGAACAGATTTCAGTGAATAAAGATGTGGAGACAGCCAAGAATAACATTGAAGAGTTTATTTCCACTTTTAACGAAATGAATAAGAAGATCCGCAGTCTGACCTTTATCAACGGGGAAACCGGCAACAAAGGGCCCCTGCAGGGCATGCGATCCATTCGAAACCTGACGCTCAACCTGCGCCAGACAGCTCTGACGGACATGTCAGCTGCTGCGGCCGGGGAACTGGATAACCTGATGGATATCGGTATCGGATTTGAAAATGACGGTACCATGAAAATTGATGATGCCGACCTGCTGGAAGATGCTCTTACGAACCGTCCCGATGAAGTAAGCAAATTGTTTACCGATGAGACGTCCCCCGTCACGGCCATGTATAACCAGGCCGAAACCTATACCCAGGCCAGCGGCGTTATATCCTCACTGGAAAGCGGGCTGGATCAAAAAGTCGACTTTCTCGATAATCGTATCGAATCCGAAAATAAATATTTGGAACGGTATGAGGAACAACAGAGACAACTTTTTGCGGAACTCCAGCAAATGCAGACCGAAGGACAGAATCAATTCAACGCCATCATGAGTTATCAATCGAGCTTAGGCTTCTAATAAAAAGATATGAAGTCATTTACTATACATCTTCGCAAGCTTGTCAGAATTAACCGGAAGATCATACAGGAGCTTCACAGGGATGAAACTTCCGTTGCTTCGCTGCGCGAAGCGTTCGACAAACGGGCCCTGCATAGCCGTAAAATGGGTGAGCTGATTTCTGACGTTAACAAGGATATGCTATCCGATGAGGAATCGGCTGTCATCCAAACGCTCTTTGACCAATTTAGACGACAATCAAAAAAAATTCAGGACGCGCTGGATGTGATTATCGACCGCACAAGGGAAAGACTGGGTGATGCGGTAAACCAACGAAGGGCTGAAAAAGGTTATCAGTCTTTAAAATGAGCAGAGAATTCAGTAACTTTAAACAGAACTGAACAACGATATCATGGATATTAATAAAATAGAAAACCGAGTCAGCGGAACAAATCTCAATAAAACGGACGCTGCCTCTGAGGGAAAAGAATCCGCCGGATCCACAAAAGATAGTTCCGCACCGGATACGCCCGTAGACAAGGTTTCCATTAGCGACTACCCTTTCCGGAATAACGATGAGCTGTTTGCCAAGCTTGAATTGGAAAAACTAAACGAATCTTCTTCCGGCCGGGTTCAGGAAGTCAAAGCAGCGTTGAATGAATATATGAGCGCCTCCGAAGTTTCTTCGGAAGCCGCTGGCGAAACAGAACTGGGACAAAAGATCAATGATCCGTCCGTCTGGGGAGAAATCGCCCATAAAATTCTGCAATAACTTGAAGTAGTCACGATGAAATCTGACAGTTTAGTTAGATTAGGAGATGCAACCAACTAATCACTAAACCCAGATTCACCATGACTACCCAAGATAA
>NZ_FQUS01000015.1 GCF_900129315.1 Fodinibius roseus
CAGCTGGCGATTAAATTTGGAGATCGGCTTCCACTTGATTTAACCCGGAACACTGATGAATAAAACAAACCAGACAGAGTTCAGCTTACACTCCCTAAGCAATAGCGGTTTAAGTACCAACTTGAACCGCTATTTCTTTCAATTAAAGTATATTGTAACCTGAAAAGTAGTTGCATTGAATCCGCTTCTGCTCATACATGAGACCGTTAGATAATTTCCAATCCCTCCATAAACCGCCCTATAACCAGCGTTTCAACTCGGACATGGTTGTTTATTGTCATTATTTATATATCATAGTGTTGTAGAACGTCCAACTTTTATTAAATTATTTGACAAAAAATAGCCATGCTAGTTAAACGCCAAACCGTTATGTGCCTTTCTTTTTATTGCAATATTCAGCTCTTCTTTTTAGTTTCATTTGTAAACCATAACGAAACCAATTTAATATGCCCAGTATCACCGTAAAAAATATTCCGGATGAAATTTATGACAAGGTACGACAGCAGGCTCAGGCCCATCACCGCAGTATCAACAGTGAAATAATTGCTTGCCTGGAAAAAACCGTACAGGCACGGAGCATTTCACCGAGTGATATTCTGAATGAAGCTCGCAGGCTAAGAAAAAAAGCTAAAGGAAGCCTCTCTTCCAAGGAGATTGAAGAAGCTATCAACCAAGGGCGACCATGATTGTTGTTGATACTAACATTCTCGCTCATTTTTGGCTTCCCTCAGATTCAACAGAGCTTTGCGACTCATTATACCAGCAGGATCCTGAATGGGTAGCTCCCATTCTGTGGAGAAGTGAATTTCGAAATGTGGTTTCGCTGTATCTCAGAAAGGATTTGATTAATTTGGCAGAAGCTCTTCTTATAGTTGAAAAAGCAGAGCTTCAAATGAAAAATAATCAGTTTCAAGTAAACTCAGTTCAAGTACTTCATCATGTGAGCGAGTCAACATGCTCATCATACGACTGCGAATTTATCAGTTTGGCCGAAGATCTTGATCTCGAACTGATAACCTTGGACAAACAGTTGCTAAGTGAGTTTCCTAACTTGGCAAAATATCCTGATCAAATAATCAACACTTAAGGTCCCGGCACATAACAAGCGCTTCAACGGGGACAGGCCTCGCCCCCTCTTGCTCTCCTATCGTTTTTTAGTTAGTATTTCAGTTGTAATCAACTTCAACACGTTGGGGCCTGTCCGTTATGCGCTGGGTCGTTATAGGGCTAATGTAATATCAAAACCTTAAACATCTTGAGCATTGGGTGATGTTGAATCTTTGATATGAACTCCAATTTCTTCTTACTATACTTATTGAAGATAATATTAATGAATATGTAAGAAATAAGGACGTACTCAATTTCATCAATGATTTGCTTGTGGCTTGTGCTGGCCATAATGTCAACCGATAGACTAATAACAAAAAATGATAACCATTGACAACTATTTGGATAGCCATTATATACACCGGAGTAATTGGTTAAGAGCAACTGTTCTTGGAGCAAATGACGGTATAATCTCTATTTCAAGTCTTGCTATCGGAGTAGCAACAGCCAGTGTAACAAGAGATCCAATTTTATTAGCAACCTTGGCAGGTCTCGTTGCCGGAGCATTATCTATGGCCGCCGGAGAATATGTATCTGTTAGTTCACAAACTGACATTGAGAAAGCTGATATTGAACGGGAAAAACAAGAACTTGAAGAAATGCCCGAAGCTGAAATGAAAGTTTTGGCACAGATTTATGAAAGAAGGGGCCTTAAGAAAGAGACTTCATTACAAGTAGCAAAAGAATTAACCGAAGCAGATGCACTAGGGACGCACACTCGTGACGAATTAGGAATCAATGAAATAAGTCAAGCGAAACCAATTCAAGCAGCCTTAGCATCAGGTGCTGCATTTACAGCTGGTGGGCTTTTACCTTTAATTGTTACACTTTTTGCACCTGTTTCACAAATAGAGTTTTTTCTATACGGGTTTACTATTCTATCTCTCATTATTCTTGGTGCTGTATCAGCAAAGACTGGTGGTTCAAGTATTAGTAAAGCGGTGGCAAGAATTGTAATCTGGGGAACCATTGCAATGGGTTTATCCGCATTGGTTGGTTACATTTTTGGTGTCAATGTTTAATTTAACAAGTATTGTATGAATGCAATGCGAACTGAACTATTCTAATGAACAACTTTACTACTTTTAATCTTTGTGGTAAGCTGACAATTAATCGCACGGGGAAACGCATTACACTTATGCTTGTCTGTTAACTTCTGATTTTCTTACATAAAGCGCCCTATAACCCGCCTTTAGATTATCGCGGACACGCTCGCCAGGACTTGCCACTTTTCTGGCTTTTTAGTTCTTCGTTCATTATTTAATAAATCAACAATCATTCGCGTGCAGCTTATGCGAAATGTCGTTATGCAGCCCCCTAGCTTAGGTTCTACATCACACTATGAGTTTAATCATGCGACAAATCTATCTTATTATTCTTTTAGTCTTTCTCACTTCGGGAATCGCCCGCCTATCCTCAAGCCACAGGTGAATAAGGTGACAATGCCTCTACTGCACGACCGGTCGTCGTACCGGTCGGAGAAGGAGACGTGACTGTGGCCGAAAGTAGGACCCGCCTTCAGTTTAAATTGGGTTCCGTTTCGTACGGTGCACTGCTTGACACTGGGAAACCGGGTGATGTCTCCAACCTCAGCCAAAATGGTCCAAGCGCCTACTTTTCCCAGCCCTGGCACCGCCATGAGTCGCTCAGCAGCTTCATCAAAAGTAGCTTGCTGTTCAATTTCTTATTCGATCCGGTGGATATGCTGTTGCAGCTGGCTGAGTTGGGCAACCAGCATCCGAGCCTGCAGCTTTGCTGCCGGAGGCAGCTGTGGTTGGAGCCAGTTGCACAGCTTATCGAGATACCGCCATTGTGATTCGCTGATCTGCACGTTGTACTTGATGGCCTGGCCCCATAACGTGGACTGTATCTTACCCCGCCACTGGATTTATTGGCTAAAAGAAGTTCTCCGCTTTAATTACATTAATTGTCAATAAGGCCAAGCCGTTTAAACGCCAAACCGTTATATGGCTTGGCAATACTTCAATTAATGGAAATTGTCTTATTTGCCCTGTGGTAAAGTCGTAATTCCCCCATGCGAATGGTTTATCCAGCTGATATAATTAAAACGTCCGATTTCTTTGAAGCAATGATAATCTAAATTGAATAAAATAGTATGAGAAAACTAATTGCTGCAATCAATACGACACTTGACGGGATTTGCGACCATACAGCAGGAATTCCAGATGAAGAAATACATCAGCATTATACAGAATTATTAAGACAGGGAGACGCAATTCTGTATGGCAGGACCACGTATGAACTTATGGAGTTTTGGCGAACCCTGTTGGAAAATCCTTCCGAAGAAAAATCAATGAATGACTTTGCTAAGGCTATAGACCAAATTCCGAAAATAGTTTTCTCCCGGACGCTTAAAAATGTAGATTGGGAAAGTGCAACCATAGCAAAGGGTGATTTAAAAGGAACAGTTTTAGAACTCAAGCAACAATCAGGTAAAGACATTTTTGTTGGCAGCCCGAGTTTAATTATACAGCTAATGAAACTTAATTTGATTGATGAATACCAATTTTGTGTTCATCCTGTTGTTGCAGGAAGCGGTTTGCCATTATTTGAAAATATAAACGACAGGACTATTCTTAAACTCATAAAGACTAAAACCTTTAGTAGTGGTGCAGTAACACTTAACTATGAACCGACAAACAAAAAAACAACGAACAGCTAACATTGTATAATACATTCTCACGCAAGTCCCGCCATATAACCCATGTATGGCCTCCAAAGTCAACAGGCAATACCCCTTCTGAGCAAAAGAACTATTCCCTCACCTGGTGTTATTTTTTTCGATACCCATTCCATGGAGCTTGCTACAGGCCGTATTCAACAGCGGTTGACAGCATCGCAGGCTGCACCGCCGGTTTTTGTGAAAGACCACCTTCCCCTCTACTGTCCAGGATACAGATGCAGGTAAATCTTGCGTGTAGATCAACACTTTCGTAGTAAATTAATAAACAGAACAAAGAAAATGAATTAACATCACAAATAAGCTTGTTTTATAAACCAATTCAGCCTGGTGATGTAACGTATAGGGAATTCCTGCCTGAAATCCAGCTCCAGCCGTTTATTTATCCAAAAAATAATTTACAATTTATATTGAAACAATCGGTTTAATATTCTATATTACTTCCATCATGCCAAGACAAAAAGAGTTTGATTACGAAGAAAAATTGAAATGTGCACGAAATCTGTTCTGGGATAAGGGCTATAAAGCTACTTCCATGAATGAATTGGTGGATGCTCTGGAGATCAACCGGAGTAGTTTATACCACACCTATGGCAACAAGCATGAGCTGTTTCTGAAATCTCTTGACAGGTATATTCAAAAAAAGGAAGAAGAATACCGAAAGGCTGCAAAGAAAAGCAAGGACCCAATGAAGGCCGTAGAGAATGTTGTTCAGTCTGTGCTGAAAAGTGTATTGGAAGATGAGAAAACATGTCTTGTCGTCAATTCTACTTTTGAACTTGCACGCACTGACAAGGCTGTAAAGCAGCGGCTTACCAGGCAGACAGTGTCATCCGTAAAACTGTTTCAGGAATTACTGGAAATGGCAAAGGAAAATGGTGAACTCAAAACAGACAGGGAGTCCGGGGTATTGGCACACTTTATCGTGATGAATATAACCTCAATCTGGGCGACGCATATCTTATTTGGTGACGAACAATTAACGACTCAAATGACTGATTTTTTACTGGAAACCATAAAAGGATAATTTTTTTGCCCATTTTGAAACGATCGGTTTAAAACAAAAATATAACTGTATTTAACCCCATAAACCTTAAAATAGAAAATGAGCAAACTAAAAAATAAGGTAGCCATTGTTACAGGTGCTTCGAAAGGAATAGGAGCTTCTATTGCCAAACTCTTGCTTCCGAGGATTCAGCGTGGATTACGGGAGATAAAATATCTGTATCAGGCGGTATTTATGGTCTGTAAAAATGTAAACTCATTAAACAGCCCTGCCAAAAGGTAGCTTGGTAACTAAAGAAAACATATCAATTCAATTTTTTTCAAAACAAACAATAAGTTAACTAAATAAATAATGAAACAAATAAACAACGGAACCTTACAGAAGCCGATCGGGTCAGGATTTGGCGCAACATCAACGGCAGGTGATGTCATTAAAGGAATAGATCTTACAGGAAAAACAGCAATCGTCACAGGCGGTTACTCAGGCATTGGTTTAGAAACCACTAAAACACTTGCGGCAGCAGGAGCCACCGTCATTGTGCCTGCAAGACCCATTGAAAAGGCAAAGGCGCAGGAAAATTTGGCGGGAATTGCAAACATTGAGCTGGAAGAAATTGACTTAATGGACTACGTTTCTGTGAATAGATTTGCAGAACGGTTTTTAGCCTCAGGCAGACCGTTGCATTTACTTGTCAATAATGCAGGAATTATGTTTGTTCCGTTACGCAGAGATAGTCGCGGAATAGAATCGCAATTGGTAACTAACTATTTGGCACCCTTTCAACTTACGGCAAAATTATGGGGTGCCCTGAAAAAAGCCAATGGGGCGAGAGTAGTTAATGTATCTTCCCAGGGACACCAGTTTGCACCATTGGATTTTGATGATCCGAATTTTGAAAACCGTGAATATGAGACGTTATCGGGTTATGGGCAATCAAAAACTGCTGTCAATCTGTTTACACTTGAGTTGGATAATCGTGCTAAAGCATTTGGTGTAAGAGCCTATTCCGTACACCCAGGCAATACTGCAGGAACAGATTTGGCAAAAGAGGCTTCTGTGGAATTGCTCCAACAAATTGGCTTATTAGACGATGAAGGCAATATGATACCAGAAGTTGCTGCATCATTAAAAACCATTCCACAAGGTGCGGCAACAACAATTTGGTGTGCCACAAGCCCGTTGCTAAACGACATTGGCGGCGTGTATTGTGAAGATGCAGATATTGCTGAATTAGCTTCAGGAGAGGGAGTATCAGCAGGTGTAAAACCCTATTCGTTAGATGAAGCCAGTGCCAAACGCTTGTGGAAATTAAGCGAAGAAATGACCGGCGTTACATTTCACCCTTAACTGATAGATGGATTCATTTTGAAGACGAACTCACCATACAAAGAAGGCTTGCCCATGAACGTGATCGGTATCATTGGTGCAGGTGAGGTGGGCAGCCAGATTGCTCGTGCAGCAATTGCAAACGGGTACGAGGTTGTTATAGCCAATTCACGGGCCCCAGAGACGTTAAAGGGCCTCATTGAGGAGCTCGGTCCTTCAGCACGCGCCGCTACGGCGGCCGGGGCTGCAGAGGCTGGTGATTTTGTTGTCATTGCCGTTCCCCTCAAGCTGGATAATGACATGCCTGTGGAACAGCTCGCGGGCAAGATCGTGCTGGATACAAATAATTATATGCCCTGGCGGGATGGCCATTTCCCCATGATTGATTCGGGTGAAAAGACCGTTCATGAGCTCCGCCAGGAGCAACTTCCTGATTCGAAGGTAGCGAAGGCCTTCACCCACATCCAGGCTCCCCGGTTCTTTATTTCAGGTAGCCCGGCCGGCACCCCCGACCGCCATGCACTGTCGGTCTCAAGCGACTTTCCGAAAGCCGTTGAGCTCGTGTCCCGGTTATATGATCAGTTTGGGTTTGATACTGTCGACAACAGCCCGCTCAGCGAATCATGGCGCAGCGGCCCCGGTCAGCCGGCTTGGATGGCGCACAAGCACCAGACCCGAACCCAACTGATGGCTAATCTTGCCAAGGCACGGCGGCGAACCATCCGGGTGTGAGTATAGCATCAATTTTAATAACAAGAATTTAAAAATTTTGCCTATATCAATTATAACTTACTTGTTACTATGGAAGAGTTTATAGAATATGTTTTACAATTTGGTGATTTGAATCAGCAGCAAATAGATTTAATCACCAGGAAGGGCACTGAGTTAGACCTTCCCAAGGGCGATTATTTTTCGGAAGCGGGAAAAGTTCCAAGGCAAGTGGGTTTTATTGTTGAAGGTGTGTTTCGGATCTGCTATTACAATAACAAAGGCGAAGAAATTACCCGCCATTTTCTCGATGAAAACAATTTAATGGTGGATTATCTTAATTTTAAGGCAAATACCGCGGCTTCCGAATATCTGCAAGCCGTTACCGATTGCAGGCTCATTGTTTTTTCCAAGTCCAATTGGGAAGAAATTTCAGATACCATTGTTGGCTTCGATCAAATCATGGATAAAATGTTTCAAAAGTGCTTGATTCAAAAACTGAGAAAAAGCCCGGAAATTTCACAGGATGCTACCACACGCTATCTGGAATTTATGGAAACCTATCCCTCGCTTACTAATCGTATCCCATTAGCTTTTATCGCGTCCTACTTGGGAGTTACGCAACAATCATTGAGTAGGATAAGAAAAAATATCCGATAGCGTACTTTTTACCATATGGTAACTGATTTCATTTGAGCATTTAGTACGTTTGCTGTGTCATCAAATGTTAATGAAAAGAATGAATAGCAATGAAATCAGTATTAATAACAGGAGCAAACAGAGGTATTGGCCTGGAAACAGCAAAACAACTTTCCCAAAAAGGATTGTTTGTTTATTTGGGTAGTCGCGATCTTCAAAAAGGAAAGGCTGCCGTAAAAGAATTGAATGACAAGGGCTTTCAAAATGTCAAGGCTGTTAACATAGATGTAACCAAGCCTGAAACTATTATTTCTGCCAAAAACACCATTGAAAAAGAACAAGCACAGTTAGATGTTCTGATAAACAATGCCGGTATCAGCGGAACGGTACCGCAACATGCGCTCGAAACAAGTATTGATAATTTCGAAGACGTATTTGAGGTCAATTTATATGGGGTTGTAAGGGTCACACAGACGTTTATTGATTTATTGAAAAAATCACCAGAGCCAAGAATTGTAAACGTAACTTCCAGTGTAGGTTCCCTTACGCTTCAAAGCGACCCCAACTGGCAAGCATATGACGATGCAAAATTAGCGGTTTATGCTTCGTCCAAATCGGCCCTGAATATGTACACGGTTCATTTGGCTTACGAGCTGCAGGATACGGCTTTCAGAATAAATGCCGTTTGCCCCGGTTATACCAAAACCGCTTTCACGAATTATAACGGAGGCGAGGTTGAAGTGGCCGGCAAACGCATTATAAAATATGCCTTGATTGACCAAAACGGACCTACGGGCAAATTCTTCAGTGAAGAATACAATGAAACAGGGGAATGTCCCTGGTAGAAAAAGCATATAACAACGAATAATAGAGGTTTAGATACGAACCTAAATCGCTATTATATTTTAACGACGGAATTATTAAATTAAATGGAACGTCCTATCGATATATTTACGGAAGGACATTTTAGAATTATCGGTTGTTTTACAGGCCACAGAAGAAGCCGAACAACTGATGGATGCCAATGAATTTGAGGTAAATCCAACACCAGTTCTGAGTCTTGTTTCTGATTCATCCTGTTCGGCCTACGATTGTGAATTTGTGGCATTGGCAGATGATTTAAATGTCCGGCTGGTCACATTTAAAAAAAATATCCGTGAATTTCCTAAAATAGCTATTAGCCCAGAAGAATTTGTCACATAAATCTAACAAAAGCGGTATAATCCGCCTTTAGATTACTCCTAAGATAAAAACAAAATATGTTAGTGGTATAATCCGCTATTGGACCCGCCGGTGCGGGATAGATAACCCGCTATCTTTCGAGCTATCATGCTTATAAGTCCCCGGCAGGTTTCCAGACCAGAAGGCACTAATTAGAATGTAAGCCTCAAGAACTTATAAAGGTAATAGTGGCTGGTCCTATCCAGTGAGCGGGAAACCTTCACTAATTAAAATAGGGGAAAATTTCATGGAAGCCTGCATAGTACTTTTGAATTACCAAACTATTCAGTCAGTGCAAATTTTCAGCATTATAGAATAAAACCGATCATATGAGTTGTCACGAAAAAATAAATTATGTAGAATTTCCTTCTGGTGATTTATTGGCTACAAAGAAATTCTTCAAGGAGGTCTTTGAGTGGTCATTTGAAGACTATGGGCCAGAATATACTTCCTTTTCAAATTCCGGATTAGACGGTGGTTTTTTTAAATCTTCAAAACATGCAACCACAGAGAATGGCTCCGCCTTAATTGTATTATACAGTAACGATCTGGAAGCTACACAAACTAAAATCCAACAAGCTGGTGGTAAAATTACAAAGTCAATCTTTTCGTTTCCTGGGGGCCGTAGATTTCATTTTACAGAACCAGGTGGTAATGAACTATCGGTCTGGTCAGATCAGTAACAGCTAACCCGCGCAGTTATACGAATAGGCAGAATTATCCAACAACCCCTTTTATGTGTCTGGAAATCTCCCCATGGAATTCTAACAAACTGCATACACCATATGATGAAAAAAGGAATATATATCCACATTTTTTCCTTAAGCATACTTGTCCTTTGTTTAGCAGGCTGCCAAGTTAAATCTGAAAAATCAAGTACAACCCCAGCCTTGATTTCATTTGGGGTTATTGCTGACGCTCAATATGCAGATCTTCCTGTACATGGAAATCGTCATTACAGGAGTTCACTGGATAATATGGAAAAAGCGGCGAAACAACTGAATACCTATACTTTGGATTTTGTGGTTCATTTGGGAGATATGATTGAAAGGGATTTTAATAGTTTCGACGATATAATTCCCATTTATAATAAAATCGAGACACAGAAATATGTCGTATTGGGGAACCATGAATTTGCAGTAGCTTCGGAAAAAAAGAATGACGTACCCACGAAATTGGGCTTGGATAAGCGTTATTTTTCGATTTTACAAAAAGGTTGGAAATTTATATTTCTGGACGGACAAGATCTGAGTGTAATGGCTCATCCTCCGGGTTCTGCTAAATATAAAGCATCCCAGGCTATGCTGGATTCTTTAAAAAAAACTGGTCAGGATAATGCCCAATCATGGAATGGGGGATTAAGCTCAAAACAATTAGCATGGTTGAGAAAGCAATTAGATGAAGCCCAAAAAAATGATTACAAAGTGACGGTTTTCAATCACTTTCCCGTTTATCCAGTGGAATCTACTCACAACTTATGGAATGACAGAGAAGTCGTAAATTTATTGGAGCAATATGAGGTAGTCAAAATCTACATGAATGGACATAATCATTCGGGGGGCGATGCCATCCATAATGGCATCTACTACCTCAACTTGAAAGGAATGGTAGAAAATCCTGATGCCAGTACCTTTGCTATCTGTCATATATTTGAAAATTATCTCCTTATAGATGGTAAGGGAAATGAATATGACCGGGTTATACCTATCGAGGATGTAGCAGATTGGTCAAGCTATAGATAATAACAATAATTGGAAATAGCCTACACGATTGAAGGTAAAATTGAATTCAGTCAATTCACGGAAAACTTGATAGGTTCTATTTCGGAAACAGCTGCCTGGTTTTTCGAACCCGGTGCCCAAACTATGGGTGGACTTGGATTTACTGCAGCCGGGACAACATCTAAAACCACCGTAGAACTGCAGCCGGGACAATGCATCGTTGAGTGTTATGTGAAAAACGAAGAGGAGGTATTCCATTCCATAACAGAGGAAAGTGATTCCGGAAGCTAAAGTCAGAGTATTTATAGGGTTATATCTGTGCAATTTTGGAGTCAATGAAGAGGCTTTAGAAACTCCTCCAATTCGCTATACCAGGTGTGGTACCTACCTCTCCTTCAAGCGGACGCGCCTCGCCCTTCCCTGCCGATTTTGGACTGGCCAATTTCCGTAGTACATTTTATATTTATATCAACGGGTGGCTCCCGCCCGTTATGCGCCTGATCCTTCTATCCATTTTACCAATTCAAATTGACACAAAACATGAAAAAAAGTGCTCAACAAATAAATGATCTAATCAATAGGGACTCTTCTGTTTATTCAGCTACCTTTATTTTTCGAGTGAAGAACCATGATTTAGAGTTTGAGCGCTTGAATGATATCATAGACCAGGTTGCCAACTCTAATGCGGGTTTTTTAGGTAAAGAGGGATGGTCGAATAACGAGGAAAACAAAAAATCGGTCGTTTACTATTGGGATAGCATAGATGCGTTAAAAACATTTTCGAATCACCCCGATCATCAGAAAGCGAAAAAAAATTACAAAAAGTGGTATAACGGCTATGAAGTTATTATTTCAAAAGTATTGACATTTAAGTCAGATAATGGTCTTTAACGCCGTGCCTTTAAATCGTTTTATCTTCACAACCCTTTGAGCCTGCGATTCTTTGCTTCAGCATGTTGTTGAATAATTTTCAGTTGATGGCATAAACCAGTCAAGGATTAACCTGCCAAAACCAACGGTTAATACCGTTCCAATGCCAGTTGTTCCATTAGGAGTCTGTAAACACCAGAAGTACGAGATAAATGTCAATCTGCCAGCTGGCGGACCCACCCAGCTGTTCGTTTCATTCATTTCAATAAATCCTTAGTTCAAACCTATTGCTGACGACCAACTTCGTTGATGACACTCGGACTTACCATACCTGCCCTATCTACTTCCTTAAAACTCCGTAGATCGGGAAAGCTTTGGATTGCATGCCTTATGGGGCTTATTCTCCATATTATTAGCTTAAAGATCTATTTCTACGCAGATCACAGATCATGAGGTCCTCCTTGGGTAGTTAGGATTGATTATAGTTAATCTCGGTGAGGCCCTTCTTTTTACATCACTTTAGTACCATAAGAAGACTACTGAGAAAATTAATTTGCATTTTTTGCGTTTTTATTTCTACATTTGTAGAAACAGTTCTAACAATGTAGAATAATATGAAACTATCGCAATCAGAAGAACAGTTGATGCAGTATCTCTGGGAACTTGAGAAAGCATTTTTAAGTGACTTGATTGAAAAATATCCCGATCCCAAACCAGCCAGCAGTACGGTTGCAACACTGCTGAAAAGAATGAAGGATAAAGGCTATATCGACTATGAGCAGATGGGACGTTCACGGAGATACTATCCGCTGGTAAAAAAGTCAGACTACTTTTCGAAGCACATAAATAGTCTGATTAAGAAATACTTTAATGATTCTCCCTCGACCTTTGCTTCTTTTTTCACGAAGGAAACTAACTTATCTGATGAAGAACTGGAAGAGCTTCAGGACATTATCAACAACGAACTTAAAAAGAGAGACCAATGATTCCTTACCTGATATACTCAACAGTATGCATGGGATTAGTCCTCCTGTTTTATCATGCTGTTCTTGCCCGGGAAAAAATATATCAGATCAATCGCTGGTATCTGCTTGGCGCCCTGCTATTTTCATTGACCGTACCATTGATGCCCTTTGGAATATTTGACTCTTTATTAACCTTAAGTAGCAATACTGAAATATCACAAATACTTTCAGGTGAGATTGAGAACACCAATGCTGAGTCTGTTTATCAGGTGTCGGATAATCCTACAGAAAAAGATTCTGTGAGCCACACCTCATACTTTGAATGGATTACCCCATTCCTTCTTTGGGTTTACGGTATTGTGACGCTGATCCTGTCTTTTCGAATGATTCGACATTTGTATCGTATGCAGCTTAAGTCAATGAAGAACCCAGCTACCTCTTTTAAAGACCACAAAGTGGTTTTGGTAGCTAAGGAAGTAGTCCCCCACACATTCTGGAAAACCATATTTGTAAATAAAAAGCAGTACGAAAATAAAGAAATCAGCGAAGAGGTAATGATTCACGAACTCATCCATGCCGAGCAAAATCATTCTTTAGATATTATCATCGTAGAGATTTTGAAAACCATCTGTTGGTTTAACCCGGTCCTGTACTTTTATAAAAAAGCGATCCAGGTCAATCACGAATATATTGCAGACGATAAGGTCTTGTCTAATGGTGCGGATATTGCAGACTACCAAACATTGTTACTAAAAATGCGAACTGCTAAATCAGCCCACTATCTTAGCACCAGTCTAAATTTTAATATCACAAAGAAGAGGTTCCAGATGATGACTCTTAACCATTCAACAGCCCGTTCTTCCTTAAAACTAGCATTGATTATACCGTTCTTTGTTCTTCTTGGCATCACCTTTGGTTGTGAACCAGCCAGTATGGAATCGGATAATCAAGTTGAAGATATAGTAAGTCTGGAAATAGTAGACGCTGAGACCATAAAACTGAATGGCGAAACAGTTTCGGCTTCTCAATTTGAATCTGTTTTTGCTGACCTGGCGATGGATCCGGAGCAGACAATTATTGATTTTAAAGTGCATAAGAATGCTACAATGGGTTTAGTTACGGACGTACAAAAAGTTCTTCGGGAAAAGGGTACCCTGAAAATCAATTATTCCACGGTGCAATCGAATGATGGTCAGTCTAAAAGGACTTGGAGGTCCAAATCAGGCAGTTGAAATGTGCTGAGTATACTCATGAATGAAGCGGGACATTTGTTAATTAATAAAGAACCCGCCACGCTTTCTTCAGTTGATAGATTAACAAAAAAATTCTTATCTAACAACGAAGAATCTGCTAATATAACAGAAAGTCCGGGAGAGGCTATCATAACAATAAAAACTGCTAAAAAGACACCTCGCGACACGTATATCAGTGTCATTGATAAAATTATGGGGGTCTATGAGGAAGTGAGGAATCAAGCTTCAATGGAATTATTCGACAAACCTTATAAAGCGCTTGAAGAAGGAAGTGAAGAGAGAAAAATAACCGAGATATGAACACGAAGTTTTTAATGGTGGCAAGCGCCATCGCACCATCTTCATCAATTTGTTCCAGGTATGTTTGAGCAAGATTATATAATGAGGCAAATAAAACAATTTATTCAAGCCTTGGAAGAAGTATTGTTTAAAAAAAAAAGAAGGGGAACAACAAGAAGCTCAAGATATTATCGAATCTTCTCTTAAAGAGTTACTTGGTGAACCAAATGATCATTTTCAACAACTTTCACTTGATGAAACCATTTCCGCATTGGAACATGATGGAATCTTCAACGCGGCCTCGCCGTTGGTTAATCTTATAATGAATACACAAAAGATGAATAGTGAAAGTGGTTTTATTCAGCTTATCAACGCCATTACCAGTCTTCCTTCTGAGCAGGAAGACAGCTTCAGAGCTCTTCTCTCAGTAGAGAAGATTAAAAAAGGAAATCATTTTGTCAGAGCAGGAAGAATGTCCAGAACAATTGCCTTTGTAAAAAAAGGATTGTTCAGATATTTCTATACCAGTGAAGATGGAGTTGAGTTCACCAAGGGTTTTTTTAATGCCCAATCAGTACTTAGTGCCTATGATGCCATCCTTGAAAACAGTCCGGCCCATTACACCATCGAGGCGCTTGAGGATTCTATTATCGAGACGGTAGATTACAATAAATTTCATCAGTTATTATCAGAAGCACCCTGCTGGAATGAGTTTCTTGTCGCTTTACTGCAGAAGGGATACCTGGCCAAGGTACGGCGGGAACGTGAATTTTTATTGCTGGATGCCGAACAGCGATACCGTGCTTTTTTGGAGCGATATCCTGGTCTTGAAAAGAGGATTAAACAGCATGTCATTGCCTCCTATATCGGAATCACTCCCGAATCCCTAAGCAGAATCCGTAAAAAAATTGGACCTCTTAACATAGATCAATGATCTCTTAGCGAAGGATGCATACGTTGTATCAGAATTTCAAACTGATACAACGATTATGCAACTTCATAATAATACCATTCTTATCACCGGAGGAAGTTCCGGCATTGGCTTAGAGCTGGCCAGGCAACTTCTTAGGCAAAATAACAACGTCCTGGTTTGTGGTCGGACACTCGAAAAGCTACGCCAAGCTCACCAGGAATTGCCCAGCCTGCATTACCTGCAGTGTGATGTATCAAAGTCGTCTGATTGTGATCAACTACGCAGCTGGGTTCAAGAAAACCATCCGGATTGTAATATTTTGATCAACAATGCTGCCATTGTTCATGTCGAAAACTTTTTCCAGGATGAGGACATTCTCGAAAAGGCCGAGGCGGAAATCCAAACTAACCTGATGGGCCCGATCAGGCTGGCAAAGCTTTTCGATCCTATTCTGAGCCATCATGAAAATTCCGCCATCTTTAACATCACAACCGGACTGGTTTACGTACCGCGTGCTATCTATCCATTCTATAATGCTACGAAGTCCGCCTTGCATTCCTTTACCCAGGTGATGAGATCCCAGTCCGAAAATAGATCTGTGAGTATTATTGAGGTTCTGTTTCCGGCGGTTGATACCCCCTGGCATAAGGGAAATCCTCCCGACATTGCGATTTCGGCAGAGGAAGCTGTAACAAAAATGATAAAGGGAATAGAGAAAGGAGATAAGGAGATACACGTAGGCAAAGCCAAATTGTTATATATGCTTTCCCGTATTGCGCCGAAATTCGCCTTTCAAAAACTAAATAGCTTATAACCCATGAACCAGGAGAACATTCAAAACGACAATGCCAACGCAACACGCAGCGCCTTCTGGGCCAGCCTGATATTCTACGGGCTTATAGCCTTCGAGTTCTTTTACATGTTCAGTCCCTTCGCAGCCTATGTTTATAGTATCTATGGACCGGGATTGCAGGTGCTCAACCTTTCGGAATCTACAAGCTGGCTTATCCGTTTTTTTATGCCTCATATTGCCCGTGAAACGCAATCGTTATTTATCACCCGGCATGAGGTGATCGGGATGGTATTCTTTGTGGGCGGATTTATCGCGTTTCTGGTAGGCGCGGCACAAATTTACTGGAACAAGCTAAAAAAGAAAGGAGGCGTATTTGGCGGTATTTATCGTCAAATTCGCCATCCACAATACCTTGCACTAATGATTTCCAGTTTTGGGATAGTATTAGTCTGGCCCCGATATCTGGTATTATTTGGATTTGTGACCGTTTGCTTCGCCTACTTTTTTCTGGCCCGGATGGAAGAACGGGAATGCGAGCGAAAGTTTACGGACTATGATGAGTATTGTTCAAACACAGGGATGTTTCTCTTGCCCGGCATCGAAAATATATTTAACCGGTTTACATGGCCCGAAAAGAAAATGGGTAAAATATTGAGTGTGATTGGTCTTTATATAGTTATCATGCTGATGGGTTTTGCGGTGGCAAGGGGCATACATAGCTATGCGATTAATAGTCTTTATACCTACACCACACAGCAAGAAGTGTATCTTTCGCTCGGGCAGATAACTCAGGAAGAAATTGCTGACATGGTCACTACGGTGAAATCAGATTCGGTAGTTGCAGCATCCTTAAATAAATACTGGAATACTAATAATCGGTTTATTAACTATATGATGCCCGCTTCCCTTTTCGTATCAGAAGTACCGATGCATATTCCGGAGGGTAAGGTGCCCACCCATGAGCGGCCAGGCGATAAAGACCAAAGTCACTTTAAAGTTATTTTTTCTTTGGCTCAATTTGGTCCGGACGGACCCGTTGACGGACAATATATATTGTATCATGCAGTAAATAAAACACCTGTGTTAGAAGTCTGGATAAACCGGGATACCCAAAGCGTTGAAAAAATATTCAATCCTCCAATGGATAAGTATTATGAAGGGATGCCTGTTCCGGTTTTTTAATTACGTATTTATTTTGTTGAGTTTTATTGAATGACCACAGATCGTATAACCCCTAACCCCTTTAGAAAGGGATGAAAAGAAGACAGCCCTCACCCAGTTATTTGTTTATTCATTACCTTGTAATTATAATTTTGTTTTGCCAGAAAAAGTCACTCTCGGAGCTTGAATTAAGATGAAAATGAAGAAAAGGCAGAGTCTTTTTTGGACACATGAGGTAGAATAAGCGTGTTGGGCCTTCCCGCCGTCACTTAAGCGTGAAATCGTCAGCCTCGTTCCTCGACCACTCTTTCATAGGCAGCCTTTACTTTCTTGCCGGCAATGGCTTCATTTACATTGAAAAGGTGATCTCCGATTTTCTCTAACCGGTTCAGGTAATCCAGGAATACAAATCCCACCTGGTTTGAATAGCCATTATCCTCAAGTTGAGCATAATGAAACTCCAGCAGCTCATCCCGATATAAATCGATGCTGTTTTCAAGGTGCATGGCTTTTTCCAGGTCAACACTTCCGTTATCCCTGGAGAGGTTCTCTCGGACATTGCGAATGGCATCGTGTACCCGGTCAAGCATCTTGCCGATCTTTTCTAATGCATGTCTGGGTAATTCGTTCTCTTCCGACCGCATTCGCTCGCAAGTTTTTGACATTTGAAAATAGATATCTCCTATTCTTTCCAAATCGTTTATCATGCTGTGCATTCCGCGAATGCGCCGGGTGGCTTCTTCTGTGAGCGTAAAGCTGGAAATTTTAGTCAGGTACTCAGCAATTTCAAGCTCAATGTTATCGGTTATTTTTTCCCTTTTCTCAATCTTCTTCAGAAACTGCTCTTGCTTATTCTGCTTGTTAAACAGCAGTCCCTGCATGCTGAAGTGCATTTTTTCCACCAGCTTGACAAACAGTTCTATCTCTTTGTGAGCCTGGGACATCGACAGCTCCGGAGAAGACATCATCCCGGATGATATATACTGCAGCCGGTGCTGTGTATCCTCCTTTTCTTTTTGGTACTTCTCAACCATCCGAACGATATGCGGTACAAAACCAACAAGCAGCAACACGTTGATCACATTGAAGGCCGAATGGAACAGCGAAACGGCCAGCGTTGCATTGGCCCGACCCAGTTCATCGGTCGCGTGGAGAATCGAACCGGCCTCCGGGGAAAAATAGCTCATCGTTGCATCGATCCCCATAAGGAATGGCTGCATCAGGATCAGCATCCACAACACCCCGAATATATTGAACACAAAATGAAAACGGGCCGCGCGCTTGGCGTACACATTTCCGACAACGGCAGCGATATTGGCGGTGACCGTGGTCCCGATATTTTCACCGAGGACCATGGCCGCCGCAATGGGAAAATCAATCCAGCCCTCAAACAGCATAACAAGCGTAATAGCGGAAGCCGCCGAGGAAGACTGGGTGATCAAGGTTAAGACGGTGCCGGCCACGACAAAAATTAAAATAGAAGCGAAGCCGAATTCCGTGAACTGATCCAAAAACATGAACATCTCGGGATTATCCTGGATGTTCGGTACCCCGTTTTTTATGAAATCCAGTCCGATAAACAGGATTCCGAAGCCGATCATCGCTTCGGCAAGGTTCCGCAGCTTTTCCCGGCCAAAAAATATAAAGGGAAAAAAAATGCCGATTAGCATCATTGCCAGGGGCGTTATCTGCATTTTAAATCCAAAAATTGAGATCATCCAGGCGGTGACCGTTGTTCCGATATTGGCCCCCATTATCACTCCCGTGGATTCTATAAAAGTAATCAAACCGGCATTTACAAAACTAACAACCATAACCGTGGTGGTTGAGGAAGACTGGGTAATCGTTGTGGTGGTAAAGCCGGTGAGGATTCCTCGAAATCTCGTGCTGGTCATCCCCTTGAGAATAGACCGCAGCTTATTGCCTGCAACTTTCTGAAGACCGTCGCTAAACACTTTCATTCCATAGATGAAGATTCCCAGTGCACCGATCAGCTGCAGAAAATCCCAAAAAGTATAAGTCATCTTTGATTTATTAAAGATTTTGAAAGGGCATAGAGAACTATCTCATTCCCCAAAATAAAGGTAGCCAATATAACAATATGTTTTTAATCTTTTGAATGGACTTGGAGGATCTCTTTTAAAATAACGACATGCTACTATCGGCGCAAAAAGGCTTGCACCACCCTGTCAGAATGCCGTACTGCTGTTGGAACCCGTAGCTCCGCTACAAGGTATGGAATCTGCTGATAACTTTGTGGGTAAGGTCGGTAATGCTTAACCAGTTAAGCGGGGATGTTGTGCGATGTTCATTCTCCGGCCCCAGATCCGGAAGCGAGAAATGCAATCGGAATACGCACCTCGGTCCGGTCCCACTGTAGCACGATATTGGTAGAATCATCCACCACATCGGTAAACTGAATGGTGAACGCTTCGGCAACAGATTCCTTTTGCTCGGCGGGAACGTCGACGCGAAGCACGTCATGTTCCTGCTGGTAATCAAAATCGCCCCATAACCCGAGTTCTTCATTTAAGATAACCGTCCACGGCTCGCCCTCCCTCGGAATCGTAAACAGAGAATAGGTCCCCGCCTCCAGTTCTTCTCCCGCAAAACGAATATCGTGAGTGGTAGTCAGTTCGGTCGCCTCATTGGCCCCGGTGCGCCAGATATTATCGTAGGGCACCAGTTGACCGAAGATATCACGCTCCCGTTTGTAAGGCTGCCCATATATAACTTTAATGTACGTATCAGAAGGATGGTGTAGAACCTTGGCAATAGCAATAGGACTCTTTCGACGGAGCGTCTCCGGTTCTTCCGGCTCTGACTGGGTACAGCTCCCCAGGAGAAGCAGGATTAACAGAGAAGACAGAATATAAATTGTTCTGGTCGTCATAACAGAGCTAAGTTGAACATGGAGATTACGATATCATAGTGTAACAAATAATAACCTTAAAAGCTTCCGAAGTAAATATGGTGATTTTGCCGCGTGGGTTCGTACCCGTAGCCGATCCCAAGATCGAAAGACAAGTTGGAGATCCGGAATCTTGTTCGCAGCTCTAACCCAAAAACGGACCGCGACTGTTTGTTCCAGTCCGCAACCGCAGGATCCGTCACCGAACTGGAGAATGCAACCATATACAGGTTGTTCAGGTAGAAAGGTAGCAGAAAGCCGCCGTCATCGGCAAAAAGAAGGGGGATGGTATAGCGGGCTGACAGGCTCATCAGGTTGTCGGAAGTAGCGAGAACCGGTTCGGAGAAGGCGTCCGAGACCAGCGACTGGTTGTTGAAAACAGGACCCGACTGGGTAAGTCCCTCTATCTCCAGGCGCAGCGACTGATTCCATCGTCGAAGCGGGGACAGAAAACCAATAACACCGGCCTGTAGAGCCGTAGGCCGGCGGGAGGTCAATTCAACATCATCCTGTCCGTTCGAGAACCGAAGATCAGAAGCACTCCAGTAGTGCTCGAGCTCCGAAAAGAGCACCAGTCCGCTGTTGGGTTGAACATCCCGGATATTCTGTTGCAGCCGAATATTAAACTGCCCGTAGAGATTACTGACAGCGCTATTGGCAAAGTCGGAAACGGTATTGGCCAGTCCGACATCACGAAACCGTATCTGTGAGTAACGAAATTCGGGCTCAATAAAAAAGGAGGTGGAAAAGACGTTTTGATTCAGCTGAAAATCGAGTGGGACGCTGAGAGCGAGGGACCGGTTCTCGCGGAGGAGGGTGATGAACCCGTTTTGCGTCGTGCTGAACCTGAAATAGGAGGGTTCGCTGTAGAGGCGCAGGTTGAAGCCGGGATAAAATTGCTTGTTTTCGTAGGACAGGTCGTACCACAGTTGTTCCTCCAGGTAACTCATTTCTGCGGAATACGCCTGACTTTGCAATAAGTTATTACTGTGCAGGGAGAGCCCCAGCTGGTAGCGGTCCCTGTTGGAAACCTTATTGACGGTCGGCAAAACCGTGCGTGGTTTTAGCCACCCGGAACCGGGAGAATAGGGCTCCCGGCTCCAGGTTTCGGAGGCAGTGACAACGGAATCGGAGACGACAGTATGCCGCATTTTAGCTGTTTTGATTTTCGAAGGTCTCCAAAGCGATGGAGAAACCGTATCCCTGTCACCGGCTGCGGCGGACCGCCTGAGAACCGCGGGGAGGCGTTCATTGGTATGCTGCCGAATAAAAGCTATGCGGCTACCGTCGGGACTGTAGGCTCCCTCAAAGGCATTGAATCGCGCTTGTGTGATTCGGGTCACCGATTCATCCCGGAGGTGATATTCATAGAGCTGGTGCGTGCCGGAAAACCCGCTGCTAAAGAGCAGTTTGTCGCCATCCGGGTGCCATTCCGGGTCAAAAACAGCGCCGTTTTCAAAGGAGATATCCGGTGCGCCGGATAAAGCCGGTGCCGCACTGTCACGCCCTGTGATCCACAGTCCCTGCAGACCTCCTTTATTGGCAATAACAGCCAGCTGATTCTCATCCGGATGCAGGGAGACCGCGGTAATTTCATAGGCCCGGGAAGAGAGCAATGGGTTCGCTTCGGAGCGGCTGCCGTGACGGGGGACCGACACCAAGGCCGCGGAAGCCGGTCGCGTTTGCAGGGCCAGCAGCCGGTCATGGTCATACTGCGGCGCGTATAATCGTCCCCCTTCGGTGAGCTGCCGGCGCTTGCCGGTGGAAAGCTTGTATTCCACCAGCTCCGCTTTATAGGTACGGTCGTAGATGGGATCGGAATCATAATAGCTGTACACTATGGCCGACCGGTCCTCGGACAGATCGTAGCGGTAGTCGCCGACCGAGTTGGTCGTTACGAGCTGCTTTATATTGTCCGACTTCAGGTTATAGCGGTAAAACCCGGGACGTGCATTGTAAAACGAGCCATAGAAGACGAGCGTGGAATCGGACAGCCATTGGGGGCGCCGAACCTCGCGCCCTTTGAAAGGAATGGATAGGACTTGTACCTGCGCCGCGGTAGGAGATTCCGGCCGGTCGTTTAAGGCTTGCTGCCTGTCATCTTCAAACTGCTCGTACAGCTGGCCCGGCCAGGAGCCGGTCGTATGTCGCAGTGCCATGCCGTACCCCAGGAAAGGATAGTCCATGTAAAAGCCGAGGGCCTTGCGGGTGGTTTCGTAGCCGTAGGTCTCCTGGATCCAGGCGGTGAAAGCGTGTCCGCCGATATAATGGCGATTAAAGGGACGCGTGCTGGCGGAGGCCTGTACCATCTGTCCCATGGACCAGCGCTGATCGCTGTCAAACACTGCATTGAACTGATTGGTAAAAAAAGGAAATTGTCCTCGTCCCCCATCCGGGGACACCCCCTCTGTTTCATGGTAGACAGCGATCCCTTCGGTAATGCCGGAAGGGATCGCCCCGTGAACAGAACGTGCCAAATCGGGCGAAAACAGGCTGAGGAGACGGGGTATATTATTTTTGCCGAGGTTATTGAACTGGAGCGCGTGGACCAGCTCGTGGGGACCCACATTCTCGAGCCACCCTCCTGTTTGAGGGTTCAGCGATTTCCCCTTGATAGGCGGCAGCTCGATTTCCGATCGAAAATGGACAGGAGTGACGAAACCGTTAGAGCGATCATTATAGTCATTAAGGATGACGGGAAATCCGGAAAGCTGTCCCCCCACCAACTGCTGAACGTCGGGGTATTGCTCTTCGAGTATCTGTCCCATTTCCAGGGCGGTGGAATCGTTGCCGCGGGCGTATACCAGGTTGAAGTGAGGGGTTGTCAGCTGTTCCCATTGCTGTGGCGGACGGTATTGGGTGGGATAAAATTGCGCCTGGGCAGAGGTAACGGTATGTATTCCACAAGTGAACAACAGCAGCAATAAGGTTGTACGCATACGTATACCAGCATTTCGGAGTCAAATAGGCAGTAATCTAAGAAATATTAACAGATGTTTTTACTTAAAATCTTCCTGCAATAACGCACGAGAACTGCCTGCTCGATTAAATCATTAAGCTGCTTTAAACTCTGACTCGGAATGTTTAGGCGAACACAAAAGTTGCGGAATCTATCCCGCATAACCGGGCAGATAGTAATAGATAGCCCAGAAGTGCGAGAATGTGCCGGCCAGTACAAACAGGTGCCAAATTTCGTGATGCCCGAACCATTCGGGAACAGGATTTGGTTTTTGAAGGCCATAAATAACCGCGCCCAGCGTGTATGCGAGTCCCCCCGCGGCGATCCATACCAGAAAAGCCAGCGGAAGCTTCTCCATAAGGGTGGGAAATGTAAAGACGGCCAGCCACCCCATCCCCAGGTAGAAAGAGGTGGAAAGCCAGCGGGGCGCATCTATCCACAGGAACTTCTTGATAATACCGATAACAGCCAGGGTCCAGACGGTTGCAAAAAGTCCCCATTTCCAGCTGCCGTCGAGCACCAGCAGGCAGATGGGGGTATAGGTACCGGCAATGAGCACATAGATCATGCTGTGATCCAGCTTCTGCAGGAGTTTCAGCGTCTTTTCCTTCACCGGGAGGGCATGGAAGAGCGTGCTGGAGGTGTAGAGGAGGACCATACTGAGCCCAAACATCGAAAAAGCGATCAGGTGGCTTACCGAACCCCGGGTGATCGCTTCATACACCAGTAAAATAAGCCCGATCACAGCAGCGATGGCCCCGAGGCCGTGCGTCAGGCTGTTAACCGGTTCTCGTAAATACCGTTTGATAGCTTTGTAATTCATAGATAGCATAAGATACGAAATAATGTATAGTTAAAGAACCCAAATTATGGTCCGGCGAGAGTTTAAGTGATTTCCGACAATTGGTCTTTTATTTAATCGTATCTTTTGTAGATTACAGGTTCAAAAGAATGAGAACAAGAGGGCTTTGCAAAATCAGTATTTTTTGTTCAAAGTCAAGGCCGGGGGGAGGTTGGAATCGCAGCATATACCCTATATGTGTGGACGTCAACCGATTGATAACGCCGGCATTGGGCAAAAGAACGGTTTTGCAAAGCCCTCAAAAACTAATAAAAAGGGAGTTTATCATGAGATATCTTATAGTAATACTTGCAGCCGGCCTGATGTCGGTCACCTTTACCATCGAGGCTGAAGCCCAGCTCTTTAACCGGCTGAAGGATAAGGCAAAAAAGGCAGCGGCGGAAAAAGCGGAAGAAAAGCTAAGCGAAAAAGTGGAAGAGGCGTCCCGGCAGGCGGTGGAGGATTCCTGGAACGCAGTTTTCGGGGACATGTCTGCAGATAGTGCCTCGGGGGGCATGAGCGTACCTTTTTCTATGGGCAGCAATGTGGATACAGAGGAGGCCTATCACTTTGACACCATTACGACGATGGAAATTGAAACCACCAGAGAAAATGGGGAGTCCGATCCGCCCGTCATCATGGATATGCATTTCAATACCGAGGAAAGGTATACCGGCACTCGTTTTTCCGGGGAGGGGATGAAGCGGGAAGAGGGAAACCTGTTTATTATCTATGATTTCAACAACTCGGCCATGCTGATGCTGATGGAGAATGAAAAGGACAAATTTTCTTTTGCCTACGACTGGAAGCAGGCCTCAGAGTATACGGCAAACAGTGCCGAAGCCCGGCAAGCGGAGGACGTGGACTGGGATGAAGTCGACGAATGGCAGGGGTATACCAAAATCGGAACTAAAACCATTCAGGGCTATGAATGCGACGGTTACCGGTCGGAAAACAGCGATGGCGTCGTTGAAGTGTGGGTGAGCCGCGATGATACGTTTGGAATGCAGAACATGTTCAAGGCCAATGCCAATGCCAAGCAGATGAGGGGCAAGATTCCGGAAGACTACCCATACGGCATGATGATGGAAATGACCTCCGAAGACCGGCAAAGCGGGGACAAGACCGTTATGAAGGTAACCGATATCCAAAAAAATGCCCGGGTGACGTACGAAATGGCTGATTATCCTACCATGAGCCTCGGCGGGAAAAAGGCGGGGAAGTAGTATTGTAGCCCTGGGTTCGAGTCAGGGACCCGGAGGACTGTGTTATTTGTTTTATCTTGGCTATCTGTGTGATTAACATAGTTGGATTTATATTCCGACATACCTTTTTATTATGTGGTCTATAATCAGACGGGAAGGTGGTGTGATGTCCCGAAAACAGGGAATGTTTTCGAAATCCGGGGAGCATGGGCAACGGGACCGCCGGCCGCTTATTTCCCCTGGTACGATCGCGGGACCGGCCCGGCTCAGGATAATATAAACCCAAATGGCATGAAACTGTATAAAACCAGCGAAGGGATTATTATTGAAAAGGAACGTGCACTTTATCTGCTGGAAGGCAGGGACTGGGATCGTTTTGTGAACGACGATGATCTCCGGGCGAAGATGACAGGGCTTACAGAGCGGATGGATCCGGTCCCGGATGCCGTCCGCCTGCTGGAAGACGGACTCCAGGCCCCGATTCAAAGCCAGGAAGTCTGGGCCAGCGGAGTGACCTACTACAACAGCAAGCTGGCCCGAGAGGCTGAGTCGAGGGATGCCGGTGGCGGACAATTTTATGCCCGCGTGTATCAAGCCGAACGCCCGGAGCTGTTTTTCAAAGCCACGCGTCACCGTACGGTGGGATCGGGAGGCAAGGTAGCGATCCGGGAGGATTCCACCTGGGATGTACCTGAACCGGAACTCACGCTTGCAATCACTTCCTCGGGAAAAATTATCGGCTATACTATTGGCAATGATATGAGCTCCCGTAGTATTGAGGGGGATAATCCACTGTACCTGCCCCAGGCAAAATCATACGACGGCTGCGCGGGTATCGGTCCCGGTATCTATGTGACCGACGAGCCGCTTTCGGGGGAGACGGTGATTCGTATGAACATTATCCGGTCGGGTAAAACAGTCTTTGAAGGAAGTGTTCCCCTTGATCAGATGAAACGTACCGTCGAGGAGCTTGTTTCCTGGCTTTACCGGGCGTGCAGTTTTCCGCACGGATGCCTGCTGATGACGGGCACCGGCATCGTACCCCCGGCCGACTTTACCCTGCAGTCCGACGATGAGATTCAGATCACCATTGATCCCATCGGAACGCTGGTAAACAGCGTGGGGTGATCGTCCACCCTTCAAACAGGAAGTGATGCATTCCACAACCATTCGGGCGGCGGACCAATCCATTTTGGATTGGTGAACAATACGTAAGGGGCGTCCTCTTTTTTTATAATATCTTTGAAAAACCAGAAATTATGGTCAATATCAATCCCTGACCGAATTCCGGATCGTAGCGTAAATATAAGGCTAAGGCAGAGCGTGAGTGAAAATGTTGAAATTCGCTGGAATGCAGTAATTGCCTGAAAGAACGTTTTGAGAAGGGCATCCGAAAAATGAAGACCGGAGAGCCATGGAAGAAATATGTCACTTGACGTTCTTTTTCATAAAAACCCTCTGAAAGTCCTTTTGACATTGCCATAACTTACAAAATGGCCCTAACTTAAAAAAATAGAACAACAGATACCATGAAACAGCCACTTGTTATTTTGATATCCTTTCTGATCGGCCTGGTGTTTTTGCTACAGGCAGAGATTGCTTGGGGACAAAGCGGTCATAGCCATAGTCATGACCACAGTCAAGATCAGGGCCACGCTGATAAAGGCCCCACCCACCTGCAGGTCGACTACAGCTTTCGGTCTGATGCGGGACAATATACGCCCCCTGAGCCGGATGAAGACGGCTATTACTGGTGGAAGGGCAACCTGCATACCCACACGCTCTGGAGCGATGGCGACCAGTTCCCGGAGGTGGCAACCCAATGGTATTATGAACACGGCTATCACTTTCTGGCGCTCTCCGATCACAACATCCTGCAGCGGGGAAAACGGTGGGTCCGGCCGGCCGGCGATGACTTCGTCCGGGGCGGCATGGAGGTCTATGAGCTGTACCGTGAGCGGTTCGGTGACGAGTGGGTGGAAACCCGCCGGGTGGATGGTGAGCTGGAAGTACGTCTCAAGCCCCTCAGCGAAGTTCGGGCCCTGTTCGAGCAATCCGGCCGGTTCCGGATGATTGATTCGGAAGAAATCACCGAACGCCGGCACGTAATCCACGTGAACGCGACCAACATCCGGGACCTTATTGAACCGCGGAGCGGGGAGACGGTCGAGGAGACGATCCGCCTGAATATGGATGCGGTGATGGAGCAGCGCAAAGAAACGGGCCGGGACATGCTGCCCCATCTGAATCATCCCAACTTTGCCCGGGCGGTCACGGCGGAAGATATGGCCCCGGTCGAAAACCTGCGCCTCTTTGAGATTTATAACGGGCATCGCGGCGTCCTCAACTTTGGCAATGATGACGGGATCAAGGGATTGGATCGGGTCTGGGATATTGTGCTGACCAAACGGCTGGGAGAGCTCGGTCTCCCCCCGGTTTACGGGTTGGCGGTGGATGATGCCCATCACTATGAAGAAAGTGACTCCGAGACGGCGCGACCCGGCAGAGGCTGGGTCCGGGTCCGGTCGCGGTATCTCACGCCTGAACATATCGTACGCGCACTGGAAAACGGGGATTTTTATGCCAGCAGCGGGGTGGAGATGCAGGAGATCAATTCTGACGGCAGCCGGTACACGGTAAAGGTCGATCCGGAAGAGGGCGTAGAATACAGGATCCGCTTTATCGGCACCCGCGAGGGATACGATCCGTCGAGTGAACCGTATGTGGATGCGGAGGGCCGGGCGCGGGAAGACCGAACCCGGCAATACAGCGAAGATATTGGGATCGTACTGCAGGAGACAACAGGCAGCGAGGCAAGCTATGAGTTCCAGGGAGACGAGCTGTATGTACGGGCCAAAGTGATCTCCTCGAGACCTAAAAAGAATTACTTTGTGGAGGGAGAACATGAGATGGCCTGGCTGCAGCCCCTGCTGCCCGGAGAGCACTATGGGATGGAAAACTAAAGGAATTCAATTTCCCTGCACTCCTCTTCTCCGTGGATTGTCCCTGACACTTTCGGGGAGAGACCTGATAAATTATCAACCTGACAAACGCATTATTCTAATATAAACCGTTAGTATCTATGGAAATTACAGGCAAACATCTTATCGGCAAGACGCTGTCATCGGAAGGAAACACAGATTTTCGAGCTGTAAACCCGGCGACGGGTGAAGAAATAGAGGGATCATTCAGTGATGCCACCGCCGGGGAAGTGGATGAGGCCATCCAGAAAGCCGAGTCCGCTTTCCGCAACTACCGGAAACGGCCCGGGAAAGAGCAAGCCACCTTTCTCGAAAAGATCGGCGAGGAGATCATGGCACTGGAGGATCTGCTGATCAGACGGTGCATGCGGGAGACCGGCTTGCCTGAAGGCCGGTTGGAGGGTGAGAGGAAACGAACCGTGAACCAGCTCAAGCTATTTGCTGAGCTGCTGAGGGACGGTTCCTGGGTTGATGCCCGGATCGACCGGGGAGCATCTGCAGCTAAACCGGATGTTCGCCGGATGCAGATGCCATTGGGACCCGTGGGCATTTTCGGGGCCAGTAACTTTCCCCTGGCCTTTTCGGTGGCCGGCGGAGATACCGCTTCGGCCCTGGCGGCCGGATGTTCCGTGGTTATGAAAGCGCACCCGGCGCATCCGGGCACCTGCGAGCTGGTGGGCCGGGCCATTATGAAAGCCGCAAAGGATGCGGGCATGCCTGACGGGGTATTCTCGCTGATCCATGGCCGGTCTCATGAAACGGGTCAGGCGATCGTGCGCCATCCCCTCATCAAAGCCATCGGCTTCACCGGCTCGTTCAAGGGAGGCAAAGCGATATACGATACGGCCGTTCGCAGGGATGAGCCCATCCCGGTATTTGCCGAAATGGGCAGTACCAATCCCGTCTTCCTGCTGCCGGGTGCGCTGAAAGAAAGGGGGGGTGAGGTAGCAGAGGGACTGACCAATTCGGTCAATCTCGGAGTAGGCCAGTTTTGTACCAAGCCGGGGTTGGTCGCCTATGAGGATTCCGATGACGCCAGAGCGTTTCAGCAACGGGTGGCGGAACAGTTCCAAACCTCGGAGGTGGGTACGATGCTCACGCCCGGTATTCACTCGGCTTATCAGGAGGGACTGGAGCAGCTACTCCGGCAGGATGGCGTGCAGCTCGTAACGACCGGAAAAGAAGGAACCTCGCATACCGCCGGACAGCCTTACCTGCTGCAGGTGGATGCCCAACAATTTCTGGCCAGCGACGTGCTCGAAGAAGAGGTTTTTGGTCCCTCTACCCTGACGATTACCGCCGGTGGCAAACAGGACCTTATCGAGATAGCGGAGAGCCTGGAGGGACACCTTACTGCTACCTTGCATGGGACGGAAGAGGATCTGAAAGCGTATGAGGATCTGGTGGCGGTACTGGAACGAAAGGTGGGCCGGCTGATTTTTAACGGATACCCCACGGGCGTGGAAGTAGGTCACGCCATGATGCATGGGGGCCCCTTCCCGGCTACCACGGATGTGCGAACGACCTCTGTGGGAACGGCCGCCATCCGCCGATTTTCCAGGCCGATCTGTTACCAGGATTTTTCGCAGGAGACCCTGCCTGCGGCGTTGAAGGACCACAATCCTCTGGATATCTGGCGGCTGGTCGACGGAGATTTTACGCGGGGGGCTGTTTGATCGAGAGTCTGGGTCCTTATATCCAATTATAAAAAGTATACCTGAGTAACAAAGGAATTCAACGTCCGTCCATTTCATCAGGGAGTTCCGCAGGCCGTATGGACTGTCCTCTCCCCTCAAAAGCAGTAAGTCCCCCTCCCCAGCTCTAACTTTCAGGGCTGCGAAAATAGATTGCGGTCTTCTCCATCTCCTCTTACCGATGGCTCAAAAGTGGGGAGTCTCGAATTCGGGACAAGCCGGTAAAACATGTCCGTTTTTAACAATACATCAGAGTCCCCAAAAAAAATATTTGCGTAACTGATCAGTTACATGTAAATTAGTAACCATGCGGTTACGTAAATATTAACTTGATTCCTGATGTATATGCAACGAGATGTGTTCCAGGCCATTGCCGATCCGACGCGGCGGGAGATTATTGATCTGCTGGCGGGTCAGTCGCTTCCGGTTAAAGATGTAGCCAGCAACTTTGAAATGTCGCGGCCGGCCGTTTCCAAGCATCTGAAGATCCTGGATGAGTGTGGATTGGTTGTAATCCGTAAAAAAGGCCGTAAACGGTTGTATCGGTCCGATCCCCGGAAGCTGCAGGAGGTAGCGGAGTGGACGGCCCGTTACCGGAGATTCTGGTCTCAGAAACTGGATGCGCTGGAAGCTGCATTGGCCGAGGAGGACAACCAAAATGAATAATCAATAAAACAAACAGATTGATGAATATACAAAATCACCCAGTCGTAGAAGTTCAAATGCTTATCCGAAAGCCCGTTGAAGAGGTCTTTGAAGCGATGGTCAATCCGGATATCACTTCAAAATTTTGGTTCACCAATAGTAGTGGCCGGGTTGAACCGGGAAAAACCCTGGAGTGGGAATGGGGACAGTTCGGTGTAAAAGACACCGTAAATATCAAGGAGCTGAAAGCCAACGAATACATCTCCCTTGAATGGGAACTCGGGGAGTTGAAAACGCTTGTGGAAATGTCCTTCGAACCTCATTCCGATACATCTACCCTTTTCAAAGTAACCGAAAGCGGATTTTGGGACTCCGTTCCCGCCGAAGATGAAAAACTTGAAGAAAAGATCAACCTGATGCTCGGTCAGAATGGCGGTTGGAACTTAGTGCTCAGTAATATGAAGGCATGGCTGGAGCATAAGATCAAACTAAATTTAATAAGTGATCACAAACCGGAATAAAAAACGATAGGTAACGAGGAAAAGATCTTGCTTACAGAGAACCTGATGAAGATAAAAACCTGATGGAAGCTGCCTGGACTGAAGGATAAAGAGATCCGACCATTTTCAGGATATATAACATTCAACAACCACGACAATGACGCTATTATGAAGCGTAACGTACTGATTTTCGGATTAATTATCGGAGCCATTCTTGTAATGCATATCATGTATATGGTGCAGCTGATTTACAACAGGCCGGATTTTCAGAGCAATGATGTCTTAGGATATATTTTCTTATTTGGCGTGTTTTCCCTGGTCTTTTTCGGGATCAGGAATTACAGGAATAAGGAATTGAACGGTTTTATATCCCTTGGAAAAGCATTTAAAACCGGGGCTTTGATTGCCTTGCTTGCGTCCACTATTTATGTGGCTTTCTGGTTGTTCTACTATTACTTGTATGTGCCCGATTTCCTGGATAAATACATTGAACACGTAATGCTTGAAGCCACCCGGCAGGGGGCCACGGAAG
This sequence comes from Fodinibius roseus, assembly GCF_900129315.1. Classification (GTDB taxonomy): domain Bacteria; phylum Bacteroidota; class Rhodothermia; order Balneolales; family Balneolaceae; genus Fodinibius; species Fodinibius roseus. The sequence goes on from NZ_FQUS01000015.1 coordinate 30,932, forward strand.
CTGAACTGGCCGCCAAATCTGAGCAAATGGACCAATTCAGTGCAATGTATCAAGGCCCGTTCATGGTTGGGTTGATTACTTACATGGAAGTACTGCCCATTGGACTGGCTGTGGCTTTTGTGAGTTCACTGATTCTGAAGAAAAAGCCTGAGAGAATAGATAAGACTGAACAAGCTATTAATAGATAGTTAAAAAAATAATTCTACACAAGATGGACACCCAACCCATAAGAAAGCTATATAAAGAGCTCCTTGACTCCTGGAACGAGCAAGACGCGGCAAAATATGGTTCCTGTTTTACTGATAGCGGCTGTGTTATTGGTTTTGACGGCAGTCAAATGAACAACAGGAATGAAATTGAAACCGAAATCGGGAGGATTTTTGCTGACCACCAAACCGCGGACTATGTCAGCAAAATACAGGAAGTGAAATGCTTAAGTCGGGATACTGCCCTGCTGCGAGGCATCGCCGGAATGATTCCGCCGGGTGCAACTGACATCAATCCGGATGCAAACGCCATCCAATCTCTTATTGCTTCAAGGAATAGTGATACCGGACAGTGGCACATTGTACTTTTCCAAAATACGCCCGCTCAATTTCACGGGCGCCCCGAATTGGCAGAGGCGTTAACCCAGGAATTGCAGGAAATGGTTTCAAATAAATAACAATTATGAAAATAGAACAGAAGGGAAATTTAATTCACAAGCCATGAATTCAGAAGAGAAAAAGCATCGTATCTATACCACGAGCTTTGCAAGTGTGTATCCCCATTATGTCGCTAAGGCTGAGAAAAAGGGGCGGACGAAAGCCGAAGTGGATGAAATTATTCGTTGGTTGACGGGATATAGCCAGAAGGAGTTAGAAGCCCAACTGGAAAAAAACACAGATTTTGAGACTTTCTTCGCGAACGCACCCCAGCTGAATCCTTCACGAGCTTTAATTAAAGGCGTGGTTTGTGGTGTCCGGGTGGAAGAGATCAAAGAACCAACCATGCAGGAAATTCGCTATCTGGATAAGCTGATCGACGAGTTAGCAAGGGGAAAAGCGATGGGTAAGATTTTGCGAAAACAATGAATATTCAGGCAGGGAATAAGGCTGGACTTATCTTGGAAAATTCAAGTTCGGCTGGGTGAACGACCGGTTTGGGGTTTCCTGGCAGTTGAATTTCGGGCCGTTGACCTTTGAGTAGCCAATACAGGACAGGCAGTGGGAACCAATCAGACAAGCCCCGTTTAACGGTCTATAAAGCACCTTTGTACAGAACGCAATAGTAAAATGAAAAAGAAAACCAATGAGTAATTACGGCACTTTTACTGATCCGGGGACGATCCGTTTCGAGCGCCTGCTGCCCGGGCCGATCGAGCGGGTGTGGGCGTATCTGACGGAATCCGATAAGAAAGCAAAATGGCTGGCCGCCGGCGAGGTGGAACCCCGCGTGGGCGGGAAGGTGGAGCTGCGTTTCCGGCACGACACGCTTACTCCCCACGATGAACAGCCACCGGATAAATACAAACAGATGAAAGACGGCACCGGTTTTACCGGCCGTGTTACCCGGTACGATCCCCCCCGTTTGCTCAGTTACACCTGGGGAGAGGGAACGGGCGATGAGTCGGAGGTTACCTTTAAACTAACCCCCGAGGGAGAAAAAGTCCGGCTGATTTTAACGCATCGACGACTGGGTGACGACCCCGACATCCTCGCCAGCGTGGCCAGCGGATGGCATACGCACCTGGGTATCCTGTCCGATCGCCTTAGTAATCGAGTGCCCAAAGGATTCTGGTTGGTGCACACTGAGATGGAGAAGGAGTATATCAAAAGAATACCTGAATCCTGAACTAAAAATCAGAATATTAGCCGCCCATGACTATCAGAGCAGGCCACTTTACGGCTTATAGAGGATGAACTTACTAACCTGCGGCTGCATATGATCATTGGCAACCATATCCAACGAGAAAACGGGCTGAACGAAGTCCCGGAAATGAACTAAAGCTCCTGTCGCAGCCCGGTGTTTCGTTTCTTCCGGGGGAGAACATCAGCGTTAATAGTAACTTGAAACCAGTTCCTGATTTCTTACAACCTGTGCTGTTATGGCAAGGCTGTTTTCGAAGAGCCTGAAGCGGGTGATCCGGGCGTTATAAACCGTAAAGTTCATTGCAAATTCGCTTTTGATTACTTCTTCCGTATTTCCCGCCCGCGACTCCATCACCCCCAGGGCAACGGCCTCGGCCCCGTCTACCAGGATTGACCCGACCTCAAAATCAGTGGACACTGTCTCCTCGTGCAGGTTATAGATAAAATCCGCCACACCGGTGCGTCCGCTCCCTGGTTCCATCCATAGTGCCCGCTTTTCGTGAGCCGGGATATCGAAATCAACGTCTTCACTGAATAAAGCGATGATTGATTCAGGTTCTGCACCCGATTTCAGGCCTTCAAAAAACTGATCGATTACATACCGGGTTACATCGTTTTTGGCCTTGCGTATAAAAGCGTTCCTGAAACGATCAGTAAAACTGTCCGTTTCCGGCCTCACCTTATCTGAATTCACGACATTTTTTGTACCAGGCCCTGCCCGGGTTACTGCTTCTTTTGATTTCAACGTATCCATATTTGTATAGTTCGAAATTTTCTATTCCCTCTCGTCTCAGACATGGATTTGCTGGTCAATCCGAATCCATGATCAAGAGCAATATTCATTATTTCAGAGATCAAATCCCTGATCCCAGTGGCCAAATTACCAGCCCCGGCGGCCATATCTCCGGGAGTTCGTTCACTATATAAAAAACCACAACTTTAGCCGATCACTGTAACATTCAATACACCTGACGGCTTGCTGTTAACTACTCTGGATTTTTTGTGTATCCTATCGCAGTATAACGGGTTAAATCGGCTTTTGCGCAGCGCAAATACGCCAATATCACGGGCCGTATGCGACAGTATCTATTGTGTATTCTCTGCATAGGCTTCCGTTTTTACCTGCCAGCCCCCGCCCAGGGACCGGTAGATGGCAATAAGATCAGTAGCCACTTTAATATCGCTGATGGCCAGCTGATCCTGGGCCTGCAGCAGCCGACGTTCGGCATCAAGCACATCCAGAAAACTGTCGATGCCCGCTTCATACCGCTGACGGGCTAATCGTGCGGCCTTTGCACTGGCCCGGGCCGCTGTAGTCAATCGCCGGCGTCGCTCCTCTTCCCGGCTAAAATCCGACATGGCCGTGGATACCTCCTCCAAAGCCTCCAGGACCGTCCGCCTGTATATGGCAACCCGGGCATCCGCTTCGGCGTCGACGGCATCCACGCGGGCATCCACCCTTCCGAGGTCAAATGCCGCCCATGATATCGAAGGACCTACGGTGGCGCTTAAGGCGCCGCCGGAGAACAGATCTCCGAAGGTCGTCGCAACAAAACCAAGGCTTCCCAGGATACTTATTCGAGGAAAATAATCGGCCGCCTGTACATTATACTGAGCTACGGAAGCTGCCAGAAGTCGCTCAGCTTGCTTGACGTCTGGCCTCCTGCGTAACATTTGAGCTGCATCTCCAACGGCGATGGAAGGAGGTAGGGAAGGTAATGCCTTCTCCTGCTGCAACAAGGAATCCAAGGTACGTGGCGGCTGGCCCGTCAGTACGCTAAGCCGGTTAAGGGTTTCCTTGACCTGGGCCTTCAGCGGAGGGATGGTCGATTGCGTCAGCTCCAGCTGAGCCTCAGCACGTGCCACGTCCAGTTCCGACCCGCTGCCATGTTCCTCCAGCTGTTTGCTCAACGTATAAGTTTCTTCCTGGTTTTTAACATTGCGTCGCGCTACATCCAGCCGGTACTGCGCCCCCCGCAGCTGCATGTAGGTAAGGGCTACTTCGGAGGCCACGCTTACATAGGCTCCCCGGAGCTCGGCAAAGCTGGCCTGGTAGGTAGCCTTGGCGGCCTCCTTTCGCTGCGAAACGCGGCCAAACAGATCCAGCTCCCAGGAGGCGCTCAGTCCCACATCGTAGGATTCCATGTTACGGTCCGACAGAGATACGCCTGTTTCTTCGCTTTGCCGTTGCCAGCTATATCCGCCCTCGGCCCGGACGACGGGAAAGAGTTCGAAGCCCGACTCGCGCAGGTGTGCCCGGGTTTGACGCACATTGGCCACGGCCACGGCAATATCGAGGTTATGATCCAGAGCTTCGCTCACGAGCGAATCCAGATCGTTATCTCCAAAGCGGCTCCACCAGTATGCTACCGGCTCAGCGGCCTCAAACTTTTTGCTTTCGTCCCGTTCGGACGGTTGTTCGGCAATTGGGGATGGCGGCTTCTGGTAGTTTCGTATGCTGCACGAAACAGCTGATGCCGTCAGTACAGCGCCTAAAATAATATGATATACCCAATGATTTTTTGATCGAATCTTCATGTTAATTTTCTTTGGAATTAGATGATTCAACAGCAGGTTTTGGACTTTTGGCCGCTCGCTGATCTTTTGCGAAGCTTCGCGCCACGACGTAAAAGACGGGGGTCAGAAAGAGGCCGATAATCGTCACCCCGAGCATCCCCGAAAACTCGGTCAGCCCGATGGCAAACCGCATTTCGGATCCGGGCGGCCTTAACGGCGGCTTCCCAGCGACTGACCCTTTCGTTTTCTTCAATTTGACGGGCAAACTCCACAATAAGAATGGCATTTTTACTGGCCAGCCCCACTAGTACCACCAGCCCGATCTGAGTTAATACATTCACATCCTGACCCATCAGGCCCAGTCCGGCAGCGGCCGAAAGCACACACATCGGTACGATGAGCACAATCGCCAGCGGCAGCAGCCAGCTCTCGTATTGGGCGGCAAGAATTAAGAAGGCGAATATAACAGCCAGGATAAATACGAGGATCGCCATATTTCCTACCTGTTTCTCCTGGTACGCCAGCTCAGTCCATTCAAAACCAATCCCGGGCGGAAGGATTTCTGCGGCCAGCGCCTCCATGCGCTCCAGGGCCTGTCCCGTACTGACGCCCGGTGCGGTATTTCCGCTTAAAGCAGCCGAGGGGTACAGGTTGAATCGCGGCACCCGTGAAGGCCCCGTCGTCTGGTCTACGTCTGATATGGAGCCGAGAGGAACCATATCGCCGCGATCATTGCGAACCCGCAGGTTCAAGAGGTCGTCGGAGCTGTTCCGGTAGGCTGCATCGGCCTGGGCGGTCACCTGGTACGTACGCCCCAGGTAGTTGAAGTCGTTCACATACGAGGATCCGATCATCAGGTTCAGCGTCTGGAACAGATCCGAAACCTTGACACCCAGCCGTTCAGCCCGCTCGCGATCAACGTCCAGGTCTACCTTGGGCGTACTTGTTTCAAAGGTGGTATACGCATTTACAATACCCGGGTCCTGGTTGGCGGCGCCGGCCAATGCCCAGGTAGCATTCTTAAGCGCCTCGGATCCAACGCCCCCCCGGTCCTGAACCATCATCTTAAAGCCTCCCGCATTGCCAATACCCTGGACGGGCGGGGGAGGAATGACAAAGACGTTTGCCTCCTGAACCTGCTGCGCCGTCTGGTTAAGCGTACCCAGCAGCTGTTCGTATCCGATGTTGTGGTCGTCCCGGTAGGAGAAATCCTCAAGCGGCAGGAAGATCACCGCTTCGTTGGGCGTATTGGTAAAGGTGGCCCCGGAGAGGCCCGTAAAGGCAATGGTATTCTCAACGCCGTCGATGCCTAAAAACTTATCGGTTGTCTCCTGTACCACGGCATCGGTGCGGTCCAGAGAGGCGCCCGGGGGCAGCTGTACGACTGTGATAAAGTATCCCTGGTCCTGCGGTGGGATGAATCCCCCGGGCAGCCGGTTAAAGAGGAAAAAGGCCAGTCCGATCAAAACCAGATAGACAGCCAGGGCGGATCGTTCTCTGTGGACGCCCTTCTGAACGACACGGGCATACTTGCCGGAGATCCGCTCCATGAACCGGTTAAACTTCCGGAACAGGTAGTCGACCGGCTTAAGCCATCCGGATCGTTTTACTCCGGTGGTATCCTTTAAGATAAGCGCACTCAGGGCGGGTGTTAGCGTCAGTGATACCACCAGTGACCACAGGGTGGCTGTCGCAATGGTCAGGGCAAACTGTCGGAAAAATTGTCCCGAAATGCCTTCCAGGAAGGCCGTCGGAATAAATACGCCCGCCAGTACCAGCACCATCGAAACCAGGGCTGTCCCCACTTCATCCATAGTCTTGTGAACCGCTTCGCGGGGTGCCATTCCTTCCTCTATATTGCGAGCCGCATCTTCCACGACGACAATGGCGTCATCTACCACAATGCCGATAGCCAGCACCAGTCCAAAGAGCGTCAGGTTATTGAGCGAGAAGCCCAGCAGGCTCATGATGACAAAGGTACCGATCAGGGAGATCGGAATCGCCAGGATAGGAATAATAGAGGCCCTGAACGATTGGAGGAACAGCACAATCACGATCACGACAAGAATGATCGCCTCCAGAATAGTGCGGTAGACCTCATCCAGCGATTGCTCGACGTATTCTGTCGGGTTATACAAAACCCGGTATTCCAATCCGGGTGGAAAATCGGCGGAGTATTCCTCCATCCGTGCCAGCACTTCATCGGCTGCCTCAAGGGCATTGGAGCCGGGTCGCTGAAATACGCCGATAGCTACGCCGGGATCTTTGCCAAGATAACTCCGGGTCGTATAATTCTGGGCGCCCAGCTCGACCCGTGCTATATCCCCGAGTCGTACAAGGCGTCCCTCTTCTTCCTTGACGATGACCTGCTCGAACTCCTCCGTCGTTTCAAGTCGCCCCCGGGTCTGTACGTTGATCCGGAACGCTCCGCTGCCGGTATTTGGCTCCTGGTTCAGGTTGCCGCTGGCCACCTGAACATTTTGTCCCCGCAGGGCAGCAAGTACATCGCCAGCGGTGATATTTAGCGTGGTCATACGATCCGGATCCACCCAGATACGCATGGCGTACTCGCTTCCTCCGAAGACCATGACGTTGCCGACCCCGTCTATGCGGGACAGCTGATCGCGTATGCGGAGGGTCGCATAGTTGGCGATGTACAGCTGGTCATAGCTTTGATCGGGGGACAGCAGGTTGACGACCATCAGGAAGTTCGGGGAGTTTTTCTGTGTCGTTATCCCGAGCTGTCGCGTCTGTTCCGGAAGCCTCGGCTCGGCGCGGGCCACCCGGTTTTGTACCTGTACCTGTGCATCGTCTACATCGGTGCCCAGTTCAAAAGTGATCGTAATGGTGAGACTTCCGTCGTCGGTAGCCTGCGACTCCATATAAATCATACTTTCGACTCCATTGATCTCCTGCTCCAGGGGAGTAGCCACCACTTCCGACACCGTTTTGGCGCTTGCTCCCGGCAAGGAGGCACGGACTTCAATCGTAGGCGGTACGATGTCCGGGTACTGGTTGACCGGCAGTGAAAAATAGGATAATCCTCCTATGATGACGATCAGCAGAGAGAATACGGTTGAGAGGATCGGTCGATCGGTAAAAATGTGCGTAATTTTCATTGCTGGTGCTCCTCCTCGGCAAGTGCTATATTATCCTGATTGGCGGTTACTTTCTGGCCCGGCTGAACTTTGCCGAGCCCGTTTACAATTACACGATCTTTTTTGGAAAGCCCCTCTTCTATAATTCTAAGATCGTTATGAAGCGTACCGGTTTTGACAAACTTCCGGCTTACCTTGCTGCTGTCATCGACCGTAAGCACATAGCGCTGCGCCTGGTCGCTGCCGATAGCCTTGTCCGGGACAAGCAGCTCCCGGTGTCGGCCGGTGGCTGAAAACCTCGCTTTGGCAAACATGCCGGGGGTCAGCAGCAGGTCATTATTGGGAAAGACCGCCCGTACCCGCAGGGTGCCGGTACTATGATCGATTTCGTTGTCGATGAAGTCGAGGTTTCCTTCGTAAGTAAATTGTTCTTCCCCCAACAACCGGGCTTTCACTGTTTGAAAGCTTTCCCTGGTCGTCGTAACATTCCCCTTGAAGGAGCCGCCCTTCATATATCGTATCAGCTTGTCTTCGCTGGCTTCAAATGTAAAGTAGATAGGATCGAGCGAAACGATCCGGGTCAACAGCGTCGCTGAAGAAAGTCCCCCGCTGACCAGGTTGCCTGTGCTGACAAAATTCTCGCTGATCTTACCGGAGACCGGGGCTTTGACTTCGGTATACTCGAGGTCCAGTTCCGCCGAGTGCACCGAGGCTTCCGCAGAGGATACCGCGGCCTCCGCCGACAGGTATTCCTGGTTTCGGCGGTCGATGAGTTCTTGAGAGACCGCGCCGGTAGACCGCAGGTCTTGAGCTCGTTCCAACTCTTTTTTGGCCAGTTCAAACCGCGTGCGTGCATTGTCAAGGTCGGCATGGGCCTGTTCCAGTGCGATCCGGTAGGGACGCTGGTCAATGACAAAGAGCACTTCTCCTTTTTCGACCATTTCGCCGTCGGTAAACCGGATTTCATCCAGATAACCGTTAATGCGCGCTCGCACCTCTACCCGTTCGATCGCCCGAAATCGCCCGGTGAATTCATCATACCGGGTAATTTCTTCCTCCAGTGGGGTACTTACACTCACTGTGGGCGGCGGCGGTGCCTGAGGCTGTGAAGAAGAACTGCTGCAAGCTGATAAAAGCGCCATAAGTCCTACCAGCACAACAGGAAGTATCGTTTCTTTCCTTGCCTTCCAATAATATTTTTGACGATTGTTCAATTGATTGCTCATTTCTGGTTTTTGTTCTGATACACGCGATAACTTCTGCTCATTCTGAATACCTGTATAGGTATCCCATAATTCTTTGAGTAAGTTTCGATATTCGGATATAAAGCTTTGTAAAATCATAATCCTGGTTGGTTATAAATTGTTCAGCTGAACTAATCGTACTCCAGCTCTTTCAAGATTTTTTTAGTCGTATTTTTAAATGGTAATGAATCAGATCGAACGGGGTATTCTGTTTCATCCCACTCTATCTCATCCAGTTGAAAATGTTCGGGGGTCGAATTGGATGTAATCCCATCCCCCGGGTTATTGTACGTTGCGTCATCCATATATTTGGGGTTTAAGATGCCTGGCGGGCAAATTTATCCCGCCAGGCTTGGTTAAGGGATTGAGATTAAAATCCAAGGAATAACGCGGCTGAAAAGACTCCATTCCTGGCCTCGGGTTCCTGGGACGTATCAAATACGTCCGTCAACCCAAGGGAATAGCGTAAGTCTAAACCAACAGTCCGGATAAAATCTGTTGGATCAGAACCCAGGTTGTAATCTAATCCTGTCCCAAAAGCGATACCGAATTCGGCATCTTGCAGCTCGTCGTCGATATCATTGCTATTCGAGTCACCGTAAAGCTTAAATCCCACTTCGGGACCTGCATACAAGTGGGGGCTGAATAAGGATCCCGTGGGGATATAAAATTTAGCCAGCACCGGTACGTTCAGATAACCGAATTCATAGTCGACCGGCCCATTTTCGCCTATCAATCCGGACGAAACATCGGCGCCTTTCATGTTAAATATTACCTCGGGCTGCAACGCCCAGTAATCGTTAAAGCGATAGTTTAGCAGAATACCGCCGCTAAAACCTCCGCGGACATCCGTTTGGCCGACGTCATCTCCATAAAAATCAGAAACATTAACACCGGCTTTAAGTCCCCAGGTTAACGGTTCTTGTTGGTGGGTTTGGGCGAAAGTTGATGTGACTCCCGCTCCCAAGATGAATATGATGAGTGTAATAAAAGTTAGACTTATTCGTTTTATATTGTTGATTAACATGAGTTGCCTCATTAACTTTAATAATTAATGAGCACGAAAGGTGCTCGTATTTATGATGAGAGGTGCACACATCGCTGTTTAGAGGACTGTGATGTGATGCACCTTTTTTATTTAAGATACTTACCATAAAAGTAAGTACTCACTTACCCTCAGGGGTAAATTTTTTTAAACCTCGTATTTCTGTTTCACAAAATTTATATATTCCTGGTCGCAGCCGTTGTCAGTATTACAATGCTTTCTGCATAGATCTCCGATTATATTCATAAGTAGTTCCGTTTCCATTTCAGGATTGTCATAATCCAATTCTCTAAACGCTTTTTCCAGCATCGTTTCAAACGTATTTATCAGCTCTTTTTTTTCATGATACTGCTGTTTCGCCGGACATTGGTACTTCAAAGAAAATTGCAATTTCCAGAAATCCCGGTTGGAACTGACCAACGGCGGAAAATCGAAGGCCGTTTCAATGACTTTCTTCGGATCATCCTGGTTTTCTATGCGTTTTATAAAATCTCTTATATCATCATTAGCCAGGTTTACAATGGCATGTAGCAGGCCTTCTTTACTTTGAAAATGCTTAAAGATCAATCCTTCAGAAACGCCAGCCTGACACGCAATCTTGCTGGTGGACGTATTTTGATACCCTTCATTTGCAAACAGTTCCAGGGCAGTTCCCAATATTTGTTCTCGTTTCTTCGTCATTTTGCCGACTATAAAAGTAAGTAATCACTCACCAAGGTAAAAAGCCTCAGAATAAGATCCAAAATTTTTTTGAATAATTTATTTCTTACGGGTTACCCGTACTTTTTGGGATTACACAGAACTGTTTTTAACCGGAACGCAGAAGGCGAACGTCCGCCCGAATGCCGTGCATTAGTAGAATAATCATCCCTGACCTGCGGCCTGATGGGACCTGCTATGCGATTACCAGAGGAAATGAAGCGGGGACCATTTATTGTATGGTTCAGCGCTGATCCATTGGCTGTAACAGTTTTACTGTTGTTCATAGCTTGCTTATTGATACGTTATTCAAAAAGAGAACTGGTTGGGGCCGATAGGAAAGCAAATAAAATTGGTTACGGATTCCCATGGCCGCTATTCTTAGAAAACTTGTCCGGTGCATCTTAGGAGCCTGATATTTACAAAAAGGACGTCCTCACCTGCCTTAGAGATTGTAACGAGAGCCAAACCCGACTGACTCACAGTAGATTTTGCTAAGTCCGACAGGCTCTTAGGTGGGGAAATTCTGGGTGACCGTTTTGAACTAACAGCAGCATTCCGCCTGGACGGGTTCTTCTTTTGTCGAAGGATCCGCCGGGGGAGTAAGACTGAATCCTTCATCCGTGTAGTGGTATTGAATACGAATGGCGTTTGCAATAGCAATGAGGGCAACCCCCACATCCGCAAAAATAGCTTCCCACATGCTTGCCATTCCCAGCGTTGCCAAGGCCATCACCAATATTTTAATACCCAGGGCAAAGCCTATGTTCTGCCAAACCACGCGGTGCGTGAATTGAGCTATATCGATAGCCAGGGGTATTTTGGACGGCTGGTCGGTCTGAATGACTACGTCCGCGGTCTCGACGGTAGCATCGGACCCGATCCCTCCCATGGCTATGCCGACATCGGCGAGAGTAATCACCGGGGCATCGTTGACCCCGTCCCCGATAAAACCAACCGTACGGTCTGGCTGCAACGCCTCTTCTACCTGCCGGTATTTTTCATCCGGAAGCAGGTTGCCATACGCCTTGTCCAGCCCCAGCTTCCGGGCTATCGCGTCCACCACTTCCTGGTTGTCGCCGGACAACATGATAAGCTCACTGATCCCCAGCCCGCGAAGATCTTCGATCGCTTTTTTACTGTCTTCTTTAATTCGATCTGCGATACCGATGATCCCGGCGTGGACTCCCTCAACAGCAACATGAACACAGGTGTAGGTTTCATCTAACCCATTTCCACGGTACTGCACGCCATGATCAGCCAGCCAGTCACGGTTTCCCACCAGTATGCTGCGCGAGCCGATCTCCCCTTCCAGCCCTCTGCCCGCGCTTTCCTGCTGCCGCTGTACCGATTGCAACGGTTGTCCATTTGTATAATCCACAATAGCCTTTGCGATCGGGTGAGTGGAGTGTTGTTCCAGGGAAGCCGCTAACAGCAAAAGCTCTTCCCGGTCAAATCCGTTCAGGGGATGGACCTCCTGCACCTCAAAGGTACCTTCGGTAAGGGTTCCGGTTTTGTCCATGAACAGCATATTCATTTTGCGAAGCTGATCCAGAAAGTCAGAGCCTTTGAGCAGGATACCGTTTTGGGAAGCCGCCCCGATACCGCCGAAGTATCCGAGAGGAATGGATATAACGAGTCCGCAGGGACAGGAAACAACAAGGAAAATGAGTGCGCGATAAAACCAGTCCTGGAATACGTAATGGTCCACGACGAGATAGGGAACAAAGGTAAGCGCCACGGCGAGCCACACGACCACCGGGGTATAGACTTTTGCGAACTTAGTCATAAACCGCTGGGTGGGCGCCTTGCGCCGGGCCGCCTCCTGTACCATGGTTAAGATATGCGATAGCTTGGTGTCTTTGTAACCGCTGGTTACTTTAATACGCACCGGCACGTCCTGGTTGATGGACCCTGCCCATATCTCTTCTCCGGTATAGCGTGCGATCGGTTTGGATTCCCCGGTGAGCGCTGCAGTATTAAAGGAGGCCCTTTCCGTGATCAGTTCTCCATCCAGTGGCACCTTTTCCCCGGGCCTGACCCGGATTACCTCACCCATTTTAACTTCAGAGGGATGGACTTGCTCAGTCGATCCCTCCCGTTCGACCGCCGCTACATCCGGCTGCTGGTTTATCAGCTCCCTGATGGAATGTTTGGCCCGGTGCACCGCCCCGTGCTGGGCATACTCGCCGATCATATAGAAAAGCATGACGGCCACACCCTCCGCATACTCGCCGATGGCAAATGCCCCTACGGTAGCGATACCCATCAGCAGAAATTCACTGAATATGGTCCCGTTTTTTATAGAGCTAAAGGCCTTCAGCCAAACGGGTCCCCCCACCGCCAGGTACGACAAACCATATAACGGGAGGTAAAGGTAATGCCGGTTGGGGATGTCTGTGGCGTACTGGACGATCAGCGCCGCAGCAAGCAACAGGCCGCTGATAACCGCTTCCTTGTATTTTTTGATAAATGCGATAATAAACTCCGTTATTTAATAGCGAGCTTCAAACCGTTGTTGTGGCCGGTCTTTGCATTTTCGCAAACCCCACCTCCTCACATATGCCTTATATATGCCGTGATTCAGACTTCGCCAGGCTTTGAAGCCGGTCAAAATGCCTGGTTTTCCAAGCTCTTTGATATTCTGTTGGCAAGATAGGGATAGAGTGGGTAATGGTCTTATATCTTTATGTATATCTTGTGCAGGATTATGTTACAGCTGATCGATGGAGGTGCGCTTGTTCTCCTTTATATTCTTGAAATGGGAGGGCGCCAGGCCGGTTTCTTTCTTAAACTGACGCGAAAAATGCTGCTGGCTGCTGTAGTCCAGCTCATAGGCTATTTCGCTGAGCGTCTTTTCACCGTAGACAATAAGTTCTTTAGCCCGTTCAATTTTCTGGAGGATGAAATAGCGCTCGATAGATTTACCCTCTACCGCCGAAAAGAGCCGGCTGAGCTGCTGATAATCCTTGAGGATACGGTCTGAAAGAAAGTCCGAGAGGTTGCCGTCAAGCGGCTCGCCGGAGCGAATATGATCAATAATAAGATGTTTGATACGCTCTACGATCTGGCTGGCTTCATCATTGATGATATCAAATCCGTTATTGCGTACGACCGCCACCAGCCGTTTATAGGCGGCTTTATCGAGCGTTTCCGCCAGCTGCAGTTCCCCCAGCTCAATTTTTTGGACACGGAAACCGTTTTCCTCCAGTTTTTCCTTCAGTACCTCTGCGCAGTGACTGCACACCATGTTTTTTATGAGGAAATTTTTCTTCGTATCCATATCTGAAGTAGTCGTCCATTAATGCGGTTATGAGGGGGCGTTAAACCGTATTTTCCAGCCGGTCCACAAGCCATTGGAGATGAGAAATCCCCGTTGGTCTCCGATAGTTCTAACTGAATAATACGGCGCATGATTCCAAATTTACAGTGGAGTTTGTGATTAATGTGAATAAGATAAGTACGCAGTGGGGTTTCAAAAGTAAAAATAGATGCTGACAAGTTGTTTTAACCATTAATCGCATAACGTAGTAAGGAAACATTTGGTACGGTCCCTGCAACGGAAGACAGGTGATGGTTGTAAAGAATTGTGCTGCGGCTTTTGCTTTGCACCTCCTTTGGTTATTATTGAGATGATCTATACGGATCTCAGCCGATAAACAAACGGCGGCCCTCTGGCATTGCAGAACCCAACAAAATAATTAACCAAACAAAATAAAATAGACCCATGTACACCGGATTTCAACACCTGCATTCCGGCATAGCCTATATTGTGCTTGCCGTTTTACTGTTTTCCTTTATCTATGCACTTATTAATTTCCTACAAAAAAAGCCCTTCAATGAAAAGGTACGGAAAGCCTCGCTGGCGGGACTTATTGCAGTGCATCTTCAGCTGCTGATCGGCCTGGTTTTGTATGTTATTTCTCCGCTGGGACTATCCAATTTTTCCGGTGAAGCGATGGGGGATGCGATGTCGCGGCTGTATATGCTGGAGCACCCGCTGACGATGATTATCGGAATCATTCTGATCACCGTAGGTTATTCCAAAGCGAAGCGGGGCACCGGCGACGCCACGCGATATAAGAAACTGCTCATCTATTACGGGGTGGGCATTGCACTTATCCTTTTGCGCATTCCCTGGTCCGTATGGCCTCCGATAGGCAGCTGAAGCCTGGGATCCGTGATCAGTGTTGTTTCCAACAGTAACCAGCAGGAACGATCGCCCGGACTTCTTTCTACTTCCCGATATCAACGAGGTGTTCCTTTCGGCGTCGGCGTGCTTTCAGGTATCGCTCATCCTCGGCATAGGTAGTCGGATATACCTTGGGTACCGGCTGGGGCTTCATTTCATGATCGACATTCACGAACGTAAAAACGCAGGTATTGGAAAGGGCCCGGGTCACCTTATCAAGGCTGGTGCGTTCAATGTCAATTTCAATGCTGATTGACGTATCGCCGGTGTAGACAATCCGGCTGGTAAAATCGAGTTTATCGCCGATACGAATGGGCTGGAGGAAGTTAATGCGATTTACCCGTACGAATACCGGCCGGTGGGAGGCGATCTCTTCTGCATGCATCAGGGACAATTCAAAAGCGCGGCGAATGACATACCCGCCAAAAATTTTCTTCGGCACATTTTCCTGGTCCGGGTACATCCGCTCCATGCTGTTGCGGATCAGGTTCCCGACCAGCAGCCCGTCAAAATCCTCATTTTCCTGGGCTTTGTGCAGCGCCCGCAGGTGGTGGAACTCCTCTTTGCTCGGCGGGTCCTCCAGCGCATCGATCTGCTCTCGGTACGCTTGTCGACGCTCAATAGCTGCTTCGTACCGCTCCTTTTCGATGTCGCTTTCATATTCCAGCGGCGGAATGGGCAGGCTTTTCGCCGCCTCCTCCCTGCCGGTCCGGGCCACCATCGTAAAATAGCAGGCCGCCAGCGAGTGCCTGGCCTCCTTATCCTGGTCCACACGGATTCCGACTTCCATCGACGTGCGTCCCACATAGTTAATACGCGCCCGCAGGTAAACATCCTTGTTGATATCGCCGGGCACGTGCAGGGCAATATCATCCACCGCGGCGGTTACGACCCGCCCCTCCGGCTCAAACTGATGCACGTAGTCAAGAGCGATATCTTCGGCCAGTTTATCGAGCTCCTCAAGCAGCAGTCCCCACCGCATGTTGCCTGGTATATCCTTGTCCAAGATCATAAAGCGCCGGCGAAGGCTGGGGTCGGTACTGAATGGCAGGGTACGTTCGATAGAAGTATCTACGGGTCTCATAGCGCGGCCAATAATTACAATTGGTTAAAAAGAAAGATAAATAATTTTTGGTTCGTATTTAATATTAGGAAGATAGGGAAGAGGATAAAGGGATTTTTTAGATTATCCCCGGAAATTCAGCAAGATGGATCTAACAGAACATCGGGGAGTCCTGTTGTACAGACATGAAATTCGGGAAGATTCTTTTCAATACCGTAATGAGATAGGTTGGATCAGGGTCTGAACATTGTGCTGGTAACTGCTTAGATCCAGTGAAACAGTCCATTTTAGGTGCGGGTTATTTCAATCGCATGACAAGAAAACACAAATAAATAAGATGTTTTTCTTTCGAAAAAGAGTTTGCAGAGGTAATATTTTTTATTACATTAAGTATGGTTGTCCAAACAACCATATAATACAAGGAATAAGGGCATAACTCTTATAACTATCAGTGTGTTAAAGGGATACAGCGTTGCTTAAACTTTTTCGTGCAAGAATATGAAATTAAAACCTCCTTATTGAAGGGAAGTAATATGTTATAGCGAGTGAAATTTACGCACGAATGAACAGAAAAAGAAACTCTTTTAATAATCCTTTAACATAAAGAAAGGGTATTTCTTTAATATTTTTCTATTGAAATAAAATAAAACCATTATTAATCAATAAACGGGTCTGAAAGTAATTTTTTGTACCGTATTAATGAAGTAAAGGAATGGAATAATAGTGTGATGGTGTGGTTTTAAATTGGTTTATTGGCAGCCAATTGAACGGGTTGGAGAGAAATGGTGTGGGCATTTTGACGATTTCTTATCCATTAACATATGAATATATAGTCGTTGCTACATTTTTCAGGATGTCGGCAGTGCTATTATAAAGCTAACAGTTGAATACCTTAACAATTGAAAGGGAAGTAGATAATAAGCGTATTTCTTCTATCTATTTCGTTTTCTGAACTTTAATCCTATAATATCTTATCTATAGCATGGGGATACAAACAATGAAAAATAAGCTACTGCTTACTTTTGGTTTACTTATTTTCTTATCGTCAACCGCCTTTGCCCAGGAGGAAAGAACGATCCAGGGTACGGTAACCGATTCGGAGGGGAAGCCTCTGCCCGGGGTAAATGTGCTGGTCAAAGGGACCAACATTGGTACTGCCACCAATGTGGAAGGACATTATGAAATAACGATAAGCGAAGAAAATGTGACGCTTATCTTTAGCATGGTGGGATTTGAACAAACAGAAATAAATACACAGGATCAGAGTAAAATCGATGTGGTATTACGGGAAGGAACCGTCGGCCTGGATGAGGTGACCGTAGTCGGTTACAGCGAGGTAGATACGGAACACCTGGCTTCTTCGGTTTCAAAAGTGGAGATGGATAATATACAGACGCGTTCCATTGCCAAATTGCAAGAAGCTTTCAGTGGTACGCTGCCCGGGGTAACGCTCATGCAGGGCAGCAACCTGCCGGGCAGCGTGCCGGGCACCATCTCGATACGGGGGATCAGCACGCTTCAGAATGCCTCTCCCCTGGTCATCGTTGATGGAATGGAGCAGTCCCTGACGGATATCGATCCCAACCAGATTAAAGATATTACCGTGCTGAAAGACGCCGCTTCGGCGGCCATGTACGGCTCGCGGGGGGCCAACGGGGTCATTATTATCGAAACCAAGCGGGGAACTGCAGACCAGTTTATGGTAGATGTGCACAGCTGGGCTGCCGTTGATGATCCCATTAAGTTACCTGACTTTGTCAATTCAGCGAACTATATGCGCCTGAATAACGAAGCTCGCTCCATTCAGGGACAATCGGAACAGTTTACGCAGCAGGAGATCGATTTGGCCGAGCAGGGAGAGTATATCAATACCGACTGGATGGATACCATTATGGAACGAAAGGCCTACACCCATAATACGTCCGCCAGCATCTCCGGTGGTGGGGGCGTTGGTACCTTTAATCTGATGCTCGGGTATATCGAAGAAAATGGGTTAAACAATTATGAGGGGACGCAGAAGTTCAGCGCCCGGTTTAATACGAACATTAACATCGCCGATCAGTTTGAGCTTTTAGCCGACTTTTATGCGCACCGGCTGCAGGTCGACCGCTTATATGCGAATACGGATGGCCATGGGTTATATAGGATGGCCTGGGAAATGAATCCCACGCAAGAAGTATTTTATAACTCGGATCTGGACAATCATTATAAGCTGCATAACGACCAGAATCCGCTCGCCTCTATTCACGAAGGAGGGGCCTGGAATGCCCTGTACGACCGGAGTACCATTAACTTAAGGCCGCGCTACTACATTAATGATAACCTGCACCTGGCGGGGAATGTCTCCTATATCGTCAACAAATCCGCTGATAAATATGAGCGAGACACCTTTAAGTTCTACGACGGGGACGGGGAGCCGGTCGACGTCTGGCAAAATGCCGTGGGATCATCCCAGGGAGTGAGCAGAAGCCAGATAACGGCCCGCGCCCTGATTAATTACGAACAGAATCTCCGGAAGGATAAGGACAAGATCTATTTGATTGCCGGGTCGGAGATCATGAATAATACCTATACCGATTACCGGGAGATTGCGAAATCTTCCTTTTTCGGCAAGCTCAACTATTCTTTTGATAACCGCTATCTGCTGGAGGGAACGGCCCGGGCGGATGGCAGCAGTAAATTTGCTCCCGGCCAGCGCTGGGGGTTCTTCCCCTCCGGGGCCTTTGCCTGGAATATTCATAATGAGAGCTTTATGTCGGGACTGACCGACAGCGGGTTTTTAAACAGGATGAAAGTTCGCTTTTCCTACGGGATCATCGGAAATGAGAATGTAGATCCCTACCTATGGCAGGAGGTTGTAAATACCTGGGGCTGGACCATGCGTGTTCCGAATCCGGATTTTACCTGGGAAAAGCAAAACCAGAAAAACCTTGGAGTTGACCTTACAGTACTTGATAACCGTCTTGACGTTTCGTTCGAAACCTATAATAAACATTCCTATGACTTGATCTATTCGGATTTCCCGGTCCCCCCGCTAACAGGTTCGTACTACCTGACCTCCTCTGTGAACATAGGAGAAGTTGAAAATAAAGGTTGGGAAGTTTCGGCGAGCTGGAGTGACCAGGCCGGTGATTTCTCCTATAAGGTAGGGGGCATGCTTTTTAATAACGAAAATAAAGTATTAAAGGCTGGGTATGCCAAGTCGGACACCCTCATTTTTACCGATGATCCCGATAAAATCTGGTATAGAGGCATTGCCATCGACAACTATTACGGCTATGAAAGCGATGGATACTTCCAGAACCAGCAGGAAGTGGATGAGGCCGATGCCAAGCTGGCGAATACCATGCCCGGCGATATCCGGTATGTCGATCAAAACGGGGATGGCGTGATCAATAATCAGGACAAAGTAAATCTCGGAGACCCGTTTCCGCACTTTAATTATTCTGTTAATATCGATCTGAATTACAAGCGGTGGGATTTCAGCGCTGTAGGGCAGGGGGTCGGCAAGCGTACCGGCCGGTTAAAGGGTCTGGAGGGCTATCCGGTCAAAATGGACGGTTCTACGAATAGCTTGGGAACTCCGAGAGCGTATTATATGAACAATCGATGGACCCCGGAGAATCCCGACAGCCGTTTCCCGAGAGTCTGGACCGGTTCCTCCCCGAATGCCGAGTTGAGTGACGTCTGGCTGAGCGATGCTTCATTCTTCCGTATTAAGACGCTGGAAGTGGGCTATTCTATACCGTCCATAGGTAACAGTATCAGGAACGTACGCATCTACCTGAATGCCCAGGATGCCTTTACATTTACGGATTGGGAAGGAATTGAGCCCGAAAGAGATGAGGACTATAATGGCAATGGCCGATATCCAAGAATGGCCAGCTACAGCATCGGCATACAGGCAACCATAAACTAAGACCCCGTTAGATAGAGTATTGCAAAGCCAAAAAAATTAACAGTAAAGCTTATGTCAGTTATGAGAAAGGTAATATATTTCATAGTGTTTATTTCCGTAGGGTTGGTGGGGTGTGAGGACTTTTTAGACAAGACGGATCCCACGGCAACCTCTTTTGATGAGTTCTATAATGATGAGGAGGACTTACGCCGGGTGGTATACAGCAGTTATTATGATGTTTTTACGCATCATGCCAATCGGACGACCTTGTTTTACATGCAGGACGGTAAATCCGATAACGCCTACAGCCGATTGGAAGGCGACCATCACCAGCGGATAGCCAACGGTGATTTCAACAGCAATACCGAGGCGTTCTCTTACTACTACGAGTTACAGATGAAGCACCTCGGAAGGTTAAATACCTTTATCGCAAACACGGACGTACCGTACGTGGAGGATGAGGCTACGCGGACGAAATACGAGAATATTTTAAAGGGGTTGCGCATCTGGCACTACTTTAAGCTTACCTTCAGATGGGGAGATGTGCCGTTTCATCTGGAACCGGCCGATTTATCCAATGCCACCCAGCCTACCACGCCCAAGGAGGAGATCCTGGAGACCATCTTTCCACAGGCGATTGAAATTGCGGAAAGTCTGCCGGAAGAAGAATACACCACCGATAAATATATGTTTAATGAGTATTCCCTGAAGGCGCTCACGATGCGCTATGCGCTGTACAATGAGCGCTATCAGATGGCCGTTGATCTGGCCCGGGAGATTATGGAGAGTGGGAATTACGAACTGCATCCCAACTACGGCGACCTGTTTCAGTATGAAGCGGATTCTGATAATAATGAATTTATCATACACCAGAACCAGGAAAGTTATAGCGGAAGCACGACATACTCCTTCAGAGATTTAGGCCCTCATTACAGAACCGGGGACGGGCAGTCGTACCTGGTTCCCCTGAAGTCGCTGGTGGATGCGTACTGGACGCTGAATGGATACCGCATCGACAATTGTCCCCAGCATACCAAAAGAGAACATGAGTTAAATCCGAACCTGCACCGGGATCCCCGCTATGAAGCCAGCATAATGGGACACGGTGATCTGTTCTATGAAGATACCATCGATATTTATAATGAGAACAGTCCCATGTATCACGAAAACGAGCGGGCCAGCGAGTCCGGCTACTGGTTTAAAAAGTTTGTCTCAGAAGCTGATGCGTTTAGCAGCGGAAACTTTGAATTTGGCCTGCTGCGGTATGCCGAGGTGTTGCTGACATATGCAGAGGCAAAGATCATGATGAATGAGATAGATGCTTCAGTAAAGGATGCTATAAACCAGGTCAGGGAGCGGGCCGGATTGGATATGTCCGAAGCCGACGTAACCCTGCCGCGTTACAGCGCTTACACACAGGATCAGTGGATTGACCTGATAAGAAATGAACGCAGGATTGAGTTTGCGGCGGAAGGTCTTCGCTATGCGGATATTAAACGGTGGAGAACAGCAGAAGAGGTGTTGAATCAGCCCGCATTGGGACACACCCGGGAAGTCAATGGAGAACTTCAGTCGCTTCATATTGAAGATCGTTCGTTTGAACCTCATAATTACCTGTGGCCTTTCCATGAAAATAGCTTGAAGGTGGAGCCCGGGTTAGAACAGAATCCCGGTTATTAATTGATCGGCCGGTATTGTGATCGGAATTCATTTCTGACAGGCCCGCAAGGTTTCCCAAAACTTTGCGGGCTTTTTTATATGCCTATGTAATTTGCAGCGGTAATAAACAGTGAATGCAGCGATGCTGTCTTCCTCATCCGTACAAGGATAATGCGAGGAAACCCTTGGCCGGATCTATCTCCTCATCCCGGGAAAATCAAATACGGATTAGGGCTGCAGGGGACGCACCTGCACATCGGTGTAGTGAAAGTTTTGGGAGCATTCCAGGATATGCACGGCCGATTGTGCCAGCTCATCGGGTTTCAGTTTATTCTTCTCCGAATCAGAAAAGCCGGTATCCACCGAGCCGGGTGACAGGCAGGTCACCTTGATCCCGAAATCGCGCAATTCCTGGTGCAGCGAGCGCGAGATGCCCACGACCGCGTGCTTGGTCGCCGAATAGCAGCTCATGCCCGCAATGCCGTTGGTTCCCGCACCGGATGAAATGTTGATGATATGTCCCTCTTGCCGCGTTTTCATTGGTGGAATCACCAGACGGCTCACATAAAAAATGCCATGCACGTTCAGATCAAAAAGGTAGCGCCATTTTTCCGGTGGCATCTCGTCCAGATCTCCTTTATAGCCCGCGCCGGCATTGTTAATCAGAATGGCGATCTGTTCTCCCAATGCATCCGCTGTCTGCTGGTAAGCCTGTTGTACGGAGTCTTGCTGAGTCAGATCGGCTTTAATATAATGAAAGTTCTTGTGGCCGAAATCTTCGGGTTCTGAGCGGCTCCATCCGGCCACGGCAGCGCCCTTATCCAGCAACGCCCTGGTGATAGAGCGACCGATCCCCCGGCTGGCTCCCGTTACAATAGCGGCTTTGTCTTTTAAATCCATGAATAATCACTTTTTTTCTTGAAATTATTGGTTTCTATAACTTGAGTTAAGCACAAAACGTTTGATTAATCCTTTCGGCTATATGCGGGGATTACCTTCGCCTATTACTCTTCCGTTGTGAAGATATTTTCGATGATATACTCCTTGAGTTCGCGATCCAGCGTTCGGGTCTCTCCTGCTGTGTTGTAAGCTGCTACGTACGCCATGTTTTGAGACGGAGCCAGATAGATATGAGAGAGAAACCCATTTTGACTACCGCTGTGACTTATCAATTTCATGCCGTCAACATGACTAATAAAAAAGGTCAGTCCCATCTGACTGGCACTGATATTCTCCCGGTTGTCCGCACCGGGGGCAATGGCTATTTGGGGCGTGAACATCTCTTCAATCGAATTCTTTTTGAGCACATGGCGATTCCGGTAAAGGTTTTTGTAACGGAGGCCCAGTGAAAGATGGAGCCTTTGGTGATCGCTTTTTCTTTATCCCGGTCGGCAAGGCCGTAATGAGAGTGGTAAATGGGGTCGCCGTTGCGGATAATAGCCAGGGAACTGCCGACCACTTTTCGCTCTGCGGCTTTTTGCTTATAAAAATCAGTTAAATGGGAGAGTTTTCGATCCATCTGCTTTGACTGGGCTTGGGCTGAGAGTGTATAGTGGCACGAGACAGCCACAAGAATGAGTGATAATGATAAAAATATCCGTAACACCATAGCTTACATTGTCATCGGTGAAAGGGGCAAGTTGTTTTATTTCCATCAATCTTGCAAGCAGCAGCGGTTAGTTGGATTATTTTCACAGTGACCAAAGAAGGTGGTTAGCCCACTGATAATTGTGTACCTTTGGATGTATGAATACGGAGCAAGGTAAGAAAATTATCCTGTTTGACGGTGTTTGTAATCTCTGTAACGGCGCGGTGACATTTATCATCAAGCGTGATAAAGATGATCTTTTCCGGTACGCGGCGCTGCAGTCGGAGATCGGAAGGGAGCTTACCGACAAGCACGGCGTTGACACCTCAATAACGGATAGCATTATTCTGATTGACGACGATCGCTACTACACGAAGTCATCAGCGGCGCTTAGGATAGCCCGAAATCTTTCCGGTGGATATCCCCTGTTATACGGATTGATGATCTTGCCGCCATTTATGCGCGACCGGATGTACGACCTGATTGCTCAAAATCGCTACCGGTGGTTTGGAAAACGGGAAAGCTGCATGGTGCCTACGCCTGAGCTGAAGGCTAAGTTTCTGCACGACTAACTCTTCCATTACTCATATTGCTTCCGCATTCAGTGACCGCAGGGACGAAAACCTTGCCGTAAGGCTTCTTTTTGGGTTTTGAAGAATACCCGGTTTTGGGCATTCATTCTTTTTCCGGAGCTGCAGTTCAGTTTACCATAGATCTTTAAATTACGGTTCCCGGCCAGAGCGATTCGACCCACTTTAATGAGAACAGAACCTTGTGCTTTTAATCGGACTTTGTGGCCCCTGAATCAGTCTGCCTGAGCATGATTTCCCGCGGATGCTTGCGCGACCTCCCATCCTATGATGGCCGTCTTGCGGGTACTTCCCCAGCGATATTCCCCGATGTCCCCTACTTTCCTGATCACCCGGTGGCACGGAATCAGGTAGGCGATCGGGTTGTTAGCCAAAGCCGTACCGACAGCACGAGAGGCGTTAGGGTTGTCTATTACCTGGGCCACGTCGGAGTACGTAACCAGATGGCCGACCGGAATTTTAAGCAGGGCTTCCCATACTTTCAACTGGAATTCAGTGCCCCGAAGGTGGAGTTTGATTTCATCCGGGTCCTCCCAGCTGCTTCCGAGCCTGTTATCCAGGGTTCGGATGTGCTTGTCTTCGCCTTCGGTGATACGGGCCTTCGGCCAGCGTTCCTTCAATTCCCGGATGCTTTCATCCCGTTCTTTCACAAAGTTCAGATTGCTAATGCCCTTGCCCGTGGAGGCAATCAGGATATCGCCAAAGGGACTATTACTGAAATGGTAACGGATATCAAGCGATTGACCCTGGTTCTTAAATTCTCCGGGCGTCATCCCTTCGATATTGACAAACAGATCGTGCAGGCGACTGCTGCTGGACAGTCCGGTATAAAAGGTTGCTTTTTCGATGGTTTGGTTCCTATTTAACAGCTTCTTGGCGTGTTTCAGGCTAATGTACTGCAGAAACTCTTTGGGTGTTACTCCCGCCCACTTCTTAAACATTCGATGGAAATGATAGGGACTGAGATGCACGGCTTTGGCAATATCATCCAGTTTAGGCTGGTCGGTGGAATGTTCTTTGACAAAAGTGATGGCTTTGGCCACTCGCTGGTAGTCTGTCATCGTTTGGTAGTTATTTATGTTTGTTTCAAACATAACAGGAGCAAACGACAGAAAAAATCCGATTCTTGCGGATTATCTCTGATATGCTATTCCTGTACTCCTGCAATCCTGTAGCTTGTAAGTAATCGTAATAGTGTTCCGCTTTTTCCAGTGGTACTACGCCGTGCCAGATTCGTGTTATCATAATCTATATCCCTTTAACACTAATATTTTACTATCTAAAACTGTTTAACAAGTAAAAATAAAAGAAAATATAACTATCAAAATTTATTTTAACAGTAAAAATGAGTATCTTATAAAGACAAACTGGTTTCCGATGACTGGAAAGTGGACAGTGGATGTTTTAAAACCGGAAATGAGTTCTCAGGCCTCGGAGAGGAGCAACGTCTGGGCTTTTCGGTATTTTAGCCTCTTATTTTTAACTTTCGCCATCTAACATCCCTTTAAGCTTGATTTACATGCCATGGAAAAACGTACCATAGAGACCCTTTCGCTTGACGGAGGGGTATTGTGTCTGAACTTTATTAATACCGTGCACGACCGTACGGTTAAGGAGCCCTTTGAATATTTATCCACCTATAGCTGCCTGGTGAATTGGGCGGCCAAAGTGGAGATCCTCACCACATCCGGGCAGAAGAAGCTGAAATCCGTCGCAAAGGATAATCAAAAGAAGGCGGGTCGGGCATTAGGTGTTTGTATCAAAGCGAGAGAGGTGCTGTACCATCTCTTCTGGGCCATTGCAAAGGATGAATCCCCGGATGACAAGACGCAGGCTGCTTTTAACGATCTGTTGGAAAAGGCCATGAGCCAACTGAAGATACGAATTGACGTTGAGCTGGAGGTTTCGCATGAGTGGAAAGACAAAACGGGTCTCATCTATCCGCTATACCCCATTCTTAAGTCGGCCTATGACCTGTTGACATCCGGTAACCTGGATCGTGTCAAAGAGTGCGGCGCCTGCGGGTGGCTGTTTCTGGATCAAAGCAAGAACAGAAGTCGCAAGTGGTGCAGCATGGAGTCATGCGGCAGTAACGTCAAGGCAAAGCGGTACTATCACCGGCATAAAAAGAAATGAATACCCTTGACAGGTGCGCCCACCTGCCAGGGCCTAATGTTTATTAAAACCGTTGCTCATCTGCGCTGGGGCCATAGCTTCCGGGGATGGGAATATCAAGCAGGCGCAGGTATACGCCCAGTTGAGCGCGATGATGGATAACCTGGCTTAACGAGTGGCGAACAACCTCGTGCTTGGGCATGACCATGAGCACTTGATCGCCATTGCGCATGGTCCAGTCAGGCAGCAGGTCGTCTTCACCAGCCTTATTCAGTGCTGTCTTTCCCTTTTGCACCGAAGCTTCATGAAGGTTCAGCAATTCCTGCGTGCTTTCCACAGGTGTGGGTTCATATCCTTCCTCGGCAAAATCAAGCACATCTTTGCTGAGGGCTGACTCTATCCAGCCGGGAATTTCGGCAATATGAACGGTTAGCTCCTTCAGTGACATACTTTTTTCATGGGGCTTCCAGTCGAACTTGTCATCGGGAACAAGGGTAAGGAATTTCCGGGTTGTCTCAGCTTCCTGCTTCAATTCATTAGAAAATAGAGGTATCAGTTCCATTACAGTATCCGTTTTGAGTTTGATAGTATCGTGTCTATTCCAAAGATAACGGAGGCTTGTGACAACCCTGTGTCAACGGTTTTGGAATTAATGATAAAGATGCCTTCCGGCTGAACTTAAACTTCAGTTTTGCTTCAAAATCATTTTGTATCTTTTGAGGTATGAAACTGCTTATTATCGAAGATAATGAAGATTTGCTGCAGAATATCCGTACGTACCTGAAGCGGGAGGGCTATATCTGTGAATTCGCCCGGGATTACAGGGAGGCCTTCGATAAGGTGATGTCGTATACGTACGACGTGGTGCTCATTGATATTATGATTCCCGGCGGGTCGGGGCTGCAGGTTTTGCGTGAGCTCAAATCGGTCAATCCGCAAACCGGTACTATCATTATATCGGCTAAGAACGCCCTTGATGACAAGGTTGAGGGACTCGAACTGGGGGCTGACGACTATATTACCAAGCCGTTCCAGCTGCCGGAGCTGCATGCGCGCATTAAAGCCGTGAACCGTCGCAACCAGCGCGATGGCCGGGAGATCATCAACGTCAATGAAATTGCGATCAATACGGATACGATGGAGGTGACCGTCAACGGCACTGGCGTCGACCTGACCCCCAAAGAATACGACCTGATCCTTTATTTCGCTTCCAATAAAAATCATGTACTCTCCAAGCAAACCATCGCCGAACACCTGTGGGGTGATTACGTGGATCACCTTACAAATCTTGATTTCGTCTACCAGCATATCAAGAACCTGCGCAAAAAATTGGAAAAAGCCGGGGCTCAGAATTATATAGAAAGCGTGTACGGAATCGGCTACAAGTTCAAAGTGAACAACCGCGCATGAAACTCATTAATAAATTTATATTGATTTACCTTGTCGTCACCGTCATTGTGCTGGGCATTGCCGGGTATATATCCTTTTTCGTGATCAAGGGTGAGCTGGACAATGAGCTGAAGTGGCGTTTTATGGACCGGATTGACCGGGTGACGTACCTGCTGGATGAGGGAAAGAATTTTAAATCCAAAAAATTGAAAGGGTCGGGTGATCGCAACCTGATTATCCAGCAGCTTCCCCAAAAAGTAGCCCCGGAAACTGTTATCAAAGATACCATGGTCTGGCACGACCGCCTGCAACAGATGGAACCCAACCTGAAAGTATCGGCCTACCGGACGGTGGAAGACACTTCTTATTTTATTTCCACCTACGGGGCCCTTGTTGAAACCGACGATATCACGGAAGCAGTGGTGCAGATTTTATTGTGGATTTTGGGACTGCAGGTCATCGGGGCGATCGGGGTCGGATTTATCGTCTCCGGCCGGCTGTTTAAACCCTTTCGTGAAACTCTGGCCCGTATCAAGCGATTTAATATCCAGGATAAGGAACCTATTCTGGCCAGAGAAACCAACGTCGAAGAATTTAATGATCTGAACCGGTTCGTGGAAGAGATGACCCGCAAGGCCGTAAAGGACTATAAGAACTTAAAAGAATTTGCTGAAAATGCGTCTCATGAACTGCAAACACCTCTTTCTATTACCAAAGGGAAGCTGGAGCTGCTTACCGAGACCGATCTTACGCCCGAACAGTATCAATATGTGGAAGCAAGTCAGCGTTCAATTAAAAAACTGTCGCGGCTCAGCGAGTCGCTTGCCCTGCTGACCAAGATTGAAAATCATGAATTTACCAACAAGGATGAGGTGAATGTTACGAACCTCATCCGGGAAAGCACGCAGGCTTTTGAAGAGTTTATCAAATTAAACGGTCTGCAAGTGGAAACGGACCTTGAAGAGGATGTCTTTTTGCAGATACACCCGGTGTTGGCCGATATCATGTGGACCAATCTTTTTCAGAATGCTATTAAGCATAATATTGAGGATGGCCGCATCCGAATCAGGCTGACAAAAGACAGCCTGGAGATCTCGAATACCGGCAAGCCGCTGGATATGGATACCGACCTGCTCTTCAAGCGTTTTAAAAAGGCTGACCACGGCGTAGACTCTATCGGTCTTGGTCTCTCGATCATCGAACAAATTGTGGATCAGAATAACTACGCGATCTCTTATGACTATGAAGATGGCTGGCATACCATAAACGTGAAATTTCATCCGGAGTCTGTGTAAAACGGGATCTATATAAGAAGGTTTTGAAAAACGGGGGTTTTGTTCCATACCCAAACCTGAGCATTTTTTAAAACCGCAGTTAATGTATAGAGGATAATGAGGCGGTTGAAACCGCGAAAATGCAGAGAATGGGCAAAACAACAGCTTCGCAAAGCTCTCTAAAAAGGTTTTTTCCCGCAGCTTCTAACTGTTTTCCTTTCATTCGACTATCCCGGCAATCTCCTCTCCCTCGTCTTAGACGAAGTATTAGCTGCTTCGGTGCCGCCTGAATGTTCATCGTTCTGCCGTACAGCTTAGATTGTTCCTGCGGCGTGGCTTCCGGCCTTGCATCCACCTGCTTGTTCAGGCGAAGCAAAGAGCGCTCGGCAAAGTCAAAGATTCATTTTGTAAATATTTGTTAGAAGTATTTAAAAGCATAAATAATTCAGATTTCCTTCAGCTTTCATACAATCTTACCACAGGTTCATTTGTTACGTTAAACACAAACAGAAAAGGAAACCATATTATTTGAATGAAAAAGTTACTATTAGAGGTTTTTGAAAAACCAGGAATTTTCTTCAAGGTCAAGACCAAAGGGAGGGTGAAGTCGCAGCATATTGCGCCCATAGGTGAGAATTTCAACCGACCGATTACGCCGGCATTGGGCAAAAAAACGGTTTTGAAAAGGTTTCTATTATTATTTGTCTTCATTTTATTGACCGCTCCCTTTGCCATCGGACAGACCGGAGAGGGGATTATTACGGGGGAAGTTCTGGACAACCAGGACGAGCCCGTACCTTCCGCTTCGGTATCGGTGTATGATTCTACCGAGTCGGAGGTGATAACCGGAGCCCCCACCGGTTCTGACGGGACCTTCAGGATTGGTATAGATCCCGGCCGATATGTCTTGAAAATCACCTTTCTGTCCCTCTCCCCCCATACGCAGCCGGTAGAAGTCGATACCGGTGAAACCGTGGATATTGGTCAGGTAACGCTGACCCCTACCTCCCAGGAAATGGAGGAAGTGGTGGTCCGCGGGGAAAGTTCACAAATGGAGATGAGTTTCGACCGGCGCGTTTTTAATGTGGGCCAGGATATTACCAGCCTGGGCGGATCGGCCGTAAATGTGCTTGATAACGTGCCTTCTATTGCTACGGATATCGAAGGGAATATCAGCCTGCGGGGAAATGAGTCGGTCCGCGTCCTTATCAACGGCAAGCCGTCAAGTATGGTGAGCAGCAGTAATGTGGATGCCCTGAGAAGTATTCCGGCTTCCATGATTAAGGAAGTGGAAATCATCACCAATCCCTCCTCCAAATATGCTGCCGAAGGGTCAGCCGGTATTATTAATATTATCCTTATGGATGACCGGGAGCTCGGACTGAACGGGAGCGCCAATATCGGCACGGGTCATCCCGAAGAATATGAAGGCTCGGTAAATCTTAACTATCGAACGCCCAGGGTGAACTGGTTTGCTGACGTGGGGGTTGACTACCGCTCCGAACCGGAATCCGGCTATTCTTTCCAGCGATTTTCCGGTCCCGATACCGAGTATATGTATCGCGAGGAAACGGATGCCCGTGAATCGGAAATTGACGGGGACTTTCGTTTCGGGGCCGATTTTTATCTTTCAGATGATGAAATCCTGACCGCCAGCAGCTATATCAGTCTTGAAGAAGAGACGAATGAAGAAGACATGACTTATACCGACTGGGCCTATTCCGACTGGGAGTACAGCGGGGATAACTTCGAGGGAGATCCAATGGATTATATAAGCGCCCCGCCCGAAGAGATTACCCGCCGGGATACCGAGGAAACGGAAAAAGGAAGCAATGTTGATTTCAATCTCGATTATGAGAATGAGTTTGACGGGGATGAGCATAAATTCGAGGCCGATGCCAGCTTTGATATCAGCCGGGAGAATGCCGAGACGGATATTGATGAAGTCGTACAGCAGGGATCGGCCGACCCGCTGCAACAGCGAGCCGAAGACACCGAAGAAGAGATGGACCTGCGGTTCGATGCCGAATACGTGCGTCCCCTCGGTGAAAACGGCAAGCTGGAAACCGGTCTTCGCAGCGATACCGAATGGATGGATACGGGCTATCTGGCGGAAACGCTCGTCGACGGTACCTGGGAGCAGGAACCGGCCTATACGCAAAACTTTCTCTACCGGGAAAATGTGAATGCGGCCTTTCTTATTCTGGGCGGTGAGCTTGGCGACTTTTCCGGGCAGGTTGGCGTGCGGGCCGAAAACACGAATATCCGCACTGAAATTAAAGAAACAGGCGATGTAAATGAACAAAATTATATCGGCCTGTTTCCCAGCGTCTTTTTGAACTACTCCTTCAATGAGCAGCAATCGGTACAGGTAAGCTATAGCCGCAGGTTGCGCCGACCGTGGTCCCGTTCGTTACTGCCGGGCATCGACTTTGATGACAACCGGAGCCAGTATACCGGCAACCCCGATCTGACGCCCGAGTACAGCAATTCCTACGAAGCGGGTTACCTGCATTACTGGGGAAGCGGGTCGCTGCTGACCAGTTTTTACTACCGCTATCGCACGGATGTGATTGAACGCATCACCGAGCAGAGAGATGGGGTGCAGTTCCGGTTCCCGATCAACTTTGCCAGCGAAGAAGCGTGGGGCGTTGAGTTTTCGGCAGACCAGGAGATCGGTGATATTTTTACCCTTACCGGCAGTGCCAACCTGTTCCAGTCAAATACGGACGGCACGTACGAGGGACGGGTGTTCAGCAGCGAGTCGGATAATTTTCAGGCACGCATGCGACTCCGGTGGGAGATTGTTGAGGGCTTGAATTACCAGGCGTCCATGCGGTATCGCGGTCCGAGCAATACGCCACAGGGAACCCGAGACGGTATGACAATGACCGATACCGGCATTTCTTACGACCTGCTTGATGAAAAAGCAAAAATTGTCTTTAATGTGCGCGATGTGTTTGATGCCCAGAATTATAGCAACACGGTCAATACGGATGGAAACCCCGATACCGACTACTTTACCCACCGGGAATTCAGCTGGTCAACGCGTTCGTTTTCCCTGAACTTCCAGTACTTCTTCGGAAGTCAGCGGAACCGGTGAGGGCGCTATTTTTCCTTCACCTTGCTGAAGAAGAAATTTCCCGGTGAGAAATCCTGGATAATCGCTCCGGCTCCCGGCTAATGCGATTCCCTCCGGACGGCGCTCCCGGATCCCCCGGCCAGGAAATCCATGTCGGCTCCCAGGTGGGCCTGCTGCACGTGGTCGATGTAGAGGCGGACGTAGCCCCGCTCGTAGTCGTGGGGAGGCGGATTCCACTGGGTTCTCCTTCGCTGCAGCTCCTGCTCGGACACCTCGAGGTGGAGGCGCTTGTTTTCCACGTCGACCTCGATCATATCCCCGTTTTCCACCAGCGCCAGGGTCCCGCCGGCATACGATTCGGGGGACACATGCAGGAATGCCGTGCCGTAGGCCGTACCGCTCATGCGCCCGTCGGAGATCCGAACCATATCGTCGACTCCCTGCCGGAGAATCTTTTTCGGCAGCGTCATATTGCCAACCTCGGCCATTCCGGGGTAGCCTCTGGGACCCACATGCTTGAGGACCAGCACAGAGTCCGGGGTCACCTCCAGCTCGGGGTCATCGACCCGGGCGTGGTAATCCTCGATGGTTTCGAAGACTACGGCGGGTCCCCGGTGCCGGAGCAGCTCCTGGGAGGCCGCCGAGGTCTTGATCACGGCCCCGTCGGGGCACAGGTTGCCCCGCACCACGGTGATTCCGGCCTCCCGCTGGAACGGCTCCTCGATGGAGGCGATCACATCGCGGTCGTAACAGGGAGCGTCCCGGTTATTATCCACCAGGGTTTTGCCATTGGCCGTTACCGGCTCTTGGCTTAAATGATCCTGCAGCTCGCAGATAACGGCCGGCAGCCCGCCCGCATAGTAAAAATCTTCCATGTGATACTCCCCGGAAGGTTTCAGGTTCACCAGCAGCGGTACCTGGCTGCCATAGGTGTCAAAGTCCTCCAGGGCCAGGGGGACCCCGATGCGGCGGGCGATGGCCGTCAGGTGCACGATAAAATTGGTGGAGCCGCCAATGGCGGCGTTGATTTTAATAGCATTCAGGAAGGCCTCGCGGCTGAGGATCTCCGAGAGGGTAAGGTCTTTCTCCACCATCTCCACGATCCGCCGGCCCGAGCGGTGAGCCAGGACCTTGCGGCGGGCGTCGACGGCGGGAATCGCCGCGTTGCCGGGCAGGCTGATCCCCAGCGACTCCGCCATGGAGGCCATGGTGGAGGCGGTGCCCATAACCGCGCAGTGGCCGGCGCTGCGGCACATGGCCCCTTCAGCCTCCCGGAACGCTTCCGTGCTCAGATCGCCCACTTTGTGCTCGGCGGCAAACCGCCACACGTCGGTGGTGCCGATATCCTCCCCCCGGAACTTCCCTGTGAGCATGGGTCCCCCGGAGACCACGATCGCCGGGATATCCACGCTGCAGGCCCCCATCACCAGCGCGGGGGTGGTTTTGTCGCACCCGCACATCAGCACGACCCCGTCGAGGGGATTGGCCCGAATCGATTCCTCAACATCCATGCTGGCCAGGTTCCGGTACAGCATGGCGGTGGGACGAATGAGCGTCTCGCCCAGCGACATGACGGGGAACTCCAGGGGAAGCCCGCCGGCCTCCCAAATTCCCCGCTTAACTGATTCTGCCAACTCCCGGAAATGAGCATTACAAGGCGTTAGCTCTGACCATGTGTTACAGATACCGATGACCGGTTTGCCCTCAAACTCGTCGGGGGGAAACCCCTGGTTCTTCATCCAGGCACGGTAGATGAAGCCGTCTTTTCCGCTTTTGCCAAACCAGTCGCTGCTTCTGAGTTTTTTGTCGGGGGACATAGTATATGTTGTTTTGCTATTATGTTAACCTGTTAGGGGACGTTGCGGGCCAACCTGCGAGGGAGAACAGGCAATATTCATATTACCCACCGAACCGGTGGGCGGGGCTGCCTGCAAAGGGGACGCTCGCTTTAAAAAGCGAACCCGACAGCGGCCACCGCTGGATCTCTTTGCTTGACATATGCTCCCGGGCGGTGGTAATATAAAGCTCGCGGAACTCCGACCCGCCAAAGGTACAGGAGGTGACCTGCGGGACCGGCAGGTGGACTTCAAACAGGGTTTGGCCGCTGGCCGGGTCTATCCTTATTACTTTATTACCCCCGTACAAAGCCACCCACAGCGCTCCCTCCCGGTCGATCGTCATCCCGTCCGGGTAGCCTTCCTCTTCGTCCACTGTTCTCAGGACCTCCGGGTTGGCAATGTCTCCCGATTCCTGATCATAGGCAAAGGCCATGACCTGCCGGGTGGGCGTATCAATAAAGAAAAACCGGTCTTCGCTCCAGGCCATCCCGTTGGAGATAGTCAGATCCTGCAGCCTGACCTCCACTTCCAGGTTCTGGTCCAGGCTGTATAGGCTTCCCGCTCCCTTCTCCAGCTCATACGACAGGGTGCCCGCCCAGAACCGACCGGAAGGGTCGCTTTTGCCGTCGTTGAACCGGGTGCCGGTCCGGTCCGCTTCGGGGTCGGTGATGGGGGTTATCTGCCGGTCCGCCGGATCGTAGAAGGCAAAGCCCGATTGCAGGGCCATCACCAGTCCGCCCTCCCGGCGAAGCCCGATCGCTCCCAGGTGTTCTCCGACATCATGCGCCCTGTTGCGATTGGTCAGAGGATCGTAGCGGAACAGAGTGCCCGACAGGATATCCACCCAGTACAGCCGGCCTTCCCGCTCGTCCCACACAGGCCCCTCGCCCAGCGTGGCATCGTGTTGGTATTCCATGGAAGCTTTTACTTTCTGCATAGTATCTCCGTATTTCCTGTCATCAATCTTTTTTACTTCCCGCTATTTTAATGCCCATCCCGCCGTCAATGCGAATCGGCTGCCCGTTGATAAATGAACCTTTGTCACTGGCAACGAACGCCACCAGCTCGCCGATATCATCCGGCTGGCCCATCCGTCCGGTAAGGTGCAAATCAATCGTTTCCTGGCGGACCTGCTCCGGATCCGGTGACTGCCGGAAGGCGGACCGGTTCATCGGGGTATCTACGCCTCCCGGGCAGATGGCCACGCTGCGCACCCGGGGCGCGTAGTCCACGGCAATGCTGCGGGTAAGCCCGATCAGTGCCGACTTGGAGGCCGCGTAGGCCGCGACGTTCTGCTGGGTCACAAACGCCTGCACGCTCGACATGTTGACCACAATCCCTTCCCCGGCCTCCAACATATGCGGGATGGCATGCTTGGCGCACAGGAAGGCGCCCTTGAGATTGACCCCTAAAAGACGGTCCCAATCCTCCTCCGCCGTTTCGGTTACCGTGGAATAGTGCAGGATGCCGGCATTGTTGACCAGCACGTCCACCCCGCCCAAAGTTACGGCCGCTTGCCCCATGGCTTCTTCCACGTCGGATTCCCGGGAAACATCGCATTCTATGAAGTGTGCCCGGTCGCCGAGATCCGCGCACCGCTGCCGGCCGGCCTCTTCATCCACATCCAGGACCACCACATTCCCCCCTTGCCGGTAAAAAACCTCCGCGCAGCCGGCGCCGATGCCTTTGGCCCCTCCGGTTATCACAATGGTTTTATCTTTGAATGACATAAATAATGTATACAGATTAAGTTTTTTTAAGATACTTGCGAAACGGCTCCGTTTTTAATACCGATTCAGCCCGTATTTCTCACCATAAAACGTTGTGAAGTAACATGGAAAAAAGGACCCCAATCCTTTACTTCATTGGTTAACCACGACCAAAAACGGAGGAGTCCTCTTATTCAAACAATATGGGTTAGCTGTATAACCGGGGATTAAGTGAACGAAAACACTAATTATAACTACCCCTTAAACGTTTACCAAATGACACGGCACCTTTTTGTCTCATATGCTCTGCCGTATGCCCTGTTTAATTAAGGCCAAACGGCAAGTGCCCATCCGGGGAATTCGGATTCTTTACGGGAAGTACCAAGTGCGTACCCATCGTTTAAATAGTTCAACGGCCAACCGCGTTGGAGTCCTTTTCAGACAGTACTGTACCGGCCTTTCCCCATCCCGTATCGACATACAAGTCCGAGAGTTGTTGTTGGAGTTCTTCAACTCCCCGGGGGGTTATCTTTGTTTGCCATACATAAAGTGACTCAAGACGGGGATTTTCCGCCAGGTACTTCAATCCTGTATCACTGACTTCTGTCTTGTATAGATTAAGATACTTCAACTGCTTAAGCGTGTTGAGTGCCTTGAGGCCCGGGTCTCCGATCTTCGTATGTTCAAGATTCAGACGTGTCAGGTTCTTAAACGCAGTCAAGACAGCGAGTGAACTGTCTTCCACAGTCGTTTTGGCCAGATCAAGCCAGACAACCTGCTGTGACAAAGGAAGCAACTGTTTTAAATACACACTATCCGCCGATTCAGGATATTTGACCTGCAAGAAATTCTTGTCCCGGACGATGAGTGAAATCTCGATACCCCTGCTGCGCAGCTGATTGACAACAGTGGAATCCGCCCCGGGAACGTTAGTCCCGGCAAGAAAGGGGGTGCCTTTCACGGTGAGCTTGTTCAAGGCTTCAGAAATGTGTTTCGGCACCTCCAATTCTGATATTTTCCGTTTGATTGGCGCCCCCTGATCGATCCACCAGGCAATCAGATCGATTTGATCGCCGGTTAGCTGCAGTTTGCCTTCCGGAGGCATGTGGTCGTCATCGGCCTCCGGAAGCAACAAGCGATAAACCAAGTTGCTGCTGTCTGCGCTACCTGCCTGCAAGACCGGACCGTTTTCTCCTCCCTTCATCAATTCATCATAACTCGTAAGTAGCAGTTCTCCTTTCTTTTTTTCCGGATTATGACAGGTCACGCATCGGGTATCCAGAATGGGGTGAATCACATCCGTGAACACCTGTGCCGAATCGAGATCCTCAATTTTTTTTATGCCCTTTTTCCGTTTCGGTGGCAACCCGGCTACCGATCGAAGCGGTTCCGGCATATGACGGGTCAGATAGTCGGAACCATGGGTCAGCGAGCCCCCGTAATGACCCGCTGCCATTAGACAGGCGACCATCAGCAACAAGATTCCTTCATACATTGTCCTGATCTTTGGTCGATCAAAAAACCTGGTCCGCAGAATAAAGGCTGACAGTGAAAGTACGGCTACCGTTATCCCGAGCCACATATGGGTCGAGAGCAAGTCCTCCCCATAACCGCCATCCAGGGACAGCAGGTACCCTGTCAGGACAGCTCCTATGGCACTAATACCACCCGAGAGCAAAGAAAAAGGTACCGCATTTTCCAACCCGGCCTCCTGAAATCGTTCCAGGCGCCCAAAACATTCCAGTAAAAAAGCCAGTAACAAAAATCCGATTGGCAAATGTACCAGCAGCGGATGGAATCGCCCAATAAACAGAATCAGATCTGAGGATTCCCCGGCAACAGCAGGTTGTAGCAGGGCTGATACCGCGAATACCACCGCCGGTGACAATACTTCCGCTTGCGAATCGGCAGCAAGAATAAAAAATAAACCTATCAAACAAGAATTTCTCAGCATTTGTTAACTTCTAATTTGGTACAACCATCCTCTTTCACAGGGCAGCCAGGTATGTATGGGGGGGTACATTGGGAAGCTACCCCTATCATGTGGCGGCACTATCTTGCATGCATCAGGTCAAAATATCTTCGATAACGTCACCATGCACATCGGTTAGGCGGAACCGGCGTCCCTGCTGTTTAAAGGTTAGTTTTTCATGGTCAATGCCCATCAGATATAGGATCGTTGCCTGTATGTCGTGGATATGTACCGGATTTTCCAGGATGTTGTATCCGAAGTCATCGGTTTTGCCGTATTCAAATCCCGCCTTCACGCCGGCACCTGCCATCCACATAGTAAAGCACCGCGGGTGGTGATCCCGTCCGTACGTTTCATTAGTCAGCTTACCCTGGCAGTAGGAGGTGCGTCCGAACTCTCCGCCCCATACGACCAGGGTTTCCTCCAGAAGCCCCCGTTGCTTCAGGTCTTTGATCAACGCCGCCGAAGCCTGGTCAATGTCCTTACACTGCAGTGGCAACTGGTCGGGGATACCGTTGTGCTGATCCCAGCCCATATGATAAAGCTGGATAAACTTCACATCTCGTTCAGCCATCCGGCGGGCAAGCAGGCAGTTGGCGGCATAGGTTCCCGGCTTGCGGGCATCCTCTCCATACATATCAAATACCCAGTCCGGCTCGTCAGAGACATCCATCGTTTCCGGGACCGAAGTTTGCATCCGGTAGGCCATTTCGTACTGACTGATACGCGAAGTAATTTCCGGGTCTCCAAAACGGTTCAAATGAAGCTGGTTCAAATCTTTTAGCTTGCTAAGCATATTACGGCGACTCATTTTATTAACGCCTGGCGGGTCATTCAGATTCAATACCGGATCTTTGCCGGAGCGGAACTGTACCCCCTGGTGAAGAGACGGAAGAAAACCGTTGCCCCATAAGCGGGAGTAGAGCGGTTGGTCGAACGGGCGCCCGGATCCCCGGGAAATAAGCACACTAAAAGCGGGCAGGTTTTCATTGTCAGAGCCGAGACCATAGCTGATCCAGGAACCCATACTGGGACGACCCGCTTGCTGGGAACCGGTTTGGATAAAGGTGATGGCCGGATCATGATTAATCGCATCAGTGTAGACTGACTTTATAAAACAAAGCTCATCGACTACTTCGGCGGTATGGGGCATCAACTCACTGACATAAATACCACTGTTGCCATGCCGCTGAAAGTCGTAATGTGAACCTGCCAGGGGCAGACCGTCCTGGTTGGCGGTCATGCCCGTAAGTCGCTGATCACCACGGACCGAAGGCGGCAGATCTTTCCCCTGCATCTCCCGAAGCATGGGCTTGTAATCAAACATATCCTGCTGAGAGGGTCCCCCGCTTTGGAACAGGTAAATGATACGTTTAGCCTTGGGTATGACATGCGGAGAATCCAGCACCCCCTCCAGGGGATCAGTATCGCTGGAAAACAGCGACTTGGGATCTAACAGGAACGCCAATGCCGCCGCACCGATCCCGAGACTGGTTTTAGAAAGAAAATGCCGACGATTCATATTACAGTTCAGCTTGTCAATTTCTTTAGACATAATTCTTTACTCCTTGGTTATGGTTTCGTCAAGGTTCAGTATGGTGCTGGCCACAATAGTTTTCGCAGCAAGCTCGGTCGTATCCAGTCCGGAGCCGACCGGATACTCCCCCACTTCGACTAAGGTATCCCCCCGTTGAGGTTGCGCCCGAAAAGCTTCCAGCTCTTGTCGGTATAGCTCCGAAAGCAGCTCAATCTCTTTGGTTTCCGGTGAGCGGGAAGTAGCCGCTTTAAAGGCAAAAGAAATTTGGCTCTGCAGGCTGTCGCCTCCCTCTTTTATCATCCGTTCGGCCAGCAAGCGGGAAGCTTCTACAAATTGCGGATCG
The DNA here is from genome assembly GCF_900129315.1 of Fodinibius roseus. Classification (GTDB taxonomy): domain Bacteria; phylum Bacteroidota; class Rhodothermia; order Balneolales; family Balneolaceae; genus Fodinibius; species Fodinibius roseus. The sequence goes on from NZ_FQUS01000015.1 coordinate 69,634, forward strand.
TTTAGCGTGAACAGAGCCTGAAGCGGTGTACTTGTTTGATTTCGTTTTACAGAAGTATGACTACGACTGGGGGTGTCGAACGTGGTCATGAACGGAGGTGGAGAAGTTCGCTTCCAGAAGGTATAGAGACTTCTCCTGTAAAGGGAATCCCCGTGATCCTGTATGTATTCGGTCAGGTGCCGGCCCGACGTTTTTTCTTTCCATAACCCTTCCGGCTGATAGGGTTTCACGCTGGGGCCCCCGACCTTCTCTACCAACAGTCCACTCGCCGCCAGGGCATTATCGCGAATCATCTCCGCTGTCATGCGATACCGCGGTCCCCGGGCCAAGAATTTGTTAGCGGGATCTTTTTGTAATTTTTCTTCGGTCATAACCGCTGACTGCCGGTATGTTCGGGACATAACGATCTGTTTTTGCATCGCTTTTACGTCCCATCCGCTCTCACGAAAAGTAACGGCCAGCCAGTCCAGCAGTTCCGGATGCGAGGGAAGGGACCCTTGATTTCCGAAATCTCCAGGCGTATCTACTATTCCTTTCCCAAAATAATTTTGCCAGTACCGGTTGACGATAACCCGGGATGTAAGCGGATTTTCAGGGCTTACGAGCCATCGGGCCAGCCCACGGCGATTTTTGGGCAAATCATCAGGAAAGTCCGTAATACTATTCGGTACGCCGGGTTTCACTTCCTCACCACGGTTGCTATATATCCCGCGTTTTAACAGATAGGTTTTGCGGGGCTTTATGCGTTCCCTCATCACCATTACTTCCGGCAGAGTATCGGTGAGCTGGCTCTTCCGGGTTCGCAAATCGTTAAGCTCCGAAAAATAGCTATTGAATTCTGCATCCTCTTGCAGCAAGTAGTGATCAAAAAGAAGCTGTTTTTGATACCGGCTCCGTAGTTCCGGTGACTGGGCCATTATACGAGCAAGCTCGTCGTTGTCCGCAAGCGCCAGTATCTCGGCACGGCTTAATCGGCGGCTGTATATTTTTATGTCATCAAGTTTTAACCCTTTATACTCAATTTTTTCAAATGATTTCCGCTCCCCAATCAAAAAATCCTGGGTTCGGTATTTTTCTACATTATCAGTGATATTTATATCCTTAAACAGTTCATCGTGCAGGGTCTGCGTTTTCCACTGTTTACCATCCACATAAATTCGTACTCCTTCAGCCTTGCTGGAGCCATCGTAGGTTATGGCTACATGACTCCACTGGTTTCGGGGCAGTTTTTCAAACGTTTTTACCTGTACGGCATTATAGGGCCACCCGTGAATGAGCCGAAATGAAATCCGGTTTTTATTCAGGGAAACGTCATACCCGCGATATCCGATATAAATGGCGCCCGTTTTAACCAAGACAGGTACTTCTTCGGCCGTGTCAGCCGGATTAATCCAAAAACCGAACGAAAAGGGGTCGGTACGTTCAACATTAGCGATATCGCCCATGTTGATGTAGTCCCCCTTATTAAACTCCAGGGCATCTCCCAGTTTACCACTCACTTTTTTAAGGTCTCCCTCGATGCTTCCGTTCAGCGTATCCTCAACGCTATTGTCGACGGACCTGTCCTGCACATTGTCAAAATGCATATGTGCCACCAGATCCTTGTTATCCGGGATGAAGGAGCCGGCAGATTGCTGGTTTTTCTGCCATAACGTAAACTCCTCTTGCTTTTCTTTCTCAAGAGCCCGGAGCTTTTGCTCCTGTTTACTTATCTCCGCATCAAGGTATTTGATCTGTTGTACGGCAGCGCTGTCGGGCAACAGCATGGTCGGCCCCGAGGCCCCGACATTGGGAATCTGTCCCGCTTCATTGACATTGTTAAAAAAGGCTGAAAACTCATAGTATTCTTTTTGAGAGAGCGGATCGTATTTGTGGTCGTGGCAGCGGGCGCACTCCATCGTCATCCCCAGAAAGGCTGAGGCGGTGGTATTGGTCCTGTCCACTACATATTCTACGCGATATTCCTCGCCGACAATACCCCCTTCCTGATTTTGCATATGAACCCGGTTAAAACCAGTAGCCAGTTTTTGCTCACGCGTAGCGTCTGGCAGCAGATCCCCGGCAATCTGCCAAATGGTAAATTGATCGAAGGGCATATTTTTATTAAAGGCTTCAATTACCCAGTCTCTCCACGGCCACATGTGATTGGGACCATCATCCTGGTAGCCGTGGGTGTCGGCATAGCGAGCTACATCCAGCCACTCGGCGGCCATCCGTTCCCCATATGCGTTGGAGGCCAAAAGACGATCCACGGCCTTCTCGTAGGCATTTTCTGAACGATCGGCAACAAATCGGTTTACCTCTTCGACGGTGGGAGGCAAGCCAGTCAGGTCAAAGGTGACCCGCCGGATCAATTTTTCTTTCGTGGCCTGGGGAGAGGGACTCATTCCTTGCTCTTCCATCCTGCTGAGCACAAAGTAATCAATCGGATTTTCCGGCCAGCTTCGATCCTGCACTTCCGGCAGCTCCGGCTTTTCCGGGGGAATGAAGGACCAGTGCCTTTTGTAATGGGCTCCTTGCTCAATCCACCTTGTAAGGATCGCGATTTCCCGTTCACTGAGATCCAGGTTCGACTCCGGGGGAGGCATCATGAAATCGGGGTCGTCCGAGGATATGCGTTTGTACATTTCACTTTGACGGGGGCTGCCGGGTTTTATGGCGTATCGATCCTTATTATCCCCCAGTGCCGCATAAGCGGTTTTTTCGGTATGTAGTTGCAGGTCAGCTTCTACCGCATTTTCATCAGGACCGTGACAGGCAAAGCATCGATCCGACAGAATGGGCTTTACGTCAAAATTGAAGTCTACTTTTTCGGGTATTTTATCTGTTTGCGGCAAATTTTTTTTATTGTCCGATTGGCAACCGATCAAGGTCACGGCAAGAAGCAATATAATGCCTGTAACAAGAAAGGAATAAATGTCAGAAACACTCCTCTTATTTTCCTTGTGACACTTCATTATTATGACCAGATTATCGGTGTATGTGTGAGGCCTTTCCCCTCCAAAAAATCCCCATTTTTTATAGGCCTGTGCAAAACCGTTCTCCCTCCGATTTCCAGGAACAGGGCCTGATGAAAAAATTGGATCAGAACTTCTAACGTACCGCTGCAAAAGATGCTGAAGAACAGAGCTTGTCCCGGCTATCATCGGGGTTCAACAGGATATGGCAAGGTTTTTCAAAATCTTCCAATATATTTTAAATATGTAAAATATATTTTGTTAAAAAAATTTTAATGCAAAAAAGAAGGGAGAAATATTGTCCGGGCTTTAAAGAAACCCAATACCGGGGTTAACCGAAATATTCATGTATGAATATGACATGATCTTTGCTCATGTTATGTTATTGAGTTTATTCAATGTGTGGTTTAGCTTACATCTGAGGAAAGAGCAAATTTCCTGGTGGATCATCCGGGGCGAGTTATTTCGAAGAGTACATACAGGAAAACGTTTGGCCAGTGTCGCCGGCGTAATCGGTTAATAAGCATTTGAGCGAAGTGACTACTCCCGGCCTTTTTCCTGCCAGTCGGTGTGGAAGAAAGTACCCCCGGGCCGGTCCAGTCGTTCATACTGGTGCGCCCCGAAATAATCGCGCTGCGCCTGGATGAGGTTAGCCGGCAGTCGTTTTGTTCGGAGACTGTCGTAATGAGAAAGTGCCGCTGCGGTTGCAGGCACCGGTATTCCTGTCTCTACGCCGAAACGAGCAGCTGATCGCCACCCCTCCTGAGCGGTATCCAGTATTTTCCTGAAAGCGGGCGCCAGCAGCAAGTGGGGCAGCCCCGGGTTCTCCCGATACGATGTGGCGATCGGCTGTAACAGTGCCGATCGTATGATACAACCGCCGCTCCAGGTATGGGCGACCTTCCCGAACGGTATGTTCCAGCCGAACTCCTCATTGGCGGCTTTCAAGAGCCAGAATCCCTCCGCAAAAGCCACCAGCTGTCCCCCTAACAGCGCCTGCCGCAGCCTGGTAGTGTCGATTGCTTCCCGTTTTTCATCAGTGGCAGAGCGGAAGGCTTCGGAGGCCTGCCGGCGTAAATCCTTAAAACTGGAGATGCTTCGTGCAAAAACCGATTCCGTGATCAGCGGCAGCGGGATGCCGAGTTCCAGGGCCGCAAGGGCGGTCCACCGCCCCGTCCCCTTCTGGCCCGCCCTGTCGAGGATGTGATCGAGAATAAGATTACCGTTTTCCTCTTCTGCATTAAAGATACGGGTGGTAATTTCAAGCAGGTAACTGTTTAATAATCCGCTGTCCCAGCTGTCGAAGGTATCGGCGATGGCCTGATTCTCCATATGTAACCCATCGCGCATCAGCTGGTAACATTCGGCGATAAGCTGCATGATTGCGTATTCAATGCCGTTGTGGACCATCTTTACAAAATGTCCCCCGCTTTCGGGACCCATCCACGCGCAGCAGGAACCTCCGTCCGGAGACAAAGCTGCGATGGACTCCAGGAACGGCTGTACTACCGGCCAGGCTTCCGCATCACCGCCCGGCATCAGTGAGGGACCGTGTCGTGCGCCTTCTTCCCCGCCGGATACGCCCATGCCTATGTAGCGGATATCTCGCTGTGAAAGCATTTCGAGGCGCCGGTTGGTATCGCTGTAGTGTGTATTGCCCCCGTCAATCAGGATATCCTTTTTATCGAGGAGGGGAATGAGCTGATCGATAACCGTATCTACCGGGCGGCCTGCCTTCACCATGAGCAGTATTTTGCGCGGTCTCTCCAGCGAGGCCACAAATGAATCCACCTCATCGAAGGTCCGGATAGGGGTTCCGGCGGCTTCATCGGATGCAAAAGCAGCTGCAAGGTCTTCTTCGCCCGGAAGGTTGGGGTTGTAGGCCGATACCCCGAAGTCGTGGTCATTAAAGTTAAGGGCCAGATTTCGTCCCATCACCCCCAGTCCGTAAATGCCGATATCAGCTTTTTTCATTAATCGGAATTGTTAAATAGCATGTTACGCGGTTAACTGACCTGATGGCATGCGTAACGGGAGTCAACTCCCGTCAGCGGTCCCTGCCAAACCAATAGCTGCAGGTGGCATGAACACGAAAGATCTATTCGGAAAACCAACCGCACAGCGAGTTGTTAATAAAAAACAGGAATATCAAAGTGTTACTCTTACTATTAGCTACCGAATCGACAGCAAAGATGCAAGGCTTTAAATGAGCTTGCAAGCGTATGTTAGCGGCCAATAGAGCGCAGGAAATATTCAGTTTGTACCCTGACCTAAAATGGTATCCTGTCAGAAAGAGGACAGGTGCCCGGTGCTACCTCGTGTTTTTGATGGTAAACAGGAAGCATTCTTTATAGTAAAACAGGGAGATTAACGGTCAGTCCTCTTTCTTCGGCTGAAGCCGCGCAAGTATATCCGATACGATCTCTTCCGGCGGCGGCTCAATGGAAACCGTGATAGCATCGGAAGGCTCTTCGAGGGTCTCAAACTGGGATTTCAACAATTTTTCAGGCATAAAATGGCCGGTCCTGTCGGCCATCCGTTCAGCGATTAGAGAAATGGGTCCTTTTAAATAAATAAATTGGGCGGCCTGTCTGGAAGTAAGAGTATCCCGATACTTTTTTTTGAGCGCCGAACAGGCCAGAACGGCTCCGCCCGAGGCATGCCAGCCGGCTATTTTCCGAGCCAGTGCCTCGAGCCAGGGACGACGGTCCCGGTCGCTAAGCGGTCGGCCCGATTCCATTTTTACAATATTTTCCTGCGGATGGAATTTATCGCCGTCATAAAAAGGGATCTCCAGCCGGCGCGCCAGTTTTTGTCCCACTACCGTTTTGCCGGCGCTCGAAACGCCCATAACAATGTAAACCATGGATCTGTCGGTTAGCTGTTTTTCAGGTGTTTCCAGTTGTTTTGGCCATCAAAGAGTTGACTGTTCACCACCTTCAAAATGCTGCACGAGTTGGTGATCCCCCCGCAGTATGAGGGCTCCTGGGCGATCGTGAGCCCCTCCAGCCGGGGCAGCAGATAATCGAAAACCGGGCTTTGATAGTCAATTACGGCCTTGATTTCTGTCTCGGAGTAGGGTTCGAAGGTACCCGGATAAAAGACATTGCCTTTGCCGTGGATGAAATAATCGAGGTCGATATCCAGGAAGACATTGTGATCGTCGCGCCCGGTCAAAAATTCTTCAAACCGTTCGTATTCCCTGAATTCAAAAATCCGATGGCTATTGTCCTCCCGGTCGGTAAAGGTGTCGCGCAGGGGACCTGCTGAGTTTTTCAGCAGAACTATATCCCCGATCAGGTTCAGCCAGGCTGCGCAGAGAATGTGTCCGTCGTTGGTCTGATCAAACTGTGCCCACACATAGTTGGCGGTATCCGACAGGTTTGACAGGTCGAGCTTCTCCAGACCCCTCTTCTGGTGGTCCCCCGGCGGCGCCAGATCCCGATGCCAGTCAATCGTAACCAGGGTGGGCGCCGGCTGGCGGAGCCATCCCCGTTGCTGCAGCGCCTGTTTCCATTTCATCCAGAAAACAAAGGCGAAGCGATGCTCCATCATAATGGCCTTCTCAATTACGCGATTATGTCCCCCGGGATGGGCCACAATTTCCCGGAACGTCCCCGGCGGATCGCATTTGAAAGGTTCTGTATTATCGTACATAGGTACTTACGCGAATGTCTAATGGTTTGAACGGGCGACAGCTCCCTGTCGGGTCTCCCTTAAATTAGGAGAAACAGGGAGAATCTCAACCAAAGAGTTTGCAGTATGCTGTTATCCCCCCGGAAAATGATTCGGGCTACAGTACAGATATAAGTCAATAACCATCCATCCCATAACTTTTTGGTTCATGTGAGCCCATTCCGCTTCCTGTTTCATGTGTCGTACCGGGAAGGGATACAGATGCCTCCCCGCTTAAACAGGCTGTATATTACCCGGTTCACGATGGACAACAGTGCCAGTGTCGGTTTCAACAGTTCACTTGAATTTAGATACGTCATTATTCCAGGCGGAGTTGCAGCTAAACACAAGCTGTCAAAAGATCAGGTACAGAAAATGTCGTACCAGGAGATTCAAAAGCTGTTCTGATCAGCGGCAAAAGCCGATTCAGTCTTCACGTGTTAAAACAGGCTCCGGGCAGGAGACGGGGCCTGTTCTGTTTTGAAAAGTATTACTAAAAGTTCACAAAGAAACTGTTTTGTCTTATCTTGCTGCAAACCAAAGTAAACTACGAGTACTGTGCTTGACTCCTACAAATTAGGTTCCATCAGTGTTGAAATAAGGGAAACCGACCATCCCAACAAACTAAAGGTGGTGTGCAACGACGGCAATTACCGCTCTGAATTTACCGTGCGAAAATACGAATATGAAAATTACAAGCGGCATATGAACCAGCGCATCAAGAATGCTTATGACGAACAGTACGAGGAAGAGTAAATTTTTGCTTTTCTTTCCTCCTTCCAAAATTAATTAAGGGAGGCATAAAGAGGGGTTCCTCTGTATTGATGGCCATTCCACTCGGAGCTGGAGCATGTTTCAGAAGGTGCCTGTCCGCCCCATCTCCATCAGTCGCTCTACCCGGTCTTCGGTATCTGGGTGCGTGGAAAAGAGGCTCATCAGACGCTTGCCGCTGAAGGGATTTACCGGAAACATGTGGGAGGTGGATCGCATAGCTGATTCGGAAACGTTCATCGGTATCTGTTTCGCCGCTTTTTGGATACGCTGCAGCGCCGAAGCCAGCTGTTGCGGGTTGCCGGAGATCCGGGCTCCCTCGCGGTCGGCCTCATATTCACGGGTACGGCTGATGGCCGCCTTCAGCAACATGGCGGCAAGGGGAGCGGTAATCAGCACGATAAGGGTTACCAGGGGATTTCCCCGGTCCCGGTCGCCCATCGGAATAAAGTAAGCGAACTGGGCCAGCATGCTCAGGGCGCTTACGACTGTAGCTACGACGGTGGAGGTAAGAATATCGCGATTTTTGATATGGGCCAGCTCATGGGCGGCCACCCCGCGCAGTTCCTCCTCATCCAGCGTTTCCAGGATGCCCCGGGTAAAAGCCACGGCTGAATGTTCGGGATTACGTCCCGTCGCAAAGGCATTGGGCTGCTGCTGCGGGATAATATACAGGGCAGGCATAGGAAGGTCTGCATTTCGGGCTAATTCTTCCATCATCCGGTATAGCCCGGGATGCGATTGCCGGTCCACGGGCTGTGCATTGTACATCTTAAGCACCATCTTGTCGGACTTCCAGTAGCTGAAGAAATTCATGGCCGTGGCCACTACAAAGGCTATAACCATACCCGAGGTACCGGCCACCAAGTGTCCCACAAACATGACCAAAACCGCAACCAGGGTCATCAGGAATACCGTGCGCAAACCATTACTGTTCATCATTGAATTCCATTAACTTGTTTTTAATTATATCACTACGAATTTTAATCATTTACCCCTACGTTTAGACTTGAGTAACAGGGTCGAACCCTTATTAAGTTATCGCAGGGTGTTACCTCAAGCGTATAGGTATACTTTAAATAAAAGTACTCTTACTGCCATAAACAGGCTTAACATTATTTTCATTCTTTGAATGTAAGAGAGAGAACAATTATAGTTTAAGTACCATTGCTGTCTCTCTTTCACTTCTACAAGCTTTTGCGATATTGTCCGTCCCGAGAGCTCGCGCTGCGGTCAGACGGATTAAGTCACTTGTCGGATGGCAAAGCCAGCCATTCGATCATTTTTTCAAAGCTTCTTTATAAAACGCAGCATGTTGAGGTTAAGTATTTGCTAAATGATATGAAAACACAGATTAAAGAACTCGAACGCCGGGCCCGGAAACTTGAGCTGGACGCCGGCGACCGAACGGAACTGATTGATAAAGCCAAAGCCTATAGTGAGCGTTTCCTGGAGGATCTTCCGGAAAAACCGGCCCATGTTGAGGCTGAAAACAGAGGCAGGGGCGTTTACAAACTGCTCTTTGGCGAGGACCCCAGGCCGTTCCCGCAGCTGCTTGAGCTGCTGGATTCCGAAGTGGACCGGCCGGGACTTAATCCCGCTTCGGGCAGACATGCCGGCTATATACCCGGCGGCGGGGTGTATCCCTCGGCTGTGGCCGATTTTCTGGCGGCCGTTACCAACCGGTATGCGGGGATGTTTTTTACCTCGCCCGGGGCGGTACGGATTGAAAACATGTGCATCCGGTGGATGTGCAACCTGGTCGGCTATCCCGGGGACGCGGCCGGAAACCTTACCTCCGGTGGATCCATTGCCAATCTGATCGGCATGGTTGCGGCGCGCGATGATTCCGGGATAAGGTCCCGGGATTTCGAACGGGCTGTTATCTACACCACGCACCAGGTGCATCACTGTGTTATCAAAGCGATTAAATTTGCGGGACTCCGGGAAGCCACTATTCGTGAAATTGAGATGGACGATCGCTACCGGATGAATGCCCGGTCGCTGCGAGAGCATATTGAAGCGGATAAGCGGGAGGGACGCATTCCACTGATGGTTTTTGCCTCGGCCGGCACCACGGACCTGGGAGCGGTGGATCCGCTCGATGATATTGCCGACATTGCCCGGAAGCATGCTCTCTGGTTTCATGTGGATGCAGCCTATGGCGGCTTTTTCCTGCTGACCGATCACGGCAGAGAAGTGATGCGGGGAATCAGCCGGTCGGACTCTGTGACGATTGATCCCCACAAAGGCCTGTTTCTGCCGTATGGCCTGGGAGCGGTGCTGGTCAAGGAAGGCGAGAAGCTCTACGCATCGCAACATATGTCTGCCAATTATTTGCAGGATACGCTTAAAGCCACGGAAGAGTATTCGCCTGCTGATCTATCCCCGGAACTTTCCAAACATTTTCGCGGCCTGCGGATGTGGCTTCCGCTCCAGCTTCTGGGGATTGCGCCGTTCCGGGCGGCCCTCGAAGAAAAGTTGCTGCTCACCCGGTACTGTTATAAAGAACTCCGAAAAATAGCGGGTATTGAGGTGGGACCGGAACCGGAGTTGTCGATCCTGTTTTTTCGATATATTCCAGACTCGGGGGACCCCAATGATTTTAATAAAAAGCTCGTGGATTATATCCACCGCGACGGACGAATATTCCTCTCTTCTACCCACATCGATGAAACAATTTATGTGCGCATGGCACTGCTTAATTTCCGCACTCACCTTGAAGAGGTCGAACTGATGCTGGATATCATCAGGGAAGCAATCTGTCATGTTAAGAAGGCTTCCTCATGAATATAAGCTTCGAGTGGGCTTTTTTATTGATTGCATCTTTTTCACCAAAAAAAGGTGCTGTTCCGGAATGGCGTAACATATTCCCCTGGAATCTCCTAAGCCGTCAGCCAGTTTAAAATCGTATCGAGTATGATACCCTGACGGTTGGCCACAAGCTCCCTGTCGTCGCCATCGGTCAATACCGCCCGGTTGATCGGCGCTGACAGGGACGGATAATAACACAGCGAAAAAATATTCAGCAGCAGCTGATTCGGATCTACCGAGGTGATGGTGTAGCTTGCGGACGCTTCTGCTATCTGCTCGGCAAATGCGGCCTTCTCCAGGGAGACCTCTTCCTCGATGAGAGGCAGCAGCCAGTCGGCGTTCCGGTTGCTTTCGGTGAGCACAAACCCCAAAACCCCCGGATCGTTTTTGGCCTTATCGAGACAAACAGAAATCAGCTGCTCTATTTTCTTGAAGAGGGGAATATCTTTGTCCAGCAACTCCGTCAATCCGCTGAACATCTCTTCAACGGACTGCCGGAACACGTGCTCGAATAATTGCTGTTTGGTATTAAAGTAATAATGAATCATCGCCTTGGTGACTCCGATCCCGTCTGCTATTCTCTGCAGCCGGGCTCCTTCGTAGCCATGAGCTATAAATTCTGACCGGGCCGCCTGCGCGATCTCGGAGCGAGTATCGATCTTATTCTCTGCCATAAAGTGAAACCAATTGGTTAGTTAATATTGATTTTGTCCAACATAACTCCTAATCCACAGTAAATCAATAAAACTAATCGGAAGGTTAGTTCCATAATGATTTTTTAGAAGAAGGTGTAGTGGTGGAAGTCCCTATAAGGTGTACTATGGTGTAAACAAACCATGGAGTCTTAATAGTTACGCTGTATTATGTTACAACATTCCCGATATATCGTCCGCTTATCTGTTCTTCTTTGTTTCTTCTTAGTGTCGCATGCTAATACTATAATAGGACAACCTGCCGAACGTCCTGTTTTCGGACCGTCTTCAGTGTTTTATCATGCACTGCGATCTTTATCACCGGAGGTTCTGCGACTGAACCGTAGCTTCGAGGGACTCCCCAAACCAACACGTCCCTCCCCCTTAACAATATTCGCCGGCAAAAAATGGCGGTACGGGCCCGGCACTCCTATCGAAGGGCTGGAGGTTAGCCTGTCGCATGTCCCCCAAAACCGTTATCCCGTTGAAGTTCAACACCGTATCCTACAACCCAACAGTCCCTTGTGGTATACTGTTCGGCTTCCCATGCCGCAGCCGGTAACCCTGCGGGTACACGCCGATGACGGAGCACAGCTGTGGTATGATAACAAACGAATCCCGGTTTACCGGGGACGTTCGTTCAACCTGCCGGCGAGCCAGGAGCCCAAACAGCTGGTTGTACGGGTGTTGAATAATGCGATGTGGGGAGGCCTAAATGCTGTTCGTGCGTATGATCAGAAGCACTATACAGAGTATGTGCAATACCGCCGGTTGTATCGCCGCATAGAACGGTTGGTAAAAAAAGCTACGACCTGGCCAACCCACTTACCCGCCGAAACGATAGCTGCAATCCAGGCAGCGGTCGATAATCCTGCTGGGATCAGGGTTTCTGCAGCAGAAAAAAAAGTTGCGGAATATCCCCATTTCACAACTCCCCCTTACCTCCAGCAGACCGGTTCCGACAGTCTATCAATCCTTTGGGAGACCGACTTGGCAAGCCATCATGAGCTTACCTGGGGCCTCCAGCCGGATCAACTCAATCGTTCGATTGAGAGCGATTCCGTGCAAACGTTACACGAAGCCAGGCTATCAAACATGGAAACCGGTGAAACATACTATTACCGGGTTAAACAGGGGAAAAGCCGTTCTAACCTATACCGCTTCAGGATACCCAAGGATACAACGCATTTCCAATTTGCCATCTGGGGAGATAGTCAAAGCGGGTGGGAAACATTCGATCAGATAGTGCATGCCATGCAGTCACACCCATTGCAATTTACTATTGGAGTAGGAGATTTGACGAATCAAGCGTGGCGTCCCCGGCAATACTCGCAATTGTTGCAGACGCTCCACCCTGTCGGCGCCCATATCCCCACGTTCTTTATACCGGGCAATCACGATTACGATGGTTTTTACGACAATATGATTCCGAATAATTATCACCGATATATAAGAAACGGACGTGAATCCCTTCAAACCTATTATTCATGGTCCAGTGGAAATGCAGCTTTTATAGCCCTCGATCCCCATCATACCTTTCCTGTAGGGCTCTCTGAAAAATCAGAGCAATACCAGTGGCTGAAAAGTGAACTGAAGAAATCATTCTGGACCGGGGCCACATGGAACTTTATCCTTTTGCATCACCCTCCGTATGCCCAGGGCTGGCCGGGCTATCACGGCGAACTTTCAGTCCGTGACGCCCTTGAACCCCTGCTACGGGAGCACAACATTGACTTTGTAGTGGCGGGACACAGCCACGCCTATGAGCGGCTTATCAAACAATACGGCGATCATAGAACCTACTATATTGTTACCGGGGGGGCAGGGGGAGGATTAGAACCGGGAAAAACCATATCGGAATACCCGGAAATGGACAGGCTCCGCTTCAAACACCATTATACTCACTGGCATATTAAAGGCGATACGCTGCTCTTCAAGGCCATTGATAGTAATAGAAACGTACTGGACCAGCTTAAGATTACCAATTAAATACCCGAGATCCATATCACAGAATTCTTTCCCGTCTTTTGGGCTTCGTCCCCAACCTTGGTTCCCCGGGAGTGAAACATGCGGGCTAAACATATGCTAATAATAAAAAGGGAAGAATGACTGAACATCCTCCCCTTTGGTTATCAGGGTTTTTGAAATAATTCGGTGGTCTAATTCCCCGACCCTCTGGGTCGAAAACTACACGTAACGTTTGCGCAGCAAAGTTGAAGTAATACCCGATGGGCTCTGCTTCGGGGTAGGTTAATTGTATTTGAGCCGGATTATTATTGATCCCACCAAACGGGAGTGTTGATGCTGTTTTCTCCCTGTCGGCCGATGACTTCTTCGTAATGTTTCTTGTTTGTCGTTTCCAGTTGAAAGGGATACTGCATTCTGACCGGGATCCGGTCATCATTGTCATTTGCTACAGAGGGCTTAAGATCCGGGTAACCTGTTCTGCGCCACTCGTTCCAGGCTTCCAATCCCTGCCCGTAAAGAGCGATCCATTTTTGGTTCCCAATCTGCTGGAGTGCTTGCGACGGGTCAAAAACCACCTCTTCCTGTGATAAATAGGCTGAAAGACCCGATACGCCGTACTGTTCTAAGGAAGCTGCAATGCCCTGCTCATAGTAATCCTCTGCCGATCCGGATATGAATCCCCGGTGAGCGGCCTCGGCCTTCAGAAAATTAAGCTCGGCAAGAGTCATGAGAACCCCCGGAGTTTCCGGCCGCCGAAAAAAAGAACCTATCCTGGATGTGCGGCTGATATCAATCTCTCCCACAGCTTCCGGCGATAGGCCATTGGGAACCCCAACGTAAAGACTGCCATTCGCATCGGCCGTATCGGCAAAAACCTCCAGCCGCGGGTCGTTCAGCTTATCCAGATAATCGATAAGGGTTCGGCTCATTCGAAATTGGTTTTGACGCCCGGACGGCAGTTCCGCAAAGGGATGCCGGTTCGGAGGATCCGACAAATAGGTAAGCTGAGCATTATCCCTATTGTCCGTAAACATTGGTTCGTTGTCAACGAGATGCTGCAATTCGGTGGATACCTCTTCTTTGCCGGAGATACGCATTAACAACCTGAAGCGGAGTGAGTTGGCAAATTTCTTCCATTTCATCATATCGTTATCAAACAAAATATCCCCATTGACCGGATGCTCGCCGGGTACAATAATTTCCCGGGCTTCATCTAACTGTTTAGTTAAATCGGTGTAGATAGCTTGCTGGCGATCAAACACGGGCTTTGTAATAGCCTCCTCATCCTTTCCTTTCAGGGCCTCCGAGTAGGGTATATCGCCATAGGAATCTGTAAGAAGCGAAAAATTCCAGGCCGTCATAATCATGCCAATGGCCTGGTAATTGGGGTTATCCAGTTCTTGTCCCAACTGGATTATTTTTTTAAAGTCCATTAATTCACCGGCATATGAATCGTTCCATAATCCGGAAAACTGTGAATTAGAATAGATGTACCGGTCCTGGTTTGTCCCCGCTACCCGTGCCCAGTACTGTACGACCAGGTTTCCGAATTCCATCCCCGTCGACGCACCTTGATAATGATCGACAGCACTTTCTATCCCCTGGGGCAGTAACAGATCAGGTCCTACTTCCACCGGATCGTTCGGATTAGTATTTATTTTTTCGAATTTATCATTGAACAGGTCATTACACCCTGTTAACAGAAGAAGAATCACAACAGTCGCAATTACAATATTTTTAGAATTCATGATAGAAAATGTTTAGAAGGTTTATTTAGAAAGAGACAGAAACGTTGAAGCTTACGGATCGGGGGGAAGGGACCTGGGCGACCTCTAACCCCTGTGGCAGGTCACTTGCTATAGCTGTTTCAGGATCAATATTGGGAACGCTGTTATGCAGCAGTAACAGATTGCGACCTACCATCGACAGGTTAATCGAGCGGACAGGTATATGCTCCAACAGGCTGTTGGGAAGATTATATGCCAGGCGGGCCTCACGTAATTTGATATAGTTGGAGTCGAAGATGCTAACCTCAGTATTATCGTAGGCATAATACCCGCTATACCAACTTTTAGCGTCAACCCTGGTCGTATTAGTGCTATACGTACCATCCGGATTTTCAACGACCCCGTCCCCAATAATGCCCTCCTCGCGGCCGGGAAGGGTAGAGGCCAACACGCCGGCTCTTCTACCAACAACATTGGTACCTGAGTATATTTGACCGCCAAAGCTGCCGTCGATCAAAGCTGTTACGGTAATGTTTCTGAAGGTGATTGAATTGGAAATACTTCCTGTCCAATCCGGCTGATAGTTACCCTGTATTTCTCCTGTTTCGGTTAACTCCGGGAGTCCGTTGGAGCCAAAAATAACTTCACCATCGTCATTCCGTTGCATCCCCCGGCCGTAGAAGGCGCCATAGGGTTCCCCTTCCACAGCTACGACATCAAGCCCGAACAGGTGATTTCCCTGCAGTTGTATGCGGTCAATCCCTTCTGCCAGCTCCACTACTTCATTTCGGTTGCGGGCATAATTAACCTCGACCTCCCATTGTACCGGTGAATCCTGGCCCAATGGCTTCAGGTAGGTGGTGAGCTCAATACCCTTGTTTTGGATTTCGCCGGCATTGAAGTAACGCTGTGAATATCCGCTTGTATTGGAAATACTCGAACTGATGATTTGGTTCTCCGTAAGCGTATGGTACCAGGTGAAATCAACCCCCAGGCGACCTTGAAACAGACGAATATCCGCCCCTGCTTCATAAGAATTCGTTAATTGAGGCTTGAGATCAGCATTCGGAATGGTATTGGCTTCCGAAACCGTGGTCATTGACCCCCAATTACTAACCGCGCTGTTGTATACCGAACTGATCTGGTATGGATCGGTATCGGAGCCGACCTGGGCGAGGCTTCCCCGAAGCTTCGCATAATCTAAAATGGTTCCCTCGGAGTCAAACATCTCTGTCAAAACACCGCTAAGGGAGATAGAGGGATAGAAGTAAGAGTTGTTATGCAGAGGCAGGGTACTGGACCAGTCGTTTCTGCCGGTAACCTCAAGGAAAAGATAATCTCTAAACCGTACTTCCGTTAACCCGTATAAACTATAGACCTGCTTTTCTTCATATCTATTTCTGGCAGAAGGTATGCCTTTCGCGTTTCCTACGTTATAAACGCCCGGAACGGCAAGTTGATTGGCCTGAACCTTATTTTGCCGCAGCGTCTTTTTCAGCCAGTTTCCTCCCACAGAATAATTAACCGAAAAATTTTCGTTTAAAGACTGATCGCCTTTTAAAAGAAAGTCATAGTTCTGTTCCGAAATTTTATAGGCATCCTCGGTAAAAGCACCCTTCGGGAATTCAAAGTCCTCATAGGCACGACGTAAAGATCGGACATCGCTGTAAAAATCATTTCCGGCTCTCAAAGACAGCGATAACCGTTCGGAAAAGTTATAAGTCAATGCGACATTTCCGATGAGCCGGTCTCGGTCTAATGAATTCGTATTTTCATACAACATGAAATAGGGGTTGCTATGCCAGCTGGTGTTCCAGTTCATGACGTTCCCATATTGGTTATACTGTTCCTTTAAGGCAGGGATATCGACCTGGCGTCCAAACCACATAAACTGCTTCATCACATTTTGATCGTCATATCCCCCGCCCATGCGATTTCCACTATTCGTTTTTATGTAGTTGACAGATGTTCGCACATTAAAATTATCGGAAAGCCTGGCGCCGGCGTTCAGGGAAATATTATTCCGTCCCAAATCAGTATTCGGTACCATCCCCTTTTCATTCACGCTGGTCATGGAAAGTTTATAATCCACTCCGCCCGAACCCCCGGCGATGGCAATATTGTTAGATAGTTTCGTACCGGTCTCAAAAAAGTTTTTGACATTATCCGGATGTGAAACCCAAGGCGCCGGTTCCCCCTCAGAGTTAAATTGTACAAACTCGAGTCCCTCGTCGAGGGGGGGACCAAAGCTGCTATCGGTGCCATCATGGACGCCATTGGCACCATCTACATATTCAAAATAGTCCCCTGCGCCCTGGCCGTACTCATTTTGATAATCCGGTAATATGCTGGGCCGTTGAAAGGCGACACTTGAATTTGCTGTGACTCTGAAGCCTTCTATGCCCTGTCCGGTTTTGGTTTTTATCTGTATAACCCCGTTAGCAGCACGTGAACCGTATAAGGCTGCGGCATTCGGTCCCTTTAAAATACTGATGGATTCGATATCAGCGGGATTAAGGTCGCTGATAGCATTTCCAAAGTCTATGGCTGATCGACTGCCACTCGGACTCGGTCTGAAGCCGGATCCCGTACCGGACTTTATGTTGCTATTATCCACCGGCGTACCATCAATAACAAACAAAGGCTGATTATTTCCGCTAATAGAACTTTCTCCCCGGATAACTATCCTGGAAGAGCTTCCTATATTTCCGCTGGCACTGGTCACATTGATTCCAGAGGCCTTACCGCTGAGGGCATTTATTATATTCGATTCAGAGCTGCTATTGAGTTCTTCGCCCTTAACGCTTTGGATGGAGTATCCCAACCGGCTCCGCTCCCGGTCGATATTCAGTGCGGTTACCACCACTTCAGAGAGTTCGTTAGCTTTGGGATAAAGTCGTACGGTTATCTCATTGGCCTCCCGTACCGTCACTTCCTTCGACCTGTAGCCGATAAAGCTAAAGACCAGCTGATCCCCTTCTGTTAACTTACCGACCGAAAACCGGCCTTCGCGGTCTGTGGTGGTTCCCCGGCTGCTATCTTTTATACGGATATTAACACCCGGCAGAGGAAGGCCGGAATCACCATCCAGCACCTGGCCGCTGACGGTAAAAGCGGCTAAAGGCGCGGTTTCTTTCTGATTGGAAGAGAGAATTATTTTATCAGAACGAAATTGGTAGGTGATGCTCAACTGGCTGCACAAGTCGTCCACCAGTTCACCAATGGGTGTTTGATCTGCCTGGAGAATGAGCGGTTTCTGCAGGTCAATGTTATCCCGGCTGTAAATAAAGGTCAGCTTCGTAAGCGGCTCAATTTTTTTAACGGCTGATTCGAGCGTCAGTTCCTGTCGTTTTATTGTGATTGCCTTGTTGTGTTCTGTGGACCAAGGGCTGAAGTGGACCCGTTCGTCCAGGCTCGTTACCTGTGCATAGCTATGGTCCGGGGGCGAAATGAATAGAATTAAGACAAATGCTATTGATTTGGGTAATAAATTTTTCATAGTTTAGTTTATGACTTAGCGATGCTCACCCCTGTTTGGGGTAAACAGTGATTTTTATTGCTGTGTTGAGTTGTCAGCCGGATGTGTTGCAGCACATCCGGCTTTTTTATTACCAATTGTATACTCACTTCATCATAGGCCTCCTTGCTTTGTCCGTAGTCAGTGGATTGTTATGGTTGAATCCGCAATCTCATAATTCAAGTCCGTAGACAGGCAGATCATTTCAATAATTTCTTCCCAGGAATCGTTGTCGAATGTTCCGGTAATCCGGATTTCATGCATTTCGGGCTTGGCAAAGCGTATCATGACACCAAAACGACGGGAGAAGTCGTCTGCGACCTGCTTGAGCGGGGTTTGTGTGAATTGTAAGGTTCCGCTTCTCCATGCAGCGATCCGCTTGGTATTTACCATCTTCTTTTTAATGAGCGATAACTTCTGTACATCTGCCTGTACCTGCTCGCCTGCTTCCAAATCGATCTGTTTCTTGCTCTTCATGAAAGAGTTCTTATCCTGCCCTCTTGTTTGTACCCTGACCTTACCTTCAACGACCGAGACATACTGAAGGGAATCATCCCGATAGGATCGCACATTAAATTTTGTGCCTAATACCTGTGTAGACATCCCGTTGCTATGCACCCGGAACGGATGCTGCGAATCCGGTTGTACCTCAAAATAGGCTTCCCCACGGAGTGAAATCACCCTGTTTGCCTGGTTATAGTTCGCGGGTACCGATAAACGACTGTTCGCATTCAGCCAAATTTGCGTTCCGTCAAAAAGTTGCACTCTTTTTGTTTCCCCGACGGAGGTACGGTACTCCTTGGTTTCAAGGCCGTCTTCAACAGGATTTGTATTCAGATGCAATCCAAGAAGTATAGCAGCCAAAAGAAGCAATGAAGCGGCGGCGGTAAGCACATAAGCGTATTTTGGAAAAGCAGAGCGGGATACGGCATTCTGTTCACTGAGCGAAAGGGTTTCAACGATTCGTGACTTTATCTGTTCTCGCTGGTCCTTCTCTAACGGGGCCTCATTGAGGGCATCCCAACGTTTTTTATATTCGTTATGCTCGGGGTTTGACATTGACTGCACGGTCGGTTTTGATTATCTACTGGTTATACACATAGATAGATCTTCACCATTACGCAGTTTACAATTATTTAACAAAGGGGAGTCGAACTCAGGAATACAGGTTCCGAATTAAGGTCCGAAGCCGTTGATCTCCCTGAAGGTCCAAACTATTCCGAATGGATTTAAGAGCGCGGACAATATGCACCTCGACAGTATTTTTAGAGATATCCAATTTGGCCGCAATCTCCTTGTAGGTGAGTCCCTCTTGTCGGCTGAGCAGATAAACCTGTTTTCTCCGGTCCGGCAGGAGGGTTAGCGCCTTGTCGTATATTGCCTTGTATTCAGCTCCTGACACCTGCCGGATGGTAGGATTGGCATGAATGTCTATGGATTTCTGAATAGAATTCCGGCAGTCTCGGCGGACCTTCTTATTTCGAATCCGATTTAGGATATGGTTTTTGGATACTGTGAAGAGGTACGCATCAAAATTTTCGTTTTCCTGAAGTTGCTCTTTCTTCTCCCAAAGTTTTACAAAAAGATCATGTACGACATCTTCGGCCTCTTCCTTCGATTTCAGGTAGCTTAGTGCGAATCGAAATAATTTACCATGATATTTATCATAAAGTTCCGCAAATGCTTGTTGGTCACCATGTTTAAATCGTTCGACCAGCCCATTTTTCTTGCTGTATTTGCCCATTCTCCGTCTATTACAGGTAAAAAAATTCTGTAAACAATATTAGTACATTCAAGGAAAAAGGTAATTGCGAGAATATTATTATTAGATTAAGAATATGTTATCACAACAAGCTTCTTGCATCCGGCGTAACACCGTTAAAGTCTTTTATCGCTCCATACAGCCATAGCCTTGCCGCATTCCGAATTTTTCGATTGAACCTGTTTCTAAATAGCGACTATCAGTTATGGCCAGAGTGACAAAAATATCTGTGCAGTTTTTATTTCCTGTTGTAACCCGGTAACATTTATTTTGTACCATAAATGATTCATGTTAATTAATATCCGTATTTCTATTGCTTCCGAAATCCTTTTTGATATCTTACATATATGAAGCGATTGATGATCATCATAACACTATTATGTCTGGCAGCCGGGGACGGGCAGGCCCAGCCCGATACCACGGCCGTATCCGACACCTCCTCGGCCCGGGTGGCCATGATTTTGGTCGAGGGCTCTATTTCTCCGACGGCCACCAACTATATAAACCGTGGAATTGCCAGGGCGAGAGAGCTGCAGGCCGAAGCGCTCATTATTCAATTGGATACGCCGGGCGGTCTGCTGGAATCCACCAAAGATATCGTACAGCTGTTCCTGGACTCCGATGATATGCCCATTGTGGTCTATGTGGCTCCAGAAGGGGGGCGGGCGGCCAGTGCCGGTACGTTTATCACCATGGCTGCCCATATCGCCGCCATGGCCCCGGCCACAACCATCGGAGCGGCTTCTCCGGTGCAGATGGGAGGCGGACAGCAGGATTCGGTAATGCAGAAGAAAATATTTAATTATTCGGAAAGCTTTATCGAAAGCGTGGCCAACCGGCGCGACCGGAATGCCGAGTGGGCGAAATCCGCGGTTCGTGACGGGGAATCCATTACCGCCGCCGAAGCGCTTGAGCTGAATGTTATCGATTTTATCTCCAGTAACCGGGAGGAGGTGCTCGAACAGATAGACGGGCGGGTGATAGGGGGCGATACCCTGCAAACCCGAAATGCTACCATTGAAGAGATTCCCACGAATCTGGCAGAAAGTCTCCTTAGTTTTATCATGCGTCCCGAAGTCATGCTCATCCTCACCATGATCGCCATCTACGGGATTATCGGCGAGGTCACGAATCCCGGTGCCATCGTCCCGGGCGTGGCGGGGGTTATCGCGCTGATCCTGGTGCTGTACGCCTCGGCTTCCATGCCGATCAATATCGCAGGCTTTGCACTCATCGGCCTGGCAATTGTGCTCTTTGTTGCCGAGGCGTTTACCCCGGCCTTCGGTATCCTGATCGGGGGCGGGGCTGTTGCTTTTTTTCTCGGCGCACTGATGTTGTTTCAGGACTTGCCGCAGTCGATGGAGCTTTCGTGGGCATGGCTCGTTCCGGCCACGGTACTGACCACCCTCTTTTTTGTCTGGATCGTAACAGAGGGAATCCGGATTCAGTTCTCCGGTAATATTACCGGCAAGGAGTCGATGATCGGACGCAAGGCGGAGATTGTAGAGCCTATCAAGGGGGGCAGGGGACGCATTTTTATCAGTGGAGAATACTGGAATGCGGTAAGTGATGAGGAAATCGGGGAGGGGGAGACATGCGAAATTATTGAAATCGATGGCCTGACGGCCAAGGTCAAACGCAGTACGTAATAGAAAACACAAATAAAAAATACTGATATGGAAAACGGAGATGAATTTATCAATTCTCTCACTTGGATCATTACCATCGCAGTGCTGGCAGCTATCCTGCTGCCCCAGATGTTTAAGATCCTCCGGGAGTACGAGCGGGCTGTTATTTTCCGGCTTGGAAAGTATAAGGGTACCAAGGGACCCGGACTCATTTTTCTTATTCCCTTTATTGATAAGATAGAGCGGGTGGACCTGCGGGTGCTGACCATTAATGTGGATAAGCAGGAGGTCATTACGAAGGACAATGTGACGGTGAATGTGGATGCCATTACTTTTTTCCGGGTTATCGATGCAGAAGATGCCGTCATACAGGTAGAGCAATATATCCATGCAACCTCCATGCTGGCTCAAACGACCCTGCGCAGCATTGTGGGACAGGTGGAACTGGATGAACTGTTGGCCGAGCGCGAAAAAGTGAATAGGAATATTCAGGAAATAATTGACCGGCAGACCGACCCCTGGGGCATTAAGGTGGTCTCGGTGGAGGTTCGTGACGTGGTCTTGCCTGAAAATATGAAACGAGCAATGGCACGGCAGGCTGAAACCGAGCGTGAGCGTCGCGCCAAGGTGATTAACGCCGAAGGGGAATTCCAGGCCGCCGAGCGCCTTGTTGAGGCCGCTACCATGATGAAAGAAGCACCGATGGCCCTGCAGCTGCGTTTCCTGCAGACGATGACTGATATCAGCGAGGAGAATGCGACCTTTGCGTTTATTCCCCTGCCTATGGAGATGCTGGAAGTCTTTAAAAATATGTCGGGCGTGCAGCTGCCTCCCGGGGTCGGAGGTAACGAAGACGATTCCGGCGAGGAATCGTAAAAGCGAGCGCTTTTATTAACAATGAGCCCTTGTGCGGGAATAGATCCGCCAGGATTCCAGCGATTGCCGGCTCTTGTCAATGTCATTATCAAAACAATACTTTTAGGTTTCGGAAGATACATATTTTATTTGGGAATCTGCCGCATCATGTACTAACAATAATTATTGATCAGTATTTATATTTATGGAAAGACAACGAACTATTCGATGGGGCATATTGAGTACCGCTAAAATCGGGATTGAGAAGGTGATTCCGGCGATGCAGCAGGCTGATCACTGTGAAATTGTGGCTATTTCATCCCGAAGTGGCGACCGGGCACGGGAGGCCGCCGACCAGCTGGATATCAACCGGGCCGTGGGGTCGTACGAAGAGCTTTTGGAGCTGCCGGAAGTCGAGGCTGTCTATAACCCGCTTCCCAACCACCTGCATGTGCCCTGGTCGGTAAAAGCACTGGAAGCCGGCAAGCATGTGCTCTGTGAGAAGCCGATCGGACTCTCTGCGGATGAAGCCGAAAAGCTGCTTTCAGAAACCCGGAAACATCCGGATTTAAAGGTGATGGAAGCCTTTATGTACCGGCACCACCCGCGCTGGATCAGGGCAAAAGAACTGGTGGAAAGCGGCATCCTGGGGAAGGTCCGTACCATCCGGTCCTTCTTTTCCTATTACAATGATGACCCTGAAAATGTACGCAACAAGCCCGATATTGGCGGGGGCGGGCTTATGGATATCGGTTGTTACTGTATCTCCGTACCCCGTTTCCTGTTTGGAGAGGAGCCCGAGCAGGTTTTCGGAACGAGGGAGATCGATCCCGATCTGGGGATCGACCGGCTCACTTCCGGGGTTATGGAATTTCCCCGGGGGACGGCTACCTTCACCTGTGCCACCCAGCTGGCACCGCACCAAAGCGTGCGCATTTTTGGGACGGAGGGGAAAATGGAAATCGATATGCCTTTTAATGCTCCCGTTGACCAGCCGACGTCCATTCACCTGCATACCGGTGAAGAAAGCAGGAAGATCAGCTTTGAGCCGAGCAATCAATATACGGTTCAGGGCGAGCTTTTTTCCAAAGCCATACTCGAAGATAAAGAAGTGCCTACCGCGCTGGAGGATGCCGTGGCCAATATGAAGGTGATAGAGGCGGTGGTGCGAAGCGATATAGAGGGAGTATGGACTGGGTGTTGAAGTGGTGACCCGTAGAAATCAGGGTATCCCGGCCGATGTGTAGTGGCGGGCGAAGCGGGGTACGCCTGCACTACAATTTTTTCTTCGCCTTGCTGAAGTACAAGTTTCCCGGAGAGAAATCCGGGTTAGTGGGGCTGTATCGGTTCCGTAAAGATGCGATCCATCAATCGGCCGAGCAGCGCTGCACGACGCTCGAAGTCGGGCTGAAAGCGGCGAAATCCCGTGACCTGAGTTGAATCCTTGTTAAACTGAAGCTGGTAGTTCCAAACATAGGGTGCCGGCTGATCGGTAAGCCAGAAGTCCGATCGGCCGAAGCGCAGGTCATGCATAAACAGCTCGCCGCTTGTACCTTTATCGGCCACAAAATAGCCCCGGGAGAACCAGAGCATCCGCTCTACGGCAGGTTGTCCCCGGTACGGTTCCAGGAGTTCTTCATGTTGTGTTATCCGGTGAAACCGGATATCGTCCTCACCATCAAAGAAGGAATAAAGCCCGGCATAAAGCGTATCCCCTTGTTCGGCATAGCCTGTCCACAAAAAAATATTGAAGGGGGTGGGTGTTGTCATATATTGTTCCGGAGTGATGTTTTTTGCCTCGAAGTTTCGTTCGAAAACGGCATTTATATGTGACTTGATACCCAGTCCGGCCAGCATATACAGGGTACTGACCGCAATGCCGGTATAATTGGCCCATCGTCTCACGGGTGACTCTCGTTGAATAAAAAGTGCAGTGAGTACACCGATCATGAGAGGCAGCGTGTAGAAGGGATCGATGATAAAGATCGTATCTAAACTAAAGAGCCTGTTGCTGAAAGGCTGCAGTATCTGGGTGCCGTAAGTCGTGCAGACGTCAATAAAAACATGTGTAGACAGCGTCCAGAATGCCATCCACGACCAGTGGCGCCATCCCACCTTCTCCCTGCGGTAGAGCCGGTCGAGCATCCAGCCCAGCAGAACTGCAGCCGCCACGCAGAATACTATCGAATGGGTAATGCCCCGGTGTAGTGCCAGCGCCTGCATGTTGCTGACAAAAGGTATGGTTAGAATATCAAGGTCGGGTACTATGCCCAAGACGCCCCCCCAGAGAGGAGCCTTGTTGCCTATCTTTTTGCCCAGTACCGCCTCCCCGACGGCTGCCCCGAGGGTTATCTGTGTTATGGTATCCATAGCAGGCCTGAATAGATTCGCAATTGGTTCATTATTGGTTGTCCTGGTCCCGGTTTTGGCTGTTCATGGTTATGAGTTGTGCTCACCCGGGTCCCCCGTGCAAATTATACGGGTTGATTCATGGCCATATAGTTTCCGGTTATGGGGTCTCCGGGAAAGACACAAGGTACCAATCCCACTTCATTCTCCCAA
The DNA here is from genome assembly GCF_900129315.1 of Fodinibius roseus. Taxonomy (GTDB): domain Bacteria; phylum Bacteroidota; class Rhodothermia; order Balneolales; family Balneolaceae; genus Fodinibius; species Fodinibius roseus. Next base: position 94,562 of record NZ_FQUS01000015.1, read on the forward strand.
CTGTCCGGGGGCAGGGATCAGGACGTTTTTGTTTTCCCTTCCGGGAGTTTTCATTGATCTGGGACACCGGTTGTGAGGTTATATAAAAAAGAGGACTCCGATCCATTGCTTAATTGGTTAACCTACAATCAAAAACGGTGGAGTCATTTTATTCAAGCAACATACATTGGAACGGGTGTACGTGCAATGACAAGCGTTATTGAATGGATGAACGAGAAATACGTGTCGTCTCTTTTATTACGGGTTGCTCTAAAGGCAAGACCGATGATGAACGGATGATTGTAAAATTACATTAAATAAATTCCGGCGAGACATTATGGGGTCTAAAACTCAATTTTTCTTCAGAATTATGCCGTTTATTTAATTCTAACAAGATATTACATCTCTTAATGAAGGTTTTGAGTAAAATTCGGCATATATTTCATCCAGGCACTGTTTTTAATGAGGACTTGGTAAACCATGCCAGTCCCGTGGCAGCCAAGATGCGAACAGGTGGTTTAAACAAGTAGCTAATAGGAAACCCTCCTTGTCGGACGTCCGGACAGCCGCCCGATATGAGACGGAGCGTAACCTGTAGCGAAGCTACCCACAGTGAGCGGCCTAACAAGGCTCCCTCAGATCGGTCAAAGTACCACGCAGGTATTTGAGAACGTAATCAGAATGTATATACAGACAACGAATGATCTTTTTAAAGGCTGATATTTCCATCCATAATTTACTCCTGACTTTGGCGGCGATGTTGCTGGTCTCCTGCTATGGCGATTCAAATAGCAGGGAAGAGGGAGCCAATACCGCCTCTATCCCGGCTGTTGAAGCGGTACAGGCGCGCTACGGATCGCTGCCGCTGTCTGAGCGATTGAGCGGCACCGTGGTCGCCCAGAACCAGGTGCAACTCTATCCCGAGATATCGGGGAAAATCTCGCAGATTCACGTCCAGACCGGCGATTCCGTCCAAAAAGGGGAGCCCCTCATCTCACTGGAAGATCGCCAGTACCGGGAGCAGGTCGAGCAAGCCCGTGCGAACGCCCGCATTAACCAGGCCCGGTTGAAGCAGGCACAGGCGCGTTATAAAGAGCTGGAAGCGCAATACAGGCGTACGAAACAGCTCAGCGATAAAAACCTTTCAAGTGACATGGAGATGGAGACCCTGGAGGCCCAGATGTCATCTGCGGAAGCAGATATAGAACTGGCCGAAGCTCAGCTGGAACAATCCGAATCGAGCCTTCAGGAACAACAGGAGGTGTTGTCGAAGACCGTCATTCGTGCACCCATAAACGGGACCGTGGGACAACGCAACGCAGAAGTAGGCATGCAGGTTGGTCCCAATACCTCCCTTTTTAAGATTGGTGACTTGAATAATTTGCGGATAGAGGTGGTGTTGACGGATGATATGCTCAACAAAGTACAGATAGGCCAGACCGCCCGCATTTATACCGGGTCCGCAGCCGGGGGAAACCGTGAAGTTATTGAAGCCAGGCTATCCCGCATTTCACCTTTTCTGAATAATATTACCCGGAGTACCGAAGGTGAAATTGACGTCGCTGACCGCGACCACAACCTCCGTCCCGGGATGTTCGTACCGGTTGATATTCTCTACGGGGAGAGCCGGCAGGCCACGATCATCCCGACGAGTGCGCTTTTTACGAATCCCAATACCGGGGAGGAAGGAGTCTATGTTGCTGCTTCGCTGGGCAGCGAAATAGAGCCTGTAGAGCAGGTTGAGGGTGAAAATCTCCCGCCGCTGACAGAGCCGACCGGGGTGCAGTTTCATCCGGTTGACGTTATTGCCGAAGGCCGGCTGGAAGTGGGCATAGAAGGTATCGAATCCGGAAGCTGGGTGGTCACGGTGGGACAGGACCTGCTGGTGAGCGGTCCAGGCCAGGCCCGCGTGCGTGCGAGTTCCTGGGATCGTATTTTAGCGCTCCAGGGACTGCAGCGACAGGATCTGCTGCAGCGTGTGTTGGATGGAGAATAGATCGCTGCGATTTTTCTAATTTATATGATCCACCATGATTGATAAAATAGCACTGTTATGAAGATTACTGAAACCGCTGTCAAACGTCCCATTGCCACGACGATGCTATTTCTCATTATTGTCGTCCTTGGCATCATGTCTTTCCGCTACTTGCCGGTGGATCTGCTGCCGCCGATAGAGTACCCACAACTTAGCGTTGCAACAGATTATCCCAATGTCGGATCCGAGGAGATTGAAAAAATAATAACTGAACGCATTGAAAATACGATTGCGGGTGTACCCGGAGTAGAACGCGTGCGCTCCAGCTCAGAAGAGGGCCAAAGCCGGGTTACACTCGAATTTGCCCAGGGGACAGATATCGATGTTGCGGCCAACGATATCCGGGCGGCCCTGGACCGTGTCCGGGATGAACTCCCGCCCGAAGCGGAACCGCCCCGGATATGGAAATTCGATCCCAATAACTTTCCCGTGGTCATTGTGGGGGCAAATTCGGATATGAATCTCCAGGAGCTTACGCAGGTTCTGGAACGCGAAGTGACCCAGCGGTTTGACCAAATTGCAGGGGTCGGGTCCATTGATATCTGGGGCGGAGTCTATAAGGAAGTACACATAGATATCAAGCGCGACCGGCTCATTGCCAGTGGATTATCCTCTGCCCAGGTACAACAGGCAATTGCCAGCGAAAATGTAAACCTGCCGGGGGGGAATGTTAACTCGGGGGTGCAACAGTTATATGTACGCACGCTGGGCGAATACGAGTCCCTCGATCAAATTTCCAACACCATAATTGCCATGGTGGATGATAAGCCAATTCGCGTTGAGGATGTTGCAGACGTGAAGTGGGGATACGAGGATCTGAATCGGCTCGTGACTATCAATAAAAAGCCGATGGTCCGATTTGGCATCCGCAAGCAAACGGGCGCCAATACGGTGGCTGTTGCGGAAGAAATCCGGGATGAGATCGAGCGGGTCAACGCGGAGCGCGACGACATGAGCCTGTTCGTGACGACGGATCAGAGTGAGTTTATTCAAAATTCGATCGACAATGTGCAAAGTTCGGCCGTCTGGGGGGCGCTCCTGGCGATTGTTGTCTTATATTTGTTCCTGAGAAATGGTTCGTCGACGTTTATTATCGCCGTGTCCATTCCGATTTCCATTATTGCCACCTTTGCGCTGCTTTATTTTAACGGTCTGACGCTGAATCAGATGAGTTTTGGGGGACTTGCCCTGGGGGTGGGCCTTATTGTCGATAATGCCATTGTGGTGCTTGAAAATATTATCAGGCTCCGGGAGGAGCGGGGTAAAGACCTTGAAGCCAGTGCCCTGGTCGGAACGCGCGAAGTGGGCGGGGCCATTGTCGCCTCCACGATTACCACTTCCGTTATATTTCTGCCGGTGGTGTTCATGCAGACCATCTCGGGCTCGATATTCCAGCAGCTGGCTCTGGTTGTCGTCTTTGCCCTCGTGTGCTCCCTTTTTGCCGCTCTTACGCTGGTACCGATGCTCTGCAGCAAATTTCTGACGGTCCAGCCTTCCGGTTCCGAGAAAGCCCGGAAAAAAAACTGGTTCCAGCGAATTTTTGCTGTCATGGAACACAAATATGCAAAGCTGATTGATCAAACGCTCCAGCGGAAACCGATGGTCTTCGGGGTTACGGGCGCTTTGGTTATAGGATGTGTGCTGCTTATTCCCTTAATTCCGGTTGAACTTGCCCCGCAGTCGGATGCAGATGAAATTGACGTGGATTTTATGATGGCTGAAGGAACGAATATTGCCGTGCAAAACGAATACCTGCAAGAACTGGAACAAGTAGTCCGCGCCAATCTGCCCATGGAGGATGTCAGGCATATAACGACCGACGTGCGCGACGGGCGGGCGGAAGTGGAGATAGCAATGGTTGAAGCCTCCCAGCGTTCGATGAGTACCTCCAGGATTGCCGACCAAATCCGGGAAAATGTGGCCGGCCTTGTCCCGGGCGGCGATATACGGGTAAGCGCCCAGTCGGGATTATGGATGCTTCGCAGGCTGTTCGGTTCCGGAGGAGGTGAAGAGGTAGAAGTGCAGCTGAGAGGCTATAACCTGGACCAGGCCAAAACACTGTCCGAAGAAATTAAGCGCCGGATGGAAGAAATCCCGGAAGTGGCTGGAGTCCGTACCGACCGGCGCGAGGGGCGGCCGGAGCAGAACATGGTCTTTAATCGCGAAAAAATTGCCGATCTTGGCCTTACGGTCCGTGAAGTGGCCCAGGTGATCCAGACCAATGTGGGGGGAAGCCGGGCCGGAACATACCGCGTAGGCGGAGATGAATTCCCAATCAGGGTCCGCCTGCGGCCGGAAGACCGGCTGAGCACCACCGACCTCGAAAATATTTCTATCCGCACGCCCGGGGGACAAGTCCTTCCTGTGTCGTCAGTGGTTTCCAAAAGCAAGGGACGGGGACCGACGGACATCAACAGGGTGAACAGCCAGCGAGTCTCCTATATTTCAGCGAACCTGGAAAGTGGCGTTGTCTTGGGTGAAGCCGTGGAGATGATCCGTGATAAACTTTCCGACATGCAGCTGCCGGAAGGCTTTTCCATTGTTTACGGCGGAGAATATGAAGAACAGCAGAAGGCCGCAGCTGATTTTCGACTTTCTATTATCATGGCGCTGATCCTTATCTATATGGTAATGGCGGCACAGTTTGAGCGATTCTTTGACCCGCTGGTAGTCATGTTTTCCGTGCCTCTGGCTATTATCGGGGTTATTCCCACGCTGATGATTACCGGAACGAGCATCAATATGCAAAGCATGATGGGTATTGTAATGCTTATCGGGATCGTGGTGAACAACGCTATTGTGCTGGTCGACTATATCAACCTGATGCGCCGCGAACACCATATGAATATTCGTGAGGCAGTTATTCACTCGGGGAAATTGCGACTTCGCCCCATCCTGATGACCACGCTTACCACGATTTTGGGATTGCTTCCCCTCTCTTTTGGTTTTGGATCAGGAGCCGAACTTCAGGCTTCCCTGGCGCGGGTGGTGATAGGGGGACTCGCAGCATCAACGCTCGTTACCCTGGTATTTATCCCGGTAGTCTATGTGGCGGCGGAAAATGCACTGGCCAAGGTCAGGGAAAAAAGCTGGTCGCCTTTCAGTAAGAGCGAAACCGTAAAGCCGGCCAAGGCTTAGCTCCGGTTATTTGTTACGGGCTTATCCGTTAAACACTTCGTAACCTCCGAAAGATACACCTTCTTCAACGGAATGAATCAGCAATTCGTCCAACAGTATGGTCGCTGAAGGGTAAAGGTATGTTTATTTTATATTAATATTTGTTTTGTATATCCTATGTTAATACTTGCTCATTAGTCAAATTCAGGAACAGATAATAAATAAACCATGTCGATTTCACGCAAACACTTTTTAAGGCAGGCCGGGGCCCTGACGCTTGGCTTTTCAGGATTACACATACTAAGCAGCTGCACGTCTTCGGGAGGAGTCACTGAGAAGCTGATAACCGATCCCTTTGGACCGTTACAGTCAGACCCTGCGGGACTTTTTAATTTGCCGGAAGGTTTTTCCTACAACATTATTTCTACTTTCGGCGATAAAATGGATGACGGCCTTTTGGTACCGCATCGCCCGGATGGCATGGCCACCTTCCCGGGACCTGACGGACTTACTATCTTAATACGGAATCACGAAGTGAATGCAGCCAAGGGCGGAGCTGAGAGTGCGTTTGGTGAGAATTTTGCTCTGGCCGACCGGCTTGATCCCGATGAGTTCTATGACCCGGGACAGGATAATAACCCGGGACAGGGCGGGACGACGACGGTGGTGTATGACACTGAAAACCAAAAGGTAGTCCGCGAGTTTCTAAGCCTGGCCGGTACCATCCGCAACTGTGCGGGGGGACCCACGCCCTGGAACAGCTGGTTGACTTGCGAAGAATTTGTCTCCAATCCCGATGATGTCTATGCCCGGCGGCATGGCTATGTATTTGAAGTACCGGCTACTTCTGAAATTGGCCGCGCACGCCCCATCCCGATCAAATCGATGGGACGCTTTAACCACGAGGCCGTGGCAGTGGACCCTGACAGTAATGCTATTTATTTGACCGAGGATGATTCGGAAGGGTTGCTTTATCGTTTTATTCCCGATACGCCGGGACAGCTGTTGAATGGCGGAACCCTGCAGGCCCTGGCAATTCGCGAACGTCCCGGGCTGGATACCCGCAACTGGGAGTCGCAAACGGTGGACGTGGGAGAGCAGCTGCAGACCGAGTGGATTGACATGGAAGAGGTCGACAGTCCCGAGGACGATCTGCGGTACCGGGGATTTGAGGATGGAGCCGCCCGCTTTGCCCGCGGTGAAGGAATGTGGTATGGCAATGATGCGGTCTATTTTGCCTGTACGAACGGCGGCCCTGAAGAACTGGGACAAATATGGAAATATACGCCGAGTGATTCCGAAGCTGCCCCTGGCGAGGCGGATCATCCCGGCACGCTTGAGCTTTTTGTAGAATCGATGGATAGCACCATCATTGAGAACGCCGATAATCTGACCGTAGCTCCCTGGGGCGATCTGATTGTCTGTGAGGATACCGGCGAAAAACAGGATTTGAATGGTATAACACCAGAGGGTAAAGTGTATAAGCTCGGCCGCAATGCCAAGTCAAACTCAGAGCTGGCCGGCGCTACTTTTTCCCCCGATGGATCAACGTTGTTTATGAATATCCAGCATTCCGGCCTTACCATGGCGATAACGGGTCCCTGGCAAAAAGCGAGGGGTTGACAAAAAAAGGCCTGCCCGATGATAGGACAGACCTTTGATGATGGATTGAAAAACAGAGATCTATTCGTTAAATCCTGAGCCCGTATCGCTCGTAAACTGACCGGCAAGCACCCAGGCACCACCCGCCATAACGGTATCTTTCAGCAACATGGTCATCGCTGTTTGTCCCCCCTCTCCCAATACGCCGGGGAGATGAATGCTCAACACGAAGATAAGCAGCATAACCCCGAGCAGTATACAAGCCAGGCGTGCTTTTTTTTCAATCAGGATACTTATACATGCGGCTAACAATGCTATTCCCGTCAAGTAAACCCAAAAAACGCCACCGGGAATCGGAACCATTCCTGCCATTTGGCCTGCATTCATAAAGTGAAAGAGCCCAAAAATACCAAATGGCAGTGCGAATAAATAACGACCTGCTTTTTCTATCATATCCATACCCTCCTTTTATTAAAATTAAAATAACAAAGTAATATAGAGAAAACTCATTTAATGTTAAACTATAGCTCCAAATGAATGAGCGAACGGACCGGTTCTTAAGGGTTGACCAATAGAAAACGGCTGACAGCTATATAATGGGTCCGCTACAACCCTATTGCAGCTTCGCACCGGTAGCGAAGAATAGTCTTGCAATACTGCAACACTGAAAAGAAAGGCTTGTCGGCAGTTGTTTTCCATTGGAAAAAAGAGTGTATATAATCCCCTTTATTAACCTGTAAAGAGCAATTCGCAATGGTTCTCAGGATTTTTTTGTTCTCATCTTCCTTTTTGGAACAGAAGTTGTAACCACTACTACCAGCATGCGGTGGAAGGCAGTTGGAAGGTGATCTCCAGCGTAACAAGCATCAACGAAATTCACTGAAATCATTAGTCCATTTTAACAAACCAGCAAGCACTAACCAAAAATAAACAGGTACTACCATGAAATCTTTCATACAATATACCTCACTATTCCTTCTCGGCTTCTTTATGATGGCGGGAAGCGCTTTTGCCCAGTTCGACCGGGAGATGCAGTATTATACCAATCCCGATCAGACCGGGCTAAACCAGTTTGAAGCTCCTTTCGAGACGGATGTCGAGTTTGACGGGCTGAACGTTCGTATTGGCGGGGCGAATACGCTACAGTTCCAGGGTATTCGTCACGATAACAATGCCACTGATCAAAATGAGATTCCCGCTCTTTCCGAACTGGAATCCAATTTCAATCTCGCAACGTCGAATTTAGATCTTGATGTGGCCCTTGGGGACGGACTTCGCATGCACTTGCGGACCTACCTGACTTCGCAGCACCACACGGAAGCGTATGTCAAGAGTGGCTATATGCAGGTCGATCGTCTTGATTTCATTCAGGAAGGGTTGCTTTCCGGCCTTATGGACAAGGTGCGCATTAAAGTGGGTCACATGGAGCTCAACTACGGCGACAACCACTTCAGAAGAACCGATAACGCATTTGCCATTCACAACCCGTTTGTAGGAAACTATATCATGGATTCCTTTACTACGGAAGTAGCCGGTGAGGTCTATTACTACAATAAGGGTCTGCTTGCCATGGTCGGCCTGAGCAACGGGAAACTGAATCAGAGCGTTGTTGCCAGTGATATAAAAACCCATGGTACCGTCTATGGCAAACTGGGATATGAAAAGAAGATGGGCGATGTCATACACCTTCGTTTGACGGGATCCATTCTTAATGTATCCAACTCTCCCTCGATCTACCTGTACTCCGGAGACCGCGCGGGCTCCCGCTACTACAGTGTAATGGATGATGGTTTTCGTTCCGGACGTTTTGCTCCCAGCTTTACACCTCCACGAGGTGCTGATCCTGCTGCAGGAGAGATGACGGCTATTATGATTAATCCCTTTGTAAAATTCCAGGGACTGGAGTTCTACGGTGTATATGAAAACACATCTGGCAAAATAAAAGACGGTGTCGATGATACACGCACATTTAATCAGTATGGGGCAGAGCTGCTCTATCGTTTCGGCGCCAATGATGATTTTTACCTGGGCGGCCGCTATAACCTGGTAGACGGGGAATCCGTTAGCGGAGATATCGAAATCGATCGCTTCAACATAGGCGGCGGCTGGTTCCTGACGAAAAACGTGTTGGCCAAGCTGGAGTATGTGAAGCAAACCTATGACGGAGATGGTTTTGCCGGTACCAAGTATGACGGTGGCGAATTTGACGGGGTCATGCTCGAAGCCGTTATCAGTTTCTAATGTAGCCCTGACTATTCCCTATCCCTAATCCCTTCAACGGTGTCGCCATGATATGGCGGCACCGTTTTTTTTATTGCAATAGCGTCCCCTGACACGATTGTGTCCCCTTCAGTCATTCCTCAAGAGGATAGATAACAGCATTTAAAGCATCAACTGAAAAAGAGGCCGGAATCCCGTGAATCGTACGACCGCAGGTTGTGGAAATATTCTATTATAACCTGTATCTATTCAATTCAAGCCTTCAGAACATTGAAGTGGATATCGTTGCCAGGCCTGTTAGAAATACGGCTTATTGTAGAGGCCTTTACAAAACCGTTCCTTTGCCCGGTGTCGGCGTTATCGGTCGGTTGAAATGCTTACATATGGGGTATATGCTGCGATTCCAACCTCCCCCTGGCAATAATTAATTCCCTTATTTTTTAAACCCCTCTTGTAGTTAAAATTGATAAAAACCATGACCGGACCGCCCGGAGGATATATTTTGTTTAGGCAACGTGAAACGTGAAGAATAAAACAACCCACTTTTCGCTCATAACATATAAAAGCTGAATTTGTAATATAAAATACATTTCACTATGATACTCATAACCGGAGCAAACGGACATCTGGGGTCCCAAGCGATTGACGTATTGCTGGAAAATAATCCCGATAAAGAGATAGCGGGACTCGTGCGAAGTGCGGAAAAAGGAGCTGAGCTGAAAGAGAAGGGCGTTGAGCTGAGAATCGGGGATTATTCAGATTACCCATCGATTCAGAAAGCGATGCAGGGAATCGACCGGGTATTGCTCATCTCCTCAAGTTCAATGGAAGGCCGGGCTAACCAGCACAGCAACGTCATAGAGGCTGCCAGAGAAGCCGATGTGCAACAACTGTACTATACCAGCATGCTACAGGCCGATAAGAAATTGAGCCCCCTTTCCCTGGATCACGCCAAGACGGAAGAACTTATTAAGGAGTCGGGTCTTGCCTACAGTATTTTCAGACATACTTTTTATACCGAATTTCTACCCTTCTTTTGGGGGAATGCTCCCGAAACAGGAGAATGGGCGTTCCCTTCGAGAGGACAAAAGATAAACCTGGCGTACCGCAGCGAGATGGCCGAGGCCCTGGCGAGAGGACTTGCTGATCCTGAACAGCATGTAAATGAGACCTATGAAATAACGTCGTCGGAGGCGTACACGCTCGAAGAGCTTGCAGGAATGCTGAGTAAAGCTACAGGCAAGGATATAACATACACCGATATCAGTATTTCGGACCTCGAAAATACGCTGGAAGAGATCGGCCTGCCCGAAGAACAGATCGCTATGAGTGTGATGACGGCCACCACTTTTGTCAATGGAGCGCTCAACTTTGCTTTTGACGATATGGAAAAGCTGCTGGGACGTAAACCTACCGGCATTGAAACCTTTATAGAGGAATTCATCAGCCAGCAATAATAACCACTCACATTCAAGAGCGACGCTGAAGCGCAGGGATGTCCGGGGATGGTTTATAATCAGGGCGTAATAACTGTTTTGCCCCGGGTATGAAGAGATTCGATTTCCCGGATAGCTTCAGCGGTGTCCCCCAGGTCAAATGTTCTGGAAACGGGCATTGTAATGCCCTCTTTATCGACCAGTTCCCGAAGGTGTTTCAGTTGCCTTGCATTCGGCTCTACAAACACATACCGGAAGCTGATATCGTCACGGACCCCGGGCTGGCTGTTCGTAATGGAAACAAGCTGTCCCCCGCTTTTGAGCGTATCGATACTTTGACCCAGGGAATCGCCCCGGGAACAGTGAAAGATAAAATCAATATCCTCCCTGACTATGGCACGGACCGCTTCTCCAATATTACCGGCCGTATAGTCAATCGTTTCATCCGCACCGAGCTCTTTCATGTACGCCTGGTTGCGTTCGCTTGCGACCCCGATGACGATGGCACCGGCGGTTTTGGCCAGCTGTATGGCCATGGTTCCGACTCCGCCGGAAGCACCAAGTATCAACAGCGTATCACCTTCGCTGAGATCTCCGGCCTGGAAAAGTGCCTGGTAGGCCGTAAGTCCAACGAGGGGAATCCCGCCGGCTTCGGTCATCGTTATCGTTCCGGGGCGTCGGGCAAGATAGCACTCAGGCAGGGCCACATATTCAGCGAATGTACCATGTTGTACCGTGGGCCTGCGCGCATAGGCATAGACCTCATCTCCAGCGTCGAACCGGCGGGCCGCATGACCCCGTTCTTCCACCACGCCGGCAAGGTCCCAGCCTGGGATGACCGGGAATTTGGCCGGTACGGCCTGCTGCAGCATACCCCGGGCTACGGCGGCGTCCACGGGATTTACGCCCGCTGCTCTCACACGGACCAGCACTTCCCCCTCTCCGGCTTCAGGGCGTTCCAGCGTGCCGGTTTTAATCTGGTCTAATTCTCCGAATTTCTCAAAGTAAGATGCCCTCATTGATGTACTCATAATTGTCAATTGTTTTTATGGAGATTTTGTAAAACCGTTCCTCTGGCCATTTTTTGGTATTTTCGCGTATTGAATATTCTCATAGATGCTTAACCCGGATTATTCACGAAATAATAACAATTAAAGATTATCCCATTGATTTTGACCGGAACTCCTGGTTTTTGAGAGTCCTTTTATATGACCATTTGAATAATATCATAATGTAGAACGTCATATGGGTCAGATACGTTTCGGTTTTATTCTTTAGAGGCAAGCATCCGGGGAGTGTTATATAATATGAGGCCTGAATTTGTCCTAAACAGCTCCGGCCGGAGAACAAATGCAATCCTGGCCACTCATAAAATATCCCTTCCTTTAAGGTAAAAGAAAACTATTTCTTTGCCGGGGATTTCCTTTGGCAGGCTGTCCTGCGGAGAAAGAAGACACTGATTCAGTCCGGCCCGGCGCCTGAACGGTGTGTCTGTTAATTATGCAGGCGGAAGAAAAAGTATAGAACTTGGCGTGTCAGACGGCGGCAGCCTCAGCGGCTATGGTATGCCCTTTTAAAGATGCGTTAGGACCGGGCGTCCGGCTTTTGGGTTCGGTTTGGAAATGAATTTTTATAATGAAGCAGGTTCCGTTAAGCGATTGACCAGTTCGATCAGTTCATCAAAATCGAGGGGCTTGAGGATGATTCCATCCGTGTTGTCCATCAGGACAAGCTGGATGCTCTCCAGTGCTGCATACGAACTGATAACAACCATTTTAATCGAGGGATATTGCTCCTTGATGATTGTTGGCAGCCTGGTTTTAATAGCCAGCTGGCTATCAATTATAATAGCGTTGATCTCTTCGTTATCGAGTATTTTTAATATTTCCGACTTGCTGGAACCGGAGAAACACCGATAGCCCTCGTCGCTCATGATTAACTGAAGCGATTCTCTGACTGCTTCTTCCTGATCTGCAATAAGAATGGCCCGCGATTGCATCGTTTGTTTGTATTTTTTGAATGTTATAATAAAATAAGTACGCTGCTGCATCGATTGCGATTGGTTTAAACAACCTGTTCTGCGTGCTGCCACAGCGATAACTGAAGACGAAGACGGTAGAGAAACATGTTGACCCTTACGAATTTAACAGGTCACGGTTATTTATTTTTACCCACTCGAAGCGTTATGCTACTTTATATCAATGCAATTAACAGACCAGTTTTCTGATTTGGGAATGTTAATTTGATATTTTTCGTCCGGTACGCTACGGCTGAGCATTACCGGCACTCTGCATAAGTAAAAATGGAAAAACGATAATCCCATTAATGGCAATGAATGATCGTTATTTTAGAAAATGAATTGGATGTAGCCTTGTGGTACCGGTGAAATGGGTCCCTGTACTGCAAGCCCCCCATCAACTGTCTTAGTGCAGGGATACACTGCTCGCCGCACTTCCGGAGATTTGTTTTGGATACAGTTGAATTTTCAGGTGAAAATTCAGGACAAGAGCAGAGACATTCCGTTTAACCCCTTGTGGGTATTGCATAGCTGCAACGAACGCTTAGGCTGTAGCTTGCATGTCTGCAATCTTTTTTTAGCCACAGAGTGGCATGCTTTAGACGTCTCCTGCAGGAAAATCACCCATATGCGTCGCTGAGTTATTTTTTAATTATAAGTTTTGTGATAAGCATTCTTTGGAACGATGATTGCACTATTAAGTACTGAAACCATTTAACAATAAAATGAGGTTATTATGAAATCGTTGCTATTATCACTGTTACTGTTCCTGTTTGTATTCAGCGGAAGTGTAACTGCACAATCTTCCAATTATGAGTTGCTCGAGAAAAGTACCATGCAGGTTGACGGCACGTCCACTATTCACGACTGGACAGCCGACGTTGAAGAAATTAATATTGATGTTGATTTTAATACATCCGCTCTTACGGCGGAATCTGAAGAAAATCCCGTTCCATCACTTACCCTTACGGTCCCGGTTGAAAGTTTGGAAAGTGGCAAGGGACGAATGAATGGCAAGATCTATGATGCCCTTAAGAAAGACGATCATCCGAACATCACGTTTGAACTTTCATCGGCCGAAGTATCGGAAGGCTCTTCATCAGCATCTTCCTTTACCCTTAATACGACCGGTACGCTCACCATTGCCGGTGTCAGTGAAGAAATAAACTTTCCGGTAGAAGGAAGTGTTATAGAGGATGGAGTCTATACCTTTACCGGCAGTTATGAACTCAACATGGAAGACTATGAAGTTGATCCGCCGTCTGCTATGTTCGGTACCATAAAGAGTGGTGAAATGGTTACGATCTCCTTTGAACTCTTTTTTTCTGAACAATAAGTGAATAATTCGTATGCTGATGTTGCGCCTCGCGCTATATATCCCGGCTGGAATCATGCGCACCCTTCAAAGAATGGGTGGCATGATTTTACTGGTGATGCTGATCCTCCCCTCGCAGGGTACGGCGCAGCCTCTCCCCGGAAATATCTCTATTGATGAAGGCGGGGAGCTTTGGATTGAAGGCACGGCCGGCCCGGTCGACTTTAGCTGTGAGGCCGAGGAGCTGTCGGGCAGAGGAAATATTGAAAATACGGCGGATCCCGCATCAACCGTACAAGGAGGAGGCCAAGTCGCTATTTCCGTATCTCTGCCGGTTGCCTCTCTCAACTGCGGCAAGCGCAAGATGAACAGGGACATGTATGAAGCCCTGAAGCAGGATCAGTTTCCGGTTATCAGGTATCGCCTGCTCAATGCCTCGCTGGTAGAAGAGCCTGGCGAATCTGTTGCCAAGGGTGATGACTGGATGACCATTCGCACCCGGGGCGTGATGGAAATTGCCGGGGTACGGGATACGACGACCTTCCTGGTACAGGGCAGAATCCATGACAATAACAAATTTCATGTGAAAGGCCGGAAAGAAGTTCACATGGATACGTACGATATCGAGCCTCCCAGTACGATGTTTGGCCTTATCCGCGCAAAAAAAACGTTGATGGTTTTCTTTGATGTCACCGTAACGCTCACGGGTAGGAATGATCAGGCAGCAACGATGATTTTGATCCCGGTTAAAAATCCGGGTAATGATATAGATCAGAAGGCAGAAGGCAGCCGTCCGTCCGAAATTTTCAATGTCTTACCGTAAAAAGTAATGCCGGCAACCTGTTTATTCCGATAATCCCAGCCGCTCCATTTTACGATAAAGGGTAGAGGGATCAATCCCCAGCAAGCGGGCCGCTTCCGATTTATTTCCGTCCGTGCGCTTAAGCATGCTCTGGATATGGTGTTTTTCGAATACCTGCACGGCCTGGTCCAGCTTGCCCGTACTCATGCTTACAAAATCTGATTCCGCTACATCAACGTCCCGGATGGCGCTCGGAAGGTCTTCCAGTAGGAGATAATCGTTATCACTGAGTAAAACCGCGCGTTCGATCACATTTTCCAGCTCCCGGACCTGTCCTTTCCATTCATAGGACATCATGGCACTCATCGCCTCGCTGGAAATTCCTTTTATATTTCGTGTTAACTCTTTATTGTATTTCTGCAGGAAATGGTGGGCCAGAAGCGGGATATCCTCGCGGCGCTGCTGCAGGCTGGGCAGCTCCAGTTCCACAACATTCAGCCGATAGTACAAGTCGTCCCGAAAAGCCCCTTTTTCCACTTCTGCTTCCAGGTCTTTGTTTGTCGCTGAGATGATGCGCGTGTCAAAGCTTATATTTTGATTCGCACCCACGGGCTTAACTTCCCGCTCCTGCAGTACCCGCAGCAAATTTACCTGTAGGTTGAGCGGTATCTCCGCCACCTCATCCAGGAAGACGGTCCCGCCGTGGGCTGCTACAAACACTCCGTCTTTGTCGGAGGAGGCCCCGGTAAAAGCCCCTTTTTTATGGCCAAAAAGTTCTGATTCGATTAAGTCTTCGGGAATGGCACCGCAATTTATGGCTAAAAAAGGTCTTTCAGCCCGTTTCCCGTTAAAGTGAATGGCCCGTGCAACCAGCTCTTTTCCGGTTCCGCTCTCACCGGTAATGAGCACATTACTGCTTGCGCCGCTGACCCGCTCGACCATTTTATAGATCTTTTTCATGGCCTCGCTCTCACCAATAATATGGTTGAAGTTGTATTCCTGGTCGATCTGTTCGCGCAGGTGTTTATTCTCCTGTATAATCTTTTTATGCTCAAGCAGGTTTTCGATGCGGATTAGCACTTCATCAAAATCGAGTGGTTTTAGAATATAATCGGCTGCTCCCTTCCGCAACGCCTGGATAGCAGTCTCTATGGTGCCGTGCGCCGTAATAATAATGGTCAGCGTATCCGACGAGTGCTGCAAAGCATGTTCTAACACGCCGATACCATTAACGTTCGGCATTTTTAAATCGGAAATAATAATATCGTAACTTCTTTTATTGATCGCTTCGATGGCTTCCTTCCCATCGCTGACAGTGGTACAGTCGTAGCCTTCATCCTGCAGTACAATGGTCAGCGATTCGCGGATGCCCGCCTCATCATCAGCTATTAAAATAGATCCTTTCATCATTCTTCAGTTTTTATCGGTAGTTTGATAATAAATGTTGTGCCTTTTCCATATTCGGATTCCGCATGTATAGCACCTCCCATTTTATTGATAATACCGTGACTCACCGAGAGTCCGAGTCCGGTACCCCGCCCTACATCCTTCGTAGTGAAGAAGGGTTCGAATATGCGCGGCTGGTTCTCCTCTCTTATCCCTTTGCCCACATCCGCAACGGTCAGTTTGATGTTATTTTGCTGCTTCAAGGTGAATATCGTGATCTTTGGCTTCGCCGTCTCCTTCATCGCATCGACAGCATTCAACAGAAGATTTACCAGTACCTGGTGGATCTGATCGGGTACACAGGTAATAGATGGGAGATTATCGGCAAGATTCAGCTTAAAATTCACATCCCGACAGCGGGCGTCATGCTTTAGGAGTCCGACCGCAGACTTAATCACCTCATTGATCTGGACATGTTCGGTTTGCATGCTTGAGGGTCGTGAAAAATCAACCAGCTCGCGCACAATTTTATTGATCCGCTGGATATGCTCCCGGACTTTTTTTAGCTGGTCCTGTATAAACTCGTCATTGGTTTTTCGCTGGCAGACCTGAACCAGCGACGAAATGGCCGTCAGGGGATTACCCACCTCGTGAGCCACCCCTGCGGCCATATGTCCCACGGTAGCCAGCCGTTCCGACTGCTGAATCTGCTCCTCCCGCATCTTCACATCTGTCAGGTCCCGCAGGATAAGCGAACGGCCTACCGTCTCGTTGTCTTTATTGCGGACGTAAGATTCCGTAAGGTTTACCAGCTTTTTCTCGCCCTTCTTTGTCAGGCGTTCGGTTTCAAAATTTTGAATATACCCCCGCCTTTGTATTTCAGCGTCAATATGCTCAAGTTCCTCTAATTCAATAAGCTTGTCCGGGACAATAAGATTAATGGATTCACCGATTATTTCATCGCGATGCCATCCGAGCATCTGTTCCGCTCCCCGGTTCCATGAGGTAATACGGCCCTCAGTATCCAGCGATATTATCGCCTCGGCCGAGTGTTCGATAATATCGCTGTACCGCAGCTTGGTAGCCTGCAGCTGATCTTCATAGTACTCCCGGTAGTTGTAAACCGTCCACGCTGCCCAGATCATGAGCAGGAGTGCCGCAAGAGCGCCCCTGCTGAAATACAGCCACCGCATTGTCTCCGGGGGGATGTCCTTGAGGAGCGTTTGATCAATAATTTCAAAAGCCCCGAAAATAACTCCCAGGACAATCAGTGATGTAAACAGCAGGTAGCCGATCCGGGCTTCCCGTAAGAATTTCAGTATATCTTTCATGGTACATTGTTTGAGCGCTTTCTAAAACCGTTTTTGTGCCCGTCTTTGTTTTTTTCACGCATTCAACATTCTCACACAGGCTTAACCCGGATTATTTACGAAATAGCAACAAGTAAAGATTAGCCTATTGATATGGTTTGACCTATCGAACATTAAATATAGCTCAAAGTTGAGTGCAGTCGCAATGGGCTGCGAAATTGAGCCGTAGCTACTTCGGTGAGGGAAAGAATGACCTGCTCAAGGTTCATAGCATAGGTACCTTTCTGCCGCCATTTTTCCTTCACCTCGTACAGGACCATATTTCCCGGATGACTAATCCGGGCTATTATGCGGTGGTTTTGAATGTGTTCAGAGGTTGATATTGAATAAAATTCCTGTTTTTTCAAAGCCCTCCTGTTTATAACATGATAAGAGTAGCTCGTCACAGCGATAACTATTTATTACCAGCTGCCCATTGAACGGCGAACTTGCACAATCTGTCCGATATGGTACGCATTATGATCTACAAATAACATGGCTTCCCGAAAAAGCGTTTGGCCATCGCCATGCGGTATGGGTGCCAGCAAGTCATTCTGAGGGTCTGACACCATCGATTTCATCTCTTTGATGCCCTCTGGCACCGCACGGACCGATGTATGGAATGCCTTTTCGTTTTCCGGGCCGGCGGATGCAGGCCAATAGTCATCAGGCCAGTTCGGGGCCTCATAATCGGGATTTTTACAAAACTCCAGAATGTCGTCCTGACTGATTCGAATATGTTCGATAAGCTCCCAGATGGTATGGGGCAGCCCCTCTACCTTTATACCGGTTTGTTTGTGGGTCAGTCCCTGCACAGCCTGCATAAAATCAACGTGTGCATCTTTACTGTCAAGCTGTTCAACAACTAAGTCGCGAATAGGTATAGCGGCGGACATGAGAATCGTCTTTCTGCTTGGAATGAGTGTATTATGTAATATAACCGCAGGAAACTAAAAAATTAACCTCTTTACGATACCAGGATAATGGGGTATGTTGGCAGAGAGTTTTGCAAAACCGTTCTTTTGCCCGAGGTAGGCCTTATCGCCCGGTTGAATTCCTCGTATATGAGCTATATGCTGCAATTCCTATCTCCCCTGACTTTGACCTTGAACAAAATTCCCGGTTTTCAAAGCTCTTTTGGTAGTAAGAAAAATTATAATACAGGGGGCAAAAAATGTCAATTCAGAAGGGCTGAAACAACAAAAACCCTGCGGTTGCAGAGCTTTCTTTGGAATCACTGATTATAATATACGAGGAACAGCCTATACGGAGCAAGTATTTTTTATATCAGCAGGTTAATATATAACTAATATATAATTAATCTATAATATTCTTTAACTATTCTTTAACTATCATTAAATTTAATACTGTTGTCATTCACACAAAACCAGATCCAAAATTTATTTTTTGTGCTTTATGCCCAAACAAATAGGAGCTCTTACTCTTTACTCGGTTGACGACCTCCACGATCAGCTGGGTCTCAGTAAAATGACCATACGGGCTTACCTGCGGAAAGGCAAAATCCGGGGGCGCAAGCTGGGTGTGAAATGGTATGTTACTGAAGAAGCGCTTCGCAATTATTTTGCCGAGCCCTCAACGGGAAATCAGCAGAAACCCAGCCCTCCCAAAAATTACCGGTACGTTGTAAAAGGGGTAAACGATTTGGTAAGCGAGCAGGATGAGTGCGATACCATTGATGAAACGATCAGGTGCATCGAAAATCAGGCGATTATCAGTTTGTTTCAGGTTGCGGTTATTGACAAAAAGAATGATGAGGTTGTAGAACTCATTAAAGCGCGTGACTTTTTAGAGCGGCATCAGCGTCCCTAAGGAGCCTGTCGGACTTCGTCAAAGCTACTGCGGGCCGTCGGATTTGGCCGGATTCCGAGTTCTTTTTCGTTAACCAGGTCCACTATTCGCCTCAATAGACCCCAAAATGGGACTGGAATCGTCTGACTCTCCTAAGTCCGACACCTTGGGGCAGCAACTCCTCAAAGCGGTATGGCGCCTGGTACGCTTACGCAGTGCGGGCTATCCATTTTTTTTACAAAAGTATCCTTCTTGTGTGGTATATTTAGGATAAATTATAAGACTAAGTATATATATTAAGAGCATGCTGCAACAAGATGATACAAAGCTCGAAATATTTGGGTTTGGCGACGACGCGGACGATAATTTTTACTGTCTTGTCAACACCAGGAAGAGCCCGGAAGGTATTGACCTGGAAAAACTTTCTTCGGCCGATCCGCGAAAATTTGATGAAGCACTCAATGAAATGGGCTGTATTTTACTTTTGCGCGGCGATGAGCTGGAGGAGCTCATCAGCCGGGGAGCAATCACGGATTCGGATCTTCATTCCTCCATCTACGAGCTTGCGGTGAAAGAAGGAATCATAGAGTAACAGCAGCAGGGTGGTTCGCCCGTTGGTTGCTGTCCCCGCCGCTCTGCGCCTCTCGTCCGCGGCTTAGCGGACGACGAACGGCCCTTCCTCCTTCCACCAGTGCCAGGCCCTCAGGAGGGTTACCATCGATTTGCCGTCGGTTATTTCGCCTGAGTGCACCATATCTACAGCTTCCCGAAAGGGGATCCGTTCTTTCAGTAAAAATTCATCTTCATCGACCTGCTGATCAAAAGATTCGATATCCCAGGCCGTATAGAGGTGAATAAGTTCATCCGAATAGCCGATGCCCGGGTAAAATTGCCCGATATATTGAAAATGGCTGCACGTCAGTCCCGCTTCCTCTCTCAGCTCGCGCCGGGCCGTGGAGCCGGCTTCTTCGTCCGGATCTATTTTACCGGCGGGGACCTCATAAAAGATCTGCGACATCGGGTAGCGGAACTGCCGCACCAGCATAACGTCGCCATTTTCGAATACGGGAAGTACGGCCGAGGCGCCGGGATGCTTTATCCATTCGCGGGTGGAGGTGGATCCGTCGGGCAGGCTTACCTCGTCAACGTATACGTGCAGCAGGCGCCCGTTAAAAACCTCTTTCGAGGAAAGGGTCTGTTCGATAAGTTTATGTGTATCGTTCATAGCAAGAATTTTATGTATCTTTGGCCATTAAGGCGTAAGTATAACAAAGAATTGGGTTTCCATTGGCTGAATTGCATAATATAGACCGGCGGGAGGTGGATGTTAAGCAGATCCTGTTTACCTGGTCGAACCTAATCTCCGTTTCGCGTATACTGGTAGCTATCCCGATTGTTTACCTGCATTATACCAGTGGTCGGGAAATTACATGGACGATTACGCTGCTGGTGTTCTATGGCATTATTTCAGATTACCTGGATGGGTATGTCGCGCGGCGGACCAACCAGATTTCGGAGTGGGGGAAAATTCTCGATCCGGTAGCTGACAAATTTTGTGCGTTCCTCCTGTTTTCATATGCTGTTTATATCGATCTTATTCCGCTGTGGTTTTTTGTTGTTGAAATAGTTCGGGACGTGATCATCATGGGGGGCTCGCTCTATATTCGAAAACTGCGCGGAAAAGTGGCTATGGCTGAAATGTCGGGCAAGGTAAGTGTGAATGCCCTGGGCCTGTACTGGCTGTCGGTGTTTTTCTACCCGGAGGCCGGACCCGTTCACCTGGTGCTGATGGGCAATTCACTGGCCCTTATGATTTTCTCCTTCTTTGATTATCTTCATCGTTTCAATGAAATACGCAAAGGCGTGAAATTTAACTGAATCATCATTCACCGCGAAAGCATTTTTACAAAGGGTGTTTTGGCTGGTGGCCTTCATAACAGAACAAACGTATGGGTTTTTTAGAAAAATTAGGTCTCAAGAAAAAAGAAAAAGTCGAAAAAGGTGTCGAAAAGAGCCGCAGCGGCATCATGAAAAAGATCGGCAAAGCGATTGCCGGTAAAACAACCGTGGATGCCGAGGTGCTGGATGATCTCGAAGAAATCCTGATTACCTCGGATGTGGGGGTCAAAACCACCCTGGAAATTATTGACCGGATTGAAACGAGGGTAGCTGAAGACCGGTATCTGAACAGTGGTGAGCTGCAAAAGATCCTGCGGGAAGAAATTATTGCGCTGCTCAAAGATCATGCGCCCGATAAACCGGCTGAATTCGATGCCGAATTCCCCAGGAAGCCTCATATCGTGATGATTGTGGGGGTCAACGGGGTCGGAAAAACCACAACGATCGGCAAGCTGGCTCATCTTTATAAGGTGGCCGGCAAAAAGGTGATGCTGGGAGCGGCTGATACGTTTCGGGCAGCGGCCGTGGACCAGCTCAAGATTTGGAGCGAACGCGCCGGCGTGCCTATTATTCAGCAGGGGCAAAATGCCGATCCCGCGGCGGTAGCTTATGATACGGTGGAATCGGCGAAAGCAAAAGGAGCCGATATCGCGCTGGTCGATACCGCCGGGCGCCTCCATAATAAAAAGTCGCTGATGGAAGAGCTGGCCAAAATCAAGCGGGTGATGGGAAAAGTTGTCGATGATGCCCCCCATGAGGTGCTGCTGGTCCTCGATGCTTCAACCGGACAAAATGCGATGCAGCAGGCACAGGCGTTTACCGATTTTGTGGATATCACCGGCCTGGTCCTGACCAAACTGGACGGCACCGCCAAAGGGGGGATCGTGATCGGTGTTTCCAACGAGCTGGATGTGCCGGTCAAATATATCGGTGTGGGCGAGGATATCGAAGATCTTCAGGTTTTCGACCGCGAGTTGTTCGTTAATTCCATGTTCAAAGAGTAGCGACTTGTGCTACTCTTCCCCTCTTGGCTCAACTTCGCCTTGGCAAAACCAAATTTCCTGGCGAACAATCCGGCTGACCGGTAAATTAACAAGGCCGCATGCTCAGAAAACATGCGGCCCGGAACGGAATTTGTGGTTATCGGTTACGTACGGCACTACTTAGCCGTCATCATCACCGCCGCCGCCCATATCTTCCTGGTCGGGCATGGCAGAGAACGTAAAAGGGTGGTCAAGCAAGCTCATCATAACAGTTTTCCCTGGTTAATTGTAGTTAGAAAACAGATACGTCCATTAAGCACTGTAAATAAAGTGTCATATTTTTAAAACAATTGCTACTCTTTTTAATATTTTAAATCTGCTACAGTATTAAAATTATATTACAATATTACTATTGTTATATTACAATGGGAGAAGGCTTTGAAAGAAACAGGAATTTTAGACAACATCAACCCCTGAGCACGTTCAAAACCACCGCATAATACCCCCGATTAGTCACCGGAAAGTTTGGTCGTGAACGAGGCGAAGTAGCTACGGCTCAATCTCGCAGCCCATTGCGACTGCACTCAACTTTGAGCTATATTTAATGTTTGATAGGTCAAACCATATCAAGGGGGTAATTTTTACTTGTTGCTATTTCGTGAATAATCCGGGTAAGCCTATGTGAGGATATTGAATGCGCAAAAATGCAGCGATTGGACAAGAGAACGGTTTTGCAAAGTCTCCTGAGAGAATAAAGCATTCGTTCTGTCATCCTGTATTTTGTGAGGACATTATAATTGCCAACAACTAACTCCGTCATTGGGATGGTGTTAAAGGGGATAAACGTATAGATGGACAGACGACGGCTTTTCATTTTCCTGGCCTGCACTTTTTTTCCGCTTGCGGTGTGGGGACAGAGCGTGCAGCTTGCGGATTCCCTGCTGCAGAAAGGCAAGGATTATGATAACAGGGGAAACATGGGGCAGGCTGAATTCTACTACCGCGAAGCATATGACCTTTACCGGAATTTCAGAGATACCACTTCATGGCTGGAAGCAGGCAAAGAGTACGCCAGCGCCATGGTCTATCGATCGAAGCATGACCAGGCAATGGAGCTGTATAGGATGCTTTTAACGATTGACCACCCTGCCAATGATACCTACAATCGCGGAGATCTCTATAACAGTATGGGGTGGGCGTCCAGCAAATCCGGGAAACCCACGGCGGCGCTGAACTACTATAATAAATCTTTGCCCCTGGCCGAAGAATCCGGTGACAATGAACTCATCGGCGTCGTATTTGATAATATTGGATCGGTTTATTATCGAAAGGGCAATTTTTCGAAAGCATTGGAGTTTAGCGAAAGAGCCCTGCCGTATTTTAAAAAGTTAGGCAGCGATCTCAGGATTAGTATTACCCTCAGTAATATTGGGAATATTTACAAAAAACTGTCTCTCTACAATCAAGCCCTTGACTATTATAACCGCAGCCTCAGACTTAGCGAGGAGGTGGGGGATGTACGCCGGCTGTCAACCGTATATAGTGCAATTGCAAGCGCACAAACAAGCCTGGGAAATTATGACCAGGCTTTGGTTGCCTACCAAAAAAGCCTGGAATACAGCCGGCAGGCAGGAGTGCCAAGCTTAGCAGCGGAGACCCTCAATAATATCGGACTTCTCTATAAACGCCTTGGCGAATACGATAAAGCCCGGGACTATTACCGGCAAAGCCTGAGTTTGAAAGAGAAGACCGGGAACCCGCAATCCCTGGCCACCACGACGATGAATCTCGGCAAAGTGCTTTGGGAGCTGGGTAATACCGAGGAGGCTTCCGACCATTATATAAAGGCTTTTGCATTGCGAAAACAGGCCGGCAATCCTTATAAAATGGCTTATTCGCTTAAAACCATGGTGGAGATGGAACTCCATAACCAAGATTATGGACAGGCTCGTGAATATGCCCGCCAATTAAAAGCAATCGGCGATTCCACCGGTAATTATGCTGTTTTGGGAAACAGCGCTGCCTACTTTGGTGATATCAGTGCAGCAGAGGGAGCGGATCAGACCGCCCTTCAACACTATCGAAGGGCCTATGCTTTCAGCAAATTTTTACCGGGCCGTGAGCAGCTGGTATCGCTCCAGCGATTGGCCCGCCAGTTTCATAAGCTGAATTCCGACAGCGCCGTGGTATATGGACAAAAAGCGGTGAACATTATCGAACAGACCCGGATGAAGGCGGGATCCACCTCAGATCTCAAGGCGGGATATTTTAAAAAGTATTCCGACTTTTATACCCGGCTGGCTTCCTGGGTGCTGAAATACGAACAGGACAGGTCCCGCGCTTTTCGGCTGGTAGAGCAGGCCAAAGCCCGTTCCTTCAGCGATGAGCTGGCTAAAGCATCTCAAAATATTGACCAGCAGCTTCCCGACGCAGTTCGGATTAGCCGAAAGGAACGGAGAAACAGCATAGACAGCCTTTTTACCCGATTGGAATTATCCGATAATCAAGAGGAACAAGCCCGGTTAAGTGATGAAATCCGAAGAGCGGAGTTAGAGTATGCTGCTTATGAAAACAAACTGGCAAGCCAGTATCCCGAACTCAAAAAGATGGAGCTCCCGGGGTCCATCGGGCTGGAACGCGCGCAGACCCTTGTGGATGAGGAAACAGCTGTGCTCGAATATGCGATTGCCGGCAATAAGCTGATTACGTTTCTCATCGGCCGGGATGAGGTGCGTATCGAACAGGTTTCGCTGCCCGGTACCCGGCCGCTGGGCGAAGAGCTGACGACACGCGTCGCCCGTTTCAGGGAAATGATTTTATCCAATGCCGGGCGGGATGAGTTGCGGGCAGCATCCGATAAATTGTATAATTTGCTGATAAAGCCCTTTGAAGAATCACTCGGCGGCTATTCGAATATCATTATTGTCCCCGACGGGGCCCTGGTCTACCTGCCTTTTGAGGCGTTATTGGGGGACGAGGGGTATCTAATAGAAGGATTCCGGATTAAATATGAACCCTCGCTTACCAGTCTTACTCTTTTGGAGAAACCCAAAGCCGTCGACCGAAAAGAGTTGCTGGCCGTGGCGGGTTCACAATCTTCGGGAAATGCCGGGGGTCGGCCCGCCAGCGCCAACCAGCTTTCAGCCCTCCCCTCAACGCTCATTGAGGTGGATTCTATCGCCTCCCATTTCCGGCAGGTTTCTATCCTCAAAGAAGAACAGGTTTCCGAACGAGCGTTTAAGAATCTGCTGCAAGAGAATCGCTACCGGTATGTTCATTTGGCCACCCATGGTATCATTGATGAAAATCGCCCCGGCCGAAGCGGACTGACCCTTTCGGCGGGAGGAGAGCTTACCCCTTCTTCCACAGAGGATGGGATGTTGCGCAGCTCCGAGATCTTCGGTTTGGATGTCAGATCGGATATGGTCGTTCTGAGTGCCTGCAATACCGGACTCGGTAAACTGGTGGAAGGGGAAGGCATGCTGGGAATGCAGCGATCGTTCTTCTATGCGGGTACCGCAACGGTGATTGTCAGTCTTTGGAATGTTTATGATCGCTCGACCGCCTCTTTGATGAATGAGTTTTACAAAGCGCTGATTAACAGTACCGCGGAAGAAGGCTGGATGAACACCGTGCTGAGGTGGGTTGGATGGGACCGATCGATTCCCTTCGGCAGGAAAGCGACGGCGATGCGCCGGGCCAAGCTGAAGATGATTAACCATCCGCTGTATAATCACCCGGTTTACTGGGCGCCGTTTATTGTCGTGGGGAGGTAATGGCAGATGATAAGCAAAAAGTATTAAGTGTCACGTAGAAAAGCCTTGTCCTATAAATCGGTTTTCGTAATTTCGATAAACTCCTGGTTATCCACGGAGGGGGCTTCATCTGCATTGGCAATCATAACGGCAGAGGCATAAATGGTACGGACGATCCCGGCCATTTTTTCAAAGCGGATTTTATGTACCTCGTCAGAGGGACGATGATAGTCCTCATGCACGCCTGTGAAGAAGAAGGCAAAGGGAACGCCCAGCCGGCCGAAATTCCAGTGATCACTGCGCCGGTAGAACTGGTTGGGATCCTTCAGGTCGTTATATTTTTTATTGAGGGTAATCTGTCCCGATCGGCGATTGGCCGCTTTGATCAGGCTGTCCAGCTCAGAGGAAATTAATTCACTCCCGATGATATAGGCGTAATTTTCCACCCCTTTTTGTTGGTGTTCTTCGTCAATACGTCCGATCATATCCATGTTTAGATTGGCTACGGTCTTCTCTATGGGGAATACCGGGTGGTCGGAGTAGTAGCGCGAGCCCAACAACCCCTTTTCCTCTCCCGTAACATTCAAAAACAGAATGCTGCGCCGGGGAGAAACCCCATTTCGAGCCGCTTCCCGGAAAGCGTGGGCCATATTAAGCATAGCTACGGTACCGCTGCCGTCATCGTCGGCCCCGTTGTAAATGCGATCCCCGGTAGAGTCGGGCTGACCGATCCCTACGTGATCATAATGAGAGGTCACTACGACCACTTCATCTTTCAGTTGTGGATCGGCTCCTTCCAGGTAGGCCAGAACGTTTTTCGTTTCCAGGGAGACTTCACGCTCATAGGGAATTTGTGAAAGTCCGTAGTCCAGGGGCCTGGGAGTAAAATCCGTAATATTTTGTATAATCTTCTCTCGTAACCCGGTCAGCGAAGCGGGGTTCTCCAGCCTGAGCAGCCTGGTGGCCATCGTTGGGCTTACCACGTTGTACCCGTTGCTGAATTCCTGCGATGGTACGGAGTCATCGCGATAAGCCAGTCGCATATTTGTTGGTTTACCGAAGTCGCTCTGCTTTTGGGCGGCCGACGACCGGAATTCTTCGCCGGCCATATCGGAAATAAGCAGCATTCCCTCGGCTCCCTGGCTAAAGATGCTGCTGAACCGGGCCCGCGCACCGATAGATGGATCAACCAGCGTGTCCCCATCTATTATGTGAGGAATATCCTGAAACACCATCACCCATTTGCCCTGCAAATCCATCCCCTTCAAATGATGGAGACCGCGGGACGGATCATTGACGCCAAAGCCTGCGAAGACGATTTGCCCGCTCAGGGAATCGGTACCGCCAAAAGCGCGAATGAAGTCTCCCGTAGCGTTCCTGCTGGATACGGAACGACTTGCCGGTTGCTTTTGATCCTCGTTCATAGCAAATATTTTGAATACGATGCTGTCGCGTTGAGTAGCAGTGAGTTTAAATTTTTGAAAGTAGCTGCGGGACTCACCGGCGGGCTGCATATTCATTTCACGATATTGATTCGCGAGATAACGGGCGGCTTTTTTTTGTCCGGGCATTGCCGTTTCACGTCCCTCCATCGAGTCAGAAGCAAAAACCGTCAGATGCTGCCGCAGGAAGTCTGTCGTAATTTCGTCCTGGTACGCCAGCAGGCGCTCGGTATTTGTCGCTATTGATGGCTGTGTTTCCTTCCGGACTGATTGTTCGGTACTGCTGCAGCCAGACACGGCCCAAAAAAATCCTGCAGCTGCTAATAGGATGATGCGTCTCATAGATGTGAACTGTAGTTCCATGTTGTCATTAGGTCGCGCTGATAATTTCATCCACCGGTTTTAAATCGAGAAAAAAGTCTGTCGGATCGTCATTTTCTATATACAAGTTAATTTGTCGTTCCTTAAGCATTTCTAAGATTGCAAGGAAAGTGACAACAATTTTCGTCCGGTTTTGCAACTCGAAACACAGTGTCCGGAATGCTGTTCGCCCCCGTTCCTGCAGCTGATGTAATATATATTCGGTCTGCTCTTCAATGGTATATTCGATTTTTTCAACGTGATGAACTGATTTCTGCTTCTTTATATCGGCCAGCACTTTTTTAAATGCGGACATCAGGTCGAACATCGTTACGTTCTTCAGGGCTTCTCCGCTGGCTTGTTTCTCTACCTGGTCGGCTTCGGGATTCCCCCGGAAGTGTTTTTTCCGGGCCTCTTCTTCAATAGACTCCATTTTTTCGGCCATCTCCTTGTAGCGCTTGTATTCCAGCAGCCGTTGAACCAGCTCATAGCGGGGATCGTGCTCATCCAGCTCTTCATCCGACTCTTCCTGGGGCAGCATCATCCTGGCCTTGATCGACATGAGCATACTGGCCATCAGGATAAATTCGCTGGCTACATCCAGATCCAGCTCCTCCATTAAGTTGATATATTCGAGGAACTGGTTGGTAATATAGGAGATAGGAATATCATAAATATCGAGTTCGTCTCTCTTGATAAAAAAGAGGAGCAGATCCAGGGGACCTTCAAAATTTTTTAACCGTACGCGATACATCGATTAGTATTAGTGTTTATGTGATATTTAATACTTCTGTCTCGGTTAGCGTTGGGATTGTTACACCTTAAACGCCATTTCTTAACCTTTATTTGTGCAAAAAAGGGAATTTTTGCCGCTTTTACTACCGAAATTTGTAAAATTAAGGCAGCATATTTTTATTACCTTGTTTTAACTACTTTAGCGCCGATTTTTTAACCATGGATTATTCTGAATTGGTGACTGCCCTGAATGAAGGTAACACCAGGAAAGTCAATAAACTGATAGCAGCTATACGTCCCCGGCTTCTGGCTTTTCTGAGAATTCATATGAATGCCAGTGAGGATGACGCTAAAGATATATCTCAGGAGGCGTTGCTTACGGCTATTCAAACCATTAAAAAGGATCAGATAAAAAATCCTGACAAAGTGGTTTCATATATCCTGACCATCTGCCGGAACGCTTATCTCAAGACCCGGATGAATCAACGGACCACCCCGCTTGAGGAAGCCGGCCGGCAGTGGCAGGGGCCCCGGCAGCTGCAATCACTGCTGGACAAGGAACAGCAGCAACTCCTGCAATGGTGTCTGGATAAGCTTAAAGAGCATCATCGAAAATTTATACAATACTGGTTTGATCATCCGGACGCCCATTCTAAAAAAGTTGCTGAACATTTTAATATCAGTGTTAACAGTGTCTGGACCCGAAAACACCGTCTCATTAAGAAGCTAAATGAGTGCTATCAAAAAAAGAGTAACTTGTAATGTAAGGATTTGCTCTCAATACGATCTTACTTATAAAGAGAAGCCTGTAATAGCCCTTTTAAGGGTACTACAGCCGTTATCACACCAAAAAGACACACGATATGGCACGCGATGTAGAACTGGAAAAACAAATTGACGCCTATGTCAAGGGGCATTTGACCGAGAAGCAGGCCCAGGAGCTTTGGGAAGAGCTGCTCAAAAATCCCGGGTATATTGAGCTTTTGAATACGGAGATCAGTCTTCGCAACATGGTTACAGAAGCCGACAGCGGCAAATCTTCATCAGGTACAAAACAGCGTCATGCTCTGATCCATTCCCTGCAAAATTCCTGGAAATGGGCAGCCGCAGCGGTAGCTATCGTCATTGTGGCTGTTGCGGTTAACTTTTTCTTGATGGATACGGAACAGACCCTCGACGAGCTGGCGTTGAACGAAATTCCCTTGTCCGAAAGCCTTGCCTCTGCTCCTGCCCTCCGGTCGGGGCAAGCCCGGAGCACTCCCGGAGATTCGCTGCTAAACCGGGGATTTAAAGAAGCCATATCAGGTAATATTTCGAAAGCTATGGAATTATATGATGTTATCATACAAGAATATCCGGATCAGCCTTCAGCTGTTCAGGCGTACCTTAACAGGGGGATCATTCAATTTAACCGGTATAACTATGAAGGGGCCATTGTCTCATTTAAGGAGGTCGTCGGCAAAGCAGAAGAACAATCCTTCCTTCGTGAAAAGGGATACTGGTATTTGGGGAATGCATATATCAACACCGATAGCTTAAGCCGGGCTCACGAGGCCATCTTCGAGGTCTACTCCATGGAAGGGGTTTACCGAAATCCCGCCGGTGATATCTTGCAAAAACTGGACAAGCAGCTGGGCAACCCTCCCGGAAAATATGATTAATGCTGGGTAAATGGATCGCGATCCATAGCTAAATCTTGCGAAATTGTGAATTTTATTTTTCCACTTAGAAAATTTAAAAATAATGAGTTAATTTTATTGGTCATTCATTGGTTCGCTAATAGATTAACTCTACCATTTTGCAAAACCCTCTTTTAGATGCCGAAGAAAATGACGAAGCTTACGAGCAGTCGCTTCGTCCCACTCGCATCAGTGAGTTTATCGGGCAAAAAAAAGTCCTGAAAAACCTTTCTGTTTTTATCAAAGCTGCCCAACAGCGCCATGAAGCACTCGATCATGTCATCCTCTCTGGTCCCCCGGGACTGGGCAAGACGACGCTTGCCCATATTATTGCCAATGAGATGGGTGTGCAGATTAAACCCAGTACGGGCCCGGTCCTGGAGAAGCCGGGCGATCTGGCGGGGATGCTGACGAACCTCGAAGAGGGCGACGTGCTCTTTATCGATGAAATTCACCGGCTAAACCCGGTCGTGGAGGAGTATTTGTATTCTGCGATGGAAGATTACCAGCTGGATATTGTTATTGACTCGGGTCCCAACGCCCGCAGTATTCAGATTGAGCTTAACGACTTCACTCTTGTGGGGGCCACCACCCGTAAAGGGTTGTTAACGGCTCCCTTGCGTGCCCGGTTCGGTATCGACATGCGGCTCGACTATTATGATGTGGAGCTGCTGCAGCGCATTGCCCTTCGTACTGCGGCCATCCTGAATATGGGAATTACGGACCGGGGCGCCCATGAAATTGCGCGTCGCAGCCGTGGAACTCCCCGGATCGTCAACAAGCTGTTGCGCCGGACCCGTGATTTTGCGCAGGTCGAAAATATGGATACCATTACCGACGAGATTGCCGATGTTGCGCTCAATGCGCTGGATGTAGATCAAAACGGATTCGATGAGATGGATATCCGGATCCTGAATGCCATTATTGAGAACTACGATGGCGGACCTGTGGGACTGGGGACGCTCAGCGTAGCCGTGGGTGAGGACAAGGGAACGATCGAAGAGGTGTATGAACCGTTCCTCATTAAAGAAGGATTTCTTCAGCGTACTCCCAAGGGACGTATTGCCACCCGCAAAGCTTTTAACTATATAGGGGTCGACTACAGAAGTACGGATAATGACCTTTTCGATTAGCTGTTCCGATCTTTTCTTTGCAGAGGTTGCGGTCACTTATAGAGGGTTTTGAAAAACCGGGAATTCTGATCAATATCAGCCCTTGAGCGAATATAAAACCACAGCATATCAAGGTATATGTGAGGATGTTGAATGCACGAAAATGCAGAGATCGGCAAAAAGAACAGTTTTGCAAAGCTCTCTGTTAAAAAGCAAAAACTATGATCTGCAATGTTATCCAGTTTTTTGTAGCTTCAAGGCTTCATAATATTCAATCATATTCACGAATTTTTAGTACTGATGAAAAACCTTTTTACCTCCGAATCGGTCTCAGAGGGCCATCCTGATAAAGTTGCGGATCAAATTTCTGATACCATATTAGACGCTATGCTCGAACAGGATCCCGAATCAAGGGTGGCCGTGGAGACCCTGGTGACGACCGGACTGGCCCTGATTTCGGGGGAAGTGACCACCGAGGCTTACGTGGATGTCCAGGAGATTGTCCGGCAGGTCATCCGGGATATCGGCTACACTAAAAATTCGTACCGGTTTGATGCCGATTCCTGCGGAGTCCTGACAACGATTCATCAGCAAAGTCCGGATATCGCACAGGGGGTGGATGAAGGTTCCGATAAAAAGATGGGGGCCGGCGATCAGGGCATGATGTTCGGTTATGCGACCAAAGAAACCGACACCTATATGCCGATGTCGCTGCAATATTCGCACGACCTGCTTAGAAAATTAGCGCAGATCCGGAAAGAAACCGATCTGCTTCCCTACCTTGCGCCCGACAGTAAAAGCCAGGTCACGGTGGAATACGGCGAGGACGGGCACCCGAAGCATGTGGATACCATTGTCATTTCAACACAGCACGACGAGGGGATTGATCAGGAAGTGATAAAAAAGGATCTGAAAAAGCACCTCCTACCCCAGGTGATCAGCGAAAAATTAATTGACGCGGAAACCGTATTCCACGTCAACCCCACGGGCAAATTCGTGATTGGTGGTCCCCACGGCGATACCGGGCTGACCGGTCGTAAAATTATTGTGGATACGTATGGCGGATATGGGGGACATGGCGGCGGGGCGTTTTCCGGCAAGGATCCCTCCAAGGTCGACCGCAGCGCAGCGTATGCGGCGCGGCATATCGCCAAGAATATCCTGGCTGCGGACCTTGCCGATGAGTGCATTGTACAGCTCGCTTATGCCATTGGAATTTCCGAACCCGTTTCCATCAATGTGAATACCTATGGTACGGGCCGCGTTGAGGATGTTACATTGGCCAACGCCGTACAGAAAACGTTTGACCTCACCCCCGCCGGCATTATTGAGCGTTTTGACCTGAAGCGTCCCATCTACCGGAAAACCGCCGCTTACGGTCACTTCGGCCGGGATGAATTTCCCTGGGAGCAGTTAGACTATACGGATAAAATCGCGGATGCGTTGTAGCAGGCTGTTTATTGGCTCTAATCAGAGCTGAATTATAGCCATGAGTCCTTTTTGGGAAACTTTTTCTTCTTGTTCGGCTTTCTCGCAGGCAGGATACAGCCATCCCCGGCCCTTTGGCGGTGTTTTTTCTCCTCACAGGGAAAAAACGTCCCGCTAATTTCCCGAACCGCCGTCGATGGTTTGTCCGAAGAAAACAGCATTCATGAACAGTTTGTTGGTGCCATACCAAAAAGCCCTGAAGTTGGGGTTGTCCGCCATCGAAATCACGCGTCCGCTGCCGACGTCACTGACCACAATTGCGGCCGTCCCCGAGAGCTCTTCCAGGTTTTCATCGGAGATATAACCACTGGCCAGCGGCTCGTCGGTATAATACAGCGGGGTGGCATAAGGGTTTTCCGCTTTCTTCATAAAGAGCGTGCTGTTGCGAAAAACGGTCAGGTCCTCATCATTATATCCATATCCCAGCGGGTGGGTGAGGTCCAGCCTGGTATGAAAGATCGACCCGCCGATATGCTGTGCGCCGCGGGTGTTGGCCATATCGGCATAGGGCATGGGCTGTACGTCGCTTTCCTCTTCGTCGCTGGTATCCGCTTTATCCTCTACAAAATTAATATGAGCGAGATCGTGCTGTTCGGCCCAGTTGTTGGCATGCTTGGTTGCAATAAGCGTTCCGCCGTTACGGACCCACCGTTTCATGTCCTCTACGGCGTCGCCTGAGAGATCTCTGTAGCTGCCGTTTACCATAACCATTACATTATAACGGCTGAGGTCGGCATAGCTCATGCGATTCTGCGGAAACAGGGTTGCCTGCATATCATATCGCTGGTCCAGCAGATGCCACACTTCCCCCACCTCATAGCCGCTGGCGCCGCTGCCGGATACGACAGCCACGGAAGGGGTTTCGAGGTGTTCAAAACTCCCGCTTCCCAGGTCTATGCCCCCGGGCGTGAGCCCGGTCCCGACAGCGTAGACCGTCAGTCCGTCTTCTTCCGCCGCTTTTCGGACCAGTTCATGAATTTTTTCCCGGTCTACAGACTGTGGACCCATGGGCACCATCACCGTGCCGTAATCAAATGTTTTGGTTTCTCCGGCCGGGAGATTCATCTCAAAGGGCTTGGACGCCACCTTGGCACGCACATCCGCTTGCAGCAGGCGGTACAAAGCCCGCGGGGCATAATACTCATCCCACTCAAAAAGGTACGCGTACTCACTTTGTCCCCCTACCACT
This sequence comes from Fodinibius roseus, assembly GCF_900129315.1. Lineage (GTDB taxonomy): Bacteria > Bacteroidota > Rhodothermia > Balneolales > Balneolaceae > Fodinibius > Fodinibius roseus. The sequence continues at coordinate 128,271 of NZ_FQUS01000015.1, forward strand.
TCGCCTTCCGGAAAAGAGGGCAGGCCTTCCACTTCATCTCCCGTCGGTACATCCCCTTCCACTTCCGCGAAAGGCAGGTTAAAGGCGTAAGGCATCGTCCATGTTGAGACATCATAAAAGAGACTGTCGGTAAATGTCGTTCGTCGCTCGAAGAGCGCTTTTATGAACTTATACTTTTTTTGATTGGTGGGTATTACGTAGGCAGAGCCCGCCTCGAATGACTCCCCGCCTGCTTCCATATCTTCGGAAAGCTCGTATAGTTCTACCCGGTGACGCTTGAGCAGCTCCACAAAATGATGGGTTCGGGCCCGGTCATAAGGCGTCCCGAACACATAGGCATCGATGGGCGCTTCGGCACCGGCCTGCAGGGAACCTTCAAAGAAATCCCGCTGGTAGTTTAGGATATCAACACGCAGATTCTGGGCAGCCTCAAGCGTAGAAAGGGAGGTCAGAAACTGGTTTTTGATCGTAAACGGGAATTTAAGTACGCCATGGTTGCTCTCCTGGGCATGACCCCGGGAGCTGCCCTGTTCAAACAGGATACCGATACCACCGTTTACATCCGGATAGGTAGAACCTTTGCCATAGTAAAAGTCATCATAGCTTTCCTGCGAGTAATAGAGGCGCTTTTCCCGGTCCAGCTTGTCGGCGTGGTATTCGGCAATGGCTTTGGTCAGATCCTGGTTTTCCTGCGAGGTTATCGGGTGGGTCCTGGACTGGATGCCCGGCTGAAAGAAGAACGTCGAATTCGTGCCCATCTCGTGATGGTCGGTCAGGATATTCGGCATCCAGCGGTGAAAGTTGTCTATGCGTCCCTGGCTTGTGGGATGCTGTACCAGCATCCAGTCCCGGTTCAGGTCAAACCAGTAGTGGTTGGTTCGCGCGCCGGGCCAGCGCTGGTTGAGTTCCAGGCTGTTGGGATCGGAAACCACATTCTTACTTTTATGAGTATTGGCCCAGCTGGCAAAACGGTTGAGTCCGTCTGGATTCAAGCTCGGATCCAGGATGACTACGCTGTTCGCAAGCTTTTGCTCTATTTCCGTACCCTGTGCCGCGGCCAGGTGGTAGGCTACCAGCATGGAAGCGTTGGAGCCGCTCGGCTCATCCCCGTGGATGCTGTATCCCATATACAGGACGACAGGCATGGTTTCCGTGTTCAGCTCACCCGATCGGTTCGGATCTGTGAGCGCCAGGTGATCCCGGCGGATCTCCTCGATATTGCTATGATTCTCCGGCGAGGTAACCGTCAGGTAAAGGAGCGTACGGTCTTCATGCGTTTTACCGAACTCGTGCAGGGTCACCCGGTCGGAAGCCCCGGCCACCGCCCGCATATACTGCACCAGCTGGTCGTGGCGGACGTGCCATTGACCCGGAACCGTCCCCAGTACCTCTTCGGGCGTCGGAACAGAGGAGTCGTACGTAACATCCTGGGGCAGGTAATAGTCCATCGCAGCCTCTGCATCGGCCGGATTTTGCGCCTGTCCGCTGACGGAAATGATCAGACAACAAAGCGTAGCAAGGAGTGTCGGTAATCTCATAAGGGTTCTATCTGTAAAAAATGGGAGTTAAAGTGAACGGTTAGTGTAAAGATTATCAATGAAAAATGTTTAGAAAAATAACAATAACAACGATCCTTTAAAATTCCGGTTTTTCAAACCATAAAAAACCCCGGCACCCTGAAAATGCCGGGGTTTTCAAATAATACAAGTGATGGTGTGATTTCCCGTCAGACGGTCTGTATTACCGTGCGGCTTGCCTTAACTACTCATTATAAAATACCAAAATGATATGCTATTGTCCTCAGGCATACCGGAAAATAGCCGCGATAGAAGCCGAGTTCGGCATATCATTTTTTTCTAATGCATATACGTTACCGCTCTGAGTGAGTGTTTTTATAGCGGCCATGTTGATTAGATCGTGTTCGCCATTTTTAGGGCTGGCGCTGTGATGCACCACATCACGCTCCTGGTCAAACCATCCCCAGCTGTGCTCGCCGATAGGGACAAATAACGAATCCACTTTTCCGTAGTAGGCCGCTTCTATGATCTGGCTGAGATTGTCGGATTGTTTTTCAGACCCCGAGAGATCTGCAAAGCGTTCCATATCATCGTACATATCTTTCAGAAAGTAGGATCTGATAACTTTCCAGCTGCGCTTGCCGAGCTCTTTGTCACTCAGCGGATCCGGATTTTCCTGGATCGACTGATCGATAAGCCTGCTGTAGTGATTGAACTTGCGATATTCCGCAACAGCCCGCTCCACTCCGGCTATGATCAGCGGGTCGTTGCGTTTTTTCATAATGGACGTCACTTCATTTTCCACGGTCTTGAGATAATTGATAATTTCCTGGGTATCGGTGTCCCGCGTCCCCCCTTGCCCGTGAAAGATGGCCTGGCCTTCACCCTGTCCGGAGTGATGCTGCAGGTGTTGTTCGTTTACATCGTACTTCAAAAACTCTTCCAGGCTGGTAGGGGCCTCGGACAGTGTAATAGGCTCGACAGAATCGCGCGTGCATTTTAACAGCCGAATGTTTTTTTGACTGAGCGCAAGCGTACAAAAAGTGCCTTCCAGGGTGATCATGGGGATGAGCGGCGTGATTAAAAAGTGATCGCTGGTCATCACTCGCTCATCAAACCGATAGGGAATGCGATAGAAGTCAAAATGTTCTTCGCTGATAAACAGGGCCAGTCCCCTGTTGTTATGACGCCAAAAAGAGGGCTGGTCCAGCAGCTTGCGTGGTTCCACCAGCAATTTTTCAATGCGTTTATCTGAAATATCTCGTTCTGCAAGCTGGCTTTCAGCCTCGCTCAACAAGTTTTTCAATCGGATAGAATCCTGCTGAACCTCTTCGCCCTTTCGATGAGTAGGTAAAAAGATTGATACTCCGACATCGGGTTGTTGGTTGGCAAGGTCGAGAATATTATCACGCGTAATCATATGAACCTCCGGTTGTTAAAATTAATCCTACATAGTAGTTACTAAACAGCAAACTAAATAACATGATTCAATCAGCTCTTTTGTATGGTCGTCACCTCCCGGGAGTTCCGCAATTGCTTTCTGTTTGTCATTTAATGTCCAAAATTAGTATATATTGTCAAAATTAATGTGGAAGACCTATTTCGGATGGATCAACAGGAAAGTAGCACAATACCAATAAACTGGCAGGGAATAAAAAAAAGTTTGGGCCCGGGATTATTGATGGCTGCCGCCGCCGTCGGGGTATCGCACCTGGTGCAATCCACCCGCGCAGGCGCCACCTATGGGTTTGCGATGGTTTGGGCAGTTGTACTGGCCAATATTTTTAAATATCCTTTTCTGGAATATGGTCCCCGTTATGCCATTGCCACCGGCGAAAGTATGATTGAGGGCTATAAACGGCTGGGCAACTGGGCGATCGGAATCTATATCTTTTTTACGCTTGGAACGGTCTTTGTCATACAGGCCGCTGTTACCGTTGTAAGTGCCAGCCTGGCGGCCGAACTTACGGGACTTGCGCTATCCCCACTCATCTGGAGTTTCATACTGCTTGCCATCTGTATTACTTTGCTGTTATCGGGACAGTATTCGGCGCTGGACGGGGCGATTAAACTTATTATGGCTGTCCTGGCTATTTCCACGGTTGTGGCCTTCGGTGCGGCCCTGTACCAGGGGGGGCAACATGAGGTGACCCATTTCTATCCCGATATCTGGGATGTCGCGGGGGTCTCCTTCTTAATTGCACTCATGGGATGGATGCCGATTCCCATAGATGCGGCCGCCTGGCATTCGCTCTGGTCGCTGGAACGCGAGAAACAAACTCAGTATCGGCCGAGGCTCAAAGAGAGCCTGCTGGATTTTAACATCGGTTATATCGGCGCTGCTCTTCTGGCGCTCGGATTTGTGGGACTGGGGGGACTGGTGATGTACGGCAGCGGCGAAACCTTTGCCAGCAGCGGGACGGCCTTTGCCGGACAGCTTATCAGCCTTTATACCGAAAGCCTGGGCAGTTGGGCCTATACGATTATTATCATTTGTGCATTTACCACCATGTTCAGCACTACGCTTACCGTGGCGGATGCCTACCCGCGGGTGATATCTCGCTTTTTGGAAGTGTTATGGCCGGGCACGTTTATCCAGGCAAAATCCCTGCGTTTCTATCGCATCCTGCTCGTGTTGGTTCCGGTATTTTCCCTGGGTGTACTGTATTTTTTGGGCGATGTTTTTACCTTACTCATTGATTTTGCCGCTACGCTTTCTTTTTTAACGGCTCCGGTTTTGGCATATATTAACTACCGGTTGGTTACGGCCGATCACGTGCCGGAAGAGTGTCAACCCCGGCCGTGGTTAAGATGGCTGAGCCGGGGCGGGATCATGTTCCTGTCCGTATTTGCGCTGTTGTATATTTACTGGCTGATTCAGTACGGGTAAGGGAATAAAGAATATATGATGTAACAAACAGGAACACCGGGAAACCTTGTCCGGCAGGCTATGAAGGACCATAGTGCGGTGTATGACCGGCTGACAAGCAAGCCGAGGGGGGACTTTTTTTCCAGCAGCGCTATTCAACGTACCCGGCCTGCCAGCCCCAAACGGAAGCGTGCAGGCGACACGGGTAAACGGCTGGGGCTGGCGTCTAAATATACCGAGAGAATGAGCAAATGAATCGTATTGACCGACTTACGGCGATGATCATCTACCTGCAGGGACGTCCCCGCGTAACCGTCGGGGAGATGGCTGAGCGCTATGATATCAGCAAGCGGACCGTCTACCGGGATTTGCGGGCGCTGCAGGAAGCGGGGGTCCCGATTGGCTCTGAGCAGGGAGTGGGTTATTTTATTGTGAGAGGGTACCACCTGCCGCCTGTGATGTTTGACAAGGAGGAAGCCGCGGCCCTGCTGGCGGGGGAGCGGCTGATGCAGAAGTGGAGTGAGACCAAGCTCAGCGAGTCCTATCTGTCCGCTCTCGATAAGATCCGCGCCGTCCTGCGCAGCCGCGAGAAAGAATATCTCGATATCCTGGACCGGCATATCAAGGCCTTTCCCTATCCCGACGAAAAGCATATCGAAACGGACCGCCGTGTTTTTGTTTTTTTACAGGATGCCATCGTGAACCGGGTGGTGGTGGCCATGGAATACTATTCGCCCTATAAAGACCAGCACACCCAGCGGGATGTGGAGCCTCTGGGACTGTTGCTGCGCGGCAGTCACTGGTATTTGGCGGGCTGGTGCCGCCTGCGCACCGATTATCGCATGTTTCGCGTGGACCGCATCAGGGGGTACAAAAAGACAACCGAGCGGCTGTCGGACCCTCCCGAACACACGCTGAAAGCGTTCTCGGAGCAGAGCCTGCGCGATGAGCAAGACCTGCACGAGGTCGTGGTTCGATTTGCCGAGAAAATAATCCGATACATGGGGGATCAGAAATATTACCACGGCTGGATTGCTGAAGAGGAAGTTGATGGGGCTATCGAGATGACATTTCTGACGGCTTCCATGGAATATTTTGCCCGCTGGCTGCTGACTTGGGGAGATGGTGTTACCATTAAAACCCCGGAACGACTCAAAACACGGATGGGGGAACTTTCTGAAGAACTATATCACCATTATAAAGAATAGAAGCTGGGAGACTGTCGGACTTTGAGGATCGGGTGGAAATAGGTGATTGGAGTCAGATGCTGGCTCTTTTTGAGGCAAATAGCGAATCTGTTTACCAAGAAAGGGCTCCTGTCATAATGAGATCGGAAGACTTCATGGGACAAGCTACGTTTTTTCTTGTCCCAATATCCCGTCTCTTGTGAATTGCCGGCGAGTAGTTAACCGGGCCGGGGTGTAATTAAAACAGCTCTTTTTGTTCCTCATCTCCTCCGGGATTCGGAATCGATAAGTTCGCACCTATGGCCCCGTTCATCTGCTTTATGAAATGCGCCGCCAGCTGAGGAGACCGCTTCTCTTTATTTTGGTGGACAAAAAAGTGGATATTTTCCAGTCCCTGGTCCGTCCATTTTTTCAGCCGCTGAGTCCACTCATCAAGGCGGGACTGGTCGGTGGGATGGTTGGCGCCTACATACCGGACAAAAGCCTCGCTGTTTGTCAGCCGCATATGAAGCAGATCGCGCCGGCCGGCCGTATCGGTAATGACATTCGCGACCTTGTTTTCCTCCAGCAGCTGGTAGAGTTCTCCGGCGACTTTCTCGTTATCAAACCAGTCCGGGTGACGAAATTCAACCGCCAGGGGAACGCCTTCGGGCCAGTATTCCACAAAACTTGCGACCCGGTCAAAGAACTTGGGCTTGAAATTGCCCCGCAGCTGCAGGAAGGTAGTCCCCAGTTTTTCCTTGAAATGAACAATGCTGTCAATAAAATCATCGGTGGCTTCCTCTATCCCGTTCAACCATTTCAAATGGCTGATGTACCGGTTTACTTTGGGAAAGAACTTGAAGTTCTCCGGCACCTTATCACGCCAGGATGCTATTTGATCCCGGTCAAATGTGTTATAAAAAGTAGCATTCAGCTCCACGCAATTGAACTGCGAGCCGTAATAGGTCAATTCGTCTTTGGTTCCCCGCGGGTAGAAATTTTTCAAATCCCTGCGGTTCCATTTGGCGCAGCCTACATAAAGATTTGTAGCGTCGGTGCTGCTGCCTGAAAGAACTGTTGCGGTTCCGGGATGGTCTTCCGGGATTGAAAAGTCAATCTGATCGGGATTATCTACGCTGCCAAATTTCATAGTGCTATCTTTTACTTATCAAATTTCTCGTGAATGAGCCCCAATATATTTATTTTTTCAGCTTGTTACCGCATCACTAATCTTGTCCCGGTTATTTTCGGGGAGCGGCGCGGCAAGTTCAATATCAAAAGAAGCTAATTTCATAGGTACACCGTAATCAAAAAGTTACTTAAAGAGATTCAACAATCCGCCGGTATGCCAAAAAAGAACATTATCAGCGGCATCAAACATTCCCCGCCGGCTGTAATCTATCAGCGCACCAGCTGCTTTGGCTGTATAAACCGGATCAAGCGTGATTCCCTCCACATCAATAAAGGCGTTAAATGCTTCATCTGACAATTCTGTGGGAATACCATAGCCTTCGCCCACATAATGGTCATCGATGCTCAAGGCATCTGCCGAAAGGGGTTCCTCCGATAACTGCTTCATCACAGGATTGGTCGCCTTTATCACAGCCTGCTTTACCTTTTCGGCGGGATCATCGGCACTTATGCCTATGATTGTCAAATCATCCGGTCCAAACAAACGTTTGCCAATTTCCATCCCTGCCGTTGTGCCTCCCGATGAGCAAGCATGAATAATAGTATCAAATTCGATACCTATGGTATCCTGTTGCTCTTTTACTTCTTCCATGGCACGGACAAATCCCCAGGCGCCAATTTCATCTGAAGCTCCCAAAGGAATAATATATGGATGCTTCCCCGCTGATTTAAGTTCATCGGCAATCTCTTTCATTTTCGGTCGCCGTTGATCACTGCCGGAGACATAGTGGATCGGGATATTCATTAGCTCATTGATCCGCGGGTTGCCAAGCTTTTTTTCCGGCTCCTCGCCGTTTTGTACCAGGATGCAATCGAGTCCCAATCGACGGCTTACCTGTCCGGTAGTACGAGCGTGGTTGGAGTGAACACTTCCACAGGTAATGATGGTGTCTGCTCCCAGATCCAGTGCTTCAGCCAGCGAATATTCGAGCTTCCGGAGTTTGTTACCCCACACCAAAGAGCCGATAAAATCATCTCGCTTGATATACAGGTTCGGTAACTTCGGATAAATTTCCTGCATCCGGTCACACTTTTCAACAGGCGTGAAAAGGTTTGAGAGGCTGACTCTCTGAATTGACTTATACCGTTCTATAGCTTTTTGATTATTCGATATCATCTATCTCCAGGAAATATTATTTATTAATCTACTGACTATTTTTCCGGTCCAACGTTCGCGTTTTTCCTCAATTATTGTACGCCATTACATACGTCGTATTTTTTTCCAGGCTGCCCGCTTCCGCTGCTATCTCGATCTTTGGCTCAAACATCTTACTGACGGATGAGCGAGCCAGAACACGATCTCAGGCTCGTCACTTCCGTTTTCCAGCAAAAATAAAGGTATTTTGTCCTATCACCAATCAGAGCGCTCAATCTTCCGTTGGATAGGGTAATGCCCGTATTGATATTGAACCAGGCCTCTACATACTGAATAATAGCCAGTGACCATTCTATACTCATAGAAATCGATAAATCTGCTGATCTTCTTCATCAGGCATGCTGATAAACTACACAGCAACGGCCTCTTTGTTGTATTTGTCGCGGTATTCGACGGGTGTCAGGCCGGTAATTCGCCTGAACAGGTTGCGAAAGGATTTGGTGTCGGAGTAGCCGACATCATACATCACTTCGCTTATATTCTTGCGAGTGACTTCCAGGTCTTTCTTCGCGGCTTCCACTTTGACGCGCTGCTTGTATTCGGTCACGGTATTATGGGTGGCCTTTTTAAATCGCCGCTCCAGCGTACGCCGGCTCATGGCTAATTCTTCCGCCAGCTGATTGACTTTGATATCATCCTGATAGTGGTCTTCAATATATTTCTGGGCTTTTATCACTTTGCTGTCGTTGTGGTCTTTTTGTCCTTCAAAAATAATAAAAGCAGACTGAGTAGTGCGGTCAATATCCAGGGAGAACGCTTTGGAGGCCAGGATGGCCGCTTCACGTCCGGCATATTTTTCTATAATATGCAGCAGCAGATCCGTAAAGGCATAGGCGCCTCCGCTGGTATAAATGCCGTCTTCTTCGGTCATGATCTTCTCATCCACCATATCGACCTCCGGGTACATTTGCCGGAAGCTGTCGGCATGCATCCAGTGCGTAGCGCACTGCTTGCCGTTCAGCAGTCCCGTTGCCGCCAGGAAAAAAGCCCCGACACACAAGCTGGCCACTTCCGCTCCTGCTTTATAGTGATCTACGATCCAGGGAATAAAATCACTGTTCTGATCAATTCCCTTGCGCGGGTCATCGTGGATGGCGGGGATAACAATCAGGTCGGTCCTATCGACTTCCTCGATCAGGCAGTCCGTATTTATGGCAAAAAGACCCGTTGATTGGCGGGTTTCTTTTTCAAGTCCCACCAGGTGTACGTCAAAAATCGGATCCCTACCCTTTTCGGCCATTATTCCGTTGACCTGGTTAAGAATTTGGTGCGTTCCACCGATATTGACCACGCTGGTGTGACCGCGCGGTACGAGTATGGATATATGTTTCATGATCAGGGCACTTGATTTGAAATTTGTGGTTATTCGTTACTACGGTCTGGTACTACTGGCAACGAATAGCTATTAATAATGCTACTAAAACTGAATGTCGCAATCAACCTGTGAGAATGGCGTAAACGCACCGCGCAGGGTAGCTATTTTACAAGGGTCTTATGAAGCATAGCATGTTATAAAAGTTTGTAACATATTGCTATGCAATGAATAACAAATATTATAAGCGTTCAAAAATTTCAGAGGC
>NZ_FQUS01000008.1 GCF_900129315.1 Fodinibius roseus
GTTGTCGTTGAACAAGTCAGCGGGCAACGAACAGAGCAAATTCAAAAAATTAAATCAAAGAACGTAATTTATCCTCATAACTCACGGATTCAGGTATTAACCATGGAGACCATCAAATATACCAAACCCATCATGAGGTTATCTGGCAAACTATCAATACCTATTTTTATGACTAATATAAAAAAGGTACTATTGGCGGTTCTATTTTTGATTCCTGTTTCCACCATCGCCCAACCCGACTTTAGCGGGTTTCTGCAGCTTGACAAACGGTTCGTAGCTGGAGGAGACAGCACCTATATCGATAATTTCTATAATCAATTCCGGCTGGAAATGAGTGCCCCGGTAGGGTCCCAGTTGTATATATTCACCAGTATGGATCTTCGGTTTTACGATTTCCCTGATCCACAGTCATTGAGTGACTTGGAACGCTTGGAATCCGAATTTCCCCATGAGCTTTCGGTGTGGGAGGCCTTTATCGATGTATATGGATTCCTGTTTGATGATCTGGATATCCGCGTGGGAAAACAGCGCATTGCCTGGGGACGGGCCGACAAGCTGAATCCCACCGACAACCTGAACCCCAATGATTTTTCCGATTTTGTTAACTTTACTGAGATGGCTCCTTCTTGGGCGTTCAAGGGGACCTGGTATTTTGATGACAGCCGTTTAACGGCAGTATGGCTGCCGGGCATTACCCCGGTTCTGCTTCCCCGGAATGGGTCTGCCTTATTTCTGGGTGATTTGGGTGCATTCAATGACGAATTGAACCTTCCCGACCGGACGCCTGCAAACAGCATGTTTGCCTTTCGCTGGGATGGCAGCATCGATAAATGGGATTATTCCATTAGTTACTTTAATGGCTATGATGATATCCCTATAGCAACAAGCTTGACTATCTCTCCGCCACTACAGCCCCAAATAGAGATGGAATTTCCCAGGATGCAGGTTATTGGAGCTGATGTTGTGACTGAGCTTTCGGGAATAGGAATATGGGGAGAGGCTGGTCTGTTCTTACCTGAAAAGGTGGAGTTGATTTCAGATGTAAATGGTTTTTCAAGCCGGGAAATCCAATTGGAAGATGAACCCTATCTGAAATTTACGATTGGTGGTGATTATACTTTCACAAATGGTATCTACCTGAATACCCAGTGGATGCATGGATTTTACACCGAGCGGGGGACAGAAAATTTGAACGACTATTTTGTAATACGACTTGAGCAGGACTTTTTTAATGAAGATGTGTTAGTTGCTTTGAATAATACCCTGGAAGTCAACGATTGGGAACAACTGGGATACGGGCTATCGCCTGAGCTTACCTACCAGGCCATCGACAATTTAGAAGCCGGATTAGGGGCATTTTTGATTTGGGGAGAAGAAGGAACGCTATTTAACAGTTGGGAAGAGCTGGATCAAGTTTTTGTAAGATTTCGAGTAGACTTTTAAGAAGATTATTCAACTCCGAAACAGAATCATTCCCAAGTCTTATTTAAGTATTTAATTAAATAATATATTTATTATATTTCTATTGTATTAATGAAAACGCAACCAACAGCCAATAACCATGAGCAAGCAAGAATGTATTCGCGAGGTCGCCGACCTTAACCAAATTAACCGGTGTATTGACTCCCTGGAAAAGGTTGAAGGATCTATTGACCGGTTAACTGATATTTTGAAACTGGCCGCTAACGACGTACGCCTGAAAATACTCTATCTGCTCAGCCGGGAAGAGCACCTTTGTCCCTGCGACCTGAGTGACATCCTGGACATGAGCGTGCCGGCTGTTTCTCAGCACCTTCGTAAACTCAAAGACGGCGGGCTGGTAAAAACAGAGCGGGACGGACAGGTAATTTTTTATTCCCTGAACCCCCTGTTCAAGGACATTCTTTCTCCCAACTTCGATCAAATTAACAACAATAATATTTTGGAGGTGTTAGCCGCATGAACGATCAACCAAACAATTCCGACACCAAATGGATGGGTGCAGGCCTGTTCGCAGCCTTCGCCGCATCCCTGTGCTGTATTACCCCGGTTATTGTATTTGCGGCGGGCATCAGTGGCGCGGCTTCTGCCTTTTCGTGGTTAGAACCCTTCCGGCCCTATCTGATTGGGCTTACCGTCCTGTTGCTCGGTTTCGCCTGGTATCAAAAACTTAAGCCGCAGTGGAATCCCGAATGTGCCTGTGAGGAAAATCTTTCGTTCTGGAACACCAAGGGATTTTTAGGTATCGTAACCATACTGGTCGCACTACTGCTGGCTTTTCCGTACTATTCAGATGCCTTTTTCCCAAAGCAGAATAACCAAAAAGTGGTGTATGTGCAGGAAAGCCAAATTCAAACCATCACCTTGGATATTGAGGGGATGACCTGCACCGGCTGCGAAGCCAGTGTAGAAAATGCCGCTGTTGGTGTGGATGGAGTTCTCGAAGCTGAGGCCTCCTATGATACCGGCAAGGCCACCATTAAATACGACCGGAGCAAGACCGACCGGGAAACGATTGTGGCCGCTATCAACAAAACGGGATTTACCGTAGCCGATAACCAAGTCAATTAACGACAGGCGGATTTCCTTCTGTCATCAACCATCAAATAGCAACCCGTTTTAATTATACTCTTAATTTTAGAATTTGCTTAAATACTAAATACTATGACTGAACAAACCCTTCAACTTTCGATCAGCGGCATGACCTGCGAGGGCTGTGCCGAAACCATAGCCAGCCAATTCAAGGGCAAAGAGGGGGTGTTGGATAAAACCGTCAGCTACCCCGGCGAAAAAGCCAAGATCACCTACGATCCGGAAAAGGTTACCAAAAAGGAGATCATCGATACCATAAATGCTACCGGGCACTATCAAGTAACCGGCGAAACTGGTGCTTATGAAGGTGGTAAAAACCAGTATTCGCTGGTCATCATCGGCGGGGGATCGACTGCTTTTGCCGCAGCCATCAAGGCCAGCGAGCTGGGCGGCACCGCCCTCATCATCAACAAAGGGCTGCCCACGGGGGGCACCTGCGTAAACGTGGGCTGCGTGCCCTCCAAGACCCTGATCCGCACTGCCGAAGCTCATTACCGTGCAAAAAATCCCGGTTTTGAAGGCATCGAAACCCAAAGCCGAATTACTGATTTCAAGAAGATCATAGATCAGAAACGCAGCCTAGTGGCCGATCTCCGCCAGCAAAAGTATATCGACGTGATCAAGGACGATCCTAACATCACCCTGCTGGAAGGCCGCGGTAAGATAATAGGTGAACATACCGTGGAGGTGGATGGGGAAACCTGCCATGCCGACAATATCCTCATTGCCACGGGTGCCACTACCTTTGTGCCGGATGTTCCGGGACTGAAAGAGGCGGGATACCTCACCAATGAAAGTGCCTACGAACTGGAAGAACTCCCTGAAACTCTAATCGTCTTTGGCGGCGGCTATATAGCCCTGGAAAATGCCCAGATGTTTGCCCGGCTGGGATCGAAGGTGACCATCGTGCAGCGCTCGGCGCATGTGCTCAGCGATCAGCCCGAAGAGCTGGCACAGGGCCTGGTCGGATACCTGGAAGACGAGGGCATCACCGTGCTGACCAATACCGATATTCAACAGGTGTTTCCCGCCGGTGATGAAAAAATTGTAAAACTGACCGTGGACGGCGAAGAAACCACGCTCAGGGCCACGCACCTGCTGGTTACCACCGGTCGGCAGGGCAATACCAAAAACCTCGGACTGGAACAGGTCGGCATTGACACGGCCGGTCGCGGCTACCTGCCGGTTGACGAAACCATGCGTACCTCCGTTCCCAACATCTTTGCCGCCGGTGATGTGACCGGCAAATATCAGTTTGTTTATACGGCCGCCTACGAAGGTAACCTGGCTGCCGAAAACGCCCTGCGCGGTTCTTCCCGGAAGGCCGACTATTCAGTACTGCCCTGGGTAATCTTCACCGATCCACAGGTAGCCGGCATCGGCATGGACGAAAAACAGGCAGAAGAAGCCGGTATTGAGTACGACACGGCTAAACTTTCGCTTGACAACGTGCCCCGCTCCATTGCCGCCCGCGACACCCGCGGTTTCATTAAACTGATTCGCAGCCGGGAAACCGATCAATTAATAGGCGCCCGTATCCTGGCCCCGGAAGGCTCGGAGCTGCTGATGGAGCTGGCCCTGGCTATGCGGCATGGGGTTACAGTCAAATCTCTGATTTCGGAATTCCATCCGTACCTGACGTTGTCGGAAGGCATCAAACTGGCGGCGCTCACCTTCGACAAAGACGTTAAGAAACTGAGCTGCTGCGCCGTGTAAGTAACTATCCCTTATACTTTTAAGAAAAAATGAATAACTCTGGACGTAGTAATAATTCGCAAAATACCTGGCCTGCACTGGCGTTTCTCTTGCTGCACACGGTCTGCTGTATCGGGATAATCCTGTTTTTGCTGCTCGGAGGAGCAGGGCTGTCGGCACTGCTTGCATCGAAGGGATTTTGGGCTATTGCCATTGGAGTACTTATTGGTTCCATAGCAGGGTACTGGTACTACCAGCAAAATCAATACAGGTCGTGCAAATCTTCTAATACGAACAAACGCGATCAATCGGCCAAAATTCATACTAATTAAGACATGGATTAAACTATGAATACAACACAAACGAAAGACACCAAACGCACGCTTCTCATCCTGCTGGCTCTGTTCTTCGGCGGGGCTGTACCTATTCAATTGATAACGCTCTCAACGGGATATGCCCAGCTTGTGATGGAGAAAATTAAAGGACCTGAAATGATCATGGCCGCCCACCAGTTTGCCGGCGGATATATTCCATTTGTCTATATTCCGGCTATTCTGGGACTAATTGTTATAGCGTGGTACTGCAAAAAACACTACCCGGATATCTATCGGCGCATCGTGGTCGGTTTCGGCATCGGAGCGCTGGCTACAGTGGGGCTGGACTTTTTCCGTCAAATGGGCGTAATCTACCAGTGGCTTCCGGGCGACACGCCTGAAATGTTTGGCATGATCGCTACCGGCAGCAAGAATTTCGCCTGGTACTACTCGGTCGGCTTCCTCATCCACTTGCTGAATGGTGCCAACTTCGGTCTGTTTTACGCCTTCGTCTGGGGCAAGCGACCCAGCTACAAAAGCGCCATCGGTTGGGCCGTGGCCTGGCTTACCGTTGTTGAGATCGGCATGATGACCCTGCCACCCATGGAGCCGATGGTCAGACCGTTCGGCATTAACTATGCCTGGCCCCAACTCTTCCTGATTACCCTGGCCGCGCATATTGCCTTCGGTATCATACTGGGCATTGGCGTGCAATATTTTCCGAAAGAAAAAGATCGCAGCTGGTTTGGGCCGTTTCTGCTGGGTAAATCGAAGCAGGTATAACCTAAGACAAACTCCGGAAAACCCCATGCAAAGCATTACAAGAACCTTTAAAACCGTATTTTCCGATCGGAGCTATCAAATTATCGGAGGCGTCAGCTTTGGGTTTTTCCTGTTGCTGTATGCCGTGACCCTTCCGGCCAAATATACGGCTGGGAGAATCGGCCTCGTTTCCCTGCAGCACCTGAGCTGGTCGATGGGCCTGTTTGCCCTGGCTTTTGCGCTGCTGCTTGGGGCCGTCATCCCCTTTACCGTATTTGCTTTCCGGCAGGGCGTAAAATCCCAAAAATCGTCAACGGCAGGCGGGCTGTTCGTCAGTATTCTCACGCCCCTGCTCTGCTGCTCGCCGTTACTGCCCGCATTGATGGGGTTTCTGGGAGGCCTCATCCCGCTGCTGCCGGCCGGAAGCTCCCTGGCCGTACAGAAGTTTGTGGTTACCTGGGAAACCGAAATCTATCTCGGCTCCTTGGCGCTGTTGGCGCTGGCGCTCTACCAAAATGCCAACTATATCGCAAGATCCGCGGCGTGCCGGATGCCTGTTCAGACTGTCAAAAAATCGAACGAACCCGACAGAGAGCAAGTTGTTAGAAACGAATAATCATATCATTTTAATCAAGTTAGCATGAAAGTCTCCGACCTGTTTGTGAAAGCCCTGGAAAATGAAGGCGTCCAATATGTGTTCGGCGTGCCGGGCGAAGAAAATGAGGATCTCCTTTTTTCGCTCGAACAATCCTCCATTCAATTTGTTCCGACGCGGCACGAGCAGGGCGCCGCCTTCATGGCGGACGTATGGGGACGCATCACAGGAAAAGCGGGCGTCTGCCTGGCTACGCTGGGCCCGGGCGCCACCAATCTGCTGACCGGCATCGCCGATGCCAACCTCGATAAAAGTCCGGTCGTGGCCATCACGGGCCAGGGCGATCTGGACCGGCTGCACAACACCAGCCATCAGAACCTGGATGTGGTGAGCATGTTTCGTCCGGTTACCAAATGGAATACAGCCATCAGCACCCCGAATATCGTACCGGAGGTCGTTCGCAAAGCCTTTAAGCTGGCCGAGATGGAAAAACCGGGTGCCACCCACATCGAACTCTCCGAGGATGTGGCTAAAGCCGACACGCAAACGGTGGATCTTATTCAACCGGAATCTCTGCGGAGAGCCGCCCCCGACTACAAGGCCCTGGACAAAACCATCGAATTGCTGAAAAAGGCCCGGCGCCCGCTGATTATCGCCGGAAACGGCGCTATCCGGAAACGGGCTTCCAAACACCTGACGGAGCTGGTGAATGCATTTGGCATTCCGGTGGCCCACACTTTTATGGGAAAGGGAGCGATAACCGACACCAACGACCTCTCACTGTATGCCATTGGTTTAGGGTTCAGAGATTATGTGATGGAGGCCGTGGAACGGGCCGACCTGATCCTGGCCGTGGGCTACGATATCGCCGAGTACGCTCCGGAAGCCTGGAATCCGGACAACAGCAACACCATCGTCCATATCGACTTTGAAGCGGCTGAGGTCTATACCCACTACCGCCCCGAAGTGGAACTGATTTGTGATATTTCGGCGGCCCTTTGGAAACTGAACCGAGAAATGAAGGAACAGAAATTTTCCTTTGAGACCGGCTGGCACAGCGGTATCCGAAATCGCATTCTGGAGGATATCCAAAGCTATAACTTGGCAGAAGGCGACGACTTCACCATTCCGGGCGCGCTGAATATTATTCGGAAAGCGCTCCCGGAAAGCGGACTGCTGATCAGCGATGTGGGCAGCCACAAAATGTGGATCGCCCGCAATTTTCTGACTTGCTGCCCCAACGGCTGCATCATCTCTAACGGGCTGGCCACCATGGGCATCGCCCTGCCCGGCGGTATTGCCGCGTCTCTGGCCGATCCGGACCGGCATATCGTAGCCGCCATGGGCGACGGCGGCTTTATGATGAACGTGCAGGAACTGGAAACAGCCAAACGGCTCGGGGTCGGATGTACGGTGATCGTTTTTAACGACAACGATTACGGACTCATCAGCTGGAAGCAGCGCATGCACACCGGCCGCTCGACCGGAACCCGGATTTCCAATCCCGATTTTGTAAAGCTGGCTGAGAGCTTTGGCATTCCGGGATACCGGCCCGAAACCGTCCGGGAACTCAATGATGTGCTCACTGAATCCATACAATCCCGGGAATTGCGCCTGGTGGAAATCCCCATCAACCCGGCGGTCAATTCAGAGCTGACGGACAAATTATCTGATTACTGGAAAAACAACTCTTAAAAAAACAGAACCTATGTTACAATCCATCAACCCCACAAATGACGAAGTGATCCGGGAATATGAAGAGCTGACGGAGCAGGAAATCGCATCCGTTTTGCAAAAAAGTCAAACCGCCTTTGAACAGTGGCGGGAAACGGATTTTTCTCACAGGGCACCGCTGATGAAAAAAGCGGCAGAGGTTCTGCGCGATCACCGGCAGGAGTATGCGGAACTGATGGCGCGGGAAATGGGAAAGCCGGTATTGGGCGGCCGGTCGGAAGTTGAAAAGTGCGCCTGGGTGTGCGAATATTACGCAGAACATGCGGAATCGTTTTTGGCGGACCAGCCCATTGAGACCGATGCTTCCAACAGTTTTGTGGCCTTTCAGCCGCTGGGGGTGGTTCTGGCCGTGATGCCGTGGAATTTCCCGTTCTGGCAGGTCTTTCGGTTTGCTGCTCCCGGCCTGATGGCCGGAAATGCCGGCGTGCTTAAACACGCCTCCAACGTAACCGGCTGCGCGCTGGCTATCGAAGAGGTCTTCCGGGAGGCCGGTTTTCCCGAACATTTGTTCCGAACGCTGAAAATAAGCAGCAGCAAGGTCGGCCGGGTTATCGAACACCCGATCGTAAAGGCCGTTACGCTGACCGGAAGCGTGCCGGCAGGGAAGGCCGTGGCTCAAAAAGCGGGTTCCGTATTGAAAAAAACGGTGCTGGAGCTGGGCGGCAGTGATCCGTATGTGATTCTGGAGGATGCCGATCTGGATCTGGCCGTTCCCACCTGCGTGAACAGCAGGCTGATCAACAGCGGGCAAAGCTGCATCGCCGCCAAACGGTTTATTGTGGTGGACAAGGTGCGGGAGGAGTTTGAACAGCGTTTTGTGGATATAATGGAGCAAAAGACCATGGGAGACCCTATGGACGAAGGCAGCGATATCGGCCCACAGGCCCGGACCGACCTGCGCGACGAACTGCACGGGCAGGTGGAACAAAGTATTAAGCAAGGGGCCCAATGCCTGCTTGGAGGGAAGATTCCGGGCCAGAAAGGCGCCTGGTATCCGCCAACGGTTTTGGCCAATGTTAAACCCGGCATGCCGGCCTACGGGGAAGAGCTATTCGGACCCGTTGCTTCCATCATCACGGCAAAAGACGAAGATGATGCCATTCGAATAGCCAACGACAGCCGGTTTGGCCTGGGAGCGGCTGTGTTTACCCGGGATGCAGAGAAGGGTACACACATCGCTGCCGAAAAACTCCAGGCCGGGTGTTGTTTCGTAAACTCGCTGGTTAAATCCGATCCCCGGCTGCCCTTCGGCGGTATCAGGGAGAGCGGATACGGGCGGGAACTGTCCCATTTCGGCATCAAAGAGTTTGTAAATATTAAAACGGTGTATGTGAAGTGACTGAACAGGATTACACTGTAACTTTACCCGGCATAACAGACTATATATAACTACCATGTACGGTTGCTGTAATTTCGATACCGACAAGCTCTATGACCTGCTCATCGTAGGTTCGGAACCCCAGGCGTGGGGCGCCGCGGCGGTCGCACATATGTTTAAGCAGAAGATATTAGTGGTGGGGCCCGGCCTGCCCACTTCTGAAGTGTTGGAAGAAGCGGAACCGGGAGGAAGAATTCCGCAAACGGATGTAAGGGAAAAGTTGCAATGGCTCAGCCGGCAGTCCGCCGGCCAGGCCATAAATACCCCCTCTTTTGCCGATAAACTTGCCACATGGTATTCCGATCCGGGCTGGGAGCTGTTCCGGGAATCGGGCCGGGTATCTGTTCTAAACGGTGTCCCCGAGGTAGCCTTCCGGTACACCCTTCGAATACATAATGAGCGCTGCCACGGCCTGAACCTGCTGATTACCGGCAGGGAATCCCCGGGTGATATCGCTCCGCCTGCATTCGTCCCGCTCGAAGGCCTTGACGTCATGGAAATTCCAACAGACTCCAGGGGTAACATCCGGGTCAATGACCGGTTTGAAACAGGCGTCTTGGATGTTTATGCGGCCGGAAGCGCTATTGGCAAGCCTGCCTCCCCGGAGAAGGGGATCATGCAGGGTATCGCCATCGCACAACGAATTGTAACCAATCATTTATCACTGCGCCATAAATGATTGGGATTACAAGCTATTTTTTAAAACTGATGACAGCTTCCATCATTACGCCGTTAAATTCAGCACCGTCATAAGGCGAACCGGCATAACCTTCTCCGTCATAGTTCTGAGTTACGTATTCCAGTTTGGCCAGTACATTTTTGGTGAGGAACCAACCCCCACCAATATTTAAGCGATTGATTTCAATGTCGCCGTTGGCTGTTTCACCGTCTACCAAGTTATATCGCCCGCCAATTTAGAGGTCTTCGTCGGCGCCATACTGGTTAAAAGTGCGTCGGTCATCAGCCGCTTTCAACTTGCCGGACGTATTTTCAAACACGTCGTAGAATTCCACCCACTGGTGCCAGAGCCCGATATGGTCGAACACGACATGTAACAACTGGCTCTGGTATTAACCCGTTAGCTCTCCTTTGGGCATCAAAGATCTGAAAGTTTCCAAAACCAAACGGGCCTAATGCGTTCCGGAGGGCTCAACCGGCAGGGGTTGGCAGCCATATCCCTGTTCAAGGGCTCTTTTTGAAAACCGGTATGCTTCTTCAATGATCATTTCAGTCTTGCTGAAATCCAGCACGCTCGTAAGACGGGTATTAATACAGAGATCCAAGAGGTACAGCTCTGTATTTGCAGCAATTTTTTGAATATCAGTTCTCAATTTTTCGTGTTGGCTGACTTGGGCAGTACGAATGATCATATTAAACAATCCATTTACCGTGTTTTTAAACTGGTGCCTGCAATCGCTCAACATGCAATAAATGGCATCTGCTCCCATCTCGTAAGCTTTGTCTATAGGAATATTGTTGGTAATACCTCCGTCCACCAATTGTCTCCCGTTCATTAGCTGGGGAGGAAAATAGACCGGAATAGCGCAGCTGGCCATCAGAGCGGATAATAGCGATCCATTGTCCAGATATACCGATCCTGCTTTTTGAAGATCGGTTGCGACCACTGTTAGCGGGATATTGAGCTCTTTAAAAGTATCAACTGGGAGATTCCTTTTTAGGAACCGTTTTATACCTGATGGTTTAAACAAACTGGAAGCATTGCCCCATCTCCATAGAAGCTCAGAGTTGAATCGATAAAGTTTTTGTTCTGAAATTTCTTTCCAAAGCTCTTTTAAATGACTTATATCCAACCCAGATGCAATGAAAGCCCCGTTAATTGCCCCAATTGAAGTACCGATAATAAAATCCGGTTTTGCTCCATGTTCCACCATCGCTTGATAAAATCCGATTTCGGCCGCGCCCTGAGCCCCGCCTCCGCAGAGAACGAGGGCCGTTTTTTTAGATTCGGCGGGCATACTATTGATTGTCCCCATCATTTATCTTCAATTCTCCGGTATTCCACGGACGAGTTCGTTGGTTGTATCTTTTTGCAACCTGTATAACATCTTCCTGCGAAATTCTAGTTTGACTGCCTTCACTCTCGCCACGTAGATAATTTAGTATGGCAGCTATTTCTGCCGCACTTAATCGTGCCTTAAATGAGGGCATGCTGCCTTGATATTGTTGTTCTTGTACTTCAATCTCACCTTGTAGACCATGAAGTAAAATTCGGATGGGAACGGATTTATTGCCGGTGACCCACTCAGAATCGACCAGTGGTGGGAAAGCGCCCGATACCCCTTCTGCATTAGCTCCATGGCAGGAGGAACAGTTTTGAGAATATAGGTTTTCACCATTTAATAAGGCCGGATCCCCTTCCTCATTGAAAGGTGTCTCGCTAGGCTCATCCAGTCCGGGAATCATCCTTCTCATATTGCCATACTCTTCGGAGAGACGACGGTTCATCCGGGCCATATTTTGCTGGCCCATCCGCTGGTGCATTCGGGCCATCTGATCGTGCATGCCCATCATCTGGCTATACCACTCACCGGTCATATGACTCTGCATGTGCATGCCCATACCTTCAGCCATCATCTTATCGCCCTGCATATGACGCCCCATGTTGCCAGTCATCATTTGGCGGTGGCTGACATCCATATCATCGTGCATTTTCTGCATCTGGTTGTAGAGCGATTGTAAGTCAGACGGCAGAGTGTCCATTGCGCCTTCATAGTTTGTCAACAGCTTTTTGTAATTAGATTGCAGAGAATCATAGGCGGTTTCTAATTCCTCCCGTTGTTCCTCACTCATATAGCCAGAGCCTCCCATTTGACATGAGGATAGAAAAACGAGGAGTCCTACTATTACCAGATAAAATCCAATGTCTTTTTTATTCATCATAACTCTCTTCTCAAGTTAAAGTTAATTCATGATAAACTTCTTTTAATAGGATTCATAACCATCCGTTTCTAAATCCTGCTTTTTTTAATCCATTCACAAGATACCTGGATCCACGCATAAGCTTCCAGATCAATCCGGTCCTATAATTTTCGATCATCAAGACAACAGGCCCAAGATTGATACCATAATGATAAGAAGACGTCCACCCATCCCGGGTTTTTTGGTTATTGGGATAACTAAGATTGAAACTACATCTCAGGCAATATTTCCCCGTAATCTGGGGATACACATCTTGGAAATTTTGGATGGTTGGCAATACAATTTCAGGGGCGAAGGGTAGTGAAGCGACTACAGCCCACGGGGCAACCGTGCCATCATCGGGGCCGTAGGGTGCGCCACGGGCGATATAGCCAAAGAAGGAGCGTTCAATGCCGTTGACTTTTTTTGTGCTCCAACCCGGGCCGTCGCTGGCTGTTATTCCCCAGAAATTTTCTCCATAGCCTTGAAAATCCAATGGATTCCGTATGGCGTATTCGCGCTGGATATAGGTAGCCCGACGGCTGTTTTCAAAATAATCGAATCCCTTTTCTCGGGTAAACGCATCCTGGATACCACGAAAATCCACCCAGATGGGCGAATATTGGTGGATAAACAGGGGGCCGCCGTAGATGAATTCATAACCAAATATCTTTTTCCATTCATAGGAAGAAGTCCAGGCTTTGTAGCTTTCCTTCGGCAACGGTTGGGACGGAGAGCCAAGAGCAAGGAAGTACAGGAGTCCAGCCTCGTCATATCCTTCCCAACGATATGGCAGAAAGCCGTCCTCTGGTGTCCACCCGTGGGTGATTGTGGCCTTACCGTTGCAGGCCCATTTCCAATCGACACGGCGATAAATATCATCGGCCAGGGTACGTATTTCCTGTTCCTGTTTGGTATCGCGGTCAAAAAAAGCGGCAGCCAGAAGCATGCCAGCCAGCAGAATACCGGTATCGATCGTCGACAATTCGCACTTTCCAGCACGTTTCCCAGTCTTCATATCCAGAAAATGATAATAGAAGCCTTTGTGTCCGGTAGCATTTGGAGCGGGACTTTGCTCGCTGGTCCAAAAAAAGCGCAGGGTGGATAAGGTACGTTGAATTGCTTCCCTTCGTGATATCCAGTCGCGTTCGACTCCTACCACATAGGCTCCTAGTGCAAAACCGACCGATGCTATACTGGCAGGCGAACCCAACTGTGAATTGTCTGCTACCAGCCCGTTATTCGGATTGGTTTCATGCAAGAAATAATCGAAAGCGTGGCGTTGCAACCTATCCAGTCTTTCACTATCAAAGTCGAGAGGTGGTTCGTGTTCTGTTGGTATTTTTTCGAATCGAATATTTTCTGATTTTTTGGGAAGCTGGCGAAATGCTTCTTCTGTTATCCTTTGGGTAGAAATACCATCATAGAGTTTATCCTCTATAGCCTTAATTACCTGGTCAATCACTTTGGAATCAGCACCGGTAGCAACCAGCATACGGCGGAGCTTGGCCTTATTGAAAGGTTCTCTGTCTCCGGAGGCTTTGGTAACGTTGATAGTTTTCATAACGCTAATAGATGTTATCATGCTTCAGTCGTTTAGGTACCACAGAACTTCTTGTCAAATTGCTGTTTCCATCCATTCAAGTCTAGTATGTCTGCAACAGTTGAAATAGGCGGTTTTTCATAATAGGTGTCATCAATTGCAAGTACCGGCAAAATTAGCGGATTACCCAATACCGATACCAGCTGCTTAGCTTTTTCCGTATCGAACCGCAGGTCAATGAAGGTAAATGACCTCTGCTTCTCCCGCAGTAGATGAACCAGCTCGCGTAGGTAGTCGCACCACTCCTTGCAGTAAATGATTATCGTTGAATTTTCTTCGGGTTCCTTGCTAATCTCCATAGTTTTTTCCTCGTTGTTCAGTTTCATATTCATCTTTTTTTAGTAAAAATTCGTGTTTTGAATAAAATCCACATAGAGCTTCTCAAGCCCTATTTGGTTAGAGGGATGAGGAATGGTATTGCAGGTTACAATTTGTTTAGTCCCTGCATCCTGTAGTTCGTTGTAAGCATCACCGGCAAATACCGCATGAACACCGATACAAACGGGAGCCTTCATCCCGGCCCGTTCCAGATGGCCAACCGTCTCAATCATGGTACGGGCAGTGGAAATAATGTCATCCACCAAAACGGGCGTATGATCCTTGTATGTTTCAACCTGTGGTACCGAGACTTCCACATCGCGGTCGCCGCGGCGGGTTTTCTCCAGGATAATGAACGGGGCGCCTGCATCTCGGGCTACCTCTGCCACCCACTGCTCGCTTTCACTGTCCGGACCGATTAGCACCGGTTGATCGATGTTGCTTTTTATCCAGTTGGATATATGGGCTGCGGCATGGACAATTTCCGTGGGTACGGAATAAATTTCAGCCAGTGAAGGGTGGCGGTGCAAATGTGGATCTACTGTAATCAGGGAGCGGGCAAACTGCGAAACCAGGGCCGCAAAATATTTCGAGGTGACGCCTTCCCCGGGCTTGAACTGCTTGTCCTGACGCATGTACGCCAGGTATGGGGCCACCAGACAAGTACACCGTCCGCCCAGGTTTTTGATGGTTTGAGACAAGAAATACAGGGGGAGCAGTTTACTGTCGGGACGATCCAGGCTGCAGACCAGGATGCACCTCCTGTTTTTCACATCCGATGCGACCCGGATATAGGTTTCACCGTCGGGAAAAGAACGGATCTCAGCCTGTCCGATTTCGGCATCAACCGATTGCGCAAGCGAGTCTGTCAGGGTTTCATTTCCGGGCAAAGCAAAAATAATCGGTTTCATGAGGTGATCTCCAGGATATTTGATTGCGATTGAACATACTCCAGGGCATATTTGAGGGTGCCGCGGGCTTCTGCGTGGATGGTTATCAGTGGCTGGCCTGTTTCGATCCTGGTATCGAGGGGCGTATGAAGCGTCAGCCCGGCCGTGGCATCATGCGGAGCGCCGGCCAGCTTGGCTATTTTTGCCAGCCGGCGATTATCAATGACTGAAACCGTTCCAGGGTGTTCTGCTGTAATTTCATGTGTGAATGGTGCGGTTCCGGGTTCACTGAACCCGCCTTGGGCTTCACAGATGGCATGAAACTTTTCCCACGCTGTTCCGTTTTTCAGGATGGATTCAGCTCTGCTTTCGCCTTCGCCGTGTGTAGCAAGCCCGGCAATTTCCAGCAGGCTTCCCGCCAGCAACAGGGCTCGCTGCTTTAAATCTTCGGGTGCATTCTGGCTGTTCTGCAATACCGCCAGAACATCCCGTGCCTCCAGCGCCGGACCGATACCGCGGCCCACAGGC
The DNA here is from genome assembly GCF_900129315.1 of Fodinibius roseus. GTDB lineage: Bacteria > Bacteroidota > Rhodothermia > Balneolales > Balneolaceae > Fodinibius > Fodinibius roseus. The sequence goes on from NZ_FQUS01000008.1 coordinate 15,308, forward strand.
TGGGTACCTTCGGTTTGGATAACTTCAACGGTCAGGCCGATGGCTGATCCTACCGAAGAGAAGTACCGGCTTAGTTGTTGTGCCGCTTCAGGAGTTCTCACCTTAGCGGTAGGTCCAACCGGGATGTCGATGATCACATGGGTGGAACCTGCTGCCGCTTTTTTGGACAGTACGGAGGCAATCATCTGTCCTTCGCTGTCAATATCCAGCGCCCGTTCCACCCCGATCAGAATGTCATCAGCCGGACTCAGCCTAACAGCCCCGCCCCAAACCACACAGCCGCCTTCCTGTTCCACCACTTTTCTTATATGGCCGATGGAAAGATCTACGGGAGCCATAGTTTCCATAGTGTCTGCCGTCCCGGCCGGGGAGGTGATAGCCCTGGAGGAAGTTTTTGGTATGGTAAGGCCAGCCGCAGCCGCAATGGCTACCACGATAGGCGTTGTCCGGTTACCGGGCAGTCCGCCCACGCAGTGCTTGTCGGCAATGATGTCGCGGGTCCAAGTAAGCTGTGATCCGGCCTTGATCATGGCCCGGGAAAGAGAAATGATTTCATTCAATTTTAGCCGGTCTCCGGCGCAGGCGGTAACGAACGCGGAAAGTTCGGCCGTCGAATATTTGTGGTTGGCAATATCTGAGATGATATGCTCATAGGCTTCCGGCCCGAGTGTTTGCCCATATATTTTGGCCCGTACCTTACTCATGGACCCGGCGGGCTGCAGGTGAGCAAACCTGATCGTATCGCCTTCCTGTGCATTCAGTTTGTTCCACGCACTTGTTGAGAGACTGGCCTCGTCATGGGCAAGAAGATCGGAATGAATTACATTCAGGGTGGCAATAATGGTTTTGTCCCCGACGGTTACCATCAGCCGGGTCAGGGCCGAAAATCCTTCGGAGATGCACACGGGACAGTCGGAACGCATATATACCACAAACTCTTTCCGAGTATCAATGCCAAGCCATTTTAACCTGAGGTTTGTAGTTTCTCCAGTATCCATTTTGTAGTATGTGCTAAAGGTTAAATTTTCTGATTTCGTACAGATCCGGTATCCGAACCTGCCATCCGAATACGTCTTTTAATTTTACCCGCAGGATATCCGAAGCCTGGGGTTCGCCGTGAACGATGTACACCTTTTCCGGGGCTTCGGTGATATCGCCGGCCCAGTCCAGCAGTTCACGCTGGTCGGCATGACCAGACAACCCCTGCAGGTACTCGACGCGTGCCCGTACCGGATAATATTTTCCGTAAAATTTTATTTCACCTGTTCCATCCAACAGTTGTCGTCCGCGGGTGCCTTCGGCCTGGTAACCCGCCAGCATCACGGTGGTTTCGGGCCGGCCTATATATTGCTGCAGGTAGGTGAGCACCCGTCCGCCGGTGACCATGCCGCTGCCGGCAATCACTATTTTGGGTTGGGGATCGTCGATAATATCCCACGTTTCTTTGAATGACTGAACCAGGCGGATTCTGCGGCACATCTCCGTACACTCTTGCGGGCTCAGGGTATGCCATTGGGCATGCTTGTGGAACAGTTCCAGCACACTGGCGCCCATCGGGCTGTCCATAATGACTGGCAGCGACGGAGGGATCTTGTTCTGGCGGTCCAGCTGCCAAAGCAGATACATCAGCAGTTGCGTGCGCTCCACGGCAAAGCTGGGGATGATCAGGGTACCGCCCTTTTCTGCCGTCTGTTGAACGATGCGCTGAAGCTTGACTTCTACATCTTCAACCGGATGGAAGCGATCACCATAGGTGCTTTCGATCAGCAGCACATCTGCTTTTTGGGGTTTTTGGGGTGCTTTCAACAGTGGATCAAGTATCCGACCTACGTCCCCGGAAAAAACGAAGCGCTTGCCATGGGCTTCGATTTCTATGAACGTTGCCCCAAGAATGTGGCCGTTGTATTGGAATCGGACACTAATATCGTTATCAACAGTAATCCATTCGCCCTCCTGTTGATCTTCAAACAGGGGGAGCGTGCGTTCTACCTCGTCGGTATTGTAAAGCGGTACGGCAGGATCATGTTTAGTAAAACCTTTTTCATTAGCCCTTCGGGCATCTTCCTCCTGGATTTTCGCGCTGTCGCGGAGGATGATTTCGGCGATGTCCAGCGTGGGAGCCGTGCCCCGGATCGGGGCGTTGTATCCCATCTTTACCAGGCGCGGCAAAAAGCCGGTATGGTCCATGTGCCCGTGGGTCAGCAATACGAAATCAATCCGGGAGACATCGAACGGGAGCTGTTGCCAGTTAAGCTGACGCAGTTTTTTGACGCCCTGGAACATGCCGCAATCCACCAGTATGGTTTTACCCGGAAGCTCTACCAGGTATTTGGAGCCGGTTACGGTTCCGGCCGCTCCGAGGAAGTGTATGTTTGCTGAGCGTCTCATTGTTCAATGGTATTATAATTGCAGATAGCCCGTGCCTCTTTCAGGACCTTATTTTGCTGCCTGTTGTCCAGTCCCAACGGGTCAAGTATTTTATGGTCCTCACATAACTGCATGCAGAAAACAACATTCTGTTCAAGCAGGAACTGTTTCTCTTCCTTGTGCAGGGTGGATAGGCACGTTATAGGATGTAAATTTACTTCGCTTATGAGGTCCTTCAGTCCTTCGTGTTTGGGATAATCCCAGCTCAGCAGCTTCAGCCCGGCGCAGGTTCCGTATTGCAGGGCGTCTTCGGTAAAGCGGGTGTTGGTGACCACCCATCCACGGTGGCGTTTATTCCGATGGCCGGGTTGGGTGCTCCAGTTCTTCTCCACATCCTTGAAGCGGGACTGGATGTAAAGCGGGATCTTGACATTGCATTTGTGCCCTTTCCGGTTGTGAAATTTGCATTCTATCATGAAATGCTTGTTATCCTTCTCAGCAATCACATCAATTTCATGAGAAACACAATTGCCTTCGACAATCACACCGGTTTGAGTTGTATATCCCAACCTGTTGAGCAGCTCTCCCACAAACTTTTCGAAGGGATAGCCGGTGGGACCCAGCTCCAGGATGGCTTCCTTTAACTTATACCGGCCGGCGGAACGGTCGGAAAGTTGACGAAGCAACCGGAACGCCTCTTTGTAAATTTTCTGCGTGGAGATGCCATCATAAAGCATATCACTGACTGCCCCGGCAATTTTATCAATTAGTTGCTTTTCGGCTCCGGCGCTGGCCAAAGAGCGGCGCAGCTTGGACTCATCATAGGGTTCTTGCTCCCCGGAGGCCTTGGTGACGTTGATGGCTGCCATATTTTTATCCAGTATCAGGGTTAAAAAAGTGTCCATTGATTACCGGCGACTGCCCTGACATCTTTTTTTTATACCAACAGGTATCATGCCAAAGCATTACAGGGGTAATGTAATAGCGGCTTGCTTAAGAGAAGCTTAAATTTCTTCGGAATCTTAGAATCTGACCGAACTCAATTAGTCCGGCTTATCTGGAGCATTACCGGACCGTTGCAGAAACTGCTTCCATTGGCCTTTTGCCGGAAGGAAGGCCGGGACGTTCCGTTTGTACTGGAGATACTCTTCTCCAAACTCCTCGATCACTTTCTTTTCTTCCCTTTTGGCAAGCAAGACATAAGCGATAACGATAACGGGAAACAGGCCAACCGAGAATATGGTGGGCCAGTGAATGACGCCTTCTCCAAAAAGCCCGATAAAAAGGCCTGTGTATTGGGGGTGCCGCACCAGTCCGTACAATCCATCCGTGGCCAGCCGGTCTTCCTCTTTTGCACGATAGAGTTGGCGCCAGCCCTGAATAAAAATGCCAAATCCACCAAAAAGAAGGATATAACCCACGATCATTGAGATCATCATACCCGTTTCGCCAACCCCCACCAAGGTGGACCAAAGGTTGGCGTTTAGATCACCACTACCACTATCCAACCCCAGGAACCGGACCATTAAGTATATTGTAAGCGGAAAGCCGTACATTTCTGCATATAAGGCAATAATAAAAGCTTGTATTAGTCCGGCACCGGCCCACTCGCGCCAGGTTTTTGGAGCCATGTATTTGTATAAAAGCCAGGAGGCGATAACGATCACAAAAAGCGCGATAATCCAGGCACCGGAGTGTTCAAATCCTCTTTCCATTTTGCAATTCCTCTTTTTTTGATATTTATGTGCGTTAATTAAATAAACCGTTGTGTAACACCCAGCGAACGGTTCGTTTTGCCAATCGATTTTTTGGGATTGGATTCTATGCCGGTTAGCGCCCGGATGGCATCGATGGTTTCGGGAATGACGATCGCCTGGTTATCGACCAGGTAGGCGTAGTAAAGCTCGTCTCCCTCCACTTTGAGCATATCTTCCCAGATGGCCACCTCGTACATATCGCCATGCGGGCGTCCCAGGTCCAGCATCAGCTCCTTGACGGCATTGTTGGCCGAAAGGTCGTCGCTCATGTTGATAAAAGCAGTTCGCGTTGAGGTGCCGAAAGCATCCAGTATTTCCTCCTTGCTGGCATCACGCGTGAGTTGAACCGTCCAGTAGTGCAGGTGCGAGAGCGTCTCCGGCACCTTCACCGCTGCGGTTACCACATCCAGTTCAGGGTCTACGCTCTGGGCATCCGGACCTTGGTGGCTGGGTATCTCCGGCTCGGGCACCAGCGTATTCATGATGCCGTTTTTGTGGCTCTCCCACGGATCAGTAGCACGTCGCAGCAGTGTGCCACGTGCTTTGTTAAGCAGTCCCGCCCGTTTTAATGCGCTCAGGGTCCTTACGATGGATGTGGTGTTGCAGGAGACTACGCGGGTCGCTTCTTTTCCCAGCGCTGATGCATAATTGTTTTCCGCGCTGAAGGAATGCCCGGTCGTCTCATGTTTCTCCCCGCCCTGCACAATATACTTCACACCCGCTGCTTTATACCGTTCGGCATTTTGAGCACCGAATTTTTTTGGGGCACAATCCACCACCAGGTCAGCGAGATCAAGCAGGTCGTCAAGATCGCCGGCTACCGGAATGTTCTCCTTCTTCATCGCCTCCCGGCCTTCTTCGGTATTGGCAAACACGGCATATCCTTTGGCAGCAGCCGACTTTATTCTCCAGTCGGCGGCTACATCGCCGATGCCGACCAGTTCCATATCTTCTTGCAGCGTTACTGCTTCCGCCACCCGTTTCCCGATGACGCCATATCCATTTACGGCTACATTAATTTTTTCCATAATATCAGTGAGTTGTAGTGAGTTATTTATTCTGTTTTAAAATCTTTTTTCGTTCCTCAAATTCTTCGCGTTCAATTTCGCCACGGGCAAACCGCTTTTTTAAAATATCCAGGGCATCTTCGGTGGCGTCTGTCTTCGGCCGGTAGGGAATGACATTAAAAGCCGCCAGCAATATGATGGCTACGATGATAATCCACCAGATCCAGTGCATGCCTATAAAGTGATGATCGTAAAACATGGTGCTAAGGTGTTTTGTTATTATTGATGTATGCTGTGTCATTATCCGTCGGCTACAGCAAGGTGCTGTCAGTAAGATAAACAATGAGCCTTAAAACAAACTTAAATTAAAGTAGAAATTTTATAGTTTGGAGCCGTGTCAGCCACATTCTGTTTCAACAGGCATGATTTTAGTGTTTTTTTTAATCTTGTAATGCAGTGCCTTGGGCAGAACTCAGGTTCAAATAAGATGAGCATCATTCGGCACCTTGCGGTTGAGAGCTATTATCAGGGGCCGCTTTATCGAATTTTCAAATGTTTCAGAGGGTTGTTTCATGCCAATTATTTTAAATAGAACAACGTCAAAAGCTCTTGCAATTCAGCATCCACCTGGTGTTGTTTCACCACCTTTTCAAAAGGCGTCAGGGTCAGGGAATTATTTACAATTCCGGCCATTACGTTTTTTTGTCCCTCCAGAAGCGCCTTTACCGAAGCTACTCCCAGCCTGATGCCCAGCATTCGGTCGAAGGCTGAGGGATGGCCTCCCCGCTGCACGTGCCCCAGGATGCTTATGCGCAAGTCCACTGAAGGATTTACTTCCCTGATTTTTGAAGCGACCGGACCCACCCCCAGTTCATCCCCTTCGGACACAATCACAATCAATTCTTCCTGGCTGTGATAGTGGCGGATCTTTTCCAACAACCGGTTAAAATCCTCACTACTCTCGGGGATCAAAATGCCATCAGCTCCCGTTCCCAGGCCGGAATGAATGGCAATGTAACCAGAGTCCCGCCCCATTACTTCTACCAGAAATACACGGTTATGCGATTCTGCCGTATCCCTTATTTTATCAATATTCTCGATAGCCGTGTTTACCGCTGTGTCGAATCCGAGGGTGTAATCCGTGCCGGCCAGGTCATTGTCAATGGTGCCGGGTATCCCGATAAAGGGCAGTGTGCATAGCTCCGAAAAAGCCAGCATGCCGCGAAAGGTGCCATCGCCCCCAATGGCAATGAGGGCATCTATCCCTTTTTTCTCCAGGTTTTTCAGGGCGGCTTTTCTTCCTTCCTCTTTGCGGAAGCGGTCGCTGCGGGCTGTCTTAAGGATGGTGCCCCCTTTGTGCACGGTTCTTTGCAGGTCTTTTTCATTCAGGCTTATAAAATCACCGTCTATCATTCCTTCATAGCCCCTGGATACACCGCTTATCCTCATCCCATTTGCCAGGGCGGCTTTGGCGGCTCCATGCAGGGCTGCATTCATTCCGGGGGAATCGCCCCCGGAAGTGAAAATGCCGATATGTTTGATACGTTCACTCATAATTTACAGTGCTTTCTTTGTACTTCGGTACGTTGGCTACTAAGCATCTTGTTGCTGCTCACTTTTTCTCATTTTCCCTTTAAGCAACTGTGCATTGATGGCTACGATGATGGTACTGAGGCTCATAAACACAGCCGCCACAGCGGGACCCAGTACAAAACCGGTGGAATACAGCACCCCGGCCGCCAGCGGTATGGCAACAATATTATAACCGGTGGCCCAGATCAGGTTTTGGATCATTTTTTTGAACGTTGCCTTGCCAAATAAAATGAGGCTGGCAATGTCCTGCGGGTTGCTGTTCACCAAAATTATATCGGCTGTTTCTGCGGCAACATCGGTACCGGAACCTACGGCAATGCCAACATCAGCCTGTGCCAGTGCAGGAGCGTCGTTTACGCCATCTCCGGTCATGGCAACAAACTCTTTCTTGCCTTGCAGCTCTGTTACAATTTCCACCTTTTGATGGGGCAATACTTCTGAATAGTAACCGTCCAGGCCAAGTTTATCGCTTACTGCTTTAGCGGTTTTTTCATTATCTCCCGTTGCCATCAACACTTTTATTTTGTTCTTTTTGAATACCTGAATGGCCTCGAATGATTCTGGACGAATCTCATCAGCAAGGGCGATATAACCTGACAATGTACCATCTATTAAAACGAAAACCACCGTTTCTGCGGCATCGCTGTAGGCGTCTTCGGGAATGGAAATTTTTTCATCCCTCAAATATCCGGGGCTTACCACTTTTACTTTTTTACCCTCTACATCGGCTTCAACTCCTTTACCGGTAATGGCATTGAAATTTTCCGGTTTTGGTACGGTAACATTTTCTTCTTTTACTTTTTTGATAATACCAACAGCTATGGGGTGTTCCGAGCTTTGCTCTAAAGCGCTTGACAGGCGAAGGATTTCGTCTTTGGAATAAGCATTATCCACAGATTCAATCCGTGTCACCCCAAAGTCGCCTTTGGTCAACGTGCCGGTTTTATCAAATAACAATGCCGAGATTTTTCTGGATTCTTCAAATGCGGTTCTGTTACGTATAAGTAGTCCGTTTTGTGCAGAAATAGCTGTGGATATGGCCACTACCAGTGGAATGGCTAATCCCAGGGCGTGTGGACAGGCAATGATCATGACTGTTACCATTCTCTCCAGGGCAAATACAAAGGGATAACCCAGCATCAGCCATACTGCCAGGGTACCAAAACCAATGGCCAAGGCGATATAGGTAAGCCATTTAGCCGCCCGGTCGGAAAAGTTTTGCATTTTGGATTTGGTTTTCTGCGCATCTTCCACCAGCTTGATTACCTTGTTGAGGTAGCTGTCTTTGCCGGTATGTTCTACTTTAACTTTTAGGGTGCTATTGCCATTTATGGAACCCCCTATCACTTTTTCGTTCAATTCTTTTTTAACAGGTTTTGATTCCCCGGTAAGCATCGATTCGTTCAAATAACTGGAGCCCTCTGTGATTATACCATCGGCCGGTACTTTTTCGCCGGGCTTTATCAGTATTACATCACCCTTTAACAGGTCCTCAAGTTTCACGTCTTCAATGGTGTCGCCCTTCACTCTGTGTGCTTCAGCCGGCAACATACTCACCAATAATTGCAGGGCTTTGGATGCGCCGAGTACCGATTTCATTTCCAACCAATGACCCAGCAGCATAATGTCTATCAAGGTGACCAATTCCCAGAAAAAATCTTCTCCTCTTAACCCAAAAACCGTAGCCGAACTATAAAAATAAGCCACACTTATAGCCATCGATATCAGAGTCATCATTCCGGGCCCTTTGGCTTTCATTTCGCCCCAAAAACCCTTCAAAAAAGGCCACGCGCCCCAGAAATAAACAAAGGAGGAGAGTGCAAAAAGGATATAGGAATTGCCGGGGAGCAGGTACTCATACCCAAAGAATTCCTGGATCATCGGGGAAAAGAAAAGGATGGGAATGGTTATAATTGTTGATATCCAGAACCGTTTCCTGAAATCGGCAACCATCATTTTATGGTGGTCGTGGCCGGCCATTCCCATCGGTATTTCTCCGGACCCGGAATGATCCATTTTGGAATGGTCCGTTTTTTCATGGTTGTGCTGCTCGTGATTTTCCATAGTGTTTGGCTATTTTATATTAGGTGGCGGGATATTTCAAATTGTGTTTTTCAAGATGTTCTGCGAGTATATTGGCAACTTAATAATTGCGAAACCAGCTCTCCTACGCCAAGGCTTTGGAGAGCAAGCTTGTTTATTCTCCCTGCCCTACGAAGCCTTGGCGTAGGAGAGCCATTGCCAAACCTTAAATATGCTGCATATGACCCGGGCGGGAATTATTGTATAATAAGAGATAGAAGCTTAAAACAAGCTTAAATATTGAAAGTTTAACTGAAATTTAATGCCTGTGTCCGGAAGCAGAAACTGCCTGGTTCTGTTCTAGCAGGCGAATCAGGTCCGTGTGGGATATGACTCCTGCCAAACGATCATCATCCAGCACCGGAAAAATACGTTGACCGGATTGCTGAATCTGCGGTAATAACTCATAAATGAGGGCATCCGGGGTCAGGGTCTGTACCTCTTCTTTAACCAGGTTTACCACCGGATTATTAAAATGCCCCTTTTGCATTTCTTCGATGATTCGCTCGTAGGATAAGAGCCCCACAAAGCGTTCTTCATCATCTGTTATAACCAGCTCGGGTTCCCGGCTTTCCATAAAGGCGGTTGCCGCCTTTGATACGGAGGCTGTTTGGGGAAGGGCCGGATAACCGGTCGTTATCAGATCTTTGGCCTTTACTTCCCGTAAGGATTCCTGCATGGTTACCTGTTGTGACTCCGCACCGGCGCCAATAAAGACAAAAATCCCTATAAACAGCAGCCAGGGATTATAAAACAGGCCGAAAAGGACAAAACCTATAGCCAGTAGTTGCCCGACCGAAGCGGCCACCCGGGTGGCCTTGCTTCTTTTCATTTTGAAGGCCAGCAATGCCCGGAGCACCCGTCCGCCGTCCATCGGGAAGGCGGGAATCAGGTTAAACAGTACCAAAATAATATTGATCAGCAGCAGGTCGGCCAGGAAATTGCCCCCAGCCACGTGGTGGCTCAGTTCCGTATTGCTTTGCCCCAATACCAGCATGATGAGGTACAACCCGATCGCAATCACTACATTAACCGCCGGCCCGGCAATGGCTACCACCAGTTCCTCTTTGGGATCTTCGGGCATGCGTTCCAGCCGGGCAACGCCCCCGATGGGAAGCAGGTTGATATCCCGGGTTCCGATGCCATACCTTCGGGCGGCCAGGGCGTGGCCGAATTCGTGGAGGGTGATGCACCCGAAAAGGGCAGCCAGAAATATTAATCCCAATATTATTTCAAAAAGCCCGTGCCCCTGTTGCAGGTGCATCCAGGAGAGCCAGATGACCAGCAGGATGAAGGTCCAGTGAATAAAGACCTTGATGCCCGCCGGTTTCCCGATGTATAGTGACCATTTCATGGCAGTGTTCTTTCGATTGGTGGTTATTTATTGAACAAAAATAAATATTTGTTTCAAAGTGCTACTCGCTTATATGATTGTGCCTATTCATCTTATATGCATTCGGGTGATTTTTGGTATCTACTCTTACCGGAACTTCCTGCAGCTGAGTCTTACCCAATATCTGGTCGAGTTTATCCGCAAGATTGCGAAGCAGGCTTTTTAGTATTTCCATAACAATAATTGTTGATTGAATTAACGGATGTCATGTTCTTTTGTAGAACATACGAAGGTATTGCTGAAATAAAGCTTAAACCGGAAAACGTTCTTCCAATTATTTTGGAAGCACACAGAATAGGTTTTGCTTCATCAGGTAGGTTGTAGTCTATGCCAAGTGAGGTGTTCGTACAGGCTGGACCAGTACATGCCAAAAGTAAAGGCAAAAAGATACTCCTCCAGCGGGATACCGGTGATCACCACACCGGACAGCTTCTCAAGCGTCCAGACATGTTCAGCAAATGAAAACGGTTGTGCTTATACCCGCGATCAATGGAAACACCGTAAAGTATGTTTATTTTTAGATCTGTTATACTCACATATTCTATAATTCGAACTTTTTGATTCAAGAATAGTACAGTGACGACAATATTTCGTTCTCCATATCCCTTTTTTGAAGACCCCCGGCAAGGACTTTGGATTACGGCTGGCGTAAGTTTATTTGTGGTCCTTTTCCTGTGGGTATTTAAACCGTTCGGCATTGCCGGTTTTAGCGGGCAATCGCAAAGGGTTCTTATCATCGGTTCCGGGTTGGTCTGCTTTGTAGTACTTGGGATTAATCACTTTTTGTTGCCAGCCATATTTCGGGATACGTTTACAAACGAAGGCTGGACCGTAGGCAAGCACATAGTATGGCTCTGGTGGCAGCTGATCAGCGTGGGGCTGGGAAACTATCTGTTTGCAATAGTTACGGGGTTTTTAGAAACAGGTCTCGTCTCTTTTCTGTTTATTATGTTGATCACCTTTGTCATCGGTTTCTTTCCCATTGCCGTTATCGTGTTAATATCGCATCTGGTTTTATATAAAAGACGATTAAATGTAGCTAACCGGAGTAACCAACGGCTCAAAAACAGAGATGCAAATATTAAAGAGACTCTTTGCTTTAGCTCTGAAACAGGAAATGAAAAAGTAGAATGTGAGGCGGATCATTTTCTCTATGCCGAATCCAGAGATAATTATGCTTATATCTGCTATCTGGAGAACGGAGAAAAGAAGGGAACGATGTTGAGATCTACATTGAAAAAACTGGAAGATCAAATATCTCCATCATGGATTCTTCGCTGCCATCGATCATACATCGTAAACCTGAATAGTATAAAAGCAATCGAGGGAAATGCTCAGGGGTATAAATTAGTACTTAACCACGTGGATGTCATCATTCCTGTATCGCGGTCTCGTCATAAAGAAGTGTTGAAGAAACTGGAAAGTATTTAGGATCTCGAGTCTTTCTTTCTCAGGATAGGTGTTTGTCATTCATCCCAAACCCTTGCCAAACATCCCAATCCACTCCAAATAAGCTGCCTTTCTGTTAGATTAGACTTTGAAACGTTTATTAACCGGCAGTAATCAATATTTATGAAAATTCGAAGAAAACTTGTGGTGATAACCGGTGCTTCCCGAGGAATCGGAAAAGCCGTGGCCTTAAACCTGGCAAAAAAAGGAGCTCGCGTTATTCTTGTTGCCAGAGACAGAGATAAGCTCCGGGAGGCAGCGAATGAAATAATGAATCGCAACGGGGAAGCCCATGCGCTTATTTGTGATGTAGCCGATGGTGAAATGGTCCGTCGAATTTGCCGGGAAATTGTTAAGCTGTATGGTAATCCTGATATACTCATCAACAGTGCCGGTTTTGGCGTTTGGAAACCGTTCATGGATATCACCGAAGAGGAACACCGGCAGATGATGGACGTGAATTACTGGGGAACGTATTACTTCATTAGAGAGCTATTGCCGTCGATGATTGAAAAAAAGAGCGGGAAAATTGTGAATATTTCTTCCGGGTCCGGCAAGTTTGCTTTGCCGGTAACCAGCGGATACAGCGCCTCGAAATTTGCAGTGGTCGGGCTATCTGAGGCACTGCATCGGGAACTATTGGGGACAGGTGTGGGTGTATCATGTCTCAATCCCGGTTCGGTAAAGACCGATTTTTGGAATGAGGAGCGAATCCCCCGGAAATCAATTCCGCCTCTGGTCAAGTATTCGCCTAAACTTTCTCCTAAAGCCGTTACACGCTGGGTCAGTCTGTGTATTTGGCTGCCCATCCCCAGCCTGACCTTTCCGTTCTTCGTAGGCATTCTGGCAAAACTGAATGCTGTCTGGATCAGGCTTGGCGATCTGTTGCTCTGGAAATGGTTCTTCCCGGTTTTGGGAATGTTGCTTCTGATACGTCTATTAACAAAATATATTCTTTAAGGGAGAAACTGATCTATGCTTTATAAATTGATGATTTTCTTGCATATCCTGGGCGTAATTCTGTTTTTTGGCAACCTGATGATTGCGTTCTTTTTGATGATGAGGATACACAAACAAACATCTATCCAAGTTGTAATTCACAATCTAAAACTGGTGAACACAGCCGATAAATGGCTAACAACCATATCCGTTATTCTAATTCTGCTCAGCGGAGTGGCTGCCTCTCTGATGGCCAATATTCCAATATTCGGCACGGGGTGGATTTTGTGGTCGCTGATAGCATTTGGTGTGTCAGGGCTCCTTTTCGTTGTCAGAGTTCTGCCACTGCAGGTACGCATGGAAAAAAAAGCCGAAGAAATTCTAAGCCAGGAATCTATTCCCGATGACCAGCTTTATCGGGATTTAAAAAGTTGGAAAGTATGGGCCGGTCTGGCATCCATAACTGCTTTTTTGGCCATCATTTTAATGGTTTTTAAACCGCCGATCTAAGATAGTTTCTATTCGGCTATAAGTTAATAAACTTTTTCCATTTTGAAGATTTCAGATGGAGAATTTACATTGCAGGAAGTCTGGTCCTAAAAATGAGCTTATAAGTGAATACTCAAACCTTCAGAAATCTATTGCAGCAGCCTTACCCTTGCAAACGCTGTATTCGAAAGAAGTTGATCCTTTGCGTCTCTTTTTCGGCCTTTATCTGGGTGTTTATCTACTATTTTCAGCCTTTTGGCCTGTCTATGATCCCGGATCCAAGGCTGATTCGCATTGCGCTGCTGATGTCGGGTCTATCGTTGTTGGTTTTCGGCGCTAATCTATTTCTTCTGGAACCACGGTTGCCCTCTCTTTTTCAGTTTTCGGAATGGACGGTTGGTGCCCACATGCTCTGGATTTTATGGAATATTGTTTCGGTTTGTGCCGTGTATGTGATAAGCCTTGCTGAACTTGGGATTACCAATTTCAACATGGAGCGAATATTCCTGTTCACGGGCTGGATGTTTTCCATAGCAGCGATTCCGGTCAGCCTGATGGTACTTGCGGACTACCTGATTTTTTATAAAGGGAATTTTTTGGAGCTTACATCACAAGCGCAAGAGTTAGATGCTGTGAATATTAAAGAACATCAAATTCTCATCTCTTCTGAAAATGGGAAAGAAAAGCTGCGGCTTCGGCTCAATGAGCTGCTGTATATAACCGGGGCGGGAAATTATATTGAGGTCTATTACCTGTCTAACGAGGAAGTAAAGAAGACGCTTCTCCGGAGCTCGTTGCAAAAAATTGAGTCTCAATTAAATGCATACCCGGTGGAACGATGCCACCGATCGTTTATCGTGAATTTGATTCAGGTAGTAAAAGTACAAACAGGCAATCAAGGATTTGAGCTACATATAAGAAATATAAAAGAACCTATCCCGGTTTCTCGTAGCTACCGGAGATCTATTCTGGAGGTTGTCGAATACCTGAATCAGGATTATTAATTGCTACTCTTGCATCATTATAAATTTGCAGTCTTTCCTTTCAATAATTCATGCCTCAACAGGTTTTTTTTTAAATATCATTATTGAAACAGATTTTCGAATTCGCATATCAATCTTCAATTCATCCCTTATATCCTGTATTCATACTAAATATTAAATCAAGAGCTGGTCGTTACATATATTTTCTACAGTCTATGAATAATAAGGTATTCTTTTTAAACACTTTTATTCAGTTAAAAATAAGTCACAAGTTTTGGGGAAATACCTTTTCGCGTGTAGTATCTAATAAAGATGGGCATCTATCATATGCGAAAATTTCTTTCTGAATCTTTAGACAAGAACTCGAATCTATTATTCAACGAAAGCAGAAGTGAGTTGCCATATGAATTACAGTATTCATCATTATTTGATTGGATTTTTACTTCTGTTTTTTTCTTTTCAATGCAAAAAGAACGCGACTGGTTCAGGGGAGCAACCAGGGAACGAAATTTATTACGGCGTTCATTTTGAACGAGGCACCGGTGTGGGAGATGATGAAAATTATATCGAGGCAGGATTCCCCAAGCCTGCTTTTTGGTCCAATGGAATGAACAAACCATTCCAAACCTTGATGACAAAAACATTGAGGTATATCCCGGAATCTCCATCTACATGCCAAGTTGGCCGCACAGAGATCCACCAGACGGAGGAGATATGCACCTGGCCTCTGAGGGGCTCGATTTTGCTTCTCGTGCCCGGGAGGCTATAGGTAAGCGAACCTGGATTGCCGAATTTAGTATTTTTGCCGACAACCGTACTGATCCCGATACCGGATGGAAGGCTACGGCCCTAAGAGAGCCGTCCGTGATACCGGAGTTTTTTGAGCATTACCGTACGATGCGGAAGAGTGGTAATATTGCGGGAGTAACCTGGTACAACGCTACCTTTTCTTTTGCCGGTGGGCCTATTGATGGCCGTTGGGATGCTTCGCAGACCCACCCCGAGGTACGGCAATGGTGGATTTCTGAGACCACCGAAGAAAATGGGTATATCCTTAGATAGGAGCTAAATACAATGACAAATAAATCAATTATATATTCTTCTATCACTTTGATGATAGTAGCATCTTGTAGTGGTAGCGGTCCCGGAGAAATTCCGCTTAGCTGCCCGGATGCAAATTATCCTGCTTGGGAAAATTCTAAGTTTGTACTTCCCTATCCTGTGGGCGAAGGTTACTCTGTTCTGCGTGGCAACTGTGCCGGCAGTGAGCACGAAGGAGATATTCGATTTAGTTACGATTTCGACATGCCGGTCGGTTCCTCGGTGACGGCGGCACGTTTGGGAGTTGTAAAGGAAGTGGTAGAAGACTTTGAAAATTTTAACGGTGAAGGTAACGGAGTTAACAAAATTGAGATTCAGCACTCAGATAACTCTCGTTCCTCGTACGAAAATTTGGATAAAAGTAGCGCTCTGGTACGCGTCGGCCAGTTTGTAAGAGAGGGAGAGATCATAGCAAAGAGTGGTGCAAGCGGTCTGAACCATGGGGAAACACCTCATCTTCATTTTCATGTCTTGGATGGTATCACCAGAGAAACCCGGCCCGTAACATTTCGCAATACCGAACCTAATCCGGATGGGCTGCTCACCGGTTCTGCATACTTTGCAGAACCGTTCGTACCCGAAGAAGACCCAAGGGAAAATTGTGCGGGAGTGAACTATCCGACCTGGGAAAGCTCACTGTATGTGCTTCCTTATCGGGTCGGAGAAGCCTATTTGATTTTGCAAGGAAATTGTACAGACAGTTCGCATCAGAATGACATTCGATTTGGCTATGACTTTAGAATGCCTATAGGAACGACCATTATCGCTGCAAGATCGGGAAAGGTGGAAGAGGCCGTCGAGGAATTTGAAAACTATAACGGCGGCGGGAATGGGGCTAATATCGTAATTGTCCGGCATGCCGACGGTACACGGGCTCGTTATGGTCATCTGGACCAAAATGGAGTGTTTGTCGAGGTCGGTCAGATCGTTCATCAGGGTGATGTAATTGCGAGAAGCGGAGCCAGCAATCTTACCGAAGGTTTCCAAGAGGCACATTTACACTTTCATGTTCAAAAGGAGACAGGCACAGAAACACTGCCATCTACCTTCCGAAATACAAGCCCAAACCCGAATGGTTTATTGATCGGGGGGCTGTATGAAGCCAAACCGTTCACGCCGGAGGATAAATAGAGATGATATTATTAAGATGGTGCTGTATTCTTTTTGTTTTTTTGGTTTGTTGTGAGCTAAATGAACAACAAGACAAAAATAATCTTTTAAATGCCACCGTAGAAGTTGGATTTGGAGAGTCTGTTTCCCTCAACAGGGATGAGATGAATGTTACTTTTCTGGATGTTATGAGCGACTCCCGTTGTCCGATAGATGTAACCTGCATACATGCCGGGGAAGCTACGATTCTGGTTCAGGTTTTAAAAAAGGATGGAACCCACGGAAAATTTGAACTCGATGTCTTAACTCAAAATACTGCAAATGTCGATTTTGAAGAATACGGATTACATCTTGAAAAACTAATGCCCTGGTCGGTCAGTACC
This sequence comes from Fodinibius roseus, assembly GCF_900129315.1. Lineage (GTDB taxonomy): Bacteria > Bacteroidota > Rhodothermia > Balneolales > Balneolaceae > Fodinibius > Fodinibius roseus. Next base: position 31,961 of record NZ_FQUS01000008.1, read on the forward strand.
AAGACTATAGAACTCGAAGAATATATTGCTGTCTTCAAAATCAAGAAAACAGCAGATAACTAATCACCAATAATTATAAACGAGGAAAATTCCTATGAAAAACAAAATCATGTTATGTCTGAGCTACTTCTTGCTATCAATTGCAATTGCCTTATTGCCAACTCTAAGTTACTCACAATCAACGAATCACCTCCAGTCCTTTGATCAATTCATAGGAGAGTGGGAACTGGATAACTCACTCCAGGTTTTCGAATGGGGGCCGGGCAAAACATCAGTTATGGCAAAGAGCTATCAAACAGGCAGTGATGGATCCCGAACACTAGTTTCGGAGGGAATGTGGTTTTGGCATCCGGGCAAGCAAGAGATCAAAGGATATGTAACGGCGACCAACATACCGGTGGTTTTCTTTGACTATACCACAACGTTTGAAAATGGTGGTATGGCAAGTGATCTGACAGCCTACGATAAAAATGGAATTAAAAGTGCCTATAGGGAAGTAATGGAAATGCAATCGGACAGCACCTATAAATGGATCCTGATGCAACAAGGCAAAGCTGTCATGGAGGGCGTTTTTATGCGTGAGTAGACTACGCGTTACTATAATTAAACCCATCGCAGCCGCATACCGTTTAGAATTACGGCCATCACCGACAGCTCATGAATCAACATACCGCCCGCCATATGCACCGATCCTGCAAATACACCGGCAAGTAATGCAGCTACCGTTATTAGGGCAATAGCTACATTTTGGTGAATATTCCGCAACGTCAATTTCGATATCTTCAAGGCCTCTGGAATATTCATCAGTTCGTTCGACATTAGTGCAATATCAGCCGTTTCGATGGCCACGTCGGTTCCGGCTGCACCCATGGCCATACCTATATCGGCTGAGGCAAGGGCCGGCGCATCGTTGATGCCGTCCCCGATCATTGCCACTGTATGACCTTTCTCCTGCATTTCAAGGATGATATCGTTTTTGTCTTCCGGCAAGAGGCCCGCATACACTTCCGATCCGGTCTGCTTTTCGGCCGGGATCGGCTCTCCGGTAATCGCACTTTCGTCTATCGACGTAGTACCGGATTCCACCATGCCGTCAACCGGTATTTTTGATCCCGGCTTAACCAGCACCTTCATCCCTTCCTGAACCTGCCGGGCCGGAATTTCCTTTCGTTCTCCACCATCTATAACTATTGCAGTTTCCGGGGCCATATTAATCAGTTCTTTCAGGGTATTGCGGGTCTTGCTCATCGTCCGGGCTTCCAGCCAGCCGCCCAGCAGAAACAGAAAAGTAACGGCCGCGGCCTCCCAGAATACGCCGATGAAGATCCCGCCCGTGGCAGCGATGGTCACCAGCAGTTCTATATTAGTATGCCGGTTCCGCAGCCCCTGCCAGGCCCTGCGGGCAATTTCAAATCCGGCCGTCAGTGTTGCCAGCAGCATCAGGACGTTATACAGCCGGGGCAAAGCCCCAAAGAAATTTGCGGCCCACCCGGCTGTGATGAGCAGGCCGCTGACGATCAGTAGTGCTTTCTTCCGTTTTGTTGCATTACGCACTAGTTTTTGAAGTAATTTCATAGTTTTGTGGATTTAAAATGGAGAGATTCGAGCTTCGTATCCTGATTGTCGGACGACCTCGATCAGTTTCTCTTCGGAGGCCCTATCGGGATCGTGTTCTACTTCGATGCGTCCGGTATTAAAATGGACCCTGGCATTGGATACGCCTTCTGTCTGATTCAGGTTCGATTCGATGTTGTTTACGCATGAAGGGCAACTCAGCTCATCGCTTCGCAATATTGTTTTTGTCGTTATCATAATAATTACCTCTTTAAGTTTTAGATGATTAGTTTGCTTATTGCTATTACAGACCTGTCAGGTTTTGAAAGCCCGACAAGTCTGGCGTTATAAAAAACTACTCTCCCACACCGTGGGCCGGCCCCTCCTGTATGTTTTGATACAGGCTGTGCACGTACACGATGTACTTTACATAGGCATCGACCCATGCGCGGCCGGCTTCAACACTGTTATCCTTTTTGCTTTTGGCTTCCGTAGCCTTGGTATAAAGTTCGGAGGTTTTCTGCTTGATTTCATTGGCCAGCATTTCGTTAACAGGGGTCAGTTCACCCGAGATAAGTGCTTTTTCGGCTATCTGAATATCTTTCGAGCTTGGTTGAGCGGGTTTTAGACCGGTGAAGGGCATGCCTTCTGCCTCTCGGTGTAGTCGTACCGTCTCACTCATAAAATAGCGTTCGGCAAGCTCTTGTGATTCATCACCCTTGGTATAAACTTTCAGACTCCGCTCAAATTTAGATTTGAGCTCTTCGGCTTGCTGATCTGTTACCCATATAAGCGCATGGGAGATATCGCCGGTTTCAAGGGCCTTTCGGGCATCTGTTGCGACCGGACCGTTAACCCGATCGCAGTGGGCCTGACTGGTTGACGCAAAGCCAAGCATAAAAACCAACGTGAAAATTGATGTTAATATGGTTTTTATATGTGATTCTAAGTATTTCATAATGAGTACCTTTTGTGTGGTTTGTCTTTTAGATTCAATCAAAAGGTAACAGGCGGGTAACAGCACTAAAATGAGCTGGATCAAGTTAGTGCAAATAAATTTTGTAGAAAGGGAAGGGGACTAAATGAAAGGCAGCTTACGGAAGCAATAAATACACAGGGGAGATCAATCTTCAGCCGAAATACGCAGCAGTTCCGGCTTGTCATTGATCGCAACCCACTGGCGACCGGAAGTAATGAGATCATCCTCTTGGAATTGACTCATAACCCGGCTGGTGGTTTCCGCAGATGTACCGACCATGTCAGCCAGATCTTTGCGTGAAAGCGGGAGCTGAATCAGCAGTCCGCGCTGATGTTTTTCGCCGAACTTGTTGCATAAAGTAACAAGAATATGCGCTATGCGTTTCGTTACCGGCAACGTAGAAAGATGCTGGATTCGTTGTCGTGATTCATTGAGCCGATCGGTCGTAATATCCAATACCGACATAGCAACCGAGGGATACCGGTTCATGACTTCGTTAAATCACTAATCCTGATCGAAAGGATACAAGCCGATGTTTGAGTTTCTGCTGTTTCATTATAGACATCCTTGCTGCCGGCCGTGGGATTTCCGAAAAAAACGCCCGGCTGCAGCATATCCAGCAGCACACCTTCTCCCTCCAGGGTGTGAGCCACCAATTTTACGTTTCCCACGACGACCACCCGAAGCATGGTTGCAGAGTCGCCCTGCCGGTAAATCGTTTCTCCTTTGGAATAGTGATTAGCCGTAAATTTTTTATTTACTTCGCGGAGCTGTTCTTCAGATAAATCTTGAAAAAACGGAACCATCCCCAGCTTCTCCAGGCGCAGATCAATGGTGCAGTGATGCCCTTCCAAGGACGGACTGTGAAGCGGGGTTTCCCTTTTTTTTGACATACGTTAAAAGTGTTTTAATCCGAAATATTAACTTGTTTCCTGCTTTTGAGGCAGCAGCAGATCCTCAAGAAAAAAGGCGGATAGTTCGGATCGTCCCGACAGCCCCGACTTGGGATAGATCGCATTGGTTTGTGCCCGAACAGTTGGGACACTGGTATCTCTGACTTCGGCAATTTCTTTGTTGCTTAATCCTTTCAGCAGCAGAAAGGAAACCTCTTTCTCGGCCTCCGTCAAGCCCCATCGATCCAGCTGGTTTTCGATCTCGATGCTCAGACCCTTTACGTATTTTTCAGACACCTGCTTCCATTTCTGGGCCTCAGCTTGCAAGTCCTTCGAAAACTGTTGCTCTCTGGCCAATGAGTGCTGCAATTTGAAGCGACCTCGAACCAAATAAGAAACGCCTCCCAACGCCATAAATCCCACGGCCGCTTCAATCGAAATATGCCACAGTGCTACTCCTTCAAAATAGTCATTGTAGATATCTATGGATGCCAGCACTGCTATTACAAAAAGGATCACGGCAATGATCCATCGTTCATTGCTATTCATTTTATGATCGCTTAATCGTCATTATTTTCTTCTTCATGGGTTTCTCCTTCATAAGCAGACTCATGTTCATCTTCACCCAGGACCAGCTCTTGTCCAAAGAAATTTAAACTTTGGTTCGTGCTATCGTAGTTGGAATACAAGTAACCCGTCCACATTAATGTAAGGATTAAAAATAGCATTTCGGCCAACCTTTTGCTATTGGTAATACCGGGTTTTTCTGATAGCGGTTTCTTTTTACCATCGAACATGCTCGACCACAGCGAATCCTTGTGTTTAAAATGATGGAATATAATGCCACCGACATGGGCCACTACGGTAATCAGAAATATATTGGCCAACAGTTCGTGAGACTCTTCATAGAAATCGCTCTCTCCACCACTCGTCATCATTACTCCGGTGAAAGCTAATCCCGCAGCGCAAATAAACATGATAACTGCCGCATAGCTGGAGGCCGGATTGTGTCCCAGGTATCTTTTGGTTTTTGCGACGACTGCATCTTTTAAATATCTGATGAGTTCACCCGGGTTCAGCTTAAATGATGAAAAACGGGCATAGGTCGTCCCAATAAATCCCCAAACAATTCTCAGAACCAGCATAAATCCGATTGTCAGTCCCGCCATCATGTGAAGGGTAAAGAGCGGATTTTCGTCGTCTACTGTTTCGACAATGATATAAGCACCCAAAAAGAGGAAGGCGAAAAGCCAGTGGAAAATTCGCGTCGGCCAATCATAAACGGTTGTCTTATTATGCTCTTTCATAGCTGCGGTCCATAAGGTGATGGTTGATTTCTGCCTCAATATTCTGAATTCACCTTACTTGCGCATCAAACAAATGATGTATAAAACCGCTCTTAATCACCATTTTTAATCTTAGATCGAATATGCTTGAGCATAAAGACCAATTTTCAGCAGGTTTAATTTATTAATTTATTTTCAGTCTATTCCGGCCGATCTTTTTTGCTTATGCCAACATTATATATTGCCGCTATTAATGCTCCCACCAGCCAACCGAGAATAAATGTTTGTATGATGCCAAACAGTACATCCAATGGCGGGACACTCATACGAATTATGGGTTCTACATCCAGTCCGTGCAAAAGGCTGTTAAAGAAGAAAATAGTCCCTTCTCTTCCCACCGAAACCATCAGGATAATACAACCGATATATAGAACAGCGCCGGTAGCGCCAACAGCCAGTCCCATTTTTTTGATGTTTAGCGTTCTCATGAGTACCTCCGAATTTTAATGTTGGTGATCTTGATGTTTGGATCCTTTTCGGTGGTGACCAATCATCAGGATATGGCAGGCAAACATCGCTGCGATAAACAGAAAGATGGATACGTTACTGCTCAGCCCCAGCATTGGGGCGAAAAACAGAAGCAGAAGTGGAACACCACATCCAATAATCATCCAAAGGGTATGCTTACTCATTTTATGTGATATGGTTAGTTGTCGGTAAGTGAGCTTTTGAGCCTGTTGAACTCTTCTTTTGATATTTCACCGGTTTGAAATCGTCTACGGTGAACTTCGACAACTGCATTTCTGATTTCAAGCCGGTGCTTGCCGCGCATGGCAAGATACCAGATCAGAAGAAAGACCCCGGCTAATAAAATCCATAATACCGGGGCCCAATGCGTATTTAGAGCGTTTAGCCAGTCCATGATCAGTTGTGATGTTGCTCGTGGCTGTTGCCTTTCATGCCGTCTTTTTTGTTCATCATTCCCTGGCCATCCATCATGTTACCCTGCATCATCTGCATGCACATCATATGCATTTTCATCATGGAGGAGTCACCCATCATCTCCATCATGTTGGAGTGATCCATTTTATTGCCGTCCATCATGGACTGCATCATCTTCATGTGGGCTTGCATGCGTTCTTTCATTTCAGGGTTATCCATCATTTTCTGCATATTACCCATCATCATGGTACTGTCCATGTTCATGTTTTGCATCATGGACTGCATCATCTGCTTGCGCAATTCGGGATTCTGTGCCATATGCTCCATCATCATAGACTGCATGGTCGAATCCTGCATCATTTCCATCATTTGTTGTTTCTTCTTGGTCATATCTCCTTGCTTTTGCTGGGCAAGGCCCATACCTGCTAAGAGAAGAACAAGTGATAGTGTGAGGGTTAAGCGTTTCATAGTTGTCACCTTGGTTTTATAATTGTTTTAGTAATTGGATTCCACGTATGGAATCCTTTATTACAGATTGTTGATTACTTTTTTAAGATTGGTTCGCACCTGTTCGGCAATGGGCTGCAGTTTGTCATTAGAAACCGCCTGCATAGACGCTACCGGATTTACGGCAGAGACTTCTGCCGTGCCATCCTCATTTTCTTCCACAATGACATTGCAGGGCAGCATCACGCCGATTTTATCTTCGGCCTGCAGAGCCTGGTGAGCGAAGTTGGGATTACAAGCTCCGAGGATTTTGTACTTTTTAAAATCCACATCCAGTTTCTTTTTTAACGTGTCTTTAACGTCGATTTCCGTTAGCACGCCAAATCCCTCTTCTTTAAGAAGTTCGGTAACTTTTTCGATGGCCTGATCATAGGAGAGATCGACTTTCTGTGAAGTGAAATATTCCATAGTGTTTTGATTTTAAAGATTCAATTGGTTTGTGTGTTCTATTGTAACATACAACAACCTCCCTTAAAGCAACCTTAAAGTGTAGAGCTTAATTAATTGAGTATATCAGCCCCCTGTTTCCCATCTCGTATCCGTATGGGTTGCTCAATGGGTGATACAAATACAATTCCGTCACCAGATCGACCGGTGCGGCCATGTTTTTTAATGATCTCAACTATTGAACTTACATCCTCCTCCTTAGCTGCAATTTCAATCTTTACGATGTGGGTATGCATAGCCGGAAAATTTAAGGATCCGTGTTGATCATCAGGATCACTGTACCGGCCGGTACCTTCGCCCTCGAAGACGGTCATGCAGCAATGCCCTTCTTTGCGTAGCGTACTATAAATATCTTCAAGGAGCATGGGTCGGATATAAGCTTTAACAAGTTTCATAACAACCTCGCTTTTAACGTTCAATTTTTAAGAACCGGGCATTGATGGCCACGATCACCGTACTGAGCGACATTAGCACAGCGCCAAGGGCGGGGCTCAGAATAATGCCATACGTGTATAAAACCCCTGCGGCCAATGGTATCGCAAAGGCGTTGTATCCCGTAGCCCACCACAAGTTCTGCACCATTTTTTTGTAGGTCGCTTTCGCAAGCGCAATTAGTGAAGCTACATCCTTGGGATTACTTTGGGTGAGGATGATATCGCCGGTTTCCACGGCCACATCCGAGCCGGCCCCGATGGCGATACCCACATCGGCCTGCGCAAGGGCAGGAGCATCGTTTACCCCGTCGCCGGTCATGGCTACTTTCAGTCCGCGTGCTTGTACTTCCTTGACTTTTGCCGCTTTTTCTTCGGGCAGCACTTCGGCAAAAAAGTCGTCCAGCCCGAGTTCTTTGGCTACGTAGGCGGCTGTTTGCCGGTTGTCGCCGGTCAGCATGATGCACTGAATACCCATGTCATGCAGGCTTTGAATGGCCTTCTTTGAATCTTCCCTAATGCTGTCACCCAGGGCAATGGCGCCCTGCAGCTGATCATCAACCAGAACAAACACCACGGTTTTGCCCTGACCGGAAAGCTGTTCGTATTGGTCGCCAGGCAAATCGATATTGTTTTCACGCAGATAGCCCGGACTCACTACTTTAACCTGCTTGCCACCTACTTTCCCTTCGATGCCCTTACCGGTAATGGAGTTGAACTCCTCTACTTTCATCAACCCGTCAGTGGCTTTTACGATGCCCCGGGCAATCGGATGTTCAGAGTTTTGTTCCAGCGAACCGGCCAGTTTCAGGAGTTGCTCTTTATCGTTGAAACCGTTGAACGTAAGAACATCAGTTACTCCAAACTCACCATGGGTAAGTGTTCCCGTTTTATCGAAGATTATGGCTCCGAGATTGCGGGCTTCTTCGAAGGCGGTGCGGTTACGGATAAGGAATCCATTTTGGGCGGCCAGGCTGGTGGAAACAGCCACGACCAGCGGGACAGCCAGTCCCAGCGCATGCGGACAGGCAATGACCATCACCGTAACGGTTCGCTCCAGGGCAAATACAAAATCTTCGGTGGTAAAGAAGGTCCACGCAAAAAAGGTAAGCGCACCGGCACCTAAAGCAATGATTGTCAGCCAAAATGCTGCGCGATTGGCCAGGTCCTGAGTACGTGATTTACTTTCTTGTGCCTGCCGTACAAGATCAATGACCTGGGAGAGAAAGGAGTCTTCACCCGTCCGATTTACTTCTATAGTAAGAGATCCTTCTCCATTTATGGATCCCCCGATCACTTCATCGCCCTGCTTTTTAGACACCGGCTTGGATTCGCCGGTCATTAAGGATTCGTTGACCGAACTCTTTCCATCAACTACTAAACCATCTGCTGGAATTTTTTCACCGGGTTTTACCAATACTTTAAATCCCTTTTGAAGTTCTTCAAGGGGAACATCTCGCGTGGATCCGTCATCTTGTACGACATGCGCTTCCGACGGCATCAGTTTGGCCAGCTCTTCGAGTGCCCGGGAGGCGCTCATCACGGATTTCATCTCGATATAATGGCCGATCAGCATAATATCAACCAGGGTAGCCAGCTCCCAGAAGAAAACCTGTCCTTCTACCGCAAATACTACCAGGGTACTATACACGTAAGCCGCGGTGATAGCGATGCCGATCAAAGTCATCATCCCGGGCTGGCGATCTTTCAGCTCATCATAGAGCCCCTTTAGAAAAGGCCAACCACCGTAAAAGAAGACGATGCTGGAGAGTACAAAAGAGATATAAATATCGCCAGTAAACCGAAGGGCGTCTGCCAGCCCAAGGAACTCCTGAATCATGGGAGACAGTACCAGGATGGGCACCGTCAGTGCAATAGAAATCCAAAATCGCTTCAGGAAATCTTCGGCCATGTGGGCATGGTGCTTGGCATGCCCGCCGGAATGCTTGTGTTCTTCGTGGTCGTTATCTTTGTGATTGTGATGATGTTGGTGCTCGTTTTGATGACTGTGTGTGTGTTCAGAGTGTTTGTGGGAATGTTCCATAATACCATCATTAAACTATTTTTTCTGGTTACCAAAATAACCGCAGCTTTGGCTTTCAGGTATTATAGGGAATTGAGGCTTAAATTAAGCTTAAAAATGGGAAGGCATTAGGAGATAGGATATAATTCTATTGCAGATGTTAAAAATCTATACACTACATTTAAGTGGGGGAGCCCTTACACATTGCAAAACATATTCTGGATGAACTTTGTTATATTCTCGCACAATTTTTCTGGTTTAGGTAGTATTTTATGTACGAAAAGAGCTCATTCGAATTTATGTTTTAAAGGTAATAAAACGAGAAAAAAATGTTACCCATTTCTTATCAGAATAAATAAGCCCTTGCAAGTCAATGACTTACAAGGGCTCGTGTACCGCGTACGGGATTCGAACCCGTGTTACCGCCGTGAAAGGGCGGCGTCCTAAACCCCTAGACGAACGCGGCAAAAATCCGGTTATTTGTTGTTATTGTACCTGCAGGGAGCGCCGGTAGATTAAGAAAGTAACGGTCTCGCTAAGCTAATAACCAATAACTGTAACGAACAACTAAAAAGTGGGGAGCCTGATGGGATTTGAACCCACGGCCTCCAGGGCCACAACCTGGCGCTCTAACCAACTGAGCTACAGGCTCCGTATTGAAATATGAATAAAATAAGCACTGTATTGTTGTGGTGGGTAACTTGAAATTCAACAGCCACCATTCAACATGTATGTAGTACCGCGTACGGGATTCGAACCCGTGTTACCGCCGTGAAAGGGCGGCGTCCTAAACCCCTAGACGAACGCGGCAGTTGGTTTCAGTTATTTGTTGACCCGGTTATGGGTACAACATTGAAAATCCAGCACGATTATTTTGGCTGTGTTTCCCGATACCGGTACCAATAATTTTTCCCCGGCAACAATAAATAAAACTGAGGCGACAGGCGGATTCGAACCGCCGTAGGAGGTTTTGCAGACCTCTGCCTAACCACTCGGCCATGTCGCCTTTGAATATGTAATTATAAACTTTGAGTTGAATTATGATTTGTGAATCAACTCAAATCAAAATTTATAGTCTGAGATCCTGACATTCAAAAGTACGCCCGACAGGAGTCGAACCTGTAACCTACGGCTTAGAAGGCCGTTGCTCTATCCAGTTGAGCTACGGGCGCTCAAAACAATCCTAAATTTTAAATTCTGAATTTTGAATTGTTTTGCTCCGCATTTGGCGCCCGATTTTTAAATCAATATTCAAAATTAAGAATTCAAAATTTGTTGTGTCGGGGAGACAGGATTTGAACCTGCGACCCTTCGCTCCCAAAGCGAATGCGCTACCGGACTGCGCTACTCCCCGATTCCTTCTCAGAAAGATGTCAAATATAAGAGTCTTCGCATCTCAAATCAATTTCAAAACAAAATGAATTTTACTCCCGCAACTTCACCCACCATTCTGTTAAAAATCCGATTCCATAGGCTGTGAGCTGGATAAATGTAGTTGCTATACTGAGGACGCCGATATAGATACTTTTATTCTTGTAGGCAGCGTGGACAAATAACAGTGCGAGGAATAAGAAAAAAGGTGTACACAACAGGGAAAAGAGCTCGGCATTCCACAACGGAAGTGATACAAAGGACAACAGTCCGATGGTAAAAAGTGCCGGCAGCGTATGTACAGCTTTAATTTCAGACGGATAAAACCGGCTGATGTTAATGCGGGCGCGACCAAAAAAGTGGAGCTGCTTAAAAAATTGGGACAGGCTTGTTCGTCGTTTGTGATAGACAAAGGCATCCTCGATAAGAGCCGTGGTAAAGCCGGCCTTGATAATACGGATACTAAACTCGATATCTTCCCCCATACGCGTGATGCGATAGCCGCCGGTTTCTTTGTAGACCTCCCGGGAGATCCCCATGTTAAAACTCCGGGGGTGAAACGTGCCGGCGTGACGTTTGTTCCCGCGGATACCCCCGGTGGTAAGGGGAGAGGTCATTGCATAGCTGATCGCTTTCTGAACAGGCGTAAAATTCTCATGAGCCCGATCAGGTCCGCCGTATGCATCGACCGGATGGTGCTGCAGGTACTGGTTCACTGTTTCAAAATAATGGGACGGAATAATACAATCCGAGTCGAAAACAACCAGGTAATCGCCGCTCGCTCGCTCGAATCCAAAGTTGCGGCTAAAACCCTGACCTGAATTTTCTTTGTAGAAATAATGGAGATCAAGCTGGTTGCTGTACCGGTCTGCCACTTTTTTACAACGTTCTTCGGAACCATCTTCGATAATCAGCGTTTCAAAGTTTTGATAGGTCTGCCTGTTAAGGCTTTCCAACAGTTCGTCGACTTCCCGGGGACGATTATAAACCGGAATAATGACCGAAAAAAACATGCTTGACTGTCTAAATAAAGTTAAAAGTTGCCCGGATTTCACCTGGAAATACCGGAAAAGCCAAATCTACAAATAATATTTTATAATTATGGATTGTTATTAATCTGCATATCTGTTAAAAAATCCCGTTCTTAAAGTCTTTTAATTTTAATACTTGAGTATTTTTTTTCATTTATGATTCGCAATCTCCTTCCCCTGTTCTATATCCTTTTTTCATATGTTATTCTTCCTGTCCCAGCTTCGGCACAGTCCATTAACGTTTCGGTGACACCGGCGACGTCCGGGAATGGTCCCTCGGTCTTTTCACTGGCCAACGGAACTTCCGTTGAGCTCGAATCCCGGAAAATTCGCTTCCCAGGTTCCGGATTCAGCTCTGATTTTGCCGCCGTGGGTATTTCGCCCGATCGAACTGTCGTCAGCCTGCTGGATAATGTAAAGGGCAGGGCAGGGGTCACCTTGCTGAGCGCCGGGGGCGATACGCTGAATAAATACACCTCTATCGCTTTAGGTTCCAATGACCCGTCATTGTCTGCATATCCCACAAATGCGGGACACCTGCTGCTTCGCAACAATATTATGAATTTTACTTTCCACGACGAACTGGGAGAGGTCGGGACTAATATATCAAACGGAAGCAGTACCCGGCAGGGAGAGACGATCTCCGAGCTGGTGACGAATCCAGACCACGAGACATTCATTATTTATACCTCTAAAATAAAGTCGGGTAATTCGGTCGGCTCAAAAGTTCAGTTGATTGATGCCGATAAACAGCTCCGGCGAATCTTTCGGAGCGATGACCGGTATATCAAAGATCTAAAGCTTTCGGATGAGGGAAGCATGCTCACGATCGTTACGGCAGCTGACGGAACGAACGACCGGGTGATCGTTATGGATAAATACGGGAATGAGATCAATACGATTGTTTCGGAAGAGGAACTGGCTGGAGCAAGTTTGGCGGATGACGGGAAACATCTGACCCTGTTTTCAGAGAACAGGATCCGGGTTTACGATCTGTTGAATGCCAAGAATATAGGCAGCACCAGCTTGCGGCAACCGGTTTTTATGGCTGATTATTTTTCGGAGGATGATATGTTACTTATTATCAGCGGTTATTATTCATCCTCTTCGGCGAATCTTAACAATATTGAAGTTAAGGCGGTTGACCTGGTCAGGCGGGATATTGTAAGCGAAAATTTTTCGGAAGAGCTACATTTTCATGAGGCCTTTACGACGGATATAAAAAGAACGTCATCCAACAAGTATCAATTAGAGGGTGCCAATAAAGAGCTGAGTATAGAGGTCGCTTTTTAACGCACCCCGGTCCCCCCACCCCCGGATTAGACAAAAAGCTCGTATAGCTTACTTATAGAGTATAAGAAGCCTTTGCAAAAACCGTTCTTTTGGCAATATCTGCATTTTAGCACCTTCAAAATTCTCACCCATGATTTATTTGCTGTAATTTTGAAGGTACTCAGGCTTTTAAAATTCCTGGTTTTTCAAAGGCTTCTATAAATAAAAAAGGCCTCCGTGGGGAGGCCTTTTAATTTGATTACTTTTTAATTTTAACCGATTGTTATGGATTGGTGAACTATGCTTTGGCTTCGGATGGTGATTCCTTGTTCTCAGAACTGTTCTTATCACCACCATCGCTGTCGTCACTATTGTCACTATCCTCCGTTTCCGTTTTACCGCCTTCGATAGCGGCCGTGGTATCATTTCCATTCCCCTTAATCCAGTCGAAGGTTAATCCGTCTCTGGCCTTGTTCATTTTGATCTTGATTTTCGATCCCTCGGGATGTTCGGACTCGAGCAATTCTTCCGCCAGCGGTTCCTCTACATACTTTTGTATAGCTCGTTTCAGGGGACGCGCACCATATTTCTGGTCGAATCCTTTGTCGCTGATGAAATCCTTGGCGCCCTTGGTGACCTCAACCTCATAGCCGAGTTCACGAATGCGTTTAAAGAGATCATCCGAGAGCAGGTCGATAATTTGGAAAATATCCTCCTTCTCGAGTGCACGGAAAGTGATCACATCATCAATACGGTTGAGAAATTCCGGATTGAAGACTTTCTTCAGGGCATCCTGTATGGTTGATTTCATCTTCTCATAGTCGAGGCTGCTGTCACCGGATGAAAAACCGATACCCTGACCGAGGTTACGGATATCCCGGGCTCCGATGTTGGAAGTCATAATAATAATGGTATTGCGAAAGTCGACCTTGCGTCCCAGGCTGTCGGTAAGGATACCGTCATCGAGTACCTGCAGTAATATATTGAACACATCGGGATGCGCTTTTTCTATCTCATCCAGGAGTACCACACTGTAGGGCTTGCGACGTACTTTTTCGGTAAGCATGCCGCCCTCTTCGTATCCCACATAGCCCGGGGGAGCCCCGACCAGGCGTGACACGGAAAACTTCTCCATATACTCACTCATGTCGATACGAATCAGCGCATCCTCCTTATCGAAAAGATAGCGTGCCAGCACTTTGGCCATTTCCGTCTTACCGACGCCCGTCGGTCCCAGGAAAATAAATGATCCGATGGGGCGCGTCGGGTCCTTGAGTCCCGCCCGGGTGCGTTTGATAGCCTTGGTAAGTTTGACAATCGCTTCGTTCTGGCCAATAATTTGCTTGGAAAGTTCTTCCTTCATTTTGACCAGCTTCTTGCTTTCACTCTGGCTGATTTTACTGACCGGAATACCGCTCATCATGCCGACAACTTTGGCTACGTCATCTTCTTCAACATCATAGATAATTTCCTCCGACTCTTTCTCCCATTCATTTTGGGCCTGTTCAAGTTCATCCGTCAGTCGCTTTTCCTTATCACGGAGGCGGGCCGCTTCTTCAAAGCGCTGCTTCTTGACCATGCCGTTTTTCTCCTTGCTGGTCTCTTCGATCTCTTCTTCGAGGTCGATGATATGTTGGGGCACATGGATGTTTGAGAGGTGTACCCGTGCGCCGGCCTCGTCTAACGCATCGATAGCTTTGTCAGGCAGAAAATGATCGGTCACATACCGATCGGTCAGTTTCACGCAGGCTTCAATAGCTTCCTTCGAATAAGCAACACTGTGATGTTGTTCGTACTTGTCCTTGATTTGACTAAGGATTTCAATGGTTTCTTCCGGTGTTGTGGGGTCCACCATGATTTTCTGGAACCGTCGCTCGAGGGCCCCGTCTTTTTCAATATGCTGGCGATATTCATTGAGCGTCGTCGCTCCGATAGCCTGTACCTCTCCACGGGCCAGCGCCGGCTTCAGCATATTAGAGGCATCCAGTGAGCCACTGGCTCCGCCGGCTCCCACGATGGTATGAAGCTCATCGATGAACAGGATGACATTCTCTGTTTTCTCCAGCTCACCCATGACGGCTTTCATGCGTTCTTCAAACTGTCCGCGATATTTCGTGCCGGCAACAAGTGCGGCGAGGTCCAGGGCGATAACGCGCTTGTCGTACAAAACACGGGATACTTTGCGTTCCATGATGCGGGTGGCCAGTCCTTCGGCAATAGCGGTTTTACCAACTCCCGGCTCTCCAATCAGTACCGGGTTATTCTTCTTGCGCCGGCTCAGCACCTGGGCCACGCGTTCAATTTCTTCTTCCCGACCGATAATCGGATCGAGTTTATCATCTTCAGCCAT
Source organism: Fodinibius roseus (assembly GCF_900129315.1). Taxonomy (GTDB): domain Bacteria; phylum Bacteroidota; class Rhodothermia; order Balneolales; family Balneolaceae; genus Fodinibius; species Fodinibius roseus. The sequence continues at coordinate 47,047 of NZ_FQUS01000008.1, forward strand.
CTGGGTCAAATCGCGGCCGAAGTTGTCGAGTACGGGTGTTTTTGATTTTTCCATCTTTTTTTCTCGTGAGCTTCCGGACGATTGCGAACCTTTTGATGAAGAAGACAGGCTCGCCGAGACAGATCGAGAATCCTGACGGTCATCATCCGGTGATTTTCCTGAAATAATAAGATCCAGTTCTTCTCGAACTGCATCGTACGACACATTAAACTGCTGCAGTATCTGGGCCGCGATATTTTCATCATCGCGCAAAAGTGAAAGCAGCAGATGTTCCGTGCCTATGGTATCACTTTTGTAGAGCTTAGCTTCCAGGTAGGTTATCCGCAGTACCTTCTCAGCCTGTTTGGTGAGCGGAATGTTACCCACTTTTACAGATCCACCGGTACCACGCACCGTATCTTCAACGGTTTTCTTTAGCTTGAAAAGATCACAGTTCAGATTTTTCAAGATTTTAACAGCTACACCTTCGCCAAGACGTACAATTCCTAAAATTAAATGCTCTGTGCCGATATAATCATGACCCAATCGCAGCGCTTCTTCGCGGCTGAATTGGATGACATCTCGAACTTTGCTTGAGAAATTACCCTCCATAAAACAAATCTTCTTAAACTTTTTGGGTTACCTGTCAATCGGTAAAACGAGTGAATCGAATATTTAGTTCATATTCTTTAACGAAAGTAGTACTGGGATCGTGCAAAAGCAAACAAAAAGAGTGGATTTACCTGTTGATGAACAGAAATTTTAAAATAATCGGGCTTGTGCCGGGTTATAATCCCGAAATACTTTTTATAAGCGTTTAAACGAACAGAATCATTTGATTTTAGCGACTTAGAATAGGGGGGTGCCCGTCATTTCTTCCGGCTGAGGCAGTCCCATTAGCTTCAGCAGGGTTGGAGCTACGTCTGCAAGAATGCCGTCATGCATGTTCTTGGCCTCCGGTTCGTTCAAAATAAGCGCGGGAACCGGTGCCGCTGTGTGCGCGGTATGCGGGTTTCCATTTTCGTCAATCATGCGATCTGCATTCCCGTGATCCGCCATAATGAGTATTTTGTAGCCGTGTTCGGTAGCGGTTTCCACTACTTTTTGAAGCTGGGTATCAATGGTTTCCACGGCGCGAATGGCGGCTTCCATATCGCCGGTATGTCCCACCATATCGGGATTGGCAAAATTTAATATAGCTAAATGGTGCTTCCCGGTCTTGAGCTGTGTACAGAGTTTCTCAGCTACTTCAGGCGCACTCATTTCGGGCTGGAGATCGTAAGTTGCTACCTTGGGACTCGGGATAAGGACGCGCTGCTCTCCCTTGAACGGTTCTTCCTCCCCGCCATTAAAAAAATAGGTGACATGCGGATACTTTTCCGTTTCAGCAATGCGAAGCTGATTCAGGTTGTGACGACTGACGACTTCTCCCAGCGTATTGTTAAGCGCCAGGGGAGGGTAGGCCACTTCCACATCAAAGGTATCATCGTATGCGGTGAACGTAGCGTAATGCAAATCAAGATTCTGATCGACCTCAAACTTATCGAATCCGGGCTCGGTGAGGGCACGGGTAATCTGACGCGCCCGGTCCCCCCTGATGTTATAGAAAATAATAACATCATTTTTCTGTATTCGGGAATCCGGGGATTGGTCGATCAGCTTGGGTTTGACGAACTCATCGGTAACGTCATTATCATACGATGCCTGAAGGGCCTCTTCCGGGGTATCGAACGCTTCACCCTGCCCATTTACCAGCAGGTCGTATGCCAGTTTGGTGCGTTCCCACCGGTTATCGCGATCCATGGCATAATATCTTCCCACGATAGATGCGATTGTTCCCGTTCCGATCTCGCCGGCTTGTTTCTCGAATTCTCTCACATAGTGCAGTCCCCCGTGAGGATCGGTATCCCGCCCGTCGGTAAAAGCGTGTACATAAGTATTGGGGACACCGGCTTTTTTGGCCAGCCGGAGCAAGGCGAAAAGATGGTTGTTGTGGCTGTGAACACCGCCATCGGAAAAAAGGCCCATCAGGTGGATGCGGCCGTTTTCTCTTGCCTTTTCAGCGGCGGTAGTGAGAACCTCATTCTCAAAAAAAGAGCCATCCTCGATGGATATGTTTACCCGGGTGAGCTCCTGGGGCACAATGCGTCCAGCCCCGATATTAAGATGCCCGACTTCAGAATTGCCAAACTGTCCCTCGGGCAGCCCGACCTTTTCGCCGCTGGCAATCAGTGTGCTGTGCGGGTGGTTTCGAAACAGACTGTCAATATACGGAGTATCAGCCCGCTCAATGGCGCTAACATCAGGGTCTTCAGCTATTCCGTAGCCGTCAAGTATAATCAGAAGCGCTTTCGATGTTGGATCAGCCAAAGCAGGGGGAATCTGTTTACAGGTTGTTCAGGTGTTGGGCCAGTTTCGACTTTCGCCGGGCTGCAAAGTTTTCGTGTACCAGTCCCTTGGCCGCCATTTTATCCAGATAAGAGGTCGCTTCCCTGACGGCTTCCTGCGCTTGCTCTTGGTCGGTTGTTTCAAGAGCGTTCTTAACCAGCGTTTTCATTTTTGAACGCTGCGGCTGATTATGCTTGCGACGTTTTTCGTTTTGTCGAACGCGTTTAATTGCTGACTTATGTTGTGGCATATATTTTTAAGAGTTTCTTATCAGTTCTTTAAATTTATTCGTATCATCTCCTTCGCCATTTCAGAAAGAACCCAAAGTTAAAATTTCTGGAATCATTAAACAAGAAATCATTGAAAAATTAACAAAAGAAGGGTAATTTAGGAGACTTTCCATAATGATCACAGTGATCGATGGACCGGCCGGTTCGGGTAAAAGTTCAACTGCGCGGGCCGTAGCCGATAGATTAGAGATTGAATATCTGGATTCCGGAGCGCTATATCGAGCCATAACCCTGCTCTATTTGCAGGCACACCGGAATGAAACAGCGTTCTTTCAATTGTTGCACCAAAAAGAGATCTCGTTCTGTTACCGCGACCAGCAGTTTCATATTGAAATTGACGGGACACCGGTAACCGACCATATTCGAACGCCAAGGGTGGCCGAATACGTCAGCAAGGTCGCTTCCATGCCGAATGTTCGGGCCTTTGTGAACAGGCTTATGCGTAAGGCGGTAGATGACGGGGTATATATTGCAGAAGGACGTGATCTGGGGACAGCCGTTTTTCCCGATGCCGAGCTGAAATTTTATATGTCAGCCGATATTGAGGAACGGGCCCGCCGGCGATACGAGGAGCGGAAGCCGGATAATCCCGGTCTCACGCTGGAAGAAGTGAAGCAGAATATCGAACAGCGGGATCACAGTGATGCGAGCAGAAAGGCAGATCCGCTTAAGAAAGCAGAGGACGCCATCCCCATTGATACGACAAATTTGAGTTTCGAACAACAGGTTGATCAAATTTGTTTACATATAACCAACCTGATGGAACGATAAGAACTATAATACTAACGCTAATCCCATTCCAAATCATTTGGAGTGCGGTAATTTTAATTAAAGCATATAATGACAGACGAACTAAAACAAGAACAAAACCAGGAAGAACCAGAAGAACAGACAGCAGTTACGGAGGAAGTCGCCGAAGAAGAATCGGAGAAGGCCAGGGAAGAATCTATTTCTGAAGAATCTGCCAGCGAAGAGGAATCTGCGGCTGATGCTGCTGATGAAACTGAAGAAGAGGAAGGGGGACAGCAAGAGCCTGAAGAAGTTTCGGTACCCTCCTTTTCCGGCGATATAGATGAAGCCGACACCTATACCTATGATCAGCTGCAAGCTGCCTCGGAAGATTATTCCGATGAAGAGTTTCATCAGCTTGCGGATATGTATGAAAATACGCTCAATGAGATTGAGGAGAAGGAGATTGTCACCGGGCGTGTTGTCTCCGTTGATGAAGATTATGTAATTGTTGATATCGGGTTTAAGTCTGAGGGTATTGTACAGACGAATGAATTTCCCGATGAAGTGGTTGAAAACCTCGCACCCGGCGATGAAGTGGATGTATTTCTGGATAAGGTGGAAGATCAGGAAGGCCAGCTCATCCTTTCCCGGCGCAAGGCTGACATTCTGCATGCCTGGGAGACCATTGAACGCGCTGCTGAAACCGGTGAAATTGTTGAAGGATATATCAAACGCCGTATCAAGGGGGGTATGGTGGCGGATATTATGGGGATCGACGCTTTCCTGCCGGGCTCACAAATCGATGTGCGTCCCGTCCGTGATTTTGATGCCTATGTAGGCAAGACCATGGAATTTCAGGTGGTCAAGCTGAATATGCACGCAGAGAACGTTGTGGTATCGCACCGAGCGCTTATCGAGTCTGACCTTGAAGAACAGCGCGAAGAAATTCTCTCTACGATTGAAGAGGGACAGGTACTTGAAGGAATTGTTAAAAATATTACCGATTTCGGTGTATTTATCGACCTCGGCGGGGTCGACGGACTGTTGCATATTACGGATCTTTCCTGGGGACGAGTGGAGCATCCCAAGGAAATTGTTTCGCTGGACCAGCGCATGAACGTGGCGGTTATTGATTTCGACGATGAATCCAAACGGGTTTCGCTCGGACTCAAACAGCTGCAGCCGCATCCGTGGGATGAAATCGATCTTAAGTATCCCGAAAACATTCAGGTGCAGGGTCGCGTGGTATCCATTGCTGATTACGGAGCCTTTATCGAGCTCGAAAAAGGCGTCGAGGGACTGATTCACATTAGCGAAATGTCATGGACACAGCATATCAAGCACCCGTCGCAGCTGGTCAGCAAAGACGATATTATCGACTGCGTGGTGTTGAATGTAAATGAGCCGGAAAAGAAAATTTCCCTGGGCGTCAAGCAGCTTGAGAAAGATCCCTGGGAGGAAATTGACAAGCGCTATCCCGTGGGTTCCAAGCACAAGGGAACCGTTCGCAATCTTACCAACTTCGGTGTGTTTGTTGAGCTCGAACCCGGCATTGACGGACTCATCCACATCTCTGACCTGAGCTGGACCGAGAAGGTCAATCATCCGAATGAGATTATCGACAAGGATGAGGAGATCGAAGTTGTTATTTTGGCCATTGATTTCGAGAACCGTCGAATTACACTGGGTCACAAGCAGATTGAAGATAATCCCTGGGAGCAGTTTGCCGAAGAGTACGGCGGCACGAACAAGGTAGAAGGCGAAGTGGCCGATATTACCGACAAAGGAGTGTTCGTAACGTTGCCTCACGGACTTAAAGGTTTTATTCCCGCCAGCAAGACCGAAGCGGATGGCGAGCCCTCCGAAAACTTTGCTGAAGGGGATTCTGTAGAAGCGTTTGTAATTGAGCTTGATGAAACAAACAAGAATATTACACTGAGTCAGCGCGAGCAGGATGTGAAGAAAGCCAAGTCCACATCTTCATCAACCCAGAAGAAAAGCCGGTCCAAGAAGAAAAAATCCTCACCGCAAACGGGTACTCCTACGTTGGGTGAGATGTCGGGTCTGGCCGATCTTAAGGAGCAGATGGCTGCCAAAGAAAAGGCCGAAGCCGCAGAAAGACTTCAGGCTGCCGCTAAAGAGGCTGACAAGGAGGAGGAAAAAGATGATGAAGAGCAGGAGTAACTCCTGAATAGCTTTGCTAACATCTGTTTGTTTTGTAGCATGTTAAAAAGGCTCAGTGTTTAACGACACTGGGCCTTTTTCTTTTTGAAGCCTTAAGGAAGATGATTATTATTTTTATGGTCATCATGGCGTCCCCTATGCCTATGCTAAAAAAATGCTTTGCACCTTTTGTCTTGATACAAAAGGTGCGTAAAAGAAAAATTTTAGCCGCTACGATTACGGCACCTGCACGGACGACATCACCCGGTCTATCAGATCCTCGGAGGTGACCTCCTCGGCCTCCGCTTCGAAGGTCGGAATAATACGATGACGGAGGACATCCATGGCAATGGTGCGTACGTCTTCCGGCGTGACATATGCCCGGTGTTCCATAAAGGCGTGGGCTCGCGCAGCCAGATTCAGATTAATGGACGCCCGGGGTGAAGCTCCGAAGTTAATCAGCTCCGACAGATCATCGAGACCATATTTTTCCGGATTACGGGTAGCGAATACCAGGTCAATAATATATTGTTCTACCTTCTCGTCAATGTATATCTGGTCCACTACCTTACGGGCCTTTAATACTTTCTCGGTCGTGATAACCGGTTTCAGCTCCTCTTTTTTTCCCGTTTTGGCCATGCGGCGCATAATCTCAAGCTCTTCACTCTCCGTGGGATAGTCAATATTGATTTTCATCATAAACCGGTCAACCTGTGCTTCGGGCAGGGGATAGGTCCCTTCCTGCTCCACCGGGTTCTGTGTCGCCAGTACCAGGAACGGTTCATCCAGCGGGTAAGTGGTTTCGCCGATTGTAACCTGCAGTTCCTGCATGGCTTCCAAAAGGGCGCTTTGTACTTTGGCCGGCGAACGGTTAATCTCGTCAGCCAAAATGATGTTCGAGAAAATGGGCCCTTTTTTGACTGTAAATTCCGCTTCTTTCTGGTTATAGATCAAGGTACCGATCAGGTCGGCGGGCAGCAGGTCCGGGGTAAACTGCAGTCGCTGGAACTTCGTGTTTATTACCGTGGCGAGGGATGAGACGGTCAGTGTTTTTGCAAGCCCCGGCACTCCCTCCAGCAGTACGTGCCCGTCGGCCAGCAGTCCGACCAGCAACCGGTCGATCATATATCGCTGCCCCACAATCACCTTATTCAGTTCAGTATAAATATCTTCAATAAAGGCACTGGACTGTTGAATTTTTTCTCCCAGTTCCTGCATATCTACGGGTGTTGATGTATAGGACATGACAAATGTAATAGTTTGATTTAGAATTTGATTATGTAATAGCTATTTTCCGGCGCAGAAAAACTAACCGGCTTAAGTTAACAAATGGAAATCATAGATTCTTTTTTATTAGGATTAATTCAGGGGCTGACGGAATTTCTGCCGATCAGCAGTTCCGGCCATCTTGTTCTGGGCAAGGAATTGCTCGGTGGAGATTTTGAAAAGAATATCACGTTCGAAGTTATTGTACATTTTGGCACTTTGTGCAGTATTCTGCTTTATTATAAAAAGGAAATTGGTGCGATCCTATCTTCACTTTGGAAACTGCTTAGCAAGCCCACAGAGATACGACAACGATACAAAACGGATAATAATATTAAACTTTCATGGTTTATCCTGATCAGCATGATTCCCGCTGCCCTGGTGGGACTCACGATGGAGGAGACGATTGAAAGTGTTTTTCTCAGCCCCTTTCCGGTTTCCGTTATGTTGCTGGTTACTGGTATTATTCTGTTTAGTACCCGTTTCCGGAGAAAACACCCCAACAATCTGACCTCCGGCAGCGCTTTCGGTATCGGACTGGCCCAGGCCTTTGCTATTCTTCCGGGCATAAGCCGGTCGGGTTCGACGATATCGCTCGGGTTGTACCTGGGAATAAAAAGGGAGGAGGTGGCTAATTTTTCTTTTCTGATGGTCATCCCGGTTATCGGGGGTGCCATGCTGCTCAAGACGGTGGAAATGGTGGAGGCCGGGGTTCCCTTTGATACGCTGCTGGGACTCATCATCGGCTTTGTGGCCTCATTTGTTTCGGGCTATTTTGCGCTTAAATATTTGATTATTCTGCTCCGCAGCAAGGGTATCCACCCGTTTGCCTGGTATTGCTGGATATTAGGTGGCATCGGAGTCCTGTACTATTGGTAAATTTCATATTTACAGTTGATGCCGTTTTTAAATTTATCTACCTTTGAAGCCACTAAAACAAATTGGATGATATGATTACTTATTTATTTATCTTTTTAGCGGTACTGGCCGTTGCTTCCGCACTGGCCATGGTCATAAACAAGAATACCGTCAACAGTGCGCTTTTCTTGGTGTTGAACATGGTATCGCTCGCGGGTATGTACCTGCTGCTGGAGGCACAGTTTTTGGCTGTTATCCAGATTTTGGTGTATGCGGGAGCCATTATGGTACTCTTTTTATTTGTCATTATGCTGCTTAATGTGGATGAGGAACAGAGTCTGTTCAACAAATTTCGCATCAAATATTTTGTGGCCTTTCTGCTGGGTGTCGGCGTATTTTCTCAGATTCTATACAGCATCGGCAGTTTTTCAGACACCCTTCCGGTCGTCTCCGAAAAGATGGCTGAGATGGGCACGGTGGAGGCCGTGGGGGATGTGCTTTACACGGATTACCTGTTGCCCTTTGAAATAACCGCTATCCTGTTGACTGCGGCCGTCGTGGGTGCCCTCATTGTTGCACAACTTAAAATTAAACCTGCTACAGAAGAATAAGATGATTAGTATAGATTGGTATTTGGCCCTTAGTGCTATCCTTTTTACGATCGGAATTATAGGTGTACTCATCCGTAAGAATGCGATCGTCATTTTTATGTGTGTAGAGCTGATGCTGAATGCCGTAAACCTGACACTTATATCCTTCAGCAGTCACTATGGTAATGTTGACGGGCAGATTTTGGTTTTCTTTTCACTGGCGGTCGCCGCGGCTGAAGCGGTTGTGGGCCTGGCGATTATTATTGCGATTTTTCGTAATAATCTGTCTGTTGATATCAGCCGCGTTAATTTATTGCGGTGGTAAATAAACCTACCTTCATACCAAAACAAACAAGGCCATTAAAATAAATCCCAGCAGGATAAAAGCCATGGCGGCATGGATAGGCGCGGTAAAATCATCCGTCTTTACAGGCCGGCCGGAGGCATCGGTATCCCCGGAATAGAAATACTTGCGGGGATTCCTGGAAATACGGCTGATTCCCTGAGCAGCCTTCAGCACGATGTCTTCTGCTGCGGCAAAAACACGATCGGGAAACCGGACAAAAACTGTTCGGACCAGACGAGCCGGCCGGCGATAAAACCAATCCAGATCAAGTGAGATATTGGGAGCCGTGTTGAGTTTGTCTTTTAAAAACCAAAAGCCGATAAAGCCGAATATCAGAATTTGAGTCATCTCCACAAGGTGATAAGCGGTATAGGGATGGTATTCCACAGGGTAGGGGAGATACGTATACAGCAGTGAAGGAAAGACGCCGAATAAGACACAGAAAAAGGCGGCGATTCCCATAGCAATTTTCATATTGACGGGTACCTGGTCGACTGTAAACTCGCTTTTAGCCGGTCCGAACCAGGTGAAGTAGGGCAGCTTCAGCCCCGTATGCAAGAACGTGCCTATGGAGGCTAAAAGCAGTATTATGGTAGCCGTTTCCATATGCGCATCACCGACAGCGCTGATAATCATCGACTTGCTTATAAAACCGTTAAATAGCGGAGCTCCGGAAATAGCCAATCCCCCGATAATATAAAGAATCACAACCAGGGGCATTTTTTTGGCAAAGCCCCCGAGTTCCGAAAGCTTGTTTTTGCCTGTGGCATACATGACGGCGCCGGCGCCCATAAAGAGCAGCGATTTATACAGGATGTGACTGAATGCATGGGCCGCTGCCCCGTTAAGAGCCATCTCGGTGCCGATGCCGATACCCGTAACCATGTACCCGATCTGACTAATGATACTGTAGGCGAGAATTTCACGTATGTCATTGGCAAGCAGCGCATAGATAGTCCCCCAGACAGCCATAGTCAGTCCGGCCCAGATCAGGATATCCCAACCGGGGAACAGGCGAATCAACACATAGACTGCAGATTTTGTTGTCAGGGCGCACATGAAAACCGCTCCGGTAATGGTCGCTTTGGGATACGCATCCGCCAGCCACGCATGCAGCGGGGGGATGGCAGAGTTTATGGCCACGCCGGTCAGCATCAGTGTGCTTGAGAGCGTATGCTCCGGAGCGAGGGGGCCCAGCAAAAGAGAGCCCCCCTCCGAGAGGTGCAGCAGTACACCACTGAGCAGGAGTCCCCCGCCCAGGGCATGGACCAGTATATATCGCATCCCTGCCTTGTCGGACCGTTCCGTCCGCCGGGCCCAAATCAGGTAGGAGGAAGTCACGGCCATAATTTCCCAGTAGACAATAAGGGTAAAAAAGTCCCCCGCAAAAGTAACCCCGAGCGCACCGCCGGCATAGGCAAGGGCAGAGGCCTGCTGTCCCAGCTCTTTCATGTGCAGGGCATAGATTCCGCCTACAATTGTGATAAGGGCGAAGATGGTACCAAAGATACGGCTCAGGGCATCAACGGTGAGCAGGTGAAGCTCATAATTCGCCAGTGTGGCCTGCAACAGACTTCCCTCGGGAAGCATCCACAGAACGCCCAGAGCTATGGTCGGAAACAGGATAAATGCCGTCCCGCGCGCTTGCCGGGGAAGCAGCGGCAGCATAAATGCTCCGGCAATTAAAATGACAGCCGGTATCGTAAATAGTTCAACGATCATAATAATCTTCGTCTCTTAAGAGGATTAATTTTCCCAACCACAGGGAGAGAAATATAAGAACGGCAGAACCAACAAGTCCCAGGATGATATAAAATGCCGGAATATGGCTCCACCAGTGATCTCCGTGGTGTTCTACCATAGTGAATTCAACAATGAGACTTATCACTGTCAGAATTCCAAGTAATATCCAATGCCATTTCTTCATAGCGTTACAGAGTATTAAAAACAGTTTCAGCTATACCGGATGCCAGCTCGAAAAAGTGAAAAAAGAGATCCGGGAAGAGGCCGAAAATAACGGATGCTGTTGCTGTTATTACGATGGGGACGACCATGAAGGGGGAGGCCTCTGTATGTCCCTCCAGTTCCTTCCCGCCTTTCTTGAAATATGCGCGGTGTATGATGGGAAAAAAATACCCCACATTAAGCAACCCGCTTATGATAAGAATGATCAGCGGAAGCATCATATCCCCTTCCAGTACGCCGGCCCCTAAAAACCATTTACTTACAAAACCATTTATGGGAGGGAGTCCCGCAAGACCCATCGAACCAATGACAAATGCCCCCATGGTCCAGGGCATAACCGTGGCAATTCCATTCAGATCGCTGATGTTCTTTTTATGAAGGTTTACCATAATTGCTCCCGCACAGAAGAAAAGGGTAATCTTCATCGTGGCATGGGCTGAAATGTGCATGATACTGCCCGTAAGTCCCAATGGAGTGACCATGGCCGCACCCAGTACGATATAGGAAAGGTGTCCCACGGTCGAATAAGCCAGCCGCCGTTTTAGGTTATCCTGGGCAAAGGCCAGCAGGGATGCCACAATAATGGTAACCCCCGCTATGACCATGAGGATGTCGTTTAACCCGAAATTGCCCATCACTTCCGGACCGAATACATAGTGAACGACGCGAATAATGCCGAAAACGCCCGATTTTACGACCGCCACCGCGTGTAAAAGGGCGCTGACCGGGGTGGGGGCCGCCATTGCAGACGGCAGCCAGCTGTGAATAGGCATAATTCCGGCTTTAACACCCACGCCTCCCAGGTAGAGTAGAAACAGCGAAACCGCCATGGTATTGCTGAGCTCCACATCTCCAAAAATACCGCCCGGCTGAAATGAAAGTGTGCCGGTAAGGGAATAGGTAATACCTACCGCTGCAATAAGCAACAGGCCCGCTGTTAGCGTATAGGCTAAATATTTGCGACCGGCGCGGATAGCCTCTTTGTTTTCGCTGTGTATCACCAGCGGGTAGGTCGCAATGGTCAGCATTTCGTAAAAAATAAGGAAAGTGAGGAGGTTTCCCGAAAAAGCAATACCGATCGTTGACGAGAGACATATGGCAAAACTGGCAAAATAGCGGGTCTGTTTCTTCTCCTTGTGTCCCCGCATATAGCCGATGGAATAGAAGGAAGTGAAAATCCACAGGCCGGATGCAACGATAGCAAAATACACCCCGAACGGATCGGCGCGCAGCTCAATGGGCAAATTCGGGGCAATTTCAAAAAGAGTCAGTTCGATAGTACGTCCCTCTAAAGCGGCGGGGATGAGCGTAAGGACCAGCAGAAACTTAACAACGCCGGCCAGGATGGTCCAGAACTCACGAAGGTTGGGTTTGCCGGAACTCAGCAGGATAAACGGTACCGCGGCCAGCGATACGAGTACAGCATATAAGGGGACAAAAGTAAGCTCCATTACAAAGGTTAATTTCTTGGTTTATAATCCAGCGGGAAACATTGTTACAATAGCCGAAACGATAAATGCATTGAGCAGTCCGACAGCCAGAATACCGAAGGCAATGATGGAGGTGGTCCAGAGCATAGACGGTTTAACTTCATTGGTAGTCAGGGATGAAATAATACCGGTTTTCTCATCCGTCGACTCGGGATCACGCAGGTACACTTTCTCGAGAATGCGGAAAAAGTACACTGCATTGAGCAATGAACTTATCAGAATAACTGATAATAGCAGCCAGTTGCTGTTTTCAATGGTTCCAAGCGCGAGATACCACTTGCTGAAAAATCCCGCCAGCGGCGGCAGGCCTACCATGGAGAGGGCGGCTGTTGTAAAGGCTACCATTGTCCACGGGTATTTTTTCCGGTAACTGTCGTCGAATTTCGTAATATCCGTATGTCCCTCTTTCAGGCGGAGGTTGCCCGAGACCAAAAAGAGACAGGCTTTCATCAAGGCGTGATTGAGCACATGCAGCACGGCACCGATAAAACCGAAGGGATTTGCGAGGCTGATCCCCATAATAATGTATCCGATTTGAGAGACACTGCTGTAGGCAAGCATCCTTTTGAGGTCACTCTGGGCAATGGCCATTACCGATCCATATAAAATACCGATTCCGGCCAGTATGCCGATAATATCAGTAATAGGGATCGCCGAATCTATAATATCAACACCGAACAGATAGAGAACGACCCGAAGAAGAACATAAGCCGCCACCTTTGTACCGATGGGAGCTATAAGAGCTGAAGAGGTAGAAGAGGCATAGCTGTAGGAGTCGGGCAACCAGCCGTGCAGGGGAAAGAGCGCTGCCTTGATCCCGATACCGGCGACCATTAATGCCAGAGCCGTAATAATCGCAGAATTGCCAATGACCTCCGGTAGCATGGCCGCCATATCGATGATGTTGAGCGTACCCGTCACGGTATACAGAAAGCCGACACCCAACAAGTAAAGCGATCCGCCCACCGTACCGATAATCAGGTAGCGAAAGGCCGCATAGGGCGCTCTCTTCTCACCGATGCCGATAAGGGCGTAGCTGGCGAGCGAAGAAATTTCAAGAAAGACGTAAAGGTTAAAGAGATCGCCCGTCAGAACCATGCCGTTGAAGCCAAGCATAAGCAGCATGGCAACCGAATAATATCCGGTTACTTTGCCCGGAAACTCTCTTTTGCCGATCAGGCGGGAATGGATCAGCACAAAAAGAGCAATAGTATTGATAACCAGCACGATAAACCCGGACAGTCCGTCGTAGACAAATTCAATCCCTACGGGCGGCTCCCAGCCCCCGAAAAAGTAGCGGATGGTTTCGCTGCCGCTGATGTAGTTATAAAAGCCGAGAGCAGAAAACCCCGTAGCTATGGTTGCCCCCAATACGGCCCAGTAATACGACAGGTGCCTTTTCCACAGCCCCAAAAGCGGAATAAGAACAGCAAAAGCCAGAAATGTAATAGGAATTAAAGCCGGTATATCTGATCCGATCATTGAATCTTTTCTAACAGTTCTTGTTCGTTCAGGGTCTCGTAGCGATTGTAGATGGTAATAAGCAGGGCAAAAGCGACGCCCAGGGTTGCGACTCCCACTACAATAGCCGTAAGCATGAGGGTATGGGGGAGGGGATTCATATAATTTGCGACCTCTGTGACAGGAAATTCATCGCTTTTAACGGGGACGGTAGCTCCCCACTTAGAGGCAATTGAGACAAAAAACAGGATGACCCCCGTTTGGAAGATCGAGAGCCCGATCGTCTTTTTGACAAGATTATCTTTAATGAGCATCCCGTAAAGCCCGATAGCCAGCAAGATAATGGTGAACCAATACGCATAATGTCCCAATACAAAATCAACCATCAGTCTTCCCCCCTGATCATATCGTCAAAAATTGATACCAGTACCGCCATGACGGTCAGGCCGATACCCAGTTCAATAATTAAAATTCCCCAGTAACGCAGATCCGGGGCATCAAGTCCCGGAATGGGAAGCTGTCCATAATCAAGAAAATAGCCTCCCGCAAGGAGAGCCGTCAGTCCCGTACCAAAATAGATCAGCACCCCGATGACCGCCAGGGGCGTGGTGAGATAGTCGCTGAACTGAATACGTGAAATACGGCGTCCGCTGGAAATGCGGATCAGGAGCAGCGAGGCCGCCAGAAGAGTGCCGCCCTGGAATCCTCCGCCCGGGCTGTAGTGGCCGTGAAAAATAACATACAGCCCAAACAGCATGATATAGGGACTCAACAGGCGAGAGCCCAGTAAAACAATAGGACTTGCAACGCGCTTTTTCATTCTTCCTCCTCCTCGTGTTTTCTTAACAGCAGAAAGCAGATCATCCCAGCGGTGAATATGACTATTTGTTCCCCAAGTGTATCAACACTACGGTAATCGCCCAATACCACCGTGACCATATTATTGGTATGGGCATCGTTATAAGCCTCCTGCACATAATAGTTGCCGGGCACTTCCGTACCCGTAATACTCGTTTCCCGGTTCATTTGATTGCCTGCCTCTCCGCGATACGGCAAATCCATGGCCGCAAAAAGCAGCAGGCCCGTAAAGCAAATTATTAGAAAAAACTGGATAAAATTTTTCAATCGACTGTCTTATATGTGGTTTGATAGATAGCAACGACAAGCAGAATACCGGTGACACCGGCCCCGACAACAGCCTCCGTAAAGCCGACATCCACAGCTCCCATGGTGGTAAACAACAGGGCATTCAGGAAGCTGAAGATCGTAAGCATGACGACTGCCACCAGCAGGTCATCCGATTCGAGGGCAATAATGGCCGTCGTGAGCAAAAAGAAAAATAATATGAGTTCAAATTCCCAGTACATCAGGCTTGGTTCCCTTTTTCTTTATCGGTTCCTTTGAATAACGGCTTGAGATTCGCTTCATATGCGGCGCGGGCCAAAGCATGTGAACCTATTGGGTTTGACAGTGCAATAAATAACAGGATTAAAAGCAGTTTGAGACTATTGACATGGAATCCTTCATAGATAATAAGTCCCGCAATAATCAGCAAAAGTCCCAGCGTGTCGCTTTTACTGGTGGCATGAGTACGAGAGTAAAAATCGGGCAGGCGTATGGTGCCTATACTGCCCACCAACAGGAAAAAAATGCCCGCAATAACGAAGAGGACCGTAAAGATAATTTGAATATCAGTCATCATATCGCACCTCCACTGCAGTAAAGTATTTGGCAATGGTCAGTGAGCCTATAAATCCCAGAATGGCGTAAGCAAGTGTTATATCAATAAACATGTCGATCCGGCCGAAGAGGTATCCGATCAGGCAAATCAGAGCGATGGTTTTGGTAGCTATGGCATTCGTACCGATCAGGCGATCGAATACCGTAGGCCCTTTGATGACACGGTAGGCCGGTATGGCAATAATTGCCGTAAGTATGACGGCACTGTATAAAAAGAAAGTGTGCATTACAGATTTTCGTTATCTGATATAATTTCGACATCCGAGACGACCGGGTGCATCTCGCTCGTAAAAAGCTTCAGCACTTCCCTGGGCATTTTGTCATTGACGATGCCCTCATAGGCCTTGGGATCAATGGAATGGACGAGAAATTCGTCTTCATGTATGTCCACCGTAAGCGTGCCGGGCGTAAGAGTAATGGAATTTCCCAAAATCATTTTGGCATGGGCGCTGGGCAGATCCACCTTGAAGCGCACCATCCTTTGTCTGACCGGCAGAGAAGGCGTAATAATTAAAATGGCCACCTGAATACCCGATAGAACAATTTGCATTACCATCCACAGCAAATAAAACATCAGTCGGCCGTACCGCAACTCATCCAGTACATCCACCTCGTCTTCAAAATATTTATGCTTGCGCAGCTGGTAGTTGAGAGCCATGACTCCGGCAACGCTGGCAACGCCCATAAGGCTGTGTATGGGATCAAAAAAACCGCTCATAATGTACCAGAAGGTCATCAGCGTGATGAATGACACAACAAAATTTCGCAGGGACAGAGTCTTCACAATTCCGTGGTCAATATGTTATCAATGATCAAAATAGTCGCTAAACATACAAAATCTAACTTAGACCTGAAATAGAAATAACAGCTTAGGAATGAATTTAACAAAACTTAAATAATTAATTGATCCGCAGACTCAATCTGCGAGGGAAAGTAAGAAAAGTCGGTTAAAATTTGAAAATGAGACTGCATTTTCTTTTTAGGGAAGACACTGACAGGCGTCAATTCCAATGGTCTTTTCGTCAATACCGACAAAGGCACAACGGGATAGTGCGTAATACGTGTATCGTATGGGGTCATCAAAAAGGTTCGATAGTTAAATACATGAAACTGCTAATTTAGAAAGCAACTAAATACGTGCAATTATCAAATAATTGCACATCCTGTCCTTTACCTTCACTTACTTTTTTGTATCTTTGCCCTCTGATAATTTCCCTTGGGAAAATGAGGGGTATTGGCTACTTTTGGGCCTGAAATTTTGTAAGGATACAATACTGAAATATCGTTTAAATGGATTCTGCTACTACGCTTACAAGTCTGATAATTATCCTTCCGCTGGTGGGCTTTCTGATCAATGGGTTAATAGGGTTGAGTTCCGATTCGTTCCGCCGGCGAAAAAGCCTGATCGGAGCGATTGCCAACCTTTCGGTATTTATTCCATTTGCTATAGCTGTCTATTTCTTTTTGAATATGGGGCAGGAATCAGCACCCATCTTCGCCGAACTTTTCACCTGGATTGAAGTCGGTTCGCTCAGCGTGGATATTGCCTACCAGATCGACCAGCTTTCCCTGGTCATGATCCTGGTGGTAACCGGGGTCGGATTTCTGATCCACCTCTATTCCATTGGGTATATGTGGGAGGATGAGGGCTACTGGAAGTTTTTTGCCTACCTGAACCTTTTTATTTTTGCCATGATCAATCTCGTGATGGCTGATAATTTGCTGTTGCTGTTCCTGGGATGGGAGGGCGTGGGACTTTGTTCCTACCTGCTGATCGGGTTTTGGTATTCCGATATGGCGAAGTCCGATGCGGCCAAGAAGGCTTTTCTCTATAATCGCGTGGGCGACTTTGCTTTTCTCATTGCAATATTCATGATTTTCCAGTTTGTCGGGAGCCTGCGCTTTGAGACTATATTGGCCAACCTGGGGGCTATTCCGGCGGATGCTACCTTCTGGATCGCCCTGCTGATGTTTATCGGGGCCACCGGGAAAAGCGCTCAAATCCCGCTTTTTGTCTGGCTGCCGGATGCAATGGCCGGACCTACATCGGTTTCGGCCCTTATCCATGCGGCCACCATGGTTACCTCCGGAATTTACCTGATTTCCAGGCTCTCCCCGATGTTCGTGGCGTCCCCGGAAATCATGATGATTATC
The DNA here is from genome assembly GCF_900129315.1 of Fodinibius roseus. GTDB lineage: Bacteria > Bacteroidota > Rhodothermia > Balneolales > Balneolaceae > Fodinibius > Fodinibius roseus. The sequence continues at coordinate 64,469 of NZ_FQUS01000008.1, forward strand.
GCCGCCATCGGGGCTCTCACCGCAATTGTTGCAGCCACTATCGCGCTCACGCAAAATGATATCAAGGGCGTGCTGGCCTATTCCACCGTATCGCAGCTGGGATACATGTTTCTGGCCCTCGGTTCGGGAGCCTTTACCGCCGCTATCTTTCATGTGGTGACGCACGCCTTTTTTAAAGCTTGCCTCTTTCTCGGATCCGGTTCGGTCATCCACGCCATGGAACATGTCGAGCACGGTCTCCACGAAGAGGGCAGGGATGTTCATTTTGATCCCCAGGATATGCGGTTTATGGGGGGACTAAAGGAATACATGCCCTCGACATACAAGACTTTTCTGATTGCAACGGTGGCGATTGCCGGAATTCCCCCGCTGGCCGGCTTTTTCTCAAAGGATGAGATTTTGGCATTTACCTTTAACGCCGGCTTCGGTGAGTTTGCCGGTTCTCTTTACTTTTTGCTTTGGGGCGTGGGTATCATTACCGCTTTCCTGACGGCTTTCTATATGTTTAGGCTCACCTTCGGTACGTTTAACGGATCGTTTAAGCTGCCCGATAAGATAAAAGAGGCAGCCGGAGCAGAAAAGCACCTGCATGAAAGCCCCCAAACGATGACGATTCCTCTGTGGACCCTCGGCGGATTGTCGATTGCGGGGGGATTTATTGGCGTGCCCAACTTTTTAGTATCGACGTTTACTCATGAAGAGGCGCATATTAACCTGCTTCATAACTGGCTGCATACGGTTACCGCAGACTACGGACTCGGACTTTCGCACTCCGTTGAATGGATCCTGCTTATTGTCTCAGTCCTGGTAGCCGTGGGTGGATTGTATGTCGCCTGGCGCTTGTACGGCGGTGGTGCTACCGAGGAATCCGACGCTCTGCTTTCCGACCGGTTCGGTGCACTGTACCAGACCTGGAATGAGAAATACAGCCTCGATGAGTTTTACGAGGGACTGGTGGTCCACCCGCTGGTTCGCTTTTCTGACAAGGGGCTTGCCAAATTCGATATGAAGGTTGTTGACGGAACAGTAAATGCGGTGGGAGGGATCGTTCGCCTATTTGGTAGTGTATTCCGGTACCTCCAAACGGGGGTGGCCAGCAGTTATGCCCTTGCGCTTGTTATCGGTGTTCTTCTCGTGTTAAGCTTGTTGATCCTGTAAATAAATTGTGAACATGCAGTTACTTTTAAACATTTGTATTTATCTGCCGCTTGCCGGCATTGCCGCCATCCTGGTATCCCGTAACGACAAGGCGACGAAATGGATTAGTCTGCTCACTACAGGAGTTACGTTCCTGCTGTCGCTGCTGCTGATATTTAACTTCGATATCGCAAATTCAGGGACTGCCCAGTTTTTGACGGAGGGTTCGCCCGTGCTGGCCGGTATGGATATTAAGTATCTGATCGGATTGGACGGACTAAGCCTCCTTCTTTTCATGCTTACAACTCTTATGGGTCCCCTCGTTATTCTTTCTTCCTGGGATTCGGTCAATAAGCATCTGGCCGGCTATTATTCCATGCTGTTGCTCTTGCAGACAGCCTCGATGGGCGTGTTTGCCTCTCTTGACCTGATTGTATTTTATGTCTTCTTTGAACTTTCGCTTATTCCCATGTATTTCCTCATCGGGATCTGGGGCGGCAAGGGGCGTATTCATGCCACCGTAAAGTTTTTTGTATACACCCTCGTCGGCTCGCTCATCATGCTGGTCGGACTTATTTATCTTGGCTACGACGCCGGCTCGTCCCTGCAGGGGTATGTTTTCAGTACCGACTGGCGGTTTCTCTCGAGTGGAGCCTATCAAATAGGACTGGTCGAGCAGACCTACCTGTTTGCCGCTTTTGCGCTGGCATTTTGTATCAAAGTACCGTTGTTTCCTTTCCATACCTGGCTGCCCTATGCCCATACGGAAGCCCCGACGGCCGGATCGGTGGTACTGGCAGCCATTATGCTGAAGATGGGGACCTACGGGCTTCTCCGGGTGTGCCTGCCGATTTTTCCGAATGCATTTGTTGAATTCGCTCCATACATGGCTGCTCTTGCGGTTATCGGTATAATCTACGGGGCCCTGGTGGCGATGGTTCAGAAAGATGTGAAGAAGCTGGTCGCCTACTCCTCTGTAAGCCACCTGGGGTTTGTCGTGCTGGGGTTGTTCGCCGTCAATGTGATCAGCGTGCAGGGTGCGTTGCTGCAGATGATCAACCACGGAATTTCTACCGGCGCCCTCTTCCTGATTGTAGGCATGATTTATGATCGAAGACACACCCGCATGATTGAAGATTTCGGAGGCATTGCCAAGGTTCTGCCCGTTTTTGCGGTCATGTTCATGGTTGCCACCCTCGCCTCCATCGGCTTACCGGGGTTGAACGGCTTTATAGGAGAATTCCTGATTTTGAACGGTGCTTTTCATTCGGAGGTGATCCCGCAAAATGCGTTTGTCGTATTTGCGGCCCTTGGCGTTATCCTGGCAGCTGTCTATATGCTGTGGATGTATCAGCGGGTGATGTTCGGTCCGTTGAAACACAAGGTTAATGAGAAATTGCAAGACTTGAATGCACGGGAAATCGGCATACTGGTCCCCCTCGTCATTTTAATGTTCTGGATTGGAATTCGTCCCGTTGACTTCACCCAATATTCCGAAGCACAGGTGAACAATCTGTTGCAGGCATCCGAGGAAAAAAGAATGGCCATTAAGCAGTCAGCAACAATCGGGGAACTTCCGGAGTGGACTTCCGCATTTTATGATGTAACGGATGAATTAGCATTACAACCCAAAAACAGATAGTACCATGGCTGATCCACTTTCACTTGATGAAATCACTCGGCAATTAGAAGACCTGCCCGGATGGGAGCACAAAAACGACAAGGTGAGCAAGGAATTCACCTTTGAAAATTTTCGGGATGCGATGGGCTTTATTACCCGTATTTCATACGAAGCTGAAGAGCAGGTTCATCACCCGGAAATTTTTAATGTCTATAATACCGTTGATATTTCGTTGAGCACCCATGATGCCGGCGGAAAAGTTACCGAAAAAGATATTACGCTAGCAAAAACTATTGAGTCACTGTATAACAACTAAGTTGCATGGATTATTTACACGATCTTAACGCTTTTTTGCCCGGCATTATCGTAGCTGTTGCCGGGCTTATTGCCCTTTTGATTGACGCCTACAAAGATGATCACGACGGCATTTACGGCTTGGCCGTAGCCGCTCTGGGGGCCGGCCTGATACTGGCCGTAATGGATATGTTCGGCCCGGTGGGCGAGGCATTTTCCGGTATGATTACCTATGGTGGGGTTTCTGCTTTTGGAAGTACGGTAGTACTGTTCGGTTCGCTTTTTTGTGTTCTGATATCCCGGGAATATTTAAAAGCGGTTGAGCACGACTTCGGCGAGGTCTATGCGATGATTCTTTTCGCCACCACGGGTATGCTGGCTTTGGCCAGTGCCAATAACCTGGTTATGATTTTCGTAGGTCTTGAAACCATGTCCATTTGTCTCTACGTGCTGGCGGGCCTGATCAAAGATCGAAAAACCGGAGCCGAGGCGGCGCTTAAATACTTCCTGCTTGGGGCTTTCTCAACCGGTTTTCTGCTCTATGGAATGGCCCTGCTCTACGGGGCAACGGGTTCGCTGAGTATTCCGGAAATTGCCCGGCAGGCCAGTTCCGATCTTCTTTTTGTCGGGGGAGGCGGCCTGCTGCTTGTCGGTTTTTTCTTTAAAATATCCGCGGTTCCTTTCCATATGTGGACTCCCGATGTCTATGAAGGCACTCCTACAACGATTACCGCATATATGGCCACGGCCTCAAAATCTGCGGCATTTGTGGCGCTGATTGTCATTGTATCGAAGATGATACCCGCTGAAACGGCCGACTGGTCGAATGTCATAGAAGTGATTGCTATTATTACGATGATATTGGGAAATATCATCGCACTGGTTCAGGACAATATGAAGCGCATGCTGGCATACTCCAGCATTGCCCATGCCGGTTATCTGCTGGTAGGATTGGCCGCAGGGACCCCCGAAGGGTACAGCGCGGTACTTTTTTACCTGTTGGCGTATTCCATCATGAATATCGGAGCATTCGGCATTGTCGCCTACTACGAACGCCAACAGGGACTGGACTTTACGGATGTCAATAATTACGCGGGGCTTGGATTCAAGCGTCCTATTATGGGCGTGATGCTTTCGCTCTTCCTGTTTTCACTGGCGGGTATCCCCCCGCTGGTCGGATTTTTCGGGAAATACCTGGTCTTTGCCGCCGCGATTAATGCCGGGATGATCGGTCTTGCTGTCGTAGGCGTACTGGCAAGTGCGGCAAGCGTCTATTATTATTTGCGTCCGATGGTTTATATGTATTTCCGTGAACCCCATAAGGATGTCCCTTTCGTACAGGCCGGGATGGTTTATAAAACGACCCTCATAGTGTTAGCTGTCATGACAATCTATTTCGGCGTGGCCTTCGGCGGGTTACACGATCTCCTTTCCTCTTATTACACGGGCAACTGGGTAGCATTTTTGGGCAACTGACCTGAATAACTTAATACGGGTTAGGTTCTTTTGTCGCTCATCTCCTTGGGGGACTTTCTGCAAGAGTGGTTACTCGGATTATTCTTATTCGCTTGTGAATAAGCCGGGGTAAATGTGCCTGGGGTCAAAACATAACCTTCAGGCTTTTTTCTTCGCCGCAAAATAGTACTTGGTTAAGCAAGGGAGCGCGGTTCACCGGCCGAAGCATTTTATTTGCCGGGAGAAGATTGTAATTAATGGCAAAAAGCGCTATTTTTGCGTGCCTGCTGGCGAGTGAAAGTCACTACGCCGGCTGTTTCAAACCGAAGCAACCAAAGGAAACATATCACACATGAGTAAAAACTATTACGAGCTAACCTATATTATTAATCCCGTTCTCGAGGATGAACAGTACGAAGAGATCGTGAAAAAGTTTACCGACTATATCCGCAACAACGGGGGAGAGATCGATGAAGTGGATGAGTGGGGAAACCGCAAGTTCGAGTATGAGATGGATAAAAAATCAAGCGGTTATTACGTAAATGCTTATTTTAGTGCCCCCGGCGAGCTAATAGAAAAGCTGGAACGTGCCCTTCGCATTGATGATCACGTAATGCGCTATCTTACGCTTAAGTATGATGCAAAAATGCTGCGACATCGTGAACTTCAGCGCAAAAATGCCGTACCTACGGTCTTTGTTGATGAAGAGGAAGAGGAAGGTGAAGAAGACGAAGATTAATTCGAATCTATTTTGATAACTACAACTATTTTTTGCTATGATTAAGAATCCATCACATCCGAAGAAGGGACAGATAAAAACACGCTCATGCAAGTTTACCAAAGCGGGCATTGAGTATATCGATTACAAAGACACTGAACTGTTACAGCGTTTTATGAACGACCAGGGAAAAATTCTGCCCCGCCGTGTAACGGGTACGAGCGCAAAGTACCAGCGACAGCTTTCCCGTGCGATCAAACGAGCCCGTTTTTTAGGAATGCTTCCCTATGTAGCAGATAACCTTCGATAAAAAATTTACTATTTCCAATGGCTAATAAATATATGAAATTAATTTTACGAGAAGATGTGGAAAAGCTCGGTGACTCCGGTGATATTGTCGAGGTTAGAGCCGGCTATGGGCGGAACTACCTGATTCCCCAGGGGAAAGCTATGATGGCCACCGACGGGGCGCTGAAGCAGCTGGATCGTATCAAGGAGCAGGCGGAACGTCGGGCTGAGCTTACCATCGAAGCGGCGCAGGAGATGGCTGAGCGTCTTGAAACCACTTCCGTCACTATTCCTGTTTCCGTGGGGGAAGACGAGCGTATCCACGGCTCCGTAACCAATCAGGATGTCGCAGAAGCCCTCGAACAACGGGATGTTACCATAGACAAGCGAAAGATTTCGTTGGACCAGGACATCAAAACGTTAGGTGAGTATACGGCTACCGTAAATCTTATCGGTGAGATTAAACCGCAGATTAAGGTTTGGGTCGTGAAAGAATAAAACGTCGACTTCGGCGTTTTTAACCTAAACTGCCAAGTATGGATGCGTATTTAAAATATGTAGTGGGGATCATCATCTTGATGTTATCCCCATTTCTTATTCAGGCCCAACAGATGTTGGATCCTGTCACGTATACCGTTGCGGAGGCTCCGCGCGAGGCAGAGGCCGGGGCCGTTATTGAAGTCACGGTGCACGCCTCCATTGAGGGACAGTGGCATTTGTATTCGATAGCGAACGACCCGGACGCGGGCCCGTATCCCACCCAGTTCAGTTCAGCCAATCCCCAGATGAGCGTGGCGGGAGAGGTCCGGGAGAGCGAACCTTCCATAGAGATGGACCCCAATTTTAACGCCGAGCTCGGCTGGCATACCGGGGAAGCCACCTTTACTATTCCAGTGGCTTTTAAGCCCGATACGGAAGGATCTTCCATGATTGACCTCGAAGTCCTGTACCAGGTGTGCGATGACCGTTCATGTCTCCCCCCCAAAACCAAGTCCATTACTCAGCCGATTACCATTAGCGGGGTTGCGGATGAACCCTATCGCGATTTTGAAGAACCATCGGAAAGTACGGCCGGCGAAACCGGTACCTCATCCAACACTCCCGATGACACGGGGGATCTTTCGGATTCTTCCGGAGAGGACGAAACGTCAACTGCCGGAACAATCACCGGTAGCAGTTTGAGCTTTGGCAGTGATGGCATCTTATCATTTTTATGGATTGCACTTATGGCGGGTTTTGCCGCACTGCTCACGCCTTGTGTATTTCCGATGGTACCGTTGACAGTTTCTTTCTTTTCAAAACAGAAAGAAGGACAGGGCAGCAGGGCGGTGGGACAAGCACTTGTTTTTGGTGTGGCCATTGTGGTTACGTTTACCATCCTGGGGGCGCTTCTTGCCCTGTTGGTCGGGGCATCAGGAGCCAATCAGTTTGCTGCCAATCCATGGGTCAATCTTTTTATTGCTCTCATTCTTGTTGTTTTTGCGGTCAGTCTGCTGGGAGCTTTTGAGCTTCGTCTGCCGTATCAACTGACGAACTGGCTGAATAAAAAAAGTAATGAAAGTTCAGGTATAGCCGGTATTCTGTTCATGGCATTGACGATCAGCGCGGTCTCGTTTTCATGCACAGCACCCTTTGTAGGTGGTGTTCTGGCCGCGACCACCGGTGGCGAATGGTTTTATCCCATCATCGGGATGGCCGCCTTTTCGGCAGCATTTGCAAGTCCCTTCGTAATCTTTGCCCTTTTCCCGCGCTGGCTGGAATCGCTGCCGAAAAGCGGTTCATGGATGAATATTGTTAAAGTTCTGTTAGGCTTTATTGAGCTTGCCGCCGCCATCAAGTTTTTCTCGAATGCCGATCTGGTCTGGCAATGGGGACTTATTTCCCGTCCTTTTGCCATTGCGGCCTGGATCGCCATCTTTATGGTGGCCGGTCTTTATGTGCTGGGAGTTTTTACGCTTTCTCATGAGACTAAACCCCAAAAAATCGGAACGGGCCGTGTAATGTTGTCGCTTCCCTTACTGCTGTTTAGCTTTTATCTCATCCCGGGATTGCTGGGAGCTTCGCTTGGAATATGGGATTCCTGGCTCCCCCCCAAACAGGCTACGGATGTAAGCGTAGTACAGACGCTCGCACAGCAGGGCTCCACAAGTACCAGTAACGGGGCCCGTAAATCCTGGTCAAGCAATTACCAGGCTTCCGTGGAAAAAGCGAAAAAGGAAAATATTCCCGTATTTATTGACTTTACAGGCTATACGTGCACTAATTGCCGGGCGATGGAAGCAAATGTATTTCCTCAGCCATCTATTCAAAAACGATTTGCAAAAATGGAGCAAGTGCGTTTATATACAGACGATGGATCTGAGGGTCCAAAAAATCAGCAATTTCAATTTGAATTTACAGGTACCGTTGCACTCCCCACATATGTAATTGTGGAACCGGAAACCGAAAGAATCTTGGAACAACTGGTTGGTTATGCCAGTAAAGATAGGTTCCAGCGATTTTTGGATGCAGGCCTTCAAAAATTTGACAACATAAAAAAAAGGCAGCAAATTGGGATGAAATGATAGACATTTGATATCAGAATGTGTGAAAAGAAGTGAAAATATTTTTTTTGCTTCCTTCCTTTGACATTTTAATTAAATTAATCTATCATTTTCCATCTTTACGAGCCCTTATAAACTGATAACTAATTTAATTTAACTGGAGTAATCGTATGACATCGTCAATAACACTCTTTTTCCTTCAAGCAGGAGCGGATCAAGGTTTTTTTAATTTAATCGTCGAAAGATTTAATGAAGGTAACGAGGGTGGGTTTATGTGGCCGGTCCTTGTCGCTCTCATCTTAGGTTTGGCTATTTTTCTTGAACGTATCATAACATTAAACCTGGCAGATATCGATACTCGCAAATTTGTCGTTGATGTACAGGAAGCCCTCGATGAGGGAGGCGTGCCTGCTGCCCGTCAACTTTGCGCTGAAACCCGTGGACCGGTTGCCTCTGTTTTTCAGGCTGGCCTGATGCGGGTCGACGAAGGCATCGATGCGGCAGAAAAGGCCATTTCAGCATACGGATCGATAGAAATGAGCTTTTTGGAACGGGGGCTCGTATGGCTCTCCCTATTTATTGCTATCGCCCCGCTGTTAGGTTTTCTCGGGACGGTTGTGGGTATGATCCAGGCATTTGATGCCATTGAACAGGCCGGTGATATTTCTCCCTCACTGGTGGCCGGCGGTATTAAGGTAGCACTGCTTACAACAGCTGCAGGTCTTCTCGCGGGTATTATTTTGCAGGTTGGGTACAACTACTGCGTCTCCAAGATTGACCGCATTATTTCTGAAATGGAGGAGAGCTCCATTACCTTAATTGACTCTATTGTGATGCTCAAAGAAGGAAAGCAAGTGGCTCCTGATGAGTCCGGTGAGTAAAATAACCTTGAAATTAATGCTAATTCTTATTTAATATTATGATTGTAACCATAGCAATAGGATTAGGCTTGGGGTTAATCGGACTCGGTATCTTAGGAATGCTGATTTCCGGTATCCAAAGCCTTATTAAAGGAAAACAGGACTTTAAGAAAATTCTGACAATGCTGGTACCATTTGCCTTTTTTGGAATAGCCTATGGTATCTTTGGCGATATCACACAGGCCGGGGTTGCTACCATGTTGTTTATGATGGCACTCATGATTCTGACAATCCTTCTTACCGGTTTGCGCGGTACATTTAATGTATAATTCTTAGGTTCTAACACTATGTTTAATAAAAACAGGAAGCGAGAGGAACCGGAAGTAGGAGGCGCAGGAATGGCGGATATTGCCTTTCTGCTGCTTATTTTCTTCCTGCTCGTCACAACCATTGATATTGATACCGGTATCGGCCTTCAACTGCCTCCGGCCCCTGAAGAAGACCAGGAGCCGCCCCCCATTAAAGAGCGTAATTTGCTCAACATCCTTGTTAATGCAGAAGGCATGATATTGATTGATGATGAACCCACACAGGTTGGAGAGGTAAAACAGATCATCAAAGATTTTGTAACCAACCGTGGAGAAGATCCCAATCTTTCCGATTCGCCCGATAAAGCGATCGTTTCGATTAAGACGGCCCGACAAACGCCTTACCGGACATATATTAATATGCTCGATGAAGTGATGGGTGCCTATAACGAACTGCGCGATCAGGCTTCACAGTCCGAATTTGGCGTTCCATACAGCCAACTCGAGGATGAGAGTGACCAGCAACAGGCCGTACGGGATATCTATCCCAAGAAAATTTCAATTGCAGAACCAGATGAAGGATAAGATCAACTATGGCACATTTTGAAAAAAAATCGGCTGATACAAGCCAGGATATCCCGATGTCCGCAATGCCGGACATCATCTTTATGCTGCTTATCTTTTTCATGGTGACGACCGTACTCCGTGAAGTTGAGCTTCAGGTTCAAATTAATTATACGGAAGCAGAAAATATAGAGAAGATTGAGCAGAAGCGCCTGATCAGTTACATTTATATAGGGCCCGAAAAGCTTCAGGGTAATCAACTGGGAGAGACGCGTATACAGATAGACGACGCCCTCATTGATGATATTGGAGCCATTAGAAATATTATGTATGACAAGTATCAGGAACAGCCCAAACTGATCGTTTCCCTCCGTGTACATGATGAGACCGAAACGGGCATTGTTACGGATGTTCAGGAAGAACTCCGCGAGGCTGGGACTCTGAGAATAAACTACTCTACAAGGCAGGAGACGGAATAAAAGCATAGCATAACATTATTTTTCAAAAGGCAAGTACACACCTGTGTACCTGCCTTTTTTATTTATTTTATTATAGCAGAAGAATATGGATAAAGGATCTTTTAGGACGATAGATTCAGTAGGCCGCGGCGAACTTATCAAAGAATTGATGGAGCACAGTTCCTTCAGCCGGGATGAGGTCATACAGGGGTATGGCGATGATTGTGCGGTGCTGGAAAATAGGGGGGAGGGAATATATCAGCTGTTGAGTTCAGAAAGCTTTATGGAGGGAGTTGATTACGACCTGACCTATGTCCCTCTTCATCACCTGGGCTACAAGGTTGCTACGGCTGCTGTCAGCGATATTTATGCGATGAACGGTACTCCGCAGGTGGTCCTGGTAAATCTTGCCGTTCCTAATAAGATTTCCGTCGACATGTTGAAAGAGATCTACCGCGGGATCGGCGCAGCGGGGAAGGATTATGAATTTCAGATAGCCGGTGGGGACCTGACAGCTTCTCACAAGACGCTGGGCATTAGTATCAGCTGCCGTGGCGAGGTCCCCGGAAACAACGTTATCTACCGGGAAGGAGCACAACCGGGAGATGCGATCTGCGTGACCGGCGACTTGGGCGCAGCTGCTGCCGGGTTGCGCATACTTATGCGTGAGAATAAATTTTGGCGGGAGCAGGAGCAACAGCAGGCTTTCCAGCCGGATTTGTCCGACTATGAGTATGTGGTACGGCGACAACTGGTACCGGTCGCCCGGAAGGATTTTATTGAACAGCTTACCGATTTGAACCTTTCGCCCTCATCCATGATCGATTTAACCCAGGGACTGGTCAGTGAGCTCAAGCATCTGACCGGAGCCTCAGAGGTGGGAGCTTATTTTTACCAGGCCGCCTTACCTATCAGCTTGGATACCCGTTCGGTGGCTGACGAAATGAAAGAAGATGTTGACAAATATGCTCTGTACGGGGGCGAGGATTACGAACTGATGTTTACCCTTCCCGAACAAAAAGTGGAAAAATTAGCTGATGAATTCAGTGATTTTACAGTTATCGGAAAAATAACCGACTCCTCGGAAGGTATTCGCATGCAAAAAGCAGAGGGAGACGTTGCCGTTTTTGATGGTAGAGAAGAATAAAAGAGAACGTAAATAAACAGGACTGACTGTTTGTGCACTCCGGAGCATACGTTTTGGTATTTTAAACCGTTAACAAGAAGGTCAGCGAAAGTAAATCCGGGGTATATTACGCACACTTAAAATATTTGCCGTATATTTATACGATAAAATCAATTTGCTACCATTCAGTACATGTCTGAGAAAAAGAATTTTTCTAATAAAAATAATTTGAAAGGCCCCAAAAAGGGAGATGAAAAATCTCCTAAATTTCCTATTTGGATATATGTGGTCCTGCTTTTAGCCCTGTTCGGTATTCAGATCTACTTTATGAATACCGGCAATGGTGAACAAATAAAATACAGCACCTTTTTATCGTACGTTGAAAAGGGCTACATCGAAGAGATTACGATAGAAAACGGATCCTATATCAAAGGTGTGTATAGCAATAAAGCCGTAAAAGAGGGCGTCGTGACCCCGGCAACTGAGCAGGAGGACGGGTGGCAGCTTGACAGCAGTTCAGCAAGCCAAAACAGCTTTACGACCACCATGCTTGAGGGCGATGAGATTCGACCCCTATTAGATGACCATGACGTTGCATATGACGTACGCGTTGAAGGCGACTGGTTCAGCGGAATCTTAATTTGGCTGATACCCATCGGGCTGGCTATCATTTTCTGGATATTTATTTTTCGCCGGATGAATCCCGGTCAACAGGTACTGAATATCGGCAAGAACAAAGCTTCGCTTTACGACAAGCAGAAAGAAAATGAAGTCTCTTTTAAAGATGTGGCCGGACTTGAAGAGGCAAAGGCGGAAGTAGAAGAGATCGTCGAGTTTCTGCGGACCCCCAAGAAATTTACCAAGCTGGGAGGAACCCTGCCCAAGGGAGTACTGCTGGTGGGACCTCCGGGCACGGGGAAAACGCTGCTGGCCAAGGCAACGGCCGGCGAAGCGGATGTACCCTTTTTTAGCCTCAGCGGTTCTGATTTTGTGGAGATGTTTGTAGGCGTGGGGGCCGCCCGGGTGCGCGACCTGTTCAAACAGGCGAAAGAAAAGGCGCCCTGTATCATCTTTATTGACGAGATTGATGCTATCGGACGAAGTCGCGGCAAGGGAATGATGATGGGATCGAACGACGAACGGGAGAATACCCTGAATCAGCTGTTGAGTGAGATGGACGGCTTTAACACCGATAAAGGGGTTATCATCATGGCTGCTACCAACCGCCCGGATGTCCTGGATACGGCGCTGCTCAGGCCGGGACGTTTTGACCGGCAGATTTTGATTGACAAGCCTGATCTTCGGGGACGGATGGAAGTGTTGAAAGTGCACGCCCAGAAGCTGAAACTTTCCGAAGATATCGACCTTAAACTGTTGGCCTCACAGACACCGGGCTTTGCCGGGGCTGAGCTGGCAAATCTCTGTAATGAAGCAGCTCTCATGGCTGCGCGTCGCGGTAAAGAACAGGTGGAAATGGAAGACTTCCAGGATTCCATTGAACGGGTTATAGCGGGACTCGAAAAGAAAAATAAGCTTATTAATCCCCGGGAACGGGAGATCGTAGCTTATCACGAATCGGGACATGCCATCGTGGGCTGGTACCTGGAACACACGGATCCGGTATTGAAAGTAAGTATCGTGCCCCGGGGATTGGCCGCCCTGGGCTATACTCTGCAAACACCGCTTGAGGACCGTTTTCTCATGACCACCGAAGAGCTTAATGATAAGATATGTGCGCTGCTGGGCGGCCGTGTAGCAGAAGAAATCATTTTCGGACGTATTTCTACGGGGGCCCAGAACGATCTCGAGCGTATCACCAATATGGCTTTTGCCATGGTAGCCGAATACGGGATGAGTGAAGAAATTGGCTATCTGTCACTTAAGGACTCTCAGAATCCTGAAAACAGCTACGGCTTCAATAAAAAATATTCCGAACACACCGCAGAGCGCATCGATGAGGCGGTAAGTGAAATCATCCGCAGCAACTATAAACGTACCAAAGCTCTGATCATCAAGCACAAGGATAAGCTTGAAAAAATGGCCGATACGCTCCTGGATAAAGAAGTTATCGACCACAATGATTTAAAAGAGCTGCTGGGCGACCATCCCGAGGGAAAGTACCCGGATGGGATTTTTGCCACCGACCAGGGATTGAAAACCTCCAACGGACATGGCGATAAGGGTACGGCCGGCGACCCCGCAGAGGAGGAACCTGCACAAGAAGAGGAGAGTAATATTTCGGAACAGGGAGAGTAGGTACAGAAATCTTTGTAGAGGCCTTTGCAAAAGCGTTGCTTTGGCCAATGGCTGTACGTTCCCGATTTCAACATCCTCATCTATCGTTTATACACTGCGGTTTTGAAATCGCTCAGGGATTGGTATTGAACAAAACCCTGGTTTTTTCAAAGCCCTCTTATATTTATTTGAGACGGTAAAACTCCTTTCTTTGACGACAGTGCAGGCCTGTTAACATTAAGGTTATATGGGAATAACATTTTGGTAATGATTGCATAATATTCGAGCAATGTGAGTGTGCTATCCTTGACATGTCATGTTAAGGAATCAACTAAAAATAAACTCAGCACACTTATCATGAATGTTATGACGCTTTGTAAAAAGATATTCATCATTCTCCTCATACCCGCTGCAGCGGTATTGGGCATCAGTGAGATGTCCGCGGCACAATCCCAATCGGCAGATCCCGGGCAGATCACCGGGAAGGTCGTAGATGCCCAAACGGGCGAAACGATCATCGGTGCCAATGTGGCGATAACCGGCACGACCAAAGGAGCCGCAACCGATCTGGACGGTAGATACTCGATCCGAAACCTGCAGCCAGGAACTTATTCCATAACAGTAACCTATATTTCATATTCCAAGAAAACGGTCACGGGAGTTGAAGTCAACCCGGGAGAATCTCAAATACTTGATATATCGCTTCAGCCTAAAACTGTAGGTATGGACGAAATTACCGTGACGGCCACCGCCGATCAGAGTAGTGCTGCTGGCTTGTTAGCCATGCAGCGGAAATCAGTGCCCATGCAGGATGGATTGTCTTCGCAGCAGATATCCAAACTGGGAGACAGCGATGTTGGCGCAGCCATAAAGAGAGTAACAGGCGTCACAGTACAGGATGGGAAAAATGTTTTTGTTCGTGGCCTGGGAAATCGTTATAGCAATGTTCAGCTAAATGGTTCGCAGCTGCCGTCCACCAATCCCAATAAAAAGGAAGTGCCTGTCGACCTGTTTGGAAGTGGATTGGTGAGTAACATTATTGTTCAAAAGACGTTTACAGCCGACCAGTCTGCTGAATTTTCGGGCGGATCAGTACAGATAACCACTCGGGAATTTCCCGATGACCGGAATTTAACCCTAAGCTATTCAACCAGTTATAATACGGTTTCCACGCTTGAAAATACATTGACAAGCGGGGGCAGCAGTACTGATTTCTTAGGGTATGATAATGGCAAACGTAAACTGCCCTCCATACTAAAGGGACAGCGTCTTAACGATGAAATTGCTCCCCGTGTTGTACAGGGCCTGCATGACAATTGGGGAATTGATTCGAATAGAAACGCTATTCCATCACAAAGTGTGAGTGTTAACTATGCCAACCAGTTTAATGAAGACAGGATACCAATAGGAATCGTGGGTAACTTTTCTTACAAATTCGCGAGAGATCTGCAGCCCAATAAAATACAACGATTCATACAGTTTTTCGATAGTAACGGGCCTAATTATCTGACGGATTATGATCACAATGAGGGTGTCATACAGGCTGATCTCAGCGGTATGCTTAACATTTTTATCAAACCTTCATCTGTCACCAAGATTGGACTCAAATCATTGTATTCCAATGCAACGACTGATAGTAAAAGCGTCATCGAAGGACCCTATCAAAATGGTATTAACCGATTGACCGTACTGAATTTTGATCGTCGAACGGTATTCTCGAATACGTTGGAGCTGGAAACCTACTTTAGGAACTTCATGTCATCAACGCTTTCCGGTAATATTAGCTACAACCGAGCGGTGCGTATGCGGCCGGACCGGCGCACTACACGCTATAACCTCACGGGGGGAGAGTACAGGTTTGCTCCTTTTGGAGATAACAACGGGCACTTTTTCTCGGATCAGAACGATAATAACTATGCAGGAAAACTTAAATACGAGTTTACGCCTGTAGACTTTGTTAGAATCTCTGCCGGCGGCAATATTACCATTAAAGATCGTAGCTTTACGGCCCGGCGGATTGCGTATCGTGATCAGGTGGCTCCATTTATAAATGGTGATGTGGCTACTCAGCCACCCAGTGGTATTTTAGCTGATGAGCTGGTTGAAAATGGAGCGCTGGAAATGGTCGAGACTACACAGTTTGGGTTGAATCAATCCGACTGGTATGATGGTTTTCAGTCCATCTATGCGGGTTTTGTGAGTACACAATGGAATGTTATTGACAGACTTTCTTTCGAGCTGGGAGGGCGTGTGGAAAACTCTGTTCAAACCATCGAAGTACCCCTGAACCTGGGTGGAGATTATGAAGAGGCTTCAAGAGTTGACAATACCGATTTTTTGCCTGCAGTCAATGTGACCTATGAGATTAGTGACAGGAGTAACTTACGTGCTGCTTTCTCACGGACATTGGCAAGGCCTGAGTTCCGGGAGATTTCAAACTTTAATTTTGCAGATTTCTTCGGCGGGAAACGGATTTATGGTAATCCCGATTTGGAGCGAACCCGAATAACCAATTATGATCTGAGGGTTGAAACTTATCCGAGAGGCGGAGAATTATTTGCCGTTAGCGCTTTCTACAAACAATTCGAAAATCCTATTGAGCTTTTCTATCGCCTTACCGAAAACGTTGAGGTGTTTTACGATAATGCCCCAGAAGCCGATCTGTACGGCATTGAAGTTGAGGGCCGAAAGAACATAACCGATCGCCTACAGATTGTTGCCAATGCGTCGTATATCCTTTCTGAAACAAAGATGGGCAGCGGCGCTTCTAACCGGGTAGCGAATATAGAACGCCCCATGGTTGGACAATCACCCTTTATTTTTAATGTTTCTTCATTTTATACCATTCCCAAATGGAATATGAATCTGTCGCTAAGCTACAACACATTTGGAGAACGTGTTGTTACTGTTGGTCAAAGCGGGCAACAGTACGATGAATATGAGCAGCCCTTCCATGATTTGGGAGCTAAGATCGAGTACCCGCTGGCGGGTGTGAATCTGAGCTTGGAAGCTAGCAATCTTTTAAATGATGTACAAGAATACACACAGGGTCCTGCAACTACATTCCGATACAAACCCGGAGTCACTTTTCAGCTGGGAGCTACCCTTTCATTATAACTTAATGGTTTAAAAATACTATCATAATGGTTTCGTAATGATCATCACTTAAATTTTTCCTCTAACAAAACAACCACCTAATCAATCTAAAACCTTACTTACTATGAAGTCGATAGTCACAAAACTGATTGCAATTTTGATGCTGCCATCAATGCTATTGTTGGCAAGCTGCGATGATGACAATCCCGTTAATCCCGAGCCAAATCCGCCCGAAGAAATCCCCGCTGTTTATGAAGATCTGCCGGGAGAACTCATCAGTCAGGATGAGACCTGGTCGAACGATACCACTCTAACCGGACCCCGTTTTGTTCTCCCCGGTGTTACGCTGACGGTGGAAGAAGGGGTAGAGGTCAGTTTTACCTATCATAATCAGAATAATGATGAGGTAGGCACGATCATTACGTTACCCGGCGATGCTACTAATTTCGACGAGCCGCGCGCTTCTGGTCGTTTAGTTGCCGTTGGTACGGCAGACAATCCGATTATATTTACTGCCGAACAAAAAGAAGTAGCCAGCTGGGGCGGTATTATCCTCGCCGGTGAAGCCAGCAACAATGTTCCCGGGGGACTGGGAGAAATCGAAGGTCTCGATCAGGCCGTACAATATGGTGCTGATATTGGCGGAGGAGAGTCGTTTAACGACCAGGACGACAGTGGTCGGTTAAGCTACGTGCGCATTGAATACTCCGGCTACAGCATTGCGGACGGCAGCGAGCTTCAGGCATTGACGCTTTATTCTGTAGGCAGCGAAACGCAGTTAGACCACATCAGCATCTACCAATCGGTTGATGACGGCGTAGAGCTCTTCGGCGGTACGGTAGATATCAAATACCTGGTCATCAAAGGAGCACAGGATGATACCTTTGACTACGACCAGGGATGGACCGGCCGAGGTCAGTTCTGGGTTGGGGTACAAACCGAAGGAACTCGTTCTAACAGTGGTTTTGAGAATGACGGTTGTGATGACCAGGCTGACTGTGATGGAGGAAATGGTCCGACTGCACCTCAAATTTACAATGCAACGATCTATGGAAATGATGTAGCCAATGGCGAAGATATTCGAGGCTTGCGCTTACGTGAAGGCATCGAGGGGGAATATAAAAATATCATCATTGCCAACTTTGGAAAAGAAATAATAGCTCCGATTGTGGTTGATGAAGATGGAACGGAAGCTAATATAGGTTCTTCACTCACATTCGGTGGCAACATTTCATACAATAATGCCAACGATGGATCTTCGCTTTCGTACTATAGTGATCTGGGGCTACAGAATATGGATCCCCAATTTGTAGATGCGGCAGGATTTAATTTCGCCTTGGAATCGGATTCTCCTGCACTGACCAGCGGCGTTGCACCTCCTGTGGATGACTTTTTTGACCAAGTTGAGTACAGCGGTGCTTTCGGTACCGAAGACTGGACGCAAGAAGGCAGCTGGGTACGCTGGTCTGATTAAAAATTTCTATCTACCCATAATCGTCTCACATACATCGTGTGAGGTGTGCTGATCACAAGGAGGCTCTGTTGAAAGCGGAGCCTCCTTATTTTTTAGGTCACATCCCATATCCCAAATATCCGGGTTCTATGTTCTTTGGCTAACACCCTTATTCTACCCGGATTATGCACCGGGTAAGCACAGAATAGTATCTTCCAGGTCACAATAAATTTGAAAAAAAACTTTAATGGTTATAGTTTAGGTTGATATTTCGGAACCCTGGCTTTTGCATATTCGTTTTGGAGAGTCGATATTTCAAACAATAAAACAGTATGGATTTGGTTTTTGTTACACGTAAGGCACATTTTAACGCAGCTCACCGATTACACAACCCCGACAAGTCCGATGAATGGAATCGACAAACGTTCGGCAAGTGTAATCATGAGAACTGGCACGGACATAATTATATTGTAAAGGTGACGGTTGCAGGAAAAACGGATCGTGCTACCGGATACGTAATCGACTTGTCGACGCTTAAATCGATTATTGAAGAACGCATTGTTGAAGAGTGCGATCATAAGAACCTGAACCTGGATGTCCCGTTTTTAGAGGGCATTATGCCTTCAACGGAAAACTTAGTCAAAGCCTTTTTTGAGCAAGTCGAGGAACCGATTGCAAATGAAGCATATGGCAGTGGTTTCCTGTATAGCCTTGAATTGGAGGAAACCGAACGAAATTCAGCTGAATATTGTCCTTATCGATTGGGAAAACCGTTGCCTGAAATTGATTAATATTTATTGAACAAGCATTACCATTACTTAAAGAATGATTTCTACCACATTGAAACGATATTACGACCCTACATTTACCGTCTCCGAGGATTACAAGGACAGTCTCCCCGACCTGCAAAATGGTCCGGCTTCACTGATCGAAGGAGCGAATGTCCCCATTCAGCAAGTGGGTATTTCGGATTTTAAGCTTCCGCTCAAGTACCCGCGTCCCGATGGTGAACTCATTACCCTTGAAACATCTGTCGAAGGCTATGTGGGACTTGAAGCGGGCAAGAAAGGGATTAACATGAGCCGGATCATCCGCCGGTTTTACGATTTCAGGGATGAAGTCTTTCATCCGGATATGCTCAGGGACATTCTGGAAACGTATATCGAGCAGCTTGATTCGAACGCTGCCTATCTCAAATTGTCATTCAACTATCCGATACTGCAGGAGAGCCTGCGGTCGGACCTGGAAGGGTACCAGTATTATGAAACGGCTATCGAGGGCGTATTGAGTGCGGATGGCGAGTTTCACAAATTCATGCATCTCGATTTTGAATATAGCAGCGCCTGTCCCTGTTCCTATGAGCTTTCCGAACATGCACGGGACAAAAGAGGCGTCGCCAGCATCCCGCACAGCCAGCGCAGTGTGGCCAGCTTGACGGTTGAACTGGATGAATCAATCTTTGTAGAAGATTTGGTCGACCACTGCCGTCAGGCATTAATGACCGAGACCCAGGTCATGGTCAAGCGAGAGGATGAGCAGGCCTTTGCGGAGATGAACGGCGCCTTCCAGAAATTTGTGGAGGATGCGGCCCGGTTGCTTTATGAGGAGCTGAACCGGGATAAAAATATTCTGGATTTTGTCATCCGCTGTGCCCATATGGAGAGCCTCCACAGCCATGATGCGGTCAGCCGCATTTGCAAAGGGGTCCCGAACGGTTTACGCTGAGCCGCATTTCTTAAAGAGGTCTTTGCAAAACCGTCCTTTTGGCCAATCTCTGTATTTTTGCGGTTTCAACATCTTCACCTGTAGTCTATACACTACGGTTTTGAAATCGCCCAGAGGTTGCTGTTGAACAAAAACCCCGGTTTTTCAAACGCCTCTCACAGTAAATTCCATGTAAAAGGGTTGCCGAACTTTAAAAATTGGCCACTCTTTTTTAATATATTTTGGTTTTTTTACGTCAGTGCCTGGTCAATCAGTTTCTGCTGCTCTGCTTTGTGGATTTTCACCTGTCCCGCTGCCGGTGAAGCCGAAGCTTGACGTCCGGCATAACGGAGGGACTGGTTTTCCTGAAGCTGCTGCATGATGCGGGGTGCGACGAATGTCCATCCTCCCATATTCTTTGGCTCTTCCTGACACCAGACAATGTCATCCACGTGTTCGTATTCCGACAGCATATCTTTTACGTCCCGGTCGGGGAAGGGATAGAATTGTTCCAGTCTTGCTACAGCAATGTTGTCAATCTCCTCGTCTTCACGCTGTTTATACAGGTCGTAATACACCTTGCCCGAGCAGATGACCAGCCGGTCAATACGGCTTTTGTCTTCCACGTCCCCGTCCGCAATAAAAGGCTGATAGGCCCCCTCTGCGAGGTCCTCAGTCCGCGACGTCGCCAGCGGGTGACGCAGCAGGCTCTTGGGCGACATAATAATAAGCGGTTTTTTGTCCTCCTGCATGGCCTGTTTGCGAAGGATATGGAAATACTGGGCCGGCGTAGTCAGATTTACGATCTGCATATTGTCTTGGGCACAGAGCTGCAGGAAGCGCTCGAGCCGGGCGGAAGAGTGCTCGGGGCCCTGTCCCTCATATCCGTGCGGGAGCGTCATCACAAGTGCTGATTTTTGTCCCCATTTCGCTTTGCTGGATGAAATATATTGATCAATAGGAATTTGAGCGCCGTTCACGAAATCACCGAACTGGGCTTCCCAGATGACCAGTGCATCGAGCTTGGCCGCGCTGTAGCCGAATTCAAATCCCACGCAGGCGAACTCGCTGAGCAGGCTGTTATAGGGGTAAAAAGGGGCCTGGTCCTCATTCAGGTTATTCAGGGGGGCAAATTTCTGGTCCGTCTCCGTACCGTGAAGGATCGCATGACGGTGAGAGAAGGTCCCCCGTTCGGCATCCTGCCCGGTAAGCCGCACCGTGGTCCCGTTTTTCAGCAGCGATCCGATAGAGAGGGCTTCGGCAAACCCCCAGTCGATCTTTTTTGTATTTTTTTCTACTATTTCCGCTCGTTTTGCCAGCTGTTTCAGCAGTTTGGGATTGGCATCGAACCCTTTGGGAACGGTATTAAGCTTAACGGCGATATCCTTGAGCTCCTCTCCGGGATAGGTCGTATCCGGGAATTCCGGCCAATTTTCCTGCCTGGTTTCGTGGCGCTCGATCATATCGTCGGTGACTTCGAGGGGAGAGGCGTTTTTGGCATCCTCAAAGGCCTCCCGGAGCAGCTCATCAAACTCGTCAAAGAGCTCCTGTGCTTCCTCCTCCGTCAGTTCTTCCTGGTTAAGCAGGTGTTGTGCATAGAGGTCGCGGACCGGCGGATGCGATTCGATCTCCTGATACATGCCAGGCTGGGTGAAGGCGGGTTCATCGCCTTCGTTATGACCATACTTCCGGTAGCAGATAAGGTCGATAACGACATCTTTATTGAATTTCTGGCGATATTCAAAAGCCATCTGCATGGCATGTACCGCTTGTTCGGGGTTGTCGCCGTTCACATGGAAGATCGGGGCCAGGATCATCTTCGCCAGGTCGGAGGCATATTCGGTAGAGCGGCCGTCTTTCGGGAGCGTGGTGAATCCGATCTGGTTGTTGATGATGATATGGACGGTGCCCCCGGTTTGATACGCTTCCAGCTGGGACATGTTAAGGGTTTCGCTCACCACACCCTGTCCCGAGAAGGCGGCATCGCCGTGGATGAGAACCGGCATGATATTTTTGTTGGCGTCATCCGCCTGATCGTGATCCTGGGTTGCCCTGGTAGCCCCTTCCACTACGGGGTTCACGGATTCGAGGTGGCTGGGGTTCGGCATTAACTCAATATCAATATCCCGGCCGGCTTTCGTACGGTACTTGCCTTCAGCTCCCAGGTGGTACTTGACATCCCCGGAGCCCTGTATGCTGTCGGGATCGAGATTACCTTCAAAATCGGCGAATACTTTGCGATAGGGTTTGTTCAGGATATTCACCAGGATGTTTAATCGTCCCCGGTGAGCCATACCCATGAATATTTTTTCCACCTCATCTTCCCCTGCTTTTTCGAGCATGTGATGCATCATGGGAATCAGGGTATCGGCGCCTTCGAGCGAGAACCGCTTATGGCCGATATATTTTTTATGAAGAAATTGTTCGAATGCTTTGGCCTGGTTAAGCTTGTGCAGTATTTCCTTTTTTTCATCAATATTCAGCTCAGGCGTATTGGCCGTAGACTCCATTCGCCCGCGCAGCCACTGCCGCTCATCCAGATCCAGTAAGTGCATGTACTCAGCCCCGATTTTACCGCAGTAGGTGTCGCGAAGCAGACGCACAATTTCCCGCAGGGGCGCCTTCTCATTGCCCCCGAGTCCGCCGCAATAGAACTCGCGGTCCATATCCCAGAGGGTCAGCCCGTAATATTCCAGATCCAGTTCGGGACTGTGATCCGGCTCGTCGCTCAACGGGTCGAGGTCCGCCAGTACGTGTCCCCGCGTACGGTACATATTGATAAGACGCATGACGGCAATAGCCCGCTTGTTATCCTCGAGCGAGGCTCCCTGGCCGTCAAGCTGACCCACATACTTGTCACCCCCAAAAGGCAGGGGATCGTAGGAAATGTCGAGATCGTCAAAAATCTCCTCGTAAAAGGTTTCTTCGCCATTAAGCAGGGTATGGAGTTTTTTCAGGAACGAGCCTGATTCTGCTCCCTGGATCACCCGGTGGTCGTAGGTAGAGGTCACCGTCATCACTTTGCTTACCCCCAGCTTGCTGAGCACTTTTTGCGACATCGACTGGAATTCGGCCGGGTAGTCAATGGCCCCGGTGGCAATAATTGTCCCCTGAGTATTCATCAGGCGCGGTACGGACTGCACCGTGCCGATCATTCCGGGATTTGTCAGCGTAATGGTGGTCCCGTCAAAATCGGAAAGCTCCAGGTTACCGTTGCGAACCTTGTCAATAAGATTGTTATAGGCATGGAAAAACTCCCGGAAGTTCATTTTGTCCACCCCCTTGATATTCGGCACCAGGAGGTTGCGCGAGCCGTCCTTGTTTTGCACGTCTACCGCCAGTCCCAGGTTAACCTGGTCGGGAATTACTTTGTAAGGGTCGCCATCCTTGCGCACAAAAGAGTTGTTCATATTGGGAAACTCTTTCAGTGCTTTTACAATAGCCCAGGCAATATAGTGCGTAAAAGATGATTTGGGCTCATCGTGCTGGAGGAGATGACGATTGATGATCGCCCGGTCCTCAATGAGCATCTTCATGGGCAGCACGCGGACCGACGTAGCGGTCGGAATCTGAAGGCTGTCATCCATATTTTCGACAATCTTGCTCGATACCCCCTTGATTTTTTCGAGCGTCTTGCCCTTGGGCACGCCCTTGTCTTCTTTCTTCTCTTTTTTTCGAGCAGCCGTTTTATTGTTCTTTTCGCGTCGTTTGTTAGAGGCAGGGGTACCATTACCGGCCTTCTGGGCTTCTTCTTTCAGCTCTTCTATGGAATCATCCTCATCAAGCTCGTCAAAATATTGTTTCCAGTGATTGGGTACCGATGAAGGATCCTCCTTATATTGGTTAAACAGTTCTTCAACAAGTGCAGAATTAGGTCCAAATACAGCTTCCAGCGACTTCAAAATGTGATCTTATTGAGTAAGGTTAAAAATTAGCAACAGTTTAAAAAACTGATCAATTCAATGTTAAATTTGATTGATTTTTTTGGTTTCTTTAAGAGACCAGGAAACAAGTCTAAAGTTAATCATTGTAATGTTAAAATACGATTCCTCAGGGCAGTTAATTTTTATGGTAGATAGCCTTGCAAAAACCGTGATTATGGCCAATCTCTGTATTTTCGCGTATTCAACATCCTTCCATATGCTTTATTTGGAAAGGTATTGAATACACCCGGGGGTGATGTTGATCAAAATTCCTGGTTTTTCAAAGCCATCTTGTGCTGAGCCTGTGTGAACGTATATTACTATGAATCATTAATATTAATTACAAACAATTTATGACTAATAACGTGAGCGACCAAACCGGTGCTGAGAAAATAACATGGGACCTTTCCGATCTGTATGCATCCATAGACGATCCCGACCTGCAGGATGATAAAAAACGCGTGCGTAAACTCGCCGAAGAGTTTGCCTCTTCATATAAAGGGAACGTAACGGAGTTTGATGAAAAAAATATGAAGCGCGCCCTGCAGGATTATGAGAAAATTTTAGAACTGCTGGGCAAAATAGGATCGTATGCCCAGCTTATCTGGTCGACCGATACCTCAAACGCCGAATATGGCAAATTAGTTCAGGAGTCGAATGAACTTTCCTCGGAAATCCACCAGCAACTGGTCTTTTTCGACGTGGAATGGCTGGCAATGGATGATGAAAAAGCGACCCGCCTGATTGAGAGCGAAGAACTGCATGACTATCAACATCACCTGGAGACGTCGCGCCGGTATAAATCCCACATTCTGGATGAAAAGGCAGAACAGGTTCTGTCGGCCAAAAAAGTAACCGGTCGCAGTGCCTGGAATCGCTTTTTCGATGAGACAATGGGAGCGGCTCGGTTTAGGCTGGATGGAGAAGAGCTTACCCAGCAGGAAGTGCTGAGCAAGCTGCACGAACCGGATCGTGGGTTGCGGAAAAGGGCTCACGCCGCGCTTACGGAGACGTTCTCCGAATTAAGCCGGTCGCTGACCTTTATTTTTAATACGCTGCTGGCCGACAAACACACTGACGACAAGCTGCGCAGCTATTCCAGCTGGATTTCCTCACGTAACCTGGCAAATGAAATCGAAGACGATACGGTCGATATTCTGGTCAACACCGTAACGGATAACTACCGCCTGGTTCACCGCTTTTATAACCTCAAGCAGTCGCTGCTGGATTATGATGAATTCTACGATTACGACCGCTACGCACCGCTGCTGCAAAATGAAAAGGAGGTCCGGTGGGCCAGCGCCCGCAGTACCGTACTGGATTCGTATGCCGACTTCCATCCCGAGATGGGTCGCATTGCCGGCAAGTTTTTTGATAAAGACTGGATCGATGCCGCGATAAAGCCGGGCAAACGGGGTGGGGCTTACTCCGCCAGCACCGTCCCCTCCGTCCACCCCTATGTGTTTATGAATTATAACGGGAAGATTCGTGATGTCCAGACGCTGGCTCATGAACTGGGACATGGGGTACACCAGTACCTCTCGCGTGAGCAGGGCGTACTGCAGGCCAATACGCCACTTACTACCGCAGAAACGGCTTCCGTATTTGGTGAGATGCTGGTCTTCCAGACCCTGATGCGCGAACTCGACGACCCCAGAGAAAGGCTGGCCCTGTTGATCGGCAAAATTGATGATACCATTGCCACCGTATTCCGCCAGGTCTCGATGAATCGTTTTGAGCACGCCATCCACACCAAACGCAGGGAGGAGGGAGAGCTGACAACCGAGGAGTTTTCTTCGCTGTGGCGTCGGACGCAGCAGGATATTTACGGGGAATCCGTAACGCTGACGGAGGGTTATAACCTGTGGTGGAGCTATATTCCCCATTTTCTTCACACGCCGGGATATGTATATGCCTATGCGTTCGGTGAGCTGCTGGTGCTCGCCCTTTACGAGCAGTATACCCGGTCGGAAAACGGCTTTGCTGACCGCTATATCGAGATGCTCCGGGCGGGAGGAGCCGACTGGCCGGAACATATTGTCGGAAAGCTGGGTCTGGATATTACCCGGCCGGATTTCTGGGGTAAGGGAGTGTCAGCCATCGAACAGATGATTGAACAGGCAGAAGAATTGGCACAAAAGATTAGCTAAGACCTCTATGAACAACTATGCAGCCGCACCTGAAGAAAATCGATCAAAAGCGGAAATAATGGGACGAAAACGCCAGGAAAAGGCATTGAGAGAGTTCAAGCATGTGCTGAAAGATCTCATTTTCCTGCTCCGGAGTGCTTCCGGCATGCAAACCGTGTACATGTACTGGATTAACCGGTCGCGTAAGCAGTTTGTCCTTGAGACCAAATCTACCGAGCTCGATAATGTTATCTTTAAAGACCGCCTCGCCTTTGAGAACCATTTTTTAAATGACTATAAGGATATCTCGGAAGCCGCTACCCTGGAAATAGGACGGGAGCTGGATCCCTCCCTGCTGAAGCACTATTACGACAGGGTACCGGTGCGGTATGTAACCATGCTGCCCTTTGTGAATAACGGCGAAACCGTCGCCATCACCGTACTTGAAGCGCGCGATCAACATTCTGCTGACGAACAAGGCGATGTTATATATTCCTATATCGAGGCGCTGCGCAATGTCCTGAATACGTATCTGGAGATCAGTGATCTCTATGAACAGCAAAATGAATGGGTCGATTACGAGAAATGCCTTGACAGACTGAACGTACGCTGCCATCGCGCAGAACTGGTTAAGCGGCTGCTCAATATCCTGCAACAATTTCTGCCGGATGGCGGAGTGTCATTTGTCACGCAGGGGATGGGAAGCTGGTGTAATGTGATGAACTCTGATGAGGCCCGGCATCCTTTACCGGTCGGTATGACCATGGAAAAACGCTCGCTTGCCAGCGAGGCCGCCGAAAACGGGAGTACCGAATTTGCTATTCATTTTAATAACAGTCCCAAGCGATTATCGCCGCGGGAACAGCAAACCGAAGGCGCAACCATGGCCATACCTCTGCTGATGAACGATCGCCGGCAGGGAGTCGTGCTGGCCCACGATAAAAATCCGCTTACGTTTAAGGAATCCACAAAGCACAAACTGATGAACCTGGTGCGTGTGGCGGGACTTCAGATCATGGGGAACGATCCCGGTATTGATATTGATGAGCCTGTTTTTGCGAATAAGTTCGGAGCGTTTTTACCCGACTTTTGGAAGAAGACCGTTGATTCCGAACTTGTGAACATTCGGGAGCAGCAATCTAAATTCCATTCCTGGTTCGGACTTATTACCCTGTCGAATTTACCGAAATTACGCACAAAAATGCGCATTGACCAGCTGGACCAGATGCAGCGCGATTTGGTAAGAACGTTCAATCCTTCTCAGTACGGATATACCGGCATTCTAGGCTTTCATTCGGATTATATATACTCCTTCTTTATCCAGAATAAAGATCCCGGAGCCGTTGACAAGTGGATCGCAGCACTGCGGAAGAATTTTCTGAATTCGTTTGAGCTCGACAACGGCATGCATATTGAGACGGATATCACGGTCGGTTCGGTAAAGTTGCAGGACGAATTACAGGATTCTTACCAGGTGCTGACCAAAGCTAAATCTGCGCTTTCGGGAGCCATGAAGTCCGGAAACAATGAGGTTATACAATAATGGGAAATTGCTATGTAATTGTTATTGACGGGCTGGGAGTCGGCGCACAGGAAGATGCGGCGGAATATGGGGATGCAGAGGACAATACCCTTGCCCATGTCTGCGGGGAGACCGCCTGCAAGCTGCCGAATATGCAGCGGATGGGACTGGGAAACATCATCCCCCTTGCTTCCGTGCCCGTTACTGCAGAACCGCTTTGCGGACATGGAAAGATGCGCGAGCGATCCGCCGGCAAGGATTCGACCACCGGTCACTGGGAAATAGCCGGTATCCAGCTGAACCGGCCCTTCCCGACCTATCCCGGTGGATTTCCGGACCCGGTTATCCAGCAATTCTGCGGCGGTGCGGGCGTAGAGCGGGTTCTGGTCAACAAACCGTATTCGGGAACCGACGTCATTGAGGATTACGGGCAGGAACATCTTGAAACCGGCTATCCCATCGTTTATACCTCGGCAGACAGCGTATTCCAGGTGGCCGCTCATGTCGACGTCACGCCCGTGGAGCGTCTCTACGAGTGGTGCGAGTATGCCCGGAGTAACGTTTTGACCGGCCGGCACGGGGTGGGACGGGTGATCGCACGTCCCTTCGAAGGGCGACCCGGCAGTTTTGTGCGCATTTCCGACCGGCGACACGATTTTTCCATAGAACCACCCGGACACAACCTGCTGAACCGCCTGCTGGAAGCCGGCATTAAGACGTATTCCATCGGAAAAGTGGTGGATCTGTTTACGGAACAGCACTTTTCCCAGTTTCGACGCACGAAGCATAATGCCGAGGGTATTTCGCAGCTGCTCAGCCTGATGTCGGCCGTATCGGACAGTTTTGTCTTTGTCAATCTCATTGACACCGACCAAAAATACGGGCACCGCCTGGACGCCGGAGGCTTTGCCCGGTGTCTGCAGGAGTTTGACCGGGCCATACCGGCCATTATGGATAAGGTCCGGGAAGATGACCTGTTGATGATCACCGGAGATCACGGGAATGATCCTACCTCAACCAGCACCGATCACAGCCGTGAATTCGTGCCGGTGCTGCTGTTTCCCGCTTCTTCTGCTGAACAGCTGAACCTGGGCACGAGGCAGACTTTCAGCGATATTGCCTGCACGGCAGCTCATTTCTTTGGGCTGGAAACAAATTTTTCCGGGAAAAGTATGTTAAAAAGGGAATGATAGCTGCCCGGATCTTTGTTCGTAATTATCTAATGGAACCGTTATATTATAGAGATTGAAAAGGCAACATTCTGTTATCTTAGGCGTTACCTTACCCTAAACCGGATTGATCGCTGTTCGTCCCGATCAATTTTTTTGTGGAAATGCACTAAAATTATCAATAAACCCATAATATCCCGTGGCAAGAAGCTCAGGAATTTCTACTCGAGAATCAGAATCACTCGATCGCTATCTACAGGAGATCGGCAAAGAAAAACTCATTACCCCGGAAGATGAGGTGCGTCTTGCCAAGGAGATCCAGAAAGGTAGCCAAAAAGCGCTTGAAGACCTAACGAAAGCCAACCTCCGGTTTGTAGTCTCGGTGGCCAAACAGTACCAGAACCAGGGATTATCGCTCGGGGATCTTATCAATGAAGGAAACCTGGGGCTCATCAAGGCTGCCAAGCGTTTTGACGAGACCCGGGGGTTCAAGTTTATCTCCTATGCGGTATGGTGGATTCGTCAGTCAATCCTGCAGGCACTGGCTGAACAAAGCCGTATCGTGCGATTGCCCCTGAACCGGGTCGGCGCACTGAATAAGATAGGCAAAGAGCTTTCAAAGCTGGAACAGGAATACGAGCGCGTGCCTTCGGCTGCCGAGCTGGCCGAAAGCCTGGATATGACGGTTTCGGAAGTAGCGGATACGCTCAAGATTTCCGGCCGGCATCTTTCCGTGGACGCTCCTTTTGCCCAGGGCGAAGATAACCGCCTGCTGGATGTGTTGGAAAATGAGGAAACCCCCGATCCGGATAACGACCTGATGGGAGAATCGCTGAAGGTGGAGATCGAGCGGGCGCTTTCCAAGCTGACCGATCGCGAGGCGGAAGTTATCCGGCTTTATTTCGGAATTGGCCGGGAGCATTCACTGACGCTCGAAGAGATCGGCGAGCGATTTGATCTGACCCGCGAGCGCGTGCGCCAGATTAAGGAAAAAGCACTTCGCAAGTTGCGTCACCATAACCGGAGTGCTGCGCTGAGAGCTTATCTGGGTTAGTCCGGATTTCTCACAAATATATCACTGAATATATTGCAACCTTTTGCAAAGTAATAAGTTGGGTTCATATTTAATCCTTTTAAAAAATAACAGGGTGTTTTTCCGGCGAAATTTATTCTTCAGCTGTGTTAAAGATAATATGGAGCGCTCATTGTACCCGGGTACATTTCCGCGACCATTTTACTTTTGCCTTGCTGGCGAAAAAATTTCTTGGTGAGACAACCGGATTAGTGGTGTTACAAAATATCCGTTGATAAAAAGCCCCGAGCGATCATCGGGGCTTTTTTATTTTGTCAAACTTTTAATAGACTGAAGGCAGGAGACAAAACCTTCTGGGTCACCTAACGTTATACAGACTGATAAGCATAATAACAGTGATAAAATTAATGCAGGCTGATAAGCATAAAAAATGACCTTGTTGGTGTCCCCCTGTTAGCAAATGGAACCCGGCTATGAAACAGTCTTCGGTTATACTTCTTTTATTCGCATTGCTGTGCAGCTTTGCGCAGGCCCAGGTATTGCCGTTTCGAACCTACTCTATAGAGCATGGGCTAAGTGAATCGGTTGTAAACGATCTCATTCAGGACAGCGAGGGCTACCTTTGGGTCGCTACCAGCTATGGATTAAATCGCTTTGACGGTATTCAATTCAAAAACTATTACACCGAGGAAGGCCTGCTTGACAACAGGGTGACCGCTCTATATGAGGATCATAACAACCAGCTGTGGATCGGTACGGAAAGCGGCGTAAATGTCCTCCGGTCCGACAGCATCCATACTCCGCAGGCATTGCGTCCCCTGCAATCAAGCACGGTGTTGGCTATTTACCAGGACCAGCTGAATGATTACTGGTTTGCGACCGACGGAGAGGGGGTCTGGCACTGGGACCAAAGCCGGAATTTAACGCAGTACCGGGAGGTCAACGGACTGGGGGGAGATCGGGTTCGCGATATCGTGGAAGATGACCGGGGAGTCCTTTGGTTTGCCACGCGAGAGGGACTTACGAAATTGGAAGGGGGAAATTTCAGGACCTTCACTACCGAGGATGGGCTGGCCGATAATCGCCTTCGCGACCTGGCCCTGACGTCTGACGGCCTGTTATGGGTGGCTACGCGGGGCGGGCTGTGCCGGGTAAAAGAAGACGATATCCACTGCTACAGCGAAGACGACGGGCTCGTCAACAACCGCATACAGTCTATTTCGGTGACCGAATCGGACGGACTGTGGCTTGGCACGGAGGAGGGAGGCAGCTTTTTTGAGGATGAGCACTTCACTAATTATGCCATTGAAGAGGGACTGGCCAACAATATCATCCAGGCTACGCAGTACGATCGTGAGGGCAATATATGGTTTGGGACGTTCGGAGGGGGCATAAGCCTGTTTTTAGGCAGCGGTTTTAAAAACTATACGGTAGAGGAAGGGTTGCCCAATAACGTGGTGACGGCGATCACGGAAGATCCCTCGGGCAGCCACTGGATTTCAACCTACGGGGGAGGAATAACCCGTATTGACTCCTCGGGCTCTGCTACTACCTATAACAGTGAGAATGGACTGGTTGACAATAAAGTTTATACGCTCGACTCCGACGGTGAAGGTCGCCTTTTTATCGGCACGAGATGGGGATTGAGTATTTTTGACGGACATCAGTTTGTTAATTTTGACGAGGAGGAGCTGCCTTATCGTAAAATACGTGCCCTCCACCAATCACGACAGGAACCCGGCAACTGGTGGCTGGGGACCTACGGGGAGGGGGTTCTCAAGTATGACGGAAACCGGTTTGAACAGTTGACGGAGGAAGACAGCCTCGCGAATAATACCGTAATGGCGGTGGAAGAAATGGAGGACGGGTCGGTCTGGCTTGCTACCTACGGCGGCGTCAGCCGGCTGCGGGATGGCAAATTTACCAATTATACCATACAGGACGGGTTACCGAACAACGGGGTGCTGGATATACTCAAAGATAAAGCCGGGAATTTGTGGTTCGCTACCTTCGGAGGGCTGGCTCAATTTAATAATAACGGTACCTTTGAAACGATAACGGCGGCCGACGGGCTCCCCGATGAAGTATGTTACTTTATCGAACAGGATGACCGGGGCATCTTTTGGATCGGCACTAACAGGGGCATTGTCCGGTTCGACTATGGAGCCTACAGTTCCGGACAAAATTCAAAAGAAGTCCCGGCATTTAAGCTTATTACGCAGGACCAGGGGCTTGTGGCCAACGAGATGAATGCCGGGGCCTCGTACGAGGACAGCAACGGAACGCTTTGGTTCGGTTCGGTAGGCGGGGTAACGCAGTTTGATCCCACCAAAGAGAAAGTGAACAGAGCGGCCCCGAAAGTCCATATCGAAAATATCACCGTATCGGGAGAAAGTATCGGTGTTAAACCGGATCTGGAGGTGGGGAGCGACAACCATAATATCACGTTCACCTTTATCGGTATTAACTTTACCGCTCCCCACCAGGTTGAATACCGGTATCGCCTTAAGAATTCCGGGGAAGGCTGGCAAAGGACCACAGAGCGAAGCGTGCGATACCCGGCATTGATGGCGGGCGATTACACCTTTGAGGTCATGGCCCAAAATAATGACGGACAGTTAAGTGCACAGAAAGCCGAAATAAGTTTTACCGTATTGGCTCCTTTTTGGCTAAGGTGGTGGTTTTTTATATTGTTATTAGTTGTTATTTCAGGAGTTATAGCATTTATATATAATTATTATAGAGTTAGAAAAATGGTTGATATCGAGCGTATGCGGGTACGTATTGCCAGCGATCTGCACGACGATGTGGGCTCCGCTCTTACGGAAATAGCTCTGCAGTCCGATTTTTTACAGACGATGGATGTGGACGATCCGCTGCAGGAATCCATTCGTCAGATAGGGAACCAGAGCCGGAAGATTGTTTCCAGCCTCGATGATATTGTCTGGTCGATCGATGCCCGCAATGATACGCTGGGTGATTTAACCGATCGCATGCAGGACCACGTGAACAGCGTGTTGCCCGAGAAAGAGGTTACCTATCAATTCGAAGGTAATATGGAGGAAAAGCTTCAGGTTTCACTGAAAGAAAATTTGTATCTTATCTTCAAGGAAGCAATCAACAATATCGCCAAGCATTCCAATGCCGATAAGGTTGAAGTTGCGCTTTCAACCAATGGCAGGGGCTTTTCGTTGCGTGTCCGCGACAACGGGAGCAGTGCTAAAAATGAGCGTAAGAGCGGACAGGGATTGCGTAACATGAAAATGCGATCGAACCGTATTGGCGCAGATATTACTTTTAACAACAGCGAGGGATTTGAAGTGCGCGTTGAACATGCAGGGTAGTGACAGCAAGCTGCATGAATCCGAATATTCACCTAAATCACCGTCTTATGGCTTCAGTAGCCGGCATCGTCGAAGACAATAAAAAAATTCGTGACCTGATACAGCGGTATCTGGATATGCAGGACGATCTGTCCTGTCCCGTAGCCGTGGATTCCGTCGAAGAAATGCTTGAATACCTCGAGGAGCATCCCGGTCCGGATGTCATCCTGATGGATATACAGCTGCCCGGCATGTCGGGCATCAAGGGGATCGGCATTATTAAAGAAAAGTACCCCGATATCGAGATTATCATGCTTACGGTCTACCACGATTCACACAAGATATTCAAAGCACTGCGGGCCGGGGCGTCGGGTTACCTGCTCAAGCATACTTCGCTGCCTGAAATTAAAGAGTCTATCCTCAAGCTGCTGGACGGCGGGGCCCCGATGTCTCCTCAAATTGCGCGCAAAGTGATTACGCATTTTCAGGAGGAAACGCCTAAAAAAGATCCCGATTCTAATTTGACCCCCCGTGAGCACGATATTGTCAATGGTCTTGTCGATGGCTTGAGCTACAAAATGATTGCAGACCGGTATGATATATCCATTGATACCGTACGCGCGCATATACGAAACATTTATAAGAAGTTACACGTTAACTCTAAAGCAGAGGTGATTGCGAAGTCACTGAAAGGGGAAATTTAGGCTCCCTAACATGATCATGTGATTGCCGGCAACCAGTATATTGATTAACTTCATTATTAGAAGTTGGGCTGAACACATTCACCGGCCTCATAAGCTGGCAATATAAGCATTATACGGAGGTTCCCATGAGACTTGTCAAATTCATCATATTAACACTGACGGCCATCCTATTAACCGGTTGTTATACCCAGTTACAGCATACGACCAGGAGCCAAACGGATAATGCTCCCCGTTACGAGGGAGAGGAAGAGGAGTATATCCCCGTCGACTATAAAGATTATGAGTATGCCGAACGCTATGAGGCCTGTGATTGTAACCCGTACCGGAGCTATAGCTCCTTTTATTATGCTCCGAGCAGGCACTATCATTCATTTTATGATTCTTACTGGGGACGTACGCACTTTCAGCCCTATTTTTCTTCTCACTACTGGGCATTAAGTCCCTATACGCGCTGGCGAATGAGTGTGGGATTTGGCTATCATCACTCCTTTTACAACAGTTTTGGCTTTTCGCTTTCCTGGGGAAGCCCGTTCTATCACAGCTTTTACGGCAACAGCTTTTATTACGATCCTTACTGGTACGGCTATCACCGTCCCTTCTCCTACAACTACTATAATTTTTACGGGAGCGGGTACTATAGAAATGTTTACCGTGACGACCGTGACCGTACCTATCGCCGCCGGAGCATAGGCACGAGCCGTGTCAGCAGCGATCGCAGCCGTTCCCGGTCGAGATCGACCGGTGACCGAAGCAGGGTACGGAGCCGAAGTTCCGATACATCAAACTCTTCCTCCACCGTACGGCGACGATCTACCGGCAGTTCGCGTACGAGCGATGGGTCGGTGGGACGAAGTCGCAGCCGATCCGGCAACGGGTCCGTCGGCCGGAGCCGAAGCAGGGGCAGCAGCGGAAGCTCCTCCTCGGGGGGACGAAGCCGGAGCCGCAGCGACAACAATCTCCAGTCGAGTGTTGACCGCAACAGTGAAACTCCCAACCGGCTAAGCCGGGTCGGATTTCAGCCCGAATCGGATGCTAATGTTGTTCGTCGCAGGTCCGGACCCGACATCAGCGATCGGCTACGACGGCAGCTCCGCTCTTCCGACAGGAACCGGTCCGCGAACCGAGAGCGCAGCCGGAATGGTTTTCTTAATCGGTTGAAGAAAGCCTTTGATACCGGAAATGTTAGCATATCTGACAGAAACCGGTCGGCTACGACGCGGACAAAGGTGCGCTCGCGCTCCGGCAACCGAACGAAATCCACTGTAAACCGCAGTAACAACCGGAGCAGGAGCCGGTCGACAGTCAGGCAGAGCCGTTCTTCCTCTTCCAGCAAATCCCGCTCGCGGGGGAATTCATCCCGCTCCCGCAGCCGCGGAAAGTAACCGGATCGTTGAGATAGATTTAGCTATACAGCTATACAATAATCGAGGCCGGGAAACGCCTGAGACCAGTCTGAGTTATCTTACACCCTAAATTATCTCGTCATGGATATCAAACGTATATCAAGTAGTAACCGGATCATCATATTTCTTTTTGCTGCTTTGGGAATGTCCTTTTTTTCCTCCTTGTCAGTGCAGGCACAGTCCTCGGATGATGTACTCCGGTACAGCCTCGAATATCCATCCTATGATGCCGTCAGCATGGTCCTGCCGGGCGTGGCCGATCACACTGGTTTCGGGTCTTACCAGGATAATCCGGCTGCCATGGCCCTGGCTGAGAAAGGATACCTGTCGTTCGACCTGAGCACCCGCTATGTGGATGAGACGGGCAGCTACCTGGGAAATACCACGAACTTCTCCGACAGCCAAACCGGCGTCGGAAATTTAGGCTTTGTGTACAAGTTTCCCACTACCCGCGGCAGCCTGGTCGTGGGCGGCGGGTACAGCCAGAGCAGCAATTTTAACCGGGCCCTCTCGGTGAGTGCGCAAAACAATGAATCGACGCTGACCGACTTTTACAACAGTTCTTTTGTACATGACGACCTTTACAACGCTGCTTATAAAGCTTTTGCTCTTTACGAGGGTGGTGACTATACCACCTCCGTTTTCCGGGCGAACGGCTACCGGGGAATACACCAGCACATGGAACTGGTTGAAAAGGGACATCTGGGCGAGTATTCTGCCTTTATTGCAAGCGAAGTGATGAAAGACCTGTTTTTCGGGGCTACCATAGGATTTACCGGAGGCAAATATACCTATGAGCGTGATTTTTTAGAATCCGACCGGGATAACGAGTATAACAACAGGGCCAATAACACGGATATCGATGATATCCTGAGCCTGGATACGATTGATGCCACCATCGAGGGTTTTAATGCGCAAGTGGGACTGATATACCAAATGTCTGACCAGCTTAGCCTGGGGGCAGGTTATGAATTCCCGAGCAGGCTCCGGGTTGAGGAGGAATTCAATACGGTTATTTCAACCACCTTTGACAACGGGGATGTCGAGGAATTTGATGCGCCGGGCACTTTTACCTATGAGGTGGTCCGTCCCCAGCGGCTGAAAGGGGGGCTTACCTACCGTCATCCGGCGGGGTTCACCCTCTCAGCGGCGGCCGAAGGCGTTTTTTATACGGATGCCGAATATGATGTAGAAGGCGTTACCGATGCGGAAATTGATATTAACAATAATATTCGCTCAAATTTCAGCAATGTGGTCAACTTTCGCGGGGGACTGGAATACCAGATGAGCGATCAGGTTACCCCGCGTATCGGCTACGCCTATTTTGCCAGTCCCACGGAGAATTTCGACCGCAGCCGGCAGATGATAAGCGGCGGGTTCAGTGCCCGGTTCAACCGGAGCATGAGCTTTAACCTGGGAATCCAATACAGTTTCTGGGAGGATGAAAATCTATTATACGATTATGAAGATCCCGGCACGGGTGATATTTTCGGGGAATGGGCCGGCGAAGATGTCAGTCGCCTGCACGTGATGGCGGGTTTTCAGGTAGCGCTGTAGTGTAGGGTAGTCCTGTCGGACTTATCAAAATCTACTTCGTGTCCGTCGAATGCGGCCGGATTCCGAGCTCTTTTTCGTCAAACAGGTCCACCATTCGTCCCGAAAGGCTGCGGAATATGACTCAATTCGTCTGGCTCTCCGTGTCCTCTGATTCCGACCGGCTGCCAGGCAGGGGGAGTACCAGTAGTTTCTATGTGGTATATGGATATAGCAGGTAGAAACGTAAAAGGCGAATGCGTCATAGCGTATCACGCGAAAAAGTAATGAAGGGAAAGCATTCGGGGATGTGGGAGTCCCAAACCCCATGCGGGCTCCAGGTCCAGCCCCCGGAGTCATCGGCCGGAGGAGCCTCTTTGTAGGGATTGAACCGTGAAAAATCAATGCGCCAGGTGTCTTTGTCATCGGGGGGAAGTGCCCGCTGATCTGCTTTGGCAAGCCATTTCATACCATCCCACGGGAAAGCCAGCTCCACCGTCCATCCCCGGTCACGATCACTATTGTCATTTAACGTTCCGTCTACATAAACGCCGCTTTGCAAGCCGGGGAAGTAAAAGTCCCAGGAGCCCAGCCGCAGTCCTCTGGGATGCGTATCAAAGCCCACACCGTTAAATTCCTTAACCAGCGGATTTGAACGCTGAAAAGCCGGGTTGGCATTAAATCCACCGGTTTCATAGGCTTCTTCCCAGATAAAAAAGGCTTCGTAGCGGGTCCCCAGGGTATTGATCTCGAATTCATAATAGGCATCTTTGCCGGCAATAAACACTTCGGCATTATTCTCCTGGTAAAGAGGGGCGTTCCGTTCCGTCATCGAACCCTGCACAAACGGTTCCTCATGCCAGAATGCAACGTACAGGTTCTGGTCGTCCCACAGCACGGCTGCACGGGTCTTGTGGATAGTTTCAGCGCCGGAGACAAGGTCAACAAATCGGGGAGAGCGGGGGACCTTGTCCCATGCTTTTTCGTCAAGTTGTCCATCAATGGTTGGAGCAGCGGGTGTATAGTAGGCGGTATATCGTTTGATAGAATCCCGGTTGCAGGGAAAAGGCCATTGCTCCGTAACCGTTTCTCCGGAGTGGGTTAAGGCAGAAGTGTTTGCCGAATCGCTGCTGTCCGACCGATTTTGTAATGGGAGTGGAAATACGAGGTGCTTTTTTGTTTCCGGCCTCTGCTGATTCAATACAGGCGCCTCCTGTGTGAGCTTATCAGCTGGTCCGGTACAGGTATTTACAGGTTCAGTACGCCCGTTTAAAAAGGAGCCGGTTGATAGGATGATAAGCAAGCCTGTCAAATAAAAAGTTCTCATTTCAAGTACTGGTTTATAATATTGGCGGGGAATGATATGATACAGATGGTTGCCTGTTTAATAAACGTTGTAATGCAGGTTGGTACATGGCAAGATTTAGACCTGATCTGTTATAGCATCGAAAAAATACAGCTGTCCGGGTATACGGAGTCGAACGTAACCGTTACCACTTTGAGCGGTTTACTGCGGGACCGGCTTCATCTTTTTGTTCTGTTCTGCAATGCATCCGTACGTTCAAATAATTAATAAAGAAAATAAGATATATACCAACAAGAAAGGAAGATTAAATAGGTAAGAAACTGGGACTAAAACCGTTCTTTATCTTTTGTTAGTGCACGGCAATCCCTTATCTTGGCACAGAAATAGTAACCCAAGGATATTACTGTGGATAAATCTATTCGTATTGCATCGGGACAGGGATTTTGGGGTGATCTGCCTAAAGCGCCCATTGACCAGGTTCGGCGGGGACCTATAGACTACCTGGTGATGGATTACCTGGCAGAGGTGACCATGTCGATCCTGCAGAAGCAGAAAATGCGGGATCCGAGCCATGGGTATGCCCGTGATTTTACAGGGGTGATTCGCGAGGTGCTGCCGGATATCGCAGAAAAGGATATCAAAGTGATCTCCAATGCGGGCGGGGTCAACCCGGATGCCTGCAAGGACCGGGTCCTGGAAGCGATGGAACAGCAGAATATTGAGGGGCTTAAGGTGGCGGTGGTGGATGGAGATGATATCCTGGATGATATCGATGATCTCATTGCCGCCGGCCACGCGTTGAACAATATAGATACGGGCCGGCCTATTTCCGATGTCAAAGAACGGCTGCTCAGCGCCAACGTCTATCTCGGATGCCGGCCCGTGGTTGAAGCACTCCGCAGGGGAGCGGATATTGTTATTACAGGCCGGGTAATCGATGCGGGATTAGCCCTGGCAGCGATGGTTCATGAGTTCGGGTGGTCCCTGGAGGATCCCGATAAGATGTCGGCGGGTATTGTGGCGGGACACCTTATCGAGTGCGGAGCCCAGGTTTCAGGGGGGAATTTTACGGACTGGGAGCAGGTGGAAAACTTTGCGGAAATCGGCTTTCCCATTGTGGAAGCAAAGGCGGACGGCAGTTTTTATGTGACCAAGCATGAAGGGACCGGCGGGTTGATTAGCGAGCAGACGGTAAAAGAGCAGCTCATTTACGAGATCGGGGATCCTTCGGCCTATCTTACTCCGGACTGCATGGCCGATTTTACGTCGGTGAAGCTTGAAGCCGCCGGTCCCGACCGGGTGCATGTCTCCGGCATAGAGGGCCGGCCTCCCACCGCTACCTATAAAGTTTCTGCAAGCTATAGTGATGGGTACAAGCTCTCGTCCACACTGGTGTACTCGTGGCCGAAAGCATTGAAGAAGGCGCAAAAAGCAGGAGAAATACTGCGGTCCCGCGCAGAGGCGTTAGGGTTACAATTCGAAGAGTTTCGCGTGGAATATATCGGGGTGAACGGCTGCAGTGAACAGCCTCTGACCGGGGAGCTTCTTGACGCTTCTCATGATGAAGTTCAGATGCGGGTGTCACTGTCGGGACCAGACAAGGAGGACCTAAACCGGTTCGGGAAAGAGGTGGCCCCGCTCATTTTAACCGGTCCCGGCGGGGTGACGGGCTATGCGGGAGGCCGGCCGCGAGCCAGTGCCGTGGTTGCCTATTGGCCGGCGTTGCTCCATAAAGAGGCTGTAACGCCTCGTGTGCGGGTATTTTAGCATAAAAATAGGATAGATGTGCGTTTAGAATCATCATTAGACAGCGCGTAAATTGGTCTTAGAAATTTGCCGGAAAATTTCGGATTTTCAGTCATCGAATAGTAAAGATTAAATTTTATCACTTCAGAAATGGTTATTGGAATAATTGGGGCAAGTTTTTCAGGACTTATTGCCGGTACGCGGTTGGCAAAGGCCGGCCATGATGTAACAATTATCGAGCGAAACCGATCGCTGGGCGGAACGCTGGCCTCGGTCGAACTGGATGAAATGGTTCTCGACTATGGAATGTCTCATTTTTCTGCGGAGACCCGCACGTTCCGGGAGTTTATTGAAGAGTTGAGCCGGAAAGAGCAGCTTCGCGAGTGGACCCGGGAGTTCAGCATGTACGACGGCGACCAGTTCCATGAGGAGGATCCCAACGCATCGCCACTGGCGCAGTACGTTATGACGAACGGGATGCACTCCATTGCCAACTATTTGAGCCGCTGGGTTGATATAAAAACCCAGGAAAAAGCCGGGGGACTGACGTATATTGGTCCCGACCGGGAAAAAAAACGGTCGTGGATGATCAACCTGACCGATATTAATGTATTTGAGTGCGATGCGGTGATAATTGCCACCCCGGCCCCCGAAGCATATGGCGTGCTCCAAACAGCGCAGGATGAAACCGCTGCGCGCAAAATTATTCGGGAGATCGATGAAATATATTATGACGATTGTATCACATTGTCGGCTACCTATAATCAAGCTTCGCCCGAATGGAAGGGGATCGAATGCGAACGTAGTGCTGTCCGGTGGATCGGCAATGAATCCTCCAAGCGTGGGATAAGAGATCGAACAGGGCTGGTGCTGCACTCTTCACACAACTTTTTCAAAAAGAACGAAAAGATCGGTGACGGGGAGACGGCCACAAAACTACTGGAAGAAGCTTCCGAAATCATCGGTTCCTGGGCGCTTCAGCCGGAGTCGACGTATCTCCACCGGTGGAAGTTTTTCAAAGCCCGCAATGTTATTGACGAATATTTTATGGAATTGGAAATGATTGATGCTCCTCTTGCGTTAATAGGAAACTACTTCGGCAACAGGTCATTAGAAAATGCCTATCTGTCAGGATATAACCTGGCTGAATATTGGATCAATAAGTATAGCGACGTTACGGTTGCGTGAGGTATTTATTGTTGTAGCAAAGGCCGAACAAAGTGTTAAAATAGTTCAAAGAAGACTTTTAAAAACCAGTTATTATGTTCAGGGACAAGGCCAGAGGGACAGTGGAATCGCAGCATATGACTCATATGTGGGCATTTCAACCGAGCGATAACGCCGACTTTGGATAAAAGACAGGTTTTGCAAAGTCCTCTGAAAACAGCTAAAAAAAGAGACCATTGGATTCGCTGCGTAAATTAAACAGTTATTTTAAAAAATATAAGGGCACAATACTACTGGGTTCTTTGTTTTTGACGGCATCCAATTTTTTCCTGGTATGGATTCCCGTATACCTGCGGCGTACCGTCGACCAGGTGGCGGCGATTGAAGTAGATCGTTCCCCGGATAGTTTCGATACCATCCTGGAAGTGCTTTTCGGCAGTGATGCCAGCTGGCTTTTGGCCAAGAATGCGTTGCTTTTGGTGGGGGCCGTCGTCTTATCCGGGGTACTGCTGTTTGCCACCCGCCAGACGCTTATTGTGGCCTCCCGTAAGATAGAGTTCGACTTGCGTAACGATATTTTCGATAAACTGTTGAAACTTCCACAGCGCTTTTACAGTACATATAAATCAGGGGAAATTTATGTGCGGGCTACCGAAGATGTCTCCAAGGTGCGCGAGTATTTTGGTCCCGCTTACATGTACACGATTAATACGATCACGCGGGCCGGCTTTATTATTACGATGATGATTATTGTGAGTCCTGAATTAACGTTCTGGGCGCTGCTTCCGCTGCCGTTTTTATCGGCTTTTGCTTATTGGGTGAGCGGCTATATCAATGACTATTCGCGGATTATACAGGAGCAGTATTCGACGATAGCGGGACGCGCCCAGGAATCGTTTACGAGCATCAGGCTTATCAAGGCGTTTAACCGGGAGGCATATGAACGCCGGCGATTTGAAAATGAAAGTGAGCGGTATAGAAAAAAGAAACTACGGCTCGACCTGGTCGAGTCGCTTTTTCACCCGACACTGAACTTGTTAATAGGGTTATCGGTGGTTATAGTCGTTTGGAAAGCGGGACAGTTGGTGATTGAAGGCACACTGACGGTTGGTAATATTATGGAATACATAATATACGTTGCATACCTGACATGGCCGGTTGCGTCGCTGGGGTATACCGTTAACCGGTTTCAACAGGCGATGGCCTCATGGAAACGGATCGACGAAATGTTAACGGAAGAGGTGAATATTTCGGATAAACCGGCTACCGATCACAATATTGATGAAATCGAAGGGACGATCGAGTTTAACAATGTGTCCTTCAAATATCCGGGCGCTGAAGAGTATGCCCTGCAAAATATCACCATGCGTATTGAAGCCGGACAGAATGCGGCGATTGTCGGGCGGACCGGCAGTGGAAAAACAACGCTTGTCGAACTTATACCCCGTTTATTTGAAGTGACAGAGGGAGAAATCTTAGTGGATGGAACGAATATAAAGTCAATTCCCTTAGAGCTCTTAAGACAGAGCATTGGTCTTGTTCCGCAGGATACGTTCCTGTTTTCGGACACCATTGGCGAGAATATTGCTTTCGGTACCCGGGACGCCTCGCAGCAGGAGATTGAAGAAGCTGCTGAAAAAGCACAAGTTCGAAATAATATTTTGGATTTTGAAAATAAATTTGAGACTATATTAGGTGAAAGAGGCATCACACTTTCGGGTGGACAAAAGCAACGCACCGCGATTGCAAGAGCACTGATTCGGGATCCGAAAATTATTATATTAGATGACTCATTAAGTGCAGTAGATACCAAGACAGAAGAGTCTATTCTACGACATCTCCGTCAGGAACTCATGGGCCGAACGACATTGATGATTAGCCACAGGATATCTACCATTAAAGATGCAGATATTATATACTATATTGAAGACGGAACAGTTGTAGAAAAAGGAACTCACGAAGAATTATTAGATAAAGAAGGTCGTTACTCAGTAATGTATAATAAACAACTCATAGAAGAAGAGTTGGCCGAAATTTAAAATCAAATAGTAATATTCAACCAATAAAATCAAGTTGCTTGACCGCAGCATGATTTAAAAAAACAGGAGTAGAAATCATGATTATTGTACCTTTGGGTGTTGCATCAGCAACCCCGACAGCAACCCGACATTTATCATCCATCGCCGTCTGGAGAGAAGGCAGCGTTTTCTTGTTCGATTGTGGGGAAAATGCCCAAATGCGAATGTTACAAGGAGGACTAAAACGTTCTCAGATTGACTATATCTTTATATCTCACTTTGATACGGATCATTATTCCGGCCTGATTGGGCTGCTGTCGACCCTGCAGCTACAACGGCGCGACCGCCCCATAACACTGGTGGGTCCCACCGGAATAAAAGATTTTGTAGAATGGAATTTTGAGTTTTCCAATATCAACCTGAACTACGAAATCGAATATGTTGAAGTTGAGGAGGACTTTGAGGAAGAGCGGGTCGTCGATACCGATGATTACTATGTAGAAGCGCGTCCTCTTAATCATACCAAGTTTTGCATCGGCTACCGCCTGCAGGAGAAAGATCTCCCGGGCAAAGTTGATGCCGAGAAAGCTCAGAAGCAGGGAATAAGCGAAGATTGGCAGTATAAAGATCTTAAAGCCGGTATAGATGTTGAACTGGAAGACGGCACCGTGGTTAAGTCCGCGGATATTGTGGGTCATCCCCGTCCCGGTGATAGTTTTGCTTATATTACCGATACCAAATACTGTCCCAATTCGGTGAGGCTGGCTAAAAATACCAATGTGCTCATCCATGAGGCTACCTTTAGCGACAGCCTTTCCGATAAAGCCGAAGAGACCGGACATTCCACGGCCAAGGATGCCGCACGGGTTGCCAATGAGGCCAAAACAAAGCTTCTGGTCATTACCCATTTCTCTGCTCGCTATACCAACGAGTATGTGCTGTTGCGTGAAGCCCGGGATGATTTCTTTCCTACCTGGGTGGCGACTGAATTGCGGCCGATCTTTACCGATCCAGCCCACGAAAAAGGGATCATCAAGCCTAAAGTCTATATTAAGGAGATCAACCGGGACAATAATAACAGCAATAAGAATAAGGGTTCTAAACGGAAAAAACGCAGCAGCGGCAAGAAAAAGCGTCGCATGCGTAAACGGAAAAACTCGCCGGGAAAGAAACGCCGGAGCCGAAAAAGCAGTAAGAAACGAAGCGGGAAATCGCGAAGCTCTAACAATAAAAACAATGGAGGAAACGGAGGGAACAAAAACAATAATAATGAACGAAAACCCAAGCAAATTACCCCCCGTACTCCCTTTGACGATTTCGACCGATTCTAAATCCATAGGAGTGTGAGCAACAAGCAGACCGATAATGCCGTCGATTCACACCTGCTTCGGCGGCTTTATCAATTTATCAAACCCTACCGCTGGTATGTCGTTCTGGGCATAATGCTGACCCTCGGGGCTTCCTTCCTGGGGA
Organism: Fodinibius roseus; assembly: GCF_900129315.1. Lineage (GTDB taxonomy): Bacteria > Bacteroidota > Rhodothermia > Balneolales > Balneolaceae > Fodinibius > Fodinibius roseus. Next base: position 108,778 of record NZ_FQUS01000008.1, read on the forward strand.
CCATACGCCCGAAACTGACACAGGTTGCGGTTGATGATTATATCGCGAACAATGACTTCGAGGGGCTGCTGTGGATAATTGTGCTGCTGTTCGGAGCTCTGGTCGGTGAATTTATTTTACTGGTTATTAATACTTACCTGACTCGCTGGTTCGGACAGGGTACGCTTTATAACCTGCGCAATGCGGTCTTTAAAAAAATTCAGTCGATGCACGTCCAGTTTTTTGACAGGAATCCCATCGGCCGTTTGATTACGCGTACCACCAGTGATATTGAGGCCCTCAGCGATCTGCTGAGTGACGGGGTCGTTAATATTATGGGCGATATGTTCCGTATTTTCTTCATCCTGTACTTTATGTTCAGCATGAGCTGGGAGCTCTCGCTTGTGGCGATCTCGGTACTTCCCCTGTTGTTTTATGCCACTTTTTTGTTCAAGGCCAAAGTGCGCGTTTCCTTTTTGGATGTTCGCGATCAGATCGCACGGCTTAACTCATTTGTTCAGGAACATATCAACGGGATGGCCGTGGTACAGCTCTTCAACAAAGAGGAGCGACAGCGCAGCAAGTTCAGGGATATCAACAGCAGCTACAAAGGCGCCTACCTGGATACTATTTTTTATTTTGCCATCTTTTGGCCCGCTGTAGAAATAATCGCAAGCCTGGCCATGGCCCTGGTCATTTGGTACGGCGGGGGACGTGCGGTCATGGACCAGGTAACCTTTGGTGTCCTGCTGGCGTTCGTGCAATACGTACGCGACTTTTTCCGGCCCATCCGGGGACTCTCGGAAAAGTTTAATACCCTGCAGTCGGCACTGGCTTCATCAGAGCGTATTTTTGATGTGATGGACACCTCCAATGAAGTGACCGATCCGGAGCAACCGCGACATATTGATGAGCCGGAGGGACATATTCGCTTTGAGGAGGTCTGGTTCGGATACAACGAAGAGGAAACCGTGCTTAAGGATGTTTCTTTCGAAGCAGATCCGGGCGAAACCATAGCGATTGTGGGAGCAACCGGGGCCGGCAAGTCAACGATTATCAACCTCCTGATGCGTTTCTATGATATTAACAGGGGAACTATTTTTCTGGATGGGGTGAATATTCAGGATCTCACCCTGGAGGAACTGCGCTCCAACTTTGCTTTGGTGCTACAGGATAACGCCCTCTTCTCGGGTACCATCATGGAAAATATTACGCTGGGCAACCCGGACATCCCTGAAGAAAAAGTCATTGAAACGGCCCGGAGCGTGGAGGCCGATCAGTTCATCAACAAGCTGCCCGGCGGCTTTAATTTCAAGCTGAGTGAACGCGGGGCTTCGCTTTCCATGGGACAACGCCAGCTGATCTGCTTTATCCGGGCGATGGTATACGATCCGACGATCCTGGTGCTGGATGAGGCCACCTCAAGTGTGGATTCTGAGACCGAGGATATTGTCAACCGGGTCTGTGACCGGCTGATGGAGGGACGTACGTCCATCGTCATTGCACATCGGCTGTCGACCATTCACGAGGCCGACCAGATTCTGGTGATGCACAAGGGAGAGATCAGGGAAAAAGGAACGCATGGAGAGCTGCTTCAAAAAGAGGGAGGTATCTACCGCAAGCTGTACGAACTGCAGTATAAGGATGAGTTTGTACCCTCGACCAAATCCGCCTGATGCCGACGCATCTCCCGGATTTCCGGTAAAAAGTAAGGGCTAAGGATCAAATACCAATTAGCCATTAACCAAATTAATCCCTGCCACGAAGATGGGGGCGTCCGAAGCCTTTATCCGTCAGCTGCCAACTTGCTCACAGCCTCCCTCAACAAAGCGAGTCTAACCTGGATTTCTCACCAAGAAATATTTTCCTCAGCAAGGCGAAGGACGAATGGTGGCGGAAACGTATCTGGATACGTTGAGCAAACCATTTAAGCTTCAACGCAGCTGAGGGAGAAGTTTCGTAGAAAAAAACCTGTTATTTTTCAAGGACTTAATATTGCTTTAACTCATTATCCAAGAACGGGGTACGATATATTTAACAAAATACTTGTGAGAAATCCAGGCTATAGCGGCCATATAAAGGGGATCAGGATGATTACGATCGACCACAGAACCAATTGCAGCGGAAAACCCACCTTGAAAAAGTCGGTAAAACGGTAGTTACCGGGACCGTATACCATCAGGTTTGTCTGGTAACCGATGGGCGTCAACAGGGACATCGATGCTACCAGGGTAATGGCTATGAGCAGGCCGCGGGCTTCCACACCTTGTGTTTCCGCAACCGATAAAGCGATCGGAAACATCAGTGCGACCGCACCGTTATTCGTAATGACCTCCGTCATAATCGCAGTCACTATAACCACGCCGGCCAGCACGGCCCGGGGACCATAGGCGCTGGTCAGCTCCACCATCCAGCGGCCGATGATTTCGGCTGCGCCACTGACTTCCATGGCCCTGCCCAAACCTATAGCGGCTCCGATCACAATCAGTACCGTCCAGTCTACTGATTTACGGGCTTCCCCCGCTTCAACAACATTGAACGCCAGCAACACCGCAACGCCTAAAATGCCCGCCAGCGCTATGTGAAGGGTACCGAGCGTCACCAGCGTTATAATGCCGATTAACACGGCAACGGAAACATAGAGATCTTTTCCGCCGGGACGGTGTTCTTTGGCTTCCTTTGTGGCCCCGGGGGCTTCCCCGCCGGCTTCACTGGTCAGGAAAAAGTCCTCGGTATCCTCATACGCGCCCCTGAAGGCACGACCGGTGTCAAGGAGTAAAAGATCACCGGCATGGAGTACGAATTCGCCCAGAGGCTGGTCAATACGCTTACCTTTTCTGCGGACACCGGTAACCGCTGCTCCGAACCGTTCGAGGAGCTTTGCCTCTTCCAGGGTGGATCCTACCAGCCGGGATCCCTCTTTGATGACCACCTGGTGAAGTTCCCGGTCCATTTTTTCTTCCCGTTTAATGTTTCTCGGGGGCTGAAGGGCAAGCCGGAGGCCGGGAAAATCGTCAAGGTCGGGAGCTTTTGCCGCTATGCCTCCTTCCGCAGCATAGAAAAGATGATCGCCGGCGCGGAGTTGCTCATCTTCCGGGACCGGAGCTATCTCACGGTCGTTGCGGTTAATCCGTGAAAGGTAAAAGCCGGGGAAACTCCCCAGGCCGGCTTCCTCTATGGTTTTCCCGATGACGGCTGCGCCATCCGTAATTTCGAGCTCCACCAGCAGCTCCCGTATTCGTTCCTCTTCATACCGTATATCACGGCGGGCGGGCGTCAGGAGGGGAGAGACAAAAATGAGATAAATAAGTCCCGCAACAGCACAGGGAACCCCCACCCAGGCGAGCTCAAAGAAAGAAAGTCCCTCAAACCCATGGCTCAGCAGGAGCCCGTGCGTAATCAGGTTGGTACTGGTCCCGATCAGGGTACAGAGTCCCCCGAGGATAGCCGCATAGGAAAGCGGTATCAGCAGTTTCGATACCAGAATATTATTTTTCTGACCCCAGCTTCGGATAGCAGGAATGCCCATAGCGACCACAGGCGTGTTATTCAGAAAAGCCGAATAGGCAGATACACTGGGACACAATCGCAAAAGAATCTGTTGTATGCTCCGGGTTTCCTTGCCCAGGATAAAATCGCTCGCCCGGTCCAGCGCCCCGCTTTCCCTCAGTGCCGCTGCCACAACATATAAACTCCCCAGGGCTACCAGGGTGGTATTGCCAAACCCTTCAACCGCCTGGTCCAGGCTAATGACGCCGCTCACCGTCACGAGAGCCAGAGCGGTCAGCAGTACGGCATCGGGACTCCACAGGTCAATGGCCAGCCCTACAAAAGCAAGAAACAGTACTCCTAAAATCAGTAATTGATCAAATCCCATTGAAAACAGCGTAAGTTTATCCTGGTTGGTTTGGTACGATTAAGTTCATATGACGAACATAGGCTTGCGCAAGTTTTTTTGTGTTATGGTTTTAAAACGAACATAGAAGCCGGCTAAAACATAGTAAAAAATCCTGTGGTCCGTACAGTTTTTTTTAAACCGATCGATCATCTCTTAATGGTACCGGAGTAATTCCCAAAACGTCAGCCGGATTATCGCACTATATCAAACTTTGCCCAGACGGGCAGGTGGTCAGAGGTGGTAGATTCAAATTCTGAAATATAATCAAGCGGGGCATCATAGACCGCAACACTTTCGTCCATATAAAAAGGGAAGAGCTCGTCACTAACGGTAATATGATCGATGAGGTTGCCTTCCTCCATATAGTTAAGGGATGAGGATTCTTTATCGGTGGAAAGAACACGAGTGATCACCTCAAAGTGTTGGGCGTGTTCTATAAATTCGTCATAGGGCGTTTCAGCAAAATTACCGGGCTCATGGTAGTAAAGCGATTCATCCACATCATCGTTGTAGTCGCCGAGCAGGATAATGCCGGCACGGGGTTTCTCATCCATCAGGTAATAAAAGAGTCCCTCTGCCGCCCGCTGCCGTCGCTTATAGGATTCCCCGTAATCGGCTGTATTCGCTTTGCCGTGAACGACAACAGCATAACATTCAACAGTCGTTTCCTCAAAGGTGTAGTCAAACCGGAAATACAGGGGCGTCCGCCCGTTAGCCCAGAAATAGTTCCAGTCTTGCCGGTATTCCTCCCGCACATCCGTAATTGCCCCGGCCTCCACAGAATCAATGGTATGGATGTTATAGACAAACGCCATTTTTTGTCCCTTACTGACATGCCCGGCTGTAAACCCGTGGTAGCCGGTAAGTGGTTCCAGCAGGGTAGCGAGGGCTTCGCGGCTGTGGATTTCCTGGAGAGCAAAAAGATCGGCATCCAGCGAATCCATCACCCGGACAGCATTTTTAGTCTGCCGGAAGTCATCGTTTGCTCCGTACCACTCAATATTCCATGTTACCGTTTCAAGGATACCGTCAGGAGCTACAGGCTCTGTTTGAGGAATCTCTTCCTCCGGCCGATCTTCCTCCCCGTCTTCATAACCCGGGGTACCGCAGCTGTATAAAAACAGGACGGCCGTAAGAAAAAGGAGGGGGCTTATACTCGAAATAGTCCGGTTCTTCAACGTTATTCAGTTTCAGCCTCTTGCTTGGGATTAATACTCAGTACCGGACTTTTTACATGGCGTACGACATTCGCCGTGGTGCTGCCCATCATCAGGTAGTCGATGCCCGTTCGTCCCACTGTCGACATAACAACGAGATCATACGGGTCGGCTGAGTTGTAGTTGAGAATCGCCTCGTGAGGGGTATCCGTAGAGACAATCACATTGGTCGATATCAGGTCGTCGAGTTCGTGAAGCTCCTCTTTGGCCAGGATCTTAAGCCGCTGGTTGCGAAGCTCAATTTTTGATTTGTCGGGATTACTGTCGTGTTCGGGATCATAGGCAAAAATATTGATAAGCTCCAGCTTTGCATTTGCCTTTAGCGCTATCTCTTTGGCATAAGGGAATGCTGCCTTGGAATGATCTGAAAAATCAGTCGTAAGCAGAATTCGGTTCAGGTTTGTAACTTCCCGGTCCTCATTGACGATCAGCACCGGCAGGTGTGACATGCGCAACACTTTCTCCGCAACGGATCCCAGAAAAAAGCGCGAAAAGCCGGTACGCCCGTGCGTGGACATTACAATCATGTCAAAGTCTTTGGCTTCCTCAACAATAGCCTGGGCCGGGTTGCCAATGGATATGAGGGGTTTGGTAAGGAGCGAGGGATCAACATTTTCTTCCCCCAGCTCAGACAGCCGGCTGTGCAGGGCCGTTTCAATTTCTTCGTAATCGTCAATCGCGGTCGATCCCATACCCCCGAACATATAGGGTCCGCCGTCTACCTCGCTAAGAGGCAGGTATGAGTGAAAAGGGGTGATGGTCCCCTCAAACAGCCGGGCCATCTGCCGGGCCGAATGAAGGGCGCTGGTGCTCAGTTCGGAAAAGTCGAGCGGCACGAGAATCCTGATATTTTCCATAATGTAATAATAAAAAATTGAGGTTAACGGAAGTTAAGAATCAATAATGGCTAAAGCCATCCTTTTTGTTTAAAATAAAACACCATGCCGACAGCAATAACAGTCATCAATACCAGAGAGGCCGGGTATCCCCAAAACAGATTGAGTTCCGGCATATTATAGGGACTGGCCTCGGGATTAAAGTTCATTCCATAGATACCCGCAATGAAGGTAAGAGGGATGAAGATGGTAGCGATAATCGTCAGCACCTTCATCACTTCATTCATCCTGTTGCTGATATTTGACATATACAGGTCGTGGAGGCTGAGGACCATATCCCGGTAACTTTCCATGGTATCGATTACCTGTATAATGTGGTCATAGACATCCCGCAGGAACAGTTTGGTGTGATCGGATATCAGGGGAGATTCATCTCGTATAGCCGTATTTAGAGCCTCGCGCAGGGGTCTGATTGCTTTGCGAAAGAGAGCCGTTTCCTGCCTGACTTTGTGAATCTGGTGCAGCAGATCTTCTTCGTCGTTTTCAAACAATCCTTCCTCGATGTGTAAAATAGTATCCCCGATTTGATCGAGGGCAGTGAAATAGTGATCAACCACCGTATCGATCAGCGCATAGGCAAGGTAATCGACCGGCTGGGTACGCATACGTCCCCCTTGAACAGTGAGCCGATCCAGGATCGGCTGAAAATGATTGGTGTCCGTCTCCAGAAACGACAGCACATAGTTGGGGCCCAGCACAATACTTACCTGTTCGGAATGGAGCGCTTTATGCTCCTTCGAATACATGAACATCCGCAACACGAAAAAGATGCAGTTGTCATAGACCTCCATTTTAGGATGCTGCCCGGTATTTACAATATCTTCCTGGATGAGCGGATGCAGCTCAAAAAAAGACCAGATGGATTTTAACTTCTCCGTATCATGCAGGCCGTTGACGTTGATCCAGGTTTTCGACGGGTTTTCCAGGTAAGGCTGGCACTCTTCGATATCGGTAACAGAAAGCCGGTCTACATGCGATTCGTCGTAATCATAGAGCGCAATTTGTACTTCCTCTACTCTCTGTTGACCCATATATTCCACGGTACCCGGAGCAGTGCCGGGTTTTTGGGAACCATTTTTTTTGCGCCGGGACAGGGGATGTATAAATTGCTTTGCCATGCTTGCCATACTCTTTGAATTCCGAGGGATGCTATAATATGTACAAGACAAAAGGTATTTCCAAGCATCACAGAAAAAAGCCCGTACCTTTGACGATACGGGCCCTGCGAAACCAAAGGCCGGGAGAATATTCTCGAAAGCTTTTGAAAACCCGGGAATTTTGCTCAAGGTCAAGGCCCCCGAGAGGTTGCCCTCGAAGCATATCCTCCCCATATGTGAGGCTTCAACCGGCCGATAATGTCGTCATCGGGCAAAAGAACGGATTTACAAAGGCTTCTATCGAATCATCAGCCTCCCAATTCTCCATCTTTGGCTTTTTCCTTCAGCTCTTCATTGGCATAGACGGCTATTTCAACGCGCCTGTTTTGCTGCCGTCCCGCTTCGGTGCTGTTATCTGCTACCGGGTCTTCCTCGCCAAAACCGGTGATAATCATTCGATCACTTGCCACCCCCTGCTGCGCTGCATAGCTGGCTACGGCTTTGGCCCGGTCTTCGGAGAGCTGCTGGTTGTATTCTTCGGATCCCCGGCTGTCGGTGTGGCCGGCAAACAAGATCTCGGTATTCTCATAGTCTTGAAGAATATCGGACAGCTCCTCTATATTTTCCCTGGAGGCGGAACGGAGTTCATACGAGTCGAAATCAAAGAGGATACCGGAATCAAACGTAATTTTAATTCCTTCACCCACACGTTCAACCTCGGCATTTTCCAGTTCACTTTCCATCTCTTCCGCCTGGCGATCCATATAATTACCAATGGCCGCGCCGGCCGCTCCGCCCACAGCAGCGCCAATAATGGCACCGGTTACGGTATTGCCGGCGGCTTTACCGATAACGGCCCCTGCCAGTCCCCCTGCACCAGCACCGGCAGCGCCACCTTTAGCAGTTTTGCTCCAGTTTTTACATCCCTGAAACATTAAACCCATTAAACCAATACAAACGATAATTGCTGTACCTTTTTTAAATATTGTCATAACTCTTGGAACTTATTTGAATTAAAAACGGAACAGTGCATTATAGATCAAAAGTGACCAGATGTTCCATGCCTGTTGTTTAATACAAAGATTATGTGTGAGGGATTCCAAAAAGATTCGGTACAGGAGCCACCACTCCTGTCTATTCTTATTGTAGTTTTAATCTAAACCAACAATCAATAATAACAGTCAGTCCAATGCAGGCATAGGCAATATCCCTGTTGTGTTTTTAATTTGAATTAGTAATAACGGTCAAGCTATTTCAGGGACGGACATCCGGCTGCGAATAACTGGTAACCCGTAGGCAACAATCAGTCAGGTTGTTTCTGTGCGTAATACTTCGAGGGGAGTTCGTCTGTAGATACTCCGGCTGTTGAGCATGCCGATAAGGATGGTCAGTCCGGTGATCAGCATCGTACCAATGACGATCACCCAGAAGTTGGGCACAAAGACAATGTCAAAATAGAAGTATCCCAGCAGCCAGCTGGCACTCAGCGATAGAATGAGTCCGGTCAAGGCGGAAAGGAGCCCGAGGAACAGGTACTCCACCGAAAGAATACCGATAATCTGTTTTTTGCTGGCTCCCATGGTACGAAGCAGCACGCTTTCCCTGACCCGCTGAAAATGACTGGTGGCAACCGAACTGGCCAGCACGATGAGCCCGGTCAGAATGCTGAAAAGCGCCATAAACTGGATGGCAAAAGAGATGTCGTCAATAAACCGGTTGATGGTTTCCAGGATACGGCTTACATCAATGGCGGAAACATTGGGGTAGTCCTGTACCATAGCCTGCTGGGTCCCGGCCGCAACCTCCCGGTTGGGTGTGCGGGTGACCGTCACAAATATCTGCGGAGCCTGTTCCAGCACGCCTGCGGGGAAGAGCATGAAGAAGTTGGGCTGTACCCGCCGGAAGTCCACTTCGCGGATACTTCCCACATACGCCTGCACGGGCACGCCCTGCACATCAAACGTCAGTGAGTCCCCGATTTCAAGCTCCAGATCCTCGGCAATCTCCTGGGCGGCCGAAACGGGTACGGCGCCCCGGGAAGGGTCGGCCGTCCCGATCCACTCTCCTTTGAGCAGCGTTTCGGAATCGACCAGTGAATCACGGTAGGTAGAGCGATATTCCCGCTGCAGGGCCCAGCCGCGGACCTCACTGGTGGTGTCTTCCGCGATCGCCCTTGTGCTGCGTCCCCTCAGTGAGTCCAGCCGCATCGTTACCATGGGGACATTCTGAAGGATAGGCAACCCCTCTTCTTCGAGCAGCTGATTGAGTCCCTCATTCTGGTCGGGCTGAATATCAAAAAAGATCAGGTTGGGGGCGTCATCGCGGGTGGCGAAGTCCAGCTCCTCCATCAGCATATCCTGGCTGAAGTACAGCGTACTGACCAGCAGCATGCCGAGTCCCAGTGAAAGCATCAGCGTAGCTGTCTGGTTGTTGGGACGGTAGAGGTTCGCCAGTCCCTGGCGCCATACGTACGGCCAGTGAGAAGGGAAATAGCGCCTCACGAGCTTCATCAGGAGCCGGGCCACCAGCAAAAGCAGCCCAAAAGCCGCAATCATACCCAGGGTAAAGAGTCCCCCGACCCTCCAGCTTTCGGTCAGCAGCGTTGCGTAGCCGAAGACGGTGAGTACGATAACGCCATAAATCAGGAATTTCACCTTGTGAGAGAGGAGGGAGGTGATGGATTCCTCGAGGGTGCGCAGGGCGTACAGGGGAGAGGCCTTGCGGAGCGCCAGCAGCGGCATGAGCGCAAACGCAAGGGCCACGCCGGTACCGGTAAAGAGTCCGAGTCCGATAGAAAACCACGAAACGGTTAGCTCGACATCCACCGGCAGAAAATCGCTGACCAGGGCCGGGAGCAGGTACTGCAGGCCAACCCCCAGGAGGGTACCCGATAGGGCGCCCAGAAAGCCGAGGATGACCGACTGGATCAAAAAGATACTCATCGTTTGGTCGGACGACGCCCCGAAACAGCGGAGCACCGAGGCGGTACTGATCTTCTGGTTGATGTAGACGTGTATGGAGCTGGCAACCCCGATGCCGCCCAGCAGAAGGGCAATGAAGCCGACCAAATTCAGGAATTTACCGAGGTTGCCGACCGCCTCCCCGATCTCTTCCCGGCGTTCTTCGACGGTCTCATAGTCGATATCAATACGGAGATGGTCTTCCAGGGAATCAAGCTTTGCCTCGATCGGCTCCAAATCGCGGTTGTCGTCGAATTTGAAGTAACGCTTGTATTCGATCCGGCTGCCGCGCTGGACCAGCCTGGTGGAGTCCAGCAGGGTCTGCGGGATAAAGACGCGTGGGCCAACCATAGAAGCTGCGGCCGCCTCGCCCGGCACTTTGGTAATCGCCCCGCCGATGGGAAAAGTGACTTCCCCGACCTTGACGGAGTCCCCGACGGAAAGACCGAACTGCGTTAAAAGGGTCTGGTCTACCAGTGCCGAGGAATCGGTCTTGAACTGCTGAGCCGCTTCGGACGGCCGGGTTTCCAGGATCCCGTAAAAAGGAAAGTTGCCTTCGAGAGCGCGGATATTAGAGAGCCGGGTAGCCCCGTTCCCTGGGAAAAAGACCATAGAGGGAAATTCCGTTATGGTGGCCTGCTCCCCGCCCAGGGACTCAGCATATAATCGCAGGGTGTCGGGGAAAGGCTGTTCGGTCTCAATCTCGAGATCGGCCCCAAGCAGTTCTTTGGACTGGTTGTTGATGGTAGTGTTGAGACTGTCCCTGAAGGAGGTGATGGCTACCTGGGCGGCTACCCCGATGATGATAGCTGAAATATATACGAATAATCGCTTTTTATTAGAGCGCGCATCGCGCCAGGCCATCTTCCACGACCAGCTTGAAAAAAATGTGAACATAAGTTTGTATGGTTGTAAGGGCTCGGCGCGTTATCGGTTAACTTGGTCCATTTTGGGCTGACCGGTCCGTTCGTCCCGTTCGATCGCCCCGTTTTTCAGATGGATTGTCCGCCGGCACTGCTCGGCAAGCGACAGGTCGTGGGTTACCAGTATCAGCGTAGTCCCGTTGATGGTGTTCAGGTCAAAGAGTAGCTTTTCGATGGTGCCCCCCGTTTCGGTATCGAGGTTACCGGTGGGCTCGTCGGCAAAAAGGATTTTCGGCTTGTTGATGAACGCCCGGGCAATAGCCACGCGTTGCTGCTCGCCTCCCGAAAGCTGGGTAGCATAATGATGCAGGCGTTCTTCCAGTCCGACTTCCGCAAGCAGCTGCCGGGCATCCTCTTTAACTTCGGCCGTTTTGACGCCCCGCAATTCCAGCGGCACCATTACGTTTTCCAAGGCGGTAAGGGTGGGGACCAGCTGAAAGGTCTGAAAGACAAATCCCACATACTTATTTCGTACTTCCGCACGTTCATCCTCACTAAGCGGGCCCAGCGGGATGTCGTTTAAAGTGACCTCCCCTGCAGTGGGCCGGTCCAGACCGGCACACAGTCCCAATAGCGTAGTCTTTCCGCTGCCGGAGGGACCTACGATCGAGCAGGTCGTACCTTCTTCCACCGAAAAAGAAATATGGTCAAGAACGGTAAGCTGCCGGTCGCCGCTTCTGAATTGCTGGGTAAGATCGGAAACTTCTAAAATGGGATTTGAATCCATAAAAATAATACTGGAAATTAGTTAGTGAACAGTGATACTGCGGAATAATGGTTGAATATATACGTTTGTTAATTGTGCTACTTGTTAAACCGTGCTGAGTCCAATCCCGGCGACTGAATACAGCTGTTATGGGCGAAGCACCTATGTGCCCCGGTTGCCTTTTTGTAAGCGCTGGAATAGCTACAGGTCAATGAATCATTCTGCGGTGAAAATCGTTTCCTGATTATTCAAAGATAACTTTTAAAAACGTATTAACAGATTAATGAAACGATTTTTAACATTTTTTGTTACGCTTCTTCTGTTCTCTTTGCCCGCTTCCGCCCAGGAGGATCCCTCCCGGATCCTTTTCTTCGGCGACAGCATTACGGCGGGACACGGGATTGACAAGCAGGAGGCTTTTCCCGCCCTTATTCAGCAAAAAATTGATTCATTAGGATGGAACTTCCAGGCAATCAACGGGGGACTCAGCGGGGAGACCTCCTCCGGGGGACTTCGGCGTATCGACTGGATGCTGCGTCAGCCGGTATCCGTATTTGTCCTTGAGCTGGGGGGCAATGACGGACTGAGGGGTATTGATCCGGAGGTTACCAAACGTAATTTGCAAATGATTATGAACAAGGTTCGGGCAAAATACCCGGATGCTGCCATTGTACTGGCCGGCATGCAGGTGCCGCCCAACCTGGGCTCGGATTATACCGGTGCGTTCAGGGAGATCTATCCGGCACTGGCAGAGCAGAACAAGGCGGAGCTCATTCCTTTTCTGCTGGAGGGCGTGGGAGGCAACGACGAGTTAAATCAATCGGATGGGATTCATCCCACTGCAGAGGGACATAAAGTGGTGGCGAAAAATGTCTGGGAGGTCCTGAAACCGATTCTCCGGCAGAAACGGTCGGAGGGATGAAGAAGGAGCCCCCCCAACCCCTTTCGGTGTGCACCCGCCGGCCTTTCCCTGACTTTGCGAGGCCGGATGGTTTTATGGAAGCCTTTAAAAACCAGGAATTTTGTTCAAGGCCTCAGGGAGGTTGCCCCGGAGCATTTTTCCCCATATATGAGCATTTCAACCGACCGATAACGCCGATATCGGTCAAAGGAACGGTTATGCAAAGGCTTCTTATGATAGTAAAAATGCTAAAATAGGTGACAAGCTCCCCGGGGTGCAAGTCGGCCGGAGTGGTTCAGAAGTTTTTTCAGTTTTCGAGGGGACGGAAGTTGTATTTGACCGATACGCTGGCAGAGACGCTTACCGACTGCCCGTATTCCGAGATGAGGCTGCTCTGCGACCGGTCCTGCTGAAAAGCGGCCATCTCCATCATCGGGCGGGGCGGCGACTGGTTATAGGAAAAGTCAATCGATTGAATGCCGTCCAGTTGCAGGTCGCTTTCTTTGGCAATCAGCTCCGCTTTTTCACGGGCGGTCTTCAAAGCCTGCCTGAGGGCTTCGTCTTTTCCCGATTCAGCCTTAGACGATACAAAATTACCGTTGAATTCATCATATCCACTTTCGATTAAAGCGACCTGTATCTCTTCATACCGGTCAAAATCCGAAAGCGTGAGCGTGACGCTCTGGCGCGTGCGGATGCGGGACTCCTGGTCCTGGCGGTGGACATTGGTGCGGGAGATGGCAATCGGTTCAAAATCGATGTTCTCTTCTTCAATCTGATGTTTTTTCAGAAGTTCAAGCAGTACTTCCTCCCGCTCCTTGTGCAGGTCAAAGGCTTCCTGGGGATTCGTTGCCTCGGCATTCAGATTAATATTAAAAGCAATGCGATCGGCCGGGAGTTCAACGGATGCCGAGGAATGAATGGAGATAGCGTTATCTTGAGCCTGAATTGCGCCGGTAACAAGAAAAAGGGCCAGCAGTAAGGAAAGAGTTCTCATAACAAATAGGTTTTATGAATATTTTAATGGAAGCCGTTATAACTATCAAACGCTGGGAACCTTAAAGAATTATGATGGAATTTTACGCACGTTGATAGTTACCCTGATATTGGGGGAGGTTTGTTCCGGCAGGCGAAATGAGTCGCCTTCCAGCTGGAGAGCTTTTTGTTGTACGGTCTGTCCCTCAATTTGGCTTAGATCCACGGGTTCGGTCAGAACCGAATCGATTGATGCGGAAGCGGTATCTACCAACACGGTTACGGTTTCTGGAGAGGGGACGGCAGACTGAAATTGCAGGTGCTCTGCTATGGTGCCGCTCACAGGCACTTTTACCGGGACTTCTGCAGGGACAAAGTATTGTTTCTTAAGCTGGAGGGCAGGGGGAGTAGCTTCGAAAAACTGCAAGCCTGCCGGCAGGTTGATATTGTCGCTGTCGATATCGAGTTCAAGGTCTTCGACCTCCTCGGAGGACAGGTCAAACGATATCACCAGGTCCGAGGGTTCGAAGGTACGAAAGGCCTGCTCGGATCCAGAGAGGGTAAGCCGCGCTTCCAGCGGCACCGTATCCTGGAGAGCATAAGGGGTGGATTCCAGGTTGCTGTATTCAATGGGCACGGCATACGTTCGATATACGGTCTCCGAGGGATAGGCAAAGGAAAGCCACAGGATAAAAGCCAGGCTGCCGGCGGCCAGTGCGGTCTTCAGGCTGCGGCGTTCGCCCCATTGTTTGTAGGATGTTGCGCTTGACTGATAATATTCGGCCCAAAAATCATCGAGATGTTTCTTGAGATCGCTGTGGGATTCCAGCTGTCTGATCTGGCCGTTGCGGGCAATGCTGATGGTCCCCCGTTCTTCCGAAACCACGATCACCAGAGCGTCACATTTTTCCGAAAGTCCCAGCGCAGCCGTGTGCCGCGTGCCGCCGCGCGAGAGTTTGTATAAATTGGTCGAAAGGGGCAGGTGGACCCCAAACTTTAAAATTCGCTGTCCGTCACTGAGCACCGCTCCATCGTGACCGGGAGCGCTGGTATTAAAGATGCTGTGCAGCAGCGGGATCGTGATCTTGCCGTCGAGCTCGATGCCGCCGTGAACATGCCGGTCCCAGTCTTCCCTGCCTTTGAGAACAATGAGGGCCCCTGTTCGCTGATCCGCCATCTTGGCGACCGCTTCGGTAATGATGCTGCTTGAAATATCCGTGGAATCGGGCTGAGAGATGTCAAAAAACCGCCAGTTGCTGATGCGGTCGATGATCCGTCGCATATCAGATTGGAATACCACGATAATACCGATCAGAATGATAACGAAAAGTCCCTCTATAAGCAGTTCCGTGAGATACATCCCGGTTAAGCGGGCGATGACATACACAATCAATATCACTAAAAAACTAAATAAATTGCGGCGCGAGGCACTTTGGCGCAGCCAGTTCAGTACGATGTAGAGAAAAGAGGAGATGATAATAATATCCAGCAGATCGACAATACGGATATTTTGAAGGAAGGTATAAAAGGTATCCTGGATATTTTGCAATACTATAAAAGCAGGCTCGATCAAGGTGGTTTCCCCGTTAATAGTTATGAAATGCTTAACATGTTTTCTGCAAGCAAGCCGAATCCGGTGTCACACGAAACTTTGAAAGGGCTGAAAGCAATCCCTTTATGCGGATATCACCAAAGCTTGTCAATCTTAGTTGTTCTAATATATTATATAAACCCGGCCAGACAAGATACGCTAAAAATTATTTATTTCCGGGATATAGCACTAATGCCCTATTTCATTATATATCGCATTGTGTGTTTGGTTCCCAATGGTTTTTAGGATCCCCCAAGGCCTGAAAATATGGTTTTGCAGTGCCTTTTAAAGATGCTGAGGGAATGAATGCCCCGCTGGCACGCTGGAGATCAGTTAATCATATAACGGACTATTGAATAATAAAAAGATTTATGGAATAAAATACTATCCGTGCTTAACGGATTAATGCTTTTTTATGCGTTTATATATTTGGAATCAGAGAAATGAGGCAGCAGCAAACAGTACTTTCGGGCGGTCGCTTAGCGGGACATTTCCTGTTCACGCCTTTTCAACTCTTCCTCCGAAACATCCTCTATATGGGTCGCCATCCACCACTGGTTGTCCCATTGATCCCTGATACCGGCGGAGCGATCCCCGTAAAATTCATCGGTGGGCTCGCGGAGGGATGCTCCCCCGGCCCCGATGGCCTGTTCGTAGGTTGCGTCCACATCCCTGACATACAGATGAAGCATAAAGGTGGTGGGGGGATAGTCCTTGGTACTGCTGGATACCATGAGGTGCGAATCCCCGATTCGTAGCGCAGAGTGCCGTATTAGTCCGTCATCGGACTTCATCATGGATTCCACCTGCGCGTTGAACGCTTCCTGCAAAAAATCGATAAACGCCTGGGCACCATCGACAATCAGATAAGGGGTGATCGTGTGATAGCCCTCGGGAATGGGACGTACCGCTTTTTCCCGGGCCGGTTCAAACAGCTCTATCGGGTTCCCTGAAGGGTCCAGCAGAAGTACCTGTTTCCCCCCTTCGCCTTCCACGATGTCATTTCGAAAAGAGCCCCCTTTTTCCTGTAAGTCGGCATAAAACGATGCCAGATCATCGACCTCAAGCTGCATGCGGTTCCATCCGCCCGGTTCCGGCGACTGTCCGTCGGGCATATCCTGTCCCGCACCGCCCGCTCCCGGCTGATTCAGCAAAAGCCGGAGTCCCTCTTTTTCAAGGGCTGCGAAACCCGGGGCGGGATGCATCCGGAGCTCAAACCCCAGCAGGTTGGTATAAAAGTCAATTGCCGATTCCACATCATCTACGATATAACGGATAGTTGTTTTCTTCATAACAGTGTTCCCCTGTTTGTTGTTTTTGCTTACCTGTGAATGTTCATTTCCAATATAGCGGGGCCGGGGGGATCCCTATTGTATAAATGGGAGATAAAACGGCTTATGCCGGCACGTGGTTCTTAGCGTCTCCCTGGTTCCGGTAATATTCCGTGGGCGAAATGCCGGAAAGACGCTTGAAATCCCGGTTAAAATGCGGCTGGTCGTAGTAACCGCCGGCAAGCGCAACTTCCGCCCAATCCCGGATGTTGCGCTGGTGCATGAGCGTGAGAGTGTGCTGGAAACGGCGTATTTTGGCATACTGCTTGGGCGTAATGCCCACTATTTGCTTAAAAAGCCCGGAAAAATGGCGCCGGCTGTAGCCGATCTTATCCCGGATTTCGGCAATGCGGGGCGTCCCGTTTTTGTTATTCAGCTGCGCAACGGAATAGATAACGGCCGGATTAGGTTGAAAGGATGTGTCAAGGCGCCGGGATAAAAAGGTCTCGAGCAGCTTGCATTGTGCTTCTGCAGATGCTGTTTCGATGAGCCGCTCTCGCAGTGCGGGTACCTGCGAGCCCACCAGGTCCTGGAGTGAGATAACATCGTTTGTGAATGCATGGGCCGGTGTATTAAACAGGGCCGAAAGAGCACCCGGACGAAAGACCGCACCTATGGTTGAAATGCGGGAGTGGGAGTCCAGGAAGATATTGTGAGTATGAATGCCCGTGATTACAGCAGGGTCATACTCTTTCTCTGTAGGAGAATCAGCCGTATCAAAGTGACGAAATTTTTGGTGTCCCATATTGATGATCAGCTGAGAGGAGCCATTCGGCAATAACCGCTCCCGGGAACTCGCCGGAGTATAATTGTCACTGATCCAGATGAATTTTACATAGGAAGAAATCGGTCCGTTCGGTATGTATTCGTATTCCGCCATGCAGAGGGGATTTTTTTAACATCAGTTAGATGATTTTTAGGTGGTGGTATAATGTATGTTCCCCAATATTGTACCTAAAAGGGAAAACTGCAAGAGAGGGTATGTTCGTTCATTTTTTCTATGAGGTAACGCAAAAGGTCTCTTGTTCCATTTTTTGAACGACCAAAAAACGGAACCCAAAAAAATCGCCACCTGAGAATACTTTGCCTGGGCTGCGCATCGCCAGGCCTGCAAAACGCAAACTCACTCGCTACTGCTCGCTTAAACAAGCATATTTGCGGACGGCTTGCCGGTGCTTGCTCCGTGGCGACTTTGAATTCGCAGGGTGGATCTAACTTCTACACTGTGCTCCTCCACCTCCGCTAAAATCATTTAAATCGAATGCCTCCGACATTCTCAAATAAAAATAAATTCCTTACGTTTCGGTCAGCCCTGCCACCCCGCTGTCACCGCGCCCGCCTATCTTATACAATCCACACTGGAAACTGGATGCCAGAACTCTGATATTGACTTCCGTAGTGAGCTTGAGTCCCAGTGCGGTTAGCAGAACTCCGAAGCTCATCCTGCGGGAGGGGTACAACATACAGGTACTTACCACCAGTTTATTCTTTTGTTAATTTTTCATTGAACCATTTTTCATTTACTACGCTATGGAACTGATCTCAATCCTGTTTATCCTCCTCGGACTCATCCTGGGTTACGCCCTCGCGCATTTCAAATACAAAAGCAGTCAGCCTCTGACCAAGGAAGAAGCGGAGGCCCTGGAGCAGGAGCGGGAGGAGGCGATGCAGGTGATCTCCCGGCTCGAGGAGCGGAATGAGCGTTTGGATGCCGAAGTTTCCGAAGCGAAGAATACTTACCACCAGGAGCAGAGCCGTGCCAACGAAGCCGAGAAGCAGCTGGCCTCGCTCAGTGCGGACTACCGCAATCTGAAGGAGCGGCTCTCCGAGCAGAAAGAGGAGATGGAGAACCTGCAGGAACGGTTCAAGGATGAGTTTGAGAACCTGGCAAATAAGATTTTAGAGGAGAAATCCCGGAAATTTACCGAACAGAACAAGGAGAAGCTGGACCAGCTCTTGAAGCCGCTGGGCGAAAAGATGGAGGCGTTTAAGACAAAGGTGGAGGAGACGCACAAGGAGGATATCAAGGGACGCAGTTCGCTGGAGCAGCACCTGAAGCATCTGAAAGAGATGAATAAGCAGATGGCTCAGGAAGCCAAGGATTTAACGAGAGCACTTAAAGGAGAGTCTAAGACTCAGGGAAGCTGGGGGGAAGTGATTTTGCAGCGCATCCTCGAAAAGTCGGGGCTGAGCAAGGGCCGGGAGTATGAGATACAGGAGCATCATACCACCGACGACGGGCGCCGCCTGCATCCGGATGTGGTGGTGCACCTGCCGGACGAAAAGCGGCTGGTCATCGATTCCAAGGTATCGCTGACGGCCTACGAGCGTTTTACGTCGGCCGATGACAAAGCGGAGCGCCGCCAGGCATTGAAACAGCATGTCAGCTCGCTGCGCAGCCATGTAAAAGGACTCAGCAGCAAAAACTACGAGCAGCTTTACGGGGGCCGCAGTCCTGATTTCGTACTTATGTTCGTGCCTATCGAATCCGCTTTCGGTGTGGCTCTGCAGCAGGACGCCAGTCTGTATTACGATGCCTTTGACCGGAATATCGTGATGGTCAGTCCCTCCACGCTGCTGGCCACCCTTGCGACCATCGACAGCGTGTGGAAACAGGAGTACCAGAGTAAGAACGCGCAGGAGATTGCCGAGCGCGGCGGAGCGCTCTACGATAAATTTGTGCTGTTTGTGGAAAGCATGCAGGATATCGGTCAGCGTATTCGCCAGACGCGGGAGAGTTATGAGGAGGCGATGGGACGCCTTTCGGAGGGTCGCGGTAATATGGTCCGCCAGGTGGAGATGCTGCGTGAGCTCGGGGCTAAAACAGGGAAGCGAATGCCGGGTGAGCTGGCCGATCGCCAGCGGATTGGTACAGAGGAGGATGGGGATGATTACAGGGAGGAGAACGGGGAGGGAGACTCTATCCGGTGACAGGATACGGCCCGGGGTGAAAGCGCAGGAATGGACATGTGGGGAGGATGCGGGAGAGAATGAAAATATAAATGAGGAATTGGATGTCGTTTTTTGGTTGTATCCCCGCCGCCGTCAGCAAATGGAATCATTATTGGTCGGATCGGCATCCTGATGCTGGTTGATCAGCCGCTTGATCTCTTTCCGAAGGGCATCGGGCGCACAGGCGCAGGGGCAGCGAGACCCCATCAGCGATTTGATATTCTTTGCCGACTCATATTTCTTTCTAACATCCTTATGGTTGGCAATGTACTTAAAAAAAGCGGTGCGTTCTTCCTCACTTACCTCATCGTCCACAACGGGGGTAATCAGTTCAAGCGCTTCATATTTTGTGAGGCTTTCTTTATTCATAATGTTTTGTACCCTGAGAATGGCTTAGGTAAATTAGAGTGGCTCAGTTTCACTTTTTTCAACATTTAGGAATTCATTAGTGTTCCAATTCAAATGACCGATTATAAGAAATTATTTGAAAAGTTGATTATTTATCGGGCAGAAAAGAGATAAAACCCCCTCAGCATCGGTAAATCGGTGTTTACGGATGATAACAAGTTTTCACTGATCGCATCTGGACCGTATTCTTTCTGAATACGGAAGCCGGAATTCTGCAGAAGCGCCCTGAATGTTTTCATGGAAACACCGAATTCCGGTTTTTCTCCGACGATCCGAAGACTCGATCGAAAGATAAATCGATGGAATGAGGACAGTTCATTCAGTGCGAAATGGGTGCTGACCAGGACGGGTGAGGCAAAGTGACGGCGAAGGGTTGAAAGCAGTTCTGTGACAACCTTTTTTTCGAGATAATCAAAAAAACCTTCTGCAATGATTATCGTCTTTTTTCCCGGGTTGGGCATATGCTGCTGAAGGAGGTCGGAGAGTGAGTGGTCGGGCAGGGTAAGCGGCAGGATATCCGGCTGCGGTTTTCCCGGGTAGTGCTGCTCCAGAAGCTGCCTTTTCAATTGCGCCATGCGCGGAGTGTCGAGTTCCAGCGAGGGAATCCCCCGGCCGGCATACCGGAGTCCCAGGTGGTCAAAGCCAGCGCCCAGCACGAGTATTTGTCCATATCCCCGGTCCACGAGCTCATCGACCATTTGTTCCATATACCATTTGCGCGCCAGGATATGCATAAGGTCCCCGGGCAAAAAAAGCTCCTCCGCTGCAATGTAAAAGGAGCGTACCGGGCGAAACCGGAGCCAGTGATGGTAATACTTCAACGGAAAAGGCAGCGACTGGACGACCTTTTCGTAAAACCGGACGGTGTGCCCGTCAAAAAGATCTCTGAATTCGGCTTTTCTTGTCAACCCGAAAAATTTGATGGCTATGAAGGCGGCGGACTGACTGAGCTTATTTGAACGCATGAGTGCGCAAATGTAACGGTTTCTCCTATGAAGACCAACACGCCCGGCTATTATCAGCCCTCACCGGGATAAACTGAAAGAGAACCCGGAGTCAGGAGGGAACAAAATTCCCTGGCAGGATTGATGTACGACCCGTAAGGGATCGGGGAAAGATCGATCGTCAATATTGAAATCCGGACCCGTGGAAGTATTGCATCAGCCTTTCTTCAGGTCAAAGTAGAACATCGTGCCCCGTCCCTCTTCACTTTCAACATGAAGGGTCGAATGATGAAGCTCAAGGATTTTTTGAGCGATAGCGAGACCGAGCCCCGAACTGCCCTTGGACCGGCTTTCATGCTTTTTACCGCGGTAGAAGCGGTCGAATATATGGGGTAGTTCGTCTTTTGGTATTCCACAGCCGCTGTCCGTTACTGAAATCCGGATCTTTCCGTTGACTTCGGAGGCTGAAAGATCCACATTCCCTTTTGGAGGGGTATAGTGAATAGCATTATGGAGCAGGTTTGAAAGGGCCCGCTCCACCAGTCGGATATCGGCTTTTACAAAGGGAAGAGAACGCCTGATGTCGGTACGAAGCGAAATATTCTCTTTATTCGCTACCGGTTTGAATTTCAGCATCACATCCTGGCCCAATTCGGCAATGGAAAAGGATTCGATCTGTGTGTCCACTTGTCGCGCTTCCAGCTTTGAAAGCTCAAACAGGTTTTCAACAAGTTTCGAGAGTACCGTTGTATTTTTGAGGATGATATCGATGTATTCTTGCCTTTCGCTGTTATCCAGGGAGGGTCCTTTTATTTGGATGGTTTCAATGTATCCGCGGATGGAAGCGAGGGGACCCCTCAAGTCATGAGAGATATTGGCAATGAGGTTCCTCCGCATCCGATCGTTCCGGCGCAATTTTTCAATGAGTAAAACCAGTGTGTCTGCCATCGCGTTAAAGCTGCGGGACAGCTCTCCCAGCTCATCCTGGGAGTCGACTTCTATACGG
Source organism: Fodinibius roseus (assembly GCF_900129315.1). GTDB lineage: Bacteria > Bacteroidota > Rhodothermia > Balneolales > Balneolaceae > Fodinibius > Fodinibius roseus. The sequence goes on from NZ_FQUS01000008.1 coordinate 130,562, forward strand.
ACATCATGATTTCCCTGCTCAAAATCAGTCACTGCGGCGGCTATCTTTCGAAGACGCCGCGTTAAAAAACCGAAAATAATGAGACCGATGACCCCAGTAGCAAGTATGGCTGTAACCAGGGCCACCAAGCTGTTGCGTACCACATAACTGCCGCGAACCATACTTAGGGCGGTCTCGTACTGCTCTCCCCCCAGAATGATATAAAGATATCCCGACCGGTCTCCTATCTGGATGGATGAAGCCGAAAAGGGTTTCTGTTGCCCGGGCTGGCGGGGGTCGGGACCCAGGATAAGGTTGGGGGTTTCCTGTCGAAGATAGGAATGAATGGCGGCAAGAGGGACGGAGTCGGCTTTTACTTTTTGGGGAGGATCCGCAAAAAAAGCCAAAATTTTTCCCTCCGGGTCCAGCAGGTAGATCTCTATCCTGGGATTGAAGACCATCATATAATGGATGGAATGGTGAATCTGCTCGAGAGGGAGGGTATCGCCGGGCAACGGCTCAAGTTCAGCGGCCATGTTGGAAGCGAGATCAAGGTTCAGTTTCTGATCGGCTTCATTAACCAGTTGCATGGAGGTGCGGTACGTCAAATAGGCCTGAACACCGCCCAGCAGAATCAGAAGGGCCAGGAAAATCGCGGATATCTTTCCATAAAAACTCTTAAAGAAGGAAGTCATGGGTTAAGTTCATCAAGTTCTGTAAAGCGATAACCGACACCCCAAACCGTCTTTATATAAGTCGGATCAGAGGGATCTTCTTCAATCTTGGAACGGAGCCGGTTTATATGGGTATTGACCGTATGTTCATAACCGTCAAACTGGTATCCCCATACGTTGTCAAGCAACTCCTGTCGGGAGAAAGTACGCCCCGGATGCCTGGCAAAAAGCAGCAGCAATTCAAACTCTTTGGCTGTCACCTCAAGTATCCGGTCCCCCAGACGGACCTGGTGTTTTACCGGTTCGATAAGGAGATTTCCGAATGAAAGCGGATCCCGGCTGGTGCTCGCACTCATGGAAGGTTGTTGTGCGCGTCTCAGCAGTGCTTTGACACGCGCCAGCAGTTCGCGGATGCTGAACGGCTTGGTGATATAGTCGTCCGCCCCCAATTCCAGGCCCAGAACTTTATCGAACTCCTCGGATTTTGCAGTAAGCATCAGAAGGGGTGTCGAAGTATCGTCGGCGCGAAATTTCTTGCAAATATCGATTCCGCTCATACCGGGCAGCATCAGGTCGAGAATAATAAGATCATAGTCTCCCGAGGTAATCATCCGGTATCCTTTATGGCCGTTTTGGACAAACTCCACACTGTAGCCTTCATCCTTGAGGTTAATCTGAACCAGCCGCGCTATTTCGGTATCGTCTTCGATTATTAGTATGTTGGCCGTTGTGTCCATACACTGAATTAGTATATCAAAAAAATAGGTGCTGCGGAAGTGGCGGTAGTTATTTGATCCGGAGGCATGCATTTCATTTGATACAGTCTCCGGATCAGATTAGGTAGTATTATGAAGAGCCGATCTCTACATCTGCATATACGAATAATGAAAGCGTAAAAGGCGGTTGTTATCTGTCTGTTTTAAATATGAATGTAGATGGTGGTTATGGCATAACGCTGACAATGGGACAATTCACGATGGCTGCGCCTTCCGCCAGGATATCAGTGTTTTGGGCCGAGGTAAGGTCGGATACCATATCGAAATCGGCGTTGTCATAAATGTTTACAAACCAGAGAGGTGAGTAGTCGTCATCCGTTGGGATGGTTGCGGCTACATTGTGGGTCTGGTCGCTATCCTGTTCCGTCATAAATCCCGAGGGAGGTCCCCCTCCTTCTTCATCCGGATTGATATTGAAAGTAACATAAATAGGGGAAGTGGGGACACTTCCGTCTCCTCCGGGAGAAAGCGCTTTTTCTTCAAAAGAGAAATAATAGACGACCTGTTCTTTGTACCAGCCGCGTATCAGGCCGGGCTCCTCTTCCCCGGTAAAGCGCTTGTTGGCCGTCGAACCCTCAGGCACAACAGGACAATTGACCAGCATGTCGGTTTCCTCAATTTCAAATCCCCGCTGTTGAATATCAGCCATGCTGGTTACGGTGTTGGCCGTATAGCCGGATGGAACAGTGACTTTGTGGACATGCCAGAAGTCATTATATCCCTCTTCGCCCGGAAGGACATTGATGATGTTGAGCTGACCGTCCACAGGCTGATCTTCTCCTTCGCGGAAGAGGACAAAGATGGGAGCCGGCTGGGTGGAGAGGACATCAAAGTTGTAATACTCGACGATCTCGCCGGCGGGACCGTATCCCTGTGTGATAAAAGGTCCCTGGTCGAAGTTAATCGGTTCATCGGGTCCGGGAAGGGTGGGGTTGGAGCTCCGCCGGAAGAGGGTTCCCGCGGAGTCGCTAAACCGGTCTACGGATACCTCGGGCGCTTCATCCGGGTCTGTCACCTCCGGACCCGAGGGGTCATCTTTACAGCCGTCGATTCCAAAAGCTGCCAACAGCAAAAACACGAACAGATAGTTGAGTGATGGTAATTTGTTCTTCATGGTATTGAGGATTGGTTGGATTTTCATTTTGTATATATGATCCATGATTCGCCTGCTTCTTTAAAGCAGAACACCGGTAATATCCCATTTGAGAAGAGGAGAGTTATCACAGAAGTGTAACAAAAGATGTACTTCTGTATAACATAAGGTGAGGTTGACAAAGGTTTCATTTCCCGGACCCATTTTCATGGTAATCGAAATGAGAGAAAGAGGAGGAGACCTCCTGATAAAATATAGGTGAAGTTATTCTATTAAATGAATGATATACAAAACATTATGGAATATAAAAAACGCTAATAATATGTAGACATTATTTCGCATTCATATGTAAATAACTCAGGGTATACCGGAAAACGGGTGGAACAGATTATGATTGGAATGATGCGAAATAAACCCACGGCTCTTCTTCGGGGGCCGCCTGTTCAAACTGCAGCTGCTGGCCGGTAGCGGGATGGCTGAGTGCCAGCTCCAGGGACCGCAGGGCGATCTGGCGTCCGTCGGGCTGCCCGGAACCGTATTTGTAGTCGCCCCAGACGGGATAGCCCTCATGGGCAAGCTGCACCCGGATTTGATGGGGACGCCCGGTTTGCAGGTGAATCGACAGCAGATGTAATCCCTTTTCCCGGGCAAGGGTGGCAAAGGAGAGGGTCGCCTCTTTGGCTTTGCGCTGTCGGGGAGAGGTTACTTTTACCACATTCCTGTTGCGATCTTTCAGCAGGTGGTGGGTAAGGACGCCGTTGGGAGGCGGGTCTCCTTCCGTTACGGCCCAGTACGTTTTCTGGATCGTGCGGTCGCGTATCTGTCGGGCCAGTGCTTGTGCACTCTGGCGGGTTTTTGCCAGCAGCATGAGTCCGCTTACGGGACGGTCGAGCCGGTGGACAAGTCCCACGTAGACCGTACTGCTGCCGCTGCGTTGTTGTGCCAGGTATTCCCTGCAGAGCGTGAGTACATCCGGGTCGCCGGTATGGTCTGCCTGCGAGAGCACGTTTGCCGGTTTGTCGATAACCAGCAGATGCTCGTCCTCAAAAATAACAGGGATGTCGGGATCGGTTCGGGTATGTTTCATCAGGCGTTGCTGTAGCGTTGTATTCGTTCTTTCGATTCCGGTTTGGTCATCAGGCTTACGCCGGCCAGCAGGGGGATATTTACGATTAATCCGTAGATCCCTTCATGCATGGGGAAGGGACGAAGATCGGGATAGAGCAGGAAAAAAATCGTGACGGACACCCCGCCCAGGAGTCCCGCCAGTGCCCCGGACCCGGTGGCGCGCTGCCAGTAAAACATGCAGAAGACCAGCGGAAATATCTGGGCCACCCCGCCATACGATCCCAGCAGGAGATTCACGATCGGCACCTCCGATATGACCGCAAAGTAATAGGCGAGGAGACTGATGACCACGACTAATATACGGATATAACGGCGCTGCAGGTGATCGGTTTTCAGGTGGTCGGGAAGAAACAGTGAAAGTCCGTCGCGCACGCCGATAGAAGCGGCCGAATGAAGGATCGCGTCGCCCGACGACATCGAAGCGGCCAGCGTGCCGGCAAAGACCAGGCCCACTAAAACCACCGGCAGGTCAAGCTGTGTGAGTACGTAGGGCAATATGGTATCGGCGGGGGTAACATTCGGGTAGACCAGGATGGCGGCAAACCCGATCATCAGGATGGGGACCAGGAACAGCTGGAAGGTGGGGTAGAGGACGGCCGTGAGTTTCATTGTCCGGTCGCTGTCGGCGGCGAAGGCCCGCATAAAGAGATGGGGCCACACGGAGAATCCCACGGCCGAAACCAGGACGGCCGAGCTAAAGCCCCACCAGCTCCACGGCTTCCCCTCGGCATTGAGTCCCGGTGCCTGGAGCATGAACTCCGAGACGGCGGGACTCCGGGCAATCTGGGTGAACATCGCACCTACGCCCCCGAACAGCTTATACGGGAGGTACAGCCCCAAAAACCAGGCAAGTGCCATCATGAACATACCCTGAAAGGTGTTGGTCCACCCCACGCCCATAACCCCGCTGAAATAGACGTACAGCAAGACCACCAGGTAGGCAATACCGGCGCCCATCCACTGGGGGATGGCGCCTTCGCTGACGGTGGTGATTACATAGCCGGCGCCCTTCATCTGGAGCGTGAGGTAGGGGATAAAAACGACGATGCTCAGTATGGCCAGCAGCACGGAAAGGGTCCTGCTGTTAAAGCGATCCTGCAGGATTTCGGCCTGGGTGACGAAACCGTACCGCTCGCCCAGCCGGCGCACCTTGGGACCGAAGAAATAGATCGGGATCATGCCGGTGATGCCGTAGCCGATAATATAATAAGCAGCAGCCCCCCGCGAATACGCCCATCCGGGCCCCCCGAGAAAAGCAAAAGACGAAAAGACCGATGCCCCCATCACAAAATAGAGGATCAGCAGGTTCATGCTGCGGTCGCCGGCCACAAAGCCCGTTACGCTGTCGGAAACCTTTAGGCCGGGTATAATACCCATCGCCAGCGTGACAGCCAGGTAGATCCCGCAGATAATCAGAATGACAATCCAGTCTTCCATCAATGATCCCCTGCTTTGTCGGAGGTCCGGGATGGGTTGTGGGCGGGATCACTCCAGTAATACCAGAGAAGCAGAAAAAAAGAGGCAAAAAGCATCGCAATGATCCAGGCAAAAGAAAGGGGGAACCCCAGGATCATCGGATAAACGCCTCTAAACAGCGAATAGACCGGCCAGATGATGCTCAGCTGTATGATAAACAGAAGCACCAAAAAGATTTTCTTTCGTGAACGCATCACCAGCTGTTATGATCTCAGAAATAGTTAAGTGAAATAGTATTTATCCTGTATCGCCTAAAAAAAGATAAACCATGATATGTCGTTGTGCACGATTAGAATATTGTGCCCTTTCAGTTGTAATACGGATAATAAATCTCAGCCAATGGCCTTACTATCTCGCTGTTTTCAAAAGTAATGAATTTGGTTTGTGATGCAAACAGAATCTTTCCGGCAGTGATCGCGTTTCCATTCCAGGTGCAGACTCCTTAAATTTAAGCAAGTATGGAGTAAACAATAACTCCGGTTAATATAAAAGATAGATAGTCGATCGCCAGTCATCATGAGCAACTCCCACAGTCCCGATGTAGCGGTGAAAGAGAAAGTCGATCACCTGCCGCTTTCACCGGGTGTATACATGTTCAAAGACCGCAAAGGCCGCCGGCTGTATATTGGCAAGGCGAAACGGCTGCGCAACCGCGTGCGATCGTATTTCCAGGATTCCGGGGGACATGACGGGCGCATTCGGGTGATGGTTAAGAAGATCGATGATCTTGAAGTGATTGTCACGGACTCGGAGTCCGAGGCGCTCATCCTGGAAAACAACCTGATTAAAAAACATCAGCCGCGCTACAATGTGATGTACCGGGATGACAAAACCTATCCCTATATCTGTGTGACCAACGACGAACGTCCCCGCGTCTATCCCACCCGTACCGTCATTAACGACGGCAGCAAGTACTACGGTCCCTACGACAGCGTGGGACATATGAAGCGGATGCTCGAGACCATCCGCAAGGCATTCGGACTCTGTACCTGTGCGGTCTCCCGGAAGACGATTGACCGTACCCGGGGAGCCCCGAAGTGGCACTCCTGTTTTGACGACTACCTGGAAAGCTGTTCCGGTGACTGGGAGCTGGAAGAGTACCGGGAAACCGTTAATAAAGTGGAGCGCATGCTCAACGGCCGCACGGATGCGCTGGTTCGGGACCTGAAAGAGGAGATGTCGATTGCTTCCGACGCCCTGGCCTTTGAACAGGCGGCCCGCATACGCGACAGTCTCGAGGCGGTCCGGAAGTACAGCCGCAGGATGAAGGTTGTGGCAAAGAGGCAGGTGGATCGCGATCTGTTTGCCTTAAAAGTGGACAAGGAGATCTCGGAAGCGTGCGGGGTGCTGTTTAAAGTGCGGGAAGGCAAGCTCATCAGTAAGTTTCACCGCTTCCTGAAAAATATCGATCATCTGAAAAAGGGAGAGATGCTGCAGTCGTTTGTAGAAGATTATTATACGGGGCAGTATGCCGGAGCCATCCCCGACGAAGTCTATGTAAGTGACGAGCTGGCGAACGACGAGCCGCTGCGGCAGTACCTCCGCGAGCAACGCGGCAAGAAGGTGAGGGTCCATCGTCCCCAGCGCGGCGACAAGGCCAAGATGATTCGCATGGCGCTGTCCAATGCCAAGCTGCTGCTGGGCGAGCGAAAGCTCGAAAAAGAGAAGGCCGCCCGGAAAAGGATCCCGCATTCCGTAAAAGAGCTGAAAGAACAGCTCGATCTGGATCGCCTGCCGCGGCGTATCGAGTGTTTTGACAACTCCAACCTGCAGGGGAGCGACCCGGTAGCCTCAATGGTCTGTTTTGTGGATGCTCGCACACGAAAGAGCGGATACAAGCGATTTAATATCAAGACGGTGGAAGGCCCAGACGACTTTGCCTCCATGAAAGAGGTACTGAGCCGCCGTTACAAGCGGGTAATGAAGGAAAAGCAGCAGATTCCGGATCTGATTGTAGTAGACGGTGGAAAGGGACAATTGAGCAGTGCAGTTGAAGCTTTGCGGGAAATTGGTTTTTATGGGGAGTGTGAGATTATCGGTCTGGCGAAGCGACTGGAGGAAGTTTTTGTACCGGGCAAATCGCAACCGATCATGATCCCCAAAAAATCATCGGCTTTGAAGCTTTTGCAGCGGGTGCGGGATGAAGCCCACCGGTTTGCGATCTCGTTTCACCGGAATAAGCGCTCCAAACGCACCATAAAAACGGAGCTTACAGAAATTAAAGGAATTGGAGAAAAAACAGCACAAAAATTGTTAAGTAACTTTGGATCCGTTGAGTCAGTGAAAAAAGCTACGTTGGAGGACCTGCAGGCCGATATAGGAAATACCATGGGCCGCAGGGTGTTCGATTATTTCGATCAGCAGAAGAAGCGGGCATCACATTAACATGTGATATACAGTAACACTTCCAACAGTTACCATACAAACGGATCATTGACTGAAACGGAACAAAAAGTGTTATATTACGTATTGTGTAGTAGACAAATGAATCATAACGGCTATAAATTTTGTTCTGATAATGGATATAGTCAATGACATGCACGTATTAGGTAGTTGCATAATTGACCGAAAATTCTTAAATCAGGCGTGAGGATATTATGAAGCTTGAACAATCAAAACATATCAGTAAAAAATATAAGCAGCTGGATGATAAGGATCTGGTTCGTTTTTACCGTCAAAACGGTGACGAACAGGCATTCAGTGAATTAATGAATCGTCATCAGACGAAGATCTATTCCTATATCTATAGTATGGTAGGAGGGGCCGGCAAGGCCGATGACATCTTTCAGGAGACCTTTACCAAGGTCATCACAAAGATGGATGACACCTACAACGAGCAGGGAAAATGGATCGCATGGGTGATGCGTATAGCCCATAATGCAACAATTGATTATTTAAGAAAACAAAAACGGTTTGTGGACGTTAGTTCTAACTACGACGAGGAATCAAACACTGATTTCTACGATCGTTTGCCTGATGAAGATCTTGTCAGCGCACAGGAACAGCTTGAGAAAGAAGAGGCTAAGAGCAGCTTGATGACTCATATAGCCGAGCTTCCTGAGGAACAACGTCAAGTGGTAATGCTGCGACATTATTACGAAATGCCGTTTAAGGAAATTGCCGAATTGACGAATGTTTCTATAAATACCGCGCTGGGACGTATGCGGTATGCGTTGATAAATCTTCGAAAACTTTTTGATAAAGAAAAAGAACAAGAAGAACAAAATTATGCGCAACGAGGATAATGATTGTATTCGGTACCTGATGAAGGAAATGGATCCTTCGGAAGAGCTGCTGATGGAGCGAGCGATGATGGAGGATGAAAATCTCCTTATCGAAGTCGAGAGTATGCGCCAGACGCTTGCTAAGCTGGATAAGCTTCCCGAAAAAAATCCTCCTCCGGAGCTTTCCAGCCGCATTGTAGAGCAGGCAGCGAAACATGCGGGACAAAAGAAAAAAGACGCTCAAAAGCCGTTCAAGCCGGTCTATAAATATGCTGTAGCGGCGACGCTGGCGCTTACGATAACGGCTGGTGGCACATGGTTTTTTGTAGACCGGGGGGGAGGGGCTGATAAAGAACGGTCAACAGCGTCCGTTCCCTCAACATCGCAGTCCGCTCAGCCTACAACCGGTAGTGCGGGAATTTCTTTGGACAACGCAGGAAATAATATGTTCAGTACCAATTCCGCAGAAGAGCAACAGACCGGAGATCAACGGGAAGTGGAACCCTGGGTTGACCGGGAGAATGTCCTCCGGTTCGAGGATCAGATGACCAACGGTGATTTTAACGCACTTATCGAACGTTCAACCCGGAAATTAAAATTGATTGAGAATTCCGTCATTAACAACCGGCCTGTGAAGTCCGTTCAACTGACGGGAACCGGAAATTAATAACAGAAGCCTTTGAAAAACCAGGAATATTGTTCAAGGTCAAGGCCAGTGGAAGGGTGGAATCGCAGCATATCGCCCTTATGTGAGATTTCAACCGGCCGATAACGCCGACATTGGCCAAAGGAACGGCTTTGCAAGGGGGCTACTAATTACCGGTTGCATTTCTAAGGGTACTATACGTCCTTTTCTATAGAACTATTGATGGGGACTTTGAAAACCCGGCATTTTGGCCAGTATTACGGCTTGAGCGAATTCAGAAACGCAGCATATGAGGAATATATGAGGATTCTGGACTCGCGAAAAAGTAGAGACGAGCCCAAAAGTATGGCGTTGCCAGGTCCTCTAACAGGTTGATGATAGAAAAGGAATGATTACCCACACCGAAGCCATTATATTCAGGACGGTAGATTACCAGGAGTCGAGCAAAATTGTGACCATGTTTACCCGTGAGCACGGTAAGATCGCCCTGATAGTTCGCAGCGCCAAGAAACCCAAGAGCAAATTTTCCGGACTCATCGAAGTGGGTAATCTACTCGATGTAGTCTATTACTATAAAGGCTCGCGTTCGGTACAGCTCCTCAGTGAGGCCAGTTATATTGAGAAGACGATGAACGTACGTACCGATTTTGAGAAGATGGCTACGATGACCTCAGCCGTCGAGCTCATCAGCCAGCTGGTGCATGAAAACGAGGTGAACAAACCGCTCTTCGATTTCACAAAGAAAATGCTGCTCTGGCTCGATGAGACGAGTATTCATCCCTCGCTTCTGTTTCCCTACCTCCAGATTCGCCTGGCCACCCTGGTCGGGATCGGCCTGCAGCTTGAAGACACATCCTCTTCGGAAAAAACGAACTATTTGAACCTCGAATCGGGTTTAGTATCTACAGAGAGCGTGTCGCCGCACGCGTACAAGCTTACGGAACATCAATACCAATTTATGGCGATTGCTCTCCAGTCGAAAAGTTCGGTACTGTTCGATATTCCGTTTCAGAACGGAGAGCTCAAAGCGCTGATAGAACACCTGGATCGCTATCTGAAATACCATGTGGAAGGATTAAAGGACCGTACGTCGGATGCTATCTTTGAACATATTTTGCAGGAGTCATTATGAAAACACGTGATCGTTATTTGTCGGGAATTTTATTGCTCCTCATAGGAATGGTGCTGGGCACGCTGTTTGCTATCTACCGGCAGGATTCCCCGGATGACCGGGCGGAGGTTCAGGCAACGGAGATCAAGTACAGCAGTCAGCCCATTTTTTCAAACGAGCAGCTGCAGCGGATGGACGACCGGTTTCTTTTTAAAAATATAGCGGAGCGGGTTAAGCCAACGGTGGTGTATATCGAAACGGAAGTGCCTCTCCGTCAACGGGAGATACCTGATGATGAGTTTCATGAGGAGGGAGAGCCGGATTTTTGGGGACAAATCTTCCCGCGCAGGGCCCGAACAGTCGGATCAGGTATTATCATCAGCAGCGACGGGTATATACTGACGAATAACCACGTTATCGATGGAGCGGTGGAAGACGGGATCGAAGTTACGTTGAATGACAAGCGCACCTTTGAGGCAAGAGTCGTGGGGACCGACCCGAGCACGGATTTGGCGGTCATGAAAATCGATGCCCTGGATTTGCCGGCCATCACGGTAGGCAATTCGAATGAGGTGGAGGTGGGTGAGTGGGTGCTGGCCATCGGCAATCCCTTCCGGTTGCGGTCCACGGTAACCGCAGGTATCGTCAGTGCGCTCAGTCGCGACATGCGGATTATTCAGGACCAGATGCGGATCGAAAGCTTTATCCAGACCGATGCCGCCATCAATAAGGGAAACAGCGGCGGGGCTTTGATAAATACAAGCGGCGAGCTTATCGGTGTGAATACCGCTATTGCTTCGATGAGTGGTAACTACCAGGGCTACGGCTTTGCGGCCCCCTCGAACCTGGCCATGAAAGTGGCCGAAGATATTATTGAACATGGAGAGGTACGCCGGGCGCTGCTGGGCGTCAGGATAAGCACGGTTGATGCGGCTACCGCAGAAGAATTGGGCATGGACAGCATCCGGGGGGTTCGGATACAGGATATTAGCCCCGGGGGGGCAGCTGAGAAATCCGGCTTGATGCGGAATGATGTGATCCTGAGCGTCGACGGCTCTTTGGTTAACGAATCCAATGAATTACAGCAGAAAATAGCCGTTTCAATTCCCGGTGAGGTCGTGGCTCTTACCATATGGCGCGAGGGAGAAGAGCTGGTCAAGCGGGTAGAACTCGGCATGCTGGAACGGGATCAGGTGGAATCCCCGACCCGGGAAAACTGAGTTACAGAAGGGTTTTACAATACCTCAATCCCATATACCCTTACCCTTAACACGTCCGTCCGGGGTATCCGTGCTGCGGTCAGACAGGCCGAGGCACTTATTGGATGACAAAATGAACTGTTTGAGGATTATTTAAAGCTTTTTCAAGGATAAATGGGTTATGGATGAAAGTATTCTTGCTCGGAATGATCCTGGGTACATTCACCGGCAGGGAACCTTTTGATCGCTTGACAGTATCTAAACTTTAGGTGATCTTAACGCCGGTTATTCAAGCTGTCTTAAGGCCCGGATTTCATTCCCGGAACCTGAACTGTGAAGCAGGTCGCGGCACCGGCTTGAAGGTTCAACTTTTCCGCATGTTCGGGAGGGAGCACCCGGGCCGGGGACTTGGACAACGGGCGATAATATCGTCCCATAGTTGGAAACCGGCTGTAATCTCAAAAAAATAAGATTTATGCATCGTACTGTTATAAGCATCGTTATTCTCACGGCAATAGTGCTGGTCGCTGCGGCCTGTTCCGGCACCTCGAATACCACTCGTCCCCCTGACACGCCCCAGAAAGAAACGGCACACAAAGACGACGCGCTGCCGGATTGGTTTGGCGAAGAATCAGTGATGTACGACAGCAGTGCCGTTCAGGCTTATGCGGGCGCCATCGGCCCTGATGCGGCTTCTGCGGAGGCCAAAGCAGCTGAACGTGCTACAACCCTGCTGAAACGGTCGATATCCGGCAGGCTTGAAGCCGTACGGGCGGAAGCCGTACAAGAGTTGGGCATGGAGGCCGGTTTGGCGAATGCCGATTTTTTGGTTGACCTCCGTAAGGCTGACGGCGCGGTGGATGAGACGGTAACAACACTGCAAACCGGTACGATGCCGGTGGAAGGGCAGAGCAGCATGCGGGGGCTGGCGGCGGTCGAGCTTTCGAAAGAAGAGCTTATAGAGCAGTTGAATAAGCGAATGTCCGCGCATGCGGAGACCTGGAATGCCATGAAACAGTCGGGGGCATTTCAGGAATTTTAGCTCGTACTGCGCATTTTTCAACCGACATTCCCGGAATGATTGTTACGAAGCTCATCAGTCGGTCTGCCTGTTTGATAACTTCCCGCCGCCGCAAGCATCCGAAGATCCCGGAAAGAAGTCTCTAAATACTATGCATCGTTCTCTCATCCCAATCCTTCGAAGGCGTAGTAATCCCGCGGTCCATGTTTTTTATATAAAAAGAGTTTTTGAAAACCCTGCCATTTCATACTGAACACCCCCGGCGGCAGTCGGGGCAGGCACAGTTTTTCCGTATCTGTTGCAATGGTGCCTTAGATGCTGGTAACGCTATTTCCTGCAGCAGATCCTGAGCACAATTCTGGATAGACGCCTGTGTTGGAAAGCCCCTTCCTTTAAAAAAAGAAACCCGCAAAATTGTGAAAATTTTGCGGGTTTTGGAGAATGAAAGCTGAGAATAGGGATATATGCTATATATCAGAGCTATTGCTAATATCCCGATGGCTCTTGCCTCGGGCTCAGTTATTATATTACATATTCTCAACAATTTTATCGCCGAATTCGGAGCATTTCAAGAGCGTAGCTCCTTCCATCAGGCGTTCGAAATCATAGGTTACCTGCTTCTGGCTGATGGAAGCCTCGATCCCTTTCTCTATGAGGTCTGCAGCTTCATTCCAGCCCATGTAGCGCAGCATGATCACCCCGGAAAGGATAAGCGATCCCGGATTTACCTTATCTTGCCCCGTATACTTGGGTGCAGTCCCGTGGGTCGCTTCAAAGACAGCCAGGCCGGTATTGTAGTTAATGTTGGCGCCCGGAGCGATGCCGATTCCGCCTACGCAGGCAGCAAGCGCATCCGAAATGTAGTCGCCGTTGAGATTCATCGTAGCGATGACATCATATTCGTCGGGACGGGTTAAAATCTGCTGCAGGAAGGCGTCCGCAATGACATCTTTGACAACCAGTCCGTTTGGAAGCTTGCACCAGGGTCCTTCGCCAATGACTTCCGCATCATATTCTTCGCGCGCCACTTCGTAGCCCCACTCCTTGAAGCTGCCTTCTGTAAACTTCATGATATTGCCTTTGTGGACCAGGGTTACGCTGTCGCGGCCGGTCTCGAGGGCATAGTCGATGGCAGAGCGGACGAGGCGCTTGGTCCCCTCAATGGAAATGGGCTTAATTCCGAGGGAAGTGGTATCGGGAAAGCGAATTTGATCGACTCCCAGTTCATTTATCAAAAAGTTTTTGAGTTTTTCGTTCTTCTCTGTGCCTGTCTGGTATTCGATGCCGGCATAGATATCTTCGGTATTTTCCCGGAAGATGACCATATCGGTTTTTTCGGGATGCTTTACGGGGCTGGGCGTGCCTTTGTAATACCTGACCGGGCGGACACAGGCAAAGAGATCCAGTTTCTGGCGGATAGCAACGTTCAGCGAACGAATCCCTCCGCCCACCGGAGTCGTCAAGGGTCCCTTGATGGCGATTTTATACTCTTCAATCGCCTTGAGCGTATCTTCAGGCAGCCAGTGATCGTCCCCGTAAAATTTGAGGGCTTTTTCACCGGCATAAATTTCAAACCATTCAATTTCTTTCTGTCCGTCGTACGCTTTTTCAACAGCGCTGTCCAGGACATGGCGCATCGTGGGGGTGATATCGATGCCGATACCATCTCCCTCAATAAAAGGGATAATAGGATTATCACCGACTTTGAGTGAACCGTCGGATTTTTTTTCAACTTTTGTGCCCGTTTCGGGAGCAGTAATTTTGTCGTAACTCATGTGTGTTCAGCAATATATTTGAATTTTATTTGCCTATAAGTATACCAAAAAAAAAGAGCAGGTGCACAGCCTGACCTGGATTATTCATGAATAATATGGAATGCTTCGTTATCCTATTATTTGTTAAAGCCTTAGCATCTAATTGGGTCTTTTTTTGTGAATAATCCAGCCTGAAAATAAAGAAAATGGAACTGCTGCATTTTCACAATTTTTCTGGTTATATTATTAGGGATTAATGGAAAACTTCTATGCCAACTTGAAAGGAGGCCCCCATGATTACGCCAATGTTCGGGCACCGTCCCAAGCCCAGGAAATTTAATTATCAATTTCGCCATCATGATCCTGAAAAGGAGAAAAGCCGAAGAGAGCGATTAAGGATTGAACGCAAGCACAAGAAATATCACCAGGGACGTTCGGTTATGCTGTATGCCCTGGGGTTATCGCTGGTACTCTATATTATGTATCTGCTATAACGGACCTTACTGTGTAGATTCATAAGACCCTTATTTATATATAATATTCCCCGCCGGGATCAGCGATCCTTCCGCTGTATTGATAACAAATGCCAAACCTGAAACTCAGCGCGTACATTGACCCAGGAAACGGATTCTCAACATTCCATTATACATCCACTGCCTCCCGAAATTTCCAATAAAATTGCTGCCGGCGAAGTTATCCAGCGTCCCAGCTCGGTGGTGAAAGAACTGCTGGATAATGCTATTGATGCCGGGGCCGACCAACTGAAGATTGTCATTCAAAATGCGGGTCGGACGCTCATCCAGGTGGTGGACAACGGCTGTGGGATGGGGAAGGAAGACCTGAGACTCTGCTTTGAGCAGCATGCCACTTCCAAGATACAGGATGTGGATGACCTCTTTCGCGTGCGTACCCTCGGGTTCCGCGGCGAAGCCATGGCGTCCATCGCATCCGTAGCGCAGGTGACCCTCAAGACCAAGCGTCCCGGTGATGATATCGGATACAAATACGAAATCTGGGGCGGCGAGGAAAAGTCTTTTGAACCGGCGGCAGTCGATGACGGAACCTCGGTAGCCATACGCAACCTCTTCTATAACGTGCGGGCCCGCCGGCAGTTTTTAAAGACGGATGCCACTGAATTCCGGCATATTCTCAGAACGGTTCAGCAGGCGGCCCTGGCAAACCCGGAGCTGGGGTTTGAACTTGTTGCGGATACGGATACGATTTACGACCTGCCGAAAGAGCAGCCGCTGAAAGAGCGCATTGCCGAGATGTTCGGCAAAAGCTATAAGGCCAGTCTTATTCAATTTGAGGAAGAGACAAGCTACCTGACGGTCCGCGGGGTCCTGGCAGACCCGAAGCTGACGAAAAAAAGTCGCGGGGAACAGTTTCTTTTTGTGAATGGCCGCCCGTTTCAGCACCGGTACCTGACGCATGTGATTTTGAAGATCTATGACCGGTGGACCGGAGAGAAGGAGTATCCGTTCTATGCTATCTTCCTGAGCGTTGATCCCGCCCAGGTGGATGTCAATGTACACCCGGCCAAAGAGGAGGTCAAGTTTGAAGATGAACGCAGCGTGATCAAGCTGACAAAGTCGGTGGTAAAAAAAGCACTGAATGAGCAGTTCCTGGTCCCGGAGGTGCCGGAACACAGCGACTATTCGCCGCAAAGTCGCTCTTCGGGAGGGTTCGCTTCTGATATTAATTTCGGGGGACCCACCCAGAAGCGGAGCCGGGAAAGCGGACCGATGAAATTTCCCTCGCGGATCAATTCCGACCGGTCGAAACCACCACAACAAAATAAAGACTTTTCACAGCAGCTGTATGATTTTGGAGAACAAGCCGATACCTCCTCTAAGAAGAGACAGCAGGAGGAACGCAGTCAGCAGCCCGACCGCATGCGCGAACGAGGGTTCTGGCAGCTGCATGACCGGTATATCCTGACTCAGACGCGGTCGGGACTCTGTATGATTGACCAGCACGCGGCCCACAAGCGTATCGTCTATGAGAAGGCATTGAGCGCTACCGAGGAGGCGATTCCCAGCACCCAGCAGCTCCTTTTTTCTCAGAATATCGAGTTCTCCGCCTCAGAATTTTCGCTCCTCGAAGAGCTGCACCCTATACTACAGCGTATGGGATTTAATGTTCAGCTGCTGAGCGGCAATACGGCCATGATAAGTGGCGTGCCGGCCGATATCGATATAGGAGATGAACAATCCGTGTTGAAGTCTATGTTGCAGCAGTATCGCGAACTGGGAGGCAAAGTAGAGCTGGATGAGCGCAAGAAGCTGGCGATCGCCTTTGCTTCAAAGACGGCTATTCCAAAAGGAAAAAAACTGACGGATATGGAGATGGAGAACTTGCTGGACCAGCTTTTTGCCTGTGACGAGCCGTATAAAGATCCGTTGGAGAAACCGACGCTCGAGTATATTCCGTTAGAAGAGATCGAATCCCGTTTCCGGTGAAGAGAGGGATGGTTAGCCCGTTAAATGAATGAGGCATAGGATTATTGTTTGAATCACTTATCTTATCGCTTTGTTCATTCAGGCTGCCCGGGAAACAGCGTGTGTTCCCGAATGAGCCGGAAAAAAACACCATCGGGGTACTTAAAAAAACTATAAGTCAACAATTTTCATGAACATTTTAGCGGTTGAACCTTTTTACAGCGGTTCTCATAAAGCCTTTTTGAAAGGACTCCGGGAGCATTCGCGTCACGAGGTGATTCCTGTAAACCTGAGTTACAAGGGAAGGAAGTGGCGCATGCACGGGAATTCGGTTGTGCTGGCGGGGATGGCCCGGGAAGTGAAAGTGAATATCGATCTGCTGCTGGTAAGCAGTATGACGGACCTGCCTTCTTTTTTGTCGCTGACGAATCCCCGGTTTTCGGAGGTGCCCAAGGTGATGTACATGCATGAAAACCAGTTCACCCAGCCGATGCCGGAGGGAGAGGAGCGGGACCAGACGTACTGTTACCTGAATTATTTGAGTATGCTTTCGGCCGACCGGCTGATCTTCTCGTCGCGGTTCCACCGGAATGACTTTCTGCAGGCATTGCCTGAATTTTTGGAGCAGTATCCCGACGACAAGCACTATTACCCGGTCGACAAAATTGCCGACAAAAGCATCGTCATGTATCCCGGTCTCGATTTAAAGCGTTTTGATGCCCAGCCCGACCAGCGGGAGTCGAATGAGCACCCGGTCATTGTCTGGAATCAGCGCTGGCAGTTCGATCGCAACCCGGCCATGTTTTTCCGGGTGCTCAACCGCCTGAATGATATCGATCTTACGTTCGACTTAATCCTTGCAGGGGATACCCAGCATGAAAAACCCGAAGAATTTGAAAAGGCATGGGAACGGTACGGGCGACATATTACCCATTTCGGCTATGTGGAAAACAAGGAAAGCTACAGCCGGCTGCTCCATAAAGGGGATATCGTGGTATCCACGGCGACGTACGAGTTTTTCTGTGTAGCCATCATGGAGGCCATTTATTGTGGCTGTCACCCGCTGCTGCCCAACCGCCTGCATTACCCGGAGCTGATTCCGAAAAGCCTGCACCGGCCGCTGCTGCATGCGCCCGTCCTCTATGATACCGAAGACGACCTGTTTCATTATCTCAAGGACCTGCTTACCCAAGAGACGGATCCGCTGCCAAAAGCCTCGCTGCAGAATATTAACCGGCATTTGGACTGGTCGCACCGTATTGATGAGTACGATGCCGTCTTTGAAGAGTGCAGCCGGATGAGGATCTCTTCGGCGTTGTCATAGGAGACCTCTGAGAATGAGTCGAAATGTGTCCCCTTACCTTCAATTATTGTCACTGCTCACTTGCCGGCGCATTCGCGTATCGTAGCCGGTGAAAATGCCTTAGCAGTCAACCTGAAACCCAAAAATCCTCACTGCGCCGACCGGGCCTCTCAGACAGTTGGGATGGATACATGATCTTCAATGGATAAGACCGTTTGTTTGCTTATATTTCCATACATTTAAAACGGTAAACAAATCAGCTGGCACTTCATGAATTACAGATCTTTTGAAGAAGCGTCCATAGCGGAAGTCGGACTCGGTACCTGGCAATTGGGAAGCAGTGAATGGGGCGAAGTGAGTGAGGAAGAGGCGCTGTCCATACTGCAGGCGTATGTCGACCGGGACGGGAATTTTATTGATACCGCCGACATTTACGGGATGGGGATCAGTGAGCGGACCATCGGAGCCTTTTTGAAACAGGTGGATATGGATACCGACCGCGAGATATACGTGGCGACCAAGCTCGGACGCCGCCAGGACGACGGCTATGGCTGGCCCCAGAATTTTACGTACGAGGTGATGCGAGAGCATGTCGTGAGCTCACTTGAAAACCTGGGCCTGTCACAGCTGTTTTTGGATCAGTTTCACTGTATCCCAAAGGAAGAGCTCGAAAAGGGAGCCGTCTTCGATCACTTTCGAAAAATACAGGAAGAGGGACTGATTAAACACTGGGGAGCCAGTGTCGAGACGACGGAAGAGGCGCTTATATGCCTGGAGCAGGAAGGCCTCAGCTCGCTTCAGATCATTTTCAACTTGTTTCGGCAGCACCTGGCCGATAAATTTTTTGAGAAAGCGGCCGAGCGGGACGTCTCCCTCATTGTGCGGGTCCCCCTCGCCAGCGGTATGCTCACCGGCAAGTTCGATGAAAATACGACGTTCGCGGAGGACGATCACCGGAATTTTAATGCGGACGGGGAAGCATTTAATGTGGGCGAGACCTTTTCCGGCATCCCGTTCGACAGGGGACTACAACTCGTTGATAAGATTGAGAGACTTATGCCCGGGGGATCGATGCCGCAGCTGGCGCTGCGCTGGATTTTGGATCACCCGCAGGTCACGACCGTCATCCCCGGCGCCACCAAAAAAGTGCATGTAGAGAGCAATACGGGAGCCTCCTCGCTCCAGCCGCTGGGAACGGAAACGCACCGGAGGCTACGAGAATTATACGACGAGGAAATACGGCCTCATATCCGGGGACGATATTAGTTGATGATTATTTGTGTACTGGTTATGAGTTGAATATTGCTGCTAACTACATTCGGGTAATAATTAGAAAGGCCCCCCAATGACCAATAACAATTAACTTATAACAAAAAAATCACCGCCCGTAGGCGATCACTTTCAGGGGATCGGTCTTGGAGGCGATGCGGGCCGGCAGGTAGGAGGAGAGGGAACACAGAAATAACGTGACGACCGTTACGAGAAGAAAATCGAGTCCGTGAGGCTCCGTGGGCGCGTACGCCATGTAATAGTTTTCTTCGGACAGCGGGATGATATGGTAGGTCGTTTGCAGCCAGGTAAAGAGCAGCGAGATCGCAATCCCGATAATAAGTCCCACTACCGCCACAAACAGTCCCTCGAGCAGAAAGACCCACCGGATGCTTTTGTCGCTGGCTCCCATTGTTTTCAGGATGCCGATATCACGCGTGCGCTCCAGGACCATCATCAGCACGGTGCCTATGAGATTGAAAGCCGCGACAATAATCATGACGCTTATCACAAAGGGGATGGTTTCTTCCTGCAGGTCGACCCAGGCAAAGATGCTGCTGTACTTTTCGTAGATACTCTGGGTAAAATACGGGAAACCCAAGTCACTGCTCAGCTGTTCTTTCAGTGGTTGGATATCGGCGGGGTTGCCGAGCTTGATCTCCATGACCGAGGCCTGGTCGCCGGGCACCTGAAGCAGCTGTTGGGCGTGGGGGCGTGCAACCAGGGCAAAGATATCATCGAACTGGCCGATGCCGGTTTGATAGATGCCGCTCAGCCGGAACTGCTTGATTTCGGGCGAACTGAGGGGAGAGGGATGTCCCTCTACCGTATAGGCGGTAAGCACCGAATTGATATCCGCATTGAGCGACTGGGCCAGTTTTGATCCCACCACCATGCCCGGCATGCCGGTGCTGTCTTCTCCCAAAAAATAGCGTCCCCGGTCGATATACTGGCGAATGTCGGTCACATCCCCTTCCTCGTCGACCCCTTTCACAAGGATGCCCGTAACCTCCCCGGAAGACTGCACCATCGCCTGTCCCTCTACCACCGCCTGGGCTTGCCGAATGGCCGGATAATCGGCGAGATCAGCAAGCAGCGTATCTGCGCGCAGGATCGGCCGGTCACTAAAGGTAGTGACGGTCACATGGGGCGCAAACCCCAGTACCTTGTTGTCGATGGCAGACTTGAAGCCATGCACGATCGACAGGGCGATAAGCAGTCCCGCCGAACCGACGGCGACCCCGGTAATCGCCATCGCTTTGATAAAACTCAGGAACCGCGAGTCTTGCCGCTTGCCTTTAAAATACCGAAGCGCCAGATACCATTCGAACTTCATTGCGGCGTGATTATGTATTAACAGTTAGTTATTCCTGCTTATTTTTTTATAGGGTTGCCGCCCATCAACCAGTAACAAATAACCAACAACTATTTCTCCGGTTTCATCTGGGGAAAAAACAGGACGTCCCGAATGGAGTCGGAATTCGTCATAATCATCGCCAGCCGGTCGATGCCGATACCCAGTCCCGCCGAGGGAGGCATCCCGTATTCGAGGGCCTGCAGGAAATCCTCATCCAGGGCCATGGCTTCCTCGTCCCCATCGGCACGCAGGCGCGCCTGCTCCTCAAAACGTTCCCGCTGGTCAACCGGGTCATTCAGTTCGGAGAACGCATTGGCAATTTCCTTCCCGTTGCAGATACACTCGAAACGCTCGACCAATCCCTCTTTTTCGCGATGTTTTTTGGCGAGGGGACTCATTTCAATGGGGTAGTCGGTAATGAAGGTCGGCTGGATGAGTTTCGGTTCCACATGTTCGCCGAAAATTTCATCAATGATCTTTCCTTTTCCAAAGCTTTCCTCGAGCTCGATATTCAGATCACCGGCAGCTTTCTTCAATGCTTCGAGATCCTTCCCGTACAGGTCTTTGCCGGTTTCCTTTTCAATCGCTTCGAACATGGGAATCCGTGGCCAGGGGCGTTGAAAGTCTATTTCATGGTCGCCTGCCGTTACCTTGGTGGAGCCATGAAGTGCTTTGGCGACGTGTTCCACCATCGCTTCCACAAAATCCATCATCCAGTTGTAGTCCTTGTATGCAACATACAGCTCAACCTGGGTAAACTCCGGGTTATGAAAACGGGAAAGTCCCTCGTTCCGGAAATCCTTTGAGAATTCATACACACCGTCGTAACCGCCGACGATCAATCGCTTGAGATACAGCTCGTTGGCAATGCGCAGGTACAGTTTCATGTCGAGAGCATTGTGGTGCGTCACAAACGGTTCCGCCGATGCGCCGCCGTAGATAGGCTGCAGGATGGGCGTTTCAACTTCCATATAGCCCTTGTCGTTCATAAAGTTGCGCATCGCCTGAACCATTTCGGTTCGCTGCTGAAAGACTTCACGCACTTCGGGATTAACGATCAGATCGAGGTAGCGCTGGCGATAGCGCTGTTCCTTATTGGTAAAGGCGTCATACACTTTGGTCTCTCCATCCTCCGTTTCGACCTCCTTGGGAACCGGAATGGGACGGAGCGTTTTGCTGAGCAACTGGAATTCTTCGGCATAGACGGTGGTTTCGCCGGTACCGGTTTTGAATACATATCCTTTGACACCCACAATATCCCCGATATCGGAGAGCTTTTTGAAGATGGTATTGTAGTTTTCTTCTCCCACATCATTGCGCCTGATGTACACCTGAATTTCCCCCGTGGAATCCTGGAGATTAAAAAATGTGGATTTGCCCATGATACGGCGCGTCATAATACGTCCCGCCACCGAAACGCGCTCAACCTCGCCGGGATCCTGCTCGTCCTGTTTTATCAGTTCAGGATGCTCCAGGATGTACTGGCTCTTATGGGTGACGTCGAATTCGTAGGGATAGGGATTAGCATCCAACTCCCGAAGTTCCTGTAATTTTTCGAGACGAATTTCGTGTTGTTCACTTACTGAAGACTCAGTGTTGCTCATGGAAAAAGGGCTAAACTTTGTTCTGTGTATTATTGATTATATGATTTTAAGTTGCTAAAAATAGGGAATTAGCCAGAGAGTTGTGAGTTTTTTCTATATCCCAATTGTCACCGGAAAATTTATTCCTGTGCCGGGGTAAGGCAACCGGGGTCAACGTTCGCTGTTATTCATAGAGGGCTTTGCAAAACCGGTCTTTTCCCCAATGTCGGCGTTATCGGTCGGTTGAAATCCTCACATATGGGCAATACGCTGCGATTCCAACCTCCCTCTGGCCTTGACCTTGAACAAAATTTCTGGTTTTTCAAAGGCCTCTCATATCCTGCTTATTTTGCGTATGGAGATGCTATGGGGGCCATGCTACAGGCCAATGCCCTGTAAGAATATCAGGCAAAAAGTTGTGAGAGATGGGAGAAAGCGACCTGAATTTTATCTCATCGAATAAAGGCAATAATTTTGTAGTTTTGAAAACACAGAGGCCACAAATTTTGCAAAGTTTCCAATAATTAGCTGTATTGGTGGAATTAAAAAAGAAAAGCTTTTTGAGTTCAGACCACCTTCATATGAACGATATTCTTACAGATTTAGCCGATTCCCTGCCGTTTAAGAGTATCTTTGCCCTGCAAGAGATTGAGCGGCTTACGCCGGCGTTGTTGGACCAGCTGGGTGAGCAGGAACGGCGGGAACTGGAGTCATTTCAACACGAAAAGCGCAGGCGGGAGTACGCTTCATCCCGGAGGCTGCTCAGGCAGTTGGCCGGGGAGTGGGGGGTGACAGGCGAAGGATTTTTAGTCTGTAAAAATGAATTGGGCAACCCTTTTGCGGAAACATCTTCAACCCGGTTCGAAGTAAGCATCGCCCATACCGACCGGGTGGTATTCGGGGGACTCAGTTCGAGCGAGCCTATCGGTATTGATGTGGAACCGCTGAACCGGAAGGTTTCGGACCGGGTACGCTCACGGATGATGCACCCTGTCGAACGGCAAAACGGGCTGGATATTCCGACCATCCGCCTGTGGACGGTCAAGGAGGCGTATATCAAGCTTCGGGGACAAGGGTTGCGGTTAAATATGAACGAGGTATGCGTGCAGCGGAAGGGAGAGGATTTTGTCGTCGCCCCGGATCGTGACAAAACGGCCAAAATTTGTAGTTTTGCATACCGGGGACACTGGCTGGCCGTAGCATTTTATCTGTAACTATTATAGACATCTCCTGTGAATACCATCTCTTACATCCTGCGGGAAACGGAAAGGGAAAAATTGAAAGCCCGGAAGCTTTATCGGAGGCCACGAGCCAAGATCTCCGGCTGTGCTTTGCGGGGGAAGGATTCAACAAAGATAATATAGCATGAACATATCTGATATCGAAATAACTGTTATTGGCCTGGGGGCGCTGGGGACTGCATTGACGGAGGCCTTTGCGAGTCATAACATCAAGATTAAGAGCGTATTTAACCGCAATGAACAGCGGGCCGGGACCGTTGCCGTAACGCAAAAAGTAGCGACCGCCTCCTCGTTTCCGTCCGAATTGGACCAGCTGGGGGAGGTGGTATTCCTGACGGTGACGGATGCGGCGATTGCGGGCGTTGCGGCCCGGCTGTCCGCACTCGGCGGCGATTTATCGGGCAAAACGTTTGTCCACTGCTCGGGAAATGAATCCGCTGCTCTGTTGGACCCTCTAAAGGAGAAAGGAGCCCGGACTACCTCTATGCATCCCCTGCAAACCTTTAATGCCCGTTCGGGCGCCTCGGATTTTAAGGACATCTATTTCAGCCTGCAGGGGGATGCTGCGGTCTTCCCCCTGCTCGAGCGCATGGCTCATCTGCTGGGAGCCGAAACGCTGTCCGTTACGGAGGAACAGAAATCCCACCTGCATGTTGCGGCCGTGTTAGCTTCCAACTACCTGATAACCCTGCTGGATGCCGCAACCGATACCGGCGGACTGAGCGGACTCGATAAGAAGCAGGTCCGCGAGGCCCTTTACCCGCTGATCGGCACAACATTGAAGAACGTTCAGTCCACCTCCTTCAAGGAAGCCATCAGCGGACCGATTGTCCGCGGTGACGTGGAAACGGTCACCCGACATCTCCAGCTGTTGCGTAATCAACAGGGGCTGCTGGGGTTGTACACCGTTCTGGGGCAACAGACTGCGGACAGGGCAGAAGAGGCGGGCAGGCTGGACCGGGCGTCTGCAGATGAGCTTCGCAGTCATTTTACGGAGACAGAGGGGAGGGATGACGGCTGACCTTACTTCACCTTTATTTCCGCAAAAACCGGGAGATGATCCGAGGGGTAATAGCCATTCCGGAAAGAAGTAATGGTAGCGTGCTTTAGGACTTCAACCGCGTTATTGGTAAAGACGTAATCGATGCGCCGTCCCCGTGAGGGAATCTGCACCTCAAATCCCCCGCCGGTAAATGCCGGTCCCACATGCGGGAGATCGGAGGTATGGATGGCATCCGTCATGAAAGAGGACGTCAGTACTTGATAGGGCTTGCTGTCATCGACGATATTGAAATCCCCCATCAGCACGACGGGACGATCACCCGCTGTTTTTTTGATGGTATCGAGGATGATTCGGGCGCTTTCGGTGCGGGCCGTTTCCCCCACGTGATCAAAATGCGTGTTAAAAACGAAAATACGGTCCCCGCTCGATTTAACCTCAAATTCTCCCCACGTCAGGACCCGGGGCAGGGCGGCATCCCAGTCTTTGCTGGGCTGGCCAGGTGTTTTGGAAAGCCAGATTGTACTGTCGCTACCCGCAACCAGTTCCACCTTCCGGGAGTCATAGAAAAGAGCGGAAAACTCACCGCCTTTTTTGCCGTCTTTCCGTCCTTTGCCGATCCACCGGTAGTCGGTGAGCGCACGGTCAATATCCTCAAGCTGGTGGAAGAGCACTTCCTGGGTTCCCAGGAAGGCTGGTTCGTACAATTGCATGAGATTCGTTACGCGCTCCTTGCGGTTGTCCCACGTATTGGGAGCATCATCGGGGTTGTCATACCGGATGTTGTAGGTCATCACGCCCAGCGGCTCCTGCTGCGCCTGGGCCCGCAGCTGGGGG
The DNA here is from genome assembly GCF_900129315.1 of Fodinibius roseus. Taxonomy (GTDB): domain Bacteria; phylum Bacteroidota; class Rhodothermia; order Balneolales; family Balneolaceae; genus Fodinibius; species Fodinibius roseus. The sequence goes on from NZ_FQUS01000008.1 coordinate 155,674, forward strand.
GTGATGACTGCAACCACTATTACGGAGGACAAAAGAAGAAGGATGGGAAATAACGTTTTCATAGGAGTGAATCAGTATATTGATAATTGTGTTTTTATTTTCTGTTCAGCCAGGATTTCTCACCGGTAAAGTGGTCTGGAACCATGGCACCTCACACAAGTATGCGAGAGGGTACCGTTAAGTGAGCGTATTGGGATTCAACGTGCCTACAGGAGCATTTCGCTGATGTCACAGCAATCGTAATGTTCGTTGTTATTCTAAAGAATCGCAACTCGGAGTTATTAACAATTTATTATCATTATTTCACAGAATCATTAGGAGAGGCCTTTGAAAAATCAGGGGTTATGCAAAGGCCTCTGGGATTCTCCGAAATAGAAACATCAACCATCTATAGCTGAGTGATTGTTACAGAAAAACTTGCATGCCGTTATGTAAGAACACTATCGCTTGGTGGTCATATCAATTACCAAAAGGAAATAACAAGTATCAAGGTAGCCGTACAAACAAAGAAAGCAAATCCTTTGGAAGAAAGATACCAGGGTCCGCTGTACTCATCAGCAGGTTGATCGTGGTCCGCCATCTCCCGGATGGTTCCCAGCGCACCCTCTTTTTCACGCCCCGCCCGGGTACGGGGTTGCAGCGCACTGGTAACAACCATGACCAGGCAGCTGAAGGTAAAGATCATCGTGGCGGAATAAAGGTAGTGCACGGTTCCCCAGATCGGATAAACATAATTATTGATGACCATCAGGAAAGCGAAAAAAGTGCCGAGCAGAAGGGTGTAGAAGGCCCCTTCTGCAGAAGCCCGCCTCCACAGCAGTCCCCCCAAAAAACAGGTGACCACGGGGGGCGTAAGATAGGCGAGTACCGCCTGCAGGTATTCCCAAAGCGTCGGGAACTGCTCAATAAAGGGAGCCCACAGTGAGGCGATGGTTACAAAAAGGATAATGAATATCTTGCCCACCAGGATAAAATGGCGTTCACTTTTAGCCGGAACTATATTTTTATAGATATCGAGGGTGGCGATACTCCCGGAGGCCGTAAGAGCAGAGTCTATGCTTGACATCAGGGCGGCAATGAACCCTGTCATGACGATTCCCAGGAGTCCCGCCGGCAGGAGATCGTAAAGCATCGTCGGAAAGATGAAGTTGGCATTTTCCAGATCCGGGTACAGCAGGAGTCCCATGGTGCCCGGGAGGACCAGCAGAAACAGGATCGGCAGCTTCAGAAAACCGGCGAAAATAGCTCCTTTTTTTCCATCCTCGATCGATTTCGCCCCCAGGATTCGCTGGACCATGTGCTGGTTGGAGCACATAAAGTAAAAACCGAGAATAGGGATACTGACAAACAGGGTAGGCCAGGGGGTCAGCTCGTCGTCGAGCGGCTGGATCAGGCTCATAAAATTATCCGGAAGCGCCGCCGTGATTTCCGTCCAGCTCCCCAGCTTCATGAAAAGCATAACAGAAATAATGCCGGTCCCCACAGCCAGCAGGATGCCCTGCACGGAGTCGGTGAGCACGACGGCCTTCAATCCCCCCACGACGGTATACAGTCCCGCTATCAAAGCCATGACTCCTACAAAAACAAACAGGTCGATATCCGGGAAGAGCCCCCTCAGAAACAGGCTGCCTGCATACAGGGCGCCGGCAATATCGATGAGTACGTTGATGAGGATCGAAATGACGGAAAAATAGAAGCGGGACCGGTGATCGAAACGCCGCTCCAGGAACTCGGGCATGGTTGTCAGGCGGTTCCGGATATAATAGGGGGCGATGAACAGGGCAAAGATCACCAGCATGATGGCCCCGGTCCACTCGTAATTAAAGACGGATATGCCCGTTTTATACCCGCTTCCGCCGAGCCCGATAATGCTGCTGGTAGAGATATTCGTCGCAAAAAGAGAGAGCCCGATAACGGGCCAGCTCAGGGAGCGATTGGCCAGGAAGTAATCGTCTGCGGTGCTATAAGACGTGCGGGCGCTGATACCGCGCCAGCAGATAAAAAGTATATAGGCAGTAATGATTAGCAGATCAATTCCGGCCAAAGGCATACCCGCATGTGTGTGGATTCAGGGGTCATAAGAAAACGGGTAAGATAGCTTTTAATGCATAGTTGTGAAAATGGATATTGAAAAAGCGGGAAATCTGTTTGTTCTCTTCTCTCACATACCGGCCGTTGCCGGGAGCCCATTTATTTGCAGGCGATCATACTACTTATCCTCTATTATTGAGGGCTTTGCAAAACCAGGAATTTTGATCAATATCAACCCCTGACAAGTTCAAAACCGCAGCATATGATGTATATGTGAGGATTTTGAATGAGCAAAAATGCAGAGATTGGCCGAAAGGACGGTTTTGCAAAGCCCTCTTATTATTGGTGAAGGTATTATTGATGATAGGAAAATATCTGGGGATCTGAATAATATATTTATTCATCCACCCTGGGTTTATGAGGACTGGCGGTGGCGCAGGGAGACCGAAACAAAGCTCAGCATATTGTTATTCTGAGCGGGATTTTCCACCAGTTCCCGTAATAGCTTCATCGTGGTCATGCCCAGGGCCTCGTAATCCGTCTTAATGGAGGATATGGTCGGCTGGTTGTGACGGCAAACCGGTAAATCATCATAGCCGATTATGGCTACATTGTCGGGAAATTGTATGCCTTCCTGTTTGGCAGATTCCATGAATCCATTAGCCATATCGTCATTACCGGCAAAAATAGCGCGGGGTTTTTGGTTCAGCTTTTTATACTCCTCATAAGCCCGGGCACCCGATTCAAACGTAAAGTCACCTTCATGAACCCAGCGGAGATCCAGGTGATTGTGCTGGTGGATGTAATCTTTAAACCCGTTGCTCCGGTAGCGTGCCTCCGCCCGTTCAAAAGGTCCCTGTATAAGTCCCAGGTCGCTGTACGACTGATCCTCAAGATGTCTGGCAGCAAGATAGCCCCCGCTGTACCCATCAAAGGTCACCGTGGGGAACACCGGGTTTTCTATAAGAGCATTTGAAATGATAGGTAATCCGCTGGGAATATTGTTTGAAAGCTCTTCATACTCACTGCGGGTGTATTCCGGGATATAGAGAATGGCGGCATCGTAATAGTGAAGCGAAATTTCTTTCAGCAGCTTGTGAAGCTCTTCTTCCGGATCAACAAGACCGATAAGAGAAAGCCTGATATTGTTCCTTTTGGAGGCCTGATTGAGTCCGTCAAAAAAGGAGACATAGAATTCCCCCTCCTTAAAATCACTTGCGATCAGTGCTACATTCAGAAATTTCCCGGAAGAATCACTGTTCTGCTGTCCGGGGGACAGGTATCCCAGCCGCCGCGCACTTTCCATGACAATGTCCCGGGTCCGGGCACTGATTTTGGGGGACCCGTTAAGGACCCGCGAAACGGTTGATTCCGAGAAGCCCGAATCCTTTGCAATGTCTTTCAGTGTTACTTTCATAAGAAATTATAAGAACCTTTGACTGTACCCCTGTGGCTGAATGTTATTTCGCTACTATGCTATCAAATTGGGTCCACACCTGCAAATGGAATAATGTGGAAGTATAAACGACCAACTGACGTACCGTATTCTTGCATAAAATTGCATTAAATGAAAGTAGTTAACATTAATTTTCTTTTATTTCAAGCTTAAATGGAGGTAAATAGTAAAATAAAAGCAATAAAATGCAAGAAATAATATTTATTAATATAAAATTGCATAATAAATTGCATCATTCCCATTTAATTTTTAGTCTTACAACAGTTCCTGGTTGTTCCAGCCATAAAATTATTATCAACGACGACGGAAAAATTATGAGATACCAAAGCCTATCTATTGTTGCCCTGACCTTCATCTGCTCCCTGTTTCTGTTCCCTGAGGAAAGCCTTTCCCAGGCCCACAGCGTAGAGGGAACTGTGAGTGATCAGAATGGAGAGCCGCTGCCTGGCGTTAATATCCAGATAAAGGGCACCACGCGAGGTACATCCACCGGTGCGGAGGGCAGCTATAAGCTGACCACGGAAAGTGAAACGGATACCCTGGTGTTTTCTTTTATCGGTTTTGAAACGCAGGAAATACCGATACAGGGTCGCAACCAAATCGATGTGGCCATGACTCCGGCAACGCTCGAATCGGGAGAGGAACTGGTGGTCATTGGCTATGGGACACAGCAGCGAAGCGACCTGACCGGGTCGGTCTCGAGCGTCAGGGGCGACGCCCTTACGGCTCCCGCCGTTTCTAATCCCGCCCAGGCACTGCAGGGTACGGCTTCGGGCGTACAGGTCGTATCCTCCGGGGAACCGGGATCGTCCCCCTCCATAAATATCAGAGGGATTGGTACGACGGGCGACAGTTCCCCCTTGTTCGTCGTTGACGGGGTATTTGTCAATGATATTTCGCATTTAAACAATAACGACATTGAATCCATGGAGGTGTTGAAAGACGCTTCCGCAACGGCGATCTACGGTTCAAGGGGAGCCAATGGGGTAGTATTGATTACGACCAAACAGGGGACCAGTGAGGAACCGGTTTTTAATTTTACCATGTCTGAAGGGGTGGAAGTGCCTACTTCCTATAGTATGGTCAATGCCCGGCAATATGCCACGCTTATTAATGAGGGGCTCGAAAACATTGGAGAGGAATCGAGGTATGATCTCAGTCAGATCGACAGCTCCACCGACTGGTTTGACGAGGTAATGGATCCCGCTTCCGTGCGGAAGTACAACATTTCATTCAGCCAGGGAACAGACCGAAACAGCTATTACGTCAGTTTAGGATATGACAACCAAAACGGGACTGTTGATAAAAGTGGCTACAAAAGGTATTCGGTTCGCGTGAATAACCGGTATCATCTGAGCGATAATGTTACGATCGGCCATAACCTGTCAGGCAACTGGTCGGATAAAGACAATCGATTGGGAGAGGCCTTCGGCTGGACGTATAGAATTCCTTCTACCGTACCGGTACGGAATCCCGATGGCTCGTATGCGTCTACCGGCATCGGTTCTAACGGGAATGTTATCGCAGCTCTTGACTATCATCATAACTTTACAAAATCCAGGGCTTTGGTGGGAAATGCGTTTGCTGAAGTCAGTTTTCTGGAAAATTTTCAGTTTAAGTCCAGCCTGGGCGTTGATATGAGTCACGCCGAGAATACGAACTTTGATCCCGTATTTTTTGTGGACGAAAACCAGAGAAACCAGGAAAGCAGCCTCTCAAAAAGGTGGGCCAAGACCCAGAATTGGCTGTGGGAGAATACTCTTACCTATAACCAGACGGTAGATATGCACAAGATTGACGCGGTGGTCGGGATTACGGCCCAGGAAAACAATTTTGAGCAGTTGGGGGGAGAGCGTAATAATATTTTCTCCGATGACAGAGATCTCTGGTATCTGGATGCGGGAGCGACCGAGGGACTTGGGAATTCAAATATTGCCAGCTCCAGCAGTATTGTTTCTTACCTGGGACGGGTTAATTATACCCTGATGGATAGGTATCTGTTTACGGGGACTCTGCGCATTGACGGTTCTTCAAAATTTCCGGAAGATGAGCGGTGGGGAACCTTCCCGTCCTTTGCCCTCGGCTGGCGGATTATCGAAGAGCCTTTTATGGATGAAGCGGGCTGGCTCTCCGATCTTAAAATCCGGGGCAGTTGGGGACAAATTGGCAACCAAAAGATCGGGGATTACCGGTACTACGCTACCGCAGCTACCGGTATCGGCTACGCCGGCATCTGGGGGAATAGTATCGACCGGGGAGCAACGATTACGAACCTGGTCAATCAGAATGTGACATGGGAAAAGAGTGAACAAACAGACATCGGATTGCAGTTCGCACTTTTTGAAGACAAAATTGAGGGAGAAGTGGACTGGTATAAACGTACCACCAAGGATATGTTGGTGGAGGTGGGAGTGCCGGGCTCCGTTGGGTTGAATGCCACCGAGGGAAATGTCGGGTCCGTAGAGAATTCAGGTATTGAGTTTAGCCTCGACCTTAGCGGATCACAAAGTGACTTTTATTATAACATCGGATTAAGAGCATCTACAATAAATAATAAGGTGGTGGATCTCGGTACCAGGGATGAACTGATCGGCGGAAATATCGGAGCGGGTAAAAACGTGAGTCGCGCCCGCGTAGGTCAGCCAATCGGATTCTTCTACGGCTATAAGTCCCTCGGCCCGTTTGATACGCAACAGGAGATCGACAATGCCCCCACCCAGTCTAATGTTGCCCCCGGGGACCTGAGAATGGCCGACATCAACGGCGATGGTACGATCAGCAGTGAGGACCGGACGAAGATCGGTTCTCCGATTCCGGATTATACGGGAGGCCTGAATATAACCGTGGGCTACAAAGCATTCGAGTTATCGGTTGATATGTACGGTTCCTTTGGAAGCGAGATTTACGACGGTAACAATAATGTGCGGTATTCCGGCGACGACAACTTTTCGAAAGAGTGGCTGGATCGCTGGACGGGTCCCGGTACAAGTGATGAGGTCCCGCGAATTACTTTCGGCGGGGATTGGAACTATGAAGTTTCTTCACGGTGGGTACACGACGGATCCTTTGTTAAAATCCAAAATGTGCGATTGCAGTATACCCTCCCGGCATCCACGCTGGAGGCCTTGCCGGTATCATCCGCAAATGTGTATATCAGCGGTAATAATCTCCATTACTTTACAAAGTATGAAGGGCTTACTCCGGAAATCCCGGGTAGTGTCAGGTCGCCCGGCAGCGTTGATGATCCGAACAATGCCAATGTGAACAACAATAGTGCCTTAAATGCAGGCATTGATAACAACATCTACCCGGTGTCGAGTTTTTTCCAGCTTGGAACTTCCATAACTTTCTAAATTTAAGATTGAGCAGCCATGAAGAAATTCATAAACGTTACCTTGTTAAGCATCTTTGTACTTGCAGGGACTGCCTGCGACGACGGGGTTGTGAATTTAAACAAAGAGCCTTTGGGAGAACCCTCCAGTTCTACGCTGTATACTACAGAGGAGGGGATTCATAAACTTCTCAACGGGGCCTATGCCCAGACCAGGAGTTTTGGGTTAAGCGGATTTGGCCGGTTTGTCGCTAAAGAAGTGGGATCTGATGATACGAATCCCGGCAGTACCCCCGCAGATGGCAGTGTGCCCCGGATGGAACAAGTCAATAACTTTACGTACCTGACCAGTCAGGGTGATTTGGGTTCTTATTATGACAGTAATTACACGTTGATTGCACGCGCCAATATGGTCATCAACAATGCCCCGGATGTTGAGATGGATGGCGGACTCCAGTCACGATATATCGGGGAGGCTAAGTTTTTAAGAGCGGTTGCCTACTTTAATCTGGTGAGAGGATGGGGCGGGGTACCCCTCTATGAGGAAGTACCCGGAGACCCGGAAGAAGCGGCACAGGTAAAGCCGAGAGCATCGGAAGAGGAGGTTTACCAGTTAATTGTAACCGACCTGGAGAGCGCGGTCGAGGATCTGCCACTTAAAAGTGAATATGCTTCTTCGGAACGGGGAAGAGCGACAAAGGGAGCGGCCAGGACCATGCTTGCCCAGGTATATCTTTTCCGGCAGGATTATGAAAACGCGCTGAGCTATGCCATGGATGTAATTGATTCCGGTGAATATAATTTGCTGGACACTTATGACCAGAACTGGAGCGTTGAGCACCAAAATGGTGCGGAGTCTATTTTTGAAGTCCAGTTTATAACACGAGATGAACAGGATATATCAAACGAATGGAACAAATGGCAGGGAGTCAGAGGGAATATAGGATGGGGCTTCTTTTCTCCCTCCGAAGATCTGGCGAATGCCTATGAAGATGGCGACCCAAGAAGAGATTACACCATATTTTTCGAAGGAGAAGCCTGGCCCGGAACACCGGATGAGGTTCCGGAATTTGCCGAGGGCGCCGATCCGCGGGCGAATCAAAAAACGCTGCTTCCCAAACCGTGGCCCGTCGGCTACCCGTCAAATTCACCGGTCAATATGGTGGTTATGCGTTATGCCGATGTGCTGCTCATGGCTGCAGAAGCTCATAATGAGTTGGGTAATACGGGAGAGGCTTTAATGTACCTTGAAATGATACGAGCCCGTGCAAGAGAAGGCGAGCCGTCGGTATTACCGGAGATTACGACGACCAGCCGAGAAGAGCTGCGTCATGAAATATGGCAGGAACGCCGGTATGAGCTGGCCCTGGAAGGCTACCGTTATTATGATATCATGCGCTATAACAAGGTAGAGCCGGGGTATGCCAAGGAATTATTTGATGCCCTGGGGAAAACCGATTTTGATCCCAATAAGCATACACTGTTTCCTATTCCCCAAAGTGAAATCGACTTTTCAGGGGGACAGTTGGAACAGAATCCGGGGTGGTAGGAGAAAGATGGAGCTCTGCATTTATATTTTTTGCATGTTCTGATCCCAATGCCGGCAGGAGATGGGATAATTGGGGCAATACCGAATATTATGAATTAAAATCCCGGTTACTGGTTTGTCAACTGCTAAGACTATATTTATTATTCTCCTGGCTTCTGTCCTCCTTTTTTCCTGTTCCCAAAAGTCGGAAGAAACCGAGAATACAGGCGAAGGCAAACGGCCGAATATTATCTTTATCATGACGGACGATCAGGCGACCCGCACGGTCAGCGCCTACGAGGGAGCTATAAACAGCACGCCCAATATCGACCGACTGGCTGAAGAAGGAGCGGTCTTCCGGAACAGCTTTGTGGCCAATTCCATATGTAACCCGAGCCGGGCTGCGATCCTCACCGGCAAGCACAGCCACAAAAACGGCGTAGTCGGCAATGCCTCTTCCTGGGATAACCGTCAGGCTAATCTGCCGCGACTGCTGCAGGATGCGGGTTATACCACGGCCCTGATCGGCAAATGGCATATGAACAACCCACCGGGCGACGAGTTTGATTATTCAGACCGGCTTACGGGAGCGGGGAAACAGGGCTTTTATTATAACCCTGAATTTGTCACCGGTGACGCTGATACGAGCAAAGCGGTACAGGGACACTCCACCGACCTGGTAACCGGTAAAGCCCTCCTGTGGCTTACAGGCCACACCGGTCGCCAGCAGGATCCCTTTATGCTCTTTGTCCAGTACAAAGCTCCTCACGTGCCCCGCATGCCGGAGTTCCGCTTTCTCGACCGGTATCAACATGTCACCATCCCCGAACCCCCGACCCTGTTTGACGACTATGATACCCGGGAGCCCTATGCCGAAAAGGCGAATATGAACATCCATTACAACCCGCTGCCCCCGCTGGAGGAACATGATCCTTGCGAAAATATCTATTATGACCGGATGACCCAGGAGCAGCTCAGGCGATGGCACCGATACAAGGATCCTGAGGCGGAGAGGTACCGGGAACGGACGAAAACGAACGGAAAAGAGCTCCGTAAATTCGAATATCAGCTGTTCATTAAGGATTACCTGCGCCTTATCGACGGCGTGGATGAAAATGTAGGCAGGTTACTGGACTGGCTCGAAGAGCACCCGGAGATCCGGGATAATACCGTGGTGGTTTTCACCTCCGACCAGGGATTCTTCACGGGTGAGCACGGTTGGGCGGAGAAACGGTTTATGTACGAGGAATCACTGACGATGCCCCTTTTGATGCGATGGCCCGGCCATATTAAGCCCGGCAGCAGCATTGACGCCATGGTACAGAACATCGATTTTGCTCCCACTTTCCTGGATCTTGCCGACACTAAGATATCCGATGACATGCAGGGACGATCATTCGCACCGCTGCTGGAAGGAGAGACTCCCGACGACTGGCGGCAAAGTATCTATTACCACTATTATGATCACGGACTGCACGGCGTTCCGCGGCATGACGGCGTGCGAACCGGCCGCTACAAGCTGATCCATTTTTATACGGATGACGTGTGGGAATTCTACGATTTGGAAAAGGATCCCCGTGAAGTGGAGAATCAGTATGGTGACCAGGAATATGAGGAGACGATTAAAGAACTCAAAGAGGAACTGGATCGGCTGAGAAATTATTATGAGGTGCCCGCGGAGCATTTTCAACCGCCCTATGTTACAGCCGGACAAGATCAGAAGCTGTGAATATTATTCGTACATCCGTTAATTCCAACTTAACCTGAGTCATGAAAAAATTACTTCGCATTGCAGCACTTGCCGTTTTCGCATCGGTTGCCACCATCGGCTGCCGGTCCCCCGAACCCACGTCCCCGGCCAAACAGGCCCCGGAAGGCGCGGCCACGCAAATTTCAGAAGATTCGCTTTTGACGCTTACCCAGGAGCGAACCTTCCAGTATTTCTGGGATGGCGCCGAACCCAATTCCGGGATGGCGCGCGAGCGTTTTCATATGAACGGCAACTATCCGCAAAATGATAAGCATATCGTTACCTCGGGCGGGTCCGGCTTTGGCATTATGGCTATTATCGTGGGCATGGAGCGCAATTTTATCACGGACCAGAAGGGGGTTGACCGGCTGGAGCGGATCGTGAAGTTCCTGAAGGAGGCCGACCGTTTTCACGGCGCGTGGCCCCACTGGTTAAACGGGGAAACAGGCGAGGTAAAACCTTTCGGAACGCAGGATGACGGCGGAGATCTGGTGGAAACGTCATTTCTGGTTCAGGGACTCCTTACAGCGCGGCAATACTTGCGGCGGGACGGCGGCCAGGAAGAAGTATTTCTGGCCGCCCAAATGGATACGCTCTGGCGGCAGGTGGAGTGGGACTGGTATACCAAAGGGGGCGAGGATGTGTTGTACTGGCACTGGTCTCCCGATTACGGCTGGGAGATGAATTTTCCTCTCGAGGGATATAATGAAACCCTGATAACCTATGTGCTGGCCACCTCGTCCCCCACACATACGATTTCAGCGGATGCGTATCACGAGGGCTGGGCGCGCAACGGAAATATAACGGCCGATGTCACAACCTACGGATATGAGCTGCAGCTTTCTCACAACGGGGCGCCCCGGTATGGGGGACCCTTGTTCTGGGCGCACTATTCGTACCTGGGACTCGATCCCCGGGGACTCAAAGACCGGTATGCCGACTATTGGCAGGAAAACAGGAATCATACGCTTATCAACAGGCAGTGGGCCGTTGAAAATCCCCATAATTACGAGGGATACGGGGAGGATTTATGGGGACTTACCGCCAGTTACTCGGTCAACGGATACGCGGCACATCGCCCCGGGGAGGAAGATCTGGGAGTCATTTCCCCGACGGCAGCTCTTTCCTCCTTTCCCTACACCCCGGAATACTCGATGGATGTGCTGCAGAATTTCTACTCTAATCTGAGCGGCAAAATCTTAGGTCCCTATGGATTCTATGATGCCTTTAGCCTGGAAGATGACTGGTTTCCCCAAAAATACCTGGCCATCGACCAGGGACCTATTGTGGTGATGATTGAAAACCACCGCACCGGACTGCTGTGGGAGTTGTTCATGTCGAGCCCGGAAGTACAGGAGGGACTGAAAAAGCTGGATTTTCAGAGTCCCCATCTGGAGTGATGGGATGGAGGACAGACGAGAATTACCGGCTAAATCGCCTCCTTCAGAGGTGAATAGAAAGAGTTAGAACGGTCTGTTTCACAAAATTTCCTTTGCGCTTTTTTATGAGAGCCGGCAAGGAAACATATGAAGTGGTTCTGTATATCGTCTCTGTATATGGTCGACGAAAGATAACATGGTCAATAAAGGTTAAGATAAAATAGTGAGAAAGAGATGAATATTCGTAAACAACACTATTTAATTTCTGCGGCAGAGGTCCTTTTAATCATGCTGTTGCTGGCCACGCCCGGGGCAGGTCAGCATACCGATATAGTTTCCGATGAGCAAGAAATTGATCTAAAAGTAGATTCTTTGCTCAATCGCATGACGCTGGAGGAAAAAATCGGCCAGCTCACGCTATTCACAAGCGATTTAACGACTACGGGTCCGACTATCAGGGATGATTATAAGAAACTGATTAATGAAGGGAAGACCGGAGCTATATTCAACGCTTACGGCACCGGGTATACCCGCCAATTGCAGGATGTGGCGGTGGAGAACAGCCGGCTGGGCATTCCTTTGTTGTTTGGCTACGATGTCATTCACGGCTTTCGAACCATTTTTCCCATCCCGTTGGGTGAGGCGGCAAGCTGGGACCCCGGGTTAGCCCGAAAAACATCCCGCGCAGCCGCCCGGGAAGCCGCCGCCACCGGCCTGCACTGGACCTTCGCGCCCATGGTGGATGTGTCCCGTGACCCCCGGTGGGGACGCATAGCCGAGAGTGCCGGCGAAGACCCTTATCTCAACTCGCGGTTTGCCGAAGCCCGGGTCGAAGGGTTTCAGGGTACTGACTTGGAGGATGCCGAGACTATTCTGGCTACGGCCAAGCATTTCGCGGCCTATGGGGCCGCGGAAGGGGGGCGGGACTATAATACGGTCAATATGTCTGATCGACGGCTTTGGGAAGTTTACCTGCCTCCGTTCAAAGCGGCTATAGATGCCGGGGTCGGCAGCTTTATGACGGCTTTCAATGAGTATAACGGCGTGCCCGCAACCGGGAATAAATACCTTTTCAATACTATTTTACGCGACCGGTGGGACTTTGAAGGGTTTGTCGTCACCGATTATACCTCCATCCCCGAAATGATTGCCCACGGGGCCGCAAAAGATGAAGCGGCGGCGGCAGCCATGGCGATGGATGCGAATGTTGACGATGTGAAAAAAGCCGAAGTGATCATTCAATGATCAGATCAGTCTGTCAAATGTCAGCTACCAGATATCAGACGTTATGCCAGGTCCAGGTACCGGGGCACAGGGAACTGCCAGATCCTGTAAAAGTAAATGAAACCTTCCATTTCCTCCACTTTTATTTTATTTACACCTGCACGGTCTATCCGTTCCTGTGATACCGCAGATCCCGAGCGTTCACATTCACTCTCACCTACACTCTGCACTGGCCACAGTTATCCCCGGCCCCCTACTATCTGTTTACAGGTCGCGTAGCCATGATGATGCTATTATGCTGTTATTATGAAGATTCACGCACCTTGAGGGTTGTGGGAACAAGGTTTAGCATTCGGCCCGGGTGATTGTCGTTGCCCAACAGGGTTTTCATTTTTTGAATGGAGACGGTCCCCAGATGTTCGTAGTGGGTATGTACGGAAGAGATCTTGGGACGATGCCGCGAGCAGATAGGCAGATCGTCAAATCCCACAATAGCGATATCATCGGGAAAAGATAGTTGCTCGACCATCGCCTGCTGCATAAAACCCTGACACATATTATCATTCCCGGCAAAAACGGCTCGCGGGGGGTCCTCAAGCTTGTTAAAGTCATCGAAGGCCTCGATGCCGGACTCAAAGCTGAAATCTCCTTCAAACTCCCAGCTGAGCTCCATATCCTCCTCGTAGGTTACGTAGTCGATAAACCCGTGGGCCCGTTGACGCGATACATTCTTGTCACTGGGACCGTAAATGATGCCAAAGCTCGAATAGCCCTGCTCTTTAAAATGCTGTCCCACCAGTTGTCCACCCCCGTAATTATCGAATCCCACCGTCTCAAAGATAGGATAATCCAGGATTTCATTGGAGACTACCGGAAAATCCTCAGGCAGCGCTTCCTTAAGATCTTGATACTGTTGCGTGGAAAATCGGGGAACATTAATGATCAATCCGTCGTAATCCTCCTTTTCAATCTTTTCTGCAATATCTTTGGTTTTTGGAATATGATCTTCGAGGCTGGAAAAACTGAGCCGTACATTCTGACGGGAGGCGGCCTTGTTTAATCCGTCAAAGAAGGAAGCATAGAATTCTCCGATCTCTATTCCTGCGATAAGCAGAATATTAAGCAGCTCGTCGGAACTAATCCCTTTGTCAAAGTTTTGGATCGGGTAGTTGAGCTTCCGGGCACTTTTCAGGATGGTTTTCTTGGTATCCGGATTCGTATCAAATCCATTCAGAACTCTTGAAACCGTTGAAATGGAGTATCCGGTATCGTCGGCAATATCTTTTAGTGTAACTTTCAAAGCGTAAAAAGGGTTATATGTTAATAAATTATTATTTGATTTAAATATGCATGATAAAATAAATAAAATTTAATTATTTATGTAATTAAATTAAATTTAAGGATGCCATAATTTATTTTTGCTTTGTTAAGTAGATTCCCGGGCTTCGACCGTGACCGGCACCAGGCTTAAAACGCCCTGCCTCTTCACCGGATTGTTGATTACTTCTTTGATTTTCTCCATGGTTACCATACCCAGTTTCTCATAGTCAGTATTAATGGAGGAAATGGTGGGCTGGTGCCGCCTGCATATCGGCATATCATCATAGCCTATGAGGGCAACATCATCCGGAATATGGTAATGGTGACTGATTGCCTCCTCCAAAAAAGCATGTCCCATATTGTCATTACTGGCAAACAGAGCCCTCGGCCTGTCTGCTGTATTATGGAATGCTTCAAAAGCTTTCTGGCCCGATTTAAAACTAAAGTTTCCATCATACGTCCAGATCAACTCCATATCACGGGTCTGCGTGATGTAGTCGCGAAACCCATTGAGGCGATAGCGTGCTTCCGGCTTTTCCATCGGGCCTTTTAAAATACCGCATTTTTTATAGCCTTGATCGTACAAATGTTCAGCAGCCATAAAACCGCCGCTGTAACCATCGAACGTTACAGTAGGGAGAACAGGATTTTCAATAAGAGCGTTTGATACGATGGGAAAGTTTTTTGGAAGTGTGTTAAACAGCTTTTGATAGTGCTCTCGACGAAATCCAGGGGCGTAGAGTATCAGACCTTCATAATAATGGTCCTCTACCAGCCTTTGGAGCATTTGCAGGGACTGTGTGAATGTCTGAGGCAAACTGGTCATCGACAGATGGATCCGGCTTTTTTGGGCCGCTCTGTCCAATCCGAAGAACAGGGAGGAGTAAAATTCCCCCAGCCGAAATTCTGTGGCAATGCATATATTTTTTAAGGCCTTGTCGGCGTACGTATCGTTATCCCTATTTAAAATAGGATAGTTTAATCGCTGAGCACTTTGGTATATCTTGCGGGTTGTTTTGCTGCTTATCTTGTCCGATCCATTTAGAACGCGCGATACCGTGGATATCGAGTACCCCGTATCCTCAGCAATATCTTTGAGTGTTACTTTCAAGCCTAAGTTGTTTTTTCAGAGTTTTCAATCATCTTGATAAGACGACCGTGATTAGCCAAACGTTATTTGTACAATGCGTGCAAAAAATTTACGCACCCGAATATAAGAAATAGTTTATATTTATTTTAATGCCCGTCAGATCTTTGTAGTACTATTCTACGATTGAAAAAAGACATTATTATAAAAAAAAGAAAGAAAAATTTATAAAACTGACCTTAAACAAAATCCCTGGTTTTTCGAAGTCTTTGAAAGGAATACGACTGGAATTCTTTTTTCCGGGAAGGGATGGCGGATGAAAAGGGATTGTAGCATTTCTGTGATATTTTACTTTATTTGAGAATATCTGTCGCTTCATTAAATTTTTTTTAACAAAAGATCAGGCTGTGGGACTATATATTTTAGAAGGTTTTGATAAACCAGAACTTTTAGTCAATATCAACCCCTGAGTGCATTTATAACCACAGCATATAATAACAGTATATGAGGATGCTGAATGCGCGAAAATACAGCAATTGACAAAAAGAACGGTTTTGTAAAGGATTCTTTAATAAAAGATATTCCTGGATGATGTGAGGATGGATTAGTGCTGGGTTACAATGGATGACAGCTGATGAATAATATCAATATTGACCGGAATTTATGATAGAACCGATACAGTCGGGCGGTGATTCAGAGTATGAGACATTAAGTGATTCCGAAGCCTGGAAGGCGTTCCTGGACGGGAATTGTGACGCCTTTCAATATCTGTTTCGAACGTATTACGACGATCTGTATCATTATGCGGTGAAATTTAGCGGGGAGCCCGCAGTTGCTGAGGATCATATACAAAAGCTTTTTTTTAAACTATGGCGGCGAAGAGACCAGCTGGATGAGGTGGAAGGAGTAAAGACCTATCTATGGACTGCTTTACGGAGGAGTATGATCGATACTCATCGCAGGAAGAAAACAGAAGAAAAATACCTGAATAAGCTCGAAGGTACCCGTGATCGGATGCAATTTACGGCCGAGGAACTTATTATCCGCCATGAGAGAGATGCGATCCAGTCAACAGCATTAAAAGAGGCTATAAATCAACTCACCCCCAAGGAGCGTGAAGTGTTATACCTGAAATTTTATGAAGGGATGAATTATGAAGAGATCGAGCAGATTATGTCTGTGAGTTATCAGACCTCACGGAACTATGTGTACAGAGCACTGCAGTCATTAAAAGCAATATTGACCTCAGAAGTGGCCCTGGGAGTGCTGTTATTGGGACTTTTATCGTTTTGAGCATGGGTAAAACCGTTCTTTTGCCCTTTGACGATGTTATCGGTCGGTTGAAAACGATCCATATGGACTATATGCTTCGATTTTCTGCCTTTTGATCTTGATTTCAGTAGAATACCGGACTTTTTATCCCCCCGTTGTAATACAAAACCGGTGGCCTGGTGGAACATCAAGAAGAAATGCATTGCTTTTATCCCTTCTTTACGGTCACATTCACATAGGTTCTTTATT
This sequence comes from Fodinibius roseus, assembly GCF_900129315.1. Classification (GTDB taxonomy): domain Bacteria; phylum Bacteroidota; class Rhodothermia; order Balneolales; family Balneolaceae; genus Fodinibius; species Fodinibius roseus. The sequence continues at coordinate 172,301 of NZ_FQUS01000008.1, forward strand.
CGTTTTTTTCAGGTATGATTCTTCTCTGCTTCTCCTCAGCCTGGTGAATTCGTGTAGTGTACCAGTGTACGATGTCCTTGATACGTACGGTTCAAAGGTGGAATATTTCCGGACGTATTTAAAAAAAATTGAACCGGGTAAAAAAAAGCTGCAATTTTTTTGATTACAATTCCATTTCGCACCCGTCTATTGAATGAAACAGAAAAAGAATCGACGGGAAACCATTGAAAAAAGCCAATTACAGTGTTGACGAGCTGATCGAAAACGAGTCCTTCAGGCGCTGGGTACGTGGGAGTGCTTCAGAGCAGGAGAAATCCTATTGGGACAAGTGGGTTGCGGGGGATTCCAAAAACCGCAGATCGGCCATACGGGCTCAGCAAAAGATCACGGGATTGAGTATTCAACCCTCTTCTCAGCCTGATCAGCAGGAAGCGTGGGATCGTTTGCAGAAGAAAATGGTGGGCGGTAGAGACAGCGCCCATGCTGTTAATAGATCCGGCAGATCACGAAACACAGGTCTGCAATGGATATACCGGGCAGCGGCTGTATTTTTGTTGGTAGCGTTAACCGGGTTGGCTGTTCGTTTTTTTGCCGATTCTCAGCCGGACCCGAACCAGACCGGTGAGATGGTTCGCAATGAAGTGGTCACGGACTACGGGGAACGCAAGACGATAAGCCTAAGCGACGGGTCAGAGATCATGCTGAATGCTCATTCCAGTTTGGTTTATACGATGGACCCGTCTGATCCGAATGCCGTGGAAGTCTTTTTGGACGGGGAAGCTCACTTTTCGGTAGCAAAACGGGAGCAAGCCACCAGTGCCGCCTTCAGAGTAAAAACGTCCTCGGGCACCGTGAAAGTGATGGGGACACAGTTTGTGGTTTCTACGCGAAACCGGGATACGAGAGTCGTGCTGGAAGAGGGGGAGGTGGCTCTGGTACCTGCCAACCAACAGAAAGAGACCATCATGCAACCCGGCCAGCTGGCCGAATTCAGCGCGGGAAGTGACCCGATCCACACGAAATTTGTCAATCCCGAGGTGTATACCTCCTGGACCACCTACACGCTGGTCTTCGATAAAACGCCTTTATCGGATGTAATCGCCCGGCTGGAAAATACCTATGGCGTAAAAGTGGTGGTCAGGGATACGGATTTATATGAGCGCAAGATATCCGGATCGGTAGATAATACCAGCCTGGATGTAATTACGTCAGCACTCTCCAATACCCTTGATACTCCCATAGAGGTTACGGACCGGGCCGTTTATATAGGCAAACAGTATTCGAACCGGGATTTTGAACATTAAAAACGTAATAAAAGCTAACTATAAATCTAAAACTGCTGTTATGAAAAAGAAGGGCAACAAATTATATACGTTCATAGGAATAGCTCTGTTGTTGATGGTGGTCGGTTGTATCGGCTCGGGCATAGATAACATGGCCTATGGTCAGACGACGGATAACTACTACACCTTAAATGAATACGAGAGACTGCATCAAGAAGGAGTGGAACGGGTCGTGACGTTACAGGAGGTTCTGCAGGAGATCGAGCAGTCACACAACATCTCCTTTTTCTACGATGACCGCTTAGTGGAGGGTAAATTCATTGCCGTCCCGGAGATGAAGTCCGACAGCCTCGCAAATTTTTTGGGGGAAATGCTTTCTCAAAAGGGACTGGTCTATAAAAAGCAAACCGACCGGACATATGTGATTATGGAGAAATCCGACTGGTCTGCGGATATTTCGATACGACAGGAAACGATTTCAGGAACGGTTACGGATGCACAGTCGGGCGAGACGCTTCCGGGCGTAAACATACTGGTAAAGGGAACCTCCACGGGAGCATCAACTGATCAGAGTGGAAACTACGAATTGACCGTATCTTCTCTGCAGGATACGCTGGTATTCACCTATATCGGTTACCAGCGGGAGGAAATTCCGATCAACGGCAGGGAACAGTTAAACATTGCCCTTCAGCCACAGACTATTGCAGGCGAGGAGCTGGTTGTCGTGGGTTATGGAGAGCAGAGGAAAAGTGATTTAACAGGATCCATTTCCTCGGTTTCAAGTGACGAAATTAATACCTATCCCAGCCAGGGAATGACCGATGCCATTCAGGGAAAAATTTCGGGAGTCCAGGTTCAAAGTGTTAATGGAGGAGAGCCTGGAACCGGCTACAGGATCCGGATCCGGGGCGGAACGTCCATCAATGCCGGTAGTGATCCACTGTATGTCGTAGACGGCTTCCCCGGAAGTACACCGCCGCCCCCTCAGGATATTGAATCAATTGAAGTGTTGAAAGATGCTTCTGCGACTGCTATTTATGGGGCAAGGGGAGCAAATGGCGTCGTATTGATCACCACAAAACAAGGTTATGAGGGAGATACCCAGATTGATTTAAAGCTCTCGAATTCATTTCAACAAACCACAAAGCGACTTGATTTGCTCAATGCTTCTGAATTCGGATCATTTATGAATGATATTCATCTCAATGGGGGAGGAGATGCTAATGACGTACCTTATCCTGACGCCTCTTCCCTGGGCGAGGGTACTGACTGGCAGGAGCAAATATTTCGGGACGGTTATTTGCAAAACTACCAGCTTTCCGTTTCGGGGGGCACGGACAGGATAAATTATTATGTTTCCGGTAATCTTTATGATCAGCAGGGGGTCATTATTAACTCAGATTATAAGAGAATGAGCGTGTTAAGTAACATTGATATCCAGGCTTCTGAAAAGTTCAAGATTGGGGGTAAGCTGTATTTTGCTCGTTCCGAACAGAACGGTGTAAGAACGCAGGAAGGGAGCAGTGGGACAACAGGTGCCGGGGTCATCTCAGGGGCATTTAAATTTGAGCCCACGAAGGGAGTTTATGATGAAAATAACGAATTTACGACAAGTGGAATAGGAGACCCGCATGATAATCCCTATGCCGTTGCAACACAACGGGAGTCAGATAATGTTGATGATCGTTTCGAGGGTAATGTATTCGGGGAATATTCTATTGTGGATGATCTCATTTTAAGAGTTACGGCCGGAGCCAATATTAACAATGGCCGGTATGGAAGTTTTGTGCCGACGACCTTGGTCGGAGGACGCAATACAGGAGGTTCAGGGGCCATAAATGCCGGTAAAAGCACCAATTTTATCAATGAGAATTACCTGAATTACGAGCATGCCTTCGCCCGGGTTCATACGGTTAATTTTAGCGGCGGTTTTTCCTATCAGCATTACCGCTCGGAGGGGTGGAATGCGAGTAACCAAAACTTTATCAGTGACAGTTTCTCCTTTTGGAATTTGGATGGAGGATCAAACTTTCAAAGCCCGAGTTCATACTTGTCAAGATGGACACTGGCGTCCTGGTATGGTCGTTTGAACTATAATTTTGATGACAAGTATTTGCTAACCTTTACCGGCCGGTATGATGGTTCATCCCGTTTCGGTAAAAACAATAAATGGGCGTTTTTTCCATCCGGCGCTGTAAGTTGGAATATTTCCAATGAACAATTTTTGGAGGATTCCGACGTCCTCAGCAACTTAAAGCTGAGAGCAAGTTATGGCATTACGGGGAATACCGAAATTGGAACCTACCAGTCGCTGGCAAGATTTTCGCCGGTATTCAGTACGGTAGGCGGACAGCCTGTAAATGCCATTCGTCCCACCGATGTGGCCAATAACAACCTGACATGGGAAAGCACCACGCAATATGACATTGGACTTGACATCGGTTTGCTGAATGACCGGATAGATATCACGGCTGATTATTACCATAAAAAAACCGAGGATTTGTTGTATAATATCCCGCTTCCGGAATATTCCGGGTATGGAACATCTCTTCAAAATATAGGGAGCATTGAAAACAAGGGATTTGAGCTGTCGATAAATAGCCAAAATGTTACGACGGAGCAATTCTCCTGGTCAACAAGGTTGAATATTTCCTTCAACAGGAACAAAATAGCTGAACTTGCCGGCGGGGATGTCAAGTACAGCGAGGCACCGGGACATATGATTTCCACCGAATCCCAGATTCTTCGGGAGGGAGAACCCGTCGGTTCCTTTTATGGATGGATTTTCGACGGCCTTTACCAGGAAGGAGATGACTTCAGTGCCGAACCCAACAAGCAGCCGGGGGATGTTAAGTTTAGGGATATTAACGGTGATGGCACGGTTAATAACTCTGATCAGACGATCATAGGGGACCCGCATCCTGATTATATCTGGGGATTTACAAACAATTTCAGCTACCAAAACTTTGACTTGAGTGTTTTTCTTCAGGCTTCAGCGGGCAATGATATGCTGAATTTTACAAGAATGGAATTGTTGTGGATGTCGGGTAAAAGCAATCAGCTCGCGGAAGCGACAAACCGGTGGACTCCAAACAACACAGATACGAATATACCGAGGGCTTCCTCGGGCCGCAGTGCCATCGTATCTTCACAGTGGGTCGAAGATGGCTCTTATGTGAGGGTCAAAAATATTTCCCTGGGTTACAATATTCCGGCAAGCGTATTAGGAAGCAGGGTGCGGTCGGCAAGAATTTATGCAAGTGGACAGAACTTGCTTACGTTCACCGATTTTTCCGGGTATGATCCGGAAGTAAGTTATCAAAATTCCAATACGAATATCGGGTTAAACTATGCCAGTTATCCCAACATACGATCATTTACTGTTGGTTTGGATATTGGATTTTAAAATGCTTCCAGTCATAAATAAAATTTATAGAGCTATACAGATATGAAAAATTTAAATTTTGTCGTCATAACACTTGTAATCTTAATCGTATCGATTAGCAGTTGTACTGATTTAGAGGAAAACCCGGTGGGCCTGTTAGCGCCGGAATCCTACTTTAAAACTACCCAGGATGCCCAGAATGCCGTAAATGGGGCTTATGCTGAACTGGCATATGAATCGCTTTATGGCAGAAAGCTACCCCTTACCCTTTCCCTTTTAAGTGATATGGGCGATATCGGCGACCCCGGTACGGCCTCCCGGCGTATTAATCTGAACACTTTCACCCATGATCCCAACAACGGGATGATTTCGGCCGTGTGGCCCCAGTTCTACCGGGTCATAAGTGCTTCAAATAACGCCATTGATGGGATCCCATCCGTGGAGATGGATGAGAACAGGAAAAATGCGCTTATAGCTGAAGCTCGTTTTGCCAGAGCGCTGGCCTACTATCACTTGGTGCGGCTGTTTGGTGCCGTGCCGTATATAGATCAATATGTAGAAGATCCCAATTCGGTTAATGATATCGAAAGCACCGCTCCCGATCAGATATATACAGGCATTATTGATGATCTGGAATTTGGGATGGATCACCTGCCCGACACCCATGATGGAGATATCAGAAGCAGGGCCACCGTGGGTTCAGCGGCAACCATGCTCGCTTCGGTCTATCTGACCAGGGAAAATTATGACAAGGCTGCAGAAATGGCTGAGTTTGTCATACAGAATAAAGACAGGTTTGGCTACGGTCTGGTCGATGACTATCAGGAGTTATTCAATGCTGATAACCATGATACCCGGGAACATATATTTACCATCGATTTCCTGGGCGGGGTAACCGGATCATGGCCGGCCAATGTTGACTATATGGCTCCTATAACGGGTATCCGTGACGCGGATCAGCAGGGATGGAGTGTCCTTGTCCCCTCTATGAAAGTCTTCAACAGTTTTAATGATGAGGATTATCGCAAGGAGGTAGGATTTCAAAAAGAAGCGCTGATAGGCGGGGAGATGAAGCCCTATACGGAATATAATTTCTCGAGGCCGCATATTGCTAAGTATGCCCTGTTCCCCGGGAGTAACGCTAATGCCAACGGAAGCATCTCAGATATCAATTATACCGTTTTCCGGTATGCGGAAGTGTTGCTTATTGCTGCAGAGGCATTGAACGAAATTAATGGCGGTCCCACCCAGAACGCCTATGATTATATCAATCAGGTGCGCAACCGGGCCCGGAGCGCTGATGGCAGTGCCCATAGTTACCCGGCCGACTTGACCATGGGGCTGTCTCAAACGGCCTTCCGGGATTCCGTAATGGAAGAGCGGCGAATAGAACTCTCTTTCGAATACAAACGGTGGTACGATATTGTAAGGCGGGATATGCTGCAGGAGGTCTTTACGGGAACGGATGCGCTGGAAACACGCAGCGTAGATCCTTCCAAGCATTACCTGCTGCCGCTGCCCCAGGATGAGCTGGATCGAAATCCGAACCTGAGACCGGACGGCAGTAACAACGGGTATTAGAATTGGTTACGGTATGTTATTATACAGGATGAACAACCCTTGCAGGTCTCTCATGATATCATATGCGGCGGTTCTTTTCGTGGCGGTGATGTTTTGCCTGCCGGGTTGCGGCGTGGAAACTGCGAAAAATCCGAGACCGGAAGTAGACCTGGTCCAAATTGAGCGGGAACGGGTGCTTTCGGCGGCCGACAGCATCCTCGGCGCCCCGGTGGTGACGGTCACCGATACGGTATCTCCCCGCAGCGCCGGGGGACGCCATGACTATTATTCCGAAGGGGATTACTGGTGGCCGGACCCGGACAACCCGGAGGGGCCGTACATCCGCCGGGACGGGAAAAGCAACCCGGATAACTTTCTGGCCCACCGCCGGGCCATGCGCCGGCTCAGTCAGATGGTGCCGGCGCTGGTTGCGGCCTACAAAGTGACCGGGGAGCAACAATACGGCGAGGAAGCAACCAGGCACCTGCAGGCCTGGTTTATTGATGAAGAGACCAAAATGAACCCCAACCTGCAGTATTCCCAGGCGATCGAGGGTCGAAATGAAGGCCGGAGTATCGGGATTATCGACACCATCCATTTGGTGGAGGTCGCCCAGGCGATCAAGGTACTGGGGGAGGCGGGCGCCCTGCCGGAGGAGACGGCGGCGGGACTCCACGAGTGGTTCTCGGCGTACCTGGAGTGGCTGACGACCAGCGATTTCGGACTGGAGGAGAAGACCCACGGGAATAACCACAGCACTGCCTGGGCCCTGCAGGCCAGCGCCTTCGCGCGGATGGTGGGGGACGAGACGGTCCTGGAGGAGTGCCGCAGGCTGTATAAAGAGACCTTGCTGCCGGACCAGATGGCCCGGGACGGGAGCTTTCCGGATGAGCTGGAACGGACCAAGCCGTACGGCTATTCGTTGTTTAACCTGGATGTGATGACTTCGCTGGTCCACATTATCTCCAGACCCGGCCATGAGTTGTGGATCTATGAGACCCCGGACGGGAAATCCATCGATGACGCCCTGGCGTTTATGTACCCGTATATCAAAGACAAGAGCAGCTGGCCTTACGGGGAGGATGTGATGTATTACGAGCAGTGGCCGGTGCGGCACCCGGCGCTGCTGTTTGGGGGACTGGCCCTGGATAAGCCCGAATATATTGAGCTGTGGAAAACCCTCGATCCCGATCCCTCCACCCCCGAGGTCGTACGGAACTACCCGATCCGGCAGCCTCTTTTGTGGGTCGACTGAGCAGGATTGTAACAAAGAATTGGATTCTTGTGGTGCTGGAATTCCGTTTTTAGTCATTGCAGCCGGAAGCCGCGCCCGTGCAAGTTTAGAGGATGGGATCAGATGCTTATGCAGGATTAGATGATAGGATTCCTTTCTTATATCTTATTTTATATAATGCGTTCTGCGATTGGTTTCTAACATCCGTTTAGCGCCTATGATATGAAAGCGTTGTTTGGATGGGAGATATGAAAAGAATCTAACGTCCTCCGGTGCCCTGTTGGGTCAGCTTTCCTTTTTGCCACATGAATGGGCAAGTTTTTTCTTAGCTAATTTTACCAAAACAAGTATATGCAGCGAACATAACGGGTTATAGTTGTATATGTAAGATGTTATTTCAGGGGCGGGTGGAGCAGAAATAACTTTTTGAATTATTGAACAGGAGAAATTACCTTGGAATTCGAGATTCCTTTAACAAATAGCCGGGGATAATGATAGAGACTTTTGCAAAACCGTTCTTATGGCCAATCTCTGTATTTTCGCGCATTCAACATTCTCACATATGTCTTATATGCCGTAGTTTTAAATGCGCTCAGGGGTTGATATTGATCAAAATTCCCGGTTTTGCAAAGTCTCTGATACGAAATAAGACAATACAACGGTCGGGGTCCCGTGACTGACATGAAGCATTTCTGCGAGTATGCATGCGTATATTTGTATATAATAGGAGCCGCGTTAATTGTTACGGGGTTTCCCGCGGAAACTGCGGCACAAACATCCCCCTCCGGGGAGAAACAAGCGATGGAAACGGATCGGGCAGACCGTGCGTATACCCTGGAGGCGGTTATTACGGGGTACACCGGGATAGGCGGGGAGATTGACGGGATCAGAAACCCGACGTTGCAGGCTCGGAAGGGGGAAACGGTGCGCATCACGATCGTAAACGGGGAGACGCTGACCCACGATATCGCCCTGGAAGGCATGGACGTTCAAAGCGAGTCGATCATTGAAGAAGGAGCCTCCACCAGCGTCACCTTTGTCGCCGAATCCGGCGACACCTATTACTGCAGTATCCCGGGCCACCGGGCCGCGGGGATGGAGGGCCGGTTCGAGATTATCAGCGCCTCCACCGGGGAAACGGTTGCGGAAGGGATCATCCCGCAAAAAGACGGGCAGCCGGTGAACCTGGACTTTGAGTACGCGAGCCTGGAGGGTTGGTCGGCCGAGGGCGGGGCGTTTACGGGCCAGCCGGTGTCGGATCGGTCGTCGGAGCTATACGAAGAGGATATGGATGTGGATCCCAGCGGGCAGTTTTACGTGAGCAGCGGGGGCACAAAGAAGGCTCAGGCGACCGGGACATTGACCTCCCCGGCGTTTGAGGTCACCCACCCCTGGGCGGCGTTTAAGGTATCGGGGGGCGCCCTGAAGGAGACGCGCGTTGAAATTGTGGCGGCCGAAACAGATACGACCATTTTTGAGATTACCGGCAATGACCACCAGCGGCTGCGTCCGGTGGTGGTGGATCTGCGAGGCCACAGGGGCCAACAGATCTATATCCGGCTGATCGATAAGGAAACGGGCGTCTCCCAGATCCCCTATATCGAGGATAATGGGTGGGCGCATATCAGCTTTGATGATTTCCGGTTTTACCCGGAAAGGCCCCGGTTTCGGGATGAGCTTAGCCCGGAGGATATCGTGATCCTGCCGCCGCGGGATATTATCGAAAATGCCGGTCTCTCGGGCGAGGAGGCTGTCAAAGAGATGGAACTGCCGGACCCGTTTTCGGTCACCCTCGCCGCCTCCGAACCGGACGTCGTCCGCCCGATCGCCTTCACCCTGGATCACCGGGGACGCCTGTGGGTGGCCGAAGCGCATACCTATCCGGAGCGGGCCCCGGAAGGGGAAGGGAAGGACCGCATCCTTATTTTCGAGGACACCAGCGGGGACGGCAAACTTGACAGCCGCAAGGTTTTTATCGAAGGACTGAATTTGGTCAGCGGCCTTGAAGTGGGCCACGGAGGCGTGTGGGTGGGCGCGGCGCCGAACTTACTGTACATTCCCATCGACGAGAGCGGCGATAGCCCTGCTGGCGAGCCTGAGGTGCTTTTGAACGGCTGGGGCTACCAGGATACCCACGAGACCCTCAACAGCTTCCGGTGGGGACCCGACGGCTGGCTCTATGGCGTGCAGGGGGTGTTTACCCAGTCCAACGTAGGCAAGCCGGGGACCCCGGACGATCAGCGGCAAAAGATCAACGCCGGCGTGTGGCGGTATCACCCGACCCGCCACGAGTTCGAGGTGTATGCGAGGGGGACCAGCAACCCGTGGGGACTCGATTTTAATGCGTACGGTCATCCCTTTATTACGGCGTGCGTGATTCCGCACCTGTTCCACGTGATCCAGGGGGCCCGGTACCGGCGCCAGGCCGGCGACCACCAGAACCCGCATACCTATGATGACATCAAAACCATCGCCGACCACGTCCACTGGGTGGGGGATCAGGGTCCCCACGCCGGCAACCACCGCTCGGGTTCGGCAGGGGGCGGCCATGCCCATGCGGGAGCGATGTTTTACCTGGGGGCCGACCACTGGCCGCAGGAATTCCGCAGTACGCTGTTTATGAATAATATTCACGGCTTCCGGGTGAATGCGGATAAAATTGAGCGGGAAGGCTCCGGCTACAGCGCCTCACACGGGAAGGATTTTCTGAAGACCCACGACTCCTGGTCGCAGTGGCTGGATTTCCGGTACAGTCCCGGCGGCTCGGTCTGGGCGATTGACTGGTATGACAAAAACCAGTGTCACAGCCCGAACCCGGATGTCCATAATAAGACGCTGGGACGCATTTACAACATTCGCCACGCAGAGGATGAGCATGTCCGGGTGAACCTGAAGGAGAAATCCAGCCTGGAGCTGGTGGAATACCAGCGGCACACCAATGAGTGGTACGTGCGGCACGCGCGGCGTATCCTGCACGAGCGGGGGCCGGATGAGCGGGTGCACGAGGCCCTGCGGAAAATGCTGAGAGGCGCCCCGGATATCACCCGGAAGCTCCGCGCGCTGTGGACGCTGCATGTGACAGAGGGACTCAGCGATCAGGAGTATATCGATCTGCTGGATCATGAAAACGAGTACCTGAGAAGCTGGGCCCTGCAGCTGCTGGGCGAGGATAACGATATACCGGAGAGAGCCCTCAAAAAAATAGCCCGGATGGCCCGGGAGGAGGACTCAGCGCTGGTCCGCCTGTATATCGCCTCGGCGCTCCAGCGCATCGCCCCGGCTCAGCGGTGGTCCATCGTGGAGGGGCTTTACGGCCATTCCGAGGATGCGGATGATCACAACCTGCCGCTGATGATATGGTATGGTACCGAGCCGTTGGTGACCCGGGACATGGAGCGGGCTGCGGAGATGGCCATGAATACCGAATTGCCCGGCATTCTCACTTTTACGATTAGGCGTATCGGGGCTATCGGGACGCCGGAGGCCCGGAAGCTTCTTAAAGAGGTAGAGGGACAATTAGAGCAGAAGCCGCAATCGGACCGGTACGATCAGGCCCGCCGGGAGCTGGAGACGATCTTCGGGCAAGCGGATTAATCGCCCATTATTTATTATACTGTTTACTATACTGTAGCAAGCTTTGAAAAACCTGGGGTTTGTTCAATGCCAGTCCCTGAGCGATTTCAAAACCGTAGTGTGTAGACTCTACACGAGAATTTTAAAATCTCAAAGATGTAAGGGTTGGGCAAAACAACGGTTTTGCAAAGCTCGCACTGTAATGAAATGGATAAAAAAACAAGTCCCCCATGAAAAAACAGCATACGATGAAAACGTTACGTGCCATGAAGACCTTATCACCCGGACCGGGGACAATCCCCCTGCTCGGGGCGGCCCTGCTGCTGTGTCTGGCCTGCCGGCCTGTATGGGGACAGGGGTCCGGGCACACCTTTGAGAAGATCCAGCTCTCCTCCACCTTTTATGCGGAGGGTGCGGCCATCGGTGATCTGAACGGTGATGGCCATCCGGATGTGGTGGCCGGTCCGTACTGGTACGAAGGACCGGACTTCGACGACAAGCATGCCTTTTATGAGCCCCGGATGTTTGATCCCCGAAACTATTCCGACAATTTTATAGCCGGTGTGGATGATGTAAACGGGGACGGGAGAAACGACATCCTGGTGGTGGGTTTCCCCGGGGAGTCCGCCCGCTGGTATGAAAACCCGGGCGAGTCCGGCGGCTACTGGGACCCTCACCTGATCCATGAGTCCGTGGATAACGAGTCACCGCAGTTTTATGATCTGAACGGGGACGGGGCCCTGGAGCTGGTCTTCCACACCGGGGGACGGCTGGGATATGCCGCTCGGGATGAGGGGGATCCGACCCGCCCGTGGTCGTTCACGGCGGTTTCCGGCCGGCACGACTGGGGTAAATTCACCCATGGACTGGGGATCGGCGATATTGACGGCGATGGGCATGAGGATATCCTCAAAAAGGAGGGCTGGTGGGAGAACCCCGGAACAGATGAGATGAGTGACCAATGGAAATACCACGAAGCCGCGTTTGCCGGTCCCGGGGGCGCACAGATGTATGCCTATGATGTGGACGGGAACGGGCTTAACGATGTGATCACCAGCCTCGATGCCCACGGGTGGGGGCTGGCCTGGTACCGGCAACACCGGGAGGGGGATGAGATCCGGTTTGAACAACGCCTGATTATGGGCGCCTTGCTGGGTGACAATCCCTATGGCGTGCGTTTCTCACAGCCGCACGCCCTGGAGCTGGCGGATATGGACCAGGACGGAGTGAAAGATATCGTATCCGGGAAACGATTCTGGGCCCACGGTCCGCAAGGCGGACTCGAGCCTAATGCGCCCGCTGTGGTATACTGGTTTAACCTGCAGCGGGGCAGCCCCGGAAGCGCGGGATTTGTCCCCTACCTCGTGGATGACAACTCGGGCGTCGGCGTGCAGTTTGACACCGGCGATGTGACCGGCAACGGCTATCCCGATATTGTGACCTCCAACAAGAACGGGACGTTTGTCTTTTTGAATCATCCACCGGAACACTAATTATCTGGGCCGCCCAAATTCTCTATATCAGCTAAATCCTGGTAGCGACCAGTAGCTTTTTTATTAGTAATCAAATCCGATCGATGAATGAATTTAGCTGTACAGTTCTCTAATTCTACTTCGATTCGACGATAATAACAATCATCGAAATCAATCCCTTTTAAATCATTTAGCAGATCAATTCTGTTAGGTGGGACACCGAGCTGAACAACTTGATCGCTGTCTAAAAAGTCTTCTTTTTTTAGATCTAAACTTCCAAAGCCAAAGTCGTCAAGGGCTTTGAGAAGGCGTCCGGCATTTACGGGATCTCCCTTAATCCAAATATCAAGATCTTTGGTATAGCGAGGGTGACCATGGAAGGCTACAGCATAACCTTCTACAATCAGGTACTGGACATTATTATCGTTTAACGACTGTATAAACTCTTTGAAATCGGGATTGAGAATCATATTTCCATCTATGGTATTCTTTGCGAATTTCTTCGAGTGTTTTCAGTCGTTTTTCGTACGATTGTTTTTTCCAATATTCGAAATCATTACCGGTCTCTTTTACAGAGACTTTGTTGAACACTTTCTCCATGGCTGAGATAATTTATTTAGCCTGACTACTACTGTAAGAGAACTTTGCAAAACCGTCCTTTTGTCCATTCTCTGTATTTTCGCTCATTCAAAATCCTCATATATGCCTTATATGTTGCGGTTTTGAAATCGCTCAGGCTTTGATATTGATCAAAATTCCTGGTTTTCAAAGCTCCCTGTAATTCTTTAATAGCTATGTGATCTAATTCTCTGACTCCCTGGATCGGAGATAATAAACAAAGTTTGTGGAGCATAATCGAATGAATACCTCGATGGCTCTTCCTAAAATATAACGATTCATTTCTGAATTAACATATTGAAAAGGTACAGTAATTTCTTAATGGTTTGGCAACAAAAGGTGTGTAGAAAAAAACTTTCATTTGTTCTTCGGTTTTGCCAAATTTTAATATCAGGATATGGTCGCTGAAAAGGGATTGTGAGGATAAGGATATACGCTGAGACGTCGAGCGCGTAAAAATTCCCTGTCATTCAGTGATAGGAAGAGATCATTTTTATCAATACCTGCAGGTCACCGATCATTATATCTACCTCTTGATGGAAATCCCACAGCTCAATATCTCATACCCGAGGAATATGATTAATCAACCTTTGACGTGGATGAGGAACATAAAACTTTTTATGGATCAAGTTACAACAACGACGCCATCTATGTATTTAATTATGAGTGAAGAGGGTGTTTAATCTAAACGGATAAAAACCGCCGGACCGTAAGGTAGTGCGTACTATCTTCCCGAAATTTTTAAGGGGTTAGTACAAGATCTTGAAATATTTTTTTACTGATACGAAAGGTTACATAATAAAGTTATTTCGTTTATATTCATTCTGATAAAAATGGTGCATCCTGTTTTAACATTGTATAAAGTACAAAAATACTTAAAATAGGCTTTTTATAAAAAGAGAAATAAAATAAAAAGAAAGGTATACGGATAAAATGCTTTCATTTGTTGTTCGAGTTTATCAAATTTAAGTATCATTAACTTCCTTACTATTAAAAGGGGATACAACTTTTAAACAGGGGAGCACCACTATGGATAGAGAGCAAAAGTCATCAAATCAACCAAGCGAAAAGTATACGCAGGCGTTATTGAAGTTAAGCAGTCGGGAAGGCGAGGTATTAAAGCTTATAATCGAGGACAAGACGACTTCCGAAATTGCTAATGACCTCCATTTGAGCGTCCGTACTATTGAAAACCACCGGTATCGAATATGTAAAAAACTGAATTTAAGAGGGCGAGGCGCTCTCAAACGGTGGATAGAGAACGTCAAGAGTAGTACATCCTGAGAAGTATTTCTGATGAAAGGCATAAGTCGACTACTCAAAATAATGAGTAGTGCCCGGGGTTGAAAGCTTGCAAGATGTTTGGCAGTATTTGAATATCAAAAGTAACCAAGCCAGTAATCAAACCTTGGGCCATCAGAATGATTAATTGTAAAAATAAGCGCTTATGGTCTGGAAGGTTATGTAAGAAAAGAAATATCAAAGTTCAGGTTACATACCTGATGTGATGATACCCTTCCAGAACAAATATAAAAAAGAGCATCCGGTAGATGTTGTCGTGCCTTGCTATAATCCTCAGAAAGGATGGCATGTAAATCTTATCAATTCATTTAATTATTTTAAACAAAGTATCGGCCATAAATGTACGCTTATTTTGGTAAATGATGGTTCGGTTCGTGGTATAAATCAAGACCACATATTAACTATTCGATCAGCGATTCCTTACTTCAAATTCATATCATATGCTGATAATAAAGGAAAGGGTCATGCTCTTAGAAGAGGAATGTCTTGTACTGAAAATAATTATATAATTTTAACAGATGTTGATTTCCCCTATACCAATGAAAGTATGGTTAAAATTTACGATGGACTTTTAGCAGGTAACGATCTCATGTTAGGATATCGTGAAACATCTTATTATAGGAATGTTCCCTTTATGAGGTTGATGATTTCAAAGACTTTCCGCTATTTACTTAAAATCTTAATGACCATTAATATAGACGACACTCAATGCGGGTTGAAGGGGTTAAATTTAAAAAGCAAAGAAATTTTCCTACAATCAAAAATCGATAGTTACCTCTATGCTTTGGAATTGTTCAATAATGCATCAAAGTCAGGATTAAAGATTGACAGAACTGTTGTCAATTTAAAAAAGGAGATAGAATTTACTCACATACGACCCCACATATTATGGCAGGAACTTAAATCACTCGGCCGGATTCTTTTCGAGTAAAACTACCAATGCTATTGTTAGTTGAAATCTACTTGTTATTAATATCCTCTTACACAGTTCAAAATGGTACAAGATTACCTGCAGTCAAGAAAAGTCCAAAGCGTTATAGTAGTTACAATGAGCGCTACTATTGCGATTGTATATTCTCCTATTCTATATAATGATTTTTTGAATAATTGGGATGACCAGTGGATGGTCACGGGAAATCCGTATTTGAATGAATTAAACTGGTCGGGGATTTATTCAATTTTTGTTGAACATTATCAGGGCCAGTATTCTCCAATCAATACTATTGCCTATTTGGTAACAAAAGAATTGGCAGGGATGAAACCTTTTGGATTTCATCTACTAAGCCTGATTATTCATATCTTGAATTTTTTGTTAGTAGGAGTTTTTATTGAGAAGTTGTTACCTCTTATCAAAGGGGTTGTTCTTGAGAAGCAAGCTTGTTATTGGGTTGCTTGGGGAACCTCCTTTCTTTTTGCCTTGCATCCCATGCAAGTAGAGGCCGTCGCCTGGATTAGCGCCTCTAAAGTATTGCTTTACAGCTTTTTTTATCTTGCCGGCTTGTTAGCTTACCTCTACTACTTGGAAACGGAGAAGGAAAGATACTATTTGGCAACGTTAGTTCTGTTCCTGTGTTCATTGCTCTCCAAAGAGCAGGCGATTGTTTTTTTCTTGTCATTATTGGCTATAGACTTGGCGACGCGCACTACAGTAAAGAATAAGAAACTCTGGCTGGAAAAAATGCCATTCGTAGTATCTGCTATTGTTTTCGGATGTTTTACCATATGGGTTCAAAAAATATATAGCTCAGGTCCACTTGGGATGGATGCCCTATATCCATTGTATCAGCGAGTTGTTTTTGCTAATTATAGTTTTTGGGAATATATCATAAAACTATTAACTCCTCATAGTTTATCGCATATATATTTTTTCCCGATGGATGGAGGAGAGTCGCTACCTCTACGGCTTTGGTTTTATCCCGTGGCTACCGCAGTATTTATATGGCTTCTAATAGAATATAGGCGTTATATAAACAGAGTTCACGTGTTTGGGGGATTATTTTTCTTTATTAATATTGCATTGGTGCTTCATGTAATCCCAATTTCTCGTAGGTGGGTTATTGCAGATCGGTATATATACTTAAGTTCTATTGGTTTTTTTTTGATAGGGACCTATACACTTATACCTCGGTTGTTAAATGATAGTAGGAGTAAAGCAAAGAAAAGTATAATTATAGTTGCTGTGAGTGTTTATTTGATTATTCTTTGCGGATACACTCACCAACGGACCAAAGTATGGGAAAATATGCAGACGCTAAACCAGGATGTAAAACAAACACTTGAAAAACACTTGAGTGAAAGTAGTTATTTGGAAAACAGACTAATCAAAGAATAGCAACGTCAAGGGTTATAGATACTAAAATTTTGAATTAGCTCATGCTGTGGATGAGAAATAGCTAGGAATGATTTCAGCAGAAAAGATAACGTTTGAAATACCAACTATACTTGTGACTATTCTAAACTTACTACATTTTGGTGGACACCCGGTTAAGGTATATATTACGGTTACCAAATTAACCAAACCATACCATAAATAAAAAATAAACACGAAAAACCTATACTGCTGAATTTAAATTAGACGTTGTCAATCAAAGTGAACACTGTGATAATATTTCGAAACTTGCCACCGATTTAGGCTTCATCTGCAGCTTGTTTATCGCTGGCGCCGGGAATATAAATCCGACCCGGAGCGCAGTTTCCCGGGCAATGGGGTGGAAAAACAAACCCCGCAAGAAAAAAAGATAACCCGGCTTCAGCGCGAGCTAGACGACGTTAAAGCCCAACGCGATATCCTAAAAAGGCCATGGGCATCTTTGCCAACCACCCCAAGTGATTTATCAATTTATGGATGACCACAAACACGAATTTTCCATAGCGGGAATGTCCGAGGTACTGGACGTATCCCGCAGCGGATACTACCGGTGGGTCGGTCGCGGACCCTCTGATCGCGAATTAAAGAATAAGAAACTCACAGCCAAAATCGCCCAAATATGGGAAGATTCAGCCAAGACCTATGGCAGCCCGCGCATTCACGCAGCCCTGCTGGCCGATGGAGAACAGCTCAGCCGCCCCCGGGTCGCCCGGCTGATGAAGAAGGCGGGAATTGCCTCCCAAATTCGCCCCACCTGGGTCTCGACCACCGATTCGGGCCACGAATTTCCGGTGGCGCCTAATCTATTGGAGCGCGATTTTCAGGCCGAGCGCCTTACCCGGCGGTGGGTTAGTGATATTACCTACCTGCCGAGTGGCGAGGGGTGGCTGTATCTGATCACGATCATGGACCTGGCCGACCGACAAATCATCGGCTGGTCACTGGCCGACAGCATGGACGCCGAAGCGACCACGATCGTCGCCTGGGAGCAGGCCTGCACCAAGCGCCGGCCGGGCTAGGAGCTGCTGTTTCACTCCGATCAGGGCGTACAGTACGCAGCCGCCGCCTTCACCAATGCCCTGGCGGCCTACAACGTTACCCAATCAATGTCCCGTAAAGGAAACTGTTGGGATAACGCTCCGGCCGAGAGTTTCTTTAAAACGCTCAAAGCCGAGCTGCCCACTGACACCAGCGGCTGCAGCTACGGACAGGTACGAGGGGCGGTATTCAACTATATCGAGGTCTGGTATAATCGCAATCGCCTGCATTCGAGCCTGGACTACCGGACTCCGGCTCAAATTGAACAACTTTTAACACAACAATCGGTAGCCGCTTAATCAACCTTAACCCACTGTCTACTTTTTTGTTGCAATTCCATTCCGCATTGGGACTGTAAGCTTACTCGAAAGTTGACCGTTTGAAAGTAGATAAAATTCACTACTTTCTATCATGAAAAAATCACAATTCAGCGCATCCCAAATCATCTCTATCCTCAACAAACAGGAGCAGGGACTGAAGGTTCGCTGGCACCAGTCGCGAGCACGGCATCAGCGATGCAACTTTCTACAACTGGAAAGCCAAGTATGGCGGACTAAGCGTCAGCGAGTTAGCTCGCATCAAAGAGCTTGAAGCAGAAAATTCCAGACTTAAGCGCATGTACGCGGACCTGAGCCTGGTCCATCATGCCCTCAAAGATACTGTCGAAAAAAAGCTGTAAACCCTGAACGAAGGCGGGAGATGGTTACCTACATGCGTGAGCATCATAAGGTAAGCATTCGTCAGGGTTGTAAAGCAGTATCGCTCCCACGAAGTACTTATAGTTACCGGAAAAAGCCGAAGGATGATCAACTCATCATTGACGAGCTTCTGGCCTTGACCGGCAAGCATCCGGCTATTGGCTTCTGGCAGTGTTATCACCGCCTGCGGGCGATGGGTCGCCCCTGGAACCACAAGCGCGTCTATCGGGTCTATACGGCCCTGAGGCTAAATATCCGCCGTCGAGCGAAGAAACGGTTGCCGGCACGGGCAAAGCAGCAGCTGTTCCAGCCCGAAGGGCCCAATGAGGTGTGGAGCCTTGATTTTATACATGACAGCCTCTGGGATGGCCGCACGTTTCGCATGCTTAACGTCATTGACGATTACAACCGGCAGGTCCTTTGGATCGAAACGGATACCTCGCTGCCAGCCCCACGGGTGATCCGCGTACTGGAAAACCTCAAAGAATCCCGCGGGCTCCCAGAGATGATTCGGGTGGATAACGGTCCGGAGTTTATCTCTCGAAAATTAGACCTTTGGTGCAAAGACAATAATCTTACCCTGGCCTTTATACAGCCAGGCAAACCAACGCAAAACGCATACGTCGAACGGCTCAACGGCAGCATTCGCTCGGAGCTGCTGAACGCTTATATATTCAAAACCCTGAGCGAAGTACGAGAGAAAACCCAGCAATGGAAATATGATTATAACCACAACCGACCCCACAAATCGCTGGGGTATAAAACACCGGTAGAACTTCTACCTTAACCGAAATCCTCTACTTTTGAATGGTCCAAAAAATAGGGAAGCTGACAGGACCAGATATTGAGAATCGAATAAGAATAGCCAATATAATTTTGAGAAAAACGATCTATATTACTCAAAATAATGAGTAGTTATAGATGTTGAAAAGAGATATTGAAATTGCTAAATATCTATAGAAGATTTATTGAAGATAAATGATTAGTTAACATCCTGTGGATATAAATTAAGAGCAAGACTGTCAATATACCAGTAGTAGTGCTCACAATTTGCTAAACAATGTAATGAGGAGCCTGACTCTTATACTTCTAACGCAAAATACCAATTATTATGAAAAAGACGATTCTTAAAATAACGGCTATAGCAACATTCGCCCTGCTTATGGGTTTCAACGTAACGACAAGTATGAATAATACAAACTTCAGTCTAAGCGGGCTTAACGCCTTGGCTTTTGGGTCCTCTGGAGGATCTGGAGGGTCTGGTGGTGGAAGTATTCCATGCTACTCAATGGCTAAACGAAATCTTAATTATTCTTATGTTGATTGTGCTTCTTGTAATCGTATAACTAATTGGAGAGCAACAGGAGGTTCAGGGACGTGTACAAGTGATGGGGTTTAAGATATAAAATTAAAGAGTAGGGATGCTAATTTATTGCATCCCTATACATTTAAATATTAATTAATATTGATTTGATACGATCTAGGTCTATTTTAATTTTGTTACTCAGTCTAATCATTTTCAGCTCGTGCATAACTGATCAAAAAAAATTTAATGGGCAAATAATCACAGAATTTCCCACGCCCATTGAATTAAAAGGGGATCGTGTATTTGAAGATGAGTTAGGGTTAATATCCATTAAAGTAATTGATTCCTTGACTGTAATTAGTACTATGAAAAAAGATATAATCAAGGTATATGATTCTAATCAACACCTTATTTCAGGTTTTGGAAAAAAAGGAAGAGGACCAAATGAATTTAATATGTCACCAGTGATTCAAGATGGTATAAAAACAAGAAATTTTATAAGAATATTTACTTTAGATCAACAGCTATTAACACTTAGCAGCATTGATATAAAGACATCAATAGACTCAAGTAAAGTGTCTATTAATAAAAGGTATGAGCTTCCTAGAGAATTATCTGGAACTATAGATATATTTTATGTAGATAGCACTGAAATTATAGGTACTTATGATGATCGGTTTTCTAAACGACTTAATAAGAAAAGAGGCGGTTTCTATTATCATCCGCGAACTGATAATTTTAATACTTTTCCTCTATTTAATCTAACAATGAAGCCTTATGAAGTGATGCCTGCTACCAATATTAATGCTAGGTCTTCTGATATCTCGCCGAATAGAAGTAAGTTTGCTTCTGTAATGATGCACTATCCAGGATTGGAAATTTTCGATCTTAATTCCGATATAAACGACAATCCAAAACGGTATATGTTGGATTCAGATCCACCATCTGTTGTTTATGATCTAAATACTTTTAAAGAAGATGGATACCTTGCATACTATCTGGATGTAGAGGCTTCAGATAATTATATCTACTTACTTTATTTGGGGAACAAACTTGATGATAGAGCCCATCAAACCTATATAAAAGTTTTAAATTGGAAAGGTAAGCCACATAAACAGTACCTGATCCCTTCCAAGTATAATTTATCAATGATAAGTGTTGATGAGAAGAACCAATATTTCTATGGGTTAAGCTATAGTAATGATGCCATATATAAGTTTGAATACAATTCAAATGAATGAAGAAATTAGCAGTAGGAACGGTTATTATCTCGTTACTTGGCTTCAATATCTTTTTTTTGTATCAAAATATAAGTTTAAGGAATCAACTAACACAATTTGAGTCATGGAAATATATTAAGGTGAGTACGTTAAATATAAGGATTACACATCCTTCTGTGGCATTTTCGGACAATGGGATGACAGTAGAAGCCTTTTTTTCAGATCAAGGATGCAGAAGCTGTATTGAACATGAAGTTCAAAAACTTAATAGTCTTTTTAGCCATTATAGAGAGAAAATTCAAGTGTATTTGATGAGTCACAATAAGTCTTATTTAAGTAGACTGTTTGGGGCAACCTTTCCTTATGAGGTCATTTCACATCGTAAATCTATATTTAATGTTGAATTTGAATTAACTAATCCAGTAATAGTGTTAACTGATTCAAATGGGACTGTCCGATATTTTTATATGGCTAAAGAAGGGGCAAAGGAAAAAAGTAATCAGTTTTATCAGGATATGAATTCATATTTTGATTCTCAATAAATCTTTTGAAGAGTTGTACATTTAATTATCTCTATACTAATTGACCTTCCAATTGCAAATCACCTTTCTTTCTACTATAATATTCGTACATGTATTAACTTCATTCAAGATCTTTGCTCCTAAGACGCCCCATAACCGCATTCATGCTCATCCTGGCGACGCTCATCTTCGGGACGATCGCCCTGAGTGAGCTGTCGGTGAGCCTGCTGCCGGAGGTGGATTCGCCGACGCTGCTGGTGCGCACCGACTGGAGCGGGGCCGCCCCGCGGGAGGTCGAGCAGCGCATCAACGAGCCGATGGAGGCGGTGCTCAGTACGGTGAAGGGCCTGGAGAGCGTGCACGGCTTTGCGCGGCAGGGACAGAGTATCATATCGCTGCGGTTCAAATGGGGACAAAATATGGATCTGTCCTTCCTCAATGTCCGCGAAAAACTGGATCAAATTCGCTATACCCTGCCCGAGCAGGCCGACCGTCCCCAGCTGGTGCAGAATACCGCTTCCGACGAACCGATTGCCGTGCTGGGCGTCACCAGTCTCAATGAGAGCGATCCCGACTTCGGGACCCGTCTCAACCTCAAGCGGTGGGCTGAGCAGGTGCTGTCCCGGCGGCTGGAACAGGCCGACGGCATTGCCCAGACCGTACTGGTGGGCGCGGTAGAGCCGGAGGTTCAGATTCGCTTCCGTCCCAAGGCCCTGAACCGCTTCGGCGTATCCCTCAGCGAGGTGGAAAACCTGGTCTCGCAGGCCAATCTGTTTACCGCCACCGGCGAGCTCCGCGACGGCTGGTACCGCTACTCGCTGAAGATCCAGAGCCGAATCAAGTCGATAGGGGATGTGCAGGAAGTGCCTTTGAAAACGCTGGGAACGGGACGCGTGCTCAAGCTAAGCGACGTGGCCGAGGTGCAGCTGGATGAAGCCGATCCGACCTCCTTTTCGCTGGTGGACGAGCATGAAGTACTGAGCGTACTCGTCAAGAAAGAGTATGGGGCCAACACCGTCGAAGCCTACGACACCATGCTTCCGCTGCTGGATGAGCTGCGCGGACAGAATGCCAATATTGGCATCACCGTACTCCAGGAGAACGCCAGCTTTATCCGCAATGCGATTAATAACCTGCTGCAGACGCTGCTGTACGGCGCGGTGCTGGCTTTTATCGTGCTCTTCCTGTTCCTGGACAACTGGCGGACCCCCTTCACTATCGGGGTGGCGATTCCGGTGAGTATCTTCCTGACCTTTTTCGTGATGTTTATTTCTGATATCCAGCTGAATATCGTTTCGCTCAGCGGACTTACCCTCGGTATCGGACTGCTGGTGGATAACGCTATTATCGTCTTGGAGAATATCAACCGGCACCGCTCGGCGTCGACCTCTGTCTTTGAAGCCGCCGATTTGGGTACACGCGAGATCGCCCTGGCCGTGACCGCCTCCACATTGACGACTATCTCCGTCTTCCTGCCGCTGGTATTTTTGGGCGGATTCGAAGGCGCTTTTTTCCAGGACCAGGCGTGGACGCTCTCCATCAGCCTGCTGGCTTCGCTCGGTGTGGCCCTGTTGATCCTGCCGGTGCTTGTTACCCAGTTTCAGAAGGAGGGAGAAGGGGGATCGTCCGTCTTCGGGGTTAACCGCTTTTTCGATAGGATGCGCGATCGCTATGAGCAAAGCCTGCAGTGGGCCCTCCGCCGCAAAGCCCTGTTCTTGGGAGGCATGTCGGTGCTGCTGATCGCGGCCCTCTATCTTTTTATGCTGGTTCACAAGAGCGTGTTGCCCGAGACCGAGCCCCGGCAGCTGCGCTACCAGGTACGGTTGCCGGGCAATACCTCCCTCCATGCCACGCGCCAGGCCGCCGAAAGTCTTATCAACCGGTTAAACCAGATGAAACAGGAGGACCGTCCCATCCGGGTGCTGGGAGGTTATACCGACCAGACGAACCTGTCGAATCTATCGGAGGAGGGGATCAATAAATTTACGATGAGCATCCCGGTGGATGGGTACGCGATGGCCGACCGGGTGCGGGAAACGATCACCGGTTATTTTCAAGAGCAGCCGGGGTGGACGACCAAGCCCCTGGCTGTTCAGAATGCACTGAATGTGTTACCGTCCGCCAGTGAACCGCCGGTACTTTTCCGCCTGGTCGATAAAAACAGGCGGCAGAGTGAGCAGCTGGCACCCCGCCTGCAGGAACGGCTGCGGTCAGCGGGATTGGATATCACGCTTGCCAGGCAGTATGAGCAGGAGCTTGACACCTACCAGCTCCGGTTTAAGACGCAAAACCTGCTGCAGCTGGGGATCAGCGAGCAGGAGGTTATCCGGTATCTGGAGTCGCTGACCCGCGGCAGCTGGATCACCGACTGGAACCGCCAGGACGAAAATGTGCCCATACGCCTGGTGGGGTATGACCGGCAGATCTTTGAACCCGAAAATATCGTACTGGACCTGAACAACCGGCAGGTGCCGCTGGTAAAACTGGCCTCCATCGAGCGGGCGTCCGAGCCGGAGCAGCTGGAGCGGGTCAACCAGACGCCGGTGTTGAGCTATATGGGGGATATCAGCTTCACGGACTGGTGGTGGCGCGGGGAGGAGATTCGCGCGTCCCTGACGGATTTTGCCCGCGAGACCGGCACCGAGGTACAAGTCGGCGGTGCGGTGATGGGCGTTGCTTCACTGCTGTCGGATATGGGGTTGTTGCTGCTCATCAGTGTGGTGATCATTTACATCATCCTGTCGGTACAGTTCGAGAGCTTGCGTCACCCGCTCATCATTTTGGCCGCGGTCCCTTTTGCCTGGGTGGGGTCGGTCGCTGTTTTGTGGATGACCGGCATCAGCCTGAATGCCCTCTCATTTATGGGGATCCTTATTTTGACCGGTATAGCCGTCAACGACTCCATCCTGAAAGTGGACTTCATGCGCCGCTATTTGGCCGATACCGGTGATCTGCACCAGGCGATTACGCAGGCGGGACTGCACCGGTTTCGTCCCGTCGTAATGACCAGCCTCACGACGATCTTTGGACTCATCCCGATGCTGCTGCCCTTTGGGGATGGCTATGCGTTTCGTCAATCGTTGGCCCTGGCGCTCATGGGCGGGATGGTGACAAGTACGCTGCTGACGCTCTATTTGGTGCCCATTATTTTTCAGTGGGTGGAAGGGCGGAGAATTAGGAATGGGAAAATTAGGAATTAGGAATGGGGGAATTGGGAATTATGGGATTGAGGATTATGAAATTAAAAATGGAGAAACTGGGAATTATAGAATCGAATTAAAAATTGGGAAATTAAAAATGACCGGTCGAATTTTAGGTTTGAAATCGGATGCTTATTGAATGATGAAACTTTTCATGCATCGGAAAACAATCCTGGTGTTCCAACGGCAACGTCGGGGGATTCCCTTGATTTGGCTGTTAAACAGCTTCTCAATACATTACTACTGGTATAATATATAAATGGATCGTGTTATCATGGCAAAACTTTCATCAGTCTTTCATCAAGTAGCGCTGCTTTCCCTGTGTCTTGGCTTGTCTTTATCGGCCTGTCAAAGCAATGCGGATGAAACCCAGAATCCCTCCGCCGAAGAGGAGCAGGAGTCGGCGGAAGTACGTCCCGAAGTCCTCTTTGCCGTAGCCGATGATGAGCCCATTTACCAGTATATCGAAAGCCAGGGCGTAGTGGAAGCCAACCAGTCCGTCGAGCTAAAACCCAAGATCAGCGGGTACGTGGAGCGTTCCAATATCACCGAGGGAAAGCGGGTACAGCAAGGAGAAGAGCTTCTGGTGTTCGACCAGAGGGAATACGCGATGGCGGTAGATCAGGCGCAGAACGCCTATGAAGAAGCCAAACAGAATTATGAGATTGAGATGGGGATGCGGGCCGGACAGGATACGGTGACGGACGCCAGCGGAGGCCGGGACGCCGGCACGCAAATGGTCCGCATTACGACCGGACTGGCCCAGGCGGAGCTGGATCTGAAACAGGCACAACTGGACCTGTCGTATACGGAGCTGAAAGCCCCCTTTTCCGGCGTGCTTTCCACCCAGAAGCGGTTGGCACCGGGCACCTATGTCGCGGCCGGGACAACGGTGGGAGAGCTGGTTGATGACCGGACGGTGCGCCTTCGGTTTGACGTGCTGGAATCGGAGCTGGGTAATATAAACCGGGGCATGGACGTGCAGCTCACCGCCCCGGGGGGACAACAGCTGCAGGGACAGGTAGAAGCGATCCAGCCGGTGGTTAATACGGAGACCAAGACCGGGACCGTGATCGTGCGAGCCGATAACAGTGGACAGCAGCTGCGTCCGGGCATGACGGTAGAGGGACGCATCCAAATCATGCAGCAGGACGGGAAGGTACGGGTGCCGCGTTCGGCGATTTTGTCGCGGGATGGGGGACGGACGCTGCTGTTTAAACTGAATAGCGAAAATAACCAGGTGGAGTGGGTATATGTGGAGCCGGCCGCCCAGAACAGCGAGTGGGCCATTGTGAATCATGAGGAGATTGCTCCCGGGGACACCATTGCCGTTGATCGCCACTTTGCGCTCAGTCACCTGCAGGGGGTGGAGCCCCGGCTGCAGCTGGGCAAACCGGAAAGCTTGCCAGGGCCGGAGGAGTAAGCAGGTTATCGATTTGTATAGTTGAGAGGCGGAGTTATTAGTGTAGATCTTTGCAAAATTCTTGCAGACCTGTGGTAAAAGAAATCTTTACTTAATAATAATATGTAGGATTTGACTTGCTATTTTCTTCTTAGTAAAATAAAATAGTTTAAAATATTTAATATCCCATTTGATGTGTATAATTATAAACTATTCGTACTTCAATAAACGGAAAAAGAATCGATAATATAAGAGTTTCTTTGTCATATTGAACGTGATTTAATTTTTTTATATTACATTCAAACCATCTTTTAAGTTTATTTTTATATCCAACAATTTGGCATTGTGAAATTCCTGATTGGACCTGTTTTATGATATCTGAGTGTAGTTGAGAGCTTGGGATGGGAGCGAAACTATTCAACATATGACAGCAGATAAAATACAATAGCTATATTTGCTATGGTATTATTACTGATATAGAGAGGAGCGCTTTTTAAATTACAATTCTTTCAATCCTTCTCTCTATGTTATATTAAATCATAGGTCAACGTAGAAAGGGGAATAGAGATGGATAATAAATATACAGGGATCCAAGAAATCAAGAAGAACTATATCAAGCAGTTGCAGACTGGTAGTACTGAGTGTCCTCCCAGTATACAGCGGGCAGTGCATTGCATTCATAATCACCTATTTGACGAGTGGTTGAGCGTGGAAGGTGTGAAGAAAAAATGTGTGCTTAGGGGGAATAATTTTTCAGTAAGGTTCCGGTATTACGTGGGTATGTCCCCTAAAAAATATATTATTAAGCACCGTTTAAAAGTTGCTTGTCAACTCCTTAAAGTGTTACCTGATGATCTCCCTTTGATGTACATTGCACTTTCTACAGGTTTTAGTAGCCATTCGGCTTTTACTCAAACATTCAAACGTCGGAAAGGGATCACCCCCTCGCAATATCGCCGAAAGGAATAAAAATATTAAGCAAAATATTAAGGTAATTTGTTAAGCGGATAGGCTCAAGGATATATATAATAAGGGTCTTATGAAGCATAGCATGTTATAAAAGTTTGTAACATATTGCTATGCAATGAATAACAAATATTATAAGCGTTCAAAAATTTCAG
>NZ_FQUS01000055.1 GCF_900129315.1 Fodinibius roseus
AGAAAAAACAAAAATCTTCTTCGGAGGATCCTCCGAAGAAGATCCATCAACCAGCTATGGCTGAGTAACTTTTACAGAAAAAAACTTGCACAAGCGACCGTTTTACAGGTATGTTTTGGTAAAAAGTTTGAAGTAGAAAAATTTGTCTCCAACTTCGAAGTATTTTTCCAAAAAATGGGAAAGGTTGTATCAGAACCAATCACAACAAAACATTCTGATACTATGCGAGTCATTAGAAAACAAGAGTTAGCTAAAATATTAGGGGTATCCAAGCAGACAATTTGGAGGATGCAAAAGCGAGGAGAGTTACCTTCTCGAATTCAAATATCCAAGAGAGTTGTAGGCTGGCGTGAAAAAGATATAAAGAAATTCATTGAGACACGTCCTGAAGTTGTAAGTAAAGGACAACCCAGTCCCACAGATTAAATAAATAGCCCACCTTAACAATTAGATTCCTATTAACTATGGCTAAGTCCAAAGTAAAAGCCGGATACTATTCTATTATCCCCGCGAAAGTTAGATACGACGATTCGTTAACCCCTAATGCAAAGTTAATGTACGGAGAGCTTACATCGCTTTCTAATAAAGAAGGGTATGCGTTTGCACGGAATGAATATTTCGCAGATCTCTATGATGTCAGTAAAAGAACTATTAGTCGTTGGATAAGTCAGCTGAAAAAAAATGACTATATCCAAGTTCACCTAAGTGAAACAGCTAAAGGCACCGAAAGAAGGATATCAATTATTGGGATAGACAGTATTGTCCCCCGGGGAGGACATAAGGATCCTAATCCCCCAGACAGTAATAGCAAATCAGGGGAGGATAAAAATAGCCACCATAATATTGGTAGTAGTAGCAATATTACAAGAAGGACTACTACTATAGATAATTTACCGGAAATCACACCAGCAATGAAGAAAGTGATCGAGGGCTGGAATGACACCTTTAAGGTAGTAGTAGATGATTCTGATAAAAAGTTATTGGAGGCCATTTCCAACGCCACTAAAGACTTTTCAGTTGCTGATCTTTTGCAAGCCATCGAGTACCGAAGTCAGGCGAAGTTTTACAAGGAAGACTATCCCCATTTGCGGAATAATCCAAGAAGTTTTTTCGGATATCCCCAGACGATTAAAAACGATATGAACCGGCGACCCTATAAGCTTATTACCTATAGCAAGAAATGCGAACTCGAGCAACAGGGAACAGATAAACGGTTTGAAATAGATCCGAAAGCCAAAGACTCGAAAGGTCAACCCAAGTGGCGCATGTATGATTAGCTTTTCCTCTACTGGCAATATATCCAATCCGTCCGCTTGCATCCATGGAGCTTTCCGGGGGAAACTCCTCCCTGGATACGCGTCCTGATTGGAAGTGCGGCGTGTATGAGGAAAGGAGGAATATGGCCTATTAGCGTTAATAGGTCTACAGGACGTAAGAAAAAGCGTGGCAAGCAAGTACCTTTGGTACCAGATTCGCGAGGCGAATTGGCCAAAGGTAGAGGGATTTTTCGCATCTGCGATGCTCTAAATGTAAACCAAAAAACAATTGAATCATGGAAAACAACAACAACATCAGCAACAAAAAAGATTCAGATCATAAGCGGGATCACTTGTTAAAGATCTACCTCACTGAAGGAGAAAAAGCTACGATCAAAAAAATGGCAAAGATGGTGGGTATTAGTTGTTCAGCTTTTGGTCGAGCAATTCTGATGGATTCTGAATACAAAAAAGAACTGCTGGATATCCTGAAGGTTCGCTATGAAGTCAACAAGATTGGAGCCAACCTAAATCAAATGGCTAAGGTGGCAAATCAGAGTGGCCAAGTTCCCAAAGCAAAATTAATAAAGAATATGCATCGAAATATTTTAACCCAGTTAAATAGAATATGATTGCTAAAGTCGGTGATTCTACGAGCATATTAAAGACCCACAACTATTTGGTGGGAAAAGATTCAAAGCGAGTGGACTGGAAACAGGCTCGACACTTGGCCAGTACGGATCAACAATTTGTGATCGACCAAATGCGTAAGGTAGCTCAAAATAGTCAGACGGACGCACCCATCTATCACTATAGTCTCTCCTGGGATGAAACGGATAACTCTACTCGGCAGCAGATGATCGAGGCCGGAACCCAAACGCTTCGGGACCTGGGACTTGCGGAGCATCAGGCACTGCTTGTTGCTCATAACGATCATGACTACAAGCATCTTCATATCATGGTCAACCGAGTACATCCAATAACATGTACGGCGTGGGATAGGTATCGCGATTACATCAAACTCGAGAAAAGCCTGCGGAGGATCGAACGCCAGTATGGATGGAAAGAGGTCCCCGGACATCATCACCAGCTGGAAGGACAGCAAGAGCCCGAATATGGGAATAGCCTTAACAAATTTGAATGCGCCCAGGTCAAGAGGGGAGAAACGCCCCTGTATATGCTGATCCGGGAGCAGGCCGAACATGACTTCCGGGAAGCTGAAAGCTGGGAAGAGCTCCACCAACGATTAGCGGAGAAAGGCCTGACGATCCAGCGGGGAAGCCGGGGCACCGGCGGGAAGGTCACCGACGGTTTTGAATATACAAACCTCTCCAAGATCCGCCGGGACTTTAGCATGGGACGTTTAGAAAAACGGTTTGGCCCGTTTAAATCTTTACAGGAATTACAGCAAGGAAAACAGTTGACGGATATACAGCGCGCGTTCGCGGGCTACGAGCGAGCTCACCGGCTTGGCAGGCACCGGCGGGCTCGTTCTTTTAAAAAGGGAATAGGGAAAACGCTTAAGGCATTGGGCACGGCCCGCAAGGTCCACAACACCCTGCAGAGCCTGCTTGCGGTGAGTAGTTCCCAGAATCCAGCCTTTAAGGCCGTCAGTATGATAGCTAGCACCATTATTAATCAACTAAAACAACAAGAACGAAGCCAAGGAAGAGGATACTAATATGAGCAAAAACATGAAGCAGCGACTACGAGACCAGCAAGAAACCAATCACGAAGAGTTACGTCAGCAAATGGTCCGGGACGTTACGGAGCACCTAGACGAATGGCGGGAGGCTACGAATTGCATCATGGCAAAGAACCATGGGGTGATGAAAGACGCGGTCAAGCAGATGCAGACCTATAAACGTCTTGTCCGCAAAGTAGGCGATAACTTAAGCAGTATCGAATACAAGACCCTGCAGGAAATTAAACGTTTTAAGCGGGGTCGCAGCTGGAAGTTCTACGGGGCCTGTTTCCTGGCGTCCCTGCTTGGAGGCATAACAGCGGTACTTATCTGCGCCCGATACTGGGCTACTATTCGAAGCTTTATAGGTGGATAATATCAATCCACTCCCACTTGTATACACCATAACTTAGATTAACAATTTATATTTATGTCATTTTCATTTTCGGACTTACAACCACGCTATATTTATATGTAATAGCCACGACTTGATCTGACAGTCAGCCGTTAGAAGTTGGTTTTAGTTGTCAGGTTAATCTCATCTGAGTTTGGCTCTTCCAGAGCTGGT
>NZ_FQUS01000009.1 GCF_900129315.1 Fodinibius roseus
AAGGTCGCGTCGCTGATGCCATGCTCGCGACAGATGTCTCGGACCTTCAGTCCCTGCTCCTGTTTGTTGAGGATAGAGATGATTTGGGATTCGCTGAATCGTGATTTTTTCATAATAGAAAGTAGTGAATTTTCTCTACTTTCAAACGGTCAACTTTCAGGGAAGCTTACAACTCCTGTCAAAATATTTCCTTATTACTATCGATTGGTCTGGTCCTACCCCAGCTTTCATTTCTCCCCAACTTTTATCTTCTCGAAATTCCGAAGAAAATCTTATTGTGTAGTTGTCCTTATCATTAATAACTGAAATTAGATACAAATTTGGACCAACCTCCCAACGCTCTATCTCTAAGCATTTACTATTTCCTCCAATTTTATTTCTCGAAATAGTATTAAAGTTATTTACATAATCAATCGCATCATTTTTAGTATGCTTAAATCCATCCTCCTTCAAAGCAAAAATAAAATTTTCAATTAATTCTGCCTTGCTTAATACTTCCTCAAGAGAAGGTTCCATAATTGTATCTTTTTCATCATCAAGACTGTCTTCAATATTATCTACCAAACTTCCAACTTGATGATAAATATCTTCCAACTCACTTCGATCTGTAACCTTACCGATTTCCGATGCCTGGTATTCTACTTCTGACCTATAATCATTTACTAAACTCTGAGCATTCAAATATTTAAAATGGGTAGCACTGGAAATTAAAATAATGATAATAAAAAATACTCTCATGACGAATTATATCTCTTAAGTATTTAATGATATAGTAGATAAATTCTCTGATATAAATCTCAATAATTATTTTTATCGAACTCAATCACTACAAAATAACTCATTAAATAAGGTGAGAGATAACAACCATTTGTTATTCAACGGGTAAAAAAAACGGACTATAAACTACTCGTTTATAACAATGTTTGTAACATAAAAAATAAACCCTTGCAAGCCAATGACTTATAGGGATTGGAGTGGGTAATGCAGGATTCGAACCTGCGACCCCCAGCTTGTCGAGCTGGTGCTCTAAACCAACTGAGCTAATTACCCGAGAGCGTCTAATATAGTGATCTTTGCCGTGATATAGCAAGCCTGTCGAAAAACTATTTTGGGAGACTGGCGCCGGTGCTCTTTTCATTCTTTTTGCTTTCAGCTGTAGAGCAGGTTTTGTATTTTTACATTTATATAAAATATTCGATAAAATAAATATGGCTCAGCGAAGAGAAGCACGAAAGGCAGTACTGCAGGCATTGTATGCCAATGAAATAGGTAAAGGGCAGTGGACCCACATCATTCAGTCCGTTTTAAAACCAAAGCTTAGTGACACAGACACGTTCAAGTTTGCGGAACGATTGTTTTTAAAAGTCGTTAATAATCAGGAGACTGTGGATGAGGTTATTCAAACTCATATCAACAACTGGAGTATTGATCGATTGAATACCATTGATCTGCAGATCCTTCGTCTGGCTATTGCCGAATTTTTATACTTTGAGCAGATTCCGACGAAGGTGACTATCAATGAAGCGATCGAAATCGCTAAGAAGTTTTCTACCCAAAAATCCGGCAATTTCGTGAACGGCATTCTTGACTCCGCATTAGATCAGCTCAAGAAGGATGAGCGTATCCGGAAAAAGGGCAGAGGTCTTATCGAAACCTCTCTCTGAATCAAAAGAGATTTGAAAGTGTGAGCAAAGAAAAATATATAGCAATTGGAGATATCCATGGGTGTGCTGCAACCATGAAGGCGCTTATAGAGGAGTTGAGTCCTTTTTATGATCGCACATTCGTTTTTGTGGGAGACTATATCGACCGGGGACCGGATTCCCGGGGAGTGGTTGATTTTTTGCTTGAATTCCGGGAAAAAGTAAATTGTATCTTCCTGCGGGGCAATCACGAGCAGATGATGCTGGATGCCCTGGGAGGCGGTGACAGACAGCTGTGGCTGATGAACGGGGGACGCACTACGATCCATTCGTACGACCACGATGGCCAGCAGGTTGAGTTTCCGAAGGAGCATATGCAATTCTATAGAGATACAATACTCTATTATGATACAGAAGATTATTTTTTTGTTCATGCGGGAATTTCCCCGGCAAAGACTATAAAAGAGTCGCTGAAAGACAAAAATGAGATGCAGGATTTTTTGTGGATTCGGTCTCACCTGAAAGCGATTGAAAAACCGTGGGAAAAGACCGTGGTATTCGGACATACCCCCCGACCTCAACCAATCAGGAAAACTAAAATGATCGGTATCGATACCGGTTGTGTATACAATCGCAACGGCTACCGGAAACTTACCGCGGTAAAATTACCGGAAGAGGAGTTTATTGTACAACCCCGAGTGGATTAATATTCATTTTAATTAATATCTATAACTAACTTATATACATGAGTTTACGATGTGGAATTGTCGGATTACCCAATGTTGGTAAATCTACGCTTTTTAATGCCTTAAGTGATGCCGGTGCTGATGCCGCAAATTTTCCTTTTTGTACTATTGATCCCAATGTGGGAGTGGTACCGGTGCCCGACGAGCGCCTTGACACGTTGTTTGAGATAGTGGGTTCCAAAGAAAAATTGCCTACCAGCGTGGAATTTGTGGATATTGCGGGTCTGGTAAAAGGAGCATCCGAGGGAAAAGGCAAAGGAAACGCTTTTCTTTCCCATATCAGGGAAGTGGATCTCATTGTGCATGTCGTGCGCTGCTTTGATGATGAAAATGTTGTTCATGTGGAAGGCGACGTAAATCCGACAAGAGATGTTCACATCATTGAAGACGAGCTCATCTTAAAAGATCTCGAGTCGGTAGAAAAGCGAGTCGAAAGCCTTAAGAAAGAGGCCAAGAGCGGGGAAAAAAAAGTTATCCAAAAACTTGAGATAGTTCAGGAGCTGAAAGAACATTTGGAAAACGGGCACGCAGCGCGAACGTTTGAGGCCGATGAAGAAAAACAAAAGGCGTATCGCGAGCTTTCCCTGCTTTCTGATAAACCGGTCTTATATGCCTGTAATGTGTCTGAAGAGGATCTGGACGGAGGTAATAAATGGGTTGAGGAGGTTCGCGGTATTGCGGATCGATTTGACGATGAAGTGGTCACTTTCTGTGCCAAGATAGAAGAAGAAATAGCCCAGCTTGACGAAAGCGAGAAGCAGATGTTTCTGGAAGAGTTGGGAGTCGAAAGTGCCGGACTGGAACGGTTGATTCGCGCAGCATACAAAGAACTCGGACTTATCACCTATTTTACTGTGGGTCCCAAAGAAACGCGTGCGTGGACCGTCAGAGAAGGAGCTACGGCGCCGGAAGCAGCGGGTGTTATTCACAGCGATTTCGAGCGCGGATTTATTCGTGCTGAAACGGTCAGCTATGAAACATATAAAGAGCTGGGTTCAGAAAAAGCGGTAAAAAATGCCGGTGAGATGCGCCAGGAAGGCAAAGACTATATCGTTCAGGATGGGGATGTTATGCTTTTTCGCTTTAATGTGTAGCCTGCGACTTTCAACATTCTTTAACACGCTAACACATAACTTTTCAAAGTTTTCGTATTCTCTAGTGCATGGGACTATCTCTAATAAAATGGAGTCCACCCGCCATAGGCCCCGAAGCTGTTTACAGCGGAAGTTTTCCCCAACTTTCAACTGTTAATTATGGGCCTCTTTTATGATCCGGTAGTATCTTTTTCGGTTGAGAAAGTAACATCATCGGGCGGAACGTTAGCGGGTACGATACGATCAGGAACGACCCATGCCCCGGGATATTTTTGTTTGATAAGTCTCGTAAAGTCAGCGGCACGGCTTTTGCTCTGGAAGTCCCCGACGTGCACCCTGTAGTATGGCTGTTTAAAAAAAACGTATGCCTCGGGACGGTATCCGAAGGCTTCCGACTCAACCCATTCCAGAAACTGGTTTGACATCGTGTCGGCTTCCTGTACATCGCGGGTAGAGATTAACTGAATCCGGTACCCCTGGTAAGGATTTCCGCTGACAGCTGAATTTGAAGAAGCTTCCTGTTTAAAGAGATTAGGCACCTCTATTTGGTCCGATTCCTCCAGGTCTGCCAGCGTACTCCGGGTTTCATCGAGCAGCTGCTGCAGTGCTCTCGCTTCTTCCGTTGCCAGCACTTCATCCGGAGATTCGGGTTCAGCCGGTCCTCTTTCTGTCACGTCACGAACCGTAGAGCAGCTACTGAAGATAAATGCAATGGACAGTAGTGAAATGATTGTAATATATAGGGATAAATTCTTCATAGGTTAAAATCCAACGGGATGCCAGGTGGTTTTTATTTCCTGAAAGTCAGTAATAAAATAGGGAGATTTTGATTCTTTATCCTCCCAATTATCGACTGATTTCCGGATAATGTGCTTGAGATTTAAAGCGCCATGTTCATCCATTTGTTTCCGCTGTTCCCGATCGATATCGGGATCAGTTACAAAAAAGGCGTTTACATCCATGTGCGAGGTCATGTGCTTAAGCAGCTCTTTGCGAAAACCGGTCAAAATATTGACTACCCCGGCCGGCACGTCAGAGGAATGAAGCACTTCTGCGAAGCTGATGGCGCTGAGTGGATATTTTTCCGAGGAGAGTACCACACAGCTGTTTCCGCCGACAATTACGGGTGCAATGACCGAAATAAGTCCCAGTA
This sequence comes from Fodinibius roseus, assembly GCF_900129315.1. Classification (GTDB taxonomy): domain Bacteria; phylum Bacteroidota; class Rhodothermia; order Balneolales; family Balneolaceae; genus Fodinibius; species Fodinibius roseus. The sequence goes on from NZ_FQUS01000009.1 coordinate 4,637, forward strand.
GCGGCTGCTCCCCGGGCGCCCATATCGTGACCACCCCCGTGGGCTCGGGCAGGGAAAAATTAAAGTGAGAGCTGGCTACCGGGTTGATGCTCCCGAATACCTGCTGGTACTTGTCAGACCAGCCCGCATAATAGATAAGGCGGTCAATGGAAGCTTCGACTTCGGACCGGGCATCACTGGTTTTGTATCCAATGGTTTCCAGCTCTTCGATAAACTGGGCTTTTCGGGTTTCGAGCATCTCCGCAATACGGTAGAGAATTTGTCCCCGGTTGTACGCCGATCGGTTGCTCCATCCATCAAAAGCATCACGGGCTGCTAACACGGCATCACGGACGTCCTTGCGCGAACACTGGCAGGCATTGGCAAGAATATCCCCGTTGCCGTCGTATACTTTGTAATAACGGCCGGATTCCGTACGCGGGAATGTTCCGTCGATATAGGTTTTGTACGTTTTTGAGACTTCAACACGATCTGACATGAGTATGCTGCTTTTGGGTACCGGGGTTTGATTTCAGTATAATGTTTTAGGTGGTAGAATCGTCAATAGTATCAGTGTAATTAGTTTTATCGGGGGTTGAGTTTTACGTAGGGATAGAGTCCATGCAATCCGCCTTCGCGGCCCTTGCCGCTTTCCTTGTATCCGCCGAAGGGGGAAGTGGGGTCGAACTGGTTATACGTATTTGCCCATACCACGCCGTTGCGGATCCTGCTGCCGACTTTAAATATCTTTGAACCTTTGTCGGTCCACACGCCGCCGGCCAGTCCATAGGGGGTATTGTTTGCTTTTGCAATGCCCTCGTCGGCCGTTCGGAACGTCTGGATGGTCAGAACGGGACCGAATATTTCCTCCCGTACAATGCGGTTTGATTGTCCGACATTCGTGAAGAGGGTAGGCCGACAGTAATAGCCTTTTTCGGGGAGATCGCATGAGCTCTGGTACAGTTCCGCTCCTTCCTGAACGCCCAGTTCCAGGTATTCGTTGATTTTATTGTATTGCTGTTCGGAGTTGATGGCTCCGATATCCGTATTCTTGTCCAGCGGGTCGCCCACTATGAGCGTTTCCATGCGGTCCCGAAGCTTCCGGACGAGGTGGTCGGCAATCCCCTCCTGGACCAGCAATCGCGAACCCGCACAGCACACGTGTCCCTGATTAAAGAAAATCGCATTGATAATACCCTCTACCGCCTGGTCGAGTGGGGCATCCTCGAAGATGATATTTGGTCCCTTGCCCCCCAGTTCGAGGGTATACTTCTTATCCGTTCCCGCCAGCGACTCCATGATTATTTTACCGACTTTGGTCGATCCGGTAAAGGCGATTTTATCAATATCATCATGATTGACTATCAGCGAGCCGGTTTGTCCCGCTCCGGTAACGATATTGACGACGCCCTCCGGCAGGCCCGCATCCCGGCAGAGCTCTGCAAATTTAAGCGCCGTCAGGGAGGTGGTTTCGGCCGGCTTTAGCACAACCGTATTTCCAGTTGCCAGAGCGGGGGCCACTTTCCAGGCCAGCATCAGCAGGGGAAAATTCCAGGGGATAATTTGTCCCGCCACCCCCAGTGGTTCCGCCTTTCTGCCCGGGAAAGCGTATTCCAGCTTATCGGCCCAGCCGGCATAATAGAAAAAGTGGGCGGCCGCAAGCGGGATGTCCACATCCCGGGATTCCCGGATGGGCTTTCCCCCGTCCATCGATTCAATGACGGCGAACTCGCGGGACCGCTCCTGGATCATGCGGGCCAGCCGGAATATATATTTGCCCCGCTCCGCTGCCTCCAGGGGAGACCATCGTTTTTCATAGGCTTTTCGGGCGGCCTGTACGGCTTCATCCACATCCTGCTGGGTGGCTTCGGCTATGGATGCCAATGGCTCTTCGGTCGCAGGATTAATGGAAGTCATGTACCGTCCCTTCTCGGGTTCCCGGAACGCTCCGTCAATAAAAAGTTCATATTGATCCTTTATTTCTACCGCAGCAGTACTTTGGGGTGCTTCGTCATATTTCCAGGGGCCATCAAAGTTCAGTTTGGAAGTGGGAGCGGATGGTTTGAAGGATTCTTCTTTTTGTTCTGCTTCATCGACCGTTTGTTGTTCGTCAGCCATTGCTACATGAGGTTGGTGTTAGTGAGAATTCAGGATAATTATTTGGCTTGAAGCCTTTTTGGGCGGGGACAACGGACAAGCATACGAAAAATTTCCTGTCGCATGCTCCATTAATCAATCCATGTCCCTCAGTCATTACTAAAATAATAGCTGCTCTGATAAACGCCGGTTTTCTGTTTGACGATTTGCAAAAGCAGGTCATTCGCAAGAGAGCTGGCCCCAAAGCGGAAGTAATCGGGCGTCAGCCAGTCGGCGCCCAGCGTTTCATTCACCAGTACAAGATACTGGATAGCCTGTTTGGCTTTGCGGATGCCCCCCGCCGGTTTCATGCCCACCATGCGGTCGGTTTTGTAATAAAAATCACGGATCGCCTCCAGCATGACCAGGGTTACGGGCTGGGTGGCTGCCGGTTTCACTTTTCCGGTAGAGGTTTTGATGAAATCCGCGCCCGCCCGTATGGCGAGGTCACTTGCCCTTCGGACATTCTCGTAGGTTTGCAGCTCGCCGGTTTCCAGTATCACTTTCAGGTGCGCATCACCGGCCGCTTCTCTGACGGCGGCAATTTCATCAAAAACATAGTGGTAATTTCCTTTGAGGAACTCCCCGCGGGAGATGACCATATCCACTTCGTCTGCACCGTCCCCGACGACCTGTTTGGTTTCTTCGATTTTGGCATCGAGGGTGGCAGTGCCGCTGGGAAAGGCGGTTGCCACGCCGGCCACATGGATCTCTGTGCCCCGAAGCGCTTTTTCCGCGACACTCACCATGTTCGGGTAAACACACACGGCTGCAACCGTGGGCAGATCAGGCATATCCGCATGGGGCTCTTTGGCTTTGTGACACAACTGGATGACTTTTCCCGGCGTATCGCTGCCTTCGAGCGTCGTCAGATCAATCATACTCAGGGCCATTTCAAGGGCCGCAACTTTAGATTCTTTTTTGATGCTGCGGCTGTTGAGGCGCGCCACTCGCTGGTTGACGGCCACTTCATCTATGGGAACAATGTCCGGGTACGGGATATCCCGTGAGTGAGAGGAACTATTCATATGCCGGAAAGACTTCGCAGGTTATTGTTCGGATTCGTGTATCAATTATGGGGGGACCTTGGACAAAATGCCAGGAAGGCCTGTCTGCTCACATCCTGGCGGAAGGGAGGGCTTGTATTCCCGCCCCAACGGTACTTCCGCCACCGGTTTTATTGACCGTCTGCCCGCATCCCGGTGATCCGGGCTGCGGAGGGATCCCCTGAGAGTAAAAAGGTAAGGAATCCTGAGAAGTTCCCCTAACTCGTTCCTTCTTTGGTTACCACCAGGAATCTGTTGATTTAATTTATTTTTTAGCCTTAATTTAATAAGGGATCTATCAATTCATTTAACAAAAGTAGAGGGATTGTATTATGGATATGGCGAATATTAATTTTCTGGCCGTTATTGTAGCAACGCTTTCGGCTTTCATGGTGGGAGCACTGTGGTATGGACCGCTGTTCGGGCAGGCATGGCTTTCGGCTGTAGGAATGACGGAGGATGATGTCGAAAAAGGAAATAAAGCCAAACTATTTGGCCTGGCTTTTCTCTTTGAACTCATCATGGCCTTTAACCTGGCGATGTTTTTAACCGGATCGCCGGAAGCCGCAGAACAGATGACGGCCGGAACGGGGGCTTTTTATGGATTCTTAACCGGATTTGGCTGGATATTTTTTGCGTTGGCGGTTAACAGCCTGTATGAAGGAAAGTCGTGGACCTATATTTTTATCAACGGAGGGTATTGGACCGTAACTTTTACCGTGATGGGACTGATCTTGGGTGCCTGGATCTGAATACGTTTAGTTAATCCCGCGCTTCGGGCTTTGAATTTATGCTGAGGATCGGTATCGTTGCCAATATGTTCAGGGATAATCATTTCTGCCTGATCTTTTCGTATTTTAGTGCTTTAATGACTACCTTTTGGGCTATTTCAAATTAAGATTATCTGATGCATATGAAGTATATCGGAGCGCATGTAAGTGCAGCCGGCGGCGTGGAAAATGCCCCGGAGCGAGCACATGAAATCGGAGCGACGGCTTTCGCCCTATTTACGAAGAATCAGCTTCGATGGGAGGGCCCCCCGCTCACCCGGGAAAACATCGAGGGATTTAAGAAAAATTGCGAAAAATATGGTTATTCCATGGATCAGGTGATGCCCCACGACAGCTACCTGATTAATCTGGGTCATCCGGACCGGAACAAACTCCAAAAGTCACGCAACGCCTTTCTCGATGAGATGCAGCGGTGCGAGCAGTTGGGGATCCGCTTGCTCAACTTTCACCCGGGCAGCCATCTCAATAAGATCAGCGTGGAGGGGTGCCTTAAGCGCAATGCCGAATCGATAAATTGGACCCTGGATCGGACGGAAGGCGTGACCGCTGTTATTGAAACAACGGCGGGACAGGGGACCAATACGGGCTTTTGTTTTGAGCATTTGGCAGCTATTATCGAGGAGGTGGAGGACCAGAGCCGGGTAGGCGTTTGTATCGATACCTGTCACGCCTACGCTGCGGGCTACGATTTGTCAACGGAAGAGGGTTTCCGGCGCACCTTTGAAAAATTCGAAGAGACCGTAGGACTTGAATACCTGAAAGGGATCCATCTCAACGACTCAAAAAAGGAGCTGGGCAGCCGGGTTGACCGGCATGATAATATAGGGGAGGGAAAGATTGGGCTGGGAGGGTTTAAAATGATTATGCAGGATCAGCGTCTGAGTGATATCCCGATGATCCTGGAGACCCCGAATACCGAGCGCTGGCCGGAAGAAATTGAGATGCTTCGGACATTTGCCCGTCCATAACGCTCACGGTTCGACTTTCTTCATTAGTCGGAGTTCTCTTCGGTAAGGTAAATGCCATCCTCACGGATATCGATGATATCTTCACGATACAGCAACCCAATAGCTTTTTTGAACGTTTTCTTACTCATCTTTAACCGCTCTCTGATCTCACCGGGATCGCTCTTGTCATGCAGGTCCAGACAGCCGCCCGATTTTTTGAGGCGATGCAGTATGAGGTCGGCCCGTGACTGCACTTTATCATATCCGATGGGACGAAGGGTAACATCAATTTTATGGTCTGCTCGGATCTGCTTGATATAGCCGGTCGTTTTATCCCCGTGGGAGACCTCGTCAAAAAACTCGTTGTGGTATATGAGTCCCCGGTGCTTCCCGTTGATTGCTACATTATATCCCAGATCTGTTTTGTCCAGGATCCAAAGATCAACTTTTTCCATCTCTTCCACGCTGAGCGTTGTGTTATCCAAAAAGCGGTCGATCTTCATGCTGGCGACCAGCCGGTCGGTTTCTTCATCCAGGTACAGGTAGACCAGGCAGGAGTTCCCCTCCCGCAGCTTAATCGTCTGTTCACTGTGGGGCAGAAAGAGATCTTTATCGAGTCCCCAGTCCAAAAAAGCCCCATGCCGGGTTATATCCTTTACGGTTAGGAGTGCTATCCGGTTCAGGGTTATCTTCGGATCCTGCATGGTGGCTGTGATTCGTTCTTCCCCATCCTTGTAAATAAAGACCCGGGCGTTTTCTCCCTTCTGAAGCTCCCGGGAAGCCAGGTTTCCGGGGAGCAGTACTTCAGCTCCCTTATCTTCCTTGAGGATATAGCCGTGATCAGTTTCACGGGCCACGCTTAGTGTCTGATACGTTCCTAATGTTAGCATATAAATAAATAGATTGTAAAACAGTTTGTATTAAATACCGATGTGTTTGGAAAATATATCCAAAATATAAAGCCTGTTCGCACTTTAACAGGTGAGAAAGACTGAAAATGTGTACCTTTGGCAGACCCGATGTAATGAAGAACAGGAGCCGGACGGGATACACAATTCAGGGTAAACGATAAAACATGCTATCTGTCATCGGCTTTAAAGAGGATGGTCACCAATAAAACACTGTCCGTCTTGGCATAGAGCGCATGCGGTTGATTATGGCTCAGATAAAGCCAGTCGTTTTCCGTTAATTCTCTTGCTTCCCCTTCCACCTGGAAGATAACATGTCCCTTTAGACACTGTACGGATACTTCACCTTCCACGCTGTGCTCCATAATGTCTTTCCCTCGTGGCAAGACCATACGGATAACCTCCATATCATCCGTCTTGACCAGTGCAAAAGTAGAATCTCCCGGCATACCATCTCTCAGTGTACTCAAATTAATTACTTCGCCCGATTGTACATGACCCTGGTTCATAATTTTTTCCTCCGGTAGTTATGCAATGCGATTTGTTATGGATGACTGGGTAAGTTAACATTGCCAGAGCAATTTTCAAGATGTTGACCGGCTGATTTTTGTAACGGTATTTCCAACCGTCAACTCTGCCTGCCCCGCAGGATGGAAGGGCATGCAAGACGTACAATTCCCGCCCGAAAGAAATATTGTAATGAGCTACATCAAATTAACGGTGGGAATCGTCGGTGAATCAAAGCATTCCTAAATAAAAATCCCCTCCCAACCGGTTCAGATGTGCGGAGGGTCGGGAGGGGGGAGGTCTTAAGCACGTTCAAGGGTCCTGGAACTTCAAAGCTACTATAAAAAAGAGGGCGCCCTGAATTTAGTAGATTTGTCTCGTAAACCTATAACTAAATCCAGAGACATCCTCTCGGCTAAATTTAGCATGGTCAACAGAGCATCAGGCTCTGTGTTGCATACTTCAGACTCAAGGCCTTCTGAAACCCCCGAAGAATAGCGAAATGACGAATAGCACTAAAAAAATATAGAATAATATTTGTGCAATATCGGCTGCGCCCTCTGCGACGCCTCCAAACCCGAAAATGGCTGCTATTATTGCGATAATTAAAAATGTTACGGCCCATCTAAGCATAAGTTATCCTCGTTTATTCGTTTATTATTTAGTAATACGAGCTATCAGGAGGCCTATGATCAGGACAACAAGTGATATGATCATGGGCACCGGATCCCCTTTTGATACGGCGATATCGAGTCCAAAAACTCCAAAAGATTCGGAATTGTTGATATAGGTGATACCCGTATAAATGAGGGCGATTAATCCCCCCACAGAGATTATATATCCTAATAGTTTCATATATGATGGTGGTTTTTGATAAAAATATTCTAATGCATTTGGATTATTCTGAGAGCGGAAGGAGCACGTCCCTGGCTCACCCTTTAACCACTCCACAGTCAATAGTATCTTTGTGAGGTATGTGAATTAATATTGGTCGGTCACATATCCATGCCGGAGGAGGTAATTTGTCCGCGGATTTCCCCGGGCTTGTTTTCGGTGGAATGTACATTAATATAGAGGCTGTCTGCCATTAGCGCCGACCGGTGATCATCTTCCAGCAGGTAGGATGCATCCCAGGAGCCAGAGGTTTTATCATTTCCCACCTCAGGTTCAAGCGTTATAATTGGGTCGCCGTTCTCACCTTCCGCTCCTTTATGGATGTGTGAAGCCGTGTATTCGGAGCCCAGATCAGAAAATTCGCCTTCGACATGAATACTGTCGCCTTTTAACGTAACCGTGGCACTGCCACTGGCGTCGGTTGTAACTTCCGGCACTTCGTTCGAGCCCTCGAGAGAAACCTCGAATGACTGTTCCTGACCCCTGTTAGTATCATAGTCCTCATTATAAGCCCGATCCGGCTGAGATTGGGGTGTTTCGTTCATCTCAGTATTTTCCATATCTGGATCGCTGTCTCTATCGCCACAACCCGTTATTAGACCGATACTCAGGGTGAAGATGAGAATTCCCATTACATAAGCTTTAATTGACTGGTGATGTTTCATATTAACACCTCTGTGAATTAACATTAACCTTTGTACTGTTATCGTTTCCTGTCGGCTTTTCTTTTACCGGATGTGATGCTGTTATCCGGACCCGGGACAGAGTTATACGGTATAGGATATGCTACCGGATTCAGCGCCATAATGGCCAATCGAACTCCTGAATCTGAATGTTAAAGTTTAGGATTAACCGTCCTGCGCTCATAACCGTAATAATCATACACTGAGTTTAAAAACTCATCGGTGGGCTGCATCGGCCAGTTATCTTTGTCAAAACCGGGCGCCTCTTTCAGGGTTTCTTTATCGATATCTATTTTAATAAGCTCTTCTTCTTTTTCACTGAAAATGAGAGCTTCCATAGGGATAGCGAAATAGTCGTCGCCCATGCCCATGAATCCCCCGAACGAAAGAACGGTGTAGAGAACCTGACCGTTTTCCAGGTCAATCATAAGATCTTTGATATTGCCGATATCTTCGCCCTGGAGATTTTGTACATTAGTGCCGGTAATGGAAGTTGCCGATAGATTGCGCGGTTTCATATATATTTAGATTACGTTTGAGTTTATGTTTTTTCGATGAATATCTTTTCATCGATCAAGTACCTCTTCTGCTATAACCAATCTGCTGAATAGGCAGAGGAACACAAATAGTGATTCGTGTGATCTTTCTGTAGTAGCTTTTACTACCTTCGGGATAAGTCTTACAATCGGTATTAGCAGGTTGTCGTACAGAAATGTCCGCTTGGACCTCTCTTGCAGAAGAACTTGCAAAACCAGCCTTCTGCCCGGTCCTGCTGTTGCCGGTCCAATGAAGTTTTCCAGGGTGGGCAGAAGGCTTCGATTATAACCTTCCTCCGGCTTGAACTCGAAAACTCCTTGTTTTCAAGCCCTCATTTAGTGTATACCGGGTATTAAATTTTAAAACCGAGAGAAAGACGGTTTTCTGGACGGTAGATTAGATATAGCTGAAAAGTCGTTATAGTTGCCACAAAAAGACCACAAAGCGTACTACAATATCTCTCTGTGAGAGCATATACATTACTTTTTAATTCTAATAATAGCATTAAATCGTTATGCCGAAAGACAGCTCAAATCGAATAAAAGATGAAGAAAAATATGAAGAGCTCAGGGATCAAGGCATGAGCAAGGAGAAAGCGGCCCGTATCGCCAATGCCGACGATGCCTCCGAAAAGGGCGGTAAACATCAAAAGTACGAGAAGTGGACCAAAGATGAATTATACGACAAAGCCGAAGAAGTAGGAATCGAAGGCCGCTCTAAGATGGACAAGGAGGAGCTGATCAAGGCGCTTAGGAATCATTGAGTAGAGGGCTTGTATTAACAATATTGCGTTTAATTCCCATAGATAAATATTCTAACCCTTAATTATTTTTCCCTAACTTTAATCTAAAAAATAACACTATGTCTATAGCAAAAGTAATAGAGATCTTAGCTGAAGGAGAAACCATAGAAGAAGCCTTTGAAAATGCCGTGGCCGAAGCCTCGCAAACTGTTGATTCAATACAGTCCGTATGGATGAAGGACATACAGGCCAAGGTAGAAGACGAAGAGATCCAGTTTTATCGTGTTACGGCAAAGGTCACCTTTGCAATAAATAAATCATAATTTCTTTATCAGCTTATAAAGGTTTGTCATTTGAGTCGGCATAAATATTACTCCTGTTTGCCGGATGTTCGAGCACATTCCTGCGGATATGCTATGCTGTCTGCTGGACATATAGACGAATTTCCCGATCTGGAATACGGATTAAATATTTCCTGTGATTACGAGAACATATATCCTGAAAGCATTGAAAGTAGGGCTTCACCTGTGCTCTTTTTTATATATGACCTCGTACACGTTTAACGATGTAGCTAAATTTGGAACATGGTTATCATATAATGATTTACGCTGTGAATAATGCGGTTCTCATACATTTAACCTGTATGGTAAAGGCCGCATTCTTCCTGCCAAAGTAATTTATTTACATACTGTAGGCATACCTGTGACAGGAGGTAAGCCTGTGGGAGGCTGAAAAAAATATAAACACAAGCAAAGCGTGTACCGGATCTGAAATGTAGATAAGGACGAATGTATCATAAAAAATGTTATTGTTTCTATAAACAGATTTTTGTAGAGTCATAGAAGGTTAATATCCGGCCGCCCGCAAAACAGGTAGCTTTTTTAAGAAAAGAATTGATAAGCACCCCGAGGGTGAGAAGAGCAGGGTTTGTATTTGAATACAGTGCATGTAATGTATAACAATCATGGCAAAAGCTATTATGAGTACCGTTTGTATTTAACTTTGGGTCATTAGCATCAGGTGATGCTTATTATGAGTGATAACTCGCATATATGGTTAGAAAACGGGGGGGAGATGGGGATACGCCTCCGTAAAAAGAAATGGGATAAGACTCCTCTGGGCCGCACAGAACAATGGCCCTCGTCGTTGCGGGAAGTAGTCACCGTAATAATGGGAACACAATTGCCAGCTATGATTTTCTGGGGAAAAAATCTAAGTCTGGTCTATAATGACGGTTGCATCCCGTTGTTGGGAGGAAGATCTGATCTGCTTGGGCGGCCGTTTCTTAAAAATGGTCCCGATATTAGCGAGAGAGTTGAACCGTATGTAAAAAAAGCTCTTTCGGGAGAATCCTGCCGTATGCATGATGTAGCATTATCATCCGTATCAGATAAGCAACCGGATCAGGTCTGGATTGATCTCTATTTCAGTCCCCTGCGAGACGACAGCACCGAGATTAAAGGGGTCTTATGTTTCTGTGTTAACAAGACTGAGGAGGTAAGGCGCCAACAGGCCCTGAGTAAATCGAAAGAACGTTACCAGTCACTTTTCAACTCGCTGGATGAAGGTTTTTGCGTAATCAAAATACTGTTTGATGAACACAAAAGGCCGGTTGACTATATTTTTTTGGAAACCAATCCAGCTTTTGAGAAACAGTCCGGTATCGAGAACGCAACCGGGAAAAGAAGGCGCGAAATATATCCGGAGCTTGATAAAGACTGGTATGAAATTCTCGGTAATGTTGCCTTAAAGCAGGAGTCGATTCGTTTTCAAAGGACTGCCAAAGCCTCCGATCATTTCTATGATGTATATGCCTTTCCCCTGGATGGGGCAGAAAGTGAAAAAGTAGCTATTCTATTCCGGAATATTTCAAAGCGCAGAGACACTGAACAGGCGCTGCATGAGTCCGAGAAGCACCTGCGGTTAGCTACGAAGGCTGCCGACATGCATTTATGTGAGGTTGACTTAAGTAAAGGGACGCTCAAGTGGACCAATAACATAGAGCATAATGTTGGTTTTCCTATGCCTGAGTCGCTGGCTGAAGCCCGGGATTTATTACATCCCGGGGATGAGGATGAAGTAATGGAGGTATTTGAGCAGGTAATAGCACACCAAAGCGATTTTGAAATTGAATATAGAGTTATTGATCCGACAACGGATAAAGAAATATGGGTATACTCTGCCGGTGCGACTGTAGCTGATGCAAGCGGCGAATACACCCGTATCGTTGGGGTGACAAAGAACATTACAGAGCGAAAAATTGCCGAGCTGCGGGAGCGATTTCTTACCAGGTTGGGTAATAAATTGCAGAAAGTCGGCGACCCGGACAAGATTATGGAAACAACGGTCGAACTGCTTGGCAAGCACCTTAACGTCGATCGTTGTACGTATGCAGAAGTAGAGGCAGATGAAAATCATCTCCTCATCATGGGGAATTACACCCGCAACGGGATGCCGGAAATGGGAAGTGAAGGAGTGATGTCTGCCTTTGGAGAGAAAGCTCTTTATTTGATGCGCAGTAACAGGTCTTTTATTGTTAATAACATAAGAAAGGATGACAGGATTACTTCAGAGGATGAAGTTGCTTACCGGCAGAATCAGATTGAATCGTTGATTGCTGTCCCTTTGCATAAAGACGGAAAATTTGTAGCCAAAGTGGCTGCCCACCAGCGAAATCCAAGAGAATGGATGCCTGGGGAGGTTGAAGTGGTAAAAGCGGTTACCCAGGATTGTTGGGAAGCTGTAGAACGGGCCCGGCTTACTCGTAAACTCCAAAGAATGAATAAAACACTCGAAGAACGGGTAGAAAAACGGACAAAAGCATTAAAAGTCTATCAAAATCAACTGCGTTCACTGGCATCGGAGTTGAATAAAGCTGAAGAACGTGAGCGGCAGCGTTTAGCTTCGGAGTTGCATAATAATCTGGGACAAATGCTTGCTATAGGTAAAATGCGACTTGATACGCTGAGTACCATACATTTGCCCGAAGAAACGATCGATGAGATAACAGGATTGACAGAGCTCCTGAACGATGCCCTTAATTATACGCGTGAATTGATGTCGGACCTAAAACCTCCACCGGCTCTCGATAAAGAGAATTTTAACGAAGTTTTGATCTGGGTAGCCAATAAGATGGAGAAACACGGGCTGGAGGTGAACCTTGAAATAGGAGATGATCCGAGACCACTCAGCGAAGAAGTCCGAACTACCCTTCGCCGCTGTGTACGAGAATTATTTTTTAATGTTATTAAGCATGCCGGTGTAAATGAAGCCCGTGTAATTACATCCTACCATGAGAAGGAGATTCAGGTTACTGTGGAAGATGAAGGCCGGGGATTTCGCATGGAGGAGGAGAATCCAACCCCTACGGAAGAAGGAGGCTTTGGCCTTTTTAATATCCGGGAACGAATGAATTGGCTGGGAGGGAGGCTTAAGATTATCTCCACACCGGGAGAGGGCACGACCGCTACGCTCTATGCTCCTTTAAAAGAAGAATTTAAATTTGCAGCTACAGGTGATAAGGCTAAAGAGGTAAGTACCGGTCCGGCCAAAGCAGGTGCTCAAAAGGAATTATGGAAAAAAATAAAAGTGCTTCTGGTTGATGATCACGAAATGATGCGGAAAGGACTTAGAAAACTGATTGAAGAGCAGAAGGATCTCACCATAGTAGCAGAAGCATCAGGAGGCGGGGAGGCCGTAGCATTAGCAACACAACATGCTCCGGATGTGATCGTCATGGATGTAAACCTCCCCGATATGGATGGTATCGAAGCCACCCAGAAAATTGCTGTTGCAAGTCCGGATATAGCTGTCATTGGATTATCACTTTATGACAATGAAGAGGTGGCGAGGGATATGAAAAATGCCGGAGCCTCTTCGTACCTGACCAAAACAGAGGCTTTTGAGTCTTTATGTGCAACCATACGGAAAGTTGTCTAAGGTAGGGAGAAATAAGAAGGGAAGCGGATAGATATATACTCCTTCAAACATTCAGGCCCATATTCAGGAAAAAGTTTAAGTCGGTAATTATGGTTGCTTGTCATTATAAAGCATTAAAGCTGATCAAATAGTCCTATGTTAAAACTAAAATGAAGTTAGGTGAAGTAGTCACGATGAAATCTGACAGTTTAGTTAGGGTATGAGTATCGAATCGTAACTTATTTCAACATCGTTTTTAACTTATCCATACTCTTGCCAAGGCCTTTTGCCTTTTGTTGAAAATAATCCCAGCTGTCGTCTTTTTGGGATAGTCGCCGGAAAGTATTTTTAATATGATAGGACTGAGAGGTTAAATTGTCCCTGTCGAGTTCTCCCCAGTCCAGCGGTGTGGCCACAGGAGCTCCCTCCAGAGTTCTTAGCGAAAAAGGAGAGATGGAAGTCTGTCCGTACGCATTACGTAAATAATCAACAAATAACCGTCCCTCTCGCTTTTTCTTACGCGTTGCCACGGTAAAAGTGTCAGGTTGTTCCCGAGCCATATATTCGGCCACATCTCTGGCGAATGAGCGAATTTCATCAAATCCTTTTTTCACCCGAAGAGGACAGAGCACATGCAGTCCCTCTGAGCCTGTTGTCATCACAAAAGCGTTTAACCCGAGCTGCTTTTCCAGAAGAGATCGCAGGAATTTTGCTCCTTCGAGAACCAAATCAAAATTACCTTGAGGCGGATCGAGATCAAATACCAGCTTATTCGGCCTATTGAGGTCTGTTGTGGTGCTTAACCAGGGATGAAAGCTGATGGTCCCCTGGTTAACCAAATAGATCAGCGTGGCTTTATTGTTGCAAATGACTTGTTGAATTTCCCCTCCTTCTTTTTTCGTGACTTCTATAGACTCAATCCAGTCGGGAAAATAGTCCGGCGCTTCTTTTTGGTAAAATCCGTCTTCGTTAATACCATCGGGAAAGCGACTGAGGGTAAGAGGGCGGTCTCTCAGAAAGGGCAGAAGGTAATCTGCAATTTTATCGTAGTAATCGATTAAATCGCCTTTGGTTATATTATTTTCAGGAAAGAATACTTTGCCTCGCTTTTTAATATCGATGCTATATGGACCGTATTGCATAACTGTCAGTTTTTTTCTTTTTGTACATCCGTTGGTTCTTTATCCGGGCGCAGCCCCAAAAAGCGGGGATGACGCAACCTATTATCATTAGTCCATTCGGTAAATCCCACCTCGGCTACCAGCTTTGGCGTCACCCAATGGACATCCGTATCTTTTATATCATCCTGTTTATAAGGATTTGTTTTTCGTTCCAGCCTTCATCATCAAAATAATCTTCGGTAAGTGTCGCCAGCATAGGTTTTTTCCATTCGGGGAAAGAAGCAGCACGTATTTTTTCCTGTTGATTATCAGGCAATTTTTCTAAGAGTTTATTCATCTTCTTTATTGTCATTGCGAATTTGCTGCATGGTGCGTCCCGTTTTAACAGACTTATTTTCCGTGCTGGTAGGGTTGCGCCGCGCATCCGCCTTCTCATCATCCATCTTGATTAGCAGCCAGTTGCCGTCCATATTGTTACTGCTGGGTTTGAAGAGGGCATATCCCCCCTTGATTTTTTCTCCCTCCAGCTCAACTCCAATGTTTCCGGTTTTATAACTCTCATTCATGGGTACCGTGTGATCGTCCTCCATATGAATGTTTCGGTAGGTGCCTCTGTCCCATACCATTACCGTGCCGGCACCATACTGACCTTCGGGAATCACTCCTTCAAAATCAGCATAATCCATGGGATGATCTTCGGTGGGAATAGCCAGCCGTTTCTGGGAAGGATCGGTGGAGGGACCCTTGGGAAGGACCCAGGACTTTAAAACCCCTTCAATCTCAAGGCGAAAATCGTAGTGCAAATTGCTGGCATCATGCTTGTGAATCACAAATATCGGTCCGTTACCCGAAGATTTGTCTCTCCCCGGGGAAGAAGGCTCCGGCGTTTCATCCATATTTCTTTTTTCTTCATACGATTGGTCCTTGCTCATGGCGATAACCTTGAATTAAGGTAAAGTTTGAGTTTGCTACCGATTGACATCTTCCATTATAATTGCTAAAAGATGGCTGAAAGCATATAGCTGTTCACATGGTTTAGCTGTGGTGAAATTTGTTACATCAGCTTTTTAGAGGTTATTTTTTTCATATCAAGGGTGATATAATGAGTAATCACTATATTACTCGGATTAGCGAGGGGAAATCAGTCTCTACCAGTCATTTCATTTAAAGAAAGGGCATGCCAAGTAAATTGTCCCCGTAATATATTCAGTATAATAAGTTCTGTATGAAAAAAGTAAAGCCCCGGCATCAGCTGGAACCGATGGAGATACCGGGGCTCCCTCTCTCTTATATCATATGTCGTATCAGATATACGGGAAGGTTTGAGAAAGTGTATGTTCGTTAACGGCGTCATGGATTCCTGTAAACCCCTATGGCTACAGTCTTTTGATGAGCCGTTTTACCTCTTGTTTGGATTTTCCCAGCTTCCGCTGTATTCGGCCGATCAACTTTTCTTCCTCTCCTTGTTCATAGATGAGATCATCATCAGAGAGAGAGGAATACTGTTTTTTAAGTATTTCCTTTTTCTTGGTCCATGGTTTTGGATTCTTTGTTGATCTATTCATGAGTGTCACATTTTATACGTTATTATTTTCCCTGTGGTGATGTCCTGACCCTAAGAGCTCCTGGAGCTGTTTATTATATGTTGCATCAAATTTTTCGAAGCATATTCCGTGTCTCTTCCCGGGAAGTACCCAGTCGCCGGTGAATACGATCAATCAACTCGTCTTCTTCGCCTATCACATAGGTAAGATCGTCGTCCGTTAATTCTTCATACCTGGTTTGGAGTTTCTTTTTCTTTTCTTTCCAGTTTTGGTACAAGTTTAACTTATTCATACTATTTTATTTAGTTTATCAATCTTTTATAATCCAGTAACCAAAAAATGCGCGTATTTTTTTAAAAGCTGAGCAGTCCTGAGGTTGGGATTTCTGGATGTGTGTGTGCTTTTAAATCATACGTAGCGAATTATTTTTTGGGCAATTTCCCTTGGCACGTTCAGTCGCTGCTGAATCCGTCCAACGAGTTCCTCTTCCTCGCCCTCCGCATAGCTTAGGTCATCATCCGTCAAGACCGAAAACTTTTGTTTTAAGCGGTCTCTTTTTTGATGCCAGTTTCCATTGATATTCAGATTGTCTGTGGTCGTTTTGTTGGGTTTCATGGTGTATAGTTTTGGGCTGTTTTCGGTTTATTTTATTTCTTTGAATAATCCGGATTGCTGGCTTTTTCCACCAACACCCGCTGTATTTTTCCTCTTATGCTTTCGATCAATTCCTCTGAGGTCATATCGGGGGCAACCTGGTTATCGCTATTGTTTTTTGCTTTTTTGTCCTTGTCTTTTGCCTGATTATCGTCCATAGGATCTTCCTGATTTTATTTTAGCTATTTGAGTGTGCCTGCGGATTTACGCTTCTTCGGCAATGGTGTTGAGTATTGGTCTGCATTTTTTTCTTCATTCAGAGACTGTGTGAGCCGGTCATCGTGCTTGAGCATTTGTGAGAGTGAAGAGACGTACCATAAGCTGAAGAACAAACAAGCTTTCAAGATCTTTGAGCTGTTCCATAGCAGCTGTAAGAGTTAATTCAAATATTTACGGCATTGCTCTTCGCATTTGCGGCACGCCCGGGCGCACTGCCGGCAATGGTCATGATCATGCTTCTCGCACTCCTCAGCACAATCGGCGCAAATTTGCTCGCAGAGTTCAATAATGGGTTGCATGTAATCGGAATCCCTGACGACCAGGCAGAGCGTCGTTGCACAGATATCAGCGCAGTCCCGGTCTATTCTTATACAATCGACCATTTCAGAGAGATTATCTTCATCCAGACAGGCGTCTGCACAGTTTTCACACGCGGTTATACATTTCTGAAGAGATTCAATAAGTAAATTATTTCTATCATCCATAACAGTTATTTCCGATTAAATAGAGTCTGTATTCTTAACTAATGCTACTTTCTTTCGCCTGTTAAATAGTACTGAAGCTCGATATTGACCTAAATAGAATATCCTGTGATATTCCTGTAATGAGTTTTGCTACAGTGGGTTTTAGAGAATTGCCCGGATATTCTGCAATTGCATTAGATTATAAATGCCGATATTTCAGTGCTTGCCGGAGACTGAGCCGGAGGTTGTACTATGCAACCGTTTTAAAAATAGACACTATGTATGCAAGAACAGTGGCCAGTGGAGAAGGCGGGGTGTCTCTCTGTAGAGACGAGGCAATCTCAATAATTTTCTTTTCTCACCGCCAGCAAGGGAGTCTGTTTAAAGACATCGGCGGACCTCTCTCTATTTTTTAATGATTTAATGAAACATCCTGTTATGCGGGTACTAAAACTTATAGATAGCATATACGCAGTCCGTCTGCCGAAGGTCATTTATAATGTTGCTCTTTTATTTATGAAATAATATGGGGATATTTCTACTCTGTTTTAAATGGATGAGAGAGGTTTTATTATGGAATCTAAACGTAATGAGAGTACTGATGAGCTCTTAACCGTAGGATTAGGTGCTTCTGCCGGAGGATTGGAGGCGCTAAAGCAATTCTTTCAAAGTCTCCCGGGGGAGACCGGGATAGCTTTTATTGTCGTCATGCATCTTTCTCCGGATCGCGAAAGTAATATTGCGGATTTGTTGCAGGCACACACCTCGCTGCATGTCTCAGAAGTAAACAGGCATGAGAAAATAAAGCCGGATCATGTGTATGTTATTTCTCCAGATAAAATACTAACAGTTGAGGAAGGTTACCTCGAATTGTCTGAGCCGGACCGGGAAAGAAAGGGGCATGCGACCGTAGACCTGCTGTTTCGTTCGCTGGCCGGATCAAAAGGAAAAAAATCGGCCGGTATTATCCTGTCCGGGAGCGGATCGGACGGGGCCGTGGGCATCAAGAAAATAAGGGAGCAGGGGGGATTAACGATAGCCCAGAAACCCGGCGAAGCCTCTTTCAGCGCAATGCCGCAGAGCGCAATCGACACGGGCGTGGTTGATTTAGTACTGCCCGTAAAGGAAATTCCAGAAAAGCTGCTGGCTTACAAGGAAAGCTTATCCAGAACTGATTTCCTGCGAAAAGAGGAGCGGAAAGATGGGCTCCAGGTGATTTATAAAAAGCTCAGATCTGCAATCGGTCACGACTTCAGTTATTATAAACAAGCTACTCTCCTGCGCCGTATCGAACGGCGTATGCATCTCACCAACTGTTTTACGTTTGAGGAATATGTTGATTACCTGGATGAACAACCAAAGGAGATAGAAAATCTATTCGGGGATCTGTTAATCAGCGTGACAAGATTTTTCCGGGACGCTGAGGTCTTCGAAAATCTTAAGGAAAATGTGATTCCAGGCCTGTTTGAGGAAAAAGGCCCGGAAGACCAGGTCCGTGTGTGGGTCCCCGGATGCGCAACGGGTGAGGAAGCCTACTCGATAGCTATTTTGTTGCAGGAATATGTGCGGCAGAGCGAGCATGCCCCGGAAATTCGGATTTTTGCCTCAGATATTAACAGGGACGCCTTGATGTATGGCCGCGGGGGCGTATATCCGGAATCCATCGAGGTCGATGTACCGGACTCACTGCTCGATCGCTATTTTGTAAAAACAGAACACAAATATCAGCTGCGACCAGTGATTACTGACATGGTTCTGTTCGCACACCAGGATTTGCTTACCGATCCACCATTTTCAAACCTCGACCTGTTGGCCTGCCGCAACTTGTTAATTTATCTCAAGCGAGAAATTCAGACGGAGGTATTCAACCTGTTTAATTATGTATTGCGTCCCGGCGGTGTTCTTTTTTTAGGGCAGTCTGACTCCGATCTCAAAGCTGCGGGACTGTTTGACGTGGTAGATAAAAAGCATAGGATATACCGGAAACCCGTGTCCCCGGACTCGCAGGCAAATGTACCGAAGTTGCCTTTAAAGTACCAAAAGAACCGTCACAGAGTGCAGCGATCCCGAAGTAAATTTCCGCAGAAAAAAAAGAGCATCAAAGAATTTCATCAGAATTTGCTGATGCGGTTGTATGCTCCCCAGAGTGTGATTGTCAATGATGTATATGAGGTAATTCATGCCACCGAGGGGATCCAGAAGTACCTTGAGTATGGAGGCGGGGAACCGAGTGCAAATATCCTGGATATGATTATCCCCGAATTGCGGGAAGTGGTAAGAGCTCTTTTATACGAATTAGAACACGGCAATAACGCTACCAAGCGAAAAACAACCGCTTTTGGGCCGGAAGAGGAACGCAGGAGCATTGAGATAATAGTACACCGTTTCGACAGCTCTGAATTTCCGGATCGTTTTATACATGTTGTCTTTAAAGAATTAAAACCTGCCGAAGATCTTAACACTGACAGCGATGTTGTTGACTCCCCGGAAATAGCAGAAGAGGAAGTTGAAGTCATAGAGCGATTGGAAAAGGAGTTGCGAGACAATAGAGAGCGGCTTCACCGGACAGTGGAAGAATATGAAACCGCCAACGAAGAACTGAGGTCATCGAACGAAGAGTTACAGTCAATGAACGAAGAGCTTCACTCTGCCACTGAGGAACTGGAGACGAGCCAGAATGAACTTAAATCTGTGAACCGTGAGCTGGAAAGCAAGGTCGAAAAACTAAGACAGGCCAATAATGATCTGAAAAACCTGATGAAAGTTGCAGAAGTGGTAATCCTTTTTGTGGACGATGAGTTTCGGGTTCAACGGTTTACGGAAAGCGCATTCGATGTTTTCAATCTAATACCCAGCGATACAGGCCGTCCAATCAAACACGTAACTCACCAGCTCAATTATAATAAGCTTGGGGAAGATCTGGAATACGTGTACAACACCAGGGAAGAGATAGAAAAACTGGTGACCAGCGTCAATAACCACACCTATATGATGCGTCTGTGTCCCTATCGTTCTGTCGAAAATAAAGTTGAAGGCGTGGCGCTTTCCTTTATGGATGTCACCAAGCTCAAAGAGGCTGAGGAAAAATTACAGCAACAGAAGCTCCAGGAATCACTTGCGCGGATGGGGACGTATGCGCTGGGGGTAGACGATCTGGAGTCTATTATAGATCGGGCTCTCCAACAGATCTGTTTGGCGTTAGATGCAGATTATGCGTTGCTGCTTACCTGGCACCCGGATGAGAACACCCTGAAGCTGACTCAGGCTACCGGCTATGAACCGGGTGAGGAGGGCATTACAGAAATGGAAGCCGATCCGAAATGGGATGCGGGGTATGCCTTTCAAAAGGAGAGCCCGACAGTGATTTCCGACTACCAAAATGAACAGCGCGTTAGATTAATCCCCCTGCTCGCCCATCTGGATATTCAGAGCGGTTTGGCTGTCAGGGTGACCGAATCCGATGAAGTTTGCGGAGTATTGGGCATTTACTTCAAAAACAAG
Source organism: Fodinibius roseus (assembly GCF_900129315.1). GTDB lineage: Bacteria > Bacteroidota > Rhodothermia > Balneolales > Balneolaceae > Fodinibius > Fodinibius roseus. Next base: position 25,228 of record NZ_FQUS01000009.1, read on the forward strand.
CGCACCTTCTCGAGGGATGAGCTTAATTTTGTACAGATTGCCTCGAATATCATTGGCATGTCCAGCGAACGATCAAAGAATAAACAATCGCTGGAAGAAGCAAATAAACGTCTCAAAGAGGAAGTACAGCGTTGTAATGAGTATCAAAAAGAAATACTGCAAACCAATATCGCGGAGCGCTGGAACCTGGGAGGCTATCTGCATGACAACCTGGCTCAGACTCTGGCATCAATTAAAATTACCGCCAGCAGAATCGGAGCCGAAATAGCGGATAGTGATCTCAACTTGTCCGCAGAGATAGATTCCATATTGGAAAATATCGACGAAGGTATCGGCAGCATCAGGAATCTGACCCATGAAATCATCCCCATTGATATAGAGGAAGGCGGAGTAAAGCGGGCCCTCAGGCTGCTGGTTCGGCAGCTCAGGAAAACGCATGGCGTGAGCTGCAGTCTGGAAACCGGGGATATTATCGAGAGTATAAATGATAAAAAAGTGGCAACAAATCTTTATCATATTATCCAGGAAGCGGTAAAAAATGCAGCTATCCATGGTGAGGCAGACAACGTGGAGATAAAGGTTTTAAGGGAGAAGGACCAGTTGAAACTGCAAATTACGGATGACGGCATCGGCTTATCAAAAGCAAAAAGCGATGGTGACGGTGGGAGCGGCACTAATATCATGCGGCACCGGATTGAAATAATAGGGGGTTCGTTTAACAGGGAAGAGATTGCCGAGGCGGATCACTCAGGTACCCGTGTACTCTGTAAACTGCCTTTAGAGTGTTTGAATGAGACCGATAATGAGCGCTGATAGGAATATATACGTTATCTGCGTTGCTGGAGCTTTTCAAGCAATTCTTTTCTGTCCAATTTTTCGTAATTGTCTTTTTCTTCCTGCCTTTTTGCTGTAAATCCTGAAGCGGCCATTCCTCCAGCTTAAGCTTTGTGGGGGCGCTATTTTCTTCCTTCTCTTTTTCTCTGAACCCGTCATTTATGAATTCTTCCTACGCTTCCTCGTCTTTCGCTGTTCTTCGGTTATCTTGCATAACACTTACATATGAATGCTTAAAGTCTTTTGAGCTGTTTAATTACTATATGTACTTTGCCGTCAGATTTCATACCGGCCTGTTTCTGCCTTCATACCGTTGACGAGCCAAACACGCTAACAATAGCATCGTTTGTACATCAGGCCGTTTGCTGGCCTATGAGGAACAGCAGGTTTTGCTATTAAGTGGGAATGGCAAGAAAACATGAGCTATTTATGAATAAAAAACCCTCAACTATCATTGAACTGTTAGATCAAATTGAGAAAGCGGCGAAGAACGACAAAGAGCAAGTTTCACTGAATGAAATTCTGGATACCGTGGGGCACCGTTCATTCGGTCCCTTATTGCTGTTAGCCGGCCTGGTTACGCTCGCCCCCATTATAGGGGATATACCGGGAGTCCCTGCCATTATGGGTGTATTTGTATTGCTGGCAGCGGGACAGTTACTGTTGCGGGAGCAACATATTTGGCTACCGCGGTGGCTGCTTGAGCAATCTATACATAAAGATAAAATATTCAGGGGTATTCAATGGATGCGCAAACCCGCCCGGTTTCTGGATCGCTGGTTACGCACCCGCCTCACATTATTTATACAGGGGACCGCAGTCTACATAATTGCGGTGGTATGTATCTGTATTGCTGCTGTTATGCCCGCCATGGAAGTCATACCCTTCAGTGCCAATGTTGCCGGCGCGGCTCTCACCGCTTTTGGATTGTCACTGATAACGAAAGACGGACTTATGGCACTGATCGCCTTTATATTTTCGGCAGGTACTTTTGGTTTGGCCCTATATCATTTCATTTGATTTTAAAGAATGTGACCGGATCCAGCTGTTGTACTCTCTCGCTTTGCAATGCCTGGTGGATATAGGAATCCGTATACTCGGAGCTTAACCCCTAAAACTGTCCCTCTATATGGATACTGTCGCCCTCTAAGGTTAAGGTAACGGAACCGTTACCCTCCGTATCCTCTTTCGCCTGGTTGGATGCTTGAAGAGCAGCCTCAAAGATCGGGCTTTCTCGATAGGTGGTGTCTTTACGTTCTTCAATCAATTCCCGTTGCTGCTCCTGTTGCTGTTGCAGTCTTTCGCGTTCTGCTTTGTTAGCGCCATTATTTTGACATACCGCTGCCAGGTAAATACTGATAAAAAGTATGATACCAGGTATTCTGAAGCGCTTTATATAATTTTTCTTTTTCATGTTCCTTTTCATGCTGAGTTAAACTTTAAAATTACTTATGATATACTCTCAATAATTTAAATAAGTCATTGTTGTAAAAAGAGTTACAGTTTTTTTGAAAAAATACTTAAAACAAGTTTGGTTCCGAAGGAGTCACATTAGCTACATCTATTATATTTATAGTTTCCATAAATAATGAATCTATTGGAATAGTGGCTTTTTGGATCTTCTTGTGGCTGGTTTTGCTATATTTGAGAAAAAGGAGGGTATAATAAATATGGGTATAAAGATGTGATTGAAAACGCATCCGGGGGATGAGCGACTTTTTTGCCGGGCCCGGGGATTGTTGAGTATGGGTATATAGATTATAGATGGTAACGGGTGTTGATCATTCTCGCCTTTACTATTAAAAGCAAAATTTTACTACAGCAAATGAGCCAAAATTGCTACAAATGAGTAAGTCTTCAGGATTTATTTTCATGATTTCATGCTTCTACTTGTTGAGAATATATGAGTATATAGAGGTTAACAGAGTCAAGAGGAACGGCCAATGGCAATAGGAAAAGACAAAGAAAAGAAATCCCGGTTGGATACCTGGTCGATGGGTATTGAAGAGGTAAAAGTAGATTTAAAACGAGCCTTGTTCGGCGGTGGAATTTCGGTTGTCATTATTCTGGCGGGAAGCTGGCTGGTGGGAGAGGCGAGTGGATCAGAGGCATATCAGCTATTCAAATCCACTCTTCCCGCCACCCGTTCTTTTTTCGGCACGTTATTGCTTGGGCTTGGAAACATCCTTGCATTGATGCTTACATTGCTTAGTCTCAGTAAAAGCCTGGAGATAAACATCAAATGGACACATTACCAACGGGTCAAGCAAATTGCCCTGACGGCTACCGTTACTCTTGTAACCACTACCGTACTGTACCTTTTATTGAATATTCCCCTTTTCGAATCCGATTCCGCTTCCATTCGGTGGTTCACCTACATTTATTATATAACGCTGATCACTTCTTCGATTGTCGGGGGTGCTTTTATAACGATCATACTGCTCCTGTATAATACCGTCAGAGACATGATTGGGATCCTGCACCCGGATCGTTCCCATCAATTGCACCACACGGAAGAAGAATGAAATATCATTACCTTTCCAAACACCGCCGGCTATTTGATGCACTTTTACGAAACGCAGTCGCACCTGCTTGAATGTACTCCAAACTTGATAGCAGACGAGGAATCTGCGCTACAATTTGCAGAGGACGAAAAATCATCTGATTAACAGACAATTCTAATTATTTACTTTGATATTATGGATTACAGCTGGATTAATACTACCTGGACCGCGGTGCTGATGGCTTCACTCTCCGCCATTGGAATCTATGTTTCGCTTATACTTTTTACCCGGATAGGGGGACTCCGTTCATTTTCGAAGATGTCGAGTTTTGACTTTGCTATTACGGTAGCTATTGGTTCCGTGATCGCCAGCACTATTTTATCCGACAGCCCACCGCTGTTTCTGGCGATTGCTGCCCTTGCTTCCTTGTATATTTTACAAATAGTGGTTGCCGGTTTACGGGGACGTTCTTCACTGGTGGATAAAATCGTGAATAATGAACCGCTGCTTCTCATGAGAGGAGCAAAAATCCTGGAAGAAAACTTAAAGGAAGCGAAAGTTACCCATGCCGACCTGCGTGCCAAGTTACGGGAGGCAAATGCCACACAACTCAGCCAGATCAAAGCCGTTGTGATGGAATCTACCGGTGATATAGCGGTGCTTCACCATGAAGACCCCGACCATGAGGTGGATGATATATTATTACGGGAAGTACGGGGATGGGACGAAAATTGATTACCTTGTCGATTAGTGTGTTTCCGCTGGAGAAATATACTCAACATGACTAAAAAGCGGAGAATATCTTGAGACCTGTTTACAGGAAACTTTTGCTGCTTACGGGACTATAAATAAAACCCCTCGTCTGGATATCTGCACAGGGAGAGGGGGGCGTCCGGATAGCAAATTCAAATTAAGGTTCCATTATGAGTACTCTTATAACATCAGATAATTGGGATGAAATAAAGAACAAACTTATTGAAAATCATTCTATATTAACGGATAAGAACCTTACCTATGAAGAAGGTAAAGAAGAAAAACTGCTTGCCACACTCCAGCGAAAACTGGGAAAATCAAAAAAGGAAGTATCAGCGATGATCCGTGGCTACACTAAACATTAAAATAAAGGATAATAAATACACGATCGCTGAAATTATTTTACTGATATCTATTGTTTAGGTTAAGTAGGTATTTAACTTGTTATTATCATCAATCAAATCCTTAATATTATGGGAACAGACAATAAAGAAAAAGTGATTTTAGCTACGCTAACGGGAGTCGCGAGTGGTGTCATATTAGGACTGCTTTTTGCACCTGAGAAAGGGGAGGAGACGAGGAAGAAGATCGCTGAAAAGCGTGAGGAATATCTTAAGGATATAAAAAATGAGATAGAAGAACTGCGCCAAAGTCTTAATAAGGGACTTGAAGCCGGAAAAGAAGAAGTAAGTGAAATCGGACAGGAGGTTAAAAAGAAAAGAGATGATATACTCGGAAAGGCAAAGAAGTTTACTTCTTATGACGAGTGGACGAAAGATGAACTCTATGAAAAAGCAAAAAGACTTGAAATTGACGGGTATTCAACAATGAATAAAAGCGAGCTGATAGAAGCGCTGCGAAATCATTGATTTCCTGTCAGCCCACAGGGGTATGCGACTATTAATCCCTCAGGATTTCTGTAATCCCGGGGGATTTCTATTTTAAAGCTTGTTTATTTGATACGGGGTGTGTATTATAATACACACGAAACATTCACTAACAGCCAGCTTTTGCTTACAAAATCTTTTTGGGATAGAATAGGGGTGGGCCTTTCCGGCCTGTGTGCCATCCACTGTTTGCTGGTACCCATTTTTGTATCCCTGTTACCGCTTTACCCGGTAGCCGAGTACATTCATGAGTGGACGCACCCCGTTTTACTTATGCTGATCATTCCCGCTGTATATTTTTCAATCAGACCTGGATATGAATATAACTTTATAACTGCCTTGCTTTTATCCGGATTATCTATACTTTTTCTTACATGGGGATTGCATGATTGGTTGAGTCAAAAAGAAGAAACCTGGGTTACGTTTTTGGGAAGTATGTTGCTTATAGGTGGACACTGGTTGAATTATAAAAGTCACTCCGCAAGAGCCTGCTCGGTAGCTGAAGAGTACTGATTAAATTATTTTCGGAGGACTTTAAAAGATCCTTATCCAGTAAAAAAGTTATGTCTGACAAGTCGATTGTTTACACCAGCCTTTTTCTGTTTTGCCTACTTACTTTTTTGGCCATTCTTCAATCCAACTGGAAAATTATAGGCATATCCTGGATCGCATTCGGCGCAATGGCGCTGGCCATACCGATGGGGATCCAGGCTGCCGGGCAGCGCAAACTGAATTACCTTATTGCCGGCTATGGACTGGCAAGCGGGGCCATGATAACCAGTGCCGCTATATTCTTGGTTCCCACTGCTATCAATCATCACCCTGTTTATGGCGGGTTGGGAATTGCAGCGGGTATTATAGCCGGCTTCGCTATTCACACCCTCAATCATGGACTCACGCACACCAGGACTTCGATTGATCCGGTAGTACTGGAGTTGACGTCGCATGCCCTGTCAGCGGGACTGATTATCGGGATGGTTTATGCTGCTATGCCGGAACTCGGAGTGCTGCTTGGTATTGCTATTGTCTCTCATAAGGGTCCTGCCGGCTACGCCGCATCCCGGAGACTTACCATACAGGGGAAATCGGCCCTGCCGGTATTGTTACCTGCAGCAGCAATCGGACTTACGGCACTGCCGGTGAGCCTGTTAAATCTTCCGGGGCATCATATTATAAATGCACTTATTTTTGGATTTGCCACCGGGGTTTTTTTCCATGTGGCTATTGATTTTCTACCCGAATGCGAGGTAGGAGGGAAGATTCACCAGGAGACAGACCTGGAACATGATGAGCACCATAAACTGGACCAATACCGTCGCCGGGCGGTTCTCTATACTTTTTTGGGGGGACTGATTGTTTTTTTGGCATGGTATGCAGCCTATTAAATAACAAAATTCTGGTTGGCGATTAATCCGGATTTCACATTACTCAAACGTACTGCAATGAAACGCCTGAATTTTACATTGGACAACGAAACGGTGGAACTGCTTGGGGAACTCTCCGAGAAATATTACAGAGGCAATAAATCGCAGACTGTGCGTGCGGCCCTTGAAAGTCTGGCCGTTCATGCCGGACACGAAGGCTGGGTGATTACCGGCTATACCCCCAAGGAGCTGGACGATAATATTAGTTGTCATACTTGTGGTGAAGCGCATGAAAAGGGGGAAGTACTCTACCGGCCGGTTTTTGAAAGGGGAAGCAGCCCTGCTGCACTATCCAGTATTCCCGCCGAAAGCTGGCTCGACTGCCCGAGGTGTGCAGAAGAGAAATTCAGTTAAAGGCATTTAGCTATTAGAAGCCTATGAAAAACCGGGAATTTTGCTCAAGATCAAAGTCAGAGAAAGGTTGGAATCCAATATATGCCCATACGTGAGAATTTCAACCGACCGATAATGCCGGCATTGGCCGAAAGAACGGTTTTGCGAAAGCTTTTATTAATACAGGTCGTATCAGGGCTGTTACCCGGATCCATACCTTTGGGGATGCGTACAGGCTTTATCCGTACTTCCCTGTAATAGCTGATCGTCACCCTCTTTCCACTCACCCGAAGATTCGCTTGAACAAACTGAAATCAGGCGTGAATTTTTCCGTTCCTTTGGTCCCCAGCAAAAAACCGACGGGTTTTAAGCTCTCGATATTCTCACAAACAATTTTCAGCATAGCCAGGTAGGGGATCACCATAAACATACCCGGCAGTCCCCAGATCATTCCGCCTGCGATGAGTGAAAGAATAGTTACCAGCGGATTAATTTGTACATAAGACCCGGTAATATTGGGCGTGAGAATATTATTCTCAATAAATTGAATCACAAAAAACTGTCCGATCACTCCCAGTGCAAGACCGGGTGTTTGAGTCGTTAAAACGAAAAGAAAGGCGACCAAATAGCCGAGTACCGTACCCAGATAGGGAATCAGGTTAAAAAGTGCAGCTATAAAGCCCAGCAAAAGGGCGTATTCTACTCCTATCAGGTAAAATCCAAGGCTGTTCAACCCCACCAGGATAAAACATACAATAAACAGCCCCTTCAGGTATTTAGGTACGATTTTAGCAGCCTGATCAATAATATTCTGTGCAACTTTTTCTTGTTGCTCCGGGATCAGCATGGAGACAAATGTTCGAAATTTATCACGGTAAAACAGAAGCAGGAAAGTATAAACCGGCAGAAGTCCGATCGTTAAGATGGTATTGGCCGTCCCCGTAAAGAATTCAGATAGATATGCTCCCGATCCACGGATACTTTCAATGATAGAGTCCAGCTGCTCGGCTGTAACCCCGAAGGTGCGTCCCAGTGCCCAGCGGAACCGGGTAATATTCGTATCCATCTGTTCTTTTATTCGGGGCAGATCTTCTGAAAAGGTAATCACCAGCAGGGTGATGCCATAAATAATACCCGTCAACAAAGCAAACGAGCCGATAATCAGCAGAAGATTTGTGGCAATCCTGGGGATATTCCATTGCTCCATTTTTTGAGCGGTGGGAAACAGGAGATAGGCAAATAAAATGGAAAGAAGAAGCGGAACCAAAAGCTGGCGGGCGACCAGTAATGCGGCTATGACAGCAAATAACAACAGGAGCCGTATGAGATAGCGAAGTGCAATGGGGTATTTTTCCATGAGTATGATTCTTTAAAATATCGTACGGCCGACATGATTGAACGCCCGGTCGGTAAGAGCATAAATTTACAGGATATGTTCGAATTCTTCTAACAAAAGCTCCTGCAGCCGCGGCTTATTTTTCGAAGTGATGCGGCTTGCCAGATCCAAGGCACATCCCCAGGAAAGCGTTGCACCCGCACCACCGTGACCATAGTTATGATAGACCGTTTTGCCGTACATTGTTTCGTGATCGAGACGCAAACCTTCCTCTTTATTTCGTACGTATCGGTAACCGATGAAAGGATACAGCTCGTCAGAGGGACGGAGCGACTGGTGATAGGTTGTTTCCAGAATATCTTTGTTTATATCAATAATAGCTGAGGGTATGGCGAGGCCGCCAATCTGATAACTTTCAGCATTTTTTTTTGAGAATTCTGTGGTTGGGCTGCTCAGGTAACCGGTTTCGCGGCTTCCACCTAACATCCAGCCGTCTTCGCGGGGGTAGCAATAGACATCACAGGCTTCCCCCGAAGGATCGGAATAGACAGAAGCTTTCGGCGTATAGTTGTAGGAAATGATATTACCGCCGGCCCCTATGATCAGCGGAGCTCCCGGCTTGTGCAGTAAATGTCCCCGCATGACAAGCTGCTCATCCAGCGGATCGTCGAACAGCTCCAGGCTGCCCGTCCCGCTGCAGTTGACCAGAATATCCGCCGGCAGGGTGGGGAGGTCTTCGGTTCTCACTGTACGCCGGTTAATGTGGCCGCCCGATTGTTTATAGCATGCGGTCAAAGCGGGAAAGTACCGGGGCCAGTCGGCAAAAATACAGTTGAAGGCCCAGCCGTACAGGTTTTGCGAGCAGGACCGGCGTGGAATTTCCTGCGGGGAGAGTTCCATTACGGGATGGAAGTCAAGCATCCAGTTGCGGTATTCGGGCTCATCCTGTTCAAACTCAAAAATTTCAAAATGCCGGTGGATCGATAGACCGGAAAAGAACCGTTTACGGAGTTCGTAGAAAAATGATTGTGAGGTACGAAAGAGCTCTTTCAGCTGGTCGGAATAAAAGGAATGGGGAATGACCGAAGCGGCCGGGAACAGGCTGGCAAATTCGGGATGAGCATTTTTATCTGAAATTTGTCCGGCTTCTTTATCCGTATAGATCACTGTTTCATAACCCAGAAGCTGCAGCGTAAGCGCGGTCGTCAATCCCGATACCCCGCTGCCGATGACAATAATTTTATCGAAATTCATAGGGGAGTAAATTTATATATGCAGAAACCTTTGCAAAATTGTTGTCTTTCCCATGGCTTTATGTTCGCAATTTCAACCTCCCATAGATGGTATATCTATATACTGCGGTTTTAATATCGCTTAGGGTTTAGTAATGAACCAATCCCTCTGATTTTCAAATTCCTCGCCTAACGAGCTAGTGGTTTGCATTTCAGTCTGTACCATTCGCATTGTCATTCCATGGTAAATGATCGAGGTCCATATTTCCGCCGCTAATGATGACGCCCACCCTTTTTTGTTCGATATCGATCCGGTTAAAAACAGCGGCCACCGGTACGGCCGAAGAGGGTTCGATGATCATTTTCATCCGCTCCCATACAAAACGCATTGCATCGAGAATCTCCTGTTCATTAACGGTGATGATATCATCCACATGTTGTTGAATACAGCGAAAGGTCAGTTCACTAAGCGATGTTCGCAGTCCGTCCGCCACGGTTTCGGTGCTCTGCACAGGGTGCAGCATACCGGTGTTAAAGGACAGGCAGGCATCGTTGGCTACTTCAGGTTCAACGCCTATTATGGTGGTCTCCGGGGACAATGCCGATGCAGCAATAGCGCTGCCGCTAATGAGTCCACCGCCCCCAATGGGAACCAGCATCATATCCAGCTCCGGCTGTTCCTGCAGCAATTCCAGCGCTGCAGTTCCCTGACCCATAATAATATGGGGGTTGTCATAGGGATGGATAAAGTCGGCTCCCGTCTGTTGAACCACCTCTTCAAGGGTCGTTTCCCGTGCTTCCTGGGTAGCTTCGCAAAAAGTAATATCAGCCCCGTACTCCCGGACCGCATTTACTTTCACCCGGGGAGCATTCTCCGGCATCACAATATGAGCAGGGATATTCCTGACCCGGGCTGCCAGGGCCACCGCTTGCGCGTGATTGCCGGACGAATGGGTTGCAACGCCTTGGGGATTACCCGCAGGTAATAATTCTGCGACGGCATGGGTGGCCCCCCGGTATTTGAAAGCCCCGGTTTTCTGGAAATTTTCGCACTTAAAAAAAACGGCTCCACCGGCGCGGTCATTTACTTTTTCACTGCTTAACACCGGCGTTCGATGAGTATAGGAACCAATGTTTTGGTAAGCATGCCGGATGTCTGAAAATGATGGAATAGCCATGGGTGGGACCGATTGGTTGCGTTCTTTTTTCATTAACTATATCGTTTGTAATCATGAGTCGTTTTTTCTCAATTCGAAAATAACAAAATTTGATAATGAATGGCATGTTTTTGGGCAGAAGGGGATATAAAATTCAATACCGTCTTTTGGTACAACAGTATCGTGATTTTGCACAAGCCGGGATCACATTTACAAAAAAATATCACCGACATAGGTATGGTGACGGTTCACCGGTGCCGGGATGATCGGCTATATCTTTAACGGGTGTTCAAAGGAGGATGGTTTTCTTATAAAAAGGGGAATATACTATTGCAATCTCATTCGTAGAGGCATATGCTATTTTTTCCGATTTGGTGTGTAAATAAGGAGAAATTTACTGCAAAAATTTATTATAATTTAAAAAAAATTGAATAAGTGTATAAAATACCAGATAATACAGGTAGCAATAGTTCAACGGATATGGGAATAAGTTGCACAGTATCAGCAAATATGGGTAGGTAAATGGGAAGAATCAGAGGATATCGTTCATTTCTTAAAACCTGTTTACGCACAGGGAGCAATTAGTCAGTGCAAAAAATTACCCTCCAGAGAACAAATAACATACAGCGTTAACGTTAACTTAAGAAAGGATTATGATGGATATTAAAGCGATACGGAAAACAGTCGCATGGCCGGACAGCACTTCGGTTTTTAAAAGGTTTGTTTTCAGGTACAGGTCTTTATTTTGTAACGGCATGCTGGTGATGGCATTTCTACTGCTGGGACTGTTAACTTCAGTTCAGGCCCAGAAGGCAACGGTTTCCGGAACCGTTGTCGACGGGGAGGGGGAACCACTGCCAGGCGTTAATATCAGTATTCAGGGGACCACCCAGGGGACGACTACCGGTTCTGACGGCCAGTATGAATTAGACGTTCCCTCCCTCGAAGAGACGCTGATATTTTCTTTTATCGGTTTTCAGCGGCAGGACGTGAAAATCAACGGGAGAGAGACGATTGATGTGCAACTGGTTCCGGAAACCTACTCGGGCGGGGAACTCGTGGTTGTGGGATACGGGACCCGGGAACGGGAAACCCTGACAGGATCCGTGAGTGCCGTCGGGGGAGAGGAACTTCAAAAAACCCCGGTGACGAATGTCTCTAATTCCATAGGGGGACGCCTGCCGGGAGTTGTAACGGTCACCAGCAGTGGTGAGCCGGGATACGACGGTTCTACGATCCGTATCCGGGGACAGCAGACCCTGGGTAATAACAATCCCCTGATTGTCATCGACGGGGTTCCCAGTGACGCCGGTGCCCTCGACCGGCTGAATCCCCGCGATATTGAGGATATGAGTGTGCTTAAGGATGCTTCGGCAGCCATTTACGGATCACAGGCCGCCAACGGGGTCATCCTGGTTCAAACAAAGCGGGGAAGTGCGGGCGACGGTCCCCAGCTGACTATCGACTTCAACCAGGGATTCAACCAGCCTACCCGTATTCCGGATATGGCCGATGCCCCCACCTACCTTCAGATGCTCAATGAAATTAACATGTATGACGGTGAGGATCCCCGGTATACCCAAGAGCATATACAAAACCACCGAACCATCGGGGAACAGGACCCCTGGCTGTATCATGACACCGACTGGTTTGATGAGGCCCTGAAAGCGGTCTCCTATCAAACCCGTGCTGACATTGCCATGGCCGGTGGCAGCGAAAGCATGCAGTACCGGCTTTCCCTGGGTGCGCTAACCGAAGACGGCTACTATCAAAACAGTGCTACGCGGTATAACCAGTATAACTTCAGAAGCAATATCGATGGCCAGGTCAATGAGCATATAAACCTGCAGTTTGACGTGAGCGGACGCTTTGAAGATCGTAATTTTCCGACCCAGCCGGCGGGCGCTACGTTCCGCATGCTGATGCGGGGGAAACCCCACCTTCCGGCGTACTGGCCCAACGGACAGCCGGGTCCCGATATTGAGAACGGTCAAAACCCGGTGGTAACGGGGACCGATGCTACGGGATATGACCAGGACGACCGGTATTATCTCAATACCAACCTGGTAGCTGATATTGATATTCCCGGGGTAGAGGGATTGGGGGTTCGGGGGACCTTTTCCTATAACAAGGAAATGGCGGAGCGCAAAGTATGGCTCACTCCGTGGACCTTGTACAGCTTTGACGCTACGGCCTACGAATCCCAGGGCGGGGACCCTGCGCAGTATTTGACGGGGGCTTCAAGACCCAGCGGGCAGGAACCGCAGCTGGATCAGATGAGCGGGGACAGCTCCAGCGTGCTGGTCAACGCGGTGTTGGAATACCAGCGAGATTTTGAAAATCACTCCTTCGGCATAATCGGGGGAATAGAGCATCGCAGGAGCACCAACGCCTGGTTTGACGCATTCCGCCGCAATTATATCTCTCCTGCTATTGATCAGCTGTTTGCCGGGGGAGAAGAACTGCGTTCCAATGACGGAAGCGGGTATAACGAAGCATGGTTGAGCTATTTCAGCCGTATTAATTACGACTATCAAAGCAAGTATTTGATCGAGCTGGTGGGCCGGTACGACGGCTCGTATAAATTTCCCAAGGGCGATCGCTTCGGTTTTTTTCCGGCGGTGTCTGTAGGGTGGAGGTTAACAGAGGAGGAATTTTTTAGAAATAACGTAGGATTCTTTGATAATCTCAAAATCCGGGCGTCGTGGGGACAAACCGGTAATGATCGCGTTGATCCTTACCAGTATCTTGCCAGCTATGGGTTCGGTGACGGGTACATTTTTGGCGGGGGAACGGAAGTCCCGAGTTTGTACCAAACGCGTACGCCCAATCCGGCCATTACGTGGGAGGTTGCCAATCAGTTTGATATCGGCCTTGAAGCGGCCATACTGGATAACCGGTTTTCGTTCGAGATCGATTATTTTGATTACCTGAGAACCGATATTCTGACCCAGCGAAATGCTTCCGTACCCCAGACCTCGGGACTTACGCTCCCGGAAGAAAATATCGGCGAAGTCTCAAGCTACGGCGTGGACGGTTCGATCGCATGGAGAGATCAGGTAAACGAAGATTTCATTTATGATATAGCCCTGAATGCCGGGTGGTCGACCAATGAAATCAAATACTGGGATGAACCCCCGGGGGCACCGGAATGGCAGCGGTCTACCGGGGCAAAGATGGAAACTGATTTGTATTATGTGTCCGACGGCATTTTTCAGGACCAGGCAGAGGTAGAAAACAGCCCGACGTTTAATGACGATGTACGACCCGGGGACATCATTTTCAAAGACGTCGACGGGGATGGAGAAATTACGGCTGACGACCGTGTCCGCGTAGAAAGGAATGATATCCCGGAATGGACGGGGGGCGTTACCTTCTCGGGCAGTTATAAACAATTTGACTTCACGGCCTTCTTCCAGGGAGCCGCAGGCGCTTCACAGTATATCCAAACCGAGTCCGGCGAATTTGGAAACTATTTTGCCGAATTTGCGGAGAAGCGGTGGCGGCCAGATCCTGAGAATCCGATGCAAATGCATCCGGACCAGGATTATGCAGAAGGGCCCCGAGCTTTTAATCGTGTGGAAGAGTATTGGATAGCTAATCAGAACACTTATTTCTTCAGAAAAACGGATTACCTGCGCCTTAAGACGTTGGAGGTCGGCTATAATATGCCGGCGGATTTGACCAGCAGCATAGGAATCCGGAATATGCGTATCTACCTGAACGGATTTAATCTGTTTACATGGGATTCCTTTAATCTGATGGATCCGGAGTCCGATAATGACAGTGGCGCCTACTATCCGCAAAAAAGGGTGTTTAACGCCGGAATTTCCCTGACATTTTAAGCACTAAATATTTTCTGATTATTATGAAAAACTTAAGTTATATATCAACCTTATTTTGCCTGATCCTGGTGACTGCAACGGCCTGCGACATGCAGAGCGTATTGGATGAGGAGCCGGTAGATCAGATCTCCGAGGAAGCGATCTGGGACGACCCGGCCCTCATCGAGGCCTATATCAACGATATTTATCTCGGTATGGGCCATGGCCTGTATGAAGTCATGCTTTCATCGGCTGCTGATGAAACACACTTTACTCATGGCTACGGGGTCCCGCAAATCGTAGAATCAAATGTGTCCCCGAGCGACCGGGGGAGTTTCGGAAGCCGTGATGATTATAACCACTGGGACTGGGAGGATCTCTATTTTCGCATTCAGCAGGTGAATACCTTGCTGGCAGAAATAGAAGATTCCGCTATCGAGGACCAGGCTGTCATCGATTCCTACATCGGGCAGGCTCATTTCCTGCGCGCCTACTTTTACCATAACCTGTTGCGTATCTACGGCGGGGTTCCGATTCTTACCGAACCTGCATCTTTAAATGATGAGGATTTGACTCCTCCGCGCAACAGTTTTGCCGAAACGGTCGACTTTATTGTTGCAGAAGCTGATTCGGCTGCCGCATTGCTTCCGCCTGAACAGACGGGAGAAGATTTAGGCCGCGCCAGTGCAGCGGCAGCATTGGCTCTTAAATCACGAATCCTGCTATATGCCGCCAGTGACCTGGCCCATGAAAATCCCGGCGGCGTGGAGGTGACCGGCTATACCGGTGGAGCAGACCAGCAGCAGATGTGGCGGGAAGCCAAAGAGGCCGCCCGGGCGGTCATGGATCTGGGGATCTATAGCCTCTATCTACCTGAGCCCGAAAACCAGGAAGCAGCTGCACAAAATTATTACCAGCTGTTTCTTACGGAAGCTCCGGAAAACCCTGAAACCATCATGGAACGGTATTTCCTGGAAACACGGGACGACGGGCACAATCCCGGCCTGGATAACGGTCCCAACGGCTACTACAACTGGGCGGGAAATACACCGGTGCAAAACCTGGTAGATGATTACCAGATGGAGGACGGTTCTGAATTTGACTGGAATAATCCTGATCATGCTTCAGATCCATATGAAGACCGGGATCCCCGTTTTGAAGCATCCATCCTTTATGATGGTGCCGAATGGATGGAACGACCCGATGACGCTTCCGCCGCCTTTGATGCGGACGGGGTTATTCAAACCGTTATGGAGCTTGATTTGGGCGATGCCACGGTAGCAGGGGTTGATACCCGGGGCGGGCCTATAGAAGACTGGAACGGTACATACACCGGTTACTACCTCAAAAAGTTTATCCGGGATGATATGCACCACGGACAAAATAACAAACAGGAGGGGTCGTGGATTTTCTTCCGGTATACCGAGATCTTATTAAATTATGCGGAGGCTTCTATTGAATTAGGCGAATACGGGGATGCCCGCAGGGAACTCAATAAAATCAGAACCCGTGCCGGCATGCCGACTTATACTTCAATCGCCGGGGAGGAGCTGATGGAGGAATACCGGAATGAACGGCGGATTGAGATGGCTTTTGAAGAGCAACGCTATTTTGATGTCCGACGGTGGATGATCGCTCCGGAAGTGATGGATGAAGATGCCCGGCGCATCTATATTACGGCTGACGCAGAAGAGCAGTCCGATCGCAGTACGTATTCGAATTACGAGTACGAAGTACGAACGGTGGGACCCGGGAGCCGATCCTGGGATGATAAGATGTATTTCCAGCCCATACCCTTTGAGGAGATGAACCGGAACGATGAGCTGGAGCAAAACCCGGGGTATTAACTATGGAGTTAACTATGTATTTGAGGTATCGAAAACAAGGGGGGGGTTTTGTTCAATACCAACCCCCGAGCGATGTCAAAACCACTGTGTATAGATTACACATGAGGATGTCAAAATCGCGAAAATGTAAAGATTGGGCAAAACAACGATTTTGCAAAGGCCTCTGTCAAAACATGAGGCTCCATTAATAACTTCACTATCCGTTTATGGAAGATAATTCGCTCTTCTTGTTATTTCATCCGGTACGGTGAAATTTCATTAGTGGCTCTAAAGAGTAAACCTTTTGTTTAGTCTATGTGGATGAAGGGACGCTGTTTCCGATATCTTCGCTACGCACATCCGGAAACAGGGCAGGGATAGACAGAGGTAAAATAATCTTTGTGAAATCAGATGCATATTAGCTTCATCGGGAACTCAACCTTATCCCTTTTGCCCCCGTTTTGGATAAAAGATGTTTTTAAATAGATTATTTCTTTTATTCATTAGCGGGGACATAAGCAGGTAGTGTGAATCCGTTCTGTGGTTGATTGACGTGAAGGTCTCTTGACTTAGCCATGCTTTAAGGTCATGGGACACGGGAAGGCAATTTTAAAACCAACCGCAGATGGCATCAGGATTAATTGTAGGGTAGATGGCAACTTCATTATTATAGGATGTAACCTTCATAATCAGGAAAAAAGCAGGTAACGATGGACCGAAAAAAATTCTTACAGCGAAGCGCGATGGCGGGGGCTTCGGCGCTGGCGGCCGGGCCGGCGGCACTGGGGCGAAGCAGGAGCCGGGCGGTGCAGCCGGACTCCCGGCAGGATACCTTTAATTTGAACTACGCGCCTCATTTCGGCATGTTTCGCCACCACGGGGGCGAGGACCTGATTGACCAGATAAAATTTATGTCGGATGCCGGATTCACCGCCTTCGAGGACAACGGGCTGATGGGACGATCGCCGGCCACTCAGGAGCGAATAGGGGAGGAACTGGCCCGCCAGGGCATGCAGATGGGCGTTTTTGTTATAGACAAGGGAGGCAACGCGGCGAATTCCTTTACGGCGGGCAAGCCCGAGCATACCGAGATTTTCGTGGAGGCCTGCCGGCAAGCGGTTGAAGTGGCCAAGCGCGTGGACGCCACGTGGATGACGGTGGTTCCGGGCAATTTTACCCGGGAGCTGCCGATCGGTATCCAGACCAGTCATGTGATTGACACGCTCCGCCGCGGGGCCGAAGTGCTGGAGCCCCACGGGTTGGTGATGGTGCTGGAGCCGCTGAGCGATACCCCGGACCTTTTCCTTCGTACTTCGGATCAAACCCACATGATATGCCGGGCTGTCGACAGTCCCTCCTGCAAGATCCTCTACGATATTTACCACATGCAGAAGAACGAGGGCCGGCTGATCACCAACATCGACCGGTGCTGGGACGAGATTGCCTATTTCCAGCAGGGGGATGTCCCGGGCCGAAACGAACCGGGCACCGGCGAAATCAACTACCGGAACGTTTTTGCCCACATTTACCAAAAAGGTTTTGACGGCATCCTTGGGATGGAACACGGCAACGCGAAGGAGGGCAAGGAAGGCGAGGCGGCCGTTATCGAGGCCTACCGGTCGGCCGACAATTTTCGTTGACGGGACCGCGCAGCTGCTGCACTATATAAAGCGCCGGGAAGGTCCGGGCGTTTGACGATATAATGATTAATTAATATAACGGGAAGAAACATAATGAGTACAATAACCGACAAGCAGACAGATAACAACCAACAACAGAAGATATCACGCAAAGATTTTGTGAAGGCTTCTTCGCTGGCGGCCGGGGGACTGATGGTGGGGAGCTTGCCTTTTAGCGGGCGAGCGCAACAAGCAGGGGCGGCGACCCTGAAAGTAGCGCTGGTGGGCTGCGGGGGACGCGGTACGGGTGCTGCGCGGCAGGCGCTGAGCACCGGGGAGGGCGTGCAGCTGGTGGCCATGGCCGACGCCTTCCGCGACCGGCTCGATGACAGCTTCGAGACACTGACCAACGTTTTTGCCGAAGAAGCCCCCGAGAAGATCAACGTGCCGGAGGAACACAAATTTACCGGTTTCGATGGCTACAGGGAGGCAATCGGCCTGGCCGATGTGGTGATCCTGGCAACCCCTCCGGGCTTCCGTCCCTACCACTTTGAGGCGGCGATCGATGCGGGCAAGCATGTCTTTATGGAAAAGCCGCTGGCAACCGATGCCCCGGGCGTACGCAAGGTCCTGGAAGTGGGCGAAAGGGCCGACCAGAAGGGCCTCAATGTGGTGGTGGGACTGCAGCGGCACTACCAGAACAGCTACCGCGAGGCGATACAAAGAATTGACGACGGGGCGGTCGGGGATATCCTGTCGGGACAGGTGTACTGGAACAGCGCGGGCGTATGGGTGCGGCCGCGGGAGCCCCACCAGAACGAGATGGAATACCAGATGCGGAACTGGTACTATTTTGTGTGGCTGTGCGGTGATCATATTATGGAGCAGCATATTCACAATATAGACGTGGCCAACTGGTTTATCGGGGAATATCCGTCCAGCGCCCAGGGCATGGGGGGACGAGAGGTCCGCACGGGCCGTGAGCACGGGCAGATTTTCGATCATCACTTTGTGGAGTTCACCTACCCGAGCGGGGCGGTTGTGGCCAGCCAGTGCCGCCACCAGCCGGATACGATGAACCGGGTGGCCGAATTCTTCCAGGCTACCGGGGGCACGATCGATACGTCCGGGGACCGGGCCGTGTTGAAAAGCCGGGACGGGCAGACCCTTTATGAGCATAATGCGGACGAAGACCCTAACCCGTACCAACAGGAACACAATGAGTTGTTTGCAGCGATCCGCAACGGGGAGCAGATCAATGATACCGAAAATGGAGCCAAAAGTACGCTGACGGCGCTGATGGGCCGGATGGCGACTTATTCGGGAAAAGTGATCGGCTGGGAGGAAGCGCTGAATTCGGAGCTGAGCGTAATGCCCGAGGAATTCAGCTGGGAGGCCGCCCCGCCGGTGGTGCCCGATGAGAGCGGATTCTACCCGGTACCCGTGCCCGGACAGACGGAAGTGCTGTAGGTAAGCGCGGAAGAACCGAAAAGGCGATGTCCCCAATCAGGGATATTGCCTTTTTTATTCGTACAAGGGCCTGTCCACCCGGCTGATGACAGGTGATAAAGCAGGACAGAAAGTATATGATTGCAGCCAAAACACTGGTAAATAATACCGGAATTTTCTGGATAATCGCGCTTCTCTTTACGGGCTGTACAACCTCTGAAGATTTGGAGTGGCACCGGGAAGAGGGCTACCGGTGGGCGGAATTGACTCCGGGTTTTTTTGGGAGCACTGGTTTCCAGAAACTGGATTCCACCGATACCGGTATCCGGTTTCGGAATTCCGTGAGCCGGGAACGCATTGAAGAAAACCGTAACTTTTTAAATGGTTCAGGCGTTTCCACCGCTGATGTGGACGGAGATGGCTGGGTGGACATTTACCTGGCCCGGCTCGAAGGTCCCAATAAGCTGTACCGGAACCGGGGAAACTTTGAATTTGAGGACATAACTGAGAAAGCTAATCTTGCGCATGAGGGGTATCACTCTACCGGGGTCGTCTTCGCAGATGTCAATGGTGATTCCCATCCCGATCTTTTGGTTACTTCCCTGGCTAAAAGGAACGAACTCTATCTTAATGATGGAGAGGGACATTTTACGCTAAAGGAAGACAGCGGACTGGGCCCGTCAGAAGGCAGCAATACCATGGCGCTGGCCGATATAGATAACGACGGTGATTTGGACCTGTATATTACGAATTACAAACTGAGGACCGTCCGTGATATCTACCCGGCAGAGGAGTTGTCCACCGAAAATACGGTACGCAGGGAGGGCGACTCACTGGTGGTGATCCCGCCGTTTGACAAGTATTATGGCATTATTGAAACTGAAGGACAATCGTACCGCAATGAATACGGGGCCAAAGATGAACTGTATATAAACCAGGGAGGGAGTTCGTTTCGGAAGGCGGTTAATGACAAAGATTATTTTTTAGCGGCCGATGGAAGCCAGGAGGGACTTTCGAGGGACTGGGGACTGACGGCGAAGTTTCAGGATGTGAATGGGGACGGTTATTCCGATTTATATGTTGCCAATGACTTTTGGACGCCCGACCGCATGTGGATGAACCAGGGAAACGGGACGTTTCGGAGCGTAGATCGTAATGCGATCCGCAACATGAGCTTTTCTGCCATGGGCGTTGACTTCTCTGATATCAACAGGGATGGAGCGGTTGATATTTTTGTCTCTGAAATGTTGAGCAGTAGCCACCAGCGGCGCTTGCGCCAGCTATCCGAGCATTTGGATCCAATAGAGGGACGTCCCCAGTACAACCGTAATTCGCTTTATCTGAATCGCGGAGATCTTACGTTTGCTGAAATTTCGAGTTACAGCAACGTCACGGCTACCGAGTGGTCGTGGGCAACCAATTTTTTGGATATCGACCTGGATGGTTATGAAGATCTGATTATCACGACGGGCTATGCCTATGATTACCAGGATATTGATACCCAGATACAGCTCAACAGTCGGAGCGGTTCCCCCGGGAGCATGCAGCGTAGAAACGATATTATAACCTACCCGCGGCTGGCTTTGCCCAACCAGATGCTTCGGAATAACCGGGATCTTACCTTTTCCGATAAAAGTGTGGACTGGGGATTTTCTGAAGATGATATTTCGCTGGGCCTGGCCCTTGCTGATCTGGATAACGACGGGGACGCCGATTTTGTGATCAACCGGTTTAACCAGGCGGCGCTTGTCTACCGGAATGAGACGAATGCGCCTCGTATAGCGGTGCAGCTAAGCGGAGAGGCGCCCAACACCGGCGGGATCGGGGCGAAGGTCACCCTGACAGGTGCATCCGTGGATCAGCAAAAAGAAATGAGCGCGGGCGGCAGCTATGTTTCCGGTCCCCAGCCGATGCTTTTTTTTGCAGCTGAGTCCGGGGACAAGCTCCATGGGCTGACCGTTCAATGGCCTGACGGCTCGACCACTCACATTGACAGCGTGAAGGCCAACAGGGTGTATGATATCGAACAATCCTTGTCCCGGGCAAATGTTAAAAGTCCCTCGAAAGAAAAAGAAACGGAGTCGGCTACTTCATTATTCCAGGAGGTATCGGATGAAATAGGATACATTCACCATGAGGATCCCTATACCGATGTCAATGTGCAGCCGCTTTTGCCGGTTCTGCTGAGCAGGCAGGGCCCGGGCATCGCCTGGATTGATTACGAAGGGGATGGAGACGATGATCTGTTTATAGCTTCTGGCAAAGGGGGACGGACGGGCATCTTTGAAAATACAGGTGAGGGAGAGTTTGAACCGCTTGTACCGGATGGTCCGCGTTCCACCGCCCCGGGTGATCAAACGACGATTTTAGGCTGGCATACCCGGAAAGGACTACATCTCATAACAGGCAGCGCCAATTTTGAGCAGGGTGATCCCCGTGTCCCTTCTGCGCTGTCCTATATCGTAAATGGGGGTAATGCCCCGGATATGGTGCAGAAAATCCCGGGTATTTTGTCCACTACAGGACCGCTGGCTGCTTCCGATTATGATGGGGACGGGGATGTGGATCTTTTTGTAGGAGGACGTTTTAAACCGGGGGAATATCCGAGGGATGCTTCTTCGAGACTCTTTCGAAATGAAAAGGGACGGTTTGTGCCGGATCGGGTAAATTCAAAAAAGCTTGATGAAACAGGATTGGTGTCGGGGGCCGTGTTTACGGATTACGACGGGGACGGGGATCAGGACCTGCTGCTTAGCCGCGCCTGGGACTCCATACTGTTGCTGGAAAATCAGAATGGACTGTTTGTCGATATAAGCTCGGAAGCCGGACTACAGAAGTTCAAAGGCTGGTGGAACGGGGTGGCGACCGGGGACTTTAATAATGACGGGCGTCCCGATATCGTTGCCGGGAATATCGGTAGCAACAGCGTTTATCAACCTGACGAAGAATACCCGTTGAAACTGTACTACAGCGACTTTGACATGGATGGCACCCTGGATATCATTGACAGCTACTACAATACCACGCTGCAGGCGTACGTGCCTCGGCGAAAACTGTATGATTTCGATTCCATGCCGTCGGTATTGGGAAGGATTAATTCTCATAAGCAATTTGCCCGCTCATCCGTAGGCGAGATAACAGGCCAGGATGTGGCTACCATCCCCTCCAGGGAAATAAACACCGTCGAGCAGATGCTATTTATAAATACAAAGGAAGGCTTTGAGGCGGCTCCGTTGCCTGTCACGGCTCAATTTTCTGCGGCTTTCCATACCGGAATTGCTGACTTTAACAGTGACGGGAACGAGGACCTGTTTCTGAGTCAAAATAACTTTGCCTTCCCGGATAACATTCCCCGGCTGGATGCGGGACGGGGCCTGTTGCTGCTGGGAGACGGCGACGGGTCATTTGAGGTGGTAAGGGGACGGGAAAGCGGTATCATGATCTATGGCCAGCAGCGAGGCGCTGCCGTAAGCGATTTTAATGGCGACGGGCGTCCCGATTTAGCGGTAACCCAAAATGAGGGCCCGGTTAAGCTCTACAGGAACCGCGGGTCGAAACCGGGCATTCGAATCCGGCTCGCCGGTCCCCCTGAAAACAGGGACGCCATCGGCTCCGGGATGAGAGTACGATATGAGGATGGCAGCAGGGGACCCCTGAGAGAAGTACAGGCGGGGACGGGCTACTGGTCGCAGCACAGCACGACCCCCGTTATGGGTGCGGCGGGAAAAGCGGTGGCATTGGAGATATACTGGTTTGACGGAGAGACGGATACGGTGGATATATCTTCCGGCGCCGGGAGCGAAAAAGAATATATTATTCGTTATTAAAAAAGCACATATGGTTGTTATTAGCTTGTGTTTCTCCCAAATATTTATGGTAAATGGATGGGACCTGTTGATCTATCGATAAAAAAGATTTATATATCATATATAATATATTATTGCTGTGTTTATGAATAACTCATTTCGTTCTCAATCTGTGGTGGATCACCCTGCCGTACCGGCTCAAAGAGTATGCCTGTACTTGCTCCTTGTGATGGTCGTTGTCGGCTTCGGCTGTTCATCCCCCCGTCCGATAACAGGCGGAAAGGAAGCCGATAAGCCGGAAGAGCCCGTGAAGCCCACGGCGCCGGAAGAACCGGAAGTCCCCCCGTACCACCCACCCGCAATGGCAGAGGAGATAAGTCCCTACCTGACTTATTCAATCGAAACACCGTATGCGGATATCCCCGATACGCCCCGTGAATTCCGGGGCGCGTGGATTGCTACCGTCGATAATATTGACTGGCCTTCCGAACCCGGTCTTCCCGTCAAACAGCAAAAAATGGAGCTCACAGCGATGATGGACCGCGCAAAATCGTTACGCATGAATGCGATTATCCTACAGGTGCGTCCCGCTGCCGACGCCTTCTATCATTCCCCTTTTGAACCCTGGTCGGTGTACCTCACCGGACAGCAGGGTAAAGCTCCGGAGCCCTTTTACGATCCGCTGCAATTTGCGGTTAAAGAGGCCCACCGGCGCGGGTTGGAAATACATGCCTGGTTTAATCCTTTTCGGGCGTATCATCCTTCCGCTGACGGGGAAGGGGGACTGGCTCCGAATCATATTAAAAATCTGCATCCCGAGATGGTGGTCCGCTATGGGAGTTATTACTGGCTCGATCCCGGACAGGAGCGTGTTCAGCAGTATTCTATCAATATTATTACGGATGTCGTCCGGAGATATGATATTGACGGCGTGCACCTGGACGATTATTTTTATCCCTACCCGCTGCGTAAAAGCAATGGCGAGCACCTCACCTTTCCGGATGCGAGATCCTACGGCCAGCAGGGACAACGGAGGAGGATAGAGGACCGCAGTGAGTGGCGCCGGCAAAACGTCAATAATTTTATCCAGCGATTAAACACGGAAATCAAGCTCATTGATCCGCATGTCCGCTTCGGAATTTCTCCTTTTGGGATTTGGCGCCCGGGCTATCCCCGGCAGATTAAGGGTTTTGACGCCTTTAACAGGATTTATGCCGATGCCCGCAAGTGGCTGCAGGAGGGATGGGTTGATTACCTTGCTCCACAGCTATATTGGCCCATTGAAAAGCAGTCACAGAGTTTTCCGGTCTTGCTGGAATGGTGGCACCAGCAAAATGAGAAACAGCGCCATCTCTGGCCGGGTATTTATACAAGTAAACTGAACGCGCGGGCTGATGCATGGACAGTACAGGAAATTGAACGACAGATTGAAATTACAAACCATCACCGGGGAGCGACCGGCAGCATTCACTTTAGCATGAAGGCTCTTATGGAGAACAGGGACGGGAGGGATGCACTCTCCGGGTTATATCCGGAGGAAGCGCTGATACCTGCTACGCCCTGGCTGGACGATCACCCGCCGCCACGTCCCACCGCCGAGGTACTGGAATTAAGCGATCGCTATGTCATACAGGTAGAACCGAAGAGAGATAGGGGAAAAGAAACGGCTGTAGATATGGATCCCAGGCACTGGGTCGTAAAGCAGCGTTATGGCGACCAGTGGGAGACCAGTATCCACCCGGGATGGAAGGAACGGATTACGCTGCCTCCGTCAAATGGACACAGGCCCTTTACCGGTGCCGCGATCACTTTGGTCGATGAGCTCGGGAATGAAAGTGAACCTTATTTGGTCAGGGAAGTAAAAATTGTTACAGAGTGACCTGATCTGAACAAAAAGGGTGCCCATCATTCACCTATAGAAACCTTTGAAAAACCAGGAATTTTGTTCAGGGTCAGGGCCCCAGGAAGGTTGCCCTCGCAGCATATAGGCCATAGGTGAGAATTTCAAGCGACCGACAATGCCGACATTGGCCAAAAGACGGTTTTGCAAAGGTTTCCTGTAATCATGACCAGGCGCGGCCTACTTCGGAATAGGGCATGCAGGCGTTGTAGTGTCCGGGGACAATATTGGATTTGAGTTCTTCGGAGGCTCCGATTTCAGAGGTGTAATAGCCGACGACTGTGAACTCCTTCATCATAGGGAAGAACGGCTTAAGGTCCGAATCGGGCACGGGGTTGGGATTATCCTTTGCCTCCTGCTCCAGTTCTTCCATAAGAGTGATCTTATCCGCCTCCCCCAAATCAACAAAATTATTATCAAACCGGTTGTTACTCCGTTCGTCCACCTTGTCAAGCCCCTCAAGAAAATGCTCTTTTTCTTCTTCCGTGTTCCAGTTCGTGAGCATATGATCTATGTACTGATTCACCCTGGCAGCTTTGGCTCCGGGAGTATCGGTAGCCGGTATAATACGCTCCGCAAGCTGAGTCACCAATTCATTCTGGGCATCGGATAATGTTTGAGGCGTGAAGCTGCCGGTGCCGCTCCCGTTTTCAGCCGTACAGCCTCCCACAATCCCGGCGACGGTTGACAGGGAAAGAGCTCCTCCACTTAGAAAGGCGAGTTGTTTGATGGCTTCGCGTCTGTCCATAATGTATGTTAAGTCGTTAGTCCTGAGTCGCGAACTTCGAGGTTCTGCTCACCGGCCACAACGCAGGACGGTTAGATAATGATTACAGGTTTCTTTTATTCAGTTCATTAACCGCATAGTCAACTGCGCGGGCTGTTAATGCCATGTAGGTGAGTGAGGGATTCTGACAGGCGGCTGATGTCATACAGGCGCCGTCCGTTACGAAGAGGTTCGGCACATCGTGCGTCTGGTTATGGGCGTTTAAAACCGAAGTTTTGGGATCGCGTCCCATTCGTGCCGTTCCCATTTCATGGATGCCTTCACCCACCAGGTATTCCCCAAAGTAGGGGCTGACATCCTTTCCGCCGGCCGCTTCCAGCATCTCAACGGCGGTTTCAGCCATATCTTCCCGCATATTCTCTTCATTTTCCCTGATCGAAGCATGAATTTCAAGCTGTGGGATGCCCCAGTCATTTTCCTTATCGGCACTTAATTTAACGAAGTTGTCTTCGTAGGGCAGTATTTCTCCGAAAGCCGTCATGCCGAAACTCCAGGGACCCGGGTCTCTGAGTTTCTGCTTAAACTCTTCGCCAAATCCCTCCATGCCGGTACCGCGTCCCCAGCTGGGACGCGATGCACGACCCTGGAAACCGTAGCCGCGGACAAAATCTTCCTGTTCGGTTTGCTCGTTGATATTTCGAAATCGGGGAATATAGATGCCATTGGGACGGTTACCGTGATAATAGCGATCCTCATATCCTTCGAACGTCCCGGAGGCCCCCACACGGAAATGATGGTCCATCAGGTAGTGTCCCAAAACCCCGCTTGAGTTGGCAATACCGTTCGGAAAAGCGTCGGATGTCGAGTTGAGCATAATCTGGGTACTCCCGAGGGCAGAGGCGTTCAGAAAGATCACCCTGGCATAAAACTCTTTGGATTCATTGGTAAGGCGGTCAATAACGCGCACGCCCTTGGCGCGATTGGTTTCCCTGTCATAGATAATGCTGTGGACAATGCTGTTGGGACGCAGCGTGAGATTCCCCGTGTTACGTGCCGCGGGCAGGGTACTGCTCTGGCTGGAAAAGTAGGCGCCAACACTGCACCCCCGTGAACAGGGCCCGCAATAGTGACAGGCCCCGCGTCCCTTGTGAGGCTCAGTCAGCACGGCGCACCGGCCAATCGTCAAATGCCGGTACTCGAAATTATTTTCAATTTTTTCCTTGACCTCTTCTTCAACGCAGTTGAGATCCATGGCCGGCAAAAAATTACTGTCCGGCAGGTGCTCCAGTCCCTCTTCCTGTCCGCTGATGCCAACAAACTCTTCCACATAATCGTACCAGGGTTCGATGTCTTCATAGCGGATAGGCCAGTCCACGCCGATTCCCTCCCGGGCGTTGGCTTCGAAATCGAGATCGCTCCACCGGTAGGTTTGCCGTCCCCACGTCAGTGAACGTCCCCCTACCTGGTAGCCCCGAACCCATAAAAAAGGATTCTCATCATCGGTCTGGTAGGGATGTTTTTTGTCGTTTACGAAAAAGTGGTAATTGTACTCATTAATCACATCCGACCGGAGCTGCATGGGATACTCCTCCTCAAAAAGCTTCCGGTTGCCCTGTCCCCTGAATTCAGCCTCCCAGGGAGGCATGTGCTCAGTTATATAATCTTCACCGTGCTTTACATCGCGGCCTCGTTCAAGCACTAAGGTTTTAAGTCCTTTTTCCGTCAGCTCTTTTGCAGCCCAGCCCCCTGAAATACCAGAGCCTACAACAATGGCATCATACTCTTCCGGGGGATTTGAGATATTGTAGTCCGTGTTTTCCATGATCCTCTGTTCAATTATATATCTTGCTAAGCTAACATAGATGAGTGAAAGGAGATATGCAAGAAACTTGCATATCTTTAATCTGTTTTTCCCGCCGGTTATTTTTTTGCAATTTAATTTTCAAAAGTGCTTATTAAAAAACAGATATCACAAATTTTAAAGAAGTCATAAAACAGATAATTGCTATGGATATAGACCGAAAGATTCGATACGGAATGGTCGGCGGCGGACCGGGCGCCTTCATTGGAGAAGTTCACCGTATGGCGGCGGCCCTGGACGGTAAAATGAAGTTAGTTGCCGGGGCTTTTTCATCGAAACCTGAGAAATCCCGGAAAATGGGCAAAAAGCTTCATTTGAAAAAAAACAGGGTGTACGACTCTTATGAGGTGATGGCAGAGAAAGAGGCCTCGCTGCCTGCAGATGAGCGCATTGATGCTGTAAGTATTACCACTCCCAATCATATGCATTACCCGGTAGCTAAAGCTTTTATCGAAGCCGGTATACATGTAATCTGCGATAAGCCGATGACAAATACGATCGAGGAGGCGGAGGAGTTATGCCGGTTGGTCGACAAGCATAACGTGGTTTTTGCCCTGACCCACAACTATACCGGCTACCCGATGGTTAAGGAAGCAAAGAAGATGGTGGCCGACGGAAAACTTGGGACGCTTCGCAAAGTGGTCGTTGAATACCCGCAGGGGTGGCTTTCTGATACCGGGGATGACGAAATCTGGAGACTGGATCCCGAGAAAGCGGGCATTTCATCGGCCGTGGGCGATATCGGTACTCACGCTGAGAACCTGGTAGCGTATATTACCGGCTTGCATCTGAAAGAACTCTACGCGGATATCCACAGTTTCGGAGAGGGACGGGAGCTGGAAGACGATGCCAGCATGCTTGTTCATTACGAAGATGGATTGCGGGGCATTTTATATGTTTCCCAGATTTCCGTGGGCGACGAAAATGATCTGAATATCCGTTTGTACGGAGATAAAGCAGCATTGGAGTGGTACCAGGAGGATCCCAATTACCTGCACGTTAAATATCCGGATGGACCGGAAGAGATTTATAAACGGGGCAATCCCTATCTTTCGAAGGCAGCCGAGGCCGGTAACCGAATACCACCCGGACATCCGGAAGGATTTATCGAAGCGTTTGCCAATATCTATTCCAATGTCGCGGACGTCATCGGAGCCCGACTGGGCGGCAGGGAGCCCGAGGCTTTATCCCTGGACTTTCCCACGGTGCAGGATGGCGCACGCGGGGTCCACTTTATCCATAAAGCCATAGAGAGCGGCAAAAACAGGTCCTGGGTCGATATGTCTTACGAGCCGCCTGTCAGCTCGTAGCTGGAATTATTTCAGGGGCACAAATGAAAACGAAAGGCGGTTGATCCGGGAATCAGCCGTCTTTTTTTTTGCCAGGAATCCCGGTCTATGAAGGCCGGACGGATTCATCTTTTTGGGGTTTTGGGTGAACATACGCCGGTTCTTCGGACGGAGAGAATGAGAATCAGACAGGAATAGATTAGTTTGACACAGCCAGCATCCCCAGCAGTTTTTCAGCCTCGCCAGCGTGATTACTGTCTCCATATTGATCCACAACGATCCGGGCATACTTCTCAGCTGCTTCGGGGTTACCGGCGTCATGGTAGACTTGGGCTGCCTCAAGGTAGTTATAAGGCGTTGTGGAATCATTTTCGTCCCACTCTGCCGCTTTAACATATAACTCGGCAGCTTTTTCATAATTACCGGCATCCGTCGTCACTACAGCGTGGAAGGAGATGGGACCAACGCCTAAAATACCATCAGGGATATCATACTCTTCCATATAAGAAATGGCTTGCTGTACGTTCCCGAGATTATACTCGCAAACGGCAGCGTAATACCGCGCAAGGTTGGCGGCATCCGTTCGCGGATAATTATTGATGATCTGCTGAAAACCGACCGTAAAATCAGCATCCGAGCCGCTCAGCGCTCGCTCGTAATCGGAATTCAGGTAAGCGGTGGTAGCGTCAGACATAAGCTGTTGCGCCTCTTCTGCCTGCGCCGAAGCATAGTAGTAATAGCCTATGCCACCGCCGACAATGACAATGACAGCCACAATGGCTCCGATGACGGTGGATTTTCTTTGGTCATAGAAGTTTTGGGCTTTGGAGAAGGTTTCCAGCAGCGGATCGGATTCTAAATCTTCTTGTACTTGTTTCCTGGACATGATCTATTGTTGTTAATCTTATTGAAAGCTTTATAAAACCGTTATTTCAGCCAATTTCTGTGTTTATGTGTCACATACGCCTTAATATACGGGTGTTTTTGAATTCGCTCTGGCTTTGATACCGCTATTGATCAACATTCCTGGTTATCCAAAGCCCTTTTATTTCAGTCGGTAAAAATATGATTGTTTTGGGTGATAGCAAAATTTAAAGTGGATGCAGCTTGCCGTGAGAAAGTTTGTAAACCAGATCGGAACGCTCCGCAATATTTTTTTCGTGGGTGATTAATAAAATACTGAGTTCCCTTTCTTCTCTCAGGTTAAATAAAAAATCCAGCAGAATTTCGGTATTGCGTTCATCCAGGTTTCCGGTGGGTTCGTCCGCTAAAATGAGTTCGGGATCATTCAACAGGGCGCGGGCCATGGCCACCCGCTGCTGTTCGCCGCCTGAAAGTTGAGCGGGACGGTGTTCCCCGCGTTCGAGAATCCCGAAATCGCGGAGCAGTCCCTCCGCCTTTTCTTTGGTTTCCTGCTGGGCATCCCCCCGGATCAGCCCGGGCATCATGATGTTTTCAAGGGCCGTGAATTCCGGGAGCAGGTGATGGAACTGGAAAACAAATCCCAGTTGTCTGTTGCGAAAGCCTGCGAGTTCCTCTCGTCGCATCCCATAAATAGAGCGGCCTTCCCAGGAGACGGTCCCGCCATCCGGCTCATCCAGTCCCCCCAATATATGGAGGAGCGTGCTCTTGCCGCAGCCGCTGGCGCCGACCACCGTGACGATGGAACCCTTGTCAATGGCGACGGAAGCCCCGTCAAGCACGGTCAGGGGTTTGTGACCATGCTCATCATCAAACGTCTTCGTGATATTCTGTGCTTCTAAAATGGGCATCGATATGGTTTATTGCTCCGTCTTGCTTGTATTAAAAGAAGGATAGACGATCGGCTCAATGTGATGGCAGTCCCCGGTCTGAGTATCAACTTTGGCCGTGATTGCACAGAGATGATTATTACCGTCGGCTAACTTGTACCGGTGAGGCGTCCCCAGCATAAACCGCTTCATAGAGGTATTCTTATCCATGCCCAAAACTGAATCAAAGGAGCCGGTCATACCCACATCACTGATATATCCCGTACCCCTGGGGAACAGACGCGCATCATTGGTCGGGATGTGCGTATGTGTGCCTACGAATACGGAAATTTCGCCATCCAGATGCCAGGCCAGCGCCAACTTTTCGGCGGTGGCTTCGGCGTGAAAATCCACAAAAATAAGATCCGTCTGTTCTTTCATTCGTTCAATAACCCAGTCGGCCGTGGAGAAAGGATCATCGATGGGATTCATAAACGTGCGGCCCTGCAGATTTAAAACGCCAATCTTCTGATTAATCTCCGGAATGTCATAAATCCCAAAGCCGTACCCGGGGTTGCCGGTGGGATAGTTCATGGGACGGAGGATATTTCCATCTTCCTTCATATAGTCGAAAACTTTCCATTTGGCAAAGGAGTGATTTCCGCCGGTAATAACGTGGACTCCCAAATCATAAAGCCGCCGGATAATGGAGCGGTTGATCCCCTTTCCTTTGTGAGAGTTTTCGCCATTGGCAATAACGAAATCCGCTTCGTGCTTTTTTATCAGACTGGGTAAAATTGTTTCGAGGAGACTGAGACCGGGTTCTCCGACGATGTCGCCTACAAAAAGAATATTCACTAAGTTTTTGGACATGCTGAGTTGTTAAGGCGAAAAAGCTTCTTAATTAAACTGTAAAGGTAAGGAATAAAACGCCTTTCTCAGAAAAAAATATCAGGATGTTATTTCATCCACAAAGTCATCGAGTGATTCATTGACTTCTTTCATTACTTTTTCTTCTTGCTGGTTGAGCTCTCTGTTTTGTTTTCGCTCCTCAAATAGTTCCTCAGCGATAGCAAGAGCGGCAAGCGACATGACGGTCGTATCGGGTTGTTTGTTGAGTTCCTGCTTGTACTGGCGAAACTTGTCATCCACATAGCGCGCAATACGCTTAATGGTCTCCTCTTCCGAATCCTCAACTTTCAGCGGGTATTGTTTACCTAAGATCGTGACTTTAACTGATTTCATCTGTTATCCTCAAGGTGATTGTCAATTTTTGAAATCAATCCCAATACCTGATGGCGTATGGCAAGCCGCTCCGATTCTGATACCTCGGAGAAGATATCGGTCTGACCTTCTTCAATTTCACGAAGCTTTGATTTGAGCTGGCTGTTTTCCTCTTCCAGTTCTTCAATTTGTCCCTTCAAAGATCTTACCTCTGTCCGGATGCGATCGAGTAACTGGAGAAACTCTTTTTTGTATGGACTATTTTCTGATAACACTATCGAAAATTATGATCGAAGTTTAGCGGAATATTGTTTTTCAAGGGCCTTTACAACTTTATTAATTATAGGCTCTACTTCGTTGATAGTCAATGTTTTGTTTTTATCCAGAAAAGAAAGTCGGAATGCAAGGCTTTTTTTCTTTTTTCCCAGTGATTCCCCTTCGAAAACATCAAATATCTGTAGGTCCCGCAGCGAAGGGCCAGCTGTTTCCCTGATCGATTTAAGCAGGTCCCCGGCCCGAACGGATTGATCCACGATGACGGCAAAGTCAAATTCAAAAGAGGGAAATTTGGAAACGGCTTCGTAGGGCTGTTTCCCGATTTTCCGGCGGATCCTGAAGATTTGCGTCAGCGAAAATTCTGCGATAACGGCCGGAAGAGTAATATCGAAATGACTAAGCATTTCATCGGAGACGCTATAAAGCTTACCGATAGTGTCATCCTGAACGTTATAATGGAGCACATTGTTCTCATCGACGGATGTATCCACGTGTTTACCTATGTCAAGCTGCTCAAGAAAGCTGCGGACGGAAGCCTTCAGATCAAAGGCATCGTAGTGTTCAGGCTCTGTCTTCCAGTGTTCAACGGTCTTAAAGCCGGCTAATCCCAGAAGGATATTCGTCTCTTCCAGGATCCCCCGGTGGTAGGTGCCCTTCTCTGCCTGTTCAAAAACATTGCCGACTTCAAAAAAACGAACTTGTCGGGCCTTTCTGTTGAAATTATAGGCCGTCGCTTTCAAAAAACCGTAGAGCAGGGACGGTCGGAGGGTGGTCATATCGCTGGAGATGGGGTTTAGCGTATGAATCATATCGTCGAGCTTCCCCAGCCACCCGGCCTCCTCTTCAGGCATCAGCGAATTGGAGTATATTTCCCGGAAGCGCAACCCTTTTGCCGTTTCCTTTGATTTGGAGAGCATTTTCTCCCATTCTGTAATGGGTTCGGGGGAAATAAATTTGCCATGCCCGGGGGACGGAATGTTATTGTAATCGTACAGCCGTCCCACTTCTTCAATGAGATCGACTTCGCGCTCCAGGTCGGGACGGAAGGTCGGTATGCGGTAGCGGAGCACAGATTCATTTTTTTCCAGAAGCCCGAACTCCAGTCCATCCAGAAGGCCGGCAATCTCATCGGTCGAAAAGTCGGTCCCCAGCAGTCGATTGACGTAGGATTTGCGAAGGGACAATGAGTGGGCTTCCGTTCTGACCGGGTGGACATCCGTACAGCCGTCAACTACGGTTCCGCCGGCGACCTCTGCAATAAGCCGGGCGGTACGCTCCGCGGCTATACGCTGCAATTGTGGGTCCACACCCCGCTCAAAACGGTAGGAGGCATCGGTCTGGAGTACTTGCTCCTTGGCCGTCTTGCGAATAGAGGCGGGATCAAAGTAAGCGCTCTCAATCAGGATGTTCCGGGTTTGGTCGCTGACTTCCGAATCGACGCCGCCCATAACGCCTGCAATGGCCACCGGCCCCTCGCCGTCACAAATGAAGAGTGTGCCCGCCGGGCAGTTTCGTTGTACATGATCGAGTGTTTCGAATGTAATTTCTTCTTCAAAATCCTTCACAACAATTTTGTCTCCCTTAAGAGTGTCGGCATCGAAAGCGTGCAGCGGCTGACCCAGTTCAAACATGACATAGTTGGTGATATCCACGATATTGTTGACGGGACGAACGCCCAGGGCTTTAAGGCGATGTTGCAGCCAGGAGGGGGAGTCATCGATGGATATATTCCGGACCATCTTGCCGGCGTAGCGGTGACATTTTTCCGGCGCTTCAATTTCGATGTCAATCTCTTTGAGCGGCTCTGTCTCCGCAAAAGTGGTCTCGAAGGGCCGGGATAGCTCAAGGGAAAGGGCCGCCGCCAGGTCACGTGCAACCCCGAGGTGACAGGTGGCGTCGGGACGATTGGGGGTGAGTTCGATATCGATAATGGTATCCCGGTAGAGGTCGAGGGCTTCATGCAGGGGAGTACCGGGCGCCAGCCGCTGATCCAGTACCATAATGCCGCTGTGATCGTCACCAAGGCCCAGTTCATCTTCGGCGCAGATCATGCCCCTGGATTCTTTACCCCTCAGCTTCACTTCCCGGATCGTAAAGGGTTCACCATCGTCGGTTTCAACCGGCAGTGAGGTGCCCACCGTCGCAACCGGCACTTTTTGTCCACCGGTCACATTATCCGCACCACAGATGATCTGCACGGTTTCATTACCGGTATCGACCTTACAAATGCGGAGACGGTCGGCATTGGGATGGTCATTCACTTCCAGTACTTCACCCACGAGAACGCCTTCCAGTCTGTTGCCGTAAGCGGCGACTTCCTCCACTTCGAGACCGATCAGCGTAAGCTTTTCAGCTGTTTCCTGCGGTGATAGATCCAGGTCTATAAATTCAGTGAGCCAGTTGTATGAAATTTTCATGTAGCTACAGGTCAGTTTAAGCGGTCATTTGGGACGAGGGCGAGGTTTCTTCGTGCAAGTTTTCCTCGTTAAAAGGTCTCGCCCTGGTCGGAATGACAGTTAAAATAGCATTGGGTTAATGAAATTGTTCTAAAAAACGGACGTCGTTGTCGTAAAAGATGCGAATATCATCAATCTGATGGCGGAGCAGAGCAATACGCTCCACCCCCATCCCCCAGGCAAAACCGGTGTATTTTTCAGGATCGATATCAACCGCCTTCAACACATTGGGGTCGACCATGCCCGAGCCCAGGATTTCAAGCCAGCGGCCGCTCCCGTTGGTTTCCCACCAGATATCCATCTCAAGGCTCGGTTCGGTAAAAGGGAAGAACCCGGGACGCAAGCGGTATTTGACATCGCTTCCGAACATGAGCTGTGCAAAACTGATGAGTGTTTCTTTAAGTTCGGCAACACTCACATCCGTATCAATGTACAAAGCCTCGACCTGGTGGAAGAGGAAATATGATTTGGGAGAAACCGCCTCATTTCGATAGACTCGTCCGGGCATGATCGTTCGAATAGGCGGTTCCTTATCCTGCATAAGGCGGATTTGAACCGGGGAGGTGTGCGTGCGAAGGACCAGGTCCTCGGTTTCCGGATCGTCGCTTTTCCGGATGAAAAAAGTATCCTGTTCATCGCGTGCCGGGTGGTTGGGAGGGAAGTTGAGCGCGGTGAAGTTATGAAAATCATCTTCCACCTCCGGTCCGTCTGCGATAGAAAAGCCGAGCCGATAAAATATCTCTTTCATCTCCTCGAGCGTCTGTGTCAGCGGATGATAGGAGCCGGCAGCATAGGGAGGGGCAGGCAGTGAAAGGTCATCTTTGGCGCTTAGCGCAGCCGTCTCCTTACGCTGCAGGCGCTTTTTGTGTTCTTCGTATGTTTTTTCCGCAAGATTTTTAACTGCATTCATCGCCTTGCCCACTTTTGCTTTCTCTTCGTTGGGCACTTCGCGCATCCGGGAAAACATAGCCGGTACTTTGCCTTTGCGGGATAAAAATTCCAGACGGAAGGTCTCCAGCTCTTCTTCGTTGGTTATTGTAACATGGGCAATTTCTTCTTTCAGTGCTTCTATGTCATCCAGCATGAGAACTAAAAATGTATGATCGATCCTAAATTGTACGTTATATAAAACAGGTCCCGTAATTACATCGGCAGAGTACTATCGCCGGTCAGGCGGCGTATAAAGCAGGTAATGGAATCTATTTAATTCAGTAAAACCGTTCAATAAAAATAAAAAAGCCGATCCATCCTGTATACATAACTATAAAGGAGGACCGGCTTTAAATGGTACGGATGCCGTTAGTTGACCGCTTCTTCAACAATAGCGCTGAAAGCATCCGGATCAGTGACGGCAAGATCCGCCAGGACCTTCCGGTTGATCTCAATATTTTTCTTGTTAAGGGCCCCCATCAATCGTGAATAGGTCGTATCGTTCTGACGGGCAGCCGCATTAATGCGTGTGATCCAGAGCTTTCGGAATTCACGTTTACGAACTTTGCGGTCGCGATACTGGTACAGCATCCCTTTTTCTACCGCATTTTTCGCAAATTTATAAACATTACTGCGCTTGCCCCAGTAACCTTTCGCCTGGTCTAAAATTTTCCGGCGACGGCGACGGGAAGCCACCTTATTTCTTGAACGTGGCATTTGATCTAATGTTTAAGGATTAATGTAATTGTTAGAGAGCTTTGCAAAAACCGTTCTTTTGGCCAACAATTTGCATTTTTGCACATTCAACATCCCCTCACATATGCTATAATATATGGAAGGTGAATCTGCTCAGGCTTTGATATTGGTCAAAATTCCTTGTTTTTCGAAACCCTTTATGAATGAATATTCGTTGCTTATTTATAAGGAAGCATCTGCTCGACATCCTTTTTCTGCGTCTTGTCGACGGTGGTCGTCTTGCCGAGCTTTCGTTTTCTCTTACTTCTTTTTTTAGTGAGGATATGACTTTTGCCGGCTTTTTTTCGCTTAATTTTGCCTGAAGCAGTCTTTTTGAAGCGTTTTTTAGCCCCACTGTTCGATTTCATCTTTGGCATAACAAAACACCTGTATAAAGATTTCTTAAAATTAAAAGGCTTGAAAGATAGTGATTATAGTATACAGAATAAACTATAATGCAAACAAATTTATCCCTCACGGCGCGGTCTGCGGTTTCGGCTTACCTAAGAACCGCCCTTGCCGGTAGGGGCCAGCATCATAATCATTCGGCGGCCCTCCATGTTCGGCTTGGTCTCGATTTCGCTCACGTCGTTTAACTCTTCGGCCAGGTCCAACAGGAGCTCTTTGCCCCGGTCGGTATAGAGCATGTCGCGGCCTCGAAACTGAACCGTTGCTTTTACCTTGTCCCCATCTTCCAAAAAACCGCGGGCGTGCCGCGTCTTGAAATTGAGATCGTGGTCGTCCGTATTGGGACGAAAACGAAGCTCTTTAACCTGAACGGTATGTTGTTTCTTTTTGGCCTCTTTTTCTTTCTTTTTCTTTTTGTACATGTATTTCCCGAAGTCAAGCACTTTACATACCGGAGGCTCGGCATTGGGTGCTACTTCGACAAGGTCCATTCCATAGGATTCAGCTATTTCCAATGCACGGTCGATAGGGACAACTTCATGTTCCTTTTCAACCTTTTCAGGGTGTATAACCCTTACTTTGGATGCTCTGATTTCCTCATTAGCACTGGGACGGTCGTCATTGCCCCGTGGTCGTCGTCGTTTGCGTCTTGCGATAAGTAACCTCTACTGTTTTATTAAAATTTAATTAATGTGGCGGTAGCTCTTTGTTATTGATCTCAGCAGTGAGATTAGAAATAAATTCGGAAAAATCAAAAGTCCCGATGTCACCTTTTTTATGCCGGCGAACGGAAACGGTTCCGCTGGATTCTTCCTCACTGCCTACTATTAACATATATGGGATCTTGCTCGTTTCAGCATCGCGGATTTTTCCCCCGACCTGTTCACTTCGGGTATCCACCTCGACGCGAACATCCTTCTCTTTTAGTCGGGAGGCGCATTTAAAGGCATAGTCATTAAAGTCATCGGATATCGGTATGACCTGTACCTGCCTGGGGGCGAGCCATACCGGGAAATCCCCGGCAAAGTGTTCAATCAGGATGCTGGCAAAGCGTTCCATGGAGCCGAAAGGAGCCCGGTGGATGATGACGGGACGGTGCCGGTCGTTGTCGGAGCCCACATAAGTCAAGTCAAAGCGCTCAGGCATCACATAATCGACTTGTATGGTCCCCAGCTGCCATTTTCGTCCAATAGCATCCCGGATGATAAAATCAATCTTGGGTCCGTAGAAACTCGCCTCCCCGCGCCCGATGGTATAGTCAAGCTGTTCCTGATCGGCCACTTCTTTTATTTCCTGCTCGGCCCGGTCCCAGAATTCCGTTTTGCCGCCATATTTCTCTTCGTTGTCGTCGCGGAAGGAGAGACGGATATCCACCGGCATGTCAAAGGTACCGAAGACCAGCTCCGTAAGATCAATACAGCGCTTTATTTCATCTTTCAGCTGGTCGTGCGTGCAGTAGATGTGAGCGTCATCCTGGGTAAAGCCCCGTACCCTGGACATGCCGCTGAGTTCTCCGGATTGTTCAAAGCGATACACGGTACCGAATTCAGCCAGCCGCAGGGGAAGGTCGCGATAGCTGTGCAGGGTGTTGGAATAGATCCGGTGGTGGTGGGGACAGTTCATCGGTTTAAGCAGGTATTCTTCATCCTCCACCTGGATGGGATTGTACTGCGACTCCCGGTAATAGGGGTAATGTCCGGACGTACGGTAAAGCTCGAGGTTGCCAATATGAGGGGTGATGACTTCCCGGTAGCCTCTTTTCTTTTGCTCCTCGCGCAGGAAAGCTTCCAGTTCTCTCCGGATGATTGTCCCGTTGGGCAGCCATACGGGCAATCCCTGGCCGATCATTGAATCGATCATGTAGAGTTCAAGCTCTTTCCCCAGTTTCTTGTGGTCGCGCTTTTTGGCTTCCTCTACCTGTTTGATGTACTGGCTGAGCAATTTCTGTTTGGGAAAGGTAATGCCGTAAATACGAGTCAGCTGCTTGCTCTCAACATCCCCGCGCCAGTAGGCGCCGGCCAGGCTCGTCAATTTAACGGCTTTGATGCGGCCGGTATGCGGTATATGAGGCCCCCGGCAGAGATCCGTGAAGCCGCCCTGCCGGTAGAAGGTGATGGTACCATCTTCGAGGTCTTCTATCAGGTCTATTTTATATTCATTATCTCGTTTTTTATAGAAGTCGAGCGCTTCCTTCTTGGATACCGGTTTTCGTTCAAATTCATTCTTGTTCCGGGCCAGTTCAATAATTTTATCCTCAATTTCATCTAAATCATCCTGGCTTACGGTCTGATCACCGAAATCTATGTCGTAGTAAAAGCCGTTTTCTATTGGGGGGCCAATGCCGAATTTGGCCTGCGGGTACAATTCCTGCACCGCTTCGGCCAGTACGTGAGCGGAGGAATGCCAGAACGTATATTTCCCGTCCTCGCTGTCCCAGGTATTAATGGTAATAGCACCGCTTTCTTCAATAGGGCGGCTGAGGTCCACAATCTCATCATCCAGGGTAATGCTCAGCGCCTCCCGGGCGAGACCCATCGAAATGGATTCAGCAATTTCACGTCCGGTGATTCCTTTCGGAAATTTTTTTTCGGTTCCGTCCGGAAAGGTGATCGTAATTTGTTCAGGCATTCAGTAGTAAATATACTTTTGTAAAGATAGTTTTTGTAATTGGAGCTCCAAGAGTTTGCCGGACTTAGCAAAATCTATTGCGAGTTCGTCGGGTTTGGCTCTCCGCTCGTCCTCTAATTCAGACATACCCTTAAAGATATAAAAATTAAAAAAGAGGCACAGCCGTTTTTCTTTGTAAATTGACGCCGGGCGGTGTACCTGCACATCGGCTACTGCTCGCTATTCAACAGTTCTTCAATTTCATTCATTTTTTCTCCGAAGAGCGACCAGTTCCCATCCTGCATGGCATCGTTTGCTTCTTCCCAAAG
The DNA here is from genome assembly GCF_900129315.1 of Fodinibius roseus. Classification (GTDB taxonomy): domain Bacteria; phylum Bacteroidota; class Rhodothermia; order Balneolales; family Balneolaceae; genus Fodinibius; species Fodinibius roseus. Next base: position 64,684 of record NZ_FQUS01000009.1, read on the forward strand.
CCCGCGGAGTTGGGAAAGTTCTGTGTTCGAAGCGTCGGCCGGTACATTCACCGGAGGAACAGCCGCTGCAGCGGTATCCGATGGGGCGGCGATTCGTTGGGACCGTTTGCCGTGCAGGGCCTCGATAGATTGCCAGAGGGTAGGCTGCATGGCAATTTTTTCGCCGGATGTGGCAATGACCCGCTGAAGTTGCGGGATATCGACGCCTTCGGCAATCAGGAACACGGGCTCCACATAAATAAATGAATCTTCGATGGGGATGATCATCAGGTTGCCGCGAATAACCCTCGACCCGCGCTGGTCCCACAACGCCAGCTGCCTGGATATTTCGGTATCCTGGTCGATGCGGGCTTCGATCTGGGCGGGACCCAGTATCAGGCGATCTTTGGGCAGCTCGAAAACCGAGACCTCTCCATAGTTGGGAAAGTCGGAGTTGGCGGCCATCCAGCCGATCATATTATCTCGGTTATTGGGGGTGAGGGGACTGATCAAGAGATATTGAAGCTCCTCCTGGCCGGGCAGTTTTGTGAGCACATAGTATGGCTCCATTTTAATCGACCGCCCGCCATAGGTTTCGTTGGGACGCGTCCAGAGATCTTCGTTATTGTAGAATACCTGCGGATCGGTCATATGATACTTGTTGTACTTGTCCATTTGGGCTTCGAACATATGAATGGGGTAACGCAGGTGGGAGCGGAGTCCGCCGGGCATTTCATCCAGCGATTGAAACATACCGGGAAAAATATCGCGGTAGACATCCAGCACAGGATCATCTTCGTCAGAGACATAGAAGTTGGTCGTCCCGTTATAGGCATCAACCACCACTTTTACGGAGTTGCGAATATAGTTGTATTCGTTGTTAAAGGGAGCAGAATAGGGATAGTCGGGCGAGGTCGTGTACGCATCCTGTATCCAGTACAACTTTCCTTCATTTAGCACCAGGTAGGGGTCGTCTGCCAGCCTGAGGAAGGGCGCTATGCGCTTCACCCGTTCTTCAATGCGTTTCCAGTAGAGAATTTTGCTGTCCTGGTTAATATAATCGGTCAATAAAATATTGATATCGCCAAACTGCCAGGAAAAGAGCAGTTGTTCGAACAAACTGTTGATGGATACCCCCGTGCTGCCCTGATAATTGGTATAGACGTTTTTGTCCCCCCGCGGGTAATCCAGCTCCCTGATATCCGTATCAACAATTTTGTAGTCGGAGTTATGTTCCCCGAAGTAGAGGGCGGGTTCTTCGACCTGAAGGTCAATTTCGCTTGTGGGGGGGATATCCTTGATAACCATGCGGGGGTCTCCCTGCGACCCTTCCTGGGCAACGGGACTCATAACCATCCCGTAGCCGTGGGTGTATTGAAGCCGGCGGTTCACCCATGTATCCGACTGTTCGGGCATCTCTTCGGACAGCTCCCGGGCTGCCACCATCATCTGCAGGTAGCCTTCATTGGTGTGATAGCGGTCGACATCCACGTTATAAAACTGGTAATAGAGGCGGATTTCCTGCAGCTGCCGGTAGGTCTGGATAAGCAGCCGGGGATCCCACAGGCGGATATTTTCAATCGTTTCTTCGTTTTTATCGATGGTTTCCCATGTCATTTCCTCGGCCGGCTGGGCACTGTAGGGCTGGACCTTCATTTTATCCAGGGCATAGGCCTTCCGGGTCTGCTCTATACTGTTTTCTATATAAGGCGTTTCCAGCTGGAGCTCGCTCGGGTTAACGGTAAAGCTTTGGACAAGGCCGGGCAAGACGTTGAGTCCTATTCCGCCAATGAGCAGCGTTGAAACAGCGGCTGTTAACAACCATTTCAGACGATTTTTATATAGCTGGTAAAATGAAAGCAGTGCGAGAATGAGACAGAGAATGCATACGATCCAGAGCACCGGCAGCTTTACATTGATATCTACGTAGTTGGCACCATAGACCGTCCCGCTGGCGTTGTAGAGCAGATTGTAGCGTTCCAGGTAGTATCCCCAGGAAAGCAACAGGAACCAGAGTCCCAGATTAAGTCCGATCTGTTTTTTGACCTTGTCCGGGAGGCTGATGTTATTTTTTGAGCGGATGGAGATGGCTCCGGAATAGACATACAGAATGATGGTAATGATGGTCACAAAGAAGACCAGGGAGGTCAGGCTGTTCTGTATGAGTTCGATAAACGGCAGCCGGAACATATAAAAACCGATATCATTCCCGAAAATGGGGTCCAGCTGGCCGAATACTTCGTCCCAGTGAAATTTGAGGTAGGTATCCCAGCGCATAAAAAAAGCCAGGGAAAAAAAGAGGCTGAAAACAGCCCCGATCCCTAAAAAAACAGTGCGAATCTTTTTGGTGCTGATCAGGTGGAGGTTTAACTGGGACAGGGGAGAGTTCCCGAAGTTCATGGTCGCGAACCGCTTGGCGAGCGCATTCATATTGGGCAATACATATGCCAAAGCTACGATCAGCGCTCCTATAAATAGCAGGACCTGGGTGGTTCGGATAGTCCAGAACACCTGTTCGTATCCCAGGTCGTCAAGCCAGAGCCATTCCACAATCCAGTCGGAGGATATGCCCAGAATGAGAAGGGCTCCGAAAATGAGGAAAATTATACTGAAAAAGGTTTTTGAAGAACTGAAATTGCGATTCATATATAATGATGATATCAGATATATTTAGGTATTGGCGTTTTGCCAATCGTACATTCGACTATAAGATAGCAAGCTTTTTACAGAATGCAGAATATAAGCATTTTTGATCAGGACTCCTGCCAGTTCCGGTGTTCTTATTCTTTCCGGGCGGCCTGGAAATGTAGTCTGCTTCTGATTTTAAGACTGTAGCGGGATTACGGTTTGTTTGCGTTTTATAAGAGGATTCCCTTTTTGCTTCGGAAGATATGGTAATTTTATTGAGGAGATGGAATCATGGTGATTTAGCTATACTGTTGTCACCTGAGAGCATCTGCTCTGTCGCAACCGGGCGCCTTTATGAATAGCCATATTGGTTTAAAGTACTATTTTTTAACTTTAGTGGTTAAAAATTGATTTTTTAAACTATTATAGTTATATATGGAAAAAATGAAAAAGCATGCAGCGATTGATCGTACTTATAGCGGACATTGAGTCCTCAAAAGAGATTAAAGAGGATCAGCGGGAGGCCTTGCAGGCGTCACTGCAGCAGGAGCTGGACCACTTGAATCAGGCGAAGTATGGGCCGGTTTCTCCCTATACCATCACGCTGGGCGACGAATTCCAGGCGGTATTTGAGGAGGCGGACAGGTTGTTTGTTCACCTCTTCCGGATTTTAGCAAAGCTGCATCCGGTAAGGGTGCGTTTTTCGCTGGGAGTGGGGAGCATTGCTACGCCCCTTAACAGGGAGCAGGCCATAGGCATGGATGGCCCGGCTTTTCACGAGGCCCGGAGAGGAATGGAACAATTGAAGAAGAGCGGATTTTTGTTTCGTCTGCATGTTGAAGAAGAGGATAATACTGCGTTAAAGCTTATCAATAACAGCCTGGAGCTTCTTTCGCATGAGGTACAGACGTGGAATCGAAACCGGCTCTCTATTTTCTATTTGACAAAAGAGGGATACGACTATAAAAAAATTGTCGACCAGCTGGATATTTCACCCCCGGCTTTTTACAAAAATAAGGAAGCGGGGGCACTGGATGTTGTCAGCCAGTTACTGGATAATATATCGGAACTCATAAACCAACAATTAGCGGGATGAATTACGCTATTTTTCTGAGCATACTGAATCTGGTACTATTAGCGCGCCTTCGGCTTATCTTCCGCGACGAGGGGGCAACAGCTAAAGACCTGGCGATCATAGGCATAGTTCCGTTAGTGGTGCTTCCTTTTGTACAGCTAAGCTGGGGATGGGGAATATTGGCCCTCCATCTGGCAAGCTATCCGTTTGTGATGAAACTTGCGGAGCATAGCAGGGATAAGTTGAATCGAAACAGGGCGCTTACGCTCCTGTATCACCTGATTATTACGGGCATTATCTGCAGTCCCCTGTTTGAGGTGAACGGGGGGGTTCTCGCTGAGAAGACGATAGGATTTTTAGGGTGGATGACCCTGCCGGAAGGGGACCTGGCGGTGGATACGGTGACCACTACGCAGGTGGTGTCAGCGGGCATGCTGCTGGTCATCAATGAGATGAATATCGTGCTTCGATATGTCCTGAAAATAATGGGAATTGAGTCGTTGGGTATGCAGGAAGACAAGGTACGCGATGAAGAATACAGCATGGGCCGGCTTATCGGTCTGCTGGAACGGATTTTTATTTTCATTTTTGTGTTACTGAATCAATACAGTGCCATTGGATTTATTCTGGCCGCCAAAGGAGTTACCCGGTTTAATAACTTTAAGGATGACCGGCCCTTTGCTGAATACGTTTTGATCGGGACACTGCTCTCTACGCTCCTGGCTTTGATCATAGGAGGGGGCGTTAAGATCCTGCTCTGACTTGGTATTTTATTTTCTCTGACCCGGTATTTTATTTTTCAGCCCGAATGTTATGACGTTGTCAGGGGGCAGGCGAGTTTGACACTATTAATTTTCCGATAAAAATATGGCTCTGAGCTATATAACTTTTATATTCAAACGCAGTTTTGATCAACATCATAACTTAACTTAACGCAAAAAAAACGACTCATGAATGACATAAGCAGACTGATTGCCAACTCAATACTTGTAGTCCTGTTGATGGGCGTAGCAGCGTGTGGCGGAAATGAAAGCGGGGAACAGGAAGAAGCGCAGCAGAACACAGAGACCAGCGCCGAACCAACGATAACAGCTGCGGCTCCCGAAACGAAGATGAATATTAATACCGCATCGGAAGAAAAGTTCAGAACCATTCCGAATGTAGGAGATAAGATGGTGCACGAATTTGAAGAGTACCGGCCTTATGTCAGTATTGAGCAGTTTCGCAAAGAGATTGGCAAATATGTTGATGAAGACCGGGTGGCTGCTTATGAACAGTATATATTTGTTCCGGTGGACGTGAATAACAGCGATGCCGCTACCCTGCAACAGCTGCCCGGAGTCAATGCTGAGATTGCAAAGGATCTTATTGACGGGCGGCCGTACGACTCCAATAACGCTTTCACTGAAGCCCTTGCCTCGCATGTCAGTGAGGAACAGCTTCAAACGGCTGAAAAGTACCTGAAATCACAATAGGCTGTGACTGTGAGTATTTCATCTGCGGAGCAGCAACTTCGTTCATTTTTGTTCGGAGTTGCCGCTTTTATATTTATTGGGACGGTTGCAGAGCTCTACCTTCTGGAACATTTCGAGGAAACCCGGCAATGGATCCCGATCATTTTATCAGTAGCAGGATCCACCCTGTGTACAGCGGCCTGGTGGAAACCCAATCGCACATTGTATTGGGGGATTCGCTGGTTAATGGGCCTCATCGCCCTGGCAAGTTTGTACGGTATGTACCTCCATTTTATGGGTAACTATGAATTTACCCTGGAGATTAACCCTTCCTTTTCTGCCACAGAGGCGATCTGGCCGGCCATCAAGGGGTCGTACCCGCTTCTTGCTCCGGGCATCCTTTTTTTGGGGGCTATTCTTGCCCTGGCGGCCACCTACAGGCACCCGGTTATGAAAAGACAGGAAATTCCCGGCGACTAATGGAATACCGGAAGGTGTTGGAGATCTGGGGCTATCCCGATTCCGGCTATCGTGAGATTCTTTGCAAAACCCTCCATGTAATAATCTAAGTTGGAGATATCGGATTGTAGAACCCTTCGCAAAACCGCTCTTTTGCCAATGTCGGCGTTATCGGCCGGGTGAAATCCTCATATATGAGGGATATGCTGCGGGGGCACCTTTTCCGGAGCCTTGACCTTGACCAAAATCCCTAATTTTTCAAAGGCTGCCTATACGGAAAAGCGGGATTGTTTTAAGCAAGCGTACATGCATGAAACAACATAATTGTGAAGAGCGCGGGCGCTTCTTATAACAGTTTGCAGGGCTTTTTTCTTTTACCGGGCTCACGTTAAAATATGTTTGTAATATTGGTTTTTGATTGAGTAATTGAGGATAGTCAATCAAATAACTATTAACCTTAGGCGAAGAATGAATTATAAAGGGATTTTGGAGAGTACGATCGGCATCCCGTTTTCGTCAGGCAATGCCATCCGGGTACTGAAAAACGGCAAAGAAATTTTTCCGGCCATGCTGGATGCTATCAGTGGGGCCCGGCACGAAATTGATTTCCTCACTTTTGTATACTGGAAGGGAGACATTGCCGGACGTTTTGCCCGGCTGCTTGGAAAAAAGGCAAAAGAAGGTGTGGGAGTGCGGGTTATTTTGGATTGTTTCGGTGCCGCTTTCATGCCCCGGGAGCTCGTTGAGCATATGGAGAAATGTGGGGTGGAGGTCGAATGGATTCGTCCTGTGAAACGATGGAAGATCTGGAAAAGTGATAATCGCACCCATCGCAAAGTATTGATATGCGACGGTAATATTGCCTTTACCGGCGGTGTGGGGATAGCGGAAGAGTGGGAGGGGGATGCCCGTAATCCCTCCGAGTGGCGAGAAACCCATTTCAGGGTCGAAGGTCCCGCCGTAAGGGGACTGCAATCCGCTTTTCTTGAAAATTGGATTGAGACAGGTCACCAGCTTCACGAGGGACTTCCCTGGCAGGAGGATGACGGAGAGGTCCGGCTCCCCGATGAACAATCGATAAAAGAGATCCCTATCCAGGTAGTGCGAACCTCCGCTTCGGTGCTCTGGAGTGATATTATGATTCTCTACCGTACTCTTGTAGGCATGGCCCAGGAAAGCATACGAATCACAACGGCCTATTTTAATCCCAATGAGGCGATGGTCACGCTGTTATGCGAAGCCGCCGAACGCGGCGTGGAGGTTCACATTATGATACCCGGCGAACATATCGATAAACGGGTGGCTAATATTGCCGGGGGGGACCGGTTCCAACCTTTACTCAAGGCGGGCGTCAACCTGTGGTTTTACCAAAAAACGATGCTTCACGCCAAATCCATTGTGATAGATGACTACGTTTCTTGCATAGGATCGGCGAATTTTAATCACCGTTCGATGTTGAAAGATGATGAAGTCAATATGATAGCTCTTAGCGCAGAACTGGCAGAATTGCTGGTTAATCACTTTCAGGAAGATTTAACCTATTGTGACAAAATTAAGCAAGACCAATGGGAACAGCGAAGCCTGATGCAGCGGGGACTGGAGGTAGTGAGTAAATTTTTTAAACAGCAAATTTAGGGTTATTCTCTGCTGAACAGTCACTTACTAAAAATACCCCTGAAAGGTTTATATCCATAATTACTACATATTTTTGACCCATAAACATTCATAATGAACCCCCTTGGCATGAGCAAAAAACTAACAAAACTATGTATTATCCTCGGCAGTATCGTTGCCGTATCAGGGATGCTTCCGCAACATGAGGCCTTCGCACAGGAGAAGGAAAGCAGAATTGATAGCCTTACTCTCAGCCTATGGCCCGAGGGAGCGCCGGAGGCGCAGGGAGACAGCGATCTCGACACGCCTACGCTTACGGTATATCTGCCGGAAAAAGCAGCTACATCCCAAACAGGAGTAGTGATATTCCCGGGGGGCGGTTATGCTCATTTGGCAATGGATCACGAAGGCCGGCAGGTGGCAGAATGGCTCAATAGTCTGGGGATAGCTGCGTTTGTGGTAAAATACCGGCTGGGTACCCGTTATCATCATCCATCCCAGCTGAAGGATGCCCAGCGGGCGATACGGTTGGTACGGGCCAATGCCGGGCGGTGGAATATCAGCACCAGTCATATTGGGGTGCTTGGTTTTTCGGCAGGGGGACACCTTGCCTCGACGGCGGGTACCCATTTTGAAGGGGATTATGGGAGTACCGGTACTGCAGGCGATCCCCTGGAGGAAATAGAACCCCGTCCCGATTTTATGATCCTGATTTATCCGGTAATTACCATGAAACCGGATTATACGCACCGGGGCTCGCGCAATCACCTGCTGGGAGAGAACCCCGACGAAGAGATGGTGCAGTTTCTCTCCAACGAAAGCCGGGTAACCGAAAATACGCCACCGGCATTCCTGGTGCACGGGTCCAACGACAGGTCTGTACCCGTACAAAACAGCCTGCAATTCTATGAAGCGCTTTTGAAACACGGCGTGCCTGCGGAGATGCACCTGTTTGAAGATGGTCCGCATGGTTTCGGCTTAGCGCCCGAAGATGAGGAGCTTTCGCAGTGGCCTGATCTATGTGAGCGTTGGATGAAGAGCCGGGGATTGTTGTCCGGCAAGCAGTAAAGAAAGTGCCTTCACTGTTGGTCAGCAACATCATTCACTTCGATCCAATAGCCGTCCGGATCCTGAAAATAAATTTGGCGGATCCCGTCAGGCCGGGTATTGAAGGTGTACGGCTTGCCGTAGGCACTGGCGTAGTAGATATCGTTTGCCTCTAAATTTTTCAAAAGGCTGTCCAGGTCGGAGGTTTTCAGTGCCAGGTGGATACGCTGGATCATATGGATCTTCGTGGTGTCTCCTTCAATAAGATGAAGTTCCATATGCGGCCCCATACTGAACCATCGGATGGTTTCTTTTTGAGTTTTATTTTCAATTTCCGGAAGTGAAAGTACCTCTCCGTAAAAAGCGGCACTGCTGTCCAGGTCCTCGACGGTAATGGAGTAGTGGTCGAAGGTGAGGCCGGGATTCTTTATGGCAGCCAGTGATACCATTGTGACAGAGAAGCAGAGAAGAAGTAACAGCATATCGCTAAAAGTTTATTTGGTTTCGTTCGGGTCCACCGAAGTGATCTATATTTATGTCAAAGTATAAATTGTTATCTATTGATATATAACAATTTATACGCTTCATCCATAAAATATATAGATATATAGAGTTGTTTTGTCCCGTTTGATGTAAATGATTCCGAGGCAGCGCCCTTGGGATCATAATACGGCTTTGCTTTGCATATTTTGATCGATTTTTTTCCAACCCCGGGAGCCGGAGAATCAGACTGCCCGTATATTTGGACTATGGGACCATTTTATGGAGTACGGGACGAATGGCTTCATTCCATTTTTCATACCCTTGCTTGTTGAGATGCAGCTGATCGTCAAGGAACAGGCTGTCGTCGGGTTTGCCATCGGCCTTTAATATGGGCGTGGCCAGGTCGACGTAATGCAGTTGTTCATAGCTGCTGTTATAATCTTTAACCAACTGGTTTAGCTTGCTCATTTCTGGCCAGTAATCCCACCGGCTGCTGCTCGGTTTTACCGGGATATATAGAAAATCAACACCGGGCTGATCGTTGAGAATCCGTTCTACCAGTTGCCGGTAATCATGGAATACCTGTTCAACCGGTTTGTCAGCGGCAATGTCGTTGTCGCCCTCATAGAATACAATGAGTGCTGGATCATATTTCCCGATGACGGCTTCATAATAATGTTGAACGTCGGACGTCTGTGACCCGCCGAATCCACGGTTGATAACGGGCAGGTCGGGGAAGGCAGCAGCCGTCTCCCAGAGCCGTATGCTGGAGCTTCCCACAAAAAGAATTGCATCAGAGGGAAAACTGTTTCGCTTGTCCCACGATTCAAATTGTTCTATCTGTTCTTCAAAACGCAGGGGATCCGGATCATCAACCGTATCGTGCTGGGCTGAAGCGGTAAAGCAGCTTACGCAAAGGATAAGTAAAAGTACGAGCAGGGATGGTCTGTGCGGCATTATGTTTGAGTAAAGTTATTGAAATTGCAGCCTAAGTTGTTGGAAATGATATCTGATTTACTGTTCTTTTCCAACTTTTGTTGTGGAACATCCTTTTGTTGCGCTACGCCCGGATTGGAATAGCGGGGCCGGAGTGAAGGCAGCGGATGGTACCAGCGACATTAAAAATGGTGACACCCTGCTTGGATGTCACCATCAAAAAATTCGTAGGTATCCAGAAAGTAATCAGGCGGTTTCCAGCAGTTCCTTGAGCGTTGTGCCGATCTCGGCGGGACTGTCAACCACGGTGACACCAGCATCACGGAGCGCTTTCTTCTTGTCGTCGGCTCCCCCTTGTCCCCCGGAAATAATGGCACCGGCGTGTCCCATACGCCGGCCGGGAGGGGCGGTACTGCCGGCAATAAAGGCGACGACCGGTTTACTGACATTGTCCTCAATATAGGCCGCGGCCTCTTCCTCCGCTGATCCGCCGATTTCACCGATAAGTACAATAGCTTCGGTATCGGGGTCATCCTGAAAAAGCTTGACGGCGTCGGTGTGCGTCGTCCCGATCACCGGATCGCCGCCGATTCCGATCGCGGTACTTTGTCCCATTCCGGCTTTCGTCAGCTGGTCGACGGCTTCATAGGTCAGCGTTCCGGAGCGGGAAATAAGTCCCACTGTGCCCGGCGTAAAAATATTTCCGGGCATAATGCCTATTTTGGCTTCGCCGGGCGTAATAACACCGGGACAGTTGGGCCCGATGAGCGTAGCCCCGTGGCTTTTTACAATTTGTTTGGCGGTGATCATATCCTTGACGGGAATGCCTTCCGTAATGCAGATAATGACCTCTATACCGGCGAAAGCGGCTTCAGAGATCGCATCTCCCGCAAAGGCCGGGGGGACAAATATGACGGAGGTGTTCGCCTGTTCTTTGGACACCGCATCGGCCACCGTATTATACACAGGCAGTTCGAGGTGTTTCTGTCCCCCTTTCCCGGGCGTTACGCCGGCGACCACATTGGTTCCGTATTCTATCATCTGTTCGGTGTGGAAGCCGCCTTCGCTCCCCGTAATTCCCTGTACGACTAAACGAGTATCATTACCAACAAGTACGCTCATGAACTTTTTTTGTTAAGTTAAACGGTTTGAATGAATCGGTCGAAATATACCCACAACATTATGAATTGGCAAAGAGGGACCGAGGATTAATTGATTTCGCTTATTAACCTGCAACCTGCATTTAATGGGTAATCCCCAATTCCACATTTTTAAATCCCAATTTCCAAAATACAGGGTGAAAATCATCGGAATAACTGTTATCATTTCGTTGCTATGGCAATAATGATTCCGGATGAAAAGAAAGAAGAGGTTCGCGGTGCGGCGGACATCGTGGAAGTGGTCGAAGACTACGTAAAGCTGAAACGATCGGGCCGCAGCTGGAAAGGACTGTGTCCCTTTCACGACGAGCGTACGGCGTCCTTTCACGTAACGCCGGACCTGGGTATTTATAAATGTTTCGGATGCGGGGCCTCCGGGGATGTGTTTAATTTTGTGATGGAGATGGAGGGCGTGGGATTCGTCGAGGCCATGCGCTCGCTGGCAGACCGCTACGGTGTGTCGCTGCCGGAAGAGGAAGACGCGGAATTTGACGAAGACCATCACCTCCGCGAAGGCATTTATCACGCGCTGAAATATGCGGGGGTCTTTTTTTATCGTCACCTTATGGAGACCGGAGAAGCACAGAAGGCGCGCGACTATCTCAAAAAAAGGGGCTATAATCGTACCATTATCAAGCGGTACGGACTCGGTTACGCGCCCGGCGGAGGAGACAAACTCTATCGCACCGCACTGGATTCCGGGTTGAACGAGGAGTACCTGCTGGAAGCGGGACTTATTAAGCCGAGTAATCGCGGGGATGGGTTTTATGATGCGTTCCGGGAACGCCTGATGTTTCCCATTTTCAATCCGTCCGGCAAAGTGATTGCTTATGCGGGACGCGTGCTGGGCAATGAGAAGACGGCGAAATATATCAATTCTCCGCAAACCCGGGTATACAATAAGAGCAAGGTGCTCTATGGTATTAACTTTGCCAAAAATGAGATTCGCAAATCGGATGAAGTGATCTTGGTGGAAGGATATACGGATGTCATTTCCCTCCAGCAATACGGCGTTAAAAATGTAGTGGCATCCAGCGGCACCTCGCTAACGCCCGATCAGATGAAGCTCCTGCACCGGTATGGTGAGACCATTACCATGATTTATGACTCTGATTCAGCCGGCCAGCGAGCCATGAAGCGCGGTATCAATATCGCACTGCGGGAGGGGATGGATGTCCGCCTGCTCGAGCTGCCGGAAGGGGAAGACCCGGACTCCTTTGTTCGGCAGTTTGGCAGGGATTCATTCCTGGAGATGAAGCAGGAGGAAGAGGAGGATTTTCTGGCCTACCAGATTCACAAGTCGAGGGACGAAGGACGGTGGGAGCGTCCCGCTGAAAAAAAGAAGGTGGTCAACGAGATCCTGGAAAGCATTGCACACATGCCCGACCCGGTTTCCAGGGAAACCTACGTGCAGCACCTGAACAGCAAAGCCAGGATAGGCGACCGGGCCCTTTTTGACGAGTTGGGCAAAATTCGCAAAGAACTGAAAGAAGAGCGGATCCGGGCCCGGAAACGCCGGCAGCGACGCCAGGAGCGGGAACAACGAGATTCAGCGGCTTCTTCCGAAGCCCCGGCTCCCCATTCGGTTGGTTTTCAAAAGCAGGTGGATGAGGCGGGCTCCAAAAAAACAACAACTCCTCCCCGGAAAAGGCCTAATTTTGAGAAGGAGTTGATTCGCCTGATGCTGATGTACGGACGTGATATGATTGATTATATCGGCTCCTACTGTTCGGGCAAGCATTTTGAGGACGAGCAGCTCCGTGACTTCTACGAGGATATCATTAAACGGTATAAAGCCGAAGAGGAGGTGAGCGTTGAAAAGTATGCAAGCCGCGAACATCCGTATCCGGAACTGGTCGGGGAAATTGTGCTGGAAAAGTATTCCGTGAGTGAACGTCATCACGAAAAGATAGGCGTACAGTATAAAAAAGATAAGAACCCCTATCGTACGGCCAAAGGGGCGCTAAAGGCATTGAAAGTACATTTTATTAACCGGTTGCAAACAGAACTCTATGAGCAATATAATGACGCTGAGGGAGAGGAGCGCAAAAAAGTAATGCGGCTTATGAAAGAAGCCGGGCGACGGCGTACACAGATACAGCAATCGCCGATCGACGAACTTTTTCCGGATCCCGATACCAATGCCGCAAAAAGTGTTTCCGAAAAAATATTCGAATACAAGATGAAGGATCCTGACGAGTGATAAATCGTGAGCCGGGGGGAACCGATTTGGTGTATCGCACCCCGTTCACAGGTTCTTTCTTTTGGTTATTTTTACGGTTTGAAAAGTTCTCAGTTAAATAAACAGCAAATGTAAATTATTAAAAGAGAATGTCAGATTACACTATTGAGTTAAATGTCGCCCGTAAAGCGGCCGATGCCGCTGCCGAAATTATCCGGGAATTCCAGTCGGCCAGCAGCTTTTCAGTCAGCTATAAAGGCAAAAATGATATTGTTACGGATGCGGATTTAAAATCGGAGCAGCAAATTTTGTCCATTATACAGAAGGAGTTCCCGGAAGATCGCATACTGGCCGAAGAGTCGTCCGAAGATATAACGCTTCCCGAAGGGCGAATATGGCTTATTGATCCCATTGACGGGACGACAAATTTTGCTCACGGTTTCCCGGTATACTGCGTCTCCATTGCGTTGTGGGAACACCGTCAGCCTAAAATGGGACTGGTACTGGAGGTTTCGCGCAACGAGCGTTTTTCAGCCCTGGCGGGTAGTGGAGCCTATTTAAACGGAAATCCTATTTCGGTATCCAGGCTGGAGGATTCCCAAAACGCTTTGGTCGGCACCGGATTTCCGTACAATGATCTGAGCCTGGTCGATAATTATCTGAAGTTTTTCCGTATGCTGATACACCAGATCCAGGGAGTGAGACGGGCTGGTGCTGCCGCCTATGATTTGTGTTGTGTGGCTTGCGGGCGGTTTGACGGATTCTATGAATATTCGCTGAATCCCTGGGATGTAGGCGCTGCCTCGCTTATTGTCAGGGAGGCGGGGGGAGAGGTATCCGATTGGGAAGGCGGGGACAACTGGCTGCTTGGCAAGCGAATTGTGGCCGGGAATCCTTCCATCCACCAATTCTTGCTGGAAGAAATTCAAAAGCAGTTTACGGAGGAAGAAGTGCTGGGGGAGAAGTGAAAAAAATATATAGGCGTCTACGAGACAGGCAGTCCACAACGGTTAATAAAATTCGCATGATGTACACCGTATTTATTTTTAAGTAACAGGATTTTAAATAAATACCTGTCACCGGTATTCAAAATAACAGTTTGCAAATTACAGGTAATGAAAAACAACACTAATCCTTGACAAGAGAAGGCTGGGTTCCACAGTAGATTTAACTGAACCCTTAACAGCGACCTTAAGCTACTATCTAAAAGGGTTGGTTTCGAAAAAAGCCTCAAAGGATTGCATGGGCAGGGGACCGTTATAGTATTTGAAGGGTTCCCCGTAGGTGGCGCCGATCAAATGTCCATAGTGCCGGGCACGGGCTTCGATGCCTTTGAAGAATTGAGTATTCGAAATATACGTTTCCGGTTCATCCTCCGACGTTTCTGCATTAAACTGGGTTTCAAAAGCCAGAATAGCTTCTATCTTTGTGTCAAAGGTTTCTGTGATATCAAAAACCATATCCGGTTCAAAAGGTCGATCCTGCATATAGTGAAGGATGTGCGACGGTCTCCAGCGCTCCTGCGGACGATCCTGCTCATCAACGGTTTTAATCTTGGCTAATCCGCTGTAAAAGAGTGCATCCAGCGCCAGCCTGGTACCCTGCCCGTGGTCCGGATGGCGGTCCGACGGTGCGCCCACCAGGCAGATATGGGGCTGGAATTCCCGGATCTTTTGAATGACCCTGAGCTGGTTGTCCCGGTCGTTCCGGATGTCCGTATCCGCAATACCGAGGTTTTTCCGTACCTTCAGTCCCACAATATCCGCTGCGGATGACGCTTCCTTCAGTCGTTCTTCAGGGGTGCCGCGGGTGCCCATTTCGCCCCGCGTGAAGTCAATGACCCCCACCTTCTTGCCCTGTTTGGCCAGTGCTGTGAGCGTGCCTCCGCAGCAGAGCTCGGTATCATCCGGGTGAGCCGCCAACGCTAAAATATCCAGTTTCATAGTTATGATATATATTTAATTGTATATGTTACAGATCATTTCTTTAATTACAGGAACCGGTCGGACTTAGCACAATCTATTGCAAGTCCATCGCCATTGGCCGGATTACGAGTTCTTTTTGTTAATCAGGCCCGCTATTCGACTCAAAAGACCACAAAATGGGACTCAAATCGCCTGACTCTCCCTGCCTCCTCTAAATCCGACAGACTCCCGTGCACGTAAAATGACATCAAATTGATTCAGATGCAACGATTTGCCCCGGTTTCCGTAAAACAACTTTTAGATCTGCAATAAATTCAAAGCATTTTGATAACGCGATTGCTAACCAGTACATGGGAAGGATTTAAGATTTCGCTGCGTGCGCTGTGGATCAATAAGACGCGCTCTATCCTTACCACCCTGTGCATTATTATCGGTATTGTCATGGTAACGCTCATGAATGCGGTGAGCAACGGCATGGATGCCGAGTTTGACAAGAGTATGGCGATGATGGGACAAAATGTGGTGTATGTGGAAAAGCAGCCGTGGGGCGGGGGACCCAATTACGAGTGGTGGAAGTACCGCAACCGACGGGAAATGAAGCTCCGTTA
The DNA here is from genome assembly GCF_900129315.1 of Fodinibius roseus. Lineage (GTDB taxonomy): Bacteria > Bacteroidota > Rhodothermia > Balneolales > Balneolaceae > Fodinibius > Fodinibius roseus. The sequence goes on from NZ_FQUS01000009.1 coordinate 80,234, forward strand.
TGTAGACCGGCTCCGGGAGTCGAGTCGACTGGCCTCGGATATTTCAGCCGTGGCCGCCCGAAGTACCACGCTCCGCTACGACGATAAAAGTTCTGATGATGTTTTTATGGCGGGCGCCACAGAAAAATATTTTGAAACCGCGGGACTGGATATCGCCACTGGACGGGTTTTTACCGCAGAAGAAGTACGCAGGGGAGTAAAAGTGGTCGTACTGGGAGCAACCCTGGTTGAAACATTTTTCGAACAGGAGGACCCGATCGGCAAGGATATCCGGGTGGGGGGACAGAGATTCCGGGTTATCGGGGTATTGGAGAAACAGGGCAAGTTCCTTGGACTCTCGGATATGGATCGGCGGGCCATCACTCCCATCACCGCCTATGGACAGATATTTACCCTGCGCAGCGGTATCCAGATTGCGGTGAAATTTCCGGACGAGATAAGTGCCGGGGAGGGAGAATATGAAATAGAAGGCATCATGCGGCGGATTCGCCAGCTGGAAGCCACCGAGCAAAATGATTTTTCCATTAACAAGCCGGAGGCGTTCCGGCAGCAGCTCGAATCCTTTAAGGCAGGACTCTACATGGTCGGCGGGGGACTGACTTTTCTCTCGCTGATCATCGGGGGCATCGGGGTAATGAATATTATGTTTGTGTCTGTCCGGGAGCGAACCAAGGAAATAGGTATCCGGAAGGCCGTGGGGGCCCGGTCCTGGGAAATTCTCTATCAATTCCTGATTGAAGCCATTCTGATGTGTCTGATGGGCGGCCTCGCCGGCTTAGGGTTAGCCTACCCGCTGAGCCTGCTGTTGAATCAGATTTTTATTGCTTCGATCGACCTCAGCGTTGTCTTCGGTGCCTTCCTGCTGTGCTCCCTGGTAGGTCTGGTATTTGGATTTATTCCGGCCTATAAAGCTGCTCATTCCGATCCCATAGAATCTCTCAGATACGAATAATATGCATATTAAGGAAACATTCATGCAGGCTTTCGATTCGCTATGGGCGAATAAATTGCGTTCTTCCTTAACGCTCCTGGCCCTTGTGGTAGGGGTCTTCTCAGTGATCGTATCCACTACAGCCGTGGCGGTACTGGACAACTTTTTTACGAATACGATGAGCGTGATGGGGGGCGATGTGATCAATGTGTCACGCAATCCATCGATACAGATCGGCGACGGGGGACGCAGTGATCGCAACCGGAAGGATATTTCATTTGCTACCATGGAAGAGCTGCAGGAGCGGCTTCGGCTGGCCGGGGATGTGAGTCCCGATGAGATGTTCGACCGGACAAAAGTTAGCTATGGTGATAAGGAGACCGATCCTACGGTTCAGGTCCGGGGGAGTAATGAGCACTATTTAAACAATAATGCGTATGAGTTACGGGACGGGAGGAATTTTATCCCGGAAGATATTCAATACGCCCGGAAGTATGCAATCATCGGTAGCGAAGTGCAGGCGGAACTTTTTGGAAATGAATACCCGATGGGTAAAGAGATCCGGATAAAGGGACAGCGGTATCGTATAATAGGACTGTTGGAGCAGAAAGGAAGCATCTTCGGACAGTCATTGGATGAATTTGTGCTCATTCCCTATACCACGGCGCTGATGGTATATGGAGGCAACCGGAATATTGATATACAAGTCAAAGCCCCCAAAATGGAACTGATTCAAGCTGCAATGGATGAGGTTACCGGCATTCTGCGGGTCATTCGGAATGTGGCGCCGGGAACGGAGAATGATTTTGAAATTGAAACAAACGATTCGCTTGCGGGTACGTTCGATCAGTTTACGTTCATCCTCTATGCGGTAGGTTTTGTGATCGGCGGAATCACCCTCTTCGGGGCCGGTATCGGGGTAATGAACATTATGCTGGTATCGGTAACCGAGCGTACAAGAGAGATCGGCATTCGAAAAGCAGTGGGAGCCACGCGAAAAGCGATTGTATCACAATTCCTGGCCGAGGCAATTTTTATTTGTCAGCTGGGCGGATTTATCGGTATTGCGCTGGGTATCCTGGCCGGCAACGGAATGGCTCTATGGATTGAAACAGATCCTGTCATTCCCGTCTGGGCGGTTCTGATGGGATTTTTCGGAATGTTTGTTATCGGTATGCTCTTTGGGGTATATCCTGCCTATAAAGCTGCACAGCTGGATCCCATCGACAGCCTGAGATATGAGTGAAAGCATTTAATAATACATCACTTTACTAAGAATTTCATTAAATTAAGGGTAGAAGAGCAAAGAAGAACCCGGAACCTAAATCTTGATTGTTATGAATGAAGAGATCCTCGAAAATCTAAACCGGCGTCTGGATGACGCCCTTGATCACGGGCGGCGCCTGGTAGAAAATGACGAGTTGCCCAAACAGGCGGAAGAACTTAAAAATCGAACAGAAACACTTATTCGCAAACATCCTATAAAAAGCGTGGCGGCAGGACTGTTTGCCGGCTATGTGTTAGGAAAAATATTAAGTTCCGGCGACTAATCATGAAATCAAACAAAACCACAGATCCGGTGGGACAGAGGCTTCGCAGTATCACGGCAGATCTCAAGCGGTATGCTGAAAAACGTATTGAGCTGGTCATGCTGGGTTTGGGAGAATCTTTTTCCAACTGGATAGCCATATCCGTCCAGCGTACGGCAGGAGCTGTTTTAATGCTTGTCGGCGTCTGTTTTTTATTTGTTGCTTTGGCCATCTACCTGGATGATTTGCTGAACACCCCGGGCCTGGGTTTTGCGATTGTTTCCGTTCCGCTATTTATTCTGGGTACATTATTTGTTTATTTAAAACCTGATCGATTATTTGAAGGGCTGCAGGAACTCTTTGAAAATGAAGTCATAGAGGCGATTGAACAGAATGGCAAAGATCAACCCGCGCAAATCGAGGCTCCTGAAACTGAACAATCACTGAATAAGGACGCATAAAATATTATGGCAAAGGATAAAAAAGATAAACTGGAACAGAAGAAGAAAGAACTGGAGGCAGAACTCACCCATATCCAGGATGAACTGGATGATTCGATCGATCGCGTTCGTAGCGAGGTATCGGATAAGCTGGATCCCAAGTCTTTTATCCGGGATCACCCGCTGCCGGTGGTGGGGGGAGCGGTGCTACTTGGTTTTTTGTTGGGACATAATGACCGCCATTCGCCCGGCTCATCTACCTCTTCCGCTTCGGATGGTAAGTTTACCAGTACGCTGGTGTATGAGTTAAAACGCCTGGCAACCAAGAAAGCGCTTTCCTATGTAACTGACTTTATGGAACAGAAAATTGATGAAAAAGCGGGCCGGCATTTCGGAAGCTCCAACGGTACCACAGAAGAACAGCAGTAGGGTTTGCCCAGTCTGAAAGGCTCCTTAGAGCGAGAAATAAAAAAATTCGATGAGAGCATTAATAATACGAGTTGAAGTTGGGGACAAGGCCCAGGGTCAAGGGGCACAGAAAGAAATAAAGATTTGGAATACTGGTTGACTGGAGGGCTTTGAAAACGAGGAATTCTATTCAAGGTCAGCGGAAAGTTGTAATCGTATCGGTCTGCCGGCGATTTCTCACGATAATGGTTTTTATTAGTTAATGAAAAAGCCCACCTTTTCTATTAAGCGGTCAAGATATTTTTGATTTTTTTACATAAAAAGATCTTTTCGCAGTGTAACTATTTTTATAATAGTTCGTGTAATTACAAGGAATAAAAACCAATTAATTTGCTATGAATATGCGTAAAGGGATTCTCTTACTCCTCATCGGCTTTAGCCTGTCGACTGCTTTGCAAGCTCAAAATACTCAAGATATCAGGAATATTTCCCTCGAGGATGCCATCGATATCGCTCTGGAAAACAACAGCCAGTTAAAAATAGCAGAGAACGATGTTGAACTTGCCGAAAACCAGATGCGCAGTGAAAAAGCTGATTATATTCCATCCCTGAACGCAACTTTATCAGGTAACAGAAGTATCGGCCGCAGTTTTAACCAGGATGTAGGCGAAATCGTTACGGAGACCACAAATTCCTTTTTCAGCAGAGCAAATGCCGATCTCCCGATTTTCAGCGGCTTTGAGAATTTACATTCACTCAGGAGCAGCAGGTACGACAAACAATCTATGGAAGAGAATCTCCAGCGCGTGCGTGAAAATGTCATTTTTAATACCGCCAGCAACTATCTGCAGTATATCTTGGATCAGCATTTTTTGGAAATTGATCGGGAGAATCTGGAGGCTTCCCGGCAAACACTACAGCAGGTACGTGCGCAGGTGGAGGTGGGATCACGTCCCCGGGTAGATCTCTACAACCAGGAAGCTACAGTGGCCAATAACGAGCTGTCAGTTGTCAATTCGGAAAATGCCGTACAGTCCAGCCGCCTGCAGTTAATCCAGACGCTCCAGATCGATCCCCGAAAAGACTATGAGTTTTCCACCCCGGAAATTAACGAACAGACGGTAGCAGCAGCCGATTATAATCTCGATCAGCTGGTAGACACGGCGCTCGAAAATCGGTCTGACCTGCAAAGGGAAGAACTGAATATTTTGTCGCTGGAACATCAGATGAAAGCGACACGTGGGAGCCTGTACCCGTCACTGAGCTTAAGTGCAAGCCTTCAGAGCCGGTACTCCGATGGAATTCAGCTCGATTTTCAGGACCAGTTTTTTGACCAGAATATCAACCGCTCTGTGGGACTATCCCTTAATATACCTATTTTCGGCAACCTGGACAGAAGAACCAATGTGCAGGCGCAGCAGATTAATTATAAAAATGCGCGCCTGGCTTTGCAGGAAACGCAGCTGCAGGTTGTACAAGAGGTAAACCAGGCCTATAACGACTATACCTCATATATTAAACAACTCGAATCATCGGAGAAAGCCCTCCAGGCTGCCGAGCGATCCTATTTGACTCAAAAAGAACGGTACGAAGTCGGCGCCGGTACGCTCATTGAATTAAGTGACGCCAATGCGCAGTATGTGGAGGCCCAGGCAAGCAGGGCACAGGCGCTGTTTCGCGTGATCTTTCAGCAAAAACTGCTTGATTATTACATAGGAAGGTTAGATGAAAATGTATCGTTTGGGTTATAAACCATGAGGTGACACTATGACTCGCAAAACGAAATCGCCCACTCGAAGACTGCTTTATATCAGTGCAGCCTTCATCACAGTGCTCATACTGGGTGGTTTTACAGCCCGTTATATGGGCTGGCTTGGCGGAGGGGAGGAGGCTTTCGAGGTTGAAACCGCGGAAGCCGCCCAAAGGAATATCACCCAGATTGTATCTGCTTCCGGTAAAATACAACCGGAGGTAGAAGTGGTGATGCGCCCGGAGGTATCCGGGGAAATTATTGAGCTGCCGGTCAAGGAAGGCGATTATGTAGCAAAAGGCGATCTGCTGGTTCGTATTAAACCGGATATTTACCAGGCCCGTATCGATGAAATAAATGCCTCTCTTTTGACCCAGAAAGCACGACGGGAGCAGGCAAGGGCCAGCCTGTTGGAGGCGGAGTCGGTGTATAAACAAAATAAGCAGCTGTTTGAGCGAGAGGCTATTTCGGAGACCGAATTTATTCAGTCACAATCAAACTATGAATCTCAACAGGCCAATTTCCAGGCAGCTAAGTACCAGGTACAAAGCATCCAGGCCCAGCTGGAACAGGCCGAAGAAGAGTTGCAAAAGACGATCATACGATCGCCACGGGAGGGAACAGTCAGTAAACTTGCGGTCGAAGTGGGGGAGCGCGTACTGGGGAATACGCAGTCGATCGGGACCGAAATGCTGCGCATTGCCATGATGGATCAGCTGGAAGTTCAGGTAGAGGTTAATGAAAATGATATTGTAAATGTAGCAGTTGATGACACGGCCAATATTATGGTCGACGCCTACCCGGACCGGACGTTCGAAGGCGTCGTGACGGAAATCGCCAACTCTGCAGAGGTCACCGCCGAGGGAACCAGCGAAGAGGTTACGAATTATGAAGTTAAAATAAGGATTACCACCCCACATAACCTCGAAATGGCCGGGAACGAGAGCATGGTGCAAATAACATCGGAAGAAGAAATGTCCGGGGATCATTTTACGCCTACCTTCAAGCCGGGGATGTCTGCCACCGTGGACGTTGAGACAGAAACAGCGCATGATGTGGTGGCTGTACCGATACAGGCGGTAACCGTCCGTGACTTTGCGGAGGAAGGAGAGGGACCTGCTGGCTCGCTGAAAGCAGATACTTCTTCCAGCGAACAGAGAACGATTATCCCCGATGAGGATTTGCGGAAAGTAGTCTTTGTCGTGGAAGGGGGGAAAGCCTACCGGCGTCGGGTGAAAACCGGCATCAGCGATAATACGCATATCCAGATTGTGTCGGGTATTGACGAGGAGGAGGATATCGTGATCGGCAGCTATCGGATTCTGTCCAGGGATCTGTCTGACGGGGACAATATCAACATAAATAATCGTAAATTTACCAGCAGGTAAGAATATCATGGCAGAACCACTTATTAAAATTCGGGACCTGATGAAGATTTATCAGATGGGAAACCAGGAAGTCAGGGCGCTCGACGGGGTATCTTTCGACGTCCAGGAAAATGAATATATTGCCATAATGGGTCCCTCGGGCTCCGGCAAATCAACGATGATGAACCTTATCGGCTGCCTCGATACGCCGACGCACGGAACGTATATATTAAACAACCAGGACGTGAGTGAACTGGAAGACGCTGAGCTTGCGGAAGTTCGCAACCGGGAGATCGGTTTTGTCTTCCAGACCTTTAACCTGTTACCCCGGACCGATTGCCTGTCAAACGTTGAGCTGCCTCTTATCTATTCCGGCATTAAAACAGCCGAACGCCACAAGCGGGCTGCTAAAACACTTGAACGGGTGGGACTCGGTGATCGTATGGACCATAAACCAAACGAGCTTTCCGGGGGACAGCGTCAGCGTGTTGCTATCGCCCGCGCGCTGGTGAACAATCCGTCTATCCTGCTGGCGGATGAACCGACCGGAAACCTGGACACCCAGACAGGGAAAGAAATCATGATGCTTTTTGAAGAACTCTACCGGATGGGCAATACCATTCTGTTGGTCACACACGAAGATGAGATTGCCGACCATGCCCGCCGGACTATACGCCTGCGCGACGGGAGGATAGAAAGTGATACGAAAGTAGAGAACCCGGCGCTTGAGCATCTGGATATTTCGATACCGGCCGCGGGCTAAATACGAGTCATGATCCGATTTTCCGAACTCTGATTCGGGATCAGTGAATATTTATTGGGGGTAAAAGGTTAGGTGTTTTTCATAGAATGAGCGTTAGGGTCGTTTATCCGGGAGGGAGATATTCAGGAAATGTCAAGCTCTATACGGGGCGTACCGTTTCTGAAATACAGCTCCAGCGGATGATCATAAACGCTGCTTAGTTTGTCTGAAGTGAGAACCTCCTTCTTCGGACCGGAAAAAGCAGCGCGTCCCTCTTTTAGCAAAATTACATTGGTAACTTCCGGGAAGACTTCCTCAAGGTGATGAGTAACGATGAGCACGGTCGTACCCTGCCGGGCAATATTGCGAATATGTTGCAGGCACCTTTCCCGTGCTACAAGATCAAGTGCTGTGGTGGGCTCATCCAGAACCAGCACTTCCGGTGAAGTAACCAGTGCCCGTGCGATGAGCACACGCCGCGCCTCGCCGGCGGACATCCGGTTGAACCTGCGGTCTTTCAGATGAGCCGCATCGATAGAGGCAAGGGTGCGGGACGCTTTATGTTTCATTGCATCGGTGATGCGATGATGTCCGAAGAGTTGCATACTCGAAAAGAAGCCGGTGAGCACCACTTCGCTGCCACTGAGCCGGCCGTGGTTCAGGTTATGCCTGATTTCGCTTTCCAGGTCGGAGGAGATGATACCGATACGTTTTCGCAGCTCGCTGACTATCCAGCGGTCTTTTCCAAAAACGCGGATAGGAGGCGTATCGCCTTCGGGAGCCAGCGGGTGCAACTGATGGGTCAGCAGCTGAATAAAGGTGGACTTGCCCGAGCCGTTGGGCCCCACTATAGCCGTATGCTCGCGCGGGTTGATAGTCATCGAAAATTGATCCATGACTTTTGTATCGTTGCGATAGGCCGTAACATCGTGAAACTGCAATACAGGGGGTTGCTGGTCCCGGTTATCCATATAATCAGTAACTATACTTATCTTTCGCTGGTTTGTTCATTTCCACTGTTTTAGGAGACAGTGGTTGTGGATTATAAAGGGTCTATTAAAAAAATCATCACATTCTAATTGCCGATTCTGCTGTTTATCATTTGCAGCAGCCGACGGAATCGATCATTATTGGGCTGCAGTTCCGTTAGCTTTTTTGCATGCGGACGGGCATCACGGTATTGCTCCTGCTGTATGTAAAGGGTACTGATGCCGTAATGATAATCCGGATTCTCCGGGTCCAGCGCTATCGCTTGCCGGTAAGCCTCTTCAGCCTGCTGTGGCCGCCCGAGTTGTTGCAGGCTGATGGCCCAGTTATAGCGTGTGCGAGCATTTTGCGGCATCAGTTCGGCTGCTTTTTTGAAATGGGGGACCGCTTCCGCAAGCTGCTTTTCCTCTGCCAACAGCAGGGCTAAAGAATAATAGACCGGACCATAATCCGGTTCCTGTTCGATTACTTTTTTCAAGAGCTTCTCAGCCTCTGCATTGTTCCCCCTGCGATTGTACAAGTACGCCAGGTTGATGCGGGCAGGATTGAAATAGGGATCCTTTTCCAGGGCTTTCCGGTAAGCCGCTATGGCCCGATCCGGCTGACCCTGTTTCTCGAAAAACTGTCCGCGGTTCATCTGTCCCTGTGGAAAATACTGGCTGACTTCGAGATATCGTTTATACTCTTCAAGGGCATCGTTGAAATGCTGCTTCATATTAAAGGATATATCTGCTGCTGAGAATTCAGCCAATCCTTCGGCTGCAGCGATCCGTACCGCTCGGAGGGAGTCGTCCAGAGCTTCCTGTAGCGCCGGATTTTTCAGGTTTTCCGGAAAAGATGCCAGCGCTCGCGCCGTACTGTTCCGTACGAGGGGGCTCTCGTCTTTCAGCGATCCTTCCAACAGCTCCAGGCTTTGACGGCTGGGAAACTGTCCGGCATACCAGACAGCGGTCGCACGAGCGATATCGGGCTGCAAAGTGTCGGCGATGAGCTCTTTTAGAGCCGGCAGAGCGTCCGCTCCCGTTTCATTGGCCTTTAGCAGTATTTCAGAGAAGTGATCCGGCCGCTCCGGACCGTACCACTCTTCTATAGCACGGGCAGCCCATTCCGGAGAGCGCTGGTCGTGACAATCATTACAGGCATTGGGGGTATCAAATTCGGCACTCAAATCCGGCCGGGGCACGCGGAAGCTGTGATCACGACGGAAATCCACTTCCATATAATAGCGTCCGGTCATGTGACAATTGATACACTGTGAGGCTTCGGTGTTTACCCGGTGTTTATAATGCTCAACCGTATTATAACGGGGCTCGTGACACTGCATGCAGAGCGTGTTGTCAGTGACATTCGCTTTCAGTTCCAGGCTGTGGGGATCATGGCAGTCGTTGCATTTTACGCCTTCTCCAAACATTTTACTTTGCAGGAAGGAACCGTACACATAGACCTCCTCTTTAATCTGTCCGTCTGCAAAGTATGATTCGGGATGGGGAAGGGTAGGATTATAATGGTCAAGAAAATTCCCCGTATGCGCATAATCATCGGTCATATCTTCCCTCAGGGCATGACACTGGGCACACTGGTCTATCTGCTCAGTCTGAGGCGTATTTTGGGTAAGCTCCAGGTCTTCACGGATGCGTTCTATGGTTGCCCCTTCCACCTCTTCAGACTGCACGAAATCCACGTGTTTTTTGCCGGGACCGTGGCAGGATTCGCAGCTCACATTGATGCTGGACCAGGTCGTATGAAAAGAATCCGCCTCGGCGATATAGTTTTGCTGCAGGTTGGTAGAGTGACAGTCGGCGCACATCGTATTCCAGTTCATAGCTCCGCCCGTCCAGTGCAGCCAATCGCCGTGTTGAATCTCTTCCTCCGGATTCATGGCAAACCACTCCTCTTTTTCCGTATCCCAGGCAATATTCAGGGCCTGTAGTTTCCCTTTGCCAAAATCAAGCAAATACTGCTGGAGGGGAGCCCATCCAAAGGTGTGTGTGACCTGATAGTGGACGGATCCCCCATCCGGTCCCGGGGCCTCAACCATAAACAGCGAATCTTCTCTGAAGAAACGATACGTTTCTTCCTGATGGGTAAAGGTCGTATTATCAAAATCACCCCGCACGGTTCGCTCCGAGGCCTCCTTCATGGCATAATCGTGATGCGATCCTTCCCAGGAAGCCATTTGGCTGCTGTGACAGGAGGCGCATGATTCATCCCCCACAAATTGACGATCGATCGTATGTTCTTTTGAGGAGGTATCGGGGGACTGATGGTCCGATTGGGTGCAGCTGAATATGATACCGGTTCCCAGAGAAATACCAATGATGAATAACAAAAGCAGGCTTCGGTTCATTGCTTGACAAGTAGGCTGGATAGTTGTTTCTCAAACGCAGGGTTAATATATAAAAAAAGAAAGTATGTTATATGACCGTGCTCACTCGTATGTTTTCAGCAGTTCAACAACCTCCGTATGATTGTTATTTCGGGCAAAATCGAGAGCGGTCTCTTCATCCTTGTCCGTAAGGGACGGGTCGGCTCCCTGTTCCAGCAGCACCTGCACAACATTGGCATTGCCCTCTGCAGCGGCAAACATCAGGGCAGACCAGCCGTCAACCCCGTCTGTGGCATCCGGGTCGGCTCCCTGTTCCAGCAGTAGCGCAACGGTATTGGGGAAGGGACCGCTGGCGGCGAATATAAGAGGGGTTCTGCCATCGGCATTTCGGTCATCAATACGGGCGCCCTCCTCCAGCAGAAGCTGGACGATATCCGTATGTCCATTGAAAGAGGCGAGCATAAGCGGGGTACGTCCCCCTTCGCCCGAGGCGTTCACGTCAACTCCCTGTTCAACCATCTGCCGGACGTCGCTCAATTGTCCCTGCAGAGCTGCATTCCTGAGATCTTGATCCGTGAACTGAGCAGCAGTCTCCTGCTGCCGGGGTTCCTGATTGCTGTCGGACTGGTTTTCCCCATTTCCGCAGGAGCTCAAAAAGAGCAAGCCCGTTATTAAAAGACCGGTGATTATAAAAAAATGAGTATGAGAAGAAAATGGGGCTGTACTACTTCGGGATGTCAGCATAACATGCACAGATAGTTTTTGCTGTTTCAGTTTTTTTGTTATCCAGTCCTTACTTAAAAAATATACCTTGATTCTACAACTATTTTTCTCAAGTTTTTTATTGCTCCGGCGGTTGAATCTTAATATCCTTGATATAATTTGCTTGGTCACGCTATATAATTCACTCGATCACGAAATAATATCCATATGAAAATTCTGTATGTTTTCCCTCATCCCGATGATGAATCTTTTGGTCCGGCTCCGGCTATGGCCGCCCAGCTTCGACAGGGAGAGGAGGTATACCTGCTGACGCTGACGAGGGGAGAAGCGACCAAGCAACGATTCCGGCTGGGGGTCGATAAAAAGGAAATGGGACAAATCCGCTTTCAGGAGATGCAATGCGTAAAAGAAGTGCTGGGGCTGAGCGGCATGGAGGTGTGTGATCTGCCCGACAGCGGGCTTAAAGAGCTGGACCCGAAACAGATTGAAACCATTATTGATGAGCATATAGAGGCCATTCAGCCGGATATTCTGGTTACTTATGCCGTGCATGGCATAAGCGGCTTTGAGGATCACCTCGTGAGTCACGCTGTAGTTAAAAGCGTTTACTGCGACAGGAAAAGAAAAGGAAAAAGCTGTCCCCGGCGGCTGGCCTTTTTTACCCATTATAATGAAATGGAGGGAGAAGGAACGTTCCGGTTAACTTCATCAAAAATGGAAGATATCGACTGCTGGATAGAAGCCAGTGATGAAGACTATCAGAAATTCTATGATGCGCTGGATTGTTACAAAACGTATCAGCAGGTTATTGAGAAGAGTAATGTTAAGAACGAAGTCGGTAAACGGGTACCGTTTGAAATCTTTCAGGAAAATTTTGATCCGCCGCTTCAGGATCTCGCCGAAGCATTGGATTCATAGAAGGCTTTGAATAACCGGGGACTTTTGTTCAACAGCAACCCCTGAGCGATTTCAAAAAGGCCGTGTTTACACAAAACATGAGGATGGTGAAATCGCGAAAATCCAGAGATTGGGCAAAACAACGGTTTTACAAAGGTTTCTCATAGTTAATTTATTATTTATCGGATGATGATATGAGCAAAAAATACCCTTTCTGGTTAAAGTGGACCACGATTCTATTAGGAATGGTCCTTCTCTTTATTGTACTCTCTTACGGTCAGTTTATTTTAATGCCGCTGGCTTTTGCCGGACTTATCGCCATGCTGCTGGAGCCGCTTTGCCAGCAGCTGGAGCGCGTAAAACTGAATCGCATGTTAGCGATTATTGTCAGTATGCTGCTGCTGTTCTTCATCCTGGGAGGAATTATCTCCCTGTTGTCGATGCAGCTCGTACAGTTTACCGATCGCCTGCCGGAGGCCAACCAGAAAATCCAGGCTGTAAGCAATGATCTGCGGCAGTTCATGGAGACAAAGTTTAATATATCGCCCAGCATGCAGCTGGAATATTTGGAACGGGGGCTGTCCGCTGTCGTTAATAAAAGCGGGCAGTATATGAGTACTGCACTTGGTGCAACGACCAGTGTATTCACGACGCTGGGATTGCTGCCCTTTTTTATTTTCTTTATGATGTATTACAAAGAGCGGTACCGCACCTTTCTATACAAGCTTTGGCAGGGTGAGGATGAGGTTGTCAATGAGGTTGTTGACGGCATACAGAGCGTAACCCAGAACTATATTATCGGGATGGCTGCGGTTATTACACTGCTGGCTATCCTGAATGCTATCGGCCTGTGGATCATAGGTATTGAACATGTGCTGTTTTTTGCCGTATTTGCCGCTATACTGGCTATTATTCCTTATATTGGCATTATTATCGGCAGCCTTCCCGCTGTTATATTTGCCCTGCTGTTTACCGACTCTCTTCTGAATCCACTGGGTGTAATCGCCGTTTTTGCGGTCGTCCAGTTTTTGGAAGGCAATTTTATTACCCCGAATATCGTAGGTTCCCGCGTCAGTATTAACCCCATGGTAGCATTGGTAGCCCTCTTGATAGGGGGTGAGCTCTGGGGTGTTTCGGGGATGATTCTGTTTGTGCCGATCGTTGGTATTTTAAAGCATATTTTTGACCGCATTGACGCCCTGAAACCTGTCGGATATCTCTTCGGCGATTCGGAGAGTGAATAATTTCGGGGGTGTTGCATTTTTGGTACATTTGAGTTCCCGTGCCTGAAGCAAAATCGACGCCTGGGGTGAAAAGAAGAACCGATTGGCTAAAGGTTACTTTTTCCTTCCCTTCCTGGTACCTGGATACCTTCAATGAGGAAACAAGTACCCGGACAACTCCAGGTCTGTTCATGCTACCGGGGAAAGCGGTCAGAGGGAGTATAAGCAAGCTGCAGTTCTCTCAGGCGCCTCCGGCTTTTCCAAATGGCCCTGAAGAAGGGACGATAAGGCACACTACTCATGATTTTCAAGTCTTCTGCGAGCGTTGAATCTTCGTTTAAAAAACGAAAAATGTCATCCATGGCATTATTTCTAAAAAGATGATAAAAGATATCCAGCGCCTCCCGGGGTTCGGTATGTAATATGTGCAACAACCAGAGATCATAGGCTCTGAAACGGAGTTTTGAAGGCGGGGAAACATGTGGGATACCTTCGGAAAGCAATCCTTCGATAATGTTCCGAACCTGATCCTGTATACGGATAAAGGTATAGCCGGTGGAGGGTTTGGTAAGCCCGCCCCGGGTACCGATATTCATACTGCGAGAGTTATACCAGGGGATAAAGGGACGATCCTGCATCGGAATAACGCCACGTTCCTCGCGCGAGACCAGATAATCAGTGCGTTGCAGACCAAACCGGTTATGCAGATAGAGGGCTATTTTTTCTTGATAGGCCTCGCTTCTGAGAAGCCGGTCGGAAAAAACAGTGTACTCCAACAGTCCGGATGTGGCATCCCAGGGCAACAGGTACATAAAAGCAACCCCTTCCGTGAAGGTCTCGTCAAAATCCATGAGCACACAGGCAGAAGGATCAAAGACTTCCCGGTTAGCCGTCAGTTCCCATCCCATAAAATGCTGTTTCAGCGGGTAACGGATATCAGCTTCCTCAAGCCCGGACGGTTTAAAACAGCTTTGAAAAATATACGAAGCCTGAAACACTTGGTCTGGAGTATGCAGTATGGCCGACTGTTCTGAAGGATGGACTGTTATATCCGTGACAGCATTTTCCAGGAGATCAAAGCGGTCATGTGCTTTTAAAGCTTGCAGGACTTTTTGCTGAAAATCGATGCTCCTCAGTCCATAGTAGAGGTATTCGTCGACCCGTTGCGAAAAGTGCTCTTCCGGGGTTCTGACTTCGACCGTTGACCATCTCTTGTGAATGACGTCTGAAAAGGGGGGTATACCGGCGTGCCAAAAGCACCAGGTCTTGTCATTTTTGGGCGTCAGGTCGGCGTCGACAATCAGCACATTTTTATCCGCCAGCGGTGACTGAAGCATTCCCCAGGCGAGGGAAAGTCCCGCCGCCCCCGCTCCCGCGATAATATAATCGTATTCCTGGTCCACTTCAGCCTATTCCTCTGGTTGATATTCATTCGGTCCGCCAATCGGTCAGACTTAGCAAAATCTACTGCGAGTCAGCCAAACTTGGCCAGAATCATATTCATATTCGTTAAAAAGGCGCCACTATTCGGTTCAAAAAATCTCCACCTGAATCGTCTGGCTCTTGTAACAATCCGACAGAATCCGGGATAGAAATTACAAAAAGCGATCCTGAAATGTTAGCAATGCCGCTTTGGCTTCTCTTGACTCAGTATTGTTAATCTTAGAAGGAGTGCCCGATACCAAAGCTAAAGTATAGTTTCTTGTTATTAAACCAGCCCTCCTGCAGGTCATGGACCCGAAATGCAAAGTCAAACCGTACAATAATATACTCCCAGTCTATACGGAAGCCCGCTCCTGATCCCACGGCAATCTGCTTATAAAACTGATCGTACTTAAATTTTCCCTGATCCAAAAGCCGTTGTTGATTTTCTATGGTTTGCTGAGAGCTTTCAGAAGATGATGGAAATGTTGTGCGGGGGCCATACCAGATATTGCCGGCATCCGCAAACCACGCCGCAATCCAGTTAGAGGAGAGAAAATTACTGATAAAGCGCTGCCGGACCTCCGTCTGGGCAAGCAGCTTGATTTCGCCGCCGCTTATGGTAACCTCATCCAGCGGAATGCTTCCCGGACCCAGACTGTAAATATTCCACCCGCGAATATCATTGGTACCCCCGGCATAGAAACGCTGGTTCAGGGGCAGGGAACTGCTTTGGCCATAGGGGGTAGCCAGTCCCAGGAATCCCCGGTAGGAAAAGACTCCGTTATTTGAGATTGGAATATAGCGCCGGTAATCAACGGTTCCTTTCAAAAACCTGCTGTAAGCGAGACTGTTTCGGCTCGAAGGGATAATGGGAGGGAGATTACCTTCCAGCGTATCGGGCGTAACAAAAAACCGGTCAGCCAGATAGGGGATATTTCCTCCAATAGCTGCAGAATACTCGCTAAAATATCCATAATTGCGTTTAATTAGGTCTGTTCGCTTACTTTGAAAGGTATAGCGCAAAATGGATGAAACCTGGGGACGGAAGTCTTCCAGGATCCGCTGGTACTCAAAGGAATCCTCACCAAATTCCTCCTGCAGGGACTGGCGGAACTGGGAAGAGGGCGTTGTGTCGAGCAGGTCCAGTTCGATCAGGTCGAGATAGCTCGAAAACCGGTTGCTGTGTTCCACTTCGTACCGCAGATTGAAACGGATATCCGAGTTAATATCAAATAGAAGCTGATCGGATTGGGTGAAAGACAGTCCGTAACGGGTTCGTGCATTGGAAAAAGAAACCCTGTCGTCCAGAAAGGCGAAAGGGAAGTTAAGCCGCGGCAGGGTATATTCGATACGGGCATCAAAATTTTGGAAAAAGCCTCCATCGACGGATTGGGAAGAAGAGTCGGGCGAGATGTCTCGAATGGTCTCCGAATTCACGTATTCAAAGCTGCCATTGAGACTCAGCTGCAGATTTTCTGCCCTGCCAAACAGGTTATTGTTCGTATACGTAAGTCCCGCTCCCGAACCATAACCGTAGCGTCGCATTCCAAAAACGTTTACATTCACCGAATGCTTGGGAAGGGAACGTAGCGAAAACATGACGGGCAGCTCCTCATCGGAATAGTCGGGCAGGGATCCATCTTCACTCAATCCGAACTGCTGTATGGTCAACATCCCCAGGTTTTGGAACTCATTTACCGTTCGGATGTAGAGCGACTGATCGAACGCCTCGCCCGGCTTAAAGAGTACCTGGTCGGTAAGCAGGCTGAATTTCGTTTGTGCCGAGGGATCCTTTCGAAGGTACATCCTCTTGTCGCCTGAGGTGAGGCCCGGACGCTGGACAGTGTCTTGCTCGGTGTACCCCTCAGATCCGCCCGGTCCCGCCAGACTGATACTCAGATCCCCGAAGGTGTATTTGTGTCCCGGATTAATCGTGAAAAGCGCATCCATTTGATGCCGGTTTTCCGGGTCACGTTTCATCAACACCGATATGGAATCGTTTTGAACGGCGGCATAGCCGTTGTTTTTAAGAAAAGTGATGAGGCGGCTTCGTTCCTCCGTCAGGGCATTTTCAGAATAGCGGCGGTGGTGGGCATACGTAGTGTCATTGATTCGTTCCCGGGTCAGGGGACTGTCTTCATAAAATTCAGGGACCCGTGTGGTATCCCCAAAAGCGGGCATACCCGTATATGATACCGTATTGATGGTAGAAGGAGCTCCTTCGTCGATCAGGAAAGAAACCTCCACACGATTATCTTTGAATTCAACGATATTGGTATCCACCCTGGCTTCGAGAAAACCTATGGTTTGGTAGTATCGTTGAATTCGTTCTATATCGTTAGCTACCGTTTCGCGGTTCAGAAAAGTGGGAGGCTCGCCAAATTTATTAGTTAGCTGCCAGATAAAATACCAGGGTGTAAAGCGGGGAATTCCTAAAAATTCACGGTTTGTTTGCGTACGGATTAATGCTTCGAGGGTGTTGTCATTGACGTTATCATTCCCGACAAACCGGATAACGCGGACAACATGATCGGTGGTATCACTGTCCGCCTCGCTATTTTGAGCTATTGCCGTGCCTCTTGCCGCAAGGAATAGTGATACGCCGAATATCCCTGAGAATAAATAGAGGAAAAGTCTGCTTACCGCATTATTCTTATTCAAGAGAATATGGAACATTAAAGATTCATAAAAAACGGCTGCACGAACCCATCATGCAACCGTTTTTATTAAGTGTTAGATCTTGTACTGATAAAAGGATTTTTAAACGTCGTCGTAGTCAAATCCTTCATCCTGTTCATTGTGAAAAAAATCTTCTTTCCCGATATAATCGGGCCAGATATCTTCCATGTCTTCATATACAACATCTTCACCTTCTTCAATTTCTTCCAAATCGTACAGGTTATCGAGCACCTGTTGGGGCGCGCCATTACGCTCTGCCCACTCGATGAGCTCTTCTCTGGTTGCAGGGAAGGGGGCATCATCTAATGTTGCGGCTAATTCTACTGTCCAAATCATAAATACTATTGCTTTTTTAAAATTTCTTAGAATTTCTTAGAACCTTAACAAAGGTCTTACCTATTAAATTCAACTCATTTTTATCGAAAATGCAATTTTTTTTTCGAACTATAACTGAAAGATCTACAAAATAATTCTTATCTTACCTTTTCTTAACCAAGTAAACTAATAAACTAAATACAACGAGGAATATTATATGGGAAGTTTCGGCGGAATGGAAATACTTATCGTCCTGATGGTTATTTTACTTTTCTTTGGAGCTAAACGCATTCCCGAATTAGCACGTGGCATCGGCCAGGGAATGAATGAGTTCCGCAAGGCCTCCGACCAGATCAAGCAAGAGCTTGAACAAGGGGAAAAGGAAGGTCTGAAGTCAGATTCCAAGACAAAGGCTAAGACCAAAACCAAGGCTAACACAAACAAGGAAAGCGAAGAAAGTAAAGTTAACTAAACTATAGAATATCGTTGAGTTTTTCAGATTTTAGCCGGATCCGTACTTCTTTGGAAACCGGAGAACTATCCGTTACCGACATTGTACAGAACTATATTCATAATATCGAGCAGCGCAATGACGAGATCAATGCCGTCGTAAGCCTTGATAAGGATGCTGCTCTTCAGAGAGCCGGTGCAGTCCAGGATCGAATGGATGAGGGTACGGCCGGTAAACTGGCGGGTATGGTTGTGGGAATTAAAGATCTGATCTGCGAAAAGGGCAAACAGGCCACCTGTGCATCGAATATCCTGGCGAACTTTGAAAGTGTCTATGATGCCACCGTAATAGAACGGTTAAGAGATGAAGATGCTATTTTATTGGGACGCTTGAACATGGATGAGTTTGCCATGGGATCCTCGACTGAGAATACTATTTATGAACCCACCCATAATCCGGTGGATATTACCAAAGTTCCGGGCGGATCATCCGGCGGAAGCGCAGCTGCGGTAGCCGCTGATTTTTGTACGGCCTCCCTGGGGACAGACACAGGAGGGTCCATTCGCCAGCCGGCCTCTTATTGCGGAGTGGTAGGCCTGAAACCAACATACGGGCGGGTATCGCGGCATGGATTGATTGCCTTTGCGTCCTCCTTCGATTGCATTGGCCCCCTGACCCATACGGTAAAAGATGCAGCTATCCTGCTTGAGACGCTGGCGGGCTTTGACGAGAATGACAATACCTCCTCCAGCCGGGCCGTACCCAACTACCGGCAGTTTACAGAATCCCCGGATGCCAATATCCGGATAGGCGTACCGGAGGAATATTTCGGGGAGGGACTGGATGATGAAATTCGGGAAGGCATCCGCTCCCAGCTGGCTGAATTGGAGGAGTCGGGGGCTGAGCTGGTACCCATTCACCTGCCGCACATGAAATACGGCATCGCCACTTATTATATTTTGGCTACGGCGGAGGCGTCCAGTAATCTCGCACGATACGACGGCGTTCGTTATGGTCACCGTGCGGATATCAAGGAAGTGGAGGCTGACCTGAAGAAAGAGGAAGAAGCCCTTAAAGAACAGATTAAGCTTGCTGAAGGCGAGGAAAAAGTAAAACTTGGGGCTCAACTTGAGGATATGGACTCCCCGCTCATCCGGCTTTATAAAAAGAGTCGCACTGAAGGATTCGGTACCGAGGTTAAGCGCCGGATCATGCTGGGAACGTACGTACTGAGTGCCGGTTATTATGATGCCTATTACGGGAAGGCCCAAAAAGTGCGCCGCCTAATAAAACGGGACTTTACCAAAGCTTTTGAGGAGGTCGATGTTATTGTCTCACCAACCGCTCCTACAACGGCTTTTGATATAGGGGCGAATATTGAGAATCCCGTGCAGATGTATCTTAATGATATCTATACCATTTCAGCCAATTTAGCCGGGATATGCGGCATTAATATTCCCGCTGGGACCCACTCCAATGGCATGCCGTACGGCATGCAGTTTATGGCCGATACCTTCGAAGAGGGGAAACTGTTCAATGCCGCACGCCTGGTGGAGCAGCTCAGTGAATGAATCGCCTTACAGATTGGGTTGGTTAGGTTAAATGGTGTGTTCGGTGTTGAGCATACATAATGAACCTGCCGGATCCTATGGATGCAAGCCGTTCCTTTTTCACTCACAGGGTTTTATTTTAGGTATGAATGTTAAATCGAACGACAAAACCGATATTAGCAACCATGAAGAACAGACTTGCCAATAAATGGGGAATTATCACCGGGGCGACATCCGGCATAGGAAAAGCCACCGCCTATGCGTTTGGGGCCTCGGAATGCAACCTTGTACTAACAGGACGCCGGCAAGAGCGTTTGAAGGAGGTTGCCGGGGAATTGCAGTCGGATTATGCCATCGAAGTTGAGACGGCAGCGTTTGATATCAGGGACACCGGGGCCTGCCGGGAACTGGTGGAAGGGCTTTCTCATCCTGTTGATATCCTGGTGAATAACGCCGGACTGGCGAAAGGCGTGGACGGCGTGGACGAGGCTGACCTTGACGACTGGAATCAGATGATTGATACCAATATCAAGGGCCTGATGACCATGACCCGGCTCATTGCTCCTAAAATGAGGGAGAGAGACCGGGGACATATTATTAATGTGGGGTCAATTGCGGGACATGAGAGCTATACGGGGGGATCTATTTACTGTGCGACGAAACATGCTGTCAAGGCTTTTACTGAAGCTACAAAGAAGGACCTGCACGATACAAACATACGAGTCAGTATGGTCTCTCCCGGGTTGGTGGAAACCGAGTTCAGTGAGGTTCGATATGACGGCGATAAAGATAAAGCGGATCAGGTGTATGAAGGCATCCGGCCCCTGGTTGCCGGGGATATTGCCGAGGTTATTCATTTTACGGCCAATCGTCCCCCGCATGTGAATATTATGGATACCATTATTTTTACTGTTGACCAGTCTTCCGCGACCATGGTACACCGGGGTGATGATTAACCGTATCCTGTACCTGCCTTTATTAGTAATCCTTTTTTCTGGATGCGATGGCCCCGACGAGCGGCAACAGCGCCTGAACTTTGAAAAAAAAGGGAGGGAGGTGCCGGCCTTTTCCGCCGACAGTGCTTACCGGTTCGTTAAGGAACAGGTTAACGTTGGTCCGCGCAATCCCGGTTCAGAGGGACACCGGCAGACCAGGAAATATCTCCTGCGCAAGTTTCAATCCTATGCGGGGGCGAAGCGTGTTTTTTCACAGGAGTTTACAGCGGAAGGGTATAACGGCGACACGCTGCAGCTTACCAATATTATTGCCGCTTTTAATCCCCGGCAAGCCGACCGTATTATGCTTTGCGCACACTGGGATACGCGTCCCCGTGCCGACAAGGATTCCGTCAACACTGCCCGGCCGATCCCCGGTGCGGATGACGGGGCCAGCGGAGCAGGGGTTCTTTTGGAGCTGGCCCGCCTTTTCCGGGATAACCCGCCGCCCATCGGGGTGGATCTCATCCTTTTTGACGGGGAGGATTACGGCCGGGAGGGCGATACCGGTCACTACTTCCTCGGTTCCCGCCACTGGTCCCAAAACCCGCCGGTCCGGGGTTATGCTCCCCGGTTTGGCATCCTGCTGGATATGGTGGGGGGAGAGGGGGCGCTGTTTCCCAAGGAGCAGTACTCCATGGAATATGCGCCCGCCCTGGTCAATGAGTTATGGTCCATTGCCGAAGAGGAAGGATATGGTGCTATGTTTGTAAACCGCGAAGGGAATGCCATCTCGGACGATCATGTTGTTATCAACCGCATACTGGGGATTCCGACCATCGATGTTATCCGCCACAGTCCCGACCGTCCGGGCATGGGATTTGCTCCCTATTGGCATACGCACAACGATAACCTGGCGATCATCGATAAAAAAACACTGGAAGCTGTGGGAGAAATTTTGACGGAATTGGTGTATAACAGATTATAGAAGGGGGAAGCGTGCCCGTATTATGACATATATTAAGCTTGAGATAGCTCTTCCTGATGAATACCATGAGCCGCTTATCGCGGAACTTTCGGAGATGGGTTTCGACGGTTTTGAACAGCGGGACCATCAGGTTATTACCTATATTGAAAAAGGGAATTTAGCGATCGCGGATCGAGAGCAGATCGAACAGCTGCTGGCGGGTTTCCCCGGCCATTGCTTTATCGAAAAGGAGGAAGTGGTGGAGGATCAAAACTGGAATGAGCAGTGGGAGCAGACCGTAGGGGCCCGGGAGATCGGCCGCTTTTTTGTGAAACCCACCTGGTCGACAGATCCGGTGCCCGGGGACAAAATCCTGCTTGAAATTGATCCCAAAATGTCCTTCGGCACGGGTTATCATGAGACGACCCGTCTGATCCTAAAGCTCCTGCCGGGGATGGTCCGCCGGGATGATACCGTCATCGATGCCGGCACAGGTACGGCTATTTTATCCATTGCCGCCGTCAAGCTCGGAGCGTCGCGCGTGCTGGCCTTCGACACTGATGAGTGGAGCATTAAAAATGCGCGAGAGAATATTCTGCTCAACGGAGTGGATACCCGGATTACGGTTGTAAAAGGTTCGACGGAGGTCGTTCCCGCAACGATGAAGGCCGATCTTCTGCTGGCAAATATACAGCGGAATGTAATCCTGGAACTGCTTCCCGATTTTATTAAATCTCTCAAGAAAGGCGGAAATATGGTATTATCCGGCCTGGTAGAAAGCGACCGGGCCGACATCAGAAGGCGGTTGTCCCAGGACGCCCGGGTGATCGATATCCAACAAGAAAATGAATGGATTGCCATTCATGCACAGGCCAAAAAATGATGAAATCAGCTATTGACATAGGAACGAATACGGTACTTTTATTAGTCGCAGAAAAAGAACAGGGAGATATCCGGGTGATAGAGGAGCAGCAGCGGGTTCCGAGGCTGGGACGGAATGTGGATGAGCAGCGCAATCTTCCGGATGAAGCGATGGGACGTGTGATTGATATATTAAAAGAATATCAGCATATAATTGACCGAAAATACCCGGACGCCGGCCCGCCGGTTGTGACGGCTACCAGTGCGGTGCGCGACGCTAATAACCGGGACGAGTTTATCGACCGGGTTGAGGAACAAACCGGCCTCCGGGTAACCATCCTGAGCGGACTGGAAGAAGCAGCCTGCACGTTTTTGGGGGCCCAAAGTGTGCTTCCCGGTGTACCCCGGGACCAGCTGAAGATCGTGCTCGATATCGGTGGTGGCAGCACTGAAATAGCCCTGGGCAAAGAGGCGGAAATTATGGATCGCTATTCGTTCGACATGGGATGCGTGCGGTTTACCGAACGGTATCTGAAAGACATCCCTGCCACTCCCGGACAAATCAATGACTGCAAAAAAGCGATACGAGAGGTACTGGCAGAGTATCCTTACGATTTAGAAGATGACATCCGCTTGGTGGGCGTGTCGGGTACCGTTACTTCTCTTGTTTACATAGACCGGGATTTGACAGCATACGACAACGATGGCATTAATGGCTGCCGGTTATCTGCCGGTGCGATCCGGGACTATATTTCTATTTTCCGTTCAGCTACTCCCGATGAACTTACGAGGCGTTATCCGGTTGTAATGGAGGGAAGAGCTGATATTTTTTTGGCCGGACTATTAATCCTCGAAGGCGTAATGGATCTGTATGGATTCGGCTCACTCATTGCGTCCACGGGCGGCATTCGTCACGGAGCGGTTCTTCTCGAAGGATCACTGAATAAAAAAAGCCCCTGAATAATTAATATCAGGGGCCTTGTTTTTTCGTCTGTTGTCAGATATATCTTATGTTTATATACCGAATCGCAAACCGGCAGAGATGCCTAACTGATCAGTGCTGCCAAGAACATATTTCAGCTCAGTATAGATGTCGGCGAAGTCCATTGCGAACTCAGCACCACCCCCGATATTCAGACCCACTTCGGAATCCGATGCAGAGCCAAGTGAACCCATGTCATACGACAAGGTAGCATAGTTCAGGCCGGCTAAGCCGTAAACCCTGGTTCCTTCTTCCGCATAGAAATGGTAGTGGCCGTTTGCGTTAATTTCCCACCAGTCAATGACATCAGGGAAGAAGTAGGTAAAATCTGCAGCCCCGCTTATTTCAGGAGTAAAGGCATATTTAGCACCTATCTGAACTCCTATGGCCTCAGCTTCCGTACCATATGCTATTCCCCCACCGATTTTAACGTCGGAAGACTCCTGCGCGTAACTTGTGGTATTGAAAGCCAACGCTAAACCGAAAAGCAGACAACTTGTAAGTATTATTTTTTTCATTATTCTATGTGATTAATTTACTTTAATGATTATTTGTTTAAAAATTACCTCGCCTGTAAGACCCTTTCAGCGACAAACTCTTACAGGTTTCCGATTTCACTTTTATATACGCACCCGGAGGGAAAATCAGATCATTTTTAACAAAAAAAATTAGAATGGGAATAAAGCGACACTTTCAGTAAGTTTTAGGCTGATAGAAATAGCAATAAATAGTTTCCGCCCGGTTAAGGCATGTCAGATACCAAAGGGAGTCATACAAAAGTATCGCAGTCCTCACGCGAAAATGCTTCGGAGAGTAGTCTCGAAGATGACGTCTTGGTAAAAGAGGCGATGGGGGGTAATGAGCGCTCATATAAAAAGCTGGTCAACAAATATCAGCGTGCGTTGCATTTCCACATCCGCAAGATGGTAAAGGACCATGAGCAGATTGAAGATCTGGTTCAGGAGACGTTTGTCAAGGCTTTTGATAACCTGAGCAGATATAATACCGATTACGCTTTTTCGACATGGCTGTATCGCATCGCAACCAATCATACGATAGATTACCTGCGTAAAAAAAAGCTGCAGACGCTCTCCATTGACGAGCCGGTGAAAACCAAGAGTGGCGAAATGGAGATGCAGCTGCCGGACGAATCGGCCCGGACGGACCGGGACATTATACGCAAGCAGCGCCGGCATATGGTGCGGGAGGCGATAAAGGGACTACCTGAGAAATACAGGAGAGTCATTCAGCTCCGGCATATGGAAGAGAAGAGTTACCAGGAAATTTCAGAAGTGCTGGACAAGCCGCTTGGGACGGTCAAAGCCCATATTTTCCGGGCAAGGGAGATGCTGTACAAGGAACTGAAGGATAAGCGGGATCGGTTTTAACCCGCATTAATTAAGGGATTACTATTATACAGATCTTAACAGCCTGACAATAAGCTAAACTTTTGTAAGAATCTCAAGGTACCGTAATAGATGAAAGCTGCTAAATTGGCCGCTGTGGTGGACTGCTAAATGGTTGTCAACGTCATGAATAACGTATCGCACCCGGAGTTTGCTTTCATACAGTCCCTTGCCTGACGAGAAATACGGTAAGCCATCCGCAGAAAAGGGAAGGCATTAAGATCCGGGATTATCTATTCAAATTTTCTGCCACAGCCGCCACGTTATCTTTATATTTCTCAAATTTAGCCCGTCGCATGGCACTGCCTTCAAATAGAGCGTCGTATTGCTCGTTATCGAGTTCTTTCCAGAAATTAATATCATGATCCAGGATTTTGTCGCGGGGGTAGAGGTCTTCCATCTGCGTATAGCCGGCGTCGCGGTTCCAGGGACAGACATCCTGGCAGATATCGCAGCCGTACATCCACTCGCCAAGGCGGTCACGGTATTCTTCTGGAATCCGCTCTTTCAGCTCAATGGTGTGGTAGGAGATGCATTTACTTCCGTCGACCCGGTACGGCTCATGAATGGCGTTGGTGGGACAGGCGTCGATGCAGCGGGTACAGCTCCCGCAGTGGTCCGTAACCTGTGTACTGTACAGAAATTCAGCGTCAATAATCATCTCACCGATAAAGCAGAAAGATCCGGTATCCCTGTTAAGAAGATTTGAGTTTTTTCCGATCCAGCCCAGTCCGCCCCGCACCGCCCAGGCCTTGTCCAATACCGGGGCCGAATCGACAAACACCCGGCCATTGAGTCCCCCGAGCAGCTCTTCGGTAAAGGCGAAGAGTTTTTTCAGTTTCTTTTTATAGACTTTGTGGTAATCCCGTCCCTGTGCGTATTTGGCGATTTTAGGCTGTCCAACTTGTTGTTGCTGGCGTTCGTGATCGGGGTGGAAGTAACTGCCGATGACCGAAACAACCGATTTCGAGCCGGGCACGAGCTTGGTGGGATCCACGCGTTTGTCAAAATGATTTTCCATCCAGCTCATCGAGCCGTGGCGTCCCTGGTTTAGCCACTCTTCAAGCCGCCGTTCTTCGGTCTCCAGTCGCCCCGCTTTGGCAAAACCACAGGCATCGAAACCGAGTCGGAGGGCCTCTTCACGTACTCGTTTTGTGCGTTTAGCGAGATTCATTTTTTTGACCAGCCATATTCGTTTATTGGGAATTGGTTAACCTATATGCGTATGCTATGTGCCCGGGATTGGATAATAAAAAGGAAAAACAGAGGGTAAAGGTTTGAATACCCCCCGGGCCGGCAGTTAATTTCTGCCGAGTTTCTGGGGGTCGACCTCCGATATGTTGCCGTTTTCGAGCCGGAGGGTTCGGTATGGATACTGCTTAACCGTATCATAGTCGTGGGTGACCATCAGCACCGCCATGCCCCGATTATTTATTTTCTCTAACAGTTCCATAATGGAAGCGGAGGCTTTGGGATCAAGGTTACCGGTCGGCTCATCGGCCAGCATGATGCGGGGCTCATTGGCCAGCGACCGGGCGATAACTACGCGCTGCTGCTCACCGCCGGAAAGATCCTCCGGCATGCTTTTGCGCTTGTGGCTCAGGCCAACCATGCCCAGCACTTCGAGCACACGCTGCTTAATATAGCTTTTTTTGGTGCCGGTAACTTTTAAGGAGAAGGCTACATTTTCGTAGACTGTTCGATCCGGCAGAAGCTGAAAATCCTGAAATACGATGCCCAGTCTGCGCCGCAGGTAGGGAATCTCTTTCCTTGAAATGGAGGTAACATCGAAGTCAGCTACCCGCACCGAGCCGGCATCGGGAATAAGATCGCGATAGATGAGGCGCAGGAAAGAGCTCTTGCCGGCACCCGTTTCACCGATAAGGTACATAAACTCACCGTTGGCAAGCGAAAAATTGATCTCATTGAGGACAGGTCGATAATCGTAAGTGACCGAAACATCGGTAAATTCTATAACTGACTGCTGGGTCATTGCAATACCATTGTTATTCTTAAACTTTCATCATCTGCTTCTTCAAATTCGAAGTCGCTGTATTTTGCACATATGTTATACGCTGTTTTATCGATAATATCAAGCATTTGCTGCAGGGAATATATTTTTTGACGGTGGACTTCCACAAATTCGTCCAGAACGGTGGACCGGTCGGACGTCAATTGCTGTATCCGGAACGTATTGGTGTGGATCTGCTCTTCTGCATCGTACGTACTGGTCCTGAAGAACCGGTAATTATTGTCGGTGACTCCCTCTTCATTGTGAAGATAGTTGATCGCCTCCTTCGAATTGCTCGGAGTTGTGAAGTCAAAAATGAGAAGGCCGTGGGACGTGAGAAGCTTTTGGCACTGGTTTAGAAACCGGGTAATCTGACGGGGTTCATGCAGGTAATTGATGCTGTCAAACACGCAGAATACGACATCATAGGTTCGGTTCTGTGGAATATCCAGAAAATCCATGACCGAAAACTCCACCGAACACATTCGTTTCCGGTTCTTCTCACGTGCGCGGGCAATCATATCTGGAGACTTGTCGGTGCCCCAAATGTCATAGCATTCAAGCTCATCCAGAGACAGGGCAAGGGATCCGGTGCCGCAGGCCAGCTCCATAACTGTATTGGGATCCGGGTGGTGGTCGAGCATGAGCGCATCGATATAGTCAGCCCAGAGGTCGTAATCCACTTCATCCATAACGGCGTCGTATATTTCGGCTAACTTGGTATAGGCCGGTTTTCTGACTGGCGACGAATTCATACTGATTCCTTTTTTCTATTGGCTGAAAGCTGCACTGCCAGCTGAAAAGCGTGTTTAAAAGAAGAAGGGTCTGCGTTGCCCTTACCGGCAATATCAAAGGCGGTTCCGTGATCGGGAGAGGTCCGCACGATAGGAAGTCCCGCCGTGAAATTAACGCCGGCTCCAAAGGAGAGGGCCTTGAAGGGAATGAGTCCCTGGTCGTGATACATCGCTAAAACACCGTCGCAGTTCTTATATGTTCGATTGCCAAAAAAGCCGTCAGCCGGATGAGGCCCGGAAGCTTCAATACCGGTATCTCGAATCTTTTGAAGGGCGGGCGTTATGATTTCCATTTCTTCTTTGCCGATAATTCCTCCATCCCCGGCATGGGGATTAAGTCCCAATACGGCTATCCGGGGACGTGCGATGCCAAAGTCTTCTTTTAAGCTCTGATGCATGGTTCGGGCATGACTGATAATCGCATGTTCCGTCACCGCCCCCGGCACCTCCGCCACAGGAATGTGAACACTGACCAGCCCGACGCGCAGGCTGTCGTTGACCAGCATCATCAAAAAGTCATCTGTCCCGGTATGTTCGGCCAGGAATTCCGTATGTCCCGGTATGTAATAGCCCGCCCGGTTTACCGCTTCCTTGGAGATAGGGGCTGTCACCAGGGCATCGGCTTCGCCGGTGGTACAGAGGGTAAGACCGGTTTCAACAGCTTGCATGGCACAGCGTCCGGCTTGCCGGCTGAGCGTCCCCGGTGCTATGGAGACGGTCTCATCATCATAGCATTCCAGGACATTGACGGTACCGGATTGTGCTTCATCTGTCGACTCAATAGTGTGGCAGGGGAGAGTTATATTGAATTTTGAACGATAATAGTCAACGACTTGCCGTGAAGAGAGGATGGTAGCGGTATTATTTCCGAGATCGACCTCCCTGAGCGTCTTCAGAATAATCTCCGGTCCGATGCCGTTGAAATCTCCGCTGCTGATGACGATATGTTGTGCCATAAAATAATTTGTACTGCTTGCAGTTATTCAGAAACCAATCTGAAATCGCCAAAACCGGACGTTGCCCTGAATATAAATTCCCGGTTGGGATAGCTCCATATTTCAACCGTCGAACCGTTGGGTGGAAATTTGCGCTCGATATTTTGCGGGGGACCAAATTTAATATAAATTTCTCCCTGGTCGCTCTCGTAGCCAATCCTGTTGCTGGTAGAAAAATTTTGATAAGCGTAGTCAATGCGCCGGTAGTATTCGGCCATCAGCTCATTGTATTCGGTATCGGGCGTAGGATCTTTCTTTTTCCAAAATGCTCTGAATTTGCGTTCCCGTTCGTCCTGTGATCCTTCGGAAAGAGAATCAAGGGTTTCTTCATCGACAATATACCGCAGCATGTCGATGGCCATATCCAGGCTGAGCAGGCTCCGGGGCATATCAATCCACATCGAACGATAGGTCGTCCTGGAAACCGTTGTATCATTTTGATCCCGGATTGTCAGCTGATAAGAGGCATTCGGAAACGTGCTGTTGGGAACCTCAATCAAGGCATAGGTAAAGCCATCCGCTTCCCGGGCCAGCCGAAGCCTGTTTTCGTTTTCGCCGCTTGAAACCAGCTGCGGTCTCAGATTCGCCTGTATTTTACTGTTATCAAGCTTTTCAACAAAAACTTCTTTCCCTTTACTGGTATCTTTACCGGAAATGTTGAGTTCTCTTATGTTTACGGTATAGGAATCGCTCGGATCGTAGCCCGGGATATAAGCCAGTGCACGAAAGTCACTGCCATATTTCACATTGTCCCCCATACTCATTAATGTCAGCTGCTTTTCCCCCCGCTGATCCGTATACAGCTCTTCACCCAGTATCACATTCCCCACTTCCATGTCTCGGTAGGAATCAAGGCGCACCGTGCGCGTTCTCGAATTTCGGGGATCACTGCGCTCACCGCGCTTCATTTGCAAGACATAGGTATATATGCCGGGCTTCAGTTCCATCCCGATATGTCCGTGCAGGAACATTGATTCGGTCTGCGTTTGTTCATAGGTTTCAGCATATGCCGTATCTTCCCAAAAAGAACGTTCCGCCGGCTCAAGACGCTCGACCGAAATATCGCTGTCTCTTTTTTTGAGTTGTGCCTCACTGGAGTTAAAGACTTCCATACTTAGATTTACCGGACTGAAAAAAGCTTTTTTATTATTGTTTTTTGCAGCACCGTCTTGTTTCAGCTTTTTAAACGGGAGGTAGCGATACGAGAAGCTGTAAACCGAGGCAAAGGTAACGGTTTCATCTGTGTTGCCGGGCAATACCAGGAAGTCAAAAAATTGAGAAGGGCGTTGATCGGCCAGGCTTAACTTCTGATATTTGGCACTGCGTTGCGCTTGCAGTTCAGGTGCTAAACATAATACCAACCCAACCACCAGTGCGACCGTCGTAAGATAATTTATCTGTTTCACAGCATTTTTTTGTTTATTAAAACAGCCTTTGAACTCGTTTCCCTCCAAGGTAATAAACTTAGACGGAAATAACCCAATAAGCCCTTTCGAGATTGCTAAAAATCGTTATTTTGGAAACGTTAAACAGCACCCAATATTATTCACCCCTTTATGAATCCATCTGATTCTAAACAGTCCCACGCGGACGGCGTAAAAGCGCTGATTAAAGAGATCAATAAACAGGAAGCCGTAATAAAGAAGGGCGGGGGAGAGAAACGGATCAAAAAGCAGCATGACAAAGGAAAGCTGACGGCACGCGAGCGGATAGATCTCCTCCTGGATGAAGATTGCCGGTTTCATGAACTGGGGTTGTGGGCCGGTTATGAAATGTATGAAGAGGAGGGAGGGTGTCCCGCCGGCGGCGTTGTGACCGGTATTGGCCGTGTATCGGGACGCGATTGCGTGATTGTTGCCAATGATGCCACGGTGAAGGCCGGGGCCTGGTTCCCGATCACTGCTAAAAAGAACCTGCGAGCCCAGGAAATTGCGATTGAAAACCATCTTCCGATTCTTTATCTCGTAGATTCCGCGGGCGTATACCTGCCCATGCAGGATAAAATTTTTCCCGACAAAGATCATTTCGGACGTATTTTCCGAAACAATGCTGTTATCAGTGCCCGGGGCATCCCCCAGATTGCCGCTATTATGGGCAGCTGTGTGGCCGGGGGGGCCTACCTGCCGATTATGAGTGATGAGGCGCTGATTGTAGACGGTACCGGCAGCGTCTTCCTGGCCGGCAGCTATCTGGTCAAGGCGGCTATTGGCGAAGAAGTGGACAATGAGACGCTGGGCGGCGCAACGACGCATACGGAAATCAGCGGGGTTACTGATTATAAAATGAAGGATGATGAGGAATGTCTCCATACCGTCCGCGATCTGGTGGATAAACTTGGGCCTTTTGATACCGCGGGATTCAACCGCAAAGAACCGGTGGCTCCCTCCCGCGATGTGACCGAAATACTGGATGCATTCCCGGACGACCGCACCAAACCCTATGATATGACCAACGTACTGGAGTGTATCGTGGATAAGGGGTCCTTTACCGAATTTAAGAAGGGGTACGGGCAGACACTTATTACAGGCTATGCGCGGGTGGATGGCTGGAGTGTGGGCCTCGTGGCCAATCAGCGTAAAATTACCAGGACAAAACAGGGAGAGATGCAGGTTGGCGGGGTTATCTACTCCGACTCGGCCGACAAAGCGGCCCGTTTTATCATGAATTGCAACCAAAAAAAGATTCCGATTGTTTTTTTGCAGGATGTTACCGGCTTCATGATTGGCAAGCGAAGCGAACACGGGGGCATTATCAAGGATGGGGCCAAGATGGTCAATGCGGTCTCCAACAGCACCGTGCCCAAGATTACGATTGTCGTGGGCAACAGCTACGGGGCCGGGAACTACGCGATGTGCGGGCGGGCGTATGATCCGCGGTTTATGTATGCCTGGCCTTCAGCACGGATTGCGGTAATGGGCGGCTCCCAGGCCGCCAAAGTGTTGACGCAGATCCGGGTATCCTCCCTCGAAAAACAGGGAGAAGAGATCACCGAAGAGGAGGAGCAGGAGATTATGAAAGAGATCAGTGAGCGATATGAGCACCAGACGGATGTGCGTTATGCCGCTGCCCGGATGTGGGTGGATCGCATCATTAATCCCATTAAGACCCGCGATCATATTTCCCGCGCGATCCGGTACGCCAACCATAACCCGGATATGGACGAATTTAAGACGGGTGTGATACAGGTTTGACAGCAATTATTATGAAAACTACTTTAGTATTCTGCAATTTGTCTCTGATAGTTAATGTAAAAAGTCTTCGAAAAACCAGGAATTTTGTTCAAGGTCAAAGCCAGGGGGGCAGTCGCTGTATATCGTCCATATGCGGGGATACCAATTGACTGATAACGCTGACATGGGCCGGAAAAACGGTTTTGTAAAGCCTTCTGTAATAATCTTATTTTCAAATCATTCATGAAATCAGTACGAATATTTACTTTTTGTTTCCTCTTTTTGATGGCGGCGTCACTGCAGGGGTGGTCTCAGCCAGCGGAGGCTTTTGAGAATGTCATT
Organism: Fodinibius roseus; assembly: GCF_900129315.1. GTDB lineage: Bacteria > Bacteroidota > Rhodothermia > Balneolales > Balneolaceae > Fodinibius > Fodinibius roseus. The sequence continues at coordinate 112,440 of NZ_FQUS01000009.1, forward strand.
ATTCATACGGCAGATGGCGAGGTCGTCGACGGGGGTACGATCGTATGGAGGGACGGTATCATCCGTTCGGTGGGTCCGGAGGAAGAGGTGACCATTCCCTTTGATGCCTATGTGAGAGACGGGGGCGACAGCCTGCATGTCTACCCGGGCTTTATTGACGGGATGGCCTTGTGGGGGAGTCCCGATACCGATGGCCCGGGCGGCACTCCTGACGAGCCCGGCAATCCGGGATATAAGCGGGCGGGTATTCAGCCCCAGCGGTATCCCTCGGAGCATCTTAAGGCCAATGACCAGGCGCTGGAAAAAGCAGCTGAAATGGGTTTTACGACGGCTGCATTGGGACTCAAGGGACAGATGCTTCCAGGGCAGGTCGATCTCTTTTTCATCAGGGGCAAGCAAACCCCGGATAACCTGCTGGAGGAGGGAGTGGGCGTGCTGGCGCAGTTTAAGGAAGCAAAGGGCCCGGCCTATCCCTCTACGACGATGGGCCTGATGGCTCAGTTTCGGCAGCTGTTTTATGATGCGGAAGCCCTGCATCGGCAGCAGGAGTATTTCGCCTCGGTTTCATCCAGCTATCCCGCCCCGCAAAAGGAGAAGGAACTGGAAGCCCTATACCCGGTGATGAAGCAGAAGCAGCCGTTCTTTTTTGTTGCGGATTCCAAAGAGAATATAGAGCGAGTGTTATGGCTGCAGGATGAACTCGGGTTTGATATGGTCCTTGTCTCCGGTAAAGAAGCCTATACGAAGGCGCAGGAACTGCGCCGGCGGGAGATCCCGGTGTTGGCCGGTATTGATCTTCCGGAAAAGCCGGACTGGATGTCAACCGATGATGATGGTAAGGATGAAAAGGACAGGGACACGCAACCAGCGGAGGTGACCGAAGAGATGCAACACTTCCGGGAACGGCAGCAACAGGCGTACAAAGAGCGTATAAACAATATCAATACCCTGAGGGAGTCTGGGGTCAGGGTCGGATACAGCTCAAACGGATTCAATACCTCCGCTATACGAAAGAACTTGCTTATCCTGAAGGAGGAATCAGGTATGAATGAGTCGCAGCTATTAAATATACTTACCCAGTCGACTGCGGATATCCTGGGCTATGGTCAGCGGCTCGGTGATTTGGAAGAGGGACGTTTGGCCAATTTTACGGTCTTTGACAACCCCTTTACCGAAGAGAAGGCCAAAGGACTTTTTTCCGTATCCAACGGGGAAGTCACAGAGCTTGATTCAGAATCTTCTAATTAGCTCTTGAGTGTAGAGTAGAATTAAAATAGATGAAGATGATAATTATATGAAGAAGATTGTACTACTGTTTTTCGCACTTTTGTTGAGTCCGGCCGGTTACGCGCAGGAAAAGGGATCGGTACTCATCAGCGGGGGGACACTCATAACGATCACCGACGGGAATAAAGAAAATACCGATCTGCTTATAGAAGACGGGGTAATCACCGAAATCGGCCGGGATCTTTCGGCCCCGGACGGGGTGGAGACCATTGATGCCTCCGGCAAGTATGTGATGCCGGGCATTGTTGACGCGCACTCCCATATTGCGGCCGTGGACGTCAACGAGTGGACGCATCCGGTGACGGCTGAAGTCACCATGGAGGAGTCGATCGATCCCAATGACATCAATATGTACTGGGCGCTGGCCGGCGGGGTTACGAGCATTCACCTGATGCACGGATCGGCAAATGTGATCGGGGGACAAAATGAAACGCTGAAACTGCGATACGGGGGAGATATGGACGAGCTGCGGTTTGAAGGCGCTCCCCGAACGATCAAGTTTGCGTTGGGTGAGAATCCCACGCGGGTACACGGACAGCGGTTTAATGTACAGCCCCGCACCCGGATGGGGGTTGAGCAGATTGTTCGCGATCATTTTGATGCCGCCTTCGACTATCAGCGTAATCGCCGTGAATACCTGGAAGCCAGGGAGGCGTACGAAGAGGGAGCGCGCGGGGAGGCCCCGGTACCGGTAGCCAAAAATGCGCGTATGGAAGTACTGGTTGATATCCTGGAAGGGGATATCCGGGTGCATTGTCATTCGTACCGGGCCGATGAAATTATGATGCTCATGCGGGTATTCGACGATTACGGTATTGAAAATTACACCTTCCAGCATGCCAACGAAGCATTTAAGGTTGCTCCCGAACTCCGCAAAAACGGCGCTTATACCTCCGTCTTTTCGGATTGGTGGGCGTATAAGTTTGAAGTGTATTATTCAACAGCATTCAATGCTTCTATCCTCAATGCCAATGGCGTCATCAACAGCATCAATTCCGACAGCGGAGAGCTTATTCGTCACCTGAATCACGAAGCCGCCAAGACGGTTCATTACGGCGGTACGTCGAAACAGGATGCCCTCAGAATGATTACGATTAACCCCGCCATGCAGCTCGGGATCGATGACAAGGTGGGGAGTATCGAGGAAGGAAAGCACGGTGACATAGCTATCTGGAGCGGTCACCCGCTGAGTATCTACAGCATGGCAGAAGCGACATTTGTAGACGGGAAAAAATATTTTGACCGGGACAAGGATGCGGACGATATGAGGCTGGAGGTTAACCCGGAAGAGGATTTTGAGCATGCAGGCCGGCGCTGGTATGAAGAGCATGGCCGCCGCGGGGGGACCTGTTTGCGGGGCGCCGAAGTCCGTTTTAACGAACAGGGAATGCATTTTCGACACCAAACGAGGTAAGCAATATCAGAAAAGATTTAATATGATGAGAACGTTTTTGAAATTCTTTATTTCAGGATTCCTGCTGGTTGTTATTGTGGTAACGGCGGGAGTCGCACAATTTACCGAGAAGGCTGAGTTCGGCAAGTTTGCTATTACCAATGCGACCATACACACGGTATCGGACGGTGTTATTGAACATGGCGTGGTGCTTATTAACGGGGAAACGATTGAGTTTGTCGGTAAAAACGCCAAAATTACCTCCGACTACCATCGTATCAATGCCGCCGGGAAACACCTGTACCCGGGATTTATGGACGCCGGCACCCAGCTGGGACTCCAGGAGATCGGGGCCGTAGCCGTAACGAAAGACCAGGCCGAGCTGGGGGAGTTTAATCCGCATGTCCGGGCCTTTACGGCCATTAACCCCAGCAGCGTAAGCATACCCGTTACGCGCGTGAACGGCGTAACGCATGTCGTTTCCCTGCCGGTATCGGGACGCCTGTCGGGAAAGGCGACGCTTATTGATCTCTACGGTTATTCGCCCGATTCCATGGCCGTATCACCCAATGCAGCGCTCCACTTGAACTGGCCGACCGCCCAAAAGGGAGGGGCGGGCGATCAGCGCAGCGAGGAAGAGGTGGAAAAGGCTTATAAAAAGAATCTGAAGGAGCTGAATGAGTTTTGGGACCGGGCCGTCTTCTATGATGATATGATGATGTCCTATGAGGAAGGATCCGCTGATAAAGAAGCACCGGACACCCATAAGAAATTAGAAGCCATGCGCGAGGTCCTTAGCGGGGATATACCGGTCATGATTTCTGTGGACCGTAAACAGGATATCCTGAATGCTCTTGAATGGACCAAAAAGCATCCGGATGTTCATTTTATTTTAGCGGGGGTACAGGAAGGATGGCGTGTCGCCGATGAAATTGCAGAGGCGGGATTACCCTGTCTGGTGTCTACGCTTTTTACCCCGGAGCGGGCATATGACAATTACCAGCGGCCGTATCAAAATCCGGCTGAATTACATGAGGCGGGGGTGAAAGTAGCTATTGCCACCGGTGAGATCGAAAATGTTCGCAACGCTCCTTACCATGCGGGTTATGCAGCAGCTTACGGCCTGGGCAAAGAAGAGGCTTTAAAAGCCATTACCCTGAATGCTGCTGAAATTTTTGATGTAGCTGACAGGCTGGGCAGTATTGAAGAGGGAAAGCAGGCCAACCTGTTTCTATCAGATGGTGATCCATTCGAGCCCACCACTCACATTGATCAGGTTTTTATACGTGGATACAAAATTCCGATGGTAAGCCGCCACTCCCAACTCTATGAAAAATACCTCAACCGCGGGGCGGTCGAACATTAGGTGTCCTCTCCCGAAGGCTCAGAATCCAAAAGTGGATACTGGGAAGGCAGTATTGATATGATATTTTCCATTCTTAAGACGGTGGAATATCACCTACATAAATATTTTCTGTTTTTTCTAAAAAATTTGACCTGTTTTTGTGATGCTTCTCGTATACAATAATGCAAGAGAGAAAATAACAGGTTATAGTTATAAACAGAACAGAAGGGTATCACAATGAATACGGTTTATAAGATATCAACCGCAAGAATAGAGAATAAAAACAAAGACGACCGATCCGTTGGCGAATAGTAGAGTTCTGTAGGGGGAATAACCAAATATTATATCTGATGACCTACCCGCACCGGCGTGAAAACCGGTGTGGGTTTTATAATAAATAGCGGCTTTCTACCATCAAAACCCTAACAACTCATTACTCTCAACAAGCAGCAAGTAACGAAGATCGATATTGTATGCTGCTCATAGCATCGCTATATCAGATATTTCTTCTGATGAATCTCATCATTAATATCCATACCTTTCTCAAGACGTATAATCAGGTGTAAATAATAGAAGGGGCGGTAAAATTTTTAGGCCGCGGAATCTGAATACATGGCAGCAAAAGAATACGGACAGCAATCAACTCCCCGCTGGTATGCTGTCCCCCGTTTTGTTAGTCGATCTGCACTCTGGTATCATCATTTTAATCCGTATCAGTAACAGCAGGTTATAGTTCTAAATTAAATCTCACAAAGGATGTTAAAATTACCATTCAGGGAAATAGAAGAAGTGCTGGCTGTCATTTTACGGAAATATAGTTTTGCCGATGAAAAAGCTCGACTTATTGCCAAGACACATACCCAGTCCAGCTGTGATGGTGTTTATTCACATGGACTGAACCGGTTTCCCCTGTTTATAGAATACATAGAACGGGGGTTAATTGACATAACGGCTGATCCCCAACGAGTTGCTTCTTTCGGAACGCTCGAACAGTGGGACGGCCGGCTGGGACCGGGTGTTACGAATGCTCATCAGTGCATGGATCGTGCGGTCGAACTTGCCCGAAAGCATACCATGGGCTGTGTTGCCCTGCGTAACACCAATCACTGGATGCGTGGAGGCACCTATGGGTGGCAGGCAGCTGACAGGGGAATGATAGCACTCTGCTTTACGAATACTCAACCCAATATGCCTCCCTGGGGAGGGAAAGAAAGCAGAATAGGTAATAACCCCTTTGTTATTGCCATTCCCCGTGAGGAGGGACATGTAGTACTTGACATGTCCATGTCGCAATTCTCATTCGGGAAAATCAATACCTATAAACTTAACGATGAGCAGCTGCCATTCTACGGGGGCTGGGATGAAGAGGGAAACCTGTCGAAAGACCCTGGAAAAATCCTTGACAAACAGCGGGGGTTGCCCATAGGCTATTGGAAGGGTTCCGCCTTGTCAATGGTCCTCGATATGCTGGCGGCATTTCTTTCGAATGGAAGGCACACCGCTCAAATCGGGGAGGAGGAGTATGAAACAGGCCTTTCCCAGGTTTTTATCTGTATTGACCCGGACCAGTTTTCGGACGGTACATTAAAAGATAATTTACTGAATGAAATTATTAATAACGTACATAATGTGTCCCCGATGGAACAGGGTCGAAGAACGTACTATCCCGGAGAACAAACAATGGCTACTCGCAGGGATCACCTCAAAAATGGCATCAGGGTCAGTGAAGAGGTGTGGGAGGCGATTACTGAGTTATCCAGGTAAGTTGGTTAATAGAGGCCATTACAAAACCGTTGTTATGCCCGGGCTCTACATATTAGCGATTTCAACATCCTCAAGTATACAGCAATTAATTCGGCCAGGTTTCCGGCTGCTCACGCCACTCGGCAAGCGTCTGCAAATCTTGCTCACTTACATAGCCGTTGTTACTGGCCACCCTGATAAGTGTGGCGTAATCCGTTAGGGTATATATGGGAATATCCGCGTCTTCAAATCGCTGGATGGCCTTGTCAAATCCGTAGGTAAATATACTTAGCACAGCCCGAACGTCCGCGCCGATAAATTTAAGGGCTTCAACCACTGAGATGGCCGAACCGCCCGTTGAAATAAGATCTTCAATAATAACCGTGGATTCTCCCTTTTGAATGCCTCCCTCAATTTGATTACCCAATCCGTATGCTTTTGCTTTAGCACGAACGTATGACATCGGCTTGTTAATGTTTTCGGCAACCCAGGCTGCGTGGGGAATGCCGGCGGTGGCCGTGCCCGTAATCACATCGATGTCGGCGTGTTCTTTATTGATAAACGAAACAAATCTCTTTGCAATTTTTTTGCGGATTTTGGGGTACCGCATAGTAAGCCGATTGTCGCAATAAATAGGCGAATTCCAACCGGAGGCCCACGTAAAAGGATCATTCGGTCGAAGAATGACGGCGTTTATCCTGAGCAGGTCAAGTGCTATTTCTTCTGAAAATGGTGAATCAATAATCATACGAAAAGTGATTAACTACAGCCTGTAGGAATACACTAACGGCTGTATATGATGGTAATGTTAGTACAATACTGTTATTATATTAAAAATAAAATGATTTTTAAGCATAAAAAGGCATAAAAACCTGCGAGCAGGTCGTCTATCAATATTCCCAGTCCGCCCGGCAGTTGTTGCAGTTCATCAACGCCCAAAGGTTTTTTTATATCAAAAAAGCGGAAAATAAAAAAACCGGTTACCAGTAGCATGATATCGTAACTGATAACTCCCGAAAAAGGGATGGCGATGAAAGCCATGCTTTGACCGGCAAATTCATCCATAACCAGGGGAGAGGGGTCGCCTCCCCATACGCGCTCACACTCTTCGGATACCCAGATGGTAATCAATGAACAAAGCAGCGCAAGGAGCGCCATCCCATACCAGGGAGCATAGACGCCTACAAAGTAAATTGGGAAGAGAGCAAAAAAACTACCCCAGGTTCCCGGTGCATTTGGTAAGAATCCAGCATAGAAAAAACTACCTAATATCGGTTTTATTTTTTGTATCATATTTGGTAAAAATATTTTTATTTACGTAAATATATTCAATTCCGGAATACAAAGTAAGCACCACAATGACCATCATACCCCATCCCAGGACACCCGATTGCAGCAATTGGACGCAGTAGCTGCTAAGCCAGACATCCGTTGAAACAAAAACACCGACCAAGAGCACAAGATAAAGAAAAATCATCTGGCTCATAGTCTTTATTTTGGCAGTCAGGCGTGTATTCATTTTGATGTCACGCCAGTCGGCCACGATCCGCATAGTCGTGACAACCACATCACGGAGAACAATGATGGCTATGGCCCACCAGGGAAACTGTGTGGCATCAATAAAGGGTAAACAGATAAAACCTGCAAAAGTTAAAAATTTATCAGCCAGCGGATCCAGAAAAACACCATATGAAGTCTGAGCTTCATACAAGCGTGCGATATAACCGTCGAAAAAATCCGTCACTACAGCAACAGCAAAAATGCCAACACTGAGTGCGCGCCATACCACCTCATCCTGCACATACAACACAAGAAAAATGGGGGCCAGAATAATCCGAATAGTACTTAATATATTTGGAAGTCGATGCACGTATATTCAACTGCAGTCGTTAGTAGTCATTGCCATGAACATAAAGCATTTATAAAATGCTTCGAAAAGCTACCAAAGATTGATATTTTGGAATTCAATTTTACCTAAAATACGAATTTGAATAACAGTATGCAGTGCAGGATTATAAGTATAGGTGACGAGTTGCTTATAGGCGATACCGTGAACACCAACGCAAGCTGGATGGCGCAGACATTCACAGAAGCCGGTATAGAAGTCAGCCGTATAGACACTATCAAAGATGAACTTCCGGTTATAAAGGAAGTCACCCGAGAGGCCCTGGCGTCCGATAGTATTGTGATTACTACCGGGGGACTGGGCCCCACCCATGACGATGTTACGAAACAGGCCGTCGCTGAGCTTTTTGATTCTGAACTGATTGTGCACGAAGAGACGCTTTCTTTTATTAAAAAGATTTTCGCGAAACGTAATATCCCGTTCAGTGAATCGAACTATCGCCAGGCCGAAGTTCCGGCTGACTGTGAGGTATTGCTCAATACGCAGGGGACAGCCCCGGGTCTGTGGTTTGAACGGGACGGGAAGGTGCTTGCTGTGCTACCCGGCGTGCCGTATGAGATGAAGCATCTGGTCAATACATACATATTGCCAAGACTCAGGAAAACGCTGTTAGGTACTGAAGTTCGAAGGTCCTATTATCTGCTCACTTCCGGCATCGGAGAAAGTACGCTCAGTGATGAGGTCATCGGCGAGCTGGATTCTTATTTGAATACCGGTGTCAGTGTAGCATACCTGCCAGGTCCCGAGGGCACGCGAATCCGGATCCGCGGCCGCGCGCCCTCAGAAAGCGCACTGGAAGAGCGACTACAACCATTGATCGGGCATATCCGGGAAAAGGCGGGAGCCTATATTGTGGGCGAAGGGAAGGATCTCCGGCTTGCTGAAGCGGTCGGAACGGTGCTTCTTCAAGAGCAATTGACCATTGCCGTTGCTGAGAGCTGTACGGGCGGCTCTGTCGCCGATGCACTGACGGACATTCCGGGTAGCAGCCGGTATGTGAAGGGGGGCGTCATCGCTTATGACAATGAAGTAAAAATAGCACAGTTGGAGGTGAATGAAGATGTCCTGAAAGAGGTCGGCGCCGTCAGCAAGCAGGTGGCATTACAGATGGCCCGTGGCATAGCCCGAAGGCTGGGTACTGATATCGGTGTTTCAACGACGGGTATAGCCGGGCCGGGGGGCGGAACAAAAGCGAAACCGGTTGGGTTGGTATGGATAGGTTTTTGGAATAAAGATCAGCATTTTGCGCTCCGGGCACAGTTTACCAAAGATCGGTTGGCAAACAAAAAGCGAACGACAGCCGTTGTTATGGAAATGACACGCCGGGTGACTTCAAATATCGAAGAAATGCCTTATGGACTTAAAAAACAGCCAGCTTGAAATTATCTTTTCTGACATATGTTTTTATTCTTCTGTGGGTCGTTTCTCCGGGTGCCTGGGCACAGGTTGATCATACGTCAATAGATTCAGTAACGGTGGATACGACTATTCTTAAACCGGTTACCTTTACAGAAGCATCCGGAGCAGCCGATACGCTTAGTCAGGAAGATCAAAAGCCGCTGATTAAAGTAGTTCCGTGGGAGTTTCACGCTCCGCTGGGAGCAGAGGTTACCGCAACCGACAGCACGTTACGATGGAAGATATGGCCGGACTGGACCTACAAACTTAACCGGAAGCCAGGGGTTGTCAGCTACCGGATGGGGACCAGTATCCGGTCGAATGCCGTGCAGCGGTATGCCCATGAACCGCGTCACCAGGAACTGTATTGGGAGGGCATTCCCCTCAATGACCCTGTTTCAGGCATGCTCAACTGGTCGCTTATCCCTCAGCATAAAATAAGTGACTTCTACGGAGAAGAACGGGGGACCCATTACCGTTCGACCTATTACCTGAGACAGTATTATCTGAATGAACCTCTTTCGAGACTTATTTACAGTGAAAGCAAGTTTTCGAGCCGTAATCTGGAGTTTGAAGTCAGTCACAATTTATCCCAAAAAACGAATATAGAACTCCGGTATTGGGACCGAAGGGAGGGGGGGGAATACAACAATTCTGAAGTCATAGGCCGTCAAATTTTTGCCAAAGCCAGCCACCATCTTGACAACCGGCATTATCTGAAGCTTAATTATGTCAACAACAAGATGGATATTGGCCGTCCTTTCGGCTATTCCCTTTCGGACATGTTAAGGTTTAATTTTGATCGGTATGATACGCAGGCCAACGAATCAAACGGAAATTCAACTGAAATTAACAACCTGCTTGCGCTAAACTTCTACCGGCGAAGTCCGGATTCAACACGTCAGCGGAAGTCGGAGTCTGATAACCTGCATGCCAGCCTGTATCGTAGAAGCACACAGCGAGCGGTACAGTATTCGGCCGACTCCACTACCTATAATATCGGCTCTGTCGGCTTATCCGCCCGTAAATGGTGGACTAAGGGAATAGCGGAATTGGAAGGAGGCATCAATTACGAATATTTTTTAAACAAAGAACAAGCCAATCATGTATTAGCTACCGGTAACTGGGGACTTCTGGAAGTTGAAGGCAAGGCAAAGGTTCACCTCGCATCCTTTTTGAGCGTAAGAGGAGGGGGGACCGTCCGGTCGCGAAGTGACGGATTTCGATCCTATCGATTAAATGCTGCTGCGGACTTCAGGGCAGGTAAGCTGAGCCTTTCGCCAGGCTTGTCTGTCGGCTCACTGATGCCCACTCCCCAGCAGCTGTACTGGCGATCCGAAAATTTTGCCGGAGATCCAAACCTTTTGAATGAAGAGATGCAGGAAGCCCGGGCCAGGTTAACCTATGATATTACCTCAAATTCCCGCGTCGGCATCCGCCTTCAGCACAAAGATATTAACAACGGTTTGATGGTTGAGGAAATTGATATACTGACGAACCTGAACGGCTATAACAGCAACATGATTTTGGGTGCGAACAGATCGTATGCAAACAAGGACAGCTACGCTTCCCAGTCGGCTGCGTTCTTTTTTGACTGGGATGCCACCCATTTCGAGCTGGATGGTTCCGCCACGTTCCACCGATTTACAAACAGTACGGTTGAGCCCAACAACCCCATCCCTATGTCCGCCGAGGAACGCATATGGCTGAAAGGAGGGGCCTACTGGAAGGGCTATATGTTTGGACGAGCGACCTACGTAAAAGCGGGACTTTCCGGCATGATTGCTCCCTTTCGGTATCAGGCGGATCATTATAATCCGGAGCTGGATTACTGGCAGCCGGTAAGCAGTGATCAGGCTTTGCCGGCATTTAATCGCCTGGATCTTGATATCTCCGCGCGTGTTCGATCAATCGTTTTCGTCATGCGCTGGCAAAATATACTTGATGATGTAAGTCAGCTGGGCTACTTTGAGACGGCTGGATACCCCATGTCGCAACGAAAATTCCTGTTTGGAGTTCGCGCCTTATTTAGGAACTAAAAAAAATATTTATGAGCTTAGGATATGTGATAAAAGAAGGTATAGCCGGTTTCAGACGCGCACGACTGGCTTCCTTTACCGCTATTTTTTCCCTGTTTGTTGCCATCCTGCTTCTGGGCGTCCTTGCGCGGGTCTCTTACAACGCTTATGAGGTTGCACAATCACTCAAACAGTCCATCGACATAGAAGTTTTTCTCAATGATCAGGACGAGAATTCGCTGCAGGATTTGAGGCAAAACCTGGAAGAACAGGAGATCATACAGGAGGTAACCTATATATCTCAGGACAGCGCCGCGGCCATTTTTAAAGAAGAATTCGGTACGGGAGCCGCTTCAATGGCCGATCTTAATTTTTTACCGGCCTCATTCCGGCTGGTGGTTGCATCAAATACCGCCATAAACCGGGTTGACAGTCTTGTGACTGAAATAGAGAATCATGAAAATGTGGATGAGGTGCGATTCAATCAGCAACTGCTGCAGATGATGGAGCAGCGTTTTCGTACGGTAGCCATAGCGGGTGGGGGACTGGGTATCCTTATTTTATTAGCTTCACTTATTCTGGTTTTCAACACCATCCGGCTTACCATCTATGCCAAGCGCGATCTTATCAAAGCGATGAAATTAGTGGGGGCAACAAACGGATTTATTCGCCGGCCCTTTGTAGTGGAAGGTATCATTCAAGGTTTCATTGCCGGAATATTGGCCGTAAGCGTTATGTTTGTGGTCTTTCGTTTTATACTCCCCGAATATATTCCCCAGTTTGGCGTTTTGTCGTGGCCTTTCGGTCGTTGGTATTACCTGAGCGGGGCGATGGTGCTGTTATCCATTTTTATGGGATACTGGGGAAGCCAGTGGGCCGCCCGTAAATTTATAAAACAGACCTCCATTTCTGAATAGTATGATTACCGTCAGCCGTGGATTGATTAGGAAATCCTCAATAAGAAGCCTTTGGAAACCGGGGATTTTAGTCAACATCAAGGCCCCGGGAAGGTTGCCCTCGCAGCATTTAACTCATATGTGAGGATTTCAGCCGACAGTGAAATAAACAGTTGAAATCCAACTTATGCTGGTATTCAGGCTATTTTCGTTTGTCTTTTACATAAACAGCGGCAGCATGACCCTGTCCCGTTGAACGTTCCTCAATTTCAAAAAGTTGAATGGCCTCTACCAGTTCGCCCAGTTTGCGGTAGCCGTAATTGCGCGGATCAAATTCCGGTGACTGCTTGGCAATATAACTGCCCACTTGTCCCAAGTGAGCCCAGCCGCTTTCGTCAGACGAGACCTCAATGGCGTTGCGTACCAGGTTTACAAGCTTGGTATCCTGTTTGAGCTCATTGGTCGACATGCGTCGGAAAGAAGACTCCGTATCCGGTTCCTCCTCACTGCGCAACACTTCGGTATAAATAAACTTGTCGCAGGCGGCGACAAAAGGATCTGGCGTCTTCTGTTCGCCAAATCCGTAGACCGTCAGTCCCGATTCACGAATGCGTGCCGCTAATTTGGTAAAGTCGCTATCGCTCGAGACAATACAAAAACCATCAAATCGATCGGTATAAAGCAGGTCCATGGCATCGATGATCATGGCACTGTCAGTGGCATTTTTACCACTGGTATAACCAAACTGCTGAATAGGCTGTATAGAGTACTGTAACAAGTGCTCTTTCCAGCCTCTGAGCCTGTTGGAGGTCCAGTCTCCATAAATACGCTTGACATTAGCAGTACCGTATTTTGCGATCTCCGCGAGGAGTCCTTCGATAATGGACGGCTGAGCATTATCGGCATCAATAAGTACGGCTAATTTCGTGTTTGTATCTGCATCCATGTATTGGAAGTAAATAAAGGTGAGTTAGATATATGAAACAAAGCTCTGTAAAGTAATACGTTCCTGCTATGCTTATCAGTATAATCCTTTAACTCAAACTCAGGTTAATGTTAATAGGCGGACGTTTCTATATCCTGTGGGATAATGTACAAGAAAATGTCTACATTCTCAGCCAAAAGTTCGTCAAAATTATATAAGACCGGTTGAGAAGCGTTATTGGCATATTTTGCCACATTATTGTCCGCATAATAATCACATCCTTAATATTGAGTTAACAATCAACCTACCTTTACACCCCTAAAATGCCCTTAAAAGTATTTAAATGCCGATTTAGTTGTTGATATTTATCGTTATTTTCCGTTACTTATGGTAGAAACGTTACTCAGTAACGACAATTAACTTTATAATTAACTATGTTGTTATGACTAATAAAATATTCAACGACCTTTTAGAAAGAGCGAAAAAAGCTAAAACGATGAAACAGTCTCTAAATATTGACAATGAGACTTGGGATTTATATGACAAAGAGAGAATTACGATAGAAGAACTCAATAAGATTACTAAAGTATTAGACACCAAGCTAACAGAAGTTCAAAAGAAACTTAATTCCGGTGATACTGACGATATCACTGAATGGTTTGGGGGGGACTAATTATGGGTATTAAGATTCGCGAAAAAAAGTTATCAAGCGGTAAGAAATCCCTTTATTTGGATATTCATCATAATGGTGAGCGTTCTTATGAGTTTCTGAAAATATATCTCACCGGAGACGAAAAGGACAAAGAGAAGCGGCGCAAGGCTGAGATTATCCGGGGGAGACGGTTGGAGCAAATTCAGAACCAAACCTACGGCCTGAAAACAGATAACAAAGAGGCGTCCTTTTACCAGTTCTTTCAGAAGATTGTCGATAAGAATAAAGAGAAAGGAATCCGCAACCATGAAGCCGTGATGAAAAAGATTAAAGAGTATCACGGCAGGGAGACCTTGCAATTTAAGCAGATCACGAAGCGATGGGTTTGGGGATTCCGGGACTTTCTTGTTGAAGATTCTAAAAAGAAGAACACCGCCCATAATTATTTTACCATATTTAAAGCTGCGATTAATTCCGCTATTAAGCGCGACATCATATCTCATAACCCGATTAAAGGAGTTGATAACATTGGATCAGAGGATACACTTAGAAACTTTCTAACTACTGATGAACTAAAGAAGCTCTGGAATACCCCATGTAAGAAGCGGGTAAAAGAAGCGTTCTTTTTTGCCTGTAATACCGGCCTGCGGATATCAGATGTGAAGCGGATTCAGTGGGGGGACGTGAAGGATGATAAAATCTCCTTTCCCCAGAAAAAAACAACGAAAGTGAATCATGTTCCCCTTAACAGGCAGGCTAAGGAGCTGATGGGAGAGAGGGGAAACCCTAATGAGTATGTTTTTAATATTCAGCGGCGTGGCAATGTTTGGAAGGTAGTCAACAAATGGGGGAAACGCGCCAACCTGGATAAAGAGATTAGTTTCCATGTGAGCCGTCACACGTTCGCGACACAGCTGCTTTCTAATGGAGCCGACATCTACACCGTAGCCGAACTGTTAGGCGTGGATCTAAAGACCGCTGAAGTTTATGCCAAGATCGTTGACCAGAAAAAAGAGGACGCTGTAAACCGTTTACCTGAAATCAACTTTTAGAATTATGACTGATAAAGAAAAACTTTTACAAGAAATGCAGAAGCAAGCAAAAAGGGCTAAAGAATTTCGGAAAGAGCGAGAGGAGACAGCCAATCCTGATATTTGGCTATTAAGCCCAACAATACCTAAAAGATTAGCTATGCGTCAATTTATTAAACGGGCAACTGATGATAAAACAAGGGGAATACAAGATTTATTGAATCAGGTAAAAGCCACAAGGAAAGGAATAGAAGCAATTTACAAGGGTAGTCCTAATATTAAAGAGCCTGGTTACAAATATTATCGTAACTCGGATGCACTAATAGAATTTATTGAAGAAGAATATTTAAACGAGGTACAAAGAGATAATGGGAAGGAATCCGAGAATAATATTTCTGAAGATTTAAAAAGACTTATTCATAGTATTGCACTTAGAAAATCAAAACATAATAATAGCCACAGTTACCAAGAAATAGCTGATGCACTTAGTTTATATCATAATCCCAAGTTAGAACTGAACGGGGAACAAGTAGCCGAAAAAATAGGGGTTCGACCCAATGTTTTTAGTACATGGAAAACAGATCTTGATGATAAAATAAAAGAATTAAATTAACATTACGCACAAAAGATTAAGAGAGACTCCTTGATTCAATAGGATTCAATACTATTCAATATTCATTCAGTTTGCCTACCTGTTACATTACTATTGAAGACAAAACAATAACAAACTTCGTTAGTAATGACTTCAAACAAACCACTCACTGCCGAAAACGCTGCCGAATATCTCGACATTTCAAAGGCTCACCTGTACAAGCTCACCAGTACAGGTAAGATTCCGCATTACAAGCCCAATGGAAAACGACTGTATTTCTATCAGGATGATCTTGATGGTTATATCCGTTCCGGGAGAGTTAAAACGAATGCCGAACTGAAATCGGAAGCTGAAGGATTTATAACGCAATAAAAAAGCCCCGCTGTTTCAGCAGCAGGGCAGGAGACGACACCTGAATATACGTGTTGTTCTCCTGAAATGCACACTATAAACGGAGACGACTATGAATAAAAGAATAAATCCCTACAAACTTTGGAACGGCTCATTTGTTCCTGAATGGCTAATGCCACGTACAGAAATATCCCAGGGTGCTAAATTGGCTTATGCAAGATTAGCCCGATTTGCCGGGAAAAATGGCTACTGCAACCCCAAAATATCAACGCTTGCTGCTGAAATTGGGGTGTCGGATCGTCAATGCAGCACCTATTTGAACGAACTTGTTGAGTATGAACTAATTGCAAAAAAACAGCGTGGTTTGGGCAAGTCAAACGAATATCACTTCTATTCCCATAAATGGATGGAACTGCCTTCAGAGGTTTCAGAGGCTTCAGGTCAAGACATGAAGAAAACTTCAGGACAGGGCGGAAGAAAACTTCATGACAAGGATGAAGATAACTTCAAGTCCCATAGTAAAGAGAGTCATAATAAAGAGAGTCAAATAGAAGAGAGAGAACTCTCCAACCTTTCTTTTGATGATTTTGATGTAGAGGAACAACCATTACAGATGGTAACCCTGCATATCTATCAGGAGATTAAAGACTTTAACGAACACCTTGATACCCTTAAGGGTGCAACGCTTGAAGAATGGATTCAGCCCCTTCAGCAGTTAATAGACGAAAGCGAGTCATTGGACGCCCATAAGCTAAATGACGTATTCTCTTTTGTAAAGAGGCATGATAACGGCTGGTGGATGGACAAGATAAAGTCTACAGACTCATTAAAGAAAAATTTTGCTAGTATTTACGGCCAATACAAGAAAGAGCAGAACGAGATATTGCCAGAATACCATGCTTTAGTGTAAATCGAAGATTATGATTAAAAAGATATTGGCACAATTCAGCAACGACTGGGACTTGCTAATCATTTTAACCCTGTATCTGATAGCAACGCAACTCCTATGAAATTAACCATTAACCAAAAAAAATAACACCATGATTAAGACTTTAGAGAAACTCCAAACCGAAGGATTTATATCACGGGTTGAGCTGACAATGGCAAAGAAAGCGATAGCTGCCGACCGGAAAGATCTCCTTTCTGGCTTTATGGATGAAGTGGCCCGGAGATTAGAAACAGCCGACATGAAGCTGACCCAAGAGGAGCTAATTGAAGAGGCTAAAGAACTTATTAATAACTGAAATGCCTTGTACTAAACCCATGATTTTATTATATTTAGGTAACGCACTTGATGCTACAGACCCGCCTTTTAAGCAGTCTGTTCAAAGGTTCAAGCCGCCTACCGATAACTTGAATTTAAAGAACAGACTATTATGAATACTGATGATCCATTAGTTGAGGCCGTAGAAAATGGCCTCGATGAAGTACAACAGAACGTAAACAAATCCCAGAAAGAGCTTAGAGAAGAGATTAAGACGCTGAAAAACCGCGTTGATGCCGCCGAGTCGAAAGCAGGCCGGTTGAATACTGGTGGAAACCAAATCTCTTTTAAAGATCAGCTCCAAACGGAACTGGCAACCAAAGCCGATAACCTCCGAGCACTTAAAGATGGTACGGGCGGCAGGGTGAATATGCAGGTAAAGGCTTCGATTTCAGATGATGCCCGCGAAGGTGCTACGCTGCCGGGTGTGCATTTTGATCCCGACAGAACAGAGCATATTTCCATGTTTCTGCCACAGGCCTCAACCAACGGCAATTCAGTCCCCTATCTTAAGGAGACTGCATACACTGACGGCACAGAGGGCCAAACCGAAGGAGAAGTTAAGGGGGAAAATAATTTCACAATTACCCAAGAGAACGCTTCGGTAGAAACCCGCGCCAGCTTCATTTCAGTACCAAAACAAATGTTGGATGATGTGAGCGTGTTATCCTCATATTTGAGCCGTAAAATGACCTCAAGGATCCTTGTGGACGAAGACACTCAGCTCTTGTATGGTACGGGGGTAAGTCCGCAGATTACAGGATTGACGCTCGAGGCTGCGGGATGGAGTCCCGTTTTAAACACTGCTTCATTCTATGATTGCCTGGCTGATGCTTCCCGTCAAGCAGAAGTGTTAGAATACAACACTGATACTATTCTGCTGCATAAGAACGATTACTGGAAGATGGCTACCGAAAAGACAAGCGGATCAGGTGAGTATTTACACCCAGCCGGTGTCCGAAGCGGAACCCAGCGTTTACGAGTTGACGGTATCCGGTGTGCACCAACCACAGCAGTTGCCGAAGGGGAGTTTTTAGTAGGCGACTTTACCCAGGGCGCAACCTATGTGTCCCGCGAAGGTGTAAACGTGCGCTTCTTTGAGCAGGATTCCGATAACGTCCAGCGTAACCTTGTTACTGTACGAGCAGAGCAGCGAATCGCATTAGCGATACATAATCCACTTGCCTTTGTGTATGGACGATTTGCACAAGGTGGAGTAAGTTAATCTTCCTGCCGGCACTGCATAGCAGTCGCTTCGCAGGGAATAATACCCCCCGCTTTTTGTTTACCGTGTTTACGTTTGAGCGGGGGGATTTTAATACTGTTTTAAACAATTTTATTATGAGTGATAAACCAGACAAATCAAGCAACTGGGGCGGTGCACGTCCGGGAGCTGGCAGACCACCCAAAGCTGATGAAGAGTTGATGATAAAAAAGATTGACGCAGCCCTTGCTCCTGATGAGGCATGGGAGCAGCTGGCTAATAAGGTCAATGATGGAAACGTGCAAGCGATACGCCTGTATTTACACTACAGGTACGGAAAGCCCAAAGAACGGGTTGAGCTGGACACCAAAATGTTAGCCGGTTTTAAGGTGATACGTGATGAAGGAAATTAAACTCCATCCTAAACAAGATGATGCCTATGAGCTTCTAACCGAAAGCAGAAAACGCTTTGTCTGTTTTGGCGGCGGTTCGCGCGGTGGTAAGTCCTGGCTGGGCTGGGTATGGCTTATCCTTTCTTGTATGCAACATCCTAACACACGGTGGTTTGTGGGCCGTGAAGAGCTGAAACGTCTTCGCAATACGACCTTAATGACGTTCTTTAAAGTGTGCGGGGAATACAACATTCCTACCGATGTTTACAGCTACAATAAACAGGATCACTACATTGAGTTTGAGAACGGATCTCGGATTGATCTATTAGAACTTAAATACAAACCTTCCGATCCCTTATTTCAGCGTTTTGGTAGTTCCGAATATACCGGGGGATGGATAGAAGAGGCCGGAGAGATAGAACACGATGCCTTTGATATCCTAAAAACAAGAGTAGGGCAGCACCGCAACCAAGAATATGACCTCACCCCTGGAAAAATACTCATTACCTGTAACCCGGAAAAGAACTGGCTATACTTTAATTTTTACCTGCCCTGGAAAAAGGACAACCTTCACAAAGATTACGCTTTTATACAGTCTCTCTATGATGATAACCCCTACAGAGAACCAGGCACTGACCAGCAGCTGGGGGCCTTAATAAACGAAGCACAAAAGCAACGCCTGAAACATGGTAATTGGGAGTATGCCGATGATCCGGACGCCTTACTTTCCCATTCAGACCTACTGGGAACCCAAGAGGTAGAGATACAGAAAGGAACAGCCTATTGCGGGGCCGACATTGCCCGGTACGGATCAGACTCCACAACGTTTGCTAAGTTTAACGGCAACCACTTAGAGAAGCTCAAAACCTTCGATAACAAGGATAATGCAGAGGTAGCCAACCGGCTGCTTGCCTTCATAGCTACAGAGGCTATACTACCTAAAAACTGCGGTATTGATACGGTAGGACTGGGAGCCGGTGTATTTGATAACATGAAAGAAAAGGGTAAGACCTGCACGGAAGTTATTTCAGGAGCTAAACCCACAAAGCAATATGATAGTTTCAGCTTTAAGAACCTGCGCAGTCAAATGTGGTGGCAGTTCAGAGAGGACGTAAAGAACAAGAAGATCGTTATTGATTTCAATGATGAAGAACTCCGAAGCGACCTAACAGCACCCCGTTACAGTATTGTAGGGGAGAAGATGATCCAGGTTGAAAGTAAGTCCGACATTAAGAAACGCCTGGGACGCTCCCCGGATAAAGGGGACGCCGTTGTCTATGCCAACGCTATGAGAGCAGGCATCATTAAAACGAAAAAGATATTACGTGTTTCAATGGCAGGATAACCAAGTAATTGCTTTGATTATACAAGTATGATTCAAGGTTAAACTGTTCAATGTTAAACTATAAAGATATACAGATAAGATATAACATAAGTTATTATTAACATGAAATATCCTCTTATACACTTTAAAGACTGTTTTTTAGTTATGAGTAACGTTTCCGGTAACAAATTGACAGGATGTCACACTAAAACGAACCCTATTGTCATGTTTGAACCACAGATAGAAGAGCTTCGCCAGTACATGGGCCACTTGGATGAAAAGATCGCAACGTACCGGAAGCAGGGCAGAGACCCCGGCCGACTTATCGAAAACAAGGCCAGGGCAGCCAATACGATAGCACAGCTGAAGCAGGCCCAGCAGGGTAATACTACACCATGCCTAAAGGGGAGATCGCCCCGCTAACGGCAAATATGAAAGCCGATATACATACTTTTATACACATTAACTGAAAAACACGAATATTATGCACTTTGACGCGCAAACGATGTGGAGCACCAATAACAATAATACTTTTAAAGGTACGGGGGTTCACCTGGATTCTGTTCAGGAGCGTTTCAGCTTAGGGGACAGCTTATGGTTTGAAAATGGAGATGGATACCTGGGGAACCTGCAAATAGCAGATACGCTTTCAATGGGAGCTGCGGGACAGATAACAAATACGAATAATGATTATTCATTAGATGAGGACGGTCTATCCTACCAGGTACCCGATGATACGCTTGATATCAGCAAGTCTGTAACCTGGGAGAATGGGGGAAGTGTAGTTGCTCAAATTGGAGCCGCACATGACACAACCGGAAACTTTGATTTGTTAGAATATAATTCTGGACTTCATAGTTTTAAAGTGAATGGTAATCAGATAATCGGATTGCAGGATAATCTGGCCTTCTTTAATAAGCCTCCTGTAGTTCCCCGGCTAACAGATACAGAGAGAGATAATCTAACTGTTCCTACTGGCTCTATCATCTTTAATACTGATGCCAACCGATTTCAGGGAATGAACCTGAACGGAAACTGGAAAGATCTAAGTCAATAATCTTACACCCCAAAAAATTAAATATTATGTCCGCAGTAGCCACAATCAGAACACCCGAACAAAGTATACTCTTATCCGATGGATTGGCCGTTGATACAAGCGGGGCAGACCCCGATAATTTTCAGCTTACCGAAGATCGTATTCATAGCCGGGACTGTAAAAAAGTAGCTAAGATAAATGATACAGTAGGTTTGCTCTGGGTAGGGAATGGCGTAACCTTGGTTGACGAGTTTGCCACCCTTGCAAAAGGACGCACCGGCCGGGAGGTTGCCGATGAGCTTTCAGAGTTTCTTAAACTAAAGACTGATAGCAGCCTATACAACGAACCCTGGTATAACATCAATGTAAGTATTGCCTGTTATGAGAACGGCCAGATGTGGGGTTACAGTGTCC
Source organism: Fodinibius roseus (assembly GCF_900129315.1). Classification (GTDB taxonomy): domain Bacteria; phylum Bacteroidota; class Rhodothermia; order Balneolales; family Balneolaceae; genus Fodinibius; species Fodinibius roseus. The sequence continues at coordinate 133,611 of NZ_FQUS01000009.1, forward strand.
GGTCTAAAACACCCATTCCCCTGAAGCCAACCCGCAGCCCCGTAAGTACCGGTTGTTACTGCATGGCAGCCCTCAAAGATCCCGGTAAGGCATCTCAGGAGCTGGAGCAGCGATTCGTTAGCCACAGAGCCACAAAGAACGTGAGACAGTCCGCAATAGCAGCTTTTACCGACTTTGTAAAAGAAGATGATTTGTTAGGCGGTGAGATATTCTGTGAGGTGATAAATCCAAAGACACAAAGCAAGTTTAGAAAGGCTCTGATGAATTAACCCTCTGATTTGGTAAGTAGGCTTATTTAATCAATATTACTGGTACTCTCTTGATGAATAGTTAGGCCCTGCAGGTTGATAGCTTGCAGGGCTTTTAATTTTAATCAAATCTCAATTGTAAAAGGATCATAAGGCCCCTCAATATTGCCACCAAAAATGTTGTTTACCCTCCTGTTGATCATGGCCCTGAATATGGGTTCTATCAAATCCTTTAGGTCTAATGTATAGCCCCTTATTACCTCTTTGTAAGGGTTTTCAAATAATTCAGCATACTCAACCGCATAAGGCATTGTGAAAGCAACTTCATTATCACCTATGGTTATATCTAACTCTGAATTTATTTTATTTAATGATGGCTCGAGTTCCTTTAATCCCTTGGGCTTTTTGGCATAGTCTTCAAATTTTACTTGAGCCCTAATACGAAGTATAAGAAAATCCCCCTCATATTCTGTGTCAATAATTTCTACATTAAATGTATATTCATCCATATTGTACCCCGTCTTTTGATGAAGAATTGAAAAGTAAGTTATAATATTATATCGAAAAGCCAAATTCCGAACGAATCCCTTTCCGAAAGATTTAACACTAACTTAATATGAAAGCGCTGGCAGTTCCTTATATTCTGTTACTCAAAGATCCAAGTATAAAAGAAAAAAAGGAAACCGTTATTATAACGTTACCAGTTGGATTTATGACCGATGATAAGTAGTTGTTTTTATTATACTTATCGCCAGGTCAAGCCATACTATTGAGTTAACATTATTCTCCTTTTTTTCGGATATATTTAGGATCTCAAAATAGAGAACAGCACACACGGCATATACACTATTAATTTAAGTACGAGATAATGGTTGACAAATATTTGTTTTTGGTTTTTTTTAGCGGAATCCTGTTAGCTTCCTGCGGTTCGGGTGGAGGTTCAGAAGATCAGCTTTCAGGTGAAATAAAAATCGATGGTTCGAGCACCGTATTCCCCATATCCGAGGCTGTCGCTGAAGAATTCCGAACGGAAGCTCCTGATGTTCGGGTAACAGTTGGAGTCTCGGGAACAGGAGGGGGTTTTCAGAAATTTTTGCGGGGCGATACTGATATTAATAATGCCTCCCGTGAAATACAGCCCAGTGAAGTTAAAACGGCTGAAGAAAATGGCATTGAATATGTACAGTTATCAGTTGCTTACGACGGACTTGCTGTTGTCGTTCATCCCGAAAATGACTGGGTGGACTATTTTACGGTGGAAGAGCTTAAGAAAATATGGGAACCTGAAGCCCAGGGTGAAATAACGCGGTGGAGTGATGTGCGTGAGGAATGGCCTGATGAAGAACTTCATCTTTTTGGTCCCGGTGTAGCTTCCGGTACCTTTGATTACTTCACAGAGACAATCGTAGGGGAAAGCGGTGCCAGCAGGGGCGATTTTACCGCAAGCGAGGACGATAATGTGCTTGTTCAGGGAGTAAGTACAGATAAGTACGCACTGGGATTCTTTGGCCTTGCGTACTATGAAGAGAATAAGGAAAGTTTAAAACTTGCAGGGGTACAGAATGGAGCCGGCAATGTTGTGAGGCCCACCATGCAAACCGTATCGGACGGAACCTACGAGCCGTTATCCCGGCCGCTCTTTATTTATGTCAGAAAAGAAGCAGCACAGCAAGAAAATGTTCAGCAATTTGTCCATTTTTATCTGGATAATGCTCCTATGTTAGCTGAGCAAATAGGTTATATTCCCATGCCGGACTCCGTTTATCAGGTGCAGAGGAAAAAGTTTGAGGAGTTTGCCGGCAGCCAAACTGACTCAGTTTCCACGGGCAGCGATAGCTAACCTTTAAGCGCTGGAGGGAATAATAACCAATTCAGTAATTCATGGCGCGAAATGCGGATATGAGATTAAAAGAAAAAATCATTGAAAAGGTGCTTGCTGTCTGCGCCTTGATTACGATTCTGACCACCGTTGGAATTGTATTGATCCTGACCATAGAAGCGATCAGCTTTTTTCGGGAAGTATCCATCGTTGAATTTTTGACCTCTACGAGGTGGACACCGCTTTTTACCCAGAAAAGCTACGGTATTTTACCCCTGCTGTCGGGTACATTTTTAACTACTGTTATTGCTATTTCAGTGGCATTGCCCGTGGGACTCACGATTGCCATATATCTCAATGAATATGCCTCCAACACATTTCGGAGTATTTTAAAACCGCTGCTTGAAATTCTGGCCGTGGTACCCACTGTTGTATACGGTTTCTTTGCACTGATGATTGTGACTCCTTTTTTAAAAACCTTTATTCCTGAGTTGTCGGGATTTAACGCTCTTTCAGCCGGTCTTGTGATGGGTATTATGATTATTCCCTTTGTCTCTTCTCTCAGTGAGGATGCATTGAGCTCCGTGCCGTATTCACTGCGAGAGGCCTCTTTCGGAATGGGATCCACAAAATTTCAGACCGCATTTCGCGTCATGGTACCGGCCGCTTCATCCGGTATTATCGTGTCCGCAATTTTAGCGGTTTCCCGGGCCATCGGTGAAACTATGATTGTCGCCATTGCCGCCGGACAGCAACCTCGTTTTACCCTTGACCCGACTGTCCCCATAGAAACCATTACCGCTTATATTGTGCAGGTTAGCATGGGGGATGTGCCTCACGGGTCAACGGCATACCAGACCATTTTTGCGGCAGGGATTACACTTTTTATTTTCACCTTTATTCTGAATAACATCAGCTACTGGATCAAAGCAAGGTACCAGGAGGATTATGAATAATACCAACTCAAGCAGGTTTAAGGATAAGGCTTTTAGGGTCTTTGGACTGTCTGCCATTATTTTTTGCATGCTTACGCTGGTTATTTTTATAGGGTTCATCATATACCAGGGAGCCGGCCGGCTGAGCTGGGACTTTATGACGAGCCTGCCTTCGCGTTTCGCTGAAAGATCCGGCATCTATACGGCCTGGATCGGCACCCTGTGGGTATTGGTATTGACGACCCTTATTTCATTTCCGCTTGGTGTAGGAGCAGGGATCTACCTCGAGGAATATGGGAACAAGGGAAAACTCAGCAAACTGCTGGAAATTAATATCGCTAACCTGGCCGGTGTACCTTCCATTATTTACGGCCTGTTGGGACTACAGGTATTCGTACGCATGATGAAGATGGGAAATAGTATCCTGGCCGGGGCGTTGACGCTGGCACTGCTTATTTTGCCGATTATTATTGTATCAACCCGGGAGGCCCTGCGTGCGGTGCCGAGCTCTATTAAAGAAGCATCCGTAGCGCTTGGAGCCTCCAAGTGGCAGACAATATGGAAGCAGACCCTGCCTGCTTCCTTTGGCGGTATTCTGACGGGCGTTATTCTGGCTATTTCCAGGGCCGTGGGAGAGACCGCACCCCTTATTGTGATAGGTGCCCTTGCTTATGTTCCCTTTGTGCCCGAAAGTCCCTTTGATGAGTTTACCGTGCTGCCCATCCAGATTTTCAACTGGGTTTCTCGGCCACAACACGAATTTGCCATCAACGCAGCAGCTGCTATTATTGTGCTGCTGTTTATTACTTTTCTGATGAACGGCATCGCCGTCTATCTTAGAAATCGCTGGCAGCAAAAGATCAACTGGTAGGAAATAAATAATCTATAGCGTTCAAAAATACCATTCTTGAATATGGAAGAAGTAAGCTCAGGCACAACAGGTCCCAAGGCTACCAAAATGAAAACGGAGCCGAAACTCAGCTCCGATAATGAAACCTATAAATTGCGTGCCAGAAACATCGACGTTTTTTATGGGGATTTCCAGGCCATATATGATATAAGTCTCGATATTCTTGATCACTCCATCACTGCTTTTATCGGACCTTCCGGATGCGGAAAGTCTACCTTTCTGCGTCTTTTTAACCGGATGAACGACTATATAGACAGCTTTCGCATGAATGGAAGAATTCTGCTTGAGGAAGAGGATATTTATGCCTCGTCTGTAAAAGTAGAAGAACTGCGCAAGAAAATAGGAATGGTCTTTCAGAAACCGAATCCTTTTCCCAAGTCCATTTATGAAAATGTGGCCTACGGACTGCGCATTCAGGGGATCAAGGACGAAGATTTTATCGAGCAGCGTGTGGTAGAATCCCTGAAGCAGGCGACCCTTTACGATGAAATCAAGGATGATCTTGATAAGCAGGCTCTGACGCTTTCAGGGGGACAACAACAGCGTCTGTGCATAGCCAGGACACTGGCAGTCAAGCCTTCTGTTTTGCTGATGGATGAGCCTACTTCGGCTCTGGACCCTATTTCCACAGCTAAAATCGAAGAACTTATTTTTGAGCTGAAGAAAAAATACACCATTGTAATTGTTACACATAATATGCAGCAGGCGGGACGTATCAGCGATAATACCGCCTTTTTATATATGGGAAAACTGATTGAATATGGCGATACTCAAAAAATATTTACAAATCCTGAAAAAGATCGTACACAGAACTATATTACCGGTCGATTCGGTTAATTATATAACGACGAATTTCAGACCCAACAAGAGGCTCATCCCATGTCAAATTTAGATAACGAAGTTAAGATCTTGAAAGACAATATTTTAGAGCTTATGTTTTTGGTAAAGAATCAGCTTGAAAAGGGCCAAAAAGCACTGGATCACTTTGATGAAGAGCTGGCACATGAAATTACGGAGAACGAAAAAAGAGTAGATAGCCTGGAGCTGACCATTGACAGAGACTGCGAAAACTTGCTGGCTCTTTACAACCCTGTGGCCGTGGATCTTCGCTTTGTAATGGCTGCTTTTAAAATTAACTCAGACCTTGAGCGCATAGGTGACCACGCCAACAGTATTGCCAAATATATTCTCGATTTCGGCAAAGAGATGGAAGATGAGGCTATTCAGAAAATGCGGGTTGACGAGATGTATGTTACCTCCCTGAAAATGATGAGCAATATTTTTAACGCTTTTATAACCGAAGATACCGAACTCGCCCGCAAGGTTTTTAAACTTGATAAAACACTGAATCAGATTAATCGGGAGGTTTCGGCCATAACGGCCGAGCTTATTCGTTCCGATATTGAACAGATACAAAATTATCTGTACCTTTTTTCGATTGTCCGGAAACTGGAGCGGGTAGGGGATTTAACGAAGAATATTGCCGAAGAATTTATTTTCTATATTGAAGCCAAGGTATTGAAGCACAAGAAAATGAAGTCGCAGAACGACAATAACAATACCGATAGTTAGACAAGGTTTATCTATCTCAGCTCGCCAGTTACAACTGAAAAACAGCACTCAAATAGGTCAGGGACCGGCAGTCCTTTTTAAAAGCTGTCATAATTCAAATCCCTTTTTCTCAGTATCTGAGACAACGCTGTTCAGAAGCCAGTGCAAAGTGGATAAGTAACGAAATAGAAAATCCATGAACAGGTTTTGATTGGTCATTTAAAAAATAATCAAACCAGCATTGCAGTGAGTTCTGAATAAAAGGATAGAAATGAATTATCAACATTTCAGCTGTTGAACCTGCAGGCTTTGCATCGGTTAAGTGGGAAGGAGGTTTTTCAAAGACCTTATTTGATTTGTATATCGGCATAAACAAACGATCAGCACATTAGGAAACAAGCATATTTATGAAAGTACCATTACTGCGCATAGGATATTTGTGTATTATAATCATGACCTTTCAAATCAATAATGTCGTCGGCCAGGTGTCCGCTCCGGATAAAGGCAGCTTCAGCGGCCTTATTTTTAGTGATTATTACTGGTTTGCGGAAAGTCATAATGCCGATCTGAAAGGAAAAAATGGGTTTTGGTTTCGCCGTATCTACTTTACATACGATCACGAAATCAGCAACTCTTTTTCCAGTCGGTTGCGGTTAGAGATGAGCAGCCCCGGCGATTTTGCCAGTAATGAAAAAATGACGCCCGTAGTAAAGGATATCTTTTTGAGATGGGAGAGAGCAGGTCATCAGATTACGGCCGGGATATCATCAACACCTATCTTCGGACTCATAGAGGATGTATGGGGCTACCGGCCGGTAGAAAAAGCTCCACAGGATCTCTTTGGATTTGGAAGTTCTCGTGATTTCGGGGTGTCATTCAAAGGAGCGTTAGGTAGCGATCAGCAGGCCGGTTATCATCTTTTTATCGGGAACGGGAACAGTAACAAAGCCGAACTCAACAAAGGCAAAAAAATTATGCTTGCGTTAAGCTATAATCTGACCGATCACCTTGTTTTACAGGTGTACGGAGACTGGGATGATCGTCCGGGCAGCAGCGACTGGAAAACGGTTCAAGGTTTTAGCGGTTATCAGTCGGAACACTTTAATTTCGGGATATCATATACTCATCAAATTCGGGAAAATATTAATAATAGTTTGGGAGACAATGAATTAGACTTAGTTTCCTTGTTTACCAATATGGAGCTTACTGATAATATCAAAGGCTTTGCCCGGGCTGATCACCTGTTTGATCCGGTTCTTGATGGAGAATCCATCAGCTATCTTCCCATGAGTTCTGCCGCAGAATCAGCTACTTTTTTAGTCGGAGGAGTAGATCTTTCCCTACATGAAAATATACATCTGATACCGAATGTTGAAACGGTCGTGTATGGAGAGAATGAAGCCGGCGTTCGACCCAATAGTGACATTGTCCCACGCCTGACACTTTTTTATACTTTTTAGGGTAGATTAATCACAGTCATTCTTAGGGGATTTTGCGAAAGCGGTTCTTCGGCCGATGTCGGGTTATCGGTTGTTTGAAGTTCTCATATTACATATGGAGATGGCTATTACTGCGACACAGTGATACCATCTCCATTTGTTTAGGCCATGAACAAACTCCCGGCTTTCAAAGTACTCGCTCATTGGATAACCCCGTCGATAATATGGACCACTCCGTTGTCAGCTTGAATATTACTTTCAATGAGCGGATAATTTTGGATGGAAAGACTATTATTATCCATTTGTGCAACTTCTACCGTTAGCCCGCTCAGGCAGGTCATTTGTGACATATGCTGTAAACTTCGTTTGGTAGCCGTACCAGTGATAATATGATTCAAGATTAATTGGGAATTATTTTTTTCACTTGCTGAAATTTTAGCAAACGCTCCGTTGGAGGGAGCAAAAACAGTAAACGAACCGTTGCGCTGATCAAAGCGGTCATCGAGCCCCGCACGTTCTATTGCAGCGGCAAATTGTGAGGTTTGCCCGTTACTTTTTAAGACCTCCAAAACCGTTTGGGCGTCAGTGGTGGTATAAGATCCCATAAGTAACAGGAGTGTAACGGCTCCAAGGAATTTTCGGCATCGATTTTTCATAATAGTAACCTTTTTAGCGTTCGGCAGTAGTAATAACGAACGGTTTGTTGAACTATTTTGCAACTATAATATTACAAATATGCGGAGATACCAATATCATGTTATTTTAGTTTTGTAGGACTAATTAGTTCCGATATACTCCTGAAGAGCTTAATTTAATGGTCGAATCCAAATTTTTATGAAATCGGGCAACCATTACCATTAATTATCAATTAAAGCCTCTTAAAATTGAAATTTGCATAAAAAGGGCCTTTAAAGCCTTAAAAAGAGGTTTTAAGGCTTAGTTGAAGTGAGTCTTTAAGAAATTGGTTTTAGAATTCTGACAACATGTCTGAAGCCACCAGCTGTAAAAAATACTCCTTCATCACATCAGTGTGTTCCAAGTTCTCAAGCTCCCCGGCATTTAAGAATGAGAGATTGGAAGATTAATTCGATTCCAGGAAATTTAGCGAATAGCCGAACCAAAGGTCATAATAAGCTAATGATACAATTTTTATTATATAGTACCAGTAATTGATGGGACAATCTGTTTTAAAGTTATTATTGATTTGTGCAGCCTCACAAACGAATGGAAAAATATACAGATATGGATAAGCAGGTCCTAAAACCATAAAGAAATATAACTTTTTGTTCGTCGGCCTTGTAATTTAATTCTTTCTTCTAAGATATTTAGAATAAATATTAGGGGGCTGGTGAGCTTATTTCATACTAAATAATATTTATTAATATGGTTGTCACATTTTATCAAAGCGGTTGTCGATTTATAATGTGCCATGAGAACCCGTATTTTAGCCATTGCAGTTATTTTGTCTTAAATGAATATACAAATGTCGTATAATATATATTATGTAAAGTAACATATGTAACCTATATCTACAGAAATGGTTTCAACCTCTCCACTCTTTATTTCACATAACCGGCGTCCCGATTTCCACCCTGTGCTTGTTCTACCTCGGGATCAGGAGTATTAAGGGGTTACACTCGTAAATAGTATAGATTCTAAACCAATAACGTTCATTATTTACTTGCTCGGTGATAGTTGATCTTTCTCTTCCCTTTTTAAAGTATCTGTCTGGTTTCAGAGGAATATTCAGGAATCGATTAATAAATATATTTGACTGAATTTTAATTGTGACTTATTCCATTTTATAACCAATTGATATCTGTATTCTTCTATCCTTTTCAGTATATTTTATAACGGTATTATATACTTTTTCTAAATTAAATTATTAACCATACAAAATATTCTAACTCTTTATTCACAATTCTATACATCCATCGAATTTCTCCATTCTGTGAAATTAAAATAGACGACTTCCTTTTTTATTAAACGGTTGGTGATCAGATAACATTTGAATTAAAATGGAATTCTTTCTGAGGATGGAGAGTGTGCCTGAGTAATATCGGTTCGTGTTTAACAACACAACTTCCCTGGAAAAGAATGCTTACGAAGTGTTTTTAAAAACAAATTCCAATTTGGGGAAATTGGAATGAATTATATTAATGGAAAGAAAATAGCCTGTTTTTTCTTAAATTTATGTAGTAATTATTATTAATATTGTGTATAAAAAATTAATGGTCATCCTGTTTTTGATATATCTTGTTTTAAAAACACGACTCGGCAACTCAAGTCTGTATACCATTGATTTGATTAGTTTCAATCGCACAAACCAACCATACACCCTAACCACTCAATACAACCAACTACCTATTATGAATAATTCAACCACCAGTGCTATGAAAAACGCAATCAACCACATCACCACGCTGCTCGCCAAAGTCTTCTCCATTGTCCTTATCGCCGGGCTGGTAGCCAGCTGCGCCTCCGTTGCCGACTCGGGCTTCGAGCAGAGCGACGTCGAAGAACAGCCAACAACCGTTGATTCGGACACCCCGGAGATCGATCCCGCGCCCACATCTATCGATGATGAGATGGATCCGATCATCACAGGAGGCCCAAGAGGCGGTCGGTAATCCCCCGGATTCATGATTATCGCACAAACCAACCATACACCCTAACCACTCAATACAACCAACTACCTATTATGAATAATTCAACCACCAGTGCTATGAAAAACGCAATCAACCACATCACCACGCTGCTCGCCAAAGTCTTCTCCATTGTCCTTATCGCCGGGCTGGTAGCCAGCTGCGCCTCCGTTGCCGACTCGGGCTTCGAGCAGAGCGACGTCGAAGAACAACCAACAACCGTTGATTCGGACACCCCGGAGATCGATCCCGCGCCCACATCTATCGATGATGAGATGGATCCGATCATCACAGGAGGCCCAAGAGGCGGTCGGTAATCTTCCGGCGCCCATGATCACCGCCCGATTTGTCATATAGTTTTGTTTGAAAATATCCGATAACCTTGACTACTTGGTTATCCTTCACGGATGGATAAACGTTTGTAACAGGCAGTGAAGATTATTGAGAAGACTGATTCTTCTTTCTGTGGTAAATAAGCTGTAACTGTACAACTTATTTGCTATTTTCTTCTGCCATGTATATCTGTCTGGTTCTTTTACTCTTTTTTCAGGCGGACAGGCTCCCATCCGGAGAACCTGAACGGCAAATTTATACCTATGTTCAACAGGTCCAAAATGGAAAGTCTGTATCCGAATCGCTTTGGTCCCTCTCACAAATTTATCTGGAAAACAGCGAGTACCGGCAAAAATTCTATGAAATTGGACGGTCACAGGATGCGGAATGGATGGAGATGTTCGACCTCCACCCTTCGGATCCATTCAGGTTTAATCCTCCCGCACTACATAAATTGGCTCTTCATTTTGGGGATGAATACCTGCTTCTCTACCTGCTGCTCCAGACGGAATCGGGTACGGATCGCCGTACCTACTTCGAGGAGTTCTACTCGGCCGTCCCGAACGGGCATTTGAAAGACCTTAACCAAAAGATAGCAGTAAATCCCGTTATTAATGCAGGAGATTTGCTACAGGACAGATGGGATTTTTCTACCTTCCTGATCCTGTTCTATCCAAATAACCTTGCGATTGAAGGTGGGCAGTTTTATGAGAAGGTTGCTCAAGTGCTGCAGGAAATGATCCGCCGGAATGCCGCACCAAACCCGCTGCAGAGAGACTTCCTGTACGCCTCACTTTTGGAAGCCCTCGACCGGGCTGGGAAGAACCGATCGATTCTCCCATATTACCGCCAAATGATCGATTTGAATTCTCTGCCCGATGTTTACTTGAAGAGAAATCTTTATTGGAACCTGGATGTGGCCCTCTACCGGGCGGGCTATATCGACCGGAGCCTTGAGGTGCAGCGAAGAAAAACCATTCCGCTTTCACGAATGACCGGTGACAAAAGCAGCCTGAATACCATTCTTACCAACCATGGCGGATATCTCTACACCATCGGCCGGTTCGGAGAAGCTAAAGAGGTTTTTACCTCGCTTCTCGCCGATACAACTGATCTTTCTCCAACCATTCATTCACGTATTCTCAACAATCTGAGTCTCGCCCACTATAAGCTTGGGGAAACGGACCGCTATCTTGAAACCCAGATCAAAGCCCTCAATCTTGCTATCGAGAGCGGAGATCACAGCGACCAGCTAAAGATCTACCGAAATCTCCATATCTACCATCGCAACAACCGGAACCAGGACCTCGCAGAAACCTATATCGAAAAAGCACTTAACATTGCGGAGACTATACAAAACAGGAACGAATGGGCCTCCGTCCTGATTTCCAAAGCGGATTATTATGACCGTTTTCTCAATGATACAGACGGCGCTTTCTCTCTGCTTTCGGATGCACAATTGTTACTGGAGGATTCGGGCAGCGAACGGCTCCGTGCAAGAATTATTTCTGAAAAAGCAAATCTCCATAAAAAAAGAGGTGAATATATCCAAAGCCGCGACCTTTACTCCGAGGTCATATCCATCAGTTCTAAAAATGACAATAACCGGGGATTCCTTCAGGCTCTTGTTCATTTGGCCGAAGTGGAACTGATGATGGGAGATCCCGGGGATGCTCAAAAGACCATCGACGAGTTTAACAGGTATGACCTGTCGGTCGTCGATTTTGATGTCCTGGTGAATGCCCGGCGGATTGAAGCCGAAGTTGCATGGACCGAAGGCAGAGTCCGGGATGCGGAGGCATTGATTGCTGACATATACCAGCAGGTGGTGGAGAGAGCCCGGAATTCTGCCAACAGGGAAGCAGGTTACTGGCATGTCGAGGAGGCCTATCTCCACCTGTTCCGGCTCTATGCAGAGCTTCTAAAGGAGCAAAACCGCCCGGATGAAATGGTAAACGTACTGGATCAGCTGAAAACCATTAATGATGCCGCACTGGTCGACAATCCGCTTGTAACCTCGGGTCGCCTTTCGGAAGAGGAACTAACCGAAAATCTAAGAATTACACAGCAACTCGACAATCTTCGAAAAAAACTCATAGTAGCAGATGAAAACGAAAAACTTTCGATCCAAAACGAGATCTCGGCGCTGACTGCACGCAGAAATCAACTCAGGCAGCAAAAATCTTCCTCATCATTGTTTCAAACCACTTCCCTTTCGAATATTCAGTCACGGCTCCGGAAAGGAGAAGGGATACTTCATATAACCCGCATCATGGACAGTTTGTATATGGTCCAGATCGACCGGCAGGAGATCACCATAAATAAACTCTCATTTACAGAATCGGAAGAAATGTTATTTGAGGAAGCACTCCATGGCTTAGCTACCGGTGAAACCGATCTGGAGGTTCTTTATAATATTTATTCATGGCTGGAACTTGACAAACTTCCGGAACACTGGACTTCTCTTATTGTAGTGCCGGACAGTTATCTCTACCAATTGCCTGTTGGAGTTTTACCGGCCTCTTCCCCTTCTTCCCCCTTAAGTTACGGCTCGTCAGAATACCTGATCGAACAGATGGAAATTCGTTATCTGAATAGCCTGAAGGATCTTTTCAGAACCGAGGCTGAGCAGACTTATACGTTTGATTTTACCGGCATCGGCGTCTCAGATTTTGAACATACAGGCGATGAAAGGCTGCTATCCCTTCCCAATGCCTCCCAGGAAGTGCAAAACATTACAGAAAGAATGAATAGTGTTGGAAGGACAAGGGCTTTTTTGGATTCTGAGGCCACTCCCCTTGCCTTCAGGTCCGGTGTATCGGATTCACGCATACTTCATGTTGCTACGCACAGCAAAATTTCTGAAGATAATCCTCTTTTTTCAACCATTTATCTCCATCCTGGTTTAGATGAAGAGTCCGGGGATTCTCTGTCCGGTCAAATTTTTGCTTACCAGCTTTTTGATATGGACCTGGAAAATGAATTGATCATGCTCAATTCCTGCGAATCGGCTTCGGGAGAGTATTTTCAGGGAGCCGGAATTATGGGATTCAGCCGCACATTACGGTATGCGGGTGCGCAAAGCCTTGTGTTGAACTTGTGGCAGGTAGAGGACCAGCTGGCATCCGATTTTGCCATCGATTTCTATGAAAGTTTGAGAGAAGGCGAAACAAAACCTGCAGCTCTTCGTGAGGCAAAGATTGATTTTTTGAAAAACAAAAATGCCAATCCACATTATTGGGGTGCTTATATGCTAAATGGGGATCCCCGCCCTGTCGTTGATAAGTTTTATACAGAGCCTCTGTTTGTATTTATGATGTTTTTACTTGGAGGACTTATTTTTTGGGGATTATGGCTGCTACTAAAGCAAAACAATGGCAATGAGATTCATTTTATTCCATCTCCTCTCCCAAAGCAGTAAGATACTTCTCTGCTACACGGCTGTAAGCTCCATCCAGTTCATATACATTCTGAAATGCTATTTTCGCCTTTTCCGGTTCACCGAGCTGAAAATAGGAATTGCCCAGGTACCAGTAGGCTTTTTCCCGGGTCAGCAAATTAACGTCCGGTTTTTTTGTAACCCTGTCAAACCTGGAAAGAGCTTCCCGGTATCTCCCTGCATTGTAGAGAATGGAGCCCGACCGTATAAGAAGAAGGGATTTTGTATACACATCATCGGTTTGATTCAGTTTCATATCGATCATCCGGACAGCCCTGCCATAGTTTCCCTGGTTGGCAAGCTCGATGGCTTCTCTCGATATTGCTTCATCGCCCGATGTACCCTCTGCAGACCGATAATAATTAAGCTCGATGCTTGAAACAGCTTGAACGGATTCTGTCGCCTCACTCGTGATTTGAAAAATAAAAAATGTCCCTGCTATCAATACCAGAGCGGCAGAAAGGTACCAGTAATTTTGGGGTTGTTTTTTATTTGTATTCCTTATTCCCTCTTCATGATCTTCATCCTTAATTTTGTTAGTATCTGTAGTGGTTTTTAAATAGCGCAAAGCCTCACTGTCGTGAATTAACTCCCTCCAGAGTTCATCCACCTCTCCGTAATCCAACTCACCCTCCACATAGAGGTCTATTTTTTTCTTTAGTTGCGAGTCAATATCTCTACCCTTTTGTTTTGTAGTTAATATTACTGCTACATATTATAATACAAAATTTTAATAATAATTACTACATCAATATAAAAAAATTAGACGCCCTTTCCTTCTTCCCGATCAATCGACTTCATTGTACTTTAGAATCCTGGCTGATCAGAGGCAATTCAATATAAACAGTGGTCCCTTTTTCCTCTTCACTTTCGAGCCAGATACTCCCTCCGTGTGCATTCACAATCTGTTTGGAGATGGAAAGCCCGAGGCCGAATGATTGTTCACCGGAAGTGCCCTGCCGCTTGGCTTCTGTAAACATATCGAAAACTTCCTCTTTTAAATCGTTCGGAATTCCGATTCCGTTATCCTGAACCGAAAGAAGAACAGTTTCGGTCGAATGTTCCATACTCAATCGTATGGTAGAATCTCTGTGGCTAAATTTGATAGCATTACTTATCAAATTTCCGATTACCCGCTGCATCGCATCCCGATTCAGTGAGACGGTGGCATCTCCTTCAAAATCAAGCTCTATAGTTTGCCCTTTTTCTCTGGCTCTGAACTGCAAAACATCCACGCAACGTTTAAGAAAAGGCCGCATTTCTGTACGCTCCTTTTTTTTCGATTTGTACCCGTTTTCAAGTTCCTCTAAAATATTACTATCCATGAGCTCATTGATCAGTTCCATGGCGTGATTGCTTGAATCGTGTATAAGCCCGATCATTTTCTTGTGTTCGTCCGCCAGCTTCTCATCAGAGCGAAGCATCGACGAGATTCCTTTAATGCCGGTGAGGGGATTTCTCAAATCATGAACAACCATATTCATAATTCTGGTTATGGTTTTATTACTTTTTTCCAATTGCAATTTCTGATTGAATACCTGTTTGCTTAAATCCGCCAATTCCTGCACATTTTTTTTCGACTGTGACCAGTTGCGCCATATCAAAAAGAGAATAACAATGGTTAAAAGTGAAACAATAACTGCCATCAGAAGATACATCTCCCCTAATTCACTTTCCCGTTGTAACCGGCCGATTTCATGCTGCTGCTCGGAAAGCCGGATTTGGGCTGCGATATCTGTTGCACCCGTATCCACTTTATTTTGCAATTTTGATTCCTGCAGTTCCATATACTGCCGGTAGGCGGCATACTCCTGTGCCTCATTTCCTGCTCGGGCGAGCCATTTCCACCGTACCCGCCACCAACTCAGCTCTACTTTCTCACTCGAAACCTCATCCAGCCATTCCCGCGTCTGTTCCAGCTCCGTTTTGGCCTCTTTCAAACGGCCCGCGTTTACATAATATTCGGCAAGTCGCAGCCGAGTCAGCTCCGCATGCTCATTGGCATAACCACTCCGCTCGTTGATGGCAATACTCTTCTTCCAAAAACGCTCTGCTTCCTCCTCTCGCCCAAACTCTTTATTTGACGTTCCCATATTGCCATATGCTACTCCTTTTGCCTGCTTCAGATAATGACGATGATTCGCATTTTCCGAAAATCTCCCCGATGATTCCGCCTCCTCCAACAGAGCAAGGGCCCACTCGTCGTAGTAAAGCGCACTGTCGGGCATCTGCAGTTCTCGGTAGTTAGAGGCCAGATGATGGTAATGATTGAACGTACGCCGGAACCAGGAAAAATCAGAGTGTGCGCTACAATCGGCAGATAGCCGCCAGGATCTGGAATAAAAATCGATGGATTTTCGATAGTTTTCCTGCTCATAGCTTATGCTGCCCAGCCTGCATAAATATTTTGCGGCAATGCAGGGCGCTGTTTCCGGGTTGATCATCTGCCAGCCCTGAACAAAATACCGGATGGCCGTTCCGTACAAGTGCTGATGCTGTTGAGTCTCTCCCTTTTTTAAAAGCGCATATAAATGAAGTATATCATAGTCCGAATCATTCTGTTTTTTTTCAAACAGTTGCAGGGTGCTGTCCGCATAGGTCTCGGCCAGTGCATAGTTTTTTCTGTATTCGGAAAAATAGTAGCTGATTGCGATATATTTCCGAAACAAATTTTCAATTTCGGGTTCCGGGGATGCCTGGGCTGCAGAGTCCAGGAAGGCTACGGGATCGGGATGCCCCGCCCAAACAAGACTGTCGACATGGGTAGAAATTTCATCGGCCATTTGTTTAATCTCACCATCTCCATCGACGTTTTTGAAATCCTCTGAAATCATACACGAAGAAAAGACACAAATAAAAAAAAAAGCTGCAGTTGTAATTTCTGTAAAACCTGGAAAAAAGGTCCTTAAAAATTTAGCTGGTATCGTCATGATTTCTTCAAACTTTTCATCTGACATCGCTCAAGAATTACTCCCCGCCAAAATCAGGATCATACTTTTAAGCCAACGATTTCAAAAATCGTATCTCTTCACTCCCGTTATTTAATTAGTCTCGCCTTAAGAAGTCCTTTTTAGAAAATTTCACAGAGGGAAAAGCCATGGTTGGAGCTTTTTAAGTTAATATTTTATTTTCCTGTTTGCTCCATCCGCCGGTTGGCAGTTTTATCCATCATAAACTACGATATTTTAAGTGTTATGCAAGGGTTTTCTTTTAAAATCCCAATACCAATCCTTACTGGTAGAGATGTTCTCCAACGTGCATATCCAGTACTAATTTACCCGGAGCAGATGGAGCAAAATCATCAAGCCAAAAATAAATAATGCCTGATTTATACTTAGATCCTTATGTTAAAAAAAAATCCCCATAATTGCTATTATGGGTTACAATGGCCCGGCTTTTATTCACTGAAAACATTTATAATCATGTTAGGCGCTGTCGACCGGTCACAAATATTCCGGTTGTTTTCCGGATGGATTAGACTGGAATATAAGCGGCAGAGAAGTAGTCAATGGTTCGCAGAAAGCATTTCTTGAACAGCTTTGAAGTCGGGCAGCTTTCCGGAATCCTCCAGTACTTCCCGGTGCCGAATGATCCCCTCCCTGTCAATAACAAAGACTGCGCGCCTTGATACGCCTTTCATCCCATAATAATCATCCTGCAATACCTGGTAACGCCGTGAGACTTTCTTATTAAAGTCACTCAGCAGTATGAAATTCAGGTTTTCGGATTTTTTTAGTACCCCCAGCGTAAAAAAGCTGTCTACGCTGATTGCGATGACGGTAGCACTGAGGGCATTATACATTTTCATGTTATCACGGGTTGTGCAAAGCTCTTTGGTACAAACATCTGAAAAGGCCAGCGGGAAGAACAGCAGTACGACCTTCCTTTTTCCTTGAAAATCGGCCAGTGATACCTCCTCACCCTCTGTATCGGGGAGCGTAAAATCTGGGGCTTGTGTGTTTTTTTCAGGAGTCATGAACTTAAATAAGATGTATTATAACAAGGTTAAGAGATTAGAAAGTCCACCGGCAGTCGACCTCCAAATCAATTGTTAGAAGACTTTGAAAAACCAGGGATTTTGTCAAGGTCAAGCTCCGGAAAGGTTGTCCTCGCAGCATATAGCTCATATGTGAGTATTTCAACCGACCGATAACGCCGGAATTAAGCAAAAATAATAAATAGTGTTTGTGGAGCAATGCCGGATTAATACTCTAAGGCTCATGCCAAGGGATAATGTAATAACTCAAAACCAATGATCAGTTGTTATGGGCATATTTATAGCCCAGTACAGTGGTTACAATCCCCCCCGCAAGCACCAGTTTCCAGAGCCAGGACAACGATTCCCTGGCTTCCGCCGAAAAACTCCAAAACAAAATATAAGCCAGAAAAAATAAACCTATGCCTGCCAATATGATGACATATGTCCGTGAGCGATAGCTATAGAGACCGTACATCATGAGAGAGACCATCAACGCTCCTCCCTGGTAGAGGAAAAACATCCATTTTTTCAAGACAATGCTATCATATACAAAAAAATATGAGATGATGATAAAGAGTGGTAGGGCCGTATAAATTAGGGGAAATTGAGCGAATACAGGCTTCGATTCCCGTATGAATATGGCTAAGGCACTAAGTATAAAAGCAAGGCAGATCAAATGTCCCCATTCAACTATAAAATCAACTACGGCTGTAACGGCCGAGGTAGCAAAAAATCCGCCAATGACAGCTGTTGCCTCCATAAAAGTAAATATAAAGGCCGCAATAGTGAGCCCCAGAAATTTAAGGCGTCCCCTGCCCTGTGCAAACTTTATAAGTTCAAAAGCGGCATAACCGCTTGTCAACATAAGCAAAATATCAAACCACAGCATAGATAAGCACCGGCCTATGTATTGTTAACGGGATCTTCCCCGTTTTTCTGCTGTCTCTGTTGGCGCTGTTGTATTTCCCTCTTGGTTTCTTTTTCCTTGCTGTACTCCATAACCTGACTGGCAATATTTTTTAACATGCCCCGCTCAAAGCGGATCATCTGCTGCATCAGGTGAACCAATAAAAGTTGTTGATTATCGTTATAAATAGTTGTTTCCCAATCTATTAGAGGTATATTCTTCATGGCATTAACAACGCCGGCCCGGTGCTTCGAAATTTTCTTGAGAACCTTCTGTATATCCTCAATCTCCCCGTCAAAATCAAAGCTCTCTTCAAAATGCGCGAATTTGTCTACATGAGTGGGACGCTCGCTGTTGAGAGCATCTTCGAGGATGGAACGATAGTAGGAGGTCTGGGCATGGTCAATGAGCAACAGGATTTCTCCAATGGACCGCTTGCCGGGCGGGGACTGGTCGTAAGGGACGCTTTCAATCACATACTGGAGGGCATCAGCTTCGTCTTGCAGATACGCGGCATCTTCAATCAGCCGCGTTACCTCTTCCCGGGAAACTTTTTGGTCAGCCATCATCTTTTACTATCGTGCCCAGGGTGATTCGGCTTCAACATTGTCATTATGTTCTTGTTGTTCAAGCATTTCTACCAACGAGAGACCGGAATTAAACTCACGGTCGCGATCGCGCACGGAATGGATATTGTTCTCTTCCTGGAAATCCCAGAACTGGCCAAACTGCCGGTTTCGGTAATTTCGCAGAAAATCCAGTCGTTCTTTGAGGTCCTCTTTAGGAACCAGCAGTCGCTGTTTGTCATAAATAGCCTCTTCCCTTGATTCAAAAACAATATCATAATCTTTACTCATGACGATCGCTTCCTCGGGACAAACCTCTTCGCAGTAGCCGCAGTAGATACAGCGCAGCATGTTAATTTCAAAGAAGTCGGGATAACGCTCTTTGGGATCATCCGAGTCTTCATTGGCCTGCATGCTGATAGCCAGCGGGGGACAAGCACGGGCACAAAGTCCGCATGCTACACATCGCTCTTTCCCTTCGTCTTCAACCAAAACAGGGCGGCCGCGAAAAATAGCCGGAGGGTCCCACTTTTCTTCGGGATAGCGCAGGGTAACTTTAGGCAGAAACATCTGCTTCAGGGTATACCAAAGCGCTTTAAAAATTTCGGGCAGATATAAATTTTCCAAAAAAGATAACTCGCGCTCGCGCTCAAAATTTTCATTGAGCGTATTGGCACGCGGCTGTTCTAAATTTTGCGGTGCTGCCATTGGTCTTCTTTTAAGAAATAGTGGTTATAGCTCTGTTTACTATTGAGTGGAAAATAACTCATTAAATGATTCCCATCAAAGGTAAAATCATTTCTTTTTAAACGTCATTGTTATTGGCACTCCTTCAAAGCCGTACTCCTCCCGGATTTTGTTCTCAATATAACGCCGGTAATTGGCCGGTAGCTCTTCGGGGATATTCATAAAAAACTTGAACACCGGGGGACTTGTTTTCACTTGTGTGCCGTATTTAATCTTAAGCGGCACTCTCCTTCGGATAGGCAGCGGCTTTTCTTTAAGAATTCGGCCGATAAAGTCGTTTAGTTCAGGAGTGCTGATTTTCTTTTTACGCTCCTCAAGTACCCGATCGGCCACGGTTATGACTTTGTGGATTCGCTGTCCACTTAATGCAGAAATGGAGACAATGGGAACATATTCCATCATAGGTGCACGACTGTAGATATATTCTTCAAATTCCTTGTGGATATTCGTGTCCTTGTCAGGCACCAGATCCCATTTATTGAGTACGATGACAATGCCCTTGTTGTATTTTTCGGCTTCCCGGAGGATATGCTTGTCCTGAGCTTCGAATCCCCGCATAGCATCAAGCATCAGAATGGCCACGTCACACTCCTTGATAGCCCGGTCTGTGCGAACCGTACTATAGAACTCCACATTTTCCTTGACCTTTCGCTTTTTTCGGAGTCCCGCCGTATCAACAAGGATATAGTCCTTGCCTTCATACGTCAGTTTGCTGTTTATAGAGTCGCGCGTAGTTCCGGGGATATCGGTCACAATACACCGTTCATGATTCAGCAGTGCATTGACAAAGCTGCTTTTTCCCACATTGGGTCGGCCCACAACAGCCAGTTTCGGCGTCGTTGTTTCCGGTACTTCTTTTTCCTCCGGCAGGCGCGATACGAGCTCATCCAGTAGGTCTCCGGTGCCCCTGCCGTTGACTGCGGAGATGGGATAAAGTTCCTCAAAACCCAATTCATAGAATTCGGTGGCGTTGAGCGTTCGCTCATCATTATCGGCTTTATTGGGGACGAGGAGCACAGGCTTATCCTGCTTGCGAAGTAATTCAGCCACCGCTTTATCCAGGCTGGTAATCCCTCCCTCGGTGTCGACGACAAAAAGGATCACATCGGATTCCGCAATGGCAATGTGAACCTGCTCCCGGATCCCCTCCACCACCACGTCTGTGGCGTCTGGCAAATAACCGCCGGTGTCGATCACGTTAAATCGACGTCCGTTCCAAAACGATTCGCCATAGTGGCGATCGCGTGTTACACCATATTCGTCATCAACGATCGCCTTGCGGCTGCCGATAAGACGGTTAAAGATAGTAGACTTGCCGACATTGGGTCGGCCTACAATTGAAACTACGGGAAGCATGTGGACTTTAGTCTAAATATATTTGATATTGTTTTGTCACCGAAGAAAATAACGAATTAACTGCTTAAAGTAGAGTACTAACTCTATGTTACAAACCTTTTATAACAGTTTTGGATTTCTGGGATCCATTTCGATCTCATTTCTTATTTTTATTTGCTTTATTTTTTGGTTAGCTGGCGTTGCGGGCATTACACAGCTCAAAAATGACCGTACAAAACCCGTAAAACTTTTTTTTTCGGTCTTGTTTCCACCCTATCCTATTATCTGGATCTTTTGGGACATGTACACTCAAAGCCAGCTGATGAAAGAAGATCAACTCTGAAAAACAGCTGTCCTTCACATGGTTAAACGATTATTGGTGGACTCGGAAACCGGGGATTTTTTGCCACTATCAAAACCTTAGCGAATTCAAAACCGCAGTATGTATAATCAAGTGCAGGGATATGAAAGGCGGGAATGCACAGGTTGACCAAAAGAACGGTTTTATATAGCTCTCATGTATCTATTGACAGGAAATATTTTCAGTCTTTTTATTTCTAATGATACACAGATATATTCCATGCATTAACAGACACTACCAGAAATACTCACCATAAATGTTATGCTCAATGAACCGTCATTTGTCCCAGAGCATCTTGGATGGATCGAAGTGATCTGCGGGGGCATGTTCAGTGGAAAGACCGAAGAGCTCATTCGTCGCGCGAAGCGTGCGCATATAGCGGGACAAAAAGTTGTCATCGTAAAGCCTAAAATGGATAACAGGTACAGTGATGAAGATATTGTATCCCACAACGAGAATGTCCTGCCCGGACTGGTGGTCGATACCGCCGATCAGATGGTGCTGCTGACCGGAGATGCTCAGGTTATCTGTATTGACGAGGCGCAATTTTTCGATGATCAATTGATCAGTGTAGCAAATACACTCGCAAATGACGGTAAACGGATTATTGTAGCGGGACTGGATATGGATTTTGAAGGACGTCCTTTTGAGCCCATGCCCAGGCTATTGGCTATTGCCGAATATGTGACCAAGCTTCATGCCATTTGTGCAGAAAGCGGTACAATGGCTCACTATTCACAACGGGTCGTTGACAATGATAATCGCATGCTTGTGGGTGAAACCGACGCCTACGAACCGCGGGCACGCCACTGTTTTCGTCCCCCGGTCGACCAGCGACGGGGTAAGGCCGTCCCGCCCCTGACCAGGGGAAATCCCAATAATGATTCCAGCCCTTCATCATGATTGACATTCTACGCGGGATTTTAGGAATGGCGGCTATTATAGCCATTGCTTTGGCTTTCAGCAGGAATAAAAAAGAAATTAACTGGCAGCTTGTCGGTACGGGGCTCAGCTTGCAGTTCGTACTGGCCGTCTTTATTTTAAAAGGCCGGAATATGGCGGAATACTGGTCGCCACTCGGCTGGCCGAAAGATTTCTTCAGCTGGGTTTCCTCCTTCTTTGTAATCGTCCTCGATTTTACCACCGAAGGGGCCGAATTTATATTTGGGGACCTTGCCCTGAGTCCCGGCATGGACGACAGCATGGGTAACTTTTTTGCTTTCCAGGTGCTTCCAACCATCATCTTTTTTGCCTCCCTGACAGCTATCCTGTATCACTATGGTATCCTGCAGCGGTTGGTACAATATATGGCAAAAGGCATGCAAAGACTAATGGGGACTTCCGGGGCCGAGTCGCTGTCCGTGATTTCGAATATTTTTGTGGGACAGACGGAAGCCCCGCTTGTGGTTGAGCCGTATATCAAAAAAATGACCAAGTCAGAACTGCTGGCTGTTATGACCGGAGGAATGGCCACTATTGCGGGGGGAGTCATGGCTGCTTACGTACAAATGCTGGGCAACTCCTATGCCCAGGCACATGAGGTTTCGCTGGATGTAGGCCGTTTGATGTTTGCCGAACAGCTCCTTGGGGCGAGCCTGATGGCAGCCCCTGCCGCCCTGGTGATTGCCAAAATACTTTATCCGGAGACAGATGAGCCCGCAACCTCAGGAGAAGTGAAGATAGAGGTTGAGCAGACGGATGCCAACGGTATTGACGCCGCTGCAACCGGGGCGGCGACAGGACTAAAATTAGCTGCAAATGTTGGTGCTATGTTATTGGCTTTCATTGCGTTATTAGCTATGGGAAATTATTTTTTAGAAAGATTCGGTAATCTTACGGGCTTGAATGCGGTAATACCGGAAGGAAGCCTTCGCATTGAGACGCTCCTGGGATGGCTGTTGGCGCCCGTTGCTTTTATTGTGGGAGTGCCCTGGGCCGATGCAGTGAATATGGGATCGCTGCTTGGAACAAAAGTCGTGCTCAATGAGTTTGTAGCATACCTTCAGCTTTCCGATATGGTCGGTAACGCGAGCCTAAGCCCCAAAACCATTACGATGGCTACGTTTGCCTTGTGTGGTTTTGCAAATTTTTCATCCATAGCGATTCAGATCGGCGGTATTGGCGGCCTGGCTCCCAGTCGCAAGTCGGAACTGGCTCAATTTGGTCTTAAAGCTGTTTTAGCAGGTACGTTAGCCAATTTAATGACTGCAACGATAGCCGGAATGTTATTCTAATTATGAAATCTTTGACGACCCACTGTCAAACTCACATATTATTGCTGCTGTGCGGGCTGCTAGCCCTGACGGCATTCTCTTGCCAATCACCAGAGGCAGATCAGCAGTCTGAACATATCGCTCGCGTTGGGGACGAATACTTGTCGCTCGAACAGGCAAAGAAGGCGATTCCTCCTTTTATTTATAAAGAGGACAGCGCTGCGGCCCTCGCTCAGTATCGGCAGCAATGGATTCAGCGCAAGTTAGTACTCCGGGAAGCCGATAAAATGAATTTAAGACAGCGGGAAGAGATTCAACAGAGACTGAAACGGGCCCGGGACGAAATTTTACGGGAAGCCCTGCGGATGCATATTATCACGGACGAAATGGATACTACTGTAAGCGATCAAGAGGTAAAAGCTTACTATGATGCAAATAAAGAACATTTCAAGTTAGGTGAACGTTATGTGCAATATCGTCACCTGAAGACCCAAACTATCGAGGATGCCCGGACGGCCAAGCGGGCCCTGCAATCCGGGACATCGTGGGATCAGGTAGCGGATAACTATGCGATGGAGCCTCCAGATGCGATCGAAAATGCCCGGAATTTTCGTCCGATTTCTGAAGTGCTAAACGGTAATGAAATCATGCGCCGTTACCTTCAAACAATGGACATAAATGAAATTTCACCTATCCAGCGAGTAAACGGTGTTTACCAGTTTGTTCAGCTAACCGGCAGACGGGAACAGAATGAGACTGCGGATATGGAGTGGGTCATGGATAAAGTGGAAAACTGGATTATTCTTGATAAAAGGAAGCGAAAGTTCAATTCCTACCTAAAGAATCTTTATCTTAAAGCCGAATCGAATAATGAAATGGATGTTTACGACGTTATACCAACAAAGCATAATTCTAAAAAGACTCTTACAGACAGCCTTGAAAGTAACCCAACAGATGAATAAGATTTATTATATTCTGGTTCTTACGCTCTCACTCGGAATGATCCCTATGCTGGTCCAGGCACAGGAATCCTCCGGTAAAACCGTCGATAAAATTGTTGCTGTCGTTAACGACCATATCATCCTGAAATCTGATGTCGACCAGCAGGTCCGGCAATATATATTGCAGATGCAGCAGCAGCAAAACCGGCAGATTCCTTTTGGCGAGGATATCTGGTACTCTGTTCTCCAAAATATTGTTGACCGGAATATTATGCTGGATCAGGCAAAAAGGGATTCGGTTGAGATTCCCAATCAGCAGGTTGACCAGCAAATCAATCGGCGTATTCAACAATCCATCCAGCAACTGGGCAGTGAAGAAGCGCTCGAACAGCAGATGGGTCAAAGTATTGTCCAGATAAGAGCTGATATGCGGGAGAACTTCCGCGAACAGATGACGGTCCAGCGCCTGCAGCAGCAGAAGCAGCAGGAAGTGCAAATTACCCGTCCCGAAGTCAAAGAATATTTTGAAAGCATCCCGGAAGATTCTCTACCGACCATTCCGGAACAAGTTAGTGTTTCACAGATTGTTCTCACCCCTCCCCCGCTTGAAGATGCCCGCCAGCAGGCACGTAATCTGGCCGAACAACTCCGCGATTCGGTCCTTAACCACGGCAAGACTATTGAGGAGTTAGCAAAACGACACAGTGATGGTCCCTCCGCATCGGACGGTGGTAAACTTCCCCTGATGTCGCTGGACGAATTGGTAGCTGAGTATTCTGCAGCCGCTGCGGCGCTGGAGCCGGGGGAAATTTCCGAGGTTGTAGAGTCTTCGTTCGGCTTTCACGTCATCCGTCTTAACGAACGCGTGGGCGATCAAATTGATACCAATCATATTTTAATTTCCATCGATGAAGAAAGTTATGACGATCAGGCCGCCATCAATCGGCTTGAAGAGTTAAAAGATTCCATACAAACCAATGAGGATGTAACCTTTGCGGATGTTGCGCGCAAGCATTCGGAAGATCCGAATACGGCCCCTCTTGGGGGACGATTGCTAAATCCGGAAACCGGGGAACGAATGCTGGCCCTTGAACAAATGGACCCTGCGCTTTATCGCATCGTACTGTTACTTGAAAATGAAGGAGATATCTCGGAGCCGAAGTCTTTTCAGATGGGACAGAGTAACAACGCCAAACGGGCTTTTCGTATCGTTCGCTTAAATAAGCACGTTGAAGAACATGTGGCTAATTTTGAACAGGATTATGATCGTATCAAGGCCGTGGCGCTACAGGCCAAGCAGCAGCGGATGATCAATTCATGGATTGCGGATCTACGCGATGAGATGTATGTGGAATACAAAATACCGATCCCCGACAAGTACAGGAATATGAGTCTATAGGGGGGATAGATATAGATTGTTTACAGCTATTCCTTATTCCTGTACAGCTGATGCCGTGTGATAATATCAGCCACCGGTGAAGGTACGAGATCGGTGATATCCACTCCGTTTCGCACTTTTTCTCTGATTTCGGAGGAGGAGATATCTACCGGTTGATGAACAACATAATGGGTCTTGCTGCTGATTTCAGGGTCCAGTGTCCCCGGTTGAAAAGAAGGCCGTCGGGCGACCAAAAGTTCGCAGCAGCAGAGAATATCACGCCACTTGTGCCAGGTATGAAAGTGCACAAGCGAGTCCTCGCCCATACACAGATAGAATTTCTTGTCCGGGTGTTGTGCTGTTATATGCTGAAGCGTTTGCAGGGTATAGTAGGGCGGCAAAAGTCGTTTTTCAACATCAGAGACTACAATTTTATCCTTGTCCTTAAATGCACAAGATAACATCTCGAACCGCAGATCATACTCCGTAAATTCCTGCTGTGTCTTATGAGGGGATTCAGGAGTCAGGAGCAGCCAAAGTTCAGATAGGTAAGAGGATTCTACAAATGATCGGGCGATGGAAAGATGTCCGTTATGAACAGGATCAAAACTCCCCCCCAGCAAACCCACCGATTGTTTGAAAGCCCGCATTAATCTAAATTGCTGGTAACAGGACTCTGTTCCTCTTCTTCGGAACTACTACCCTCTCCCAGGTCCGCTAATGCTGCCCGTGCGTCGTCTACATGTTCTTCGGCCTCTGACCGGTACTCGCCTTCGGGAAATAGCTGAACGAAGGTTTCATAGGCGTCAACAGCGCCCTGGTAGCGCTCACGCTGCTTTGACTGAACGCTGCGATCGGCGTACGTAACATACGTGCTTATTTTATCCACAAGAGCTCGCTGGGCCCAGTTCGACTCCGGATAATTCTCAATGGTCAAATCATAATAGACGATAGCCGCTTCATAGCTTTTGGTGCGCCGGTACAGGTTGGCGGAGTAGTAAAGTTTCTTTGCCAGTTTTGAGCGGAGCTCGGTAATATACTGGGCTGCTTCCTTGACCCTTTCGGAATCAGGATACCTGGAGTTGTAGAGCTGAAATTTTTCAATGGCCGTACGGGTATGTTTTTGATCAAGCTTGTAACGGGGACTTAGTTTATAATAACTGTATGCCTCTTTAAAGTGTGCCTCTTCTCGTTTGTCAGCCCGGGGATAGAGCGTGGTATAGCGGGCATATTCCGCGCTGGCAAGCAGGTAGCGTCCGTCATTAAAATACGATTCCGCAAGATAGAACTGAGCTTCCTGCCCATAATCAGTGCCCCTGCCCAGCTCGATAACGGTCTCAAAAGCTTCTGCCGCATCAGAATATTCCCCCGACTGGAACAGGCTCATTGATTTTTTATAAGCTGTCGGCAACGTATCCCCTCGCTGGATCAAATCCTCATTTTTACAGGATATCAAAACAGTTATGGCTACCATTAAACACGAAATTCGAAAAAAAGACGTTGAGTTACTTATCATATCAATAATGTTTTTTTCAATATTCTCTGGAGATCAAACGATTTAAGAGCGTTATAATTTCATTTTTGTAGCATGATTGATCAAAAGTTTCAATCTGCTCCATTGCTTCTTCATAGTATTGCCGGATAACGTTGCGCGTAGTATCAATGACACCCAGTTCATTATACCATTCAATGACTGTTGCCACATCATCATCAGAAGGCTCTTGATCAGCAAGAATTTCAGACAGCCGGTCTTTTTGATCTGCATCACATCGTTGTAACGCAAGAAGGGACAGATATGTTTTCTTTCCTTCTTTAATATCTCCGCCCCGTTGTTTACCAAATTTATCAGGGTCGGCTACCACATCCAGCAAATCATCCTGAATTTGAAAAGCGATACCGGTTTTTTGCCCCACTTTCCTCAGCCGGTCAATCGTCGGTTTAGCGGCTGCGGCTACGGCTCCCCCAATGGCTAACGAGCTACTGATGAGGGCAGCTGTTTTTCCGTCAATCATCTGCAGATATTCCTGAATAGATACCTGTTCCCTTTTTTCAAAATCGAGATCATAGGCTTGTCCTTCGCAAACACGCTGTGCGCTGTCCAGAAAAATATCAAGGATTAAAGCATAATGTTCCTTGGAATAGGCTTCATTATAGCCATAATATTGCAGCTGTTTGAAGGCCTTGGCATACATTGCATCACCGGAAAGAATAGCCGTATTTGCACTCCATTTTTTAAACACGCTGGGTTGGCCCCTGCGCGTGCCGGCAGCATCCATAATATCATCGTGCAGTAACGTAAAGTTATGCAGAAGCTCAATGGCAATAGCTGCAGAAAGGGCCTCTTTTACTTTTCCGCCGGAAAGTCCACAGCCAATGAGTGTCAAGAGGGGACGCACACGCTTGCCCGGTAATCCGAGCGTATACCGCACCGGGTCATAGAGCACTCCGGGCTTTCCCGGCAAATCGATCCGGTTGAGTCCTTCGTCTATAAGATCCGACAGTTCTTGTGGTTCTGTAACTTGCACGTGGATAATACTAAAATTATGAAAGGCCAAATATAAGCATTTTGAGACAAGATGTTACCGCTCGGGATGCTTTAATTTAAGATGGCGCCGTTTAAGTTCGCCTATCTGTTCACATCCGAGCAGGGTCAGAATCATACGAAGCTGGCGCTGCCAGTTGTGATAAAGCGACTCGAGTCCCTCTGTCCCCTTTTCGACAACCGCTGTAATGACGGGCTGGGCTGTAGCCGCAAAGTCAGCTCCCAGGCACAAGGACTTGGCGATGTCCTGGCTCGAGCGAATACCTCCCGAGGCAATAATCTCAAACGGGCGGGTCTCCCCGAGGCCGGTCAGCTGGAGGAGGCAGTCTACGGTGGGGATTCCCCAATCGTCAAACTGGTGCTGTGGGGACCGATTACTTTTGCGTTTATTTTCGACTTTAGCCCAGCTGGTCCCTCCGGCTCCTGCCACATCAATTACTTTCGCCCCGGCCTCCAGCAGCCGCCTGGCAACCTCTCCGGAGATCCCCGCTCCTGTTTCTTTCACTATGAGGGGACGTTCGCATTGCTCAGCCAGGTGGGCAATGCCCTCCTGAATACCTTTGAAGGCACGGTCGCCCTCCGGTTGCATGAGCTCCTGCAGCGGATTCAGATGGACAATAACAGCATCCGCCTCAATAGAATCGATAAGGATCCTCACCTTTTCGTGTGGAAGACCTCCTGCGAGCTGGGCACCTCCGATATTGGCAGCAATAAAAGCGCCGGGAGCACGCTTCCGCACGACAGCAAAGGAAGAGACGGCTTCCGGGTTTTCAAGCAAAATACGCTGGCTCCCCACCCCAAAGGGCAGGTTGTATTCCTCGCAAAACTCGGCGATGATGGCGTTCACCGCCCCGGCGTCGGTGTACCCCCCGGTCATGGAAGAAATAAACAGTGGAAAGGAAAATGAACGCCCCAGCAGGTCCGTCCGGGTGGATATGTCATCCATGTCTACCTCCGGCAGCGCATCATGAACAAATCGATACCGCTCAAAACCGGTTGTCTGTTGATAATCAACCTGGCCCGACGTTGTTAAATCCACATGATCCTTTTTACGTTGTTTAATCGACATAGGGTTGGCCGGATGTTTTTAATTATCATTTTCCGATTTAAGCTACCTGCTTCAATTGTTCGGTCTCTTATTTGGTCTCCTCTATTCTCTTCAGAAATTACCTCCTTCCCCTCTTTTTGTACTGATTCATACGTTATTCATTTTTAAAAGCCATAAACGCAAGGATTGTTGCCAGGAGTATAGAACCGATAGCTCCCACTAATATGGTGGTCATAGCAACCTCATGGTCCAGCAGCCAGCCTATCATAAACGGGCTCAAGGCGGTACTGAACACCATCAAAGAAGAAAACAGGGAGCGTACCGTACCAATCACTTTCTCCCCGTACAGTTCAGCCCAGAGAGCTGATTTGATATTGCTGCCCATTCCCATCGTCACTCCCAGCAGTCCCATATACAGGAAAGCTGACCACGATCCGGGATGAAACCAGGCAATCATTAACCCGGCACCAAAAGGTAACAAATAAAAGGGAAATAACGTATCGGCGCTCCACCGGTCAATAAGCGGCCCCACCCCCAGGGAACTTACAATACGGGTCCCCGCAAAAGCCACAAAAGCGGTGGCCAGCAGCCCGGATGTCCATCCCAGCTGTTCGGCGATGGAGATTTGGTACAGAAAGAGAGCCGTTGCCCAGAATGCGGGCAACAATACAGCGGGGACCAGCAGCCAAAATTGTGAGTCGCTCAAAATACGTTGATAAAACTTTTTTGAATCCCCGGAGTCTGTATCACCGTTTTTCAATTCATCCAGCCGGCTGGTGTGTGATTCATTAAGCACCAGCTGTATAAACGGTATGAAAAGCAGGGCAATAACTACCGCAAAGGCCGCCCAGGTCATACGCCAGCTTAATATCGAAAGCATACCGGCCACAATGAGCGGGAATATGCCCTCTCCCATCGGATATCCCAGACTGGATATGCTGAGAGCTTTCCCTCGTTCATGTATGAAGTACCTCGCCATCGCTGTCTGTGCGGTATGGGAACTCAGTCCCTGTCCCGAAAGCCTCAGAAGTAAAAGGGCGACAAACAGCAACGCGACATGCCACGACAAGGCCAGTGTAACACTGGCAGTAAGAAGGCCTATCGCCACATACATGCCATATTGTTTCAAAGGCAGGTGATCGATCAATCGGCCCAGATAGGGAAGAATGGCCGCACTGCCAAGCGTGGCAACAGAATACAGGGAGCCAAAGCCGGCATTCGACAGGTTGAAATCCTTTAAAAAATAGGGGACAAATAGTGAGATCAGAAATGTCTGTCCGAAACTGGAAAAAAAGGTAAA
Source organism: Fodinibius roseus (assembly GCF_900129315.1). Classification (GTDB taxonomy): domain Bacteria; phylum Bacteroidota; class Rhodothermia; order Balneolales; family Balneolaceae; genus Fodinibius; species Fodinibius roseus. Next base: position 164,247 of record NZ_FQUS01000009.1, read on the forward strand.
AGAAAGACCGAAGGTCAAAATACGCTTTTCCCGGAGAACAAAACTCAGGTAATTCACAAAAAAATGGGTGTCAGTGTTTTTTAGAGTGATCCAAATTATTACAGCACGGAAAATACGGCTGATTCAGATGAAATTAAACTTCTTTCCCAAATAAAAAGTTCGGGGCAGGGTAATTATCTTGAGGTGCGGGTTTAGTCGCGGCGGGTATAATTGTTATTTGCGACTTTTTTCAGCGATTCGCCCGTGAGCCTGAAGGTCGTCCATTCATCCATGGGATGAGCGTCCAACGCGTGATAAAACTCAATGGCGTGCGTATTCCAATCCAGGACCACCCATTCCAGGCGCGCGCAATTACGATCGATAGCCAATTGTGCAAGGTACCCGAGCAGCGTGGTTCCGATTCCTTTGCCCCGGAAGTCAGCCATAACATACAGGTCTTCCAGATGTATACCGGGTTTGCCCATAAAGGTAGAGAAATTATGAAAAAAGAGGGCAAATCCCACCGGTTGATCGTGGTAATAAGCCAACAATACTTCGGCATACCGCTGTTCGCCGAACAGGTTTTTCTGCAGTTGCTCCCCGGTTGCAACCACTTGATCCGACATGTTTTCGTACTCAGCAAGGCGCCGAATGAAATCGAGTATGAGGGGGACATCCTCTTCTTCGGCAAAACGGAGGTAGCAGTCTGGCAGGTCAGTTTTTATTTTTTTGCACATCTGAGGTTACCGGCTTTCCTTTTTTATTGTTGACGATATCCCATTCACATAATTGCCCACCATATCAATTTCTTTTGCAAGCTCAGAACCCTTAAATCCCGTGATATCTGCATTGGAGATATGCTGGTTATAAAATTTCAAATATTGGCTTGCCAGCGGAAGGTATGACCAGTGCCATTTTTCTTCATTGTATCCCGTGCGACCGTTCAGGCTTTTATCCGTGTAAGGCTGGTAAAACCCAAAATCGTTCGCGTGAGCCTTTAGCCATTCATATTCTTTCCTGCCCTGTCCGCTCTCAAAATAGCTGTTGTTTAAATCATTGAGGTCGATATCGGTGCCCCAGTGGTGACGGGAGGTCATCGGCATAGAGCTGTATTCCAGGATCTCAAGTGCCTTATCCAAATCAGAATCAGCGGTCGAGTTATTCCACTTTCGGTCCCAGATCGATTTTTGATAGTCAAAATTACGGGTGCCCGAGATAAGGGTAAACGTAATTCCGTCCGCCTTTGCACTGTCGGCCATCGCCTTGAAAGCTTCATAGGTTTTCTCATGCAGATATATTTCCTTGTCGGCATACTGTGAATCAACCCGCACAAAATCGTCATGGGTTTCGAAATCAAACTGGCCGGTTACAAATTCTATGGAGGTATCGACCTGCAGAGTATCCTTATTTGTGGCTTCCGCCGCTTGCACGGTTTGTGCTTGCTGATCATTCGAAGACGACTTGTCTGAGCTGCAGCTGATCATTAGCGTGAGAAAGAGAAACAAGATTATTCTCATAAATTAGGGGTTGATTTAATTAATTAATTAATTAAGCTGTTTTTTTTTGCTTTTTACTCGTAATCCTGGAAGGTTGATTTGGTAGAAACAGGCACGCAAGAGCCTCAATGAATAACAGAAATTATCACAATTCCTCTATAAACTTGCCGTAAATCCAGCCGGTGATATCGTCATTGGTGTGGATCTTATACCATTTTTGTCCACTCATCGCCTCTATATTATCCTTGCTGATCATGGCTTCGGTGGCACCATAGTCGGGCGTGGAAAAGGATGCGCGAACGGAATCGCTGCGGTCGGACAGAATTCTGACGGCTTTTCCCTCCGGCAGCGAGACCTGATTTCCATTTTTTACGATGACAACATCACGCTTTAAAATAGCTTCTTTACTGTTGCCGGAGTTATACTGGTCAAGGATTTGAACAACCGTTCCCTCCTTTGCAACAACGCCGGCTGAGGGCGATTCGGTGGTGTGGTCACTTCGGATAATGACATTTGATCCCGTTACGCGTCCCTTTGTGGCCATATTGGCCGATGATATCTGATTGAGCTTGCTCTGAGCATCGGTCCGAAACGCTCCGTCGGGAAATTCTTCGAGATACGTCTCAAATGCTTCGGCGGTCGAGTCGTCTTTAATGACGTCCCAATAGCGGTTGTCAGCTTGTTTTTGGGCTTCCTCAAGGTGCTCGCCCTCCGGGTTGTCTTCGATATACGACTGGTAGGCTTCGTACGTATCAGCTTGTCGGGCCTCCTCCCAGGTCATAGAGCCGCTGCAGCCCGTTATAAAACCCAGACCGGCAATTGTAAATACCAGAACAACCACGGCTATGCGAGAAAATGTAGCGTACATCGGATTGATTCTTCTTTTGATAGTGATATGGAGTGCCTGTTTGAGTTAATATTATTGAGAGAGCATTTTAAATAAAAAATGAGGGGAATAAAAATAGTAAAACGATAAGTCTTTCATCACAGATGCTCCCCCCCTGAAAGTTGTATTATAGAGAGTTACGGAACATATACAAAAACGCTATGTGCCTATCTTGCGTGTCGTTCAGCGCAGGTGTAAATCTTGTCGCTAAATCATATAACTTCCCCCGTTAATATGGAAGGTCGAACCCGTCATATGAGGCACTTTACCCGATGCCAGAAAAGCCACAAGCTCCCCCACTTCTTCAGGCGAGGTAATCTGGTCAAAGGACATGCCCTGTGTTAAATATTTTTCACCGTAGATCTCAGTCGAATCACTGACCATATCCGTTTGCGTAAAGCCGGGTGCTATCGAATAGGCCGATATGCCGTGCTCGCCAAAATCTCGGGCTACACTTTTAGTGAACGCAACCAATCCCCCTTTGGATGCGGCGTAGGAAGCAAACTCCTGGGTATCACCGCGGTAGGCCGCCCGTGATGCAATATTAATAAGGATACCCTCCCCGGTGTTCATCCCCTCCCGTTGCCAGCGATTGAGCGCCCACTTGGAGAGCAGCGCCGGAGCGCGGAGGTTTACCTGCATTGTTCGGTCCCAGGTTTGCAGCCACCGATCATCGCCGGCAGACATATCAGCATCTTCAGAGATTCCTGCGTTGTTGATGAGCACCATCGGTGCTTTTTCCCGGTCAAAAACAGGTTTCAAGAGCGTCCTCATCTGTTCAGTTCGGGCAAGATCGACATGCAGACCCTCAAAATTCTTGTGTTTTGCAAAGGTTGCGGGAAAAACCGAACTACGGGCAGTCCCTATAACCCTGTTTCCCTCCTGCAGCAACGCCTGTACTATGCTTTTGCCTATTCCCCGGGATGCTCCCGTTACTAAAGCATTAACTTCCGAATTGCCCATCATTTCCTATCTGGTTAAACATTATCCTGAATACAAAAAATCTGTTTTCAACATTGTTAAAGGAATGGGATAATCCCCTGGGCCAAAAAAGGCTAACTAAAACCTCACGTCGGACCAAGTCGCGAATAACAAACTTATATGCAATAACTCAGTTTCGGTAGACCGGAACGTTGGAGCAGGCCTCACCATACATCAGTTTTTTGACGTGGGGTATAAGTCTTTGAGTAGCATAGAGATAAATGCTATCCGGTACGGGTCGTTCTTCGTCGCTGCACCCCTTCAGGATAACAAATTTACCGGCATATTGACTCCAATCAACTGGTTCTAATTGTCGGCGGTAGAGTTCATGGATAATCTCATTCGGGCGACCTTTAAAGACCTCCTTCGCGAACGGGGTCAAATGCCGGCCTACCAGCATATAGGCCCATTTGGAAAGAATAGCGTCCGTCGAGCAATAAACGCAGACATACTTGTCCCCGTACTGGCTCCAATCGTATTCCTTAAGCGCCTCCCGGAACTCTTTCTCTTTCAGAATCAGTCCTTTGAACAAAAACTGTTTCAAATCCAGGCCTGCCCGGGGCGTGGAATCAAAATACTTCTGCAAATCAATCGTTACAAGCCTGTCTGATTGCTTTATCTTGTTAACAATCTCGCCATGGGTATCTGTAGCCATAACCAATTTATACTGAAAATGATTCTCCGCAAGAACATGTTCTCGTGGCATTCGGATTTTCAAAATGGAAGCCCTGCCCCTCCAGTCCCTCGGTATAGTCCAATTCTGTTCCGGACAGGTACAGGAAACTACGCATATCCACAATCAGGTTAATACCGTTGTCCCTGAATTCCTGATCTTCCGAAGATTCGGATTCATCGGTCCGTGAGTCGAAATTCAGGTCATAAGTCAGCCCCGAACAACCTCCGCTTACCACTCCAACACGCAGTTTGGCATCTTCCGGGAGATGTTGTTCACTCTGAATTTCCTTGATACGTCGTGCGGCACGGTCGCTAACAGTAATAGACATATGTTATTAATTTCCTCTGGTCTACTTAAACAGAAACAACTTGTATCTCAGGATCGACGCGCTTAACCATGCTTTCGATCGCATAGAGCGTTCCACTGGTGGCAGTGGGACACGTACCGCAGGCTCCCTGGTAGTGAACCTTTAACCGGTTGCCATCGAGCCCGAGAATTTTGAGTCCGCCGCCGTCGGCCAGCAGATAGGGTCGTACCTGCTCATCCAGCATCTTGTTAATTTCTACCAGGCGGGGGTCGTCACTTTCCTGCACCTCCCTGGTGGCATGAACTTCATCATCTTCCACCGCGTCTGTTTGCGCTTTAGCCTCGCGAATGGGCGGTGCCAGCTTACGAAGCAGTTCCGACCATACGGCTTCCCCGTCCTGGGTAACCGTCACGTATTTATCCACGTAATAAACATTGATTACATGATCGATGGCGAAAAGCGCAGAAGCCAGCTCATCACCTTCAGCCTGGCTACTGTCCTCAAAAGATTTTGTTACACCATTTGTTAGCGCTTCACCCAATACAAATCGCATTGCATCGGGATTTGGAGTGCGTTCAATTTCTTTAATCTTTGGCATAGCTTTTTATTTTATTTGGAACAGTAGTTACATTGTTTAGAACGAATATAAATAAAATATAGTTTCTAACGAAATACTATTATTTTAAGAGACAGGAATGGTCGTTCAGAAAAAATCTTTTGCACGCTTAACCCCTTCGGTCAGACGATCAATATCCTCTTCATTATTATAAAAAGAAAGAGAAGCGCGAGCGGTACCAGGAATATCAAAACGGCGCATTGCCGGCTGCGCGCAATGATGGCCGGTTCGAACAGCGATTCCCTGCTGGTCCAGGATGGTACCGATGTCTGTCGCATGGATGTCATCAAATACAAAAGAGATAACCGACGCTTTGTGCTCGGAGGTACCGATGATACGGAGACCCTCTATGGAAAGCAGTCGGCTGGTAGCATACTCCAGAAGTTCTTGTTCGCGGCGGGCAATATGCTCCATGCCGATACCGGTCAGGTAATCGATCGCGGCACCCAGCCCGATACCCGCTACAATAGGCGGCGTTCCGGCCTCAAACTTATAAGGCAGCTTATTGTAAGTCGTTCCATCGAAGGAAACTTTATCAATCATATCGCCGCCTGAGCGGTACGGGGGCATCGCATCAAGGTACTTTTCCTTGCCGTAGAGGATACCAAAACCCGTGGGACCGCACATTTTGTGGGAAGAAAAAGCATAGAAGTCGACATCCAGTTCTTGTACATCCACAGAGCCGTGCGGTACCGCCTGTGCCCCGTCCACCAATACCGGGATGTCGTGTTTATGGGCTTCCTCGACTATCTGTTTCACCGGGTGAACGGTTCCCAGCGCATTCGAAACGTGGCCTATGGCCACAATCGCAGTCCGCTCGCTGAGCAATTCAAGGTATTGCTGCCAAATGAGCTCGCCGCTGTCATCAACGGGGATTACGCGGATAGCGGCGCCGTGCTTTTCAGCGGCAATTTGCCAGGGCACAATATTCGCATGATGCTCGATCTCTGAAAGGATGATCTCATCGCCGTCGGACAAAAATTCCTCGCAGAAGCTGTGGGCGACCAGATTGATACCATCGGTAGTGCCGGTGGTATAGATTACCTCATGCTCGTGCTCCGCGTTGATAAGCCGCTGCGCTTTGGTACGTGTGGCCTCATAAGCATCGGTCGCCTTCTGACTCAGGTGGTGGATGCCGCGGTGCACGTTGGCATGCTCTCGGCGATGGTACTGATCCATCCGATCGGCGACCACGGAAGGCATCTGGCTGGAGGCCGCATTATCCAGGTAGACCAGCGGATTCCCCCTGACCTCTTCCCGGAGAACCGGAAAGTCGGCCCGTATGCGGTCAAAATCGACCGTGTCAGTCGGTATGGCGGAAGCAGCCTTGCCCATATATATGATTATTGTTAAGTCGTAAGTTGAGAATCTAATTGACGCTCGGTATACCTGTGCACCTCATCCACCAGCAACTTTTGCACAGAATCCACCGTAATATTTTCGATAGTCTCGAGTGCGAAGGCGTAAATGAGCAGCTCGCGGGCCTGCTGGTCGTTCAGGCCGCGGCTTTTAAGATAAAAGACCTCATCCTCTTCCAGCTGACCAACGGTGGCGCCGTGGGTGCAAACTACGTCATCGGCAAAAATCTCAAGCTGAGGCTTGGTATTGACCAGCCCTTTGCGGGAGAGCAGTAGATTCCTGTTCTCCTGGAAGGAGTCGATTTTCTGGGCATCCTTGCGGACAAAAATCTTACCATTGAATACCGAGTGAGCCTTCCCGTTGATAACGCATTTATGCAGCTGGTGACTGTCGGCATGGGAGAATCGGTGATCCATCACCGAATGGGTATCCGAAACCTGTTCCCCGTCAATCAATACCAGTCCGTCAACCGTGAATTCCACTTCTTCATCCCGCTGCGAAATACGCGGTTCATTTCGGGAAAGCTTGGCGCCCCGTGTTATCGTATACGACTCATAATTAGCGTGCCTGGCCACAGACGCACCCGTACGGGCGATATGTATGGCCTTCTTACTTTCGCGCTGGATCTTCGTATGCTTCACGTAGGCCTCTTCCTCCAGGTTGACCTCAAAAACGGGAAGATTAAAATACTTGTTGTCACCCAGTCCGATGTAGTCTTCTACAATCGTAACCTCAGAGCCTGCATCCGCCAGTACCAGGCTCCGGGAAGTTGAAAAATAATTAACATCCGCATCCGTCTGGACAAACAACAGGTGCACAGGCACCTCTACCTTCAGATTTTCGGGGACATGAATAAATACGCCATCATCCAGAAAAGCCGCATTGAAAGAAGAAAATACATCTCCCTCAAAATTACCGTACTTGCCCAGGTGTTCCTCGATCAGCGGATGGTCGTCCGCGGTAAGGTCGGCCAGGTTGCCTATTTCGACTTCCTCAGGCAATGCTTCGGTCGAAGAATGCTCCCTGGAAAATGTCCCGTTCACAAAGACCATGCGTGCTCCCTTGCTTTCCGGTAAGTAGTGGTCACTGATATCCGGAAGTGAGACGTCCACCGTGGCCGCTAATTCATAGTCTTCGGAATACAGCTCACGCAGACTGATAAACCGCCAGTCTTCATCCTTTTTGTGAGGAAAAGGCGTATTCCGAACCTCATCAGCAGCCTTGAGGCGAACTTTGTCCAAAAATTGCGATTTACCGTTCAATGATCCCTGGAAATCCAGCAGATCTTGCAGAAAAGTTTGTTTCGTTTGCTTTAATGTAGTCATTTCCTTAATTCTGTTCACCGTTTACAGATACAGATGCTGTGTCAGATAACCAGTCATAACCCTGATCTTCAAGCTTGACAGCCAGGTCCTTATCACCGGATTTGGCAATTCTGCCGTCAATCATCACGTGCACATAGTCGGGCTCAATATAATCCAATATACGCTGGTAGTGGGTCACCATAACCACCGCCCGGTCCTCATCGGCAATCTGGTTGATGCCATTGGCTACTATTTTCAGGGCATCGATATCGAGACCCGAATCGGTTTCATCCAGGAAAGATAGTCTCGGATTCAACACGGCCATCTGGAAAATTTCATTGCGTTTCTTTTCGCCACCGCTGAACCCGGCATTCACGCTGCGATCCATAAACTCTTTTTTCATATCAACCAGCTCGAGTTTCTCCGCGGCATAGTCTTCAAATTCGATCGGGTCCAGCTCTTCCCTGCCCTGCTCTTTGGCAATCGTATTATACGCCTGGCGAAGCAGGTTCTTGTTGGTCACTCCCGGAACTTCCACAGGATACTGGAAAGCCAGGAAAATACCTTTGTGAGCGCGTTCATCGGGATCCAGATCCAGGATACTTTCTCCTTCAAAAAGAATGTCCCCCTGCGTAACCTCATAGGCCTCGTGTCCCGCCACCACTTTAGACAGGGTACTCTTTCCGCTTCCGTTGGGACCCATGATGGCATGGATTTCCCCCTTATTGATTGTCAGGTTAACACCTTTCAGGATCTTTTCTGACGGATCCTCTTCAACACATACATGTAAATCTTTGATTTCTAACACGTTAATCTATTCCTCTGTATAATTTATTTAATAGTTTGAAAATGATTTGCAAGATGGATGTTCTACATTATCCGACACTGCCTTCAAGTTTAATACCCAGCAGCTTGTCCGCCTCAACGGCAAACTCCATCGGCAGCTCTTTCAGCACTTCTTTACAAAAGCCGTTGACGATCAGTGAAATAGCGTCATCTTCATCCATGCCGCGCTGCTGCAGGTAAAAGATCTGATCCTCTCCCACGCGGCTGGTGCTGGCTTCATGCTCTACCTTGGCGGTGGGGTTTGCCGATTCAATATACGGAAAGGTATGAGCCCCACAGGTTTGCCCGATCAACATCGAGTCGCATACCGAATAGTTCTGAGCGCCGTCCGCACGGGGACTGATTTTTACCTGCCCCCGGTAGCTGTTATTTGACTTACCGGCGGAAATACCCTTGGATATAATCGTGCTCTTGGTATTTTTTCCGACATGAATCATTTTGGTGCCCGTATCGGCCTGCTGGCGATTATTGGTAACCGCAACGGAGAAGAATTCGCCAATGGAATTATCCCCCTGCATTATGACGCTGGGATACTTCCAGGTAATAGCCGAACCCGTTTCGACCTGGGTCCATGAGATCTTGGAGTTATCTCCCCGGCAGTGTCCCCGTTTGGTTACAAAGTTGAAAATACCGCCCTGCCCTTCTTCGTCACCGGAATACCAGTTCTGAATGGTAGAGTACTTGATTTCGGCATTTTCCAGCGCAACCAGTTCCACGACGGCAGCGTGCAGTTGGTTTTCCTGGTACATGGGGGCGGTACAGCCTTCGAGGTAGCTGACCTGGCTGTTATCCTCGCAAATAATGAGCGTACGTTCAAACTGTCCCGACTGCATGTTGTTAATACGAAAATAGGTGGAAAGCTCCATCGGGCAGATCGTATCTTTGGGAACGTATACAAAGGATCCGTCGGAGAATACCGCTGAGTTGAGAGCTGCGTAGAAGTTGTCGCCCTTCGGCACCACCGATCCCATATATTCTTTTACCAGCTCGGGATGATTCTGAATGGCCTCCGAAATAGAACAGAAGATGACCCCTGCCTCGCCAAGTTTTTCTTTAAAGGTCGTAAAGATCGATTCACTGTCGAATACGGCATCAACCGCAATCCCCTGCAGCTGCTTCTGTTCCTGCAGCGGAATGCCCAGCTTCTCATAAGTTTCAATTATTTCGGGATCGACGTCTTCCAGGCTTTCGGGTTTCTTACCGTTGCCCTTCTTTTTCGTGGCTGAGTAGTACTGGACATTATCAAAATCAGGAGTCTCATATTCCACGTTCGGCCAGTCGGGTTCCTCCATCTGAGTCCACTTTTCATATGCTTCCAGACGGAATTCCGTAACCCACTCTGGCTCATTTTTCCGGCGGGAGATCTCGCGGATGATATCTTCATTTATTCCCTTGGGAAATTCTTCATACTCAACATCGGTAGTAAAGCCGTACTTGTACTCACCACCGACCATCGATTCAAGTGCTTCAGTTTCACTCATAAGTTGACTGCGGTTATTTTAGGATGCTGTGCTCTTCTTATTTGTTATGAAAACAGTAGATCAAACAGGTTCGTTCAAAATTAACTTAGACCAAGTCTAAAAACAGGTCCGGTAATCCTTTGCGGGACGACTTATTTTAAGGTCCCTCACAGGCTGATAATATAAGCAAACTTACAAGCAAGGTAAACTTTATTAATTGCCCTGCTTTGCTATTGGAGTCGTCCCTGAAATATGCTCGTAAGTCCCCCATTGGAAACAAGTTGGTGGCAAGAACACTTACTCAAAGACATGAGTGCCGGGACAATTTCTGGTAGGGAATATCTCCATCTAAACCAAGCAATGCCAATTGAAAAGGGTTATACAGGGGATAAACGCAAGCTATTAGTTCCTGTATCTCACAAAGAAAGTTGGTTGCGGCAAGGTAGCTCCCGAAAACAAGCGTGTCCCTTAAGGCTTTATGGCGGGAACTGGGATATAGGATTGGAGTATGCAAATCAAATTCAACCTTCGGAATTAACCATTTTAACAGCAATTTCCGGTTGCAATAGTCTGGAAATTTTCTCAACCTATCTAACTATTATTTATGGCAGGGATCATGTACAAAGTATGAGAAGAACAACGTAAGGGAACACGCGATATGTCAAACGAATTTCGGTCGGTCTACCCCTTTAAAAAACGGCTTTTCTATGCGCTGTCCGCTATAATAGTGGCGGTGTTGATCGCTGGTTTCTGGAACTACCACCTGGTGGACGGCTTCGGAAAAGAATTCGTTGCGGGGAATACGATCGGTAACACCTCGGATCTTGCCGGCGACTACAGCACAAAAGGGTCGGGCTTTGGGTTTATTTTTGCCGCTATTGTCGGACTTGCCGCTACGTTTACGGCCTGTAATTGTGTTATTTTTGCCATGATTCCCGGTCTCGCCTGTTCTGTGGAAGAGGGACAATCCGGTAGCCGGACCGCTTGGAAGGCTTTTGGATGCTTTGTAGCCGGTGTACTTGTCATTACCGGGTTTTACGGCTTTTTTATTGGGTTTTTGGGTGCTGAAGGGATGAAGGTGTTAAATGAGAGAGCCGTTCGGCTGGCCCAGGCGCAAGCCGTTTTCTCGTTGTTAGGGGTTATCATGCTTATTTGGGGTTTTCTGGAAATGGGTTTTTTGGATAAGATAAAAAATCGTTTTTCGGATACGACACGCGCTTTCTTTAATCAAACAACCACCAAGGCACTACTGCTCGGTACCCTGGTAGGCTGCTTTGCCATCGGTCGCCCCTTCCCTGTTTTCCGGGAGTTTTTAGTGTATGCCGCCAGTGCCAACAGTCCTTTTTACGGGGCGGGCGTTATGATGATTCAGGGACTTGGACAAATAGCGGTGATGGCCCTGCTTTTCGGACTTATAGTCTGGATGGCCGGCCAAAAAATAGGGGCGGTTGCCCGGAAGAAGCCATACAAATTCCAAATGGTAAGCAGCGTTGCGCTCATCACCGGCGGCATGTATTTTGTTTATTACTGGGGACTGGCATTTGTTTTTGACATCGGTCGGTGGGGATTTAAGCTCGGCTGGTATTGATCAGACCAGGAGCACTATTGCCGTGATAGCCACAGCGATGCCTCCCCATTGTCTTACCGTAACTTCATCCTTCCACAAAAGCACTCCTAATAGCGTGCCGCCCAGTACATTCAGTATATTTACCACGGGAAAAGCTATCGCTCCGCTGATCCCCTCCAGGGCATAGATCAAAAAAACGGCTGAATAGAGATTCGGTATCCCGAGGAGGGCTCCCATTTTTGCTTCCTGCCGGGTGAACATCGGACCCTGACGGAGGACCGAAAGAAGTACTCCAATACAGAAAGCACCTGAATAGATCCATCCCATAAACGTCAATTCATTGAGCGACCGGCTTAACTCTTCGTTATATATCTTTAGGGAAGCATCTGCAAACCCGGTAAGTAAAAAAACGATAAGCAGCAGCCAGGAGACGTTTATATTGCCGATCTTCAAAGATTTTTTCAGTGGAACAAGTAACAAGAAAGCCCCAAAAACCAGTATAATTCCTGTCACCTGGTGCCACTCCAGCGACTCTCCATAAACATAGACAGAGAGCAGAACCGGTACCAGCAGCGACAACCGCATGGCCGCAATACTGATGCCCATTCCGTTGGCATGGACCGATTTACTGTACGCCATGAAGTTACTGATAAAAAAGAATCCCACGGCCATACAGAATAAGAGGACATAATAGACGGGCAGCCGAAATAACTGGCTGCCCGTTTCGCTAAATCCCACCAGGAAGGCCACTAAAGCAGCAACCAGATAGTTGACCGTAAGGGTATTAAGGGTTCGCAGCTTTTTCACTTCCGTATGTTTCAGGAGATGGGCCACCACCAGTGCACAAACAGAGCTGAGTAAGAGATACAGAAGATAGGCCATATCCGATTATCTCCGATTATTCAGTGAACGAAACAGAACGGTCGCCCAAAATCATGGGCTGCTGGGGACGTTCATGCAGTCTTCGGGAGGTATAGGAAATATTTTGCCGGAGCAGATCATAAATCCGGGAGACGGAAGTCCGGTTCTGCTGCAGAGCCCGCGCGAAAAAGTAGGGGAATATATGATGTTTCTTGTCCTCTCCCTTCGATGAACGATACAGTCGGGATGGTTCTTCCAGTTGACTTCCCGTTACCCATACGGTTCCCGGATCCTCTGTCAATATCGAGGTATGAGAGCGCAGGAGTGTTTCCTGTTCAGACTCGGTAAAATTTTCGGGCAGTGTTCGGCTGAAATCGATATCTGAGACAATCCAGGTCTGGCCGTCTGGCAACGAAGCAATCCGGCTGAAAACAGCTCTGAGCGGGACATCCCGGGCGGAGGTTCCGGCAGCAGGAGTGACACTTTTCAAATACAGCTCCTGCCCGTTATCTATTTCGCCATATCCCCCTATATAGACAAAAAGTTCGGTACTGTCATTAACGGCATCGGAAATGATGTCAATCTGCCGGTAAATTTGATCCGGTTGCTGAACGTCCGTAAGATGATGAACATTACTACTCTCGTAACCAAGAGACTTTTGAAGGTATTCCTCCATCAGCTGTCCGTCTCTGTGGGTATTTTCCCGGCGGGATAGCGGTTCGTCATAGTTTTCATTGGTGATGATAAGAGCCTGTGCGTTAGGCTTCGTCTCTCGTAAAACAGGGATATTGCTTTCCACATCAATATTACCGAACGGTACACGCGGCACGGCAACCACCTCTTCATTCCCTGCAAAATTCGTGGATCTCCATATCAGCTGGGCGTCATCTCTGCGAATATAATTCTCCGAGATGCCATACCACACCCTGTACCACTGTTCATCGACCGTCGTATCAACCCGTATTTGACTTCCGCGGGTCAGATCTGCCAGCACGTTTTCCGGGTGTATGGAAGGTTCGCTCCGCAGCTCGGTAAGTTCTGTGGTAACTTGTGCGTAAGGCTCCAGGATGGACGAAACCGGATAGCTATAGTGGTAGGTAGAATCGGCGAATGTCACCTCTACCTCAAAAGAACCGGGATCACGATTTGTCAGCTGAAGATCATTAAATCCCTGGGCAAGAGGAATTTGCAGATGTCCTCCCAGAATTTCTTTGAGATCTTCTTCAAAAACAATCCGTCCCTTATACGTGACAGACGCGCTTATCGGTGTTGGCTCATCTTCCTGAATATTAACCGTATCGGTTTCAATGACCGTTCCGGTGTTTTCGAGATATCGCTCTTCCCCCACGGGGCGGGGGTCACCAACAGGCTTAAGATTTGCAAATCCCGAAGCAGCCAGCAACACGCCGACCGTATTCAAAGTGAGTGATTGAGCCGATCCACTGTTAAAACGACTGGAATTAGCCGCGTAAAAGGATGCTGCAGCTCCTGCGAGTCCCAACGCTACGAAGCCCGGACGCAAGCGGTAATCCTGGATATTGCGTTGAACCAGCATCTTTTGCTGAAACTGATAAGTCGTGTGAGATTTAACATCCAGTGTAAGGACCGGATTTTCAGGGCTTAGCGTATCTGAGACTTCTAAAAATTTCTTCTGTTCCAATATTTCGTAATCGGACCGGTCTACGGCGTCTTCGTCTTTTACCACCCACCTCCCGCTGGTACAGGAAGCAAGCAATAACAACATGACAAAATAAAATAATATGTCGGTCGACTTCTTCACAGAAAACCTTACAGTGATATTATTGCTCCGATACCGATGAGGTGTCGGAATTTAAAATGATTCTCGGAACCGGGATGCGAGACCCACACCGGCAAATCATACCGGATCATAAGTCCGCGTGATTTCCCCAGGTAATCGGGAATATTTATGGAGAAGAGGAATCCCGGACCCGCATCCGCTAATATACCGGATTCCTCAATGGATGTCAGTCCCGCCGATGTACCGCTGTCAAAAAACAGGTACGAGCGAAAATCAATGAATTCCCCGGCAATGGGAATTTTTCTAAAAGCGCGCCCCAGGGGGTTTGGATAGTCGAGTTCCATATTCACAGACGACAGCGACGTATACAAGGGAGCTGTATTCCCGTTCAGCATTTGAATATCCTGATACAGATATCCCCTGAGGTTGGCGCCACCCGCAATCTGAATATTACCGGATTCCATCCAGGCCGGCGGGATGGTCCCCCGGGCCCGGGTTAATCCCCGGTCGACCCACCTGCGGGCAGAATGCATGCTGCGGGAAAAAAGATACTCCGGAGCTGTTTCTTCTGTTGCCAGGCCGGTATAAAGGCGGCCGAAAAATGTAAAGGATTCAGAAAGCGGAACCCGCTGATGCAGGGCTACTTCCGTGCGGAAAAAATCGGGATGGTCCCCGATAAAATTGGCATGGACAGTCCATGAAAAGAGATACCGCCCCGGCCTGTTTGCGCTGGTCCTTAAAAGCGAAGCCCTCACCGGATACAGCCACTGGTCCTGCCATAGCTGCGGGTACAGCAGATAAGCCTGTTCGAAACGCTGTTCTGCCCCCATGCCGATGCTCATCTCAGTGTAATTCAGCTCATCAAAACCTGCCTGCCATCGTTTATTGAAGGTTATTCCATGCGACTGGAATCCGGTTCGATAGGAGGTTTTTACATTCACATTGGCTTCGCTGCCGAAATCAGAAAGCCGCGGAATGGGTTCCGTCAGGGAAAAATAATACGAAACGGGGTGGTCGGGAAACCTGGTGCCGAGCCAAATGCCGGCATTGACGCGGTGAGGACCGTCGCCAAAGGTACCGGGTGTTTCCCCCCGGAGCCGGACTCCCACCCTCACCCCGTCAACACTGTTGTACCAGACATCCGGCGCTGGCAAAACCTGGTATCCCTGACTCTGGCCGGATTGGGCAACGGCTTTCTGAGAACCTGCAATAACAAGAAAAATAAAAGCCGTTATTATCAATCCTGTATTAACAATGACGTTCAATCTCTCAAAATTCACTCGTCTAACCGTTGATTTGGGTTACTATCGAAATTAGAAGGTACCGGTAAGATGGCCGCTTTAACGGGAACCGTTTCTCCCTGCGTTGTACCCGGCTAACAGTCATAAATACCATTAATAAAAGGCGATCCGCTGGAAGGCTATGTTTCTCGTAACACTTTCTGCTTGAAATAATCCAGGGTTTTCATCAGTCCTTCTTCCCGATCAAAAGCAGGCTCCCAATTCAACACCTTCCGGGCCCGGCTGATGTCAGGCTGCCGTACCTGCGGATCGTCTTTGGGCAGCTCCTCGAAGGTGATCTCGCTGTCAGAGTCGGTCAAATTAATAATCTCTTTGGCAAACTCCAGGATCGTAATTTCCTGGGGATTTCCGATATTGACCGGATCGCTGTAGTTGCCTTGTGAAAGCCGCCACACTCCTTCGACCAAATCATCCACATACATAAACGAGCGGGTCTGAGTCCCGTCCCCGTAGACCGTAAGCGGGTTGCCGTTGAGCGCCTGCCGCATGAATGTCGGCAGTGCCCGGCCGTCATAGATGCGCATCCGGGACCCGTAGGTATTAAAAATACGTACGATGCGGGTTTCTATATTATGATAACGGTGGTAGGCCATCGTCATCGCCTCAGCGAATCGTTTGGCCTCATCATATACCCCGCGGTCGCCGATAGGATTCACATTCCCCCAATAATTTTCGTTCTGTGGGTGGGTCAGCGGATCGCCGTACACCTCGCTGGTGGAAGCCAGTAGGAAACGAGCCTCTTTGGACTTTGCCAGTCCCAGTGCCTTATGGGTACCCAGTGATCCTACTTTCAGCGTTTGAATCGGCATCTCAAGATAGTCGATAGGCGAGGCCGGCGAGGCAAAATGTAGAATCAGATCCAGGTCGCCGTTGACATGAATAAAATTTGTAACATCATGTTTGATAAACTCAAAATCATCGTTGCCGATAAGATGAGCAATATTATCGGCACTGCCGGTAGAGAGATTATCCATGCAGATAACCTCATACCCTTCCGCCAGGTAGCGGTCACACAGGTGAGAACCGAGAAATCCTGCCCCACCCGTGATTAAAACACGTTTCCTTGCTGTTGAATTACTCACAAAATATGATTTATTAAACCTCGTTCCCGGTTGTTGCCATATCGGGTACATTGACAGAGGGACGTCCTACACTGATATATGTAATCCCCGCTTTTTCAGCCCGACTCAGGTCATACAGGTTACGTCCGTCAAAGATCACAGGCTGTTTCATATTGTTGGCAAAGTTATCTACCGTTGGACGCCGGAACTCATTCCACTCGGTGCAGATAACCAGTGCATCAATGTCATCGAGCGCCTCCTGCTGGCTGTGGACGAACGTCGTTTGATCGAGCACTTGCCGGCTGGTCGCCTGCCTGAAGGTGCCAATGGCTTCCGGGTCGTAGGCCAGCAGCTTCGCCCCCCGCTCCACCAGCGCTTCGGCGATATACAGAGCCGGGGCCTCCCGGATATCGTCGGTTTCGGGTTTAAAACTCAGTCCCCACATGCCGAATTGTTTGCCGGAAAAATCGTCGGTGCCGTAGTAGTCTTCCATCTTTTTAACGATGGAGACCTTCTGGGCTTCGTTGACCTTCATGACAGAATCCAAAATCTTAAAATCATAGCCATGCTGTCCCGCCGTATAATGGATCGCCTGCACGTCTTTCGGGAAGCAGCTTCCGCCATAGCCGATACCTGCAAACAGGAACCGCTTGCCGATTCGGGAGTCGGTACCGATGCCCCGGCGCACATTATCGACGTTGGCGCCCACACGCTCGCAGATGTTGGCGATCTCATTCATAAACGTAATCTTGGTTGCCAGCATTGCATTGGCGGCGTATTTGGTCAGCTCCGAGCTTCGTTCATCCATCACAATAATCGGGTTACCCGAGCGTACAAACGGCTCGTAAAGGGTCGTCATAATGTCGGCCGCCCGCTCGCTTGATGTGCCAACCACTACCCGCTCGGGGTACATGAAATCGTCCACAGCAGCTCCCTCGCGCAGAAACTCGGGGTTGGAGACCACGTCAAACAGCTCCTCATCGGCCTGCCCGGCGATGGCCTGACGTACCCGGTCGGCGGTCCCCACCGGAACCGTGGACTTGTTGACAATGACCGTATAATCCTCGAGAAGCCCGCCCAGCTGTCCCGCTACTGTCATCACTGCCGAGAGATCCGCCTGTCCGTCGCCCCCCGGCGGTGTAGGCAGGCACAGAAATACGATATCAGCCTGCCTGACCGCTCCTTCGATCTCAGTTGTAAAGTGAAGGCGTCCCTCCCGCTGTCCCCGATCAAACAGGGTTTCCAGTCCCGGCTCATAAATCGGGATATTTCCTTTATTCAGCTGGTTAACTTTTTCTTCATTTATGTCTACACATGTAACATTGTTGCCCGAATCGGCAAAACAGGTACCACTGACCAGTCCCACATATCCGGTTCCTATGACCGTTATGTTCATTTATTTATCTCTCAATATTTTTGATTTCAAGTTTTAGTTTACCGGCGGGGACGTCTACGTCGACGATCTCACCGATTTCCGATCCTAAAATAGCTTTTCCGATGGGTGATTCTATGGAAATTTTATTTTTTTTAAAATCAGCTTCATCCTTTGACACCAGGGTATATTTAACTTCCCGGTCTACCTTGTGATTATGTATGGTGACCGTGGAAAGTAAATAGGCCTTGTCGGTTTTCACGTCTTCTTCGTCCAAAATTCGGGCGTTGGCCAGCGCATTCTCGAGCTCTGCGATACGCTTTTCGAGCATACCCTGCGCTTCCTTGGCGGCATCGTACTCCGCATTCTCACTCAGATCTCCTTTGGCACGGGCCTCAGCGATCTCCTCAGCAATCTCTTTGCGTCCCCTGCTCTTAAGATCTTTTAGCTCGGCTTCCAGTTTTTCAAATCCTTCACGTGATAAATAATTCTTTTCCACGATAATCAGCTTTTAATTCAAAACTCTTTTTAGTACATAAAAATAAATGCCAGCCGTTGAGCTGACATCTATGGGTTGTTCAGTGCGTTAAAATACCATGTTTATCCTTCTGTTACCAAATCTAAATTTATATGTTCCCATCCGTGCAGGTCCGCAAGCTGGTCATTGTGAAGCACTTCGTGGCCGGTGAGCTGGTGAAAAATTGGCAATATTATTCCTCTTTGGATAACTCTGGCAGGCATATCATATATGCCATGGAAAACAGCTTCGGAAAATTTCCCGGGAGAAGCACAAAGACTTGCTGAATATTTTGGTAGCGCTGGACGTAGCCTTCTGTGGTTTTGAAAAACATCGACCTTTGCAAAACCGTTGTTTTGCCCAATCCCTATTGTCATTATCTTTGCGCAATTCCTATTTTAACACAGTTTGTTATGTATAGCTGCCAATGCGGTGGATCCAGCGACCACCGGGAACAACCTGAGGGAACCTCCCTGTACCTGACCGGGAAATGAAGTGTTGTGATCAGTACGTCACCCTCATTGTTGAGGCCACGACATTGCCAAAACCTCCTTGCGACTTCAATCGCGTTTAAAAGAGGTCTCATATCATATTGGGCCTACGTTATTTTAAGCTCAGTATCTGGATAACCACTTTACAAATCATTCGGCAAACGTAAATAAACATGCAGAAACTCAGTACCAAAGAGATTCTCAAGCAAAATTTAGATCGCAGCATACCGGGTCAGCTGGGAGACCTTAAAATATTGCTTCATAATGTCCGGAGCATGCACAACGTGGGAGCGACTTTTCGGAGTGCCGACGCCTTTGGTATCCATGAAATACTTATTTCCGGCTACACCCCTACTCCCCCCCGGCCCGAAATTACCAAAACAGCCATCGGGGCCGAAGAGTATGTGGAATGGCAGCATGTCGAGTGCGACCAGTTGGATACCAAGATAAGCCAGCTGAAAGGAAACGGCTACCGGCTGGTGGGACTTGAGCAAATGACCCGTAGCGTACTGCTTCCGGAGTATGGGGTCCCGAAAGACCGAAAGATCTGCCTGGCTTTCGGCAATGAGGTGACAGGCCTGGATGAGGACCTGTTGACTCATATTGATGACTTTGTGGAAATTCCACAATATGGACACAAGCACTCCTTAAATGTGTCCGTTACCGTGGGAGTGGCGCTTTATGCCTTCCTGGAGAAATACTGGTGAAAGAGATGAAAAGTAAAAAGAGTTGCCTACTTTATTTTTTTAATTTGCCAATTTAATTAAATGAAACCGGTAAATTATTCAAAACCTTTGCAAAACCGCTCTTTTGCCCGATGTCGGCGTTGTAAGTCGGTTGAAGCCCTCTCATATGAGCTATAGGATGCGATTCTACCCTTCCGCTGGCCTCGATCTTGACCTAAAACCCTGGTTTTTCAAAGACTTCTATTCAACAAACTTTTTTGGAAATATGTGTGAAATATTAAGGCCCACATGGTTATACCGGTAAATGTTGCTTGTAGAAAGCGCGCCCTGGAGCGACAGTTGCCAGTATTTGTTAATGCGGGCAGACAGACGGGCATTTCCCGAGTAAAAGGTCCCATCGTGTATATTGTGTTTAGCCATAAATGATATTCCCGTGGAAAAACCGGGATCATACAATTTATTTTTGTAGCTGAATTCCATGCCTCCTCCCTTGGTGAGAATCTTATCCGGTGTATAGTAGGGCATGGCGAAAAGAAATTTTTCGGTCGCGTCTGCATAAGACAAATCAGCCAGAGGTCTCAGTTGGCTTAATCGAGTGGAAAAAGGCATTTTCCAATAAAGTCGAAACAGCCCCTCATATGCCAACACATTATTGCTGTACCATTTACCGCTAAGCGACAGCGTGCTCTGCACTCCATTATTGTTAAACCAGTAATCATCTCTGTAGATCTCTGCGCGTATTTGATTCATGTCTAGCTGAATACTCCGGTTGGTAAAAACAGGCTCAAATTGAATTTTAGTCGATGTAAAGGAGGATGGTTTTGAAAACAAAATACCAGCGCTTAATTCGGGGCGTGTTTTCTGATTATCAAAGTAGGTTCCTCCCGATATAAATAATTGCGTCGCCTGACCCCCGAAACTTTGAGAATACCTATAGTTTAAATGATGTAATTCATGCAACTCATTGTTTTCAAGTATATTAGAAGAAACAATTCCTTCTTCAACGGTAAAACGATACGTTGCTCCCGACCGGTCTCCCCACTGGGCATAAATACCCAGCGTCGCTTTCTCGTTTTCATAATTATCGGTAGCAAAGGAATTGCTGGTCCCTATTTCAAATCCTTCATTCTGCCGGTAGGTAGAATTCAAATTGGCTTTCAGACTGTCGGGGAAAAAACTGGGATAGGTATTATAAAACTGTTTCTTCTGTTCGAAATCCATATACCCAATTTCAGTATAAACAAGCTTTTTTGTCTGTGGTTGTGCATTGTCCTGTTCAAACAAGGGGTAGAGTGTATCATATCCTTCCTCAACGAAGTGTTCAAATATCAGCTTAAGCCCGATATAAGCACGAAGAGAATCATTTGAGGGTTGTTCTTTCATGTAGATTTCTGACCTGGTAATAAAATCGTGGTATCTCTTTTGCTGAAGCAGCCATTCAAGTTCGGTAATATTGGGTATCTGATCTGTTTTATTTGTCCACATAAGGGCCCTTGTTGTTTCTCCTTCATTGGCATAGAGATACGCGATACTTGCGGCCAGCGGCTGTAATTGGATTGAGACTTCATCAGGAAATTCCCGGAGCCATTCCAATGTATTTTGAGGTTCATCATAAGCTATTGAATTATCCAGGGCAAATTTGTAGAGCGTATCGGAGCGCGGATTGAGATCAATCAGGCGTTTAATATAGTGTTTCCGCTCCGGCCATGACTCATTTGAATAATGCAGATATACCATATGCCGAAGCAGCAACTCATTTTCAGGTTCGAGAACCAACTCCCTTTCTGCCCACATTTTTTGGAAATCTAAACTGGGAGCACCATATCGTTCGACCATCATATTTTTAAACATAATGATCGAATGGTCGGAGAACGTTGTCCACAGTTGTTCCAGAAAAGAAAATGCCCTGTCTAATTGCCCCCTCCAGCCATAAAATTTAAGCAATTGTTCGATATCCTGTGCACTCCAATTAGACCGATGTATAATCCTTTTTTCCAGGACAGATATGGCCGTTTCGAGACTGTCAAATTCAACGGCCAATGCTATCACCGTGTCTTGCAGGCTCTCAGAGGTTGGATTTCCTTTCAAGGCGGATAGAGCATCTTCAAACCGGGTATCGACCCATCGCGACTCGCCGTAAAGGCCGGTGTAATCCCGGTAGTCTGCAAGTATCCGGACAATATCCTGCTCATATCCGGCAGACACGGCGCCCGTATTCAATACCGGCAAGGCCAACGTATCGGAAGTGGTTAAAAACTGGTACAGCTTGCCATCCCATATATTTGACGCTGCAAATTCGGTCTCTGAATCAAGAAGTGCTCGTTCAAACTGAGGGCGGTTTTTGTCGCTCACATAGACAAACCAGAATTTTTCCTTATTCTGCCGGATTCCGGATTTTGTTGTCTCTGTACTTATCTTCAGGGTCGAATCAATAACATGGTAATGGCTTTGGGTAAAAAGCCAATTCCTGACAATGGGGACAGACTGGCTAACCGTCTGGAACCTGATTCCGGGATAGGTTCTGACCGTTCTTTCAAGCCGCTGTTTAAAGACCTCGTATAATCCATAATTGTGTGTCTTACTGCTATGCCAGCCTAATCCCAATGGGTTACGGCTTCGATAGTTATCTTCAGCTCGCTGCATCACCTGGAAAACATCATCGGGATGAATGAAGTGGGTCCAAATACCGGTATACAGAAACATACTGTTTTGACTAAGCATTGAAAACTCATTGTCGACAAATCCACTGGTTACGCGGGGATAGTTAAATAACGAGGGAATATAGGGATCCGGGCCAAATTCCCGTCCCCCTCCATCTTCAACATCCCCATTGTAGATAGAACTCATGTATTTAATCTCGGAAAAAGCTTTATTAATACTGGCAAGGCCTACCGAATCTATCTCATTAGTGGGTGGCACATATGCTTGTGGCAGCGTGCCGAGATTATTGATGGTCCAGCGTTTCCTTGCGGCACGCAGGGCCGCCTCCATAAATCCTTCGTTTTGCCAGTCTTTCAGCCACAATGAAAAATGATTATAGCCGTGGAAGCCCAACTCGTGTCTGCTTTTACTTATATCCTGGGCAAGCCATGGACTCGTATTTTGTGTGATTCCACCGATAGTAAATTTATTGGCTTCCCACTCGTCAAAATTAAAGGGAGGTACAACGGTAGCGTTATAATTGAAGGTAAGCAGTGCTGTATAACTGATATCAAAACTGTCGGCCAGTGCTTTCATATCGGGCCACCAGACATTATGTACAAATTCTGCATGAGTGATATCGTATTCCTCGTCAACGGGTGGCAGTTTCTCATTGTATAAGGGCGCCGGGAAATCATCTAAAAAGATAGTACTGGCGTTCGCTATTCTATATGGGTAACCTTCCAGGACCCTCAGGCCCGCTGAAAAAATCAAGCCACGGTAATCCTTTTCCTCTGTTTGAATGGTATTAAAGAAAATGGAGCTTCCCTGCCCTATTTTTCGCTCTGTAATGACCGGGTAGGTCGTATCATTGATAGCGGTGGCCAGGACATTCTTTTCCTTTATAAATTCTGAACCTTTAATCCCCCTGTGTTGATAGGGGTTCAAGGTTTTGAGGCTACGTCCCCTGTACCCGGGAAAAATATCTGTATGAAAATGGTACCCTTCCGCTACATTGTCAATCTCATAGGAAGGGTTTTTTTTCAGCCCCATCAGGTAGGCAATCCGGTCATCAAAAACAGGCGCCAATATTATCAGTTGATGTCCTTCGGCCACGAAACGTATAAGTAGCTCAACTTCATCATTCTTTAACTGCTCCACCATGTTAGTCGTTATATAGGCCAATTTTACGGACGGAGATATATGCAGCGGCTTGTCGGCTACGGAAAGATCATGGTTGAAATAAGGAATGCTGGTATAATCAAGCGTTTTGGAAATTTGTTTGTAAATAGCATTAGATGAGAGGTCTTCCTTATTGCTGATTACTAACGCAAGCGGCTCTCTGGTCCCGGGATTTAAGTATTCCTCAAGCTGCTGAAAAGAACAGCCGCCAATACAGGCGCACAAGATCAACGTGAGGATGATAATGAAATAAGTACAACGGAAGCGGAATAGATTACACATGGGAATAGGTCATTTGATTAGTCTGGCGGATATACTTCCATGAGGATATTGCTGATTCTTGATTCAAGCTGGCTGTTTACAAGCTCATATACTGTGACCCTATGATCAGAATAAAAGATCTCTACCCTCCTGTTAGGCAGTTCCCTGTAACGGGCAATCCACTGTTCGACCTCATGCATTACGGAGGAAGCATTGTATAGGATACCCTGCTGAATGGATTGGTAGGGCGCTTTTTCAGCAAAGATAAATACCGAGGCGGGTGGTACCCTGCTTCCGTCCTGTTCAACCGCGGGCAATTGAAGCTGCTCATGGTAGAGCGAGTCGATTTTACGATACTCTTCCAGAAAGAAGCTGTATTCCATAAAGAAATTGCGGTTTTTAGCCATAATCTGTTGCACTTTGGGTCCAACGACGGCATAGGTATATGGTTGGCGTTCCTCAATAATATTGTAATAGGCTTTCATGAAACCGTTAGGGATAGTGCCCGGCGTTACCCGGCTTACTTTCAATCCACCCTGGACAAGAATAAAACTACCTATGATGGTTGTAACTAATCCCCATGAAAAGAGTTGCATTTTTTTCGTATCAAGCCTAAATATTGCCCCTGTTAATTCTAAAAACATGGTAAATACGACGCTTATGAGAATAGCAATCATAAGCGCATAGAGACTATTAAGCTGATCGATATCAAACCACAATAAACTGCTGGAATCTACTTCAGGTATGTAAAGGACGGAAATGCCCAGGAAGATGACGCAAAAGATTAGCTCGTCCCGCAGGGTTTCTTTCAGCAGCAACCATCTGACTATATAATATAAACTTACTATGGCTGCAATCAGCATGTATACTGAGCTCAATTCTTCCAGGGGCCACATCAAAGTTGGAAAGTAACTGTACACCTGTGTATCGTATAATTGCCTCATTAGAAACTGCCAAGCGTCGACATTATAGACGTAGCAGTATACGCTATAGGGAAGGAGGTTTATGAGGCTCACTGACAGCAGCATAAGGGCAATACGGGAAGAAGAACGAAAGTTTTTTTTACGCATAGTTCCTAATCCAAGTAGCATCAGGGGCAAAAGTATACCATAAGCCACAAACAAGTTGACCATTGCCGTAGCCGTAAAGCCTATAAGAGGATAAAACCAAGGACTCTTATAATGGTTGCGTAAATTTCTTATGAACAGGATGATGGTCGGAAATGCAAAACAGAGCGCCAGTTCCAGGCTGCCGGCATCTACTTGCTGATCAAAAGAAACAGGCATCCAGAATAACGGTGCCAGCGCATATATTGCCATTCCCGCCATCACTGCGGCAGGATACTTGTTTCTGGTAATATCTTTTGAAGTCCAATACACAATAATACATAAGAAGAAGCTGGTTATACCGCCCAGTAGATGTAAGATCAATTCCGGACTTACTTGCGTAAAAAGGCTGAATACACTGACCAAGGCATGCATGCCCCCCGGATCAGGATAAGCCCCGAAATATTCCTGAAGCCTGATATTTTTAATGCGATCCAGGTGGACAAACCATCCACTGCTTGAGGGAGCGGCATTTTGAAGAACCGAATACATCCGTACGCCTGTACCAACGATTGCAATACTGCCTATAACCATTACACTGCGGAATTGTGACCCACTTAATTTTTTTTCGGGAGTCACTTGTTGCTTCAGCCAATTTCGGAATGACCAGTTTTTGTTTTCAAGGATCCTGATATAGTCGAGCAGTACCTGCAGCTCACGCTGCTTTAAATAATTAAAGATCTCACGAGCCTCGTTGGTTCTTGAAAAATTATATAGAAAGGGAGTCAGACATAGGAGGGTAACAATACTGATAAGATCATACATGTTCATTTTAGTCAATGCAAACACGCCGACTATGAGAATACCGCCCATGCCTATCCATGAGTATATGATTTTTTCGATTAACGGCAGCCTGCGTGTGTAGGATAAAAACAGGGGCGTTATAAAACCAAATAACAGAAAAAACCATAGAACAATACGGATCCCTGCAGATACAGCATCAAACCAATATGGATAGTCTCCGAGAATTGACAACATACAACGATTATTTGATGAATTTTTATCGGTCGGAGGTACTGGATATCGTCTCCCAGATGTTATTTAGCTGGATCGAACCTATAAAATAAGGATAGGACAACGTGTCTAACCTGTTTATTACCCTATTGGTAAGAGATTCTTTATCAGAAAAATCCACAATCAGAAACGGTTTATTATATAAATTGGAGTTTTTTTCTATACTTTTGACTTTTTCCCTGTAATCATCCTGTCTTTTAAGATTATAGGTCTGGTTTTCAAAATTATAGCTTGTGGCTACATCTTCGATTAAAACGGCGTCAATAAACTTATGGCTGCTATCGAGCAGGAATAGTCCCGCATTTTGAATGATAAATGCGTCGGGATAATCCATGCGGATCTGTGCAATAATATCTTCCATGAATGGTTGCAAATGAGAACGCTCGGTATAGGGAGCCACATCGTCCACCGTATCCAAAAAAAGTCCGTCAAACCCCTTGCTCATTATATTGGGAATGACCTGATCTAATAAAATGGAGCGGGTAGTCGAATCCGCTAAATTGAGGTACGGGCTGTCCCAATGTTCATTCACACCCAGAAAACCGCGTTCTTCAAGCAGCGGGTAATACCAGCGGTTTCGATCTACCTCCCCAAGGGTTACATACGCGATTACTTTATTGGATTCCGTGGTTAGTGAATCGGCCTCAGCCTTTGAATATTGATCCGGTTCCACAATTAACAGTTTGTATTTATCTGCCGCTCCCCTTAAGTCTTCAATTTTCTCATAGCTTACAGCAAAAGGCTCCAGGGCCTTTCCTTGTTTTATAAAACCTGGGCCGGAGCAATCTGACATTGAAAATAGCAACACTATGCATGTGAGGTACGAATTCAATTTATCCATTATTTTCTCATTTTTATATTTTAAAATTTATTGCAACCAACCGTAACATGAAGTTTAAAACATTATTTCAAATAATATCCAATATTGACAGACAGTCACCTGATTTTCAGTCTTTTCTTTAAAACGCGGAATAATAATAGTAGTCCAACCTTTTAAATAAACTCATAGCAGTCGAGCCCGAAATTACGGCAAATACGATGGAACCCGCCAGTAACCCGACGGTGGCATACTCCAGGGCGAATACACGGCTACAGAAGAATCCAACCGAGAAATTCACTGCCAGGCCTGCCAGAATCGAATACATGGCAAAGACCGGTTTGTTCAGCGAGAAAAAAAACAGACAATGCAGTAATCCTATGTTAAGAAACAAATACGATATACTTGCTATCCAGAATACTTTCGTCGTCATATAATTGGTAAAGAAATCTCTTACCTCCGGGACCGTATCCTGGAAAATAATCAGGCTTCTTACTGAATAATAGGTTATTACAATGGAAAGCAAGCCCGTGAGGGTTAGCAGCAATACCTGCTTAAAATACAGCTTCTTAAAATACTTGTTGAAATGCTCTAACTGTAGAAAACTTATCTTCTTTTGTAGCGGCTTGAGTTCCCTGGAAAATACATTCACACTGTATTCAAGCATAGCAAAACTCAATATAAGTGTTATAAGGGCCCAATCCATGCCGATTTCATAAGGGGTATTGAACCAAAGGATAAAAGGAGGCGGGAGTTCGCCCGTTGACCATGCCAGCAGGCGATCCATAAAAATAAACAGGAAATAGCTCAACCCGTAAATAAAATACCGATAGCTGATAAAGTGATGAACTTCGGGGACGGGAAGCGCCTGCATGGCTACCCGTTGCTGTTTTTTTCGGATCTGCCATTTGAAATAGAATAAAGCGTAGCCAGCTAAAAACAAAGTTGTGACAAGCATGGCAGTCCACTGTGAGATATAAATACCCCAATGAAAAACTTCCATATTTACGATGACCAGAAGGGTGCCTGCTACAATAACTGCAAGAATTGCGATTCGCTGCTTCAGGGCGTATAAAACGCCGGAAGCCAACAATAGCAGGCTGATCAAAATCATATATGTCAATCCCAGAAACACCATGTACGGAGGATAAAAGGGAATAATGACGTTTAGAAGCACAACCAAGAAGCAGAAAGCCAAAACCCCTACCATTCCCGATTTGGCAATCTTTTTTGATGATTTAAGGGCCAGATAATAGTTCCCGCTGCTTACATAACTCGAAATTGAATGACCCAGTATCTGAACAAATCCCCCGGTAACAATAAAAGCCGCCATTGTGCCAAACGCCACTATGGTTGCCTGAGCTTCGTTAAAATCCAGCCATGCCCAAAGTGAGTAACGAAAAATAAACAACGCTGCAATTTGGCTTATCAGGGGCAGTGAAAAAAGAAGTCCCTGTGAATAGTAAACCACAAAATTTTTTATTTGAACCCAAAACCCGGTCTTATATATTTCTTTATTCGACACAGAAATTTCGGGGGCTTTCTGATGGATCTCCTCTTTAAGGTCTTTATATATTTGATCAGCCAAATCCAAAATAGACTCATACCCAAACTCTCTTTGGGCATCGACTTCCCGTATACCCAGAGATTCGATGGTTGCAGCAACAGCCCAGACGCTAAGAGGGTTGTCAAGAAGATCTTTCACCCTGGCTTTAAGTTCATCCCGCGAATTAATTGTCGCCTGTTGAATATCAACCGCTTGCTCCATAAACCTCCAGATTACTAAGCATTTTGATTACGGAATCTAACTCAATTGACGATGAGGCGGGTACATGATCCTGTTCATGCATTTGTTTGTATACATTTCGGTAATTTTCCACCGATTCGGTGATCGTATAATTTTCCAATATGCGCTCCCGCGCTTTTTCTCCAAGTCTGTTGCGCAGCTCACGGTCCTTCAGCAGCTTTATCACTCCATCGGCTAATGATATGGCATCACGCGGCTTGCAAACAATTCCGCAATCGGCAATAGCTTCGCTCACCCCCCCTACGTCCGTTGCCACTACCGGTCGGCCGCAGCTCATAGATTCAATCACGGTATAGGGGAAACCCTCCGATATTGAACTTAAAATCGAAATATCTCCCTCGTTGAAAAGCAAGCTGGGTGTATCGTGGAATCCACCGAAAGTAAAATGATCCTGTACCTTAAGCTGTTGAACAAGTTGCTTGCACTTTAGGGTATATGCTTTGTCTATGTCAAGGCTTCCGTACAGTATATACTGCACATCGGGAATCTCGCGACGCACGTAGTCGCACGATCTAATCATTGTTTCTATGTCTTTCAAAGGAAATACATGCGCTGCAGCAATGACAGTCGGCAAATTCCGGGTTTGTTTCGGTTTAGGATGAGGATAAAACTTTTCGGTATCTACTCCATTGTATATGGGGTTGATGCGATCGTTATCTCCCCCGAAATCAGTCTCCCACTTGGTATGGACCGACGTCACCGGGGCAATGATATCGGCATAATGGTATACAGTTCGGGTTATAAATGTCGCCAGATCCACAAGCAATTTCTTTGAAAAGTAAGACAGGTCCGATTGACTTACATTTACCAGCCGTTCCCTGATATAAATCCCGTGGTCGGTAAGTATCATGGGAGTTCCATATTCAAATTTTGCGGCTATGGAGGCAATCGCAGGGAATCCGGCCAGCGTCGCATGGGTTGCGCTCACCCTGGGAATGGGCGCCGCTAACGGTATCATAAAATGATATATCCAGCGCATCCCAAAGGTGACATCGATCATCTTTGGTTCTTCCTGCCTGAGAAACCCCTGGTGAGATTGGTATTTATTTCTCAGCTGATTCTTAAACTCAATCCATACCAACGGACTCGAGAGCGTTACTTTGTAGTCAAAAATCTGATAATACTTCCAAAAACCGTAAATAAGCTCTCCGAATTCTCCGGCTGGCTGAAAGGGGTTTAACACCCTTTGAATTAAATCGCGAAACATCGGTATGAATATGGTGCGTATTACACTTTGGTTCGTATGAAACTTGCGTAGTACGTGTTCGGAAAAAGGAGTCCCTGTAGTGAAGTCGCTGACAGGTTCTTCGGATCCCCACAGCGGCATATGAATTATAGATTTGATATTTGAGGTCAACGGATACCGGGATTTTACGAATGGCAGTCCCGTTAGTGCCAGTATAATAAAATCCACCTCTTCTTCGAGTTCGCTGCATAAAATATGCGCCCAGGTCGATACTCCGCCCCCCGAATACGGGTAGGTACCTTCCGTCTCAAATAATATGACTGGTTTTGGGTTCAAAATGTTCAAATTTATAATTGGAGTAAAAGAGAACGATAGTGGTCGAAAATTTTTTCCCAGGTATGATGAGCCTGGACATTCATAAATCTATTCTCCACAATCCTCAGCCATTCTTGTGGCTTTTTCCAAAGTTCCAGCACTGACTGTACCAGCTCTCCCGTAGTTGCTTCGGGATCAAGAATGAAACCGTATTCAGCTGTCACGTCCCCGGTGCGCCAGCCAACGGGTAATATCTTTCGGCCTAATGCCTCAAATAAAACCAACGGCTGTGATTCATTATGGCTGGTTATGCAAAGGGCGTCCATCTGATCGATGAAGTCCTCTGAAGACCTGTTCCAAATTACCTCCAGATGATTAAATTCCCGTTCCCTGGTTCTAACCCGCTGCTCAAGCTCCGGTTCACCCGCATTGCAGGTTACCATGATGAATTCAACGTTTTCTGCTTCGTATTCGCCAAAAGTGCTGACAACATCGAAAAATTTCATCGGATTTTTCATTTCTGCGCACCGGCCGATCCAACCGATCGTTAATGTTGATGACTGCTGCGGAATGAACTGTTTCAGCCTGCTGGCTGGTATCCCGTTGGGAATGTAGTGTACATCCCGGGCTCCCAGCTTTTGCTGTTCGGGAATGTTACTTTTCGAAACACTGACTATTACATCCGATATGCTGTAAATCTCCGCTGCCATCAGGCGAAACATTTTGCCGAACGCCTCTTTTTCCCTTTTTTCTTCCGGCACCTTATAGCCACATTCTAAAGC
This sequence comes from Fodinibius roseus, assembly GCF_900129315.1. Lineage (GTDB taxonomy): Bacteria > Bacteroidota > Rhodothermia > Balneolales > Balneolaceae > Fodinibius > Fodinibius roseus. Next base: position 194,882 of record NZ_FQUS01000009.1, read on the forward strand.
CACCGCTCCCATCATAATCTCCTTCCAGTAAAGCGCGTGTTCGGTGAGAACAAGTGGTTTCTTAAAATGAATAGCTAATTCCTTTCCCAACCAGCCGGCAAAGCCCGTATTCACAATATGTATAAAACTGCTTTCCTCAACGAATAGGCTCACCTGTTTCTCGACATTTTTTATCCAGCGACGCAACTCATTTTCCCATTCTGCGGACAGCTCCGGAGGTGATACTCGCTCAAACTTTTGAACATGATCCGGTAATTCATAAAGTGCCTCATCAATCGGGGCATAACGATATTCATCCGTAGCAATCTGGATAATATGGAATAGTTGTCTGGGGTTATACTTAAGGTATTGATGGATCCATTCGCTTACCCCTCCCCTGTACCAGGGATATGTACCCTCCAGAATTAATAAAATAGGGGCATGAGACTCTTTCATCTGCCTTTTATAATGGTTATGATAATTTAATTATTAAGAAATGCGTTGCGTGATTTATAACATCTCATCCGTATAAAAGCAGAAGAATAACCGACAGTTCTCTCTGTGGTATATTCACAAATTAGATAAGAAATGAATTTATCCGGCTAATAAGTGAAAGTTCAGATTACCTGGTCCCCGTTTTTTTCAGCAAGCGCGTCTTATTTGAATATATTTTTGTGTAATAATTATTATATTATTATGTAATATTTATTATTACTATATCTTATTAGTTTATACTTCAATAAAAATATAAATTTAAAAATAAAATTAAAAATATTTTAACATATTTTTTCTAAATAAGATGGATTTTAAATACTGGGGTTTTTAGTCACTATTAGGAGGCTTTGAAAAACCTTTTGTTGTTCTTTGATTTATTTTTTGTGGCTGAATGTTGAACTGATGCTTTTATAATCGTCAACATTTTGACCGAT
>NZ_FQUS01000022.1 GCF_900129315.1 Fodinibius roseus
GAGGATATCCGGGAGCAGCGCGACGTAGCCGGCGAGCACCCGGAGGTGGTCGACAGCATCCGGACCATCATGGAGCGCGAGCACACCGTCCCCGATATAGAGCAGTTTAAAATGGAAGCGCTGGGGGATGATAAGCGTAATTGAGAAAAGAGATATCTTCCCTGAAAATTAAAAAGATCTTTTAAAAAATATGTTGAAACAGAAAAGTGCATAGGCCAGGATTTGGTAAAATTTCAGGTCGATTTTTTTGTAAATAAATACTAATTATTGCTTATGAGCTCAATTAATCGCCTCTTTTTACTACCTGTTATCGGAGCTTTGCTGGTTTGTGCAATGCCCGGTGATTCATGGGGACAAGCCTCTGATGACGAAAAACTTCGGATTATTGCCTTTGGGGCCCACCCGGATGATTGTGAATTGAACTCCGGCGGCGTTGCCGCGCTCTGGGCGGAAGAGGGACATGCTTTCAAATGTGTTTCTATGACTAATGGAGATATCGGCCACTTCGGAATGTCAGGTGGAGAGCTTGCGCTGAGACGCATGGAAGAAGTAGAGGAGGCCGCAGAGGTGCTGGGTATTTCTACGGAAGTTATGGATATCCATGACGGTGAGCTGATGCCGACGCTCGAAAACCGGAAAAAAGTGGCCAGGCTCATCCGCGATTGGCAGGCCGATATCGTAATGGTTCACCGCCGGTATGATTATCATCCCGATCATCGCTACGGCGGAGTACTGATTGATGATGCCACGGTGCTTGTAATGGCCAAGTATTTTACCCCGGATACGCCCCATCTTGCCCGAAATCCCGTCGTGCTCTATTACCATGACGGCTTTGAGAAACCTTATCCCTTTCAACCGGATGTTGTGGTAGGGATAGATGACGTGGCGGAGAAGAAATGGAAGGCGATCGCACAAATGCCCTCGCAGTTTTCCGATAAACAGTCGTGGACCTGGGGCACACGCGAGGAGGTCCCGGATGATGAAGACAAGCGTATGGAAATGCGTATCGATGAAATCAAGCAACGATTTGAAAACCAGGCGGATACGTACCGAGACCGGATTATAGAGCTCTATGGGTCGGAAACCGGGCAAGATATTCGATATGCCGAATCATTCGAACTGTCCCAGTACGGCCGACAAGTATCAGTGGAAGAACTTAAACATCTTTTACCCACTTTCGACTGAAATGAGTGGTCATAAACGCCGGGGAGATGAGTTTATCCCTCCCGGTGAGGAGAAAGGCAGTCATTTGGAAGCTCTTTATAATCCGGAATGGCAAAAGAAAGTGAAAACCGGTATGAACAAACAATTTCAATTTTTAGATAATTAAGTGATCATGAGTCATAATTTTGGAAGAAAAGAATTTTTAAAATTTCTCGGATTAGCTGGTTTCTCAGGAACGGGCGTACTATCAAACTGGATGTCGCAGGATGAGAAAGGAAATCCATATAAAAAAACGCAGCCCCAGCGATTTAACATGCGCGGATACGCTGCCCCGCCGCTGGAGACCGTGGGGGTGGGGATTATCGGCGTCGGCAACCGGGGTTCGGGAGCGGTCAGAAGACTTTCGCGCATCGAAGGAGTGGATATCAAAGCCATCTCCGATTTGGAACAGGAACGGGTGGAGGAAGCTATAGACTCCATTTCGGATACCGATCACAACCCGGAGGGATACTGGGGCGATGAAGAGGAATGGAAAAAGGTGTGCGACCGCAACGATATCGACCTGATTTATATTTGTACGCCGTGGGAGTGGCATACGCCTATGGCGGTTTTTGCCATGAAGCATGAAAAACATGCAGCGACCGAAATACCGGCCGCACAAACCATTGAGCAGTGCTGGGAGCTGGTGGAGACCTCGGAAAAGACCCGCCGGCACTGCATGATGCTGGAAAATGCGTGTTACGACTTTTTTGAAATGGTTACGCTCAATATGGTACGGGACGGTTTTTTTGGAGAGATTATGCACGGCGAGGGGGCTTACATTCACCAGTTGATCAACCATAATTTCTCAAAGGACAATTATAGCAACATGTGGCGTCTGCATGAGAACTTGAACAGAAACGGGAACCTGTATCCCATGCACGGCCTGGGTCCCATCGCCCAGGCCATGGACATCAACTGCGGGGACCAGATGGATTATATGGTCTCTATGTCGAGTGATGATTTTATGATGCGTGAAAAAGCTGAAGAGCTGGCTGAAGAAGATGACTTCTGGGAGCAGTATACGCACTGGGACTACCGGGGCAATATGAATACCAGCACGATCCGTACTCACCGGGGACGCACGATCATGTTGCAGCATGACGTGACCTCTCCGCGTCCCTATTCCCGGATTCACCTGTTGAGCGGTACCAGGGGCATTGCAAGGAAATGGCCGCTGCCCGCCAAAATTGCTACCGGACATGAGGACTGGCTTTCGGATGAAGAGTTCGGTGAGCTGGAAGAGAAGTATACTCCGGAAATCACTAAAAGAGTTGGAGAGCTGGCCCAAGAAGTGGGGGGACATGGTGGAATGGATACCCTGATGGACTGGCGGATGATCGATTGTCTCCGCAACGGCCTGCCGCTGGAAATGGATGTCTACGATGCCGCCCAGTGGAGTGCGGTCATACCGCTGAGTGAGCGTTCGGTAGCCAACAAATCAGAAACTCTTGATGTCCCCGATTTCACGGGGGGCGCCTGGAAGACCAATGAACGGAGAATGGATATTGAACTCCGGGAGGGAGGCACCACTAAAATCATATAACCGGATGGGCCGACTTAAACTATTTGGTCTTGTCCGCAGTCAGGTTTCCCGGTGAATAATCCGGGTTAATCGAATTTTGTCATTGGATGATTTCTTTATTCCAATCTTAATTTAACGAAAATATGAAAGAAGTTTCACTATGAATAGAACAGTACCAGTATTTACGCTTATGGCCGGCCTGCTATCGCTTCTTGTAAGCAGTTGTACGCAGCCCGATGCGACCGCACAAACAGAGTCGAATGATGACATTGCGGACATTAAATTGAGAGACTGGATGCCCGAGTCGATCCACAAGGCGGGGAATACCGATATCGAGCAAGCAAAGTATCCGGTTATAGACCTGCATGCCCACGCCTATGCCAAAACGGAGGAAGAAGTGGATAAGCGCGTGGAGATCATGGATGCGGCGGGTATCGAAAAATCATTGATCCTGACCAAGGCGACGGGGGATGAGTTTAAGGAAATACACAGCCTTTATTCGAAATATCCCGACCGGTTTGAAGTGTATTGTGGTATTGACTACGAGGGGTTTGAGGAAGACGGGTGGAGTCAAAAGGCCGTGGATCAGTTGAGAAGAGATGTGGAGGCCGGGTGCTCGGGACTTGGGGAAATGCATGATAAAGGGGCCGGGATGGGCGGTGCGCCGGGACCGGGCATGCATCCCGACGACCCCCGCATGGATGCCATCTTTGAAGAGGCGGCCAGCCTGGAAATCCCGGTAAACCTGCATGTGGCCGAGCCGATCTGGATGTATGAGCCGATGGACTCGACCAATGACGGACTGATGAGAGCACACACCTGGCAGGTGAAAAACCAGGACCAGATCGTAGGTCACGACGGGATGATTGAAATTCTGGATAATACGCTCGAGCGTCACCCCAATACGACGTTTGTGGCCGCGCACCTGGCCAATACCAGCAATGACTTCAGCCTGCTGGCCGGTCTTTTTGAGAAGCACCCGAATTTGTATGCGGATATATCGGCGCGGTTTGCCGAGTTTTCCACGATTCCGCGAACCACAGCAGATTTCTTTGAGAAATATCAGGATCGTATCGTCTACGGCACGGATTACGGGTTTGAGACCTTCCCGGATGATCCGGATAAACCGTACGGAAACAATACAACGACCCTGGAAATGTTCCGGATGACGTTCAGAGTCCTTGAAACCCGGGACGAGCATTTTTATATCACGGACCTGGTGGGCTATCGCTGGCCCATGTACGGACTGGATTTAAGCGATGAAGCTTTACAGAAAATCTACCGCGATAATGCCCTGAAGATTTTAGAATAGGAACGTGTTTTTAACAGAGGGTTTTTGAAAAAGCAGGTATTTTAATTGAAATCAAACCCTGAGCGAATTCAAAACCTCAGCATAGAAGGCAAAGGTGGGGTTTTTAAATTCTCGTACCTGCAGAGATTGGCCGCAGGAACGGCTATACGGCGTTTTTTAACAACGAGTAAAACGCCTTGTGGTCATCCAAAAAATATAATTTGGAAGAGACAACCTGAATACAAAGATGTGCACACCGTGTTAGACTGGTTGACGAAAAATAAGAATCATATTGCAATCGGATGTATCGCGACCGTGCTGCTCCTGCTGCAGTGCCTGGTGGCAGTGGGACAGCAGTCGACCGATAAACCCAATATATTGTTTGCTATTGCTGATGACGCCTCCTACCCCCACATGGGGGCCTACGGGGCGGATTGGGTCGATACCCCTGCCTTCGACCGGGTGGCGGAGCAGGGCATCCTGTTCACCCGCGCTTATGTCCCCAACCCGAAGTGCGCTCCCTCCCGGTCTATCATTCTGACGGGACGAAATTCATGGCAGCTGGAAGAAGCGGCCAATCACTGGCCTGATTTTCCGCAGAAATTCAAGGTGTATACCGAAGTACTTGCCGAGCACGGGTACTTTGTAGGGAGTACGGGCAAGGGATGGGCGCCGGGCATTGCCAACAATGAAGAAGGGGCACCGCGCCATCTGGCCGGCCGTCCTTTCAACGAGCACCAGCTGGAGACCCCGCCCGCCGGCGGCATATCCGGCAACGATTATGCGGCAAATTTTGAAGCATTTTTAAAAGAGAAATCCGCCGGCGAACCTTTTGTGTTCTGGTACGGCGGATATGAGCCCCACCGCGGGTATGAATGGCAGTCCGGCCTCAACAAGGGCGGGAAGTCCCTGGATCAGATAGATGAAATGCCCGGTTTTTTCCCGGATAACGACACTATACGGACCGATCTGCTTGATTATGCTTTTGAGATTGAGCATTTTGATGAGCACTTGGGGCAAATGCTCGATCTGCTTGCAGAGCGCGGGGAACTGGGTAATACGCTCGTGGTGGTAACAGCCGATAACGGTATGCCGTTTCCACGTATCAAGGGGCAGTCGTACGAGTACTCGGCCCACATGCCGCTGGCGCTCATGTGGCCGGAGAGGATCGTCAATGCCGGTCGAAAAGTAGATGATTTTGTCAGCTTTGCCGACTTTGCCCCTACGTTTATCGAGCTGGCGGGATTGGACTGGGAAGAAACGGGTATGCATGCGACAGTGGGACGCAGCCTGACTGATATTTTGTATTCTGACCGGGAGGGGGTTGTTAATCCGGATCGGGACCATGTTTTGGTGGGGAAAGAGCGGCACGATGTGGGCCGCCCCTACGATTGGGGGTACCCGGTTCGTGGTATTATTAAAGGGGATATGCTCTACCTTAAAAATTTTAAGCCGGACCGCTGGCCGGTCGGCAATCCTGAAACCGGTTATCTCAATACGGATGGGAGTCCGACAAAAACCGCTGTCCTGGACAGGCGAACGGCGCCGGGACAATACCACTACTGGGCATGGAATTTCGGTAAACGTCCCGGCGAGGAGTTGTACCATATTGCCGAGGATCCCGATTGTTTGCATAACCTTGCCGAAGATCCCGCATATACGGAGGAAAAAAAGCAGCTGAAAGAGGAACTTTATGCAAAACTGAAAGAGCAAGAAGATCCCCGGGTACTGGGGCGTGGGTACGTCTTTGACGCGTACCGGTATATGAATCAGGCCAATTATAATTTTTATCACCGTTATATGGAGGGGGACCTGGAGAAAAGCGATGCCGGTTGGGTTAACGGAAGCGATTTTGAAACAGAACCGCTTCCGGTACAGCAGCAGTAGCAGATATAAATTGCAATGCAGACAGAAAAAAAAGAAAGAACATGCAAGGTATCACACGATATAAATTTTCAGGGGCAACAAAGGCTTTGCTAACGCGACTTTATTCATAACCCGGAGGCGACTAACCGGTAATCTGTCTTTTCCCCTTGGGCAGACCCGGTTACCGTCTTCGGAATCGGGCCCCCGGTTTAATGCCGGGGGTCTTTTTATTAAAGCTTTTCAACCGCATGACAGATGAACAGGTATCGACCGGCGGATCAGATACCTTTGGCTTAACATTCGTTTACACGGCTGCAGTTGTGGGACCCTTGATATGACAGCTGAGGAAGTGGATTTACGGCAGGACCGCATAAGGCACTACGGCGGGTCAACTTCGCCTTGTCTGCATCCAAATTATTTTGGTGAATAATCCGGCTTAAAAGCTATGCAGGCTGAAACTTGCAACTTCTTCTAAGTTTCTGAATATTATATCTTTTCGTCTTTATATTAAAATATAATTCATTTAGTGATTGAGCTCACCTGTTCATTTGTTGTTTAGAATGGCATGCGTTTCCTTTAATCACTTATATACCAAGCAATAAATATCTACAACCATAAATGGAAGAGATCACGCAACCCATACCGAAATATTATCAAATTTATAAAAAATTACTGAAGCAAATCAGAAGTGGAAAATTCGAGGAATTCGATCGATTTTATAGTGACACAGAGCTTGTGGAAAAGTATGACGTCAGTCGTGGCACCATTCGCGAAGCAGTAAAATTGTTGATTCAACAGGGATATATCGTGCGCGAGCAGGGGAAGGGAACCTTTGTCACAAGTCCGACTATAGAACAGGATTCAGACAAGCTTATGGGGTTTACGGAACTGATGGTGAAACACGATATTGAACCCTCGGCAAAAGTTATTGAGCGGGAAGTGGTGGATGCTCCCCTGGATTTAAAAGGACTCATGGACCTGGAAGACGAAACCCGGATGGTGCGTATCGTTCGGATCAGATACGGCAATGAGGAACCGTTAATTATCGAGCAGTCCTATTTTGTTTATGATTTGTTTCAGCCCATTTATGAAATGGATCTTGAAGCCAATTCCATATATGAATTGTTGTATAAATACACAGATACCCGGCTGGGTGAAGCAAGGCAAAGGATTACGGCTGTCAACGCAGAAAAAGAAGAGGCCGACCTCCTGAATGTTGACACTGGTGCTCCCCTGCTGCTTATGAAACGGCTGATTAAAACAAAAGAGGGAAACTATTTTCAGTATTCGGAAGATCTGTACCGGAGTGATCGCATTAATTTTACAACGACCACCAAGCCCTATGAAAACAGCCATGACAACCATGGATTGCCGCTTGAGCTCCGGGATCAGAGCTGGTGATCCTGATTTGTATTTAGTCGGGCAGGGAGGTAAGTGATCTTTTTTTTATTGAAATCAACTGAAAAACGATTTGACATAATGATGTTGTTTAACTAAACTTGTATAGACATCTATACAAAAAATAATACACAGTGAACATACTATGGCGGATAAGTATATTTTGGCGGTCGATCAGGGCACAACAAGTTCACGGGCTATTGTATTTGACAAGCAGGGAACCACCAAGTCCATAGCGCAAAAGGAGTTTCGGCAGATCTATCCCAAAGCCGGATGGGTGGAACATGACGGGGCGAGGATATGGTCGACCCAGTCATCGGTCGCATCCGAGGCCATTACTGAAGCTGGGCTTCATGCAGAGGATATCGCGGCCATCGGTATCACGAACCAGCGGGAGACGACCTTGCTGTGGGATCGCAAGACAGGTCAGCCTGTTTACAATGCGATTGTATGGCAGGATCGGCGAACCTCGGATTTTTGTGACGAGTTAAAGGAGCGGGAGGGACTGGTAGAAAATATCCGTGAAAAAACGGGCCTGATTATAGATGCTTACTTTTCCGCCACCAAAATAAAATGGATTCTTGATAACGTGGAGGGGGTCCGCCGGCGGGCCGAAAATGGAGAGCTCGCTTTTGGTACGATTGATTCGTGGCTGATATGGAACTTCACCCGTGGTGAAACGCACGTTACCGATGCCACCAATGCCTCCAGAACCATGTTGTATAATATTCACGAGGGAGAATGGGACCGGGAAATTCTGGACCTGCTGGATATCCCCGAAAGCTTGCTGCCGGAAGTAAAATCATCCAGTGAAGTATACGGGGAGACGAAAATTCTCGCCGAGGATATTCCCATCGCCGGTATAGCCGGCGATCAGCAGGCGGCTCTTTTCGGCCAACGGTGCATAACACCGGGCATGGTCAAGAATACCTATGGTACGGGTTGTTTTATGGTGATGAATACCGGAGAGAAACCCATTGTTTCCGAAAACAACCTGCTGACGACCATCGCCTGGGAGATCGATGACCATGTGGAGTATGCCCTGGAGGGGAGCATTTTTATAGCCGGGGCTGTGGTCCAATGGCTGCGCGATGAGCTTGGCATCATACGGGAAGCCTCAGAAGTAGAGGGACTGGCCGCTTCGGTTAAAGATAACAACGGGGTGTATCTGGTACCGGCGTTTTCAGGCCTGGGAGCGCCTCACTGGAACCAGCATGCCCGGGGCACGATGGTGGGCTTGACACGCGGCGCCAATGCGGGACATATCGCACGGGCTGCGCTGGAAAGTATTGCATACCAGACTATGGATGTCATAACGGCCATGGAAGCGGATTCAGGTATAGAGATTAAAGAATTGCGGGTAGACGGCGGGGCTACAGCGAATGATTTGCTCATGCAGTTTCAGTCGGATTTGCTGCAGGTACCGGTCATACGTCCCAAAACCCTGGAGACCACCGCACTCGGCGCTGCTTACCTGGCGGGACTGGCTGTGGGATACTGGAAAGATCATGAGGAGATCAATAACCAGTGGCAGGAAGATAAAACGTTTACCCCGGAACAATCAGCGGATCAGGTCCAACAACTAAGGGCGGGCTGGAACAAGGCCCTGGATGCGGCTATTCACTGGTCGGAGAAATAGGTTAAAATATATGTATAAGGAGTAGAAGCAAGGTTTGATGAAACGCTCAGAAATGATTCAGGCGGTCAAAAACGAGACCGCTGTATGGGATCTTATTATCATCGGGGGCGGGGCAACAGGACTGGGAACAGCCGTGGATGCCGCCTCCCGGGGTTATAAAACGCTGCTTCTGGAGATGGATGATTTCGCCAAGGGAACCTCCAGCCGGTCGACCAAGCTTGTGCACGGCGGCGTTCGTTACCTGGAGCAGGGAGACGTGCCGCTGGTACTGGAAGCGCTTAAAGAGCGGGGACTGCTGATACAAAACGCCCCCCACCTGGTCCACAACCAATCATTTGTGGTGCCCTATTACAGCTGGTGGCGGGGCCTCTATTACTGGCTGGGCCTGAGAATATATGATATCCTCTCCGGTGAACTCGGCCTTGGACCGTCAAGGCATTTGTCCGCCCGAACAACGCTGGAAAAAGTATCGACGCTCCGGTCAGAGGGACTGCGGGGCAGTATCATATACCATGACGGGCAGTTTGACGATTCAAGACTGGCCGTAAATCTTGCCAAGACCAGTGCAGAACATGGCGGTGTACCCATTAACTATATGAAAGTGACCGGCCTGTTGAAATCCTCCCGGAAGGTGAGCGGGGTGACAGCGCGGGACATGCTTAGTGGAGAAGAGTTTGAGATCGAAGGGCGGGCTGTTATCAATGCTACGGGAGTGTTTACCGATACTATTCTGAAGATGGATCAGGCGGAGTCGACACCCGTCATCGAACCCAGCCAGGGGGTACATATCGTTCTTGACAAGCACTTTCTGCCCGGAGAAACGGCGATAATGATTCCCAAAACAAGCGATGACCGCATTTTATTTGCCCTGCCCTGGCACGGCAAAGTGATGGTCGGTACGACCGACACCCCGGTCGATGATATTACCGCTGAACCGGAAGCTATGGAGGAAGAGATTGATTTTATCCTTTCGCATGCCGCTGAATACCTGTCGGAGAAGCCTTCGCGGTCGGATATACGGAGCGTCTTTGCCGGACTGCGTCCTCTCGTCAAAAATGGTGATAATGAAGAGACCTCGGAAATTTCGCGCGACCATACCCTTATGGTATCATCATCCGGACTGGTTACTATTGCCGGGGGCAAATGGACGACCTATCGCAAGATGGCGGAGGATGTGGTGGACCGGGCGTCTTTGGTGGGGGACCTGGAGGACCAGCGGTGCGTGACCGAAACGCTTAGGATCCACGGGTGGGATAAGATTATCGATAAGGAGGATCCGCTGTCCCATTACGGCAGTGACCGATCGGAAATAAAAGAACTGGTTGGCAACAACCCGGAACTGGGGGAACCGCTTCATGAGCGGCTTCCTTATATCAAAGCCGAAGTGGTGTGGGCGGCCCGGAATGAGATGGCCATGACCGTGGAGGATTTTAACTCCCGGCGCAGCCGGGCACTTTTTCTGGATGCAAAAGCCAGTGTCGAGATGGCCCCGGAGGTGGCCCGGCTGATGGCTGAAGAGGCAGGTCGTGACGACCACTGGGTTAACAATCAAATTGCGGCGTATAAAAAACTTGCGAAATCGTATCAGATATCATAAATAAGGCGGGAGCAGGGATTAGGTGAAAAATTCTGCCTCAAGTTCTTTCATAATTTACTTACAGAAGCCTTTGAAAAACCAGGAATGTTGTTCAAGGTCAAGGTCAGCGGGGGGGGGCAGTCACAGCATATCGCCCGCATGTGAGGGTGAGGAATTCAACCGGCCGGTAACGTCGAGCAGGGCCAAAAGAACGGTTTTGCAAAGGCTTCTTGCAAATATCCCGCCAGACAGCTGCTTTTGCCATCAGCTGCCTGTTTTCTGATTCTACCCGCCGCCTGCCCGTTAAGGAGGCGGTCGGACGGCAACTTATTGTAAAGGCCTGTTCTTTTTAGAAAAATAACCGTTAATAAATCTTGTGGGGAAAATAGATGTCACCATTTATTGCAGAAATCATTGGCACCGCAATACTTATTCTGTTGGGTAATGGGGTGGTAGCCAATGTCTTGTTGAACAACACAAAAGGTCATGACAGCGGATGGATCGTTATTACCTGGGGATGGGGGATCGCCGTATTCGTCGCCGTCTATACGATGGGACAGTTTAGCGGCGCCCATATTAATCCGGCGGTAACCGTGGGTCTCGCGGCTGCCGGATTATTTGAATGGTCCCTCGTGCCGGGTTATATCATGGCACAAATAGTGGGGGGAGCCATAGGGGCTTTTCTGGTCTGGCTTTCTTACAGGGACCATTTTCGTAAAACGACGGATGAAACGCTTATTTTAGCCTGCCACAGTACCATTCCCAATATCAGAAACTATTCTTCCAACTTTATGACGGAAACCATCGGTACGTTACTGCTCGTGTTTGGCGTGTTGTATTTGGTATCCCCCGGATTTATAGGTGCAAACGGTGAGCTGCTCGAAACGATAACTATTGACGGACAAGATGTGGGCTTTGGCCTGGGTGCGCTTTCCGCGCTCCCGGTCGGACTGCTGGTCCTGGGCATCGGCCTGTCGCTGGGCGGACCCACAGGCTACGCTATCAACCCGGCCCGCGATCTGGGGCCTCGCATCATGCACGCGCTGCTGCCTATTTCCAACAAGGGAAGCAGCGACTGGTCCTATTCCTGGGTTCCTGTAGCGGCCCCCATTGTCGGCGGACTTGTGGCGGCGGGACTTTACCTGCTTCTGTCTTTATAAAGACAGGTTAACGCTTTCGTCTTTTCGGCTGGCTCAGAATTTTTCCCCCAGATGACATGTGGAAAGCTGGTAGGTTTTAGCATAAGATGCGTTTGAGATCACCACACGGTTTCACACCCTTCTCATACTAATTGTTAATAAACGGTTTATTTCGAGTTAATCTGTTCTTAACACGAGATAAACATCTTCTCGACTCTTCTGATGAGGATGGGATAATCCAGTATATATTATGTAGCAGTGAGTTATCCTGTCCGGTGAGAAGATCATGATTTCAGGTTGCGGAATGGTCCGGAGAGGGTCTTCCCATGGTCACCTGTACATGCAATAATTTATTATTTAAAAAAACATTATTGCTGCAATTTTTCAGCGCAATTTGCAAAGCAATTATTTTTTTATTAAAATGGTGTATAGTTGTCTATACAACTATACCTACAGATAACAATTAATATGGTGAAAAGGGATAACATGATGCGAATTCTAAGCTTAATTCTACTGTTCGTTGGTGGAATCATTTCTCAATCGTTGGGTCAGAGTGTAAGTGGTGTGTTAACCGATGCAGAAAATGGCGATCCTCTGCCCGGAGTTAATATCCTGGTCAAAGGCACTACGACGGGAACGTCCACTGATGCTGAGGGGAAATTCGAACTTACGGTCGCAAGCCTTCAGGACACGTTGATAGTAACATTTATTGGGTACCAAACGAACGAAGTGCCTGTAAATGGGCGCACCGAAATTAATATCGAAATGCAGCCAGAGGCTATTACCGGTGAAGAAATGGTTGTGGTCGGATATGGCACCCAAAGAGAGGAAAATCTTGTCGGGTCGGTTAGCAAAGCGAGTATTGAGGATATATCAGCTCGTCCCTCTGCTGATATAGCGAGTTCTTTGCAGGGAGCCGTACCGGGATTAAATATCAGAGCGTCGTCCGGTGGTGATCCGTCCGATACTCCTGAGATTAATATACGTGGTTTTAACTCGATTAACGGGGGATCGCCCCTGGTTTTGGTTGATGGAATAGAGGAAGATCTTGCGAATGTTAATCCCAATGATATTGAAAGTGTAACCGTTTTAAAAGATGCTCAAGCTGCGGCTATTTATGGTGCGCGGGGTTCCTTTGGAGTTGTTTTGATAACCACGAAATCAGGCAGAGAGGGAGAGTTTATTGTCGAGTATACCAATAATATTGGTTTTACAACAAATACTGCTCGTACAGATTTTGTGACTAATCCCGCTACCTATGCCCGGTGGGCGGATGGTGCAATTGGTAACTACCACAGTGGTTGTTATGTATGCTATGATGAAGAAGATTATGAGATTGCGGAGCAAGTAGCTAAGGGCGAAAGAGAACCTTTTTATGAAGAGCAGCCGGATGGGACCTATAAATTCTATGAAAACAATGATTATTATGACATCCTGTTTAAGAACCGGCGTCCCCATAAGATGCATAATATTTCTGTCTCCGGGGGATCTGATAAATTAACCGGGTTTGTATCAGGGAGGATTTACGAAAGGAAAAAAATTCAAAACATTCAGGATGCAGAGATGAAGCGATATAATCTGCAGCTCAACCTGAGTGCCAGCCCCTATGATTGGTTGGAACTATCTGCTGTCAGCAAGTTCAGCAGCAGGTATGATGAACAGTATGCCGGGACCAAAAACGGTTGGGGCGGAACTCTCGGGGTTAGTAAATGGCGTGATCTTTTTCCCAATTATCCGGCTTTCATAGATGGTTATGGGGTAAGTGTGGGACGAACCAGAAATGGCTATGTCGGCCGTTTGGGGGCTTTAAAAGAGGGGGCGGCACATCGCCAATGGCAGTATGAAAAACAGACGAATACCCTAAAAGCCGAAGTAAATCCGATTGAAGGATTAGCGCTTAATATGGACTATAGCTACAGCATTGACAGGACGGACCGTACCTTTTCGTACACCCCTTTTGCTTATCTGTCAGGTAATGAACTCGAGTTGGTAGAGGACGCGGGTCTTAATCGTCACAATGAGTATCGCTGGAAGGATTATTATAAAGCATTGAACATTTATGGTACCTATACCGAAAATCTGGCAGGCAAGCATAATGTCAAGTTAATGCTTGGTTTTAATCAGGAAGTATTTGATCGTGACAGAATAGGAGCCAGGATCGAAGACTTGCTCACAAGGGGTAAGGGGAACCTTGCATTTGGCACTGAAATGCTAGATATGGATGGTTCTACCCTGGAATGGGCTGTCCAAGGCTATTTTGGACGTTTTAACTATGATTATGACGGAAAATATTTATTGGAAATCAATACACGGTATGATGGTTCCTCTCGTTTCCCGGAGGATAACCGGTGGGGATTGTTCCCGTCAGTAGGAGTAGGCTGGCAAGTAGACAGTGAAAACTTTTGGTCTTCTTCTTTGGAAGATGTCATTTCCTCATTAAAGTTAAAGGCTTCATACGGGAAGCTGGGGAATCAAAACGTGGGGGTAAATACCTTCAGACAACTGATAGGGATGGGCAGAACCTCATGGTTGGTTGATGGGGCAGAAGTTAATTATGCCAGGGCGCCGGCACCACTCCCGGCAAATATTGCCTGGGAAAAAATTACTTCTACGAACATAGGCGCTGACATCGGATTTCTTGAAGATAAGTTAACGGCTTCTGTTGAGCTGTACGAACGTAATACGAGCGACATGTATCTGCCCGGCAGACCCCTTCCCGCTGTATTTGGCGCATCGGAGCCTCGCAGAAACTATGCGTCCATGCGAAACAGGGGGCTTGAAGTAACCGTTGGTTATAGTGACCAGTTTAACCTAATGGGTTCTGCGCTTTCTTTTAACATACAGGCCAATGTATCGAATAATAAGGGCGTAATCACGAAATTTGATAATCCGAACGGGTTATTGAGTACCTTTTGGGAAGGGCAGGAGCTTGGTGAGATTTGGGGTTATCGCATAGACGACCAGTTTCGCTCAGATGAAGAAGCGGCAGCATTTCAAAATGAATTCGGCAGAGATAATTTGGTTGAGGTATACAGGGGAATACTTGATTACGGATCAAACACAGATTGGAATTACCTAAAGGGGGGGGATCTCAAATATGTTGATGTTGATGGAGATGGTCAGATTAACAATGGAAATAATACCTTGGAAGACCATGGAGATCTGGAACGAATCGGAAACGCGATGCCACAGTTTCCCTTTGGCTTTAAAATCAACGCCAACTGGAAACAATTTGATCTCTCTGTTATGGGGCAGGGCGTGGCAAAACAACACTGGTACCCGTCAGGTCCATTGTACTGGGCTACTTTTCACAGGCCGTATGTATCATTTATCAGAAAAGATATACTGGATAAGGTGTGGAATCCGGAACATCCGAATGATCCCGATAGAATTTATCCTCAAAGACAGAGAGCGTATAATGCTCTGAGTTCAGGCCGCATGTCGTATAACCTTAATGACCATTATTTAACAAATATAGGTTATCTGAGAATTAAAAATCTAACGGTGGGCTACACTCTTCCGCCGGGCGTGACACAGAAAGCCAATCTCAAAAGGGTAAGAATCTTTTTTAGTGGTGAAAATCTGTTCACCTGGACTTTTGGAGGCTTGACGGAATACTTGGATCCTGAAGAAGTCGGTGCACATGTAAGTTATTCGAATCCCAATGGTGTGAGTGCAAGACCTGCTACTAATACGCAACTTTATCCTATCGGGAAAACCTATTCGGCAGGGGTGGAAATTAGCCTGTGATATTTCTCTTCATTTCCGAGACAGATTCACCAAGAATACTTTAATTAACAATGAAAAAATGGGTATAACAATGAGTAGGATCATACAAATATCGACAATAGTACTGTTGTCCCTCCTAATTGCAAGCTGCCAGGATATGCTTAATCAACCTCCCGATGATGCGGTAACGTCGGAGGAGTTTTTCAACACCGGTGACGACCTAAAAGCATACACCAATGACCTGTATGCTGTTTTGCCCACAAAATCGGTGTATATGGACGACTCCGATTCCGATAATATTTTAGGGGTAAGTGCTGCCGACAGGCTTAAAGGAACACGTACTGTACCAACAGACAGGGGCAGCGGGGGATGGTCCTGGGGACATCTGAGAAGAATCAACTACTTCCTTGAAAATTACAAGAGGGTGGATGATGCGGCTGCCAGGGCCCAATACTCCGGCATAGCCCGATTTTTCAGAGCTTTTTTTTACTACGAAAAAGTGAAGAGGTTCGGAGAGGTTCCCTGGTATGGCGAAGTAATTGATCAGGATGATGAAGATTTGTTGAATAAAGCCCGGGATCCGCGAGCATTAGTCATGGACTCCGTGCTTGCTGATATAAATTATGCTGTCGACAATATTCCAGCCGAAAAGAAATTAAATCAGATTACAAAATATACCGCCTTTATCTTAAAAGCTCGCATCGGTTTGTTTGAAGGGACCTTTAGAAAATATCATGATTTGGGAAATCATGAAAAGTTTTTGGAAGCGTCAGCCTCTGCTGCCAAAGAATTAATAGATTCCGGGGCTTACACGCTGTATACCAATGGAGGTCCGGATCAGGCCTATTTGGATCTGTTTGCGAGAAATAATCAGGATATGACAGAGACTATTTTAGCGGTGGATTATGAATTTGGTATACGAACGCATGATTTAGCTTACAGGATGACGGCCCCAACCCAGGGCAGATGGGGACTCGCAAAAGATCTTGTGAATAGCTATTTAATGAATGACGGGAGTCCATTTACCGATCAGGATGGTTATGAAACCATGGGATTTTATGAGGAGATGCAGAACAGAGATCCACGGTTGACCCAAACCACCGCTGGACCCGATTATTCAACTTATGGCTCAAATGACCCTGAACCCGTAAATTTAGATATAACAAGAACAGGATACAGAGTGATAAAAGCGTTGCCTCCAAAAGGGCCGCAATGGGGCTCGGGTGGATCGTACAACGATGTCATCCTTTTCCGTTATGCCGAGGCGCTATTGATTTATGCTGAAGCAAAAGCGGAACTGGGAACGCTAACCCAGGCAGATTTGGATATTTCAATCAATGAATTACGAGATCGAGTCGATATGCCGCACCTGAATATGGCGGATGCCAATGCGAATCCCGATCCCTATCAGGAGAATTTATACGAGAATTTAGATCAGGGAGTCAACAAAGGCGTAATACTGGAGATTCGACGTGAACGCCGGGTAGAATTGATGAATGAAGGACTGCGGTGGAGCGACCTGATGAGATGGAAGGAAGGCCAAAAAGTTGAAGACCCAATAAGGGGTATTTACTTTTCTAGCCTGGGGGCTCATGATTTTAATAACGATGGCGATTATGATGTATATGTACATGATGGCGACGACTCCGGAGCACCTGACGAAGTAACTGCAAAAATAAATATAAATGAAAGGCCCCTTACAGGGGGCACATCCGGAAACTTGGAACTGTTCTCCGGGGGTACATTTGAAGAACCCAAGGATTACTATTATCCGCTCCCTCGTGAAGATTTAGAATTAAATGACAATTTAGAGCAGAATCCAGGTTGGCCAGAATAAAGGATCTTTACACTCTCATACCATTCAAATGGTTGGGATATGGTTAAAAGATTAATGATTTAGTAAGTTGTAATATCCATTGGATGGCAGAATGCCGTCTGATGGGGTTACAATGACTATCCAAAATTCACCTCGTTACTTGAAGCTTTTTATGAATCTGACCAGTGTGGATATGTTTTATCCCGGCGGAATTTATGGGAATTTGTACGAATAACACGGACGATATTTGTTGCCGTACTAGTACTGCTCTTGGTGATGGTGGAATCAGTGGATTATTGGCACGTTTTGGAGGTTTTTATCGCTGATAACGTTGCTTTAAAGATGTGATTCATGTGGCCCTGACAGTTTGTTTGTGCCTTGTATCGGTAGTTAAACTTCCTAAAGATAAAAGAGAAGGAATTAGTGACAGAAAAAAATTATGCTCAAAAGCAGCCCCATTATCTTTCATACTGAATAAATAGGATGTCAGTACAAACCTGGAAAAAATATTCTGTAGCAGCTCTGTTTCTGCTTTTTATAGCATGTATGGAATCAAATTTAATAAAATGAAGAGATATCAACTGCTGTTTATTTTTGTAATTCTTTCTTTTGCGCTTTTTGCATTCCTTCCGGCAAATGCGCAGCCGAAATCGCCCAATGTTGTAATAATCCTGGCCGATGACCTGGGATACGCCGATGTGGGGACCTACGGTGCCCCGAAAATTGACACCCCCCACATCGACAAGCTGGCAAGCCAGGGAATGAAATTCACCGAGTTTTATGCAGAAAACCTCTGTTCGCCAAGCCGGGCCGCCCTGCTGACCGGAAGTTATGCCAGGCGGGTGGGAGTGTCCACGGTTTTTTGGCCGGATTCGGACGACGGACTGAATCCCGATGAAATTACGATAGCCGAATTATTGCAGGAGGAGGGGTATGCAACGGCGGCTATCGGAAAATGGCACCTGGGTCATAAGAAGCCATTTTTGCCTACCAGTCAGGGTTTTGATTATTACTTTGGACTTCCATTTAGTAACGACATGGGGCCGAATGCAAGACCTGCCAAGGGACCCTATGATCCGCTGCCGGTCATGCGCAATGAGGAAGTTATAGAACGGGGTCCAGATCAACAGCAGTTAACGAAGCGCTATACCGAAGAAACCGTTCAGTTTATTGAGGAGCATAAGAATAAGCCATTCTTTGTTTATTTGGCGCACACTATGCCCCACGTACCTTTGCACGCGAGCCAAGATTTCCGTGGTACATCAGATTTTGGATTATACGGGGATGTCGTCGAGGAAATCGACTGGGAGATCTGCAAGCCGTCAGGATGGGAGATTGGAAACTACATCTTGAAGGCAAAAGAAGGGACTACAACAATATTCATTATGACTATTCGGATGATTTTGTCTTCCGTCAAAACGAAGAGCTATACAACCTGGAGGAGGACATTGGGGAGCAGCGGAATCTGGCTCTTGACCACCCGGAGATCGTCGAAAAACTAGAGGAAGCGGTTAAAAATCACAAAAAAGAAATCGAAGAGCATTCGCGTCCCCTGGGTGCCATTAAGGATTGAGGAAGAAAACGTCAGATCCCTTGTTGTAACTCGTTGCATTTAAAAACGTCAATGGCTATAAAACGGGATGGAAGAAGGTGCCTGCAGGCACACGATGTGGGGCACTCCACAGCTATCAATTGTTAAATGGGGTGAACCGTGGATAGCCCTGTTTTATAAGCATGAAAACCTTATTTTAACGACCAAACCAAAAAACAACTTAACAGGAGAAAATGAGCAAGCTGAAGAGCAGCGTACGAATGATCAATCAATATATAATTATGGGGGCTATGGGATTACTTGTGATGCAGGGCTGCAGTGGCGGACAATCGGATGATCGGGATTCCACCGGACATCAGGTTGAAATTATCGCGCATCGCGGTGATTCCCACGCTGCTCCGGAGAATACGATGGCCTCGGTAGCATCCGCCTGGAAAAAAGAGGCCGATGCTGTCGAGGTCGATGTCTTTCTGTCCGCGGATAAGCGGGTTATGGCGATCCACGACAAGACTACCGAGCGTACGGGCGACAAAGCCCTTCCGGTCAGAGAAACCGGCTCGGAGAAGCTGCGGACGGTGGATGTGGGATCATTTAAAGGGGAAGAATTTGCAGGGGAAGAGATCCCGTTTCTGGAAGATATAATAGCTTCGGTGCCCGATCACAAGCGATTGTTTATCGAAGTGAAGGATTCCGAGCGGGCCATTCCCCCTGTCAGGGAACTTATTCAACAGAGCGGAAAACAGGATCAGATGGTCATCATAAGCTTTAGCCTGGAGGTGGTGAAAGCCAGCAAACAGCAGATGCCGGAGGTGCCGGCCTACTGGTTGCGATCGGCCCCGCGGGATCAGGACACGGGAGAGTACCAGTCTATCGATACAGCCCTTCTGGAGCAGGTAAAGGAGCATGACCTGGATGGACTGGATGTACATTACAGGGGCGTCACCCCGGAACTTGTTGAGGCGAGCCACAAGGCCGGCCTTAAGCTGTTTGTCTGGACCGTCAATGAGTCGGACGACATCTCCGCGCTGGCCGAACAGGGGGTGGACGGGATTACCACGGACCGGATTACCCGCGCGCAAAACGCCCTCGGACGGCAGCCATAGTTAACCGGTATGACACAAGATCGTGAAACCTGTGGATTTTACGGGGAAAAACGCTTGCTGTCTTTTTTTATCTTTCTCTCATTTAACATGAAAATGGTTGAAATGATACTGTTCAGCATTCTTGGAAAAACCAGGGGCTTTGTTTTAACGCCGGAGGGAGGTTGCCCTCGGGGCATATAGCTCTTATACGAGAGGTTTCAACCGACCGGTAACGCCGACATTGGCCAAAAAACGGTTTTGCAAAGGCTTCTTTTCAATTTTTTCCTTCGACTTTGTGATGCCATGGCTACTAATTTGTTATTTACCCAGGGGTTCAGGGAATCAGGTGAAATGAATTGCTTGAGATTTTAGTTGTAAGCCCGTAGTCAATATGGGAATTTTTCATGGACCGCTAAATATGAATTCCCTGTGACAGCGGAACCGGAAAATCAATGGGTGAAATCATAGCCGCTGCCCTTCGGTATAACTGCTCAATGCAGTACGGATGCGGGAGAGCTTAACTGTTCAAATTCAAAAATAGCATAGTCGGTTATCTTCATTTATATTCCGGGCACTAAACATACCATTAACCTGAGTTCGTGATTAAGGATTAAAATGGAAAGCATGGCTGCTTTAAGCGTCTTCGCTTGAAATAACACTATGATGTGCGTTGACATCTATCACAGCAGGAGCATTATTATGCTGAGGACTGTTTCTCCTATCGAACTCACATTAATTATGATTTATCTTTGAACGGATTTGTTTAGCTTTGCATTGAAGATTTAATATTAATTTGATTATCTCTCAGACTCATGGCAGATACCGCACAGGAACTTGCTCATCGCTATCACGTGGATTTGTACGGCCGTTATCCCATCACCCTTGTCGAAGGCAAAGGCGTATATGTAACAGACTCCGAGGGCAATGAATATATTGATGCTCTCGCAGGAATTGCTGTTAACAGCCTTGGCCATTCTCATCCCCGGGTCGTTGAGGCGGTTCAACAGCAGGCGGGCAGGCTGATGCATATTTCGAATTTCTATTACAGCGGGCCTCAAAGCAAGCTGGTGGAAAAACTGGCGGAAGTGTCGGGTCTGGACCAGTCATTTCTATGTAACAGCGGCGCTGAAGCGATGGAGGGATCCATAAAATTGGCCCGGAAGTACGGTACCATTCGTGGAAAAAAGGGAAACATCATCTCCATGGAAAATTGTTTTCACGGGCGTACCCTGGGGACCATCGCCATGGGGAAGGAAAAATACCAGAAAGGATTTCACCCGCTCCCCAAAGGGTTTGAACAGGTGCCGGTTAATGATATAGAGGCACTGAAAATGAAAGCTGATGAAGAAACCATCGCCATTGTCATAGAACCGGTGCAGGGAGAAGGGGGGATCAATCCCGTGCAGGAAGAATATCTGAAACAGGTGCGAGCCCTGTGCGATGAACATGATATTCTGCTCATCCTGGATGAAATTCAGTGCGGCATTGCCCGTACGGGTAAAATGTTTGCGTACCAGCATTACGGCATACTGCCCGATATCGTGGCTTCGGCCAAAGCGCTGGGGAACGGCTTTCCCATCGGGGCGGTCATCACTAAAAAAGAAGTGGCGGAAGCGTTTGAACACGGTGAACACGGGACGACCTATGGCGGTAACCCGCTGGCTTCGGCAGCTTCGCATGCCACCCTTTCGGTTATGCAAGAAGAAAATATGCCGGGACAGGCCGCTGAAAAAGGCGCTTATTTTATGAATCGTCTGCAGTCGGTCTCTGAGGATCACGAGGCTATTAAAGAGGTACGGGGCAGGGGACTGATGATCGGTGTGGAACTGAGTTTTGAGGGCGGGGAGGTTGTCAAAGAGATGATGAAACGCGGGGTGCTTTCGAACTGCGCTTCCGGTAATGTAATGCGATTTGTGCCCCCGCTGATCATAACAAAAGAGGAAATCGATACCGTTATTAATGTATTTCTTGAATCTTTAAAAGCAGTCCAAACAGATGCCAAAGCATAAGATAGGAATTGTCGGAGCTACAGGCTACACCGGTTCTGAGCTGGTGCGCCTGCTGATTGATCACCCGGATGTAAGTATTGAAATTATTACCTCTGAAAGCAAAGCGGGACAGTCTTTTGCCAGTATTAATCCCCATTTCAAGGGACGAGTGGATATGAAGCTCGAGCCCCTGAAAAACCTGGAAGATCACGACCTGGATCTGGTATTCCTGGCGCTTCCCCACGGGGTGTCTATGGACTTTGTCCGGGAATGGAATCCCGACGATTTTCGGGTGATCGATCTCTCGGGGGATTTTCGCCTGGGCTCCGCCGAAGAGTATACCCAGTGGTACAAAAAAGAGCACGTGGCGCCTGAGCTGATTAATGAAGCTGTTTTTGGGTTGCCGGAATTGTTCAGGGACCGGATTCGAAATGCGCAGCTGGTGGCTAACCCGGGATGTTATCCCACCTCTGCTATCCTGGCGCTGGCACCGTTGATTAAAGACGGGATAATTGAGCCCGGCCAGATCATGATTGATTCCAAATCGGGTGTCAGCGGCGCGGGGGCCAAAGCAAAACAGCAAACTCATTTCCCGGAAGTATTCGGTAACTTTTCGGCATACGGATTGCTGAATCACAGGCATACGCCGGAAATACAGTATAACCTGGAGCAGTACTCCACCAAACCCACGGAGGTACTGTTTACACCTCATCTTATCCCCATTGATCGCGGTATCCTGACCACCACCTATTCCACACCCGCAAGGGAAATTGATAAAAATTATCTCGGGGAATGGTATTATAGCTTTTATGAGAAGGAGTATTTTATCAGGGTGGTTGATCACCCGCCGAATCTAAAGCACGTACGGGGCTCCAATTATTGTGATATTCATGTAACTTATGACGAGCGCACCAATAAGGTAGTGACCGTCTCTACCATCGATAACCTCGTAAAGGGAGCTGCGGGTCAGGCCGTACAGAACATGAATCTAATGTTTGGCTTTATTGAACGCACAGGACTGGAGATATCGCCACTGAGTCCCTGATCATAATAATCTATAACGCTCTCTACCATTCATTGACTAAATTTTTGATCTATCATGCTTAACAATATTACACACGTACGCGGATACAAGTGCTGGGGAAGCCATATGGGTATTAAATCGAAACGGCGAGACTTGGCGCTCATATATTCCGAAAAGCCGGCCGCAGCTGCAGCGGTATTTACCCGGAATGTGGTTTGTGCCGAACCGGTGAAGCTGAGCCGCAAGCACATCAAAAATGGAAAAGCGCAGGCAATCGTGGTTAACTCAGGCAATGCCAATGCCTGCACCGGCGATGCCGGATGGCGTGGTGCGGTAGCTATGGCAGAAAAGACGGCAGAACTGCTGGATATACCCGTTGAAGAGGTGTTGGTAGCATCCACCGGCCTGATAGGTGAACCTTTTCCCACTGAGAAGGTGCTCAAAGGCATCGAGGAAAGTGCAAAGAAGCTCTCCAACCGCGAAATGGCCGGCTCGCTGACGGCAAATGCCATCCTGACAACCGATACCTTTGCAAAGGAAGGATTTACCGACTTTGAAATAAACGGCACCACCATCAATATGGCAGGAATAGCCAAAGGATCAGGGATGATTCACCCGGACATGGGAACCATGCTTGCCTTTATTACGTGTGATCTGGCGATTGATTCCAAGCTGCTGGATGAAGCCCTACGCGAGGCGGTGGACAAGACATTCAATATGATTACCGTGGATGGGGACACTTCTACCAATGATATGGTGGCTGTGATGTGTAACGGCATGGCGGAAAACGAGAAAATTACCACCAAAGATGAACACTACGAACGGTTCTATGCCAACCTTGAAAAGCTGTGCAAGCACCTGGCAAAGCTGATTGTCTCTGACGGGGAAGGAGCGACGAAACTGGTGGAATATCATGTGAAAAAGGCAAAATCGGAAGAGGATGCCCGAAAGATTATACGGACGGTGTCCGATTCGAGTTTGGTAAAAACGGCTATTTTCGGGACGGATCCGAACTGGGGACGTATTATGGGGGCGGCGGGACGTGCCGGTGTTTCCTTTGATCCCGAAAAGGTGGATCTTTACATTGGTTCCGATGCCGAGCGAAGCGTACAGATCCTGAAAAAGGGTCAACCTGTAAAAGAGAGCCGGTCGGATGTAAAACAAGAGATGCAGGCTTCAAATATTACGGTAATTCTCGATTTAAACCAGGGTACCGCAGAAGCAGTGGGCTGGGGACCGGATCTGTCCTATGAATATATTCGGATCAATGCGGAGTATACGACCTGAAAGGGTGGGGCGGGTTTTTCACAAAGATTTATGGGGAAAGGCCGGGCTAATACCCGACTTCAAAAGCCGGGGGCCTGGAATAGGAATAGAATATCTCCCTGCTCTCGTTCCCGTGACTGCCGGGGGAAATCCCCGGATCCGCCGGCCAATAAAAAAAGCCCGCTCGAAAAAGCGGGCTTTAGCTTTGTATATTGCAAATAGTCAGAAACTATTTGTAATCAAGACTGCGAACGTCAATCGCGCTTAACCCTTTGGGGGTTTCTTCCACGTCGAATTCTACGCTTTCGCCATCTTCGAGGCCTTGATTATAGTCTAAATTTTCTACGTTGTTTCGGTGGACGAATACATCTTTGCCTCCGTCCTCTGGTTTGATAAATCCGAATCCTTTTTCGACGTCAAACCATTTTACTGTTCCTTGTTGTGTCATGTGTACTATAAATGTTGTTTTGTCACCTAAGGTTACATCCATCGAGAAGAGTTGAATTAACGCGTCGTTCCTGGAAGGATTTCACTTCGAAGGTGGGAATTAATGATAACGCTGTAAGATAATATTCTTCTTTTAAAATGTCCATATTTCAACCGGAATTTATACAGGAAATTTAATCAGGGGACATATTATTTCTAAGGGGAGGAGAATAAAACCACCAATAGTACTGTTATAAGACTACCCGTATCCTCTTCCGATAACCGGAGCGAAAAGACGCGGAGCAAGGGTTGCATCGGCTTGTCAAACATCTGTGCAACGCCCAAGACCGTTACTGGATTTTCCTGGGGGGATTGAGCTGCTCCCAGACTTCCCTGCCCGGTCTCGGGAGGGGAGAGGCTAAGATACATTTGTCTTTGCTTTAATATAATGTCTATCTTGTTGTCTGGCAGCAAATAATAATTAAATATCATTAAATATAAGAGGTATAGATACTATGAAGGTAAAAAAAATATTACTCGGTTTTGCTACTTTGGCATTATTGCTAAGTGCTGTACCCCAAACAAGTTCTGCACAGTGGAGCCTGGGCGCTTCTTACGAAATAAGAAATGAAGAACCCAAGAACGGCTTTGGTGTCCGCCTCGAGCGCGATATCCTGCAAAAGCTGCCTCTTGTCAATCTGGGGCTACGAGGTCATTTCAGCTATTTTAATGATGAGAATCAGATAACTTCGGATGGAGCAACTTATTCAACGGAAATAACGAATTACGACTTCGGATTAGCGGCCGTTGGCGGTATTTCTGCGGGTCTGGTGGCCCCTTATGTGGGACTGGGACTGGGATCTGAAACCGCCGATCTCAATTTTAAGGATGGGGATAATCTTCCCGAAGGCGAAGGGTCCGACAGTAACCTGTACTGGAACGGCTTTGTGGGAGCCAAGCTCAGTCCCGTCCCGGCAATCAAGCCTTTTGTGGAATACCGGGTGAGGTCGAGCAAAGAGTTCAGCGATCTTAACAGGGATGCGATAGACACCAGCACCGGTCGCTTTATCATCGGACTGTCGCTCGCATTTTAAGCCATAAACTGGTTTTTGAGGCGGACACCGGCGGTGTCCGCCTTTTTTTGTATCCTATGGAGTCCCTCGGATTTAGATGGCGCGGGGAGAGTCAGGCGATGTGAGTCCCATTTTGGGATCTTTTGAGGCAAATAGTGAACCCGGTCAACGAAGAAAAGTTCGGAATCCGGCCAAATTTGACGGACTCGCAGGGGATTTTGCGAAGTCTAACAGGCTTCAATGGGCGCCATGTCCGGGATTGGCCCGTATTTATAGTGAGGAAATAGCACTTATCCTCTTAATAGCTTTGAGTTTAAAGCATAAACTAACATTAGATTCCGTAAGAGCTGTAAAATAGGGCCCGGGTGTTGCGCTGACCCTCAGGACCTTCCGCTGTTCCGGGGTTATACAGACAAGTTTGTACGTTCGCCTGGCTTCTGTATTCCGAAGGTATCCGGGAGAAGAAAATCCTGGCGACGACCGAATTTCGGGGCGAGCAACGCGTGTCATCCCCGGTCGAATGCAATGGAAAAAGATATTGTTTTAAAGTTTGATCTTGCTCGGAACGGGCTTTTTTTCTTAATTGATCATTTATGGCGGAGACAAAAACCACATACTATACTATTGATCTGGACGAATATAAGCTCAATTCGTCCCAGCAGGAGGATCTGAATCAGCTGCTGGAGGTATGCCGGGAGCACCTCGAAAATCCTGATGAACAGATGGTTGCCCGCGCTTTCAAGCTGTGCTATCTGTCGCATGAGGGTATCGAAAGGGCCTCAGGGGAGCCCTATTACTATCACCCGGTGTCGGTGGCCAAGATTGTGGCCTCAGAAATCAATATTGATGATGTTTCGGTCGTGGCCGCACTCCTGCACGATACCGTTGAAGATACGGAGGTAACGCTCGAGCATATCAGGGAGAAGTTTAACGATACGGTGGCTCATCTCATCGACGGGGTCACCAAGATTTCCGGCGTGTTTAAGAGCCGGGATACCAAGCAGGCCGAAACGTTTATGAAGCTGTTGCTCTCCATGGCCGAAGATATCCGGGTTGTGCTGATCAAGTTTGCCGACCGGCTCCACAATATGCGTACTATTCAGCACCTGCCGCGCGAAAAGCAGCTGCAAAAGGCCACAGAAACGATGGAGCTCTATGCGCCACTGGCTCATCGCTTTGGACTCTTTAATATCAAAAGCGAGCTGGAGGATCTCTGCTTCAAGGTAATCGATCCCAATTCGTTCAAGTTTATTTCGCGGAAACTGCGCGAAAAGCGGGAGTCGCGCGAGCGATTTATTGAGGAATTTATGCAGCCGATTCGCGAAGAGCTGCATAAGCAGGGCTTTCGCTTTGAAATTAAAGGGCGTCCCAAGCATATTTATTCGATTTTTCGGAAAATGCAGCGTCAGCAGAAGCCGTTTGAAGAAATTTACGACCTTTTTGCGATTCGAATTATTCTGGAGGATCCCCATACCAAGGAAGATTGCTGGCGCGTGTATTCTATTATTACGGATTGGTATACTCCCATCCCCAAGCGGTTTCGCGATTTTATTTCCGTACCCAAAGCCAATGGTTATCAGTCGCTGCATACCACTGTGATAACCAAGCAGGGACGCAAGGTCGAAGTGCAGATCCGGACCCGGCAGATGGATGATATTGCTGAAAAGGGGTTGGCTGCCCACTGGAAATATAAAGAAGGGAAAAAAGGGTCGGAAACGCTGGACAAGTTTGTACACTGGGTGCGGGATATTCTGGATAATCCGCGTCCAGAGGCAGCCACGGAATTTGTTAAGGATTTTCAGCTGAACCTGTACCAGGATGAAATTTATGTGTTCACCCCGCAGGGGGAGCTGCGCACCCTTCCGCAGGGGGCCACCCCCATTGACTTTGCCTTTGATATCCACAGTGAGATCGGCGAGCGCGCTATGGCGGCGAAGGTGAACGGAAAGATGGCCCCGTTGCGCCAAAAACTGGAGATCGGCGACCAGGTGGAAATTATTACCGGCAATAAAATAAATTTAAATCCCGACTGGATCGATGATGTCGTCACCCATAAAGCGAAATCGCGAATCCGACAGTTTATCAAACAAAAAGAGCGGCAGGTTGCGGATGAAGGCCGTGAAATTTGGGAGAAACGGGCAAAGCGCGGAAAGATCGAAATCTCAGAGCAGGACCTGATGCAGGTTGCTCACAAGCTGAGTTTCGATTCAACGCAGGAACTGTTCTATGAAATCGGCAAAGGAAATTTTGACGTAAATAAACTGTTTAAATCAGTCAAGCAGTTTACCGGAACGGGTCGCATAGAAGAAGAAAAAGAGTCAGAGGAGCAGTCCGTTGTCACCGAAGAGGAAATTCAGCAGACCTATATCGACTCGGCGCGTTCACTGGGCGATGAAAAGGCGCTGGTTATTGATGACAATATTTCAAATATTAAATACAGTTATGCCAACTGCTGCAATCCGATTCCCGGCGATGATGTTATTGGCTTCATCAGCCGCACGGGTGATGTCAAGATTCACCGGTCCAATTGTAAAAATATTCACCATCTCATCCAGACCGACGGCGAGCGTATTATCGATGTGTCATGGGCTAAGAATATTGATTCCAAATTCCTGGGGGCTGTCAAAGTCATTGGAGAAGACCGCGTAGGATTGATAAACGACCTTACGGATATTCTGTCTAAATCGATGGAAACAAACATGAAGAGCATCAATGTGACCAGCGACAGCGGAATGTTTGAAGGAATCCTGACAGTGTATGTGGATGATATCAATCATCTCGACCGCGTGGTTACCAAATTGCATAAGGTAGAAGGCGTAAAAAGTGTTTTCCGTTACGAGTGAGATATCTGCTATCAGTAAGCCGTTATTTGCTTAAGAGAGCTTTGCAAAACCGTTCTTTTGTCCCGATTCCGCATTTTTGCGCATTCAATATCCTCACATATACCTATGTATATGCTACGATTTTAAATTTTCTCAGGCTTTGATATTGATCAAAATGCCTGGTTTTCAAATCGTTTCTTCGAGAATAAAAAATCCGGGCTTATGTCTCGCAACGATCACGAGAACTCAAATAACTGGTATTAATCCCGGGCGAAACTTTCAAATCCGTTATAAATGTAATATCATCAACTCAATTATGCGATTGTCCACTGTTATACTTTTTCAGTATTATCACATGACAGTATTAATTTAATATTTTAGTACATTATGATTACCTATACCAAAAGAGATATCGTACGGCGTGTGGCGGATCAGCTGGATGAACCGATGGTTCAAACCGAGCCCTGGGTCGATGCGGTACTGGTTGCTCTTCGGGAGACCATGATGGATGCGGATCCGACCTGTCGGATCGAATTACGTGATTTTGGTGTTTTTGAAGTAAAGAAGACGAAAGCAAAGCCGCGGGCGCGTAATCCGCGGACGAATGAAGAGATTTACGTGCCGGCGCACCGAAAAACACACTTTAAACCGAGTAAACTTTTAAAACAATTTCTAAAACAGCCTCTTGAAGAAGAGGACCTGGAAGAAATGGAAGGCTGACAGTGGCACAGTATGGCAGACTTGTAGGAATCGATGTGGGAACCAAATGGTTCGGTATAGCCCGTTCTGACCTGCTCCGAACGGTTGCTAATCCGGTGGGCACCTATGGCTCGGATGAGGTCTTTAATAAGCTCGAGGAGCTGGTTGAGAACGAGCAGGTAACAAAAATGGTAGTCGGCTGGCCGCTTACGCCCGCTGGAGAGGAGGGAAGGGCCATTAAAATGGTTCGGAAATTTCTTGAACGATTCAGAGAACATTTTCCCGATATGGAAGTTGTTAAAGTGGATGAGCGCTATACCTCCAAAGAAGCCGTACGCGCCATGGTAGAGGCGGGTGTCCCGAAGATGAAGCGCCGGGAATCCGACCGTATCAACCAGGCTGCTGCGGCGATCATTCTGCAGAAATACATAGAATTTGAAAAATCAGAAAATGTCCGTATTACCGATCGTTACGTATGATGATGAGATTCTTCACCAAGAAGCAAATCCGATAGAAAAGGATTCTGAAGAGCTTCAACAGCTGATCGACGATATGTTCGATAGCATGTATAACTCAGAAGGAGTGGGCCTGGCCGGACCGCAGGTCGGGGAACTGAAGCGCCTGTTCGTGGTGGATGCCGACCCCATGTCCGAAGAAGCGGAAGAGCCGAAACACGGGCCGCTTGTCATGATTAATCCCGAAATTATTGAAAAAAAAGGACAGGAAGTAGAGATGAATGAGGGATGTCTGAGTATCCCGGGGATAAACGCACCGGTAAGCCGTCCTGAAACGATCGTCGTGAAGTATCTGGATCGCCGGTTTGAACCCCGGCAACTGGAGGTGGGCGGCTGGCTTGCGCGCATAGTGCAGCATGAGACCGATCACCTGGACGGAATCCTTTTTTTAGATCATCTCTCGCTCTTCAAGCGGAAGCTTTTGAGTTCAAAGCTAAAAGATATTGATGCGGGAGTAGTCGAAATCGACTATCCCACCGAACCCAAAAAAGCCAAAGCCGGATAAGGATTGTCCATTGTGTATGCGTATTGTTTTTATGGGTTCGCCCGATTTTGCTATTCCCAGTCTTGAAAGGCTTCACCAGTCCGCCCACGAAATTGTCTCCGTTGTCAGCAATGTCGATAAACGCCGTGGACGCCGCGCAAAGCCGTCTCCCACACCGGTAAAAGCCAGGGCGCTGGAATTGGATCTGCCGGTGATTGAAGTGGAAGATCTCGACAACCCGGATTTTTACCGCGATTTAAAAGTTTTGGATGCGGATCTCTTTGTCGTAGTGGCCTTTCGCATTCTTCCCCCTGAATTACTGGAGCTTCCCGGCCGGGGAGCAATCAATCTTCATGCTTCCCTGCTGCCGAAATACCGGGGAGCTGCACCTATCCACTGGGCTGTAATGAAGGGCGAGAAGCAGACCGGCTGCACGGTTTTTTTCCTGGATGAGCAGGTAGATACGGGACAAATTATTGCTCAACGTGCAACTAACATCGGTATAAACGAGACAACCGGTGATGTATACAACCGCCTGAAAGAAATGGGAAGCGTATTGCTTACGGAAGTCGTTGATGATATTGAGCGGGGAGATTATGAGACGCACCGCCAGGATCATGAGGAAGCGACCCCTGCTCCAAAACTGTTTACCGGGGATTGTAAAGTAGATTTTGATCGTCCGGCCAGGCAAGTCCATGATAACATTCGTGGACTCAGTCCCTTTCCGACGGCCTGGGCCCGGTTGGATGGTCTTAAATTTAACATGTACCGCTCGGCCCTGGGGCCTGATCAACATTTGGCACCCGGGATATTAGCCATGAATGATGATGAGTTATTGGCCGGCTGCCAAAAGGGCACTGTAATCCTGAAACAAGTACAGCTGGAAGGCAAACAGCGAATGAGCGGCAAGGATTTTATGAATGGGTACAGCGGCTCGGGAAGACTGAAATAGAAAAAAATAATTATGGGTTGATAATTAATGAGATATTGATGATATACTTTTCAAAGTTTATATAACCTTCAAAAATTGAAATACTATGGAGATGGAGCCGTTACTGCAAGCTGCAAAAGATGGAAAGCTTGAAGAGCTAAAACAATTAGTGCAGGAGGGAACGAATATTGAGGAAACTGCCAAGAATGGATCGACCGCCCTTATTTTTGCCGCCCAGCATGACCAGATGGAAGTGGTAGCCTATTTGCTTGAGCAAGGGGCCGATCCGAATAAAACAACATCTCTGGGCGGCAGTGCTCTTAACAGGGCGGCTGAAAACGGCAATACAAAAATGATGAAGCTGCTGCTGGAACACGGTGCCCAAATCAGAGATCTGGCGCTGATTGCCGCCGCGAGGGAGGGCAACCTGCAGGCGGTGCAATTGCTTTGTGAAGAAGGGGCGGATGTAAATGCCACCCAGCGATGGGGTCATACGGCCCTTATGCTTGCCGCGCGGGACGGACATACGGAAATTGTAGACTACCTGCTTGACCGGGGAGCAAAAGTCAAAAAGCGTGATAAAAATGGGGCAACTGCGCTCTCTATGGCCCTGGATAATGATCATGTGGAAGTAGCGAGTCGGCTGCGACAAGCGGGGGCAACAGAGGAAAAAAAGGAAAGCCGGCAAGAGATCGATGCTGAGGATGAATTTGTGGACGATTTGGATCTCGATGAAGAGATTCCGGAAGATATGGATTTGGATGAGGAAGAGGATTAAAATTTTATTCAATCATTTACAATAAAGGGATTTACTGTTATTTTTAGGCGGCTTGATTATCGCCTGGGATGTATTAACGCTCAATGCTTTAAACAAGTTTTCACACTCAAATGGAGTTAACAAAAAGTAAAATTTTATGGCTAAAATTAACGTAGGAATTAACGGATTCGGACGAATTGGTCGACTGGTAGCTCGATCGATATTGTCTTACCACCAAGATGAAATTACTATTGTAGGGATCAACGACTTGACCGATGCCGAAACACTGGCATATTTATTTAAACGCGATTCAGTTCACGGCACCTATGAAGGAGAGGTCGACGTAAGTGAGAAAGCTATTACCATCGACGGAATGGAAATCGGCATAACTTCGGAACGGGACCCGGTGAATCTGAATTGGGATGAGCTCGGCGCAGACGTAGTTGTTGAGTCTACCGGCTTTTTCCGAACCTATGATGCCGCTTCCAAGCATCTTGAAGCCGGGGCAGACAAAGTTATTATTTCTGCACCTGCAAAAGGAGATAAAGAAGTTAAAACGATTGTTTTAGGCGTCAATGACGATATTATCGATGATGAAACACAAATCTATTCCAATGCCAGCTGTACGACCAATTGCCTGGCGCCGATGGTAAAAGTACTGGACGATGCTTTCGGACTGGAAAAAGGATTCATGACCACCACCCACGCCTATACGGGGAGCCAGAATATACTGGACGGGCCCCATAAGGATCTGCGAAGAGGCCGAACGGCTGCCCATAACCTGGTGCCTACGACGACCGGGGCTGCTCAAACGGTAGAGCTCGTCTTGCCCGAGCTTGAAGGCAGACTGGACGGAAGCGCCATCCGGGTACCGGTTCCCGACGGTTCGCTGACGGATCTTACCGCTATTGTCGAAAAGGATGTGACGGTAGAACAGGTGCATAATGCCTTTAGGGAAGCTGCGGACGGATCGATGAAGGGTGTATTAGCCTACTCCGAAGAGGAGCTGGTATCAACCGATATATTGGGTGATCCCCACTCTTGTATTTATGATTCCGGCTTTACCAAAACCAATGGAAAACTGGTGAAGATATTGGCCTGGTACGATAACGAGGCCGGTTACTCTGCCCGTACCGCTGATCTGATTTCAAAGATCGTGTAATATTCAGATTATAGCTTTTGTCTACCGGGCATTTATGCCGGGAGGACGCAGGCTGATATTTCATTTGCTCTATTATTAACATTAAGCACAATACAAGGATTTGTATTGTGCTTTTTTATTGTGCTGATCATTCAGTATTGAAAAGAGGATTTCAGGAGGTAAAGAGAGTCCCCGGTATATAGATTACCGATATCAGAACAAGAAACCCCGTTGTGGCCCAAAGAGGGTCAGCTTGTACAAATGTTGGCTCAATTTTATAATTTTGTTATCTGTACCACAGCCTCGGCAATTAAATTAAATAAGAGGGACTGTGATTAAACGCTACCGGCCATGAGTATGTTCCTTCAGACCGGCATTCTGCAGGACTTTTTCTTAATGATATGGACGCGAAGGGAAAGTTTAACCAAAACAGTTTTTGTTTTTTGCTATCCTCTTTAGAAGAGAGAAAAGGCAGGAACTATTTTTGTAATTAGGCAAGAAAGTTTCGATTTTGGAGGCTCCGGAAAAAATTTGCGGGGCGTAGCGCAGCCCGGTTAGCGCGCGTCGTTCGGGACGACGAGGTCGCCGGTTCAAATCCGGCCGCCCCGACAGTTGACACCTTTTATTTGCAGGACAGAGGTTTTTCCGGTTCTGAAGTGTGGTCCGGAACGAGCAAGGTATCGGGACCGTTCTGAACTTTCCCTGGCAATTAAAGTTTGATTGATTGGCTTGATCTTTTTAATGGCTATGTGGTCTAATTCCCCGGCCCTCAGGGTCGGAAAAAATAAATAGTGTTTTGCGGCGAGCAAATCGAATGAATACCCGGATCACGATGGCTCTTCCTCGTGGCAGTTTATTAACTTATTGATTTTTTCGGATATGATTGATTGGCAGCAGATCCACAAGAAAACAGTGAACGGGAACCCTGATCCCCCCAAAAGGATAGAAAAGAGTGAAGCTGAGTGGCGGGAAGCCTTAACCGGGGAGCAGTTCCGGGTAACGCGAAAAAAGGGAACCGAACAGCCTTATTCCGGGCAGTACTGCGAATCGCACGAGCCCGGCCTCTATGCCTGTGTTTGCTGCGGCACCGAGCTTTTTGATTCCACCGAAAAATTTGAGTCGGGGTCGGGCTGGCCCAGCTTTACGGAACCGGTACAGGATAATGCCATCCGCTACGAGGTGGACAAAAGCCTGGGGATGAATCGTATTGAAGTGTTATGCAATGTGTGCGATGCGCACCTGGGACACGTTTTCCCGGATGGTCCCGAACCTACAGGACTCCGATATTGCATTAATTCGGCTTCGCTGCAGCTGATTGAGGAAGATTAAATCGTTATTGGGCGCTCCTCAGGCACCCTGTCATTTAATGGAGTGTAACTTTACCATTCTGACAATAAAGTTGTACACTTATGGCCAAAGAATACATTTTGTTGGGATCCCTCCTTGTGCCATGTCCATCATCCTATAGAGGGAAAATAAGCGTAGGATCTGCTTTTTTTAATCAACAATAGCAGCTACAGCCGTCAATACTGCGGCACGCTGTCGTCAATTTCTTTTGACCAGGCCAGGATACCGCCTTTCAGGTTATAGAGGTTGTCGAAGCCGTACTTCTCGTTAAGCTGTTTAATCGCATCCGCGCTGCGCTGTCCGCTGCGGCAGTGGACAACCACTTTTTTGTCCCGGCTTATTTTATCCGCATGATCAATGATGGTCTTGAGAGGAATCAGCTCCCCGCCGATTTCAGCGATCTCCACCTCGTGGGGCTCGCGCACATCAACAAGCTGTACCTCTTCGCCGCGCTCGAGCCACGACTTATATTCCTGCACCGTAACTTCCGGCACTTCGGATTCCCGTTCTTCCTGTCCGTTCGAGGAAGAGGGGAGCCCGCAAAAGGCCTCATAATCGATTAGTTCGGTGATCTCGGGTTCCGGGCCCGTCAGCGGATTGTCCCTGTTTTTCGTTACGGTTACTTTCCGAGTGCTGAACTCCTGGGCGTCGAACAGGAACAACTGCCCGGAAAGCGGTGACCCGATACCCGTAATGATTTTAATAACTTCACTGGCCTGCAGGCAGCCGATGATGCCCGGAAGGACGCCCAGCACGCCCGCTTCCGCACAACTCGGCACCAGTCCGGGGGGCGGGGGCTCCGGGAAGAGATCCCGATAATTTGGACCGCGGTTGCCTTCCTCATCCAGATAGTTGAACACCGAAAGCTGTCCCTCGAACTGAAAAATTGATCCATGCACATTCGGCTTGCCCAGCATTACACAGGCGTCATTGATCAGGTACCGTGTTGGAAAATTGTCCGTCCCGTCGGCGATCACATCATACTTCTCGATGATCTGGAGCGCGTTTTCACTGGTCAGGCGCACGTTATGGATTTTGATATCAATATGCGGGTTAATCTCCTGCAGTCTTTCCCGGGCAACCTCGACTTTGGGCCGCCCCACGTCAGAGGCGCCGAAGAGTACCTGCCGGTGCAGGTTGCTGGCTTCCACTTTGTCAAAATCCACAATGCCGATCGTACCTACACCCGCCGCCGCAAGGTACTGCAGCATCGGGGCACCGAGTCCGCCGGTCCCCACCGCCAGCACTTTCGAGGCCTTCAGCTTCTGCTGGCCTTCCATGCCAAATTCCGGGATAGAAAGGTGACGGCTGTAGTGGCCGAGTTCCTCACTTGAAAATTCTATGTTCTTCCAGTTGTCCATGACAGTTATTTTTTAAATTCCAATATGAATCCAGTGATTTCACGCAGAGTCGCTAAGAAGCAGTGAAGAAATATTCATAGCGATTTTGCGTGGCATACTCCATCCCGCCGGCGATGGCGGGAATAATACTGACCTCCGTATCTTCACTGAGCTCAAGGGAGCCATTTTCGGCCGGATCCACTTCCTCGTCGCCGATATAAAGCTTGATATAGGACCGGATATTCCCCTCTTCGTCCAACAGGTTTTGCTCAACTTCAGGATATTCATCGATAAATTGTTCAATCGCTCCCGAAAGGGTGGTTTGCCGGGTCTCAAAACGCCGGTTTTGGTCAGTGTATTTTCTCAGAGGAGTCGGGATGATAATCGTTGCCATAAAGCTTGTTTGTATTTTAGATTTACGTTTCTGTGTTGTGTATGAATTCTTTGACTTCCGTGGATTCTTCCTCAAATTCCCGGTGGTCATTTAATCGCCAGGAGCGAACATCGGCCGCAGCTCCGTCCCGAACGGAGATAATGATATACGAGAACCAGGGCATGGCCACTTTGCGGTCGTGCTCAGATGGCTCCGCCGGGTGGTCGGGATGAGAATGATATACTCCCAGCAGGTCCAGATCATGATCGATTGCATATTGTTCGGCCTTCCGGTAGTCCCGGGGATCAATTTGGAAACGTCTTCGTTGATCTCCATCCTTCGCATTATCTACCTGCCGGGCAATCTGAACCTGGCGGACCTCCCCCTCCAGGCCATAGAAAAAACCACAGCATTCGTTGGGATAGTCCGCTTCGGCATGACTTCGCATCTTTTGAAGAGCATGATTACTGATGTTCAGTTTCATATGTAAATAAATATAAACGCTTAAAATAGTTGGTTGCTAATTTCTCCGTATTTACTGAGGTCATCCGGGAAAATCGTTACGATGACGCCCTCGTCCAATTCCTCCGCCAGCTCAAGCGCCCCGGCCAGGTTGGCAGCTGAAGAGGGACTGATAAGCAGCCCTTCTTTTTGAGCGGTCAGCCTGACCAGCTGATGGGCTTGTTCCGTACTGACCCTTCGCACTTCATCGGCCACCGATGCGTCATAAATAGCCGGGGTATGGGCGGTTTCAAGGTGTTTCCATCCTTCAAGACCATGCATCGCCAGGTCGGGTTGCAGGGCGATAAGTCGAATATTCTTTTTGTATTCTTTTAAAAACCGTCCGGTGCCCGTGAACGTTCCGGTAGTGCCCAGACCGGCAATATAGTGGGTAATCCCGTAATCGGTCTGGTCCAGAATCTCCGGTCCCGTCGTGTCGTAGTGGGCTTTCCAGTTGCTGGGATTGCTGTACTGGTCGGCATAGTAATACTTGTCAGGCTGTCTTTCGTACATTGAACGCGCGACTTCCTGGGCTTCGTCTGTGCCTCCGCTTCGGGATGTAAGTACAAGGTTTACATCCAGTGCTCTCAGAATCTGTTTTCGCTCTTCAGAAGCATTTTCAGGCAGGCACAGTGTTACCGGGATACCCATGGCGGCCCCGAGATGTGCGTAGGCAATGCCGGTATTGCCACTGCTGGCATCCAGCAGCTGTTTGCCTTTGTAGAGCTTCCCGCTGCTAACGGCATCCCGGATGATGCGGTAAGCGGGACGCGTTTTGACGCTTCCTCCGAATTGCTGCCACTCCAGCTTGGCAAATATGCTAACCTGTTCGCTGGTATGAAGGTTCTGAATCGGGAATAGCGGCGTATGACCGATATAATTATCCAGCCGTGCGATGTTCTGTTCCAACGTTACGTTCTGATTTTCAATAAGGTCAGGTGTTTGCATGATTTTCTGAATAATGAATTTTCGGGGGAATAAATGGGCGTGAGCAGATGAATTGGGCTGGGACCCGGATTTACTACCGGATGAGAAGAGAATGTGAGCGTTTAGATCCGGTAACTATCTACAACAACAGCAACAACACGCACAACAGTGGTGTTTGAGGGAAGAATGAACTGATATGTTTTGTTGTGTTGCTGTCAAATCTCGAATAATTATGTTAGACGTTTTTCAGCAAACATCTATGAATGTGTTCAAAGATAGGAAAAAATTTTATAAATCCAATAGGTTTGCGCAGCTTTTAATTGCCTGTACAAATAGTGCATCATAAGTGAGTCAGGCCATAGGATTCTATGTTAAAGAACAATATAAAATATCTATTTTAATTATGTGTTGCGGCACAAAGAGCGGCATTCATCCGGCTCGTGTAGGCAGCCGGTTGTGAGTGCCATGCTTTTTTGGTGCAGCAAAAACAGTGAGGTTTTATCCAATTTTGATCCTCATGCAGCTGACTCTGCGATCGGGTTTGGGATGCTTAAAGGGGGATCAAACAGAGATAAAAAAGGGGTTACTAAAATAAGGATATATTTTTTTTGAAATTCGAGTTGACTTATACTTCATAAGTTTCTATCCTAAAAGCGCTGATGACAACACGTCATTGTCAAACAACCAATTAATTATTTTGATGAATAACGAAACTCAGAACCACAACTTTTCAGCGATCTCCACTGCCATGCGTATGGATATGTGTATGTGTTGTTGTATGAATCCTTTGAAAGGTAGTGGAGCTGATATGTCAAAATAATGATCTGAGAAACTGACAAAAAAAGCCCACTACCTGTTGCAGGTAGTGGGCTTTTTTATTTGATAATGCCCGCCTGCCTGCATCAGCAGGGCTTTGTTAGATACAAGTAAATCACCAAACCACAAACAAAGCAAAAGTAAACCACTATGTCTGACGTATTAACCAACAAAGAAGTACTCGCTACTACCGATTGGGCCGCCAATCATCTCAACGATGAGGGCATCCGGTTCGTAGAAGTGGATGTAGATACCGAATCCTATGACTCCGGTCACATTTCCGGCGCGGTAGGATGGAACTGGAAGACCCAGCTGCAGGATCAGCTACGAAGAACCATCAGTTCAAAGGAAGATTTCGAAAACCTCTTGCAGGAATCCGGGATCGATAACGATACCACGGTCGTACTTTATGGCGACAATAACAACTGGTTCGCTGCCTGGGCTTACTGGCTGCTGAAATATTACGGCCATGAAGATGTAAAGATTCTGGATGGCGGCCGAAAGAAATGGGAGGCAGAAGGTCGCGAATTAACCACCGACACGCCGGATTACCCTGCGACGGACTATACGATATCCGGGGTAAAGAAAGAATATCGTGCCTTCCGTCAGGATGTTGAAGAGCGCCTGAACGATAATGATTTCGGTCTGGTGGATGTCCGCTCACCGGATGAATTTACCGGCAAGATTCTGGCGCCTCCGGGCTTGAATGAACTCTCTCAGCGGCCGGGTCATATTCCGGGAGCTTCAAATATTCCATGGTCGAAAGCAGTAAACGAAGATGGAACGTTCAAAAGCGAAGAGGAGCTGAAAGAAATCTATGAAAACGAAGGAATCACGCCCGATAAGGATATTATTTCTTACTGCCGGATTGGCGAGCGTTCAGCGCATTCCTGGTTTGTCCTGAACGAGCTGCTCGAATACCCGAGTGTGCGTAATTATGACGGTTCGTGGACAGAATGGGGCAACCTGATTGACGCACCTATCGAACGGTAAAATCCAACTTAATTAAACTAAAGATCCTTTATGGGTTCTCGACGAAAAAGAACAAAAAGTAAAATTGAGGTCATAAAGGAGAACAGCGATTATCTGCGTGCGCCTCTTGCTGAAGAAGTGGGAAATGATTCTTCCCACTTCGGCAAGGAGGCCATACAGGTGCTTAAATTTCATGGCACCTACCAGCAGGATGATCGTGATCTCCGGGAAGGGCGTGACCGCCACTACATTTTTATGATTCGCGGCCGGTTGCCGGGTGGCAAAATGACCCCGGATCAATACCTGGCTATCGATAAAATAGCCGACGATTATGCCGATCAAACCCTGCGGGTAACAACCCGGCAGGCCTTTCAACTGCACGGCGTAATCAAGGATGAACTCAAAAAGACGCTACAGGAGATTAATAATTCGTTAATTACCACACTTGGCGCCTGTGGTGATATCGTGCGCAATGTGATGGCCTCGCCGGCTCCGGATATCGACGGACGCCAGGCAAGGGTCCAGGCCTTCGCCGACGATCTGTCCGACATATTATTGCCTGCCAGCAAGGCCTATCACGAAGTTTGGTTGAACGGCGACAAGGTCTATTCCGGCAAGGAGGAAGTTACCGACAGCGAGCCCCTGTATGGTCACAGTTACCTGCCGCGGAAATTCAAAGTGGGCATTGCCCTGCCAAAAGACAACAGCATCGATATCTATACGCAGGATATCGGGTTGGTCGCTCTTTTCGATGATGACAATGAGATCGAAGGCTTCAATGTGATCGTCGGCGGCGGCATGGGAATGAACCATCGCAAAGAGGATACCTTTCCACGGCTGGGCGACGACCTCGGATACGTTCCCAGGGAAAAAGTGGTTGACGTGGTGAAAAAAATTATCGAAATACAGCGTGATCACGGGGACCGCAAAAACCGCAAGCAGGCCCGAATGAAATACCTGATCCATAAATGGGGGTTGGAAAAGTTTGAAAACGAGCTGACAGAGCGCCTTGGGTATGAATTGGAGCCTTTCCGTGAGTTGCCCGACTTTGAACTGGATCTCTATCTCGGCTGGAACAGGCAGTCGGATGGCAACTGGTTCCTGGGGCTTTCCATTGAAAACGGGCGCATCAAAGATGACGGGGCCCTTCAGCTGAAGAGCGCACTCCGTAAAGTGGTAAAGGAATATGGCACGGGCGTTCGGCTTACCCCCAACCATAACGTGATCCTTACCGATATCGCTGAAGATGACAAAGAGAGCATCGAGCACATTTTTGATGATCACGGCGTATTGCTGGACGACGAACTTTCAAACGCCATCAAATATTCGATGGCTTGCCCGGCCCTGCCTACCTGCGGACTGGCTATCACCGAATCCGAACGGGCGCTGCCGGATATCATCAGAGACCTGGATGAAGTGCTCCACGACCTCGGCCTCGAGGACGAGAAACTGTCCGTCCGAATGACCGGCTGTCCGAACGGTTGCTCCCGTCCCTACGTAGCCGATATAGGGTTTGTAGGTCGTTCGCTCGATAAATATACCATCTTTATTGGTGGAGACCCTTCGGGGACGCGGTTGAACAGGAAATATAAAGACCTGGTGGAACGTGAAAATCTGGTTGAGGAAGTAACGCCTCTGCTGGAGCATTTTAGCAAAAACCGGATAAACGGCGAGTCCTTCGGGGACTTTTGGAACCGGGTTGATGTCGAAGAAACCGAATTAGTCTCAGCTTAATCCTTATCGAAAACCATTATGAGCACGCAAACGTACCATTCCACCGGCAAAGTTTATCTGGTGGGAGCGGGCCCGGGCGATCCCGATTTGATTACGGTGAAAGGAGCAAAGGTTCTGAAAAAGGCAGACGTCATCGTATATGACCGCCTGGCCAATCCCGAACTCCTGGCAATGACCTCAGACCGGTCGGAGCACCTGTATGTCGGTAAGCGTCCGGATAAGCCTTCCGTCTCGCAATCACAGATTAATCGTATCCTTGTCGCCAAAGCCCGCGAGGGAAAGATTGTTGTCCGCCTGAAGGGCGGGGATCCCTTTGTCTTCGGACGAGGGGGCGAAGAGTGTGAGGCGCTGAAGGCCGCAAATATTTCATTCGAAGTCGTGCCCGGCATTAGCAGCGCGCTGGCGGCTCCCGCTTTTGCCGGCATCCCGGTAACCCATCGCAAGGTGGCCCGGTCGTTTACGGTCGTTACCGGTCATACGGTCAAAAATGCCGATACTTTTGCCAACTGGGAGCACCTGGTCAATGCTGACACGCTGGTCATTCTTATGGGGGTGAAAAGTCTCCCGAAGATAGCTGAAACGCTCACGCGTCTCGGGCGTCCGGCGGATACCCCGGTCAGTGTTGTTCAGCAGGCGACCTACTCGTCTCAACAAACAGTACTGGGCACGCTGGAGACCATTGGGGAAAAGGCCGAATCGCTGTCACCACCGGCGACCATCGTGATTGGTGAGCTGGCAGCCAAAAGCAAGGAACTGGCCTGGTTTAATAGCAAGACCGGGGAAAATACCCAACAGGAAACTATTTCAAACTCCAGACCTCGAGCGCAATTTGCTGGTTAAACTATTTTAACAATGCAAGAGCTTAAAGAAGAAATTATTCCCAATCAAACGTTATCCAAAGATTTTTTGGATCGCCTCAACAGGCAATTCGAAGTAGCGGGTCCCAGTCAGGTGCTGTTCTGGGGGTACCATACTTTCGGGACCGATATGGTACTGGGCACCGGTTTTGGTCCCTCCGGAATGTTTTTGATTTATCGCCTGTGGGAGCTGGGGATCAAGATTCCCATTTTCTACCTGGACACTCACTTGTTATTCGATGAAACCTACGAGTTGAAAGATCGGGTAGAAAATCGGTTTGACCTTGAGATCACCCGTGTCACAACAGGTCTTTCGCTGGAGGAACAAGCTGAGAAATACGGGGAAAAACTCTGGGAAACGAATCCCAACCGCTGCTGCCATCTGAGGAAGGTCCTTCCGCTGCGTAATTATCTTTCCGACAAGAAGGCCTGGATTACCGGGCTGCGCAGAAGCCAGTCAGAGGACCGGAGCAATACCCAGTTTGTCGAATGGGACCCGGATAACAAAGTGGTAAAAATCAATCCCCTGGCGAACTGGACGGGCAAGGAAGTGTGGAATTATATCCGGGGCAAGGGACTCCCCTATAATCCACTGCATGACGAGGGGTATCCGAGTATCGGGTGTATCCCGTGTACACAGGCGGTGGACAGCGATGTAGACGATGAGCGGGCCGGCCGCTGGAAAGGGTTGGAGAAAACAGAATGCGGCATTCATCTCTCTACGCAGAAAAACGGCAATGCAGCAAAGAAAAATATGAATGGTAATGGACAGTAATATGGATATGTTTCCAATTTATTTACGGCGTTTGGATGAACGCCGGACCGTCTTGGTCGGGGGCGACCACGAGGCCGAGGGCAAGGCAGAACAGCTGTTAGAGCGAAATGCAAAGCTCACGGTCATCAGTCCCCATTTAACCGAAAAAATGCAGCGATGGGTGGGGGAAAACCGCTTCAAGTGGATCCCGCGCAGCTATAAACAGGGCGACCTGGAGGACGCTTTTATGGCTATCGTGGCCGAGTATGAAGGCGACGTAAACAAAAAAGTATACCAGGAAGCCAAAGAGCGGGGCATCCTCGTGAATGTGATGGACGATATTCCCCACGCCAATTTTGCCTTCGGCTCTATCGTTAAGCGGGGACCGCTGACTATTTCCATATCAACCAGCGGTGCGGCCCCGGCCCTGTCGGTGCGGTTGCGCCAGCGCTTCGAGAAGGAGTTCGGTCCCGAGTACGGTGATTTCCTGGACTTTATGCAGAAGCTGAGGAAGCCGATGTCCCGGCATCACTCCCGGTTTGAAACGCGAAAGCGGCTCTGGTATGAGGTCATCGATTCTGATGTGCTGAGTCTTTTCCGGAAGGGGATGATAAAGGAAGCTTATCACAGGACCGCTGATATTGTGGGCGAGGAGGTGGTGACTGACGCCCTGGGAGCATCAGCCATAGAAGAAATTGAGGCGTGATTCGCAATAGTACTTATTTTATTTATTTCTACAGGAACGACAGTAGGCATTGAAGATCATTAAAGCTTGTCATTCTGAGTTTGTCGAAGAATCTTCTGAGTATAATCCTCCTATTGTTGCTAAAAGGAAATCCTGTAACGACGACATTTCAGGATGGCCAATTGATTTGTTAATCCTTTTTAATAATAATTCTAATTGTTGACTCGACTAATAAAATTTAACGATGGCGTACGTAGTTGCTGAACCATGCATTAATTGTAAATACACTCATTGCGCATCCGTTTGCCCGGTTGACGCATTTCGTGAGGGCCCCAACTTTTTGGTTATTGATCCCTTTGAGTGCATCGATTGTGATGCCTGTGTACCGGAGTGTCCGGTAGAGGCGATCTATCCCGATGACGAAGTACCCCTGGAGTGGGAACATTACATAGATTTGAACGACCGGCTTTCCGAGCAGTGGATCGATCACCATATCGATCAGACTACCGAC
This sequence comes from Fodinibius roseus, assembly GCF_900129315.1. Taxonomy (GTDB): domain Bacteria; phylum Bacteroidota; class Rhodothermia; order Balneolales; family Balneolaceae; genus Fodinibius; species Fodinibius roseus. Next base: position 43,760 of record NZ_FQUS01000022.1, read on the forward strand.
CCGATGCCCGATGCGGACGAGTGGGCGGAAAAAGAGGACAAGGAAGAGCTGCTGGTGGAGTCGTGGAATTGATCGGCTCTGTCAGGCTTTTCGGATGCTGGATGACCTGGCTCAAATATCCAATCAATACAATATTAACCGTATATTGTTATCTCAGCGGTTAGGGGGATATTCAGCCTCTCCTTTATCAATTACAAGCACCCAGTCATTGCCGCGTATGGGATCCGCAGGGGGATCGAAATGATGGGTTTTTTGAGCTTTAAATGGTTTCAAGCGTATGCTATTTCCCATCCGGGGATTATACCACCAGGCTTGTACAATATGGTTGTCAAATATCGAAAGGGTTATATCCAGACTTTGTCCGTGTGGAATATAAATGATTGCGAAGCTGTTGTCCCGGGCCCTCGCCGCGCGGGCTGGAGCAGAGCCCAGTAACGAATCTTTTTCGATAAGCTCCTGGTCGGGGATGAGTTTGGTAAATGACCTGGACGTAAAAAGCGTCCGCAGGTATTTCATCTGAAAAGCCCCGGGATAGTCCATTGCCTCATACCATGGAGTGCGAGCCGAAGATACCGGTTCACGGCCGGGCTCCCACATTTGCCAAATGTTATGGTTCCCGTAAGTATGTCCCAGGGCCCCGGCCAGCATGGACCAATAGGCCGCCTGACGTACATCAAAAGCGTGAAACCACCCATTTTCGGGATCCCAGGAAACGGGATGATCTTCATAACATGGCTCACCGTCCAGTGCAGGCTTTACCGGGGATTCCTGATAATTGGAAGACATCATTCTAAAATTTTTGTTGTCGACCTTTCCGTGTCCCGACTGGAACATATTGAAGTCCAGCCATTCGGCCTCATGAAACCATTGGCTTGAACTGCTCCCTCCCTGCGGGTGATACGTCATGAGATGACGACCTTCATCTCCCTGTCGAATGCCTTCGGCCATAGCGTGGATGATGTTATGGTGTTGCTCTGTTTCGGGATTACGGTCGCCTCCCATAATCCAGATGATCGGATCGTCTTTATACCGCCTGCCCAAAAAAGCGCCAAAATCCCGGGCGTTTGACGGGGTGAATATTTCAGGCCCTTCGCCCCATTTCCTGTTAAACTTATCGCCCCAGGTAGGAAGCATCCCGATACGGAGTCCCAATTCTTCTGCCTTTTCAACGATAAAGTCGACATGTTCGAAATAGGCTTCGTTCGGTCGAGTGGGATCCTTGTCATCCAGGGGAAGATCTCCATAGGGATTGGGGATGGCGAGCCCGTTAAGCTCGGCTAATACAACTGCCTGGATGATGGTGAAGCCTTTTGCCGCCCTGTTTTCCAGGTACAGAGTGGCTTCTTCTCGGTCAAGACGGTGGAAAAGCTCCCATGCCGTGTCCCCCAGCCAAAAGAAAGGAGTATTATCTTCTTTGATTAAATACCGGTTGTTATCGCTGACCTTCAGGGTTTGTGCCTGAGCGGGGAGGACCGGCTGAACGCACACGAGAATGAAAGCCGATAGAACAGAAACAACTTGTGATGGGCGTATTATACTGTCATGAGACATGATCTTTGTATAGATTCGAAATTTTAGTCATAATTATGATACAAAAAAGTAGCTGAATGGCGATACCATTTTAATGGTAATGTAATGAAATAAATGTGTTATGAAGAGATCCGGGTCGCCCGGCTGTTTGAAAGGGCATAGGCGTACTCTTTACAAAGTTGGGAGCCCGCGGGAAGATATGCTGCGCTGATTTATGGAAGAAGGGTAGTGCTGGAGCAGGGAAATTATAAATACATCTACCTCAAAACAGATATGCCGGGGCTTTGAAACCCGGCATATCGCATATTCGTTTTGGTTACTCCGGTTTCTTCCTTCGGGTCCCGGATGCCATACTGCCCAACTACCTACAGCAGCGTACCCGGCTGTAGATTGGGATTGAGGTGCTTCAGGACCGCACTGCCCATCTCCGTGGTATCCACCACATATTCCCTGGAGGGATCGGTCGAGATATCGCCCGTTCGGAACCCGTCTTTCAGGGTGGTCTCAATGGCTTCTTCAATCTCCCGGGCGGCCTCGGGCATATCCAGCGAATACCGGCACATAAGCGCCACGGATGCGATGGTTGCCAGGGGATTGGCTTTGTTTTCCCCGGCTATGTCGGGCGCCGAACCGTGCACGGGCTCGTACATGGCATGCTTTTCACCAAGGCTGGCAGAGGGAAGCATGCCGATGGAACCGGTGATCATGGAGGCTTCGTCACTCAAAATATCGCCGAACATGTTGCCGGTCACGATCACGTCAAACTGGCTGGGATACCGCACCAGCTGCATGGCGCAGTTGTCGACCAGCATGTGCTCGAGGGTTACCTCCGGCCATTGCTTGGCCGACTCCGTCACGGTGCGCCGCCACAGCCGCGAGGAATCGAGAACATTCGCCTTATCCACAGAAGTGACTTTGCGATTGCGGACGGCAGCGGTCTCAAAAGCGGTATGAACGATGCGCTTGACTTCTTCAGTGGTATAGATCAGGGTGTCTACGCCGCGCTCGCCGGTGTCGGTTTTTTCGATCAGACGGGGCCGTCCGAAATAGATGCCGCCGGTCAGTTCACGGACAATCATGATGTCCACATCCCGGATGATCTCCTCTTTCAGGGGGGAGGCGTGAATCAGCGATTCGTAGGTTTTAATGGGACGAAGGTTGGCGTATAGGCCCAGTTCCTTGCGCAGCCCCAGCAGCGCTGCTTCGGGACGCTTGTCCTTGGGCTGGTCATCCCACTGGGATCCGCCTACGGCGCCCAGCAGGACCGCATCGGCCTTTTTACAGGCCTCCAGTGTTTCCCGGGTAAGGGGACGTCCGAAGCGATCAATGCTGGCTCCGCCCACCTCATGGTTTTCCGTTTTTAATGTATAATCGTGACGCTCACAGACGGCCTGCAGAATTTTGACGGCTACTGAGGTCACTTCCGGTCCGATACCGTCGCCGGATAGTACAGCAATTTCTTTGGTTATTGACATGGAATCATCCCCTCTTTTCGTGCAAATTCAAAAATCCCGCCGGCATTTACAATATCCGCCACGCTGCCGAGGGGACGAATATCATAGGTTTCGTTTTGTGTTACGTTTTTGACCACTCGCTCCTGGGGATGTATTTCCAGCTTGTCGCCGGTGTGAACTTCTTTGCTCAGGTCTTCCAGGCTCTCATAGGGAATGACAAAGCCGCCGTCTACCGAGTTGCGGTAAAAAATCCGTGCGAAGGTGGGAGCGATGATCGCCTGCACGCCGGCGATATCCAGGGAGGCCGGGGCATGCTCGCGAGACGACCCACACCCGAAATTAGGTCCCCCCACAATAATATTAAACTCACTTTCAAACCGGTCTTCCTCAACCAGCGGGATGTTCCCCTGGGGGAGCCCCGATTCGGCATCCGGCACGCCGGACAAGGCATAACGGCCATAAAATTTTCGCTCTTCCGGGTCGTCTAAACTGTACACGAGGTGTTCGGCAGGAATAATCTGGTCGGTGTCGATATTTTTACCGAGCACAAACGCTTTTCCTGAAATAATTTGCTGCTGATTAGCCATAATAAATTATGAAGAAATAATATTGATTGTGATTCGATCTATATAACGGTTTGCTGTATAAAGACACGCGGGTCGGTAATCTTCCCGGTTACGGCCGATGCCGCCACGGTATACGGGGAAGCCAGGTAAACCTGTGATTCTTTAGAGCCCATGCGTCCCGGATAGTTACGGTTGGTCGTAGAGATACAAACTTCCTGGTTGTTGAGCCGGCCGAACGTATCGGAGGGTCCGCCCAGGCAGGCTGCACAGGACGCCTGTCCGATTTTACAGCCCGCTTCTCTGAAGATATCGATCAGCGGCTTCCCGTTCAGGGTATGTGTTTCAAGTCCCTCTGCAATTTCAGTCGTGGCGGGTACGATATAGGTATCGAGCTTAAGGTCGTTGCCGGCAATAATCTCAGCCGCCGCTTCGAAGTCAGACAATTTCCCACCTGTGCAGGAGCCGATATAGGCGCGATCGAGCTTAGTGCCTTCCAGCTCCAGGGCTGTGGCTTTATTATCCGGGCTGTGGGGCTTTGCAACCATCGGTACCATGTCTTCGAGATTGTACCGATATTTGCTGTGGTAGGTGGCATCCGGGTCGCTGTAGACGGGTTCAAAATCCTTGTCGGTGCGCTGTCGGACATACGCTTCCGTTTTGGCATCCGGTTCGACGACTCCGTTTTTGCCGCCCGCTTCAATAACCATATTGGTGAGGGTCATCCGGTCTTCCATCGACATGACGCTGATCCCGGGACCGCCAAACTCCATGGTGCGGTAGGTAGCGCCGTCGACGCCGATATCACCGATAATTTTCAGAATAATATCTTTTGCCATGATATAGGGGGGCATGGATGTGCCTTCAAACTCAAAACGCATGGTTTCGGGCACTTTGACCCAAAGCTGCCCGGTTCCCATGATGAAAGCGGCATCCGTATTACCGATACCGGTGGCAAATTGTCCGAATGCTCCGGCCGTACAGGTGTGCGAATCCGTACCAAAAAGCACTTCGCCCGGCCGCGTAAATCCTTCTTCCGGGAGAGCGATGTGGCAAACACCCTTGTAATCCTCAGATCCGACATCATAAAAATAGGGGAGGTCCTGGTCCGCGGCAAAAGCCCGGAGGATATCCACATTGCGGTTGGCGTATTTATCTTTGGTAAAGATGTAGTGGTCCGGAATGATGACAAGTTTCTCTTTATCCCATACGCGGGCGTCTTCGCCAAACTGATTTTTAAAAATGCCGATTGACGGGGGACCGCAAACATCATGGGTCATCAGTACATCTACGTCCACCCAGACACTTTCGCCGGGCTCCACGGAGGAAGCACCACTGTGGTTTGCTAATATTTTTTCTGTGAGGGTCATTCCCATAATTCTGATCTTTTAAGAGTATTTGAAATTAATAAGTGAAAGTTAGCTGGTCACCGTCGTATCTCCCGAAACCTTTTGTTGCGGCAGCGTTTCACTGACCAGCGCAAGCAATTCCTGTTCGTTAACGATTTTTTTCTCATCGGCAAGATTGGTGAACTTCACATAGACCTGGTTCAACTCATCCTTGCCGAGAGAATACCCCAGCTTCTGGAGCTTTTTGTTGAGTGCAAAGCGCCCCGAGTGTTTACCGAGCACAATTTTGTTGCCGGTCAGGCCCACAGATTCCGGGGTCATAATTTCATAGGTCATCGGGTTGTTCAAGACGCCGTGCTGGTGAATGCCGGCTTCATGTGCGAAGGCATTCTCACCGACGATGGCCTTGTTCAGCTGAACCTCGTTGCCGGTGATCTCCGTGAGGAGCCTGCTGGTTGGCATCAGCTGATCCGTTGCGATATTCGTATATTTGCCAATGTTGTTTTTCCGGGTTGTGATGGCCATAACAATTTCTTCGAGCGAAGCGTTGCCTGCCCGTTCCCCGATGCCGTTGATGGTACATTCAATCTGTTGTGCGCCATTCCGTACCGCCATCAGCGAATTGGCAACGGCCACTCCCAGGTCGTTGTGGCAGTGTACACTCAGGGTGGCCTGTTCTATGTTGGGCACGTTTTCACGGATGCTTCGGATCAGCTCTCCGAATTCCCAGGGCAGGGCATAGCCCACCGTATCGGGCACGTTGATAACCTTGGCCCCCGCATCAATTACGGCCGTAAAAACCTCGAACAGGAATTCAGGATCACTGCGGGAGGCATCCTCAGCCGAAAATTCCACTTCGTCACAGAATTTACCGGCATATTCCACGGCCGAAACCGCAGATTCCAGGACCTGCTCCCTGTTTTTCTTAAGCTTATACTCCATATGAATATCCGAAGTAGCAATAAACGTATGGATCCGCGGTTTTGCAGCGGGTTCAACGGCTTCAGCGGCCCGGTCGATATCCTTGGTGGTCGTCCGGCAAAGCGCAGCTACAGTACTTTCTTTGATCTGCTGGCTTATTTTTCGAACCGTTCTGAAGTCTCCTTCCGATGCAATGGGAAAACCGGCTTCGATAACATCCGCCTTTAGACGTTCAAGCTGGAGGGCAAGCCGCAGTTTTTCATCCTGGTTCATGCTAAATCCCGGAGACTGTTCTCCATCTCGAAGTGTCGTATCGAAAATTTTGATTTGGTTTTCCATAGTGGTGGAATTAAAGATATTGAAAGTTAAATTCTCACAATAGTGCAAGGTTGCAGGCGATGTAAAGCTGATAATCGTTTTGCAGTTATAGCATAGCAGGGTAAAATGTCTCGTGCTGTCCGTAGGGTATTCATATTCTTATTACCAATCATGAATTAAATGACTTCTTTTTGTTGTATGCTCTTCTGTTTTTGCGCAAGGTAATAGCCAAAGCTGTCCGTAAGAGCCTGCCAGCTGGCATCAATGATGTTGTGAGAAACGCCCACCGTGCCCCAGCTTTTCCCGTGTTCGGCGGAGTCGATAAGCACGCGTACATCCGCGCCGGTACCGTCTTTTTCATTCAGCACGCGCACTTTGTAGTCGTTCAGATGCATATTGCTTATTTCCGGATAAAATTTGTGCAGGGCCTTACGGAGTGCTTTATCAAGGGCGTGGACCGGTCCGTTGCCCTCGGCCGCGCAGTGCTCCGCCTGGTCATTGACTTTGATCCGCAGGGTCGCTTCTGTGCGCGAGCTGCCGGAAACGTTTTTTTCCACGATAATGCGAAATCCCTCCAATTTGAAGAACTCTTCCCATACGCCCGTCATACGTTTGACCAGCAGCTCGAATGAAGCTTCAGCCGCTTCAAACTGATAGCCTTTATTTTCCAGCTCTTTAAGCTTTTGCACGATTTCAGATACGTTATCACCGTACTTGTCCAGCTTGATCCCCAGCTGTTCGGCTTTATAGCTGATGTTGCTTCGGCCGGACAGGTCCGATACCAGTACCCGCCGGCTATTGCCTACCCGGCTGGGAGGGACGTGCTCGTAGGTATCTTCATTCTTCATGACCGCACTGACGTGGATACCGCCTTTGTGAGCAAAGGCACTGCGCCCCACATACGGCTGACGAATATCAGGATTCAGATTGGCCAGCTCGCTGACAAAACGCGAAAGGGCTGTCAATTCTTCCAGCTTTTCATCAGGGATACATTCATAATCTTGTTTGAGCTGAAGGTTCGGAATCAGCGAGCAGAGATTGGTATTGCCACACCGTTCGCCATAGCCATTAACGGTACCCTGCACATGGGTGCACCCGCTTCGCACGGCGGCCATGGCATTGGCCACCCCCAACTCACAGTCGTTGTGGGCGTGAATACCCACGGGGATGTCAACCCGTTTGTGTACTTCAGCAACAATTTCGGATATCTCGTGCGGGAGGGTGCCCCCGTTGGTATCGCATAAAACAACCGTGTCGGCACCGGCCTCTTCCGCCGCCTTGAGCGTAGAGAGCGCATACTCGGGATCCGACTTGTAGCCGTCGAAGAAATGTTCGGCATCGTAGATGACTTCCTTGCCGTGTTGTTTGAGGAAGCCAACGGAATCACGAATGATTTCAAGATTCTGTCCCGCCGTAATTTGCAGTGCTTTTTCGACATGCAGCAACCAGCTCTTGCCAAAAATGCAGACGACGGAGGTGCCTGCTTCTACCAGCAACCGGAGGTTTCGATCCTCCTCCGGGGACGCCCCCGCGCGGCAGGTACTGCCAAAAGCTACAATCCTGGCATGTTCAAACGAGGCATCGGCCGCCAGTTCAAAAAATTCCATATCACGGGGATTGGAGCCCGGCCACCCGCCTTCGATATAATTAATGCCGAAGGCATCCAGCTGTCGGGCGATCCGCAGCTTGTCTTCTGCAGAAAAAGCCACTTTTTCGCCCTGGGTTCCGTCCCGGAGCGTGGTATCAAATATGTCAATTGATCTGTTCATTATTCAGCTGCTGTTTCTACAACTTCTTCATCGTCTTCATCGATCCAGTCCATCATAGAGCGGAGTTCCCTGCCTACGGTTTCAATTTTATGTTTGCTCAGATCACTGCGCAGCGATTTAAGCCTGGGAAGCCCGTCTTTGTTCTCCTGGATCCATTCATCGGCAAAGGTGTGGTCCTGCACCTCTTTGAGAATTGCTTTCATCCGCTCTTTTGTGGAGGAATCGACCACCCTGGTCCCCCGGGTAAGTCCCCCGTACTCGGCTGTATCGCTGACCGAATAGTACATCCGTTCAATACCGCCCTCATACATCAGATCCACAATCAGTTTCAGCTCGTGGAGGCACTCGAAGTAGGCGATTTCGGGCTGGTAACCGGCTTCTACAAGGACTTCAAATCCCTGTTTGACCAGTTCCGAGGCGCCGCCGCAGAGCACCGCCTGTTCCCCGAAAAGGTCGGTCTCGGTTTCTTCTTCAAAGGTCGTTTCAAGTACCCCGGCCCGGGTTCCTCCGAGGGCCTTGGTATAGGCCAGGGCGGTTTCCCGGGCTGTTCCTGTGTAATCCTGTTCGATAGCAATCAGGCAGGGTACGCCGGATCCTTTTTTATACACGCGGCGTACCAGGTGCCCAGGGCTTTTGGGGGCAACCATAAACACGTCCACATCCGGATCGGGCTCTATCTGTCCGAAGTGAATGTTAAAGCCATGGGCAAAGGCCAGTACGTTGCCTTCTGTTAAATTCGGTTGAATTTCCTTTTTATAGACATCAGCCTGGTGTTGATCGGGAATTAAAATCATGACGATATCACCGGCTTCCGCCGCTTCCGCCGTTGGCAATACGTTGAGGCCGGCTTTCCGGGCATCTTCCCGCGAGGAGCTGTCTTCCCGAAGTCCCACGACGACATCGATGCCGCTTTCTTTGAGATTCAGAGCATGAGCGTGTCCCTGACTTCCATACCCAATGATGGCAACCGTTTTATCGCTTAGATAGTTAAGATCGGCATCGTCGTTGTAATACGTTTTAGCTTTCATGTCTACTTCTTCGTTTAATGATTTATGAGTTATTTCTTATTTATGAGATTTTTATACGAGAGCTCTACAAAACCATTCTTTCGGCCACCCTTTGCATTTTCGCGAATTCAACATCCTGACATATATTTAATATGTTCTGGTTTTGAATTCGCTCAGGCTTTTGGACTGATCAAAGGTCCTGGTTTTCAAACTCCTCTATACATTTCCGTCAAATTCTCTTTTGAGCGCAACACTCCCGGTCCGCGCCACTTCGTCCACTCCGAAAGGATAGAGCATGCCGATAAAGGCATTGACTTTATCACGGTTGCCGGTAACTTCAATCGTCAGTTTCTCCGGGCTGATATCAATGACTTTTGCCCGGAAAACCTGGGCTATCTGCATGATTTCCGACCGGCTGGATCGGGTGGCGGTCACTTTGATCAGGGCCAGTTCCCGATCCACGAAGCTGTCGTAGGTCAGGTCGTTGACTTTTACCACGTCAATAATCTTATTGAGCTGTTTGGTAATCTGCTCAATAATCTGTACATCGCCATGCGTGGTGATGGTGATACGAGCCAGGTCTGATTTTTTGCCCGAGCCAAAGCTGATGCTGTCAATTTCAAAGCCTTTGCCGCTGAAAATGCCGATTATGCGGGAAAGAGCATTTAAATTATAGCTTACCAGTACCGAAAGCGTGTGTTTTTCAACTGTTTTTTCCTTCGTCACATTGTTTGTCTGTTTCATTATTTACTCGTCGCCTTCAACCATTTCATTTAATGCGGCTCCTGAAGGAACCATCGGATAACAATTTTCGTGTTCTTCCACCTTGAAGTCCATGACCACGGGACCGTCATTGATCGCCATCGCCTGTTCCAGGACTTCATCCATTTCTTTGGGATTGGTGGCCCGGAGTCCGACGGCCCCGTAGCTTTCGGCCAGTTTCACAAAATCGGGATTCCCTTTCTTCAGGATCGAGTGGCTGTAGCGCTTGTTAAAAAACAGCTCCTGCCACTGCCGTACCATCCCCAGGCATTCGTTATTCATGATCGCAATTTTCAGGGGAACCTCATACTCGACAGCCGTCGCCAGTTCATAGGCCGTCATTTGGAAACCGCCATCGCCCGTGATACAGACCACCGTTCGGTCGGGACAGCCGAAAGCCGCTCCCATGGCCGCCGGGAAGCCGTAGCCCATGGTCCCCAGTCCCCCGGAAGAGAGGAACGAGCGCGGATAATTGAAGGTATAATGCTGAGCCGCCCACATCTGGTGCTGGCCGACGTCCGTCACAACAATAGCCTCGCCATTGGTATAGTGGGAGATTCGTTCGATCATCAGCTGTGGTTTAATCGTCGTTTCCGAATCAGGTACCTTCAGCGGGTGTTCACGCTTCCAGGTGTTGATGGTATCCCACCACTTCTCAGTATCTGGCTTCGTCGCCTGACGATCAATAGAGGGCAGCACTTTTTTGACATCGCCAACAATGGGAATATCCACCGGCACATTCTTGCCGATGTTGGAAGGGTCAATATCGATGTGGATTTTCTTCGAATGGGGAGAAAATCCATCCAGCCGTCCCGTAACCCGGTCATCGAACCGGGCCCCGACGGCCAGTAATACATCACATTCGGTCATCGCCATATTCGCATAATAGGTGCCATGCATGCCCAGCATGCCTACCGACTGCGGCTTGCTTTCCGGAAAGCCACCCAGCCCCATTAATGTAGTGGTAACGGGGATGTTCAACCGCTCGGCCATTGCCGTAAGTTCTTCCCAGGCTTCTCCCAGTACCGCACCTCCTCCGGCATAGATCAGCGGTTTTTTGGCTTCGCTGAGCAATTGTGCCGCTTTGGAAATTTGTGTTGCGTGACCCTCTTCCGTCGGCTTATAGCTGGGGATAGAAATCTTTTTCAGTCCGCTGTAGCGGCACTCGGTATTCAGCATATCCTTGGGAAGATCCACCAGCACCGGACCCGGACGCCCGCTTGTCGCTACATGAAAGGCTTCCCGTACCACCTGCTCAAGATTATTGACGTCCTTGACCAGGTAGTTGTGCTTGGTAATGGGACGGGTAATACCGACAATATCCGCCTCCTGAAACGCATCATTGCCGATCAGCTCCGTCGGCACCTGTCCCGTAAACACAACCAGCGGAATGGAATCCATCGCGGCGGTGGCGATACCGGTGACCGTATTGGTGCCGCCCGGGCCGGATGTTACCAGTACCACACCGGCCTTGCCGGTAGCGCGGGCATAGCCGTCCGCAGCGTGGGCACCGGCCTGCTCATGTCGTATCAGCACATGATTGATATCGTGCTCGTCAAATAGCGCGTCATAGATAGGGAGTACTGCCCCGCCCGGGTAGCCGAAAATAGTATCTACCTTGATATCTTTAAGGGTTCGGATCAGCAGTTCCGCGCCGTTTAAAACAGCGGGTTCGGGTGTCTGGGATTTGTTGGTTGCACTGTCGATTGTTTGTGTTTTTGCTTGTGCCATGTGACCTGGTAAATATACTTTTCCCACCAGAGGTCAGAAGGAAGTAAAATTGTTAGTTGAACTTTTATTCTAACCCCTGGCTGCTATTATTAGCTGATAATTAGAATTAGGTTAATAATGCCAGAAGTTAGAACAGGTAGAATAAGTAGAATACTAATTACACCTATTTCAGGAGAGATAGAAACAGCTGCCGATATGAATAAAGCAATAACGAATATCAACGAGATATAGTCCTGCGAGGACAATCCGAATAAAGGTTCGGAAGGTGCTGCAGTTGCGGATGTATGTGATACTTGTGTATTCAACGGTTGCTGTCTTTTCAATTAAGAATAGGCATGATAGAAAAAGGAGCATTCGTTGTCAAATAAAAAAGCAACTTTTTTTATTTTTTTTTCTCTTGTTTAGTTCGTGGATTCTTTTAGTTTTTAAACGTTATTTGAAATGATTAGCCTCGATTTCGAAACCTTGATATGTTTAGTGAGGTGCGATAAAAAAAGGGATACTAATCCCTTAGTTACGGTTGCAAGTTCATTGCACCCAAAAAAGGCGCCCTCTTATGAAGTCCGGGTTGGATGGTCTAATCTCAGAAACAGTTTTTAAACAGATAAATAAATAAATTTTATGGGCCGGAAACTTAATAAATACAGTTCTCAACTTACACAACAGCAGTCTCAGGTGGGCTCCCGCGCCATGCTTTACGGAGCGGGATTGACGGATGAGGATATGGATAAAGCCCAGGTGGGCATAGCCAGTACCGGGTGGGAGGGGAATCCCTGCAATATGCATCTCAATGACCTGGCCGGGCATGTCCGCGAGAGCACCTGGAATGCGGGACTGGTGGGGCTGATATTTCACAGCATCGGGGTGAGTGACGGTATTTCCATGGGGACGGAGGGCATGAAATACTCGCTGCAGTCGCGCGAGATTATCGCCGACTCCATTGAGACGGTGATGCGGGCCCAGTGGTATGATGCGAATATCTCGATTGTGGGGTGCGACAAGAATATGCCGGGCTCGGTGATCGCCATGGCCCGCCTGAACCGTCCTTCGATTATGGTGTACGGGGGGACCATCAGGCCGGGTAAGCTCAATGGAGAGGACCTCAATCTCGTTTCAGCCTTTGAATCCTATGGGGAATATCTTTCCGATAATATTGATGAGGATGAGCTGAATGACGTCATTCGGCATGCCTGTCCCGGCGCCGGGGCCTGCGGCGGTATGTATACCGCCAATACCATGGCCTCGGCTATTGAGACGATGGGCATGAGCCTCCCGTTCAGTTCTTCAATCCCGGCTACGCACAACCAAAAAATAGAAGAATGCCAAAAGGCGGGAGAGGCTATCCTGCACCTGCTGGAAAAAGATATCAAGCCGCGGGATATCATCACGCGCAGAGCCCTGGAAAATGCGGTCACCATTACGGTGGCACTCGGGGGGTCGACGAACGCGGTGATGCACCTGCTGGCGATCGCACGGTCGGCCGGGGTCCCTTTCAGTATTGATGACTTCCAGGAGATCAGCAACCGGACGCCCTTTCTGGCTGATCTCAAACCCAGCGGCAAATATATGATGGAAGACCTTTACAATGTGGGGGGGGTTCCGGCGGTGCAAAAGTTATTGTTGAAAGAAGGATTTCTGCAGGGAGATTGCCTTACGGTTACCGGCAAAACCCTCGAAGAGAATGTGGCCGATGTCCCCGGTTTATTTGAAGAGCAAAACATCATTGCCCCGGTAGAGAATCCGATAAAGGAGACGGGACACCTGCAGGTCCTGTACGGCAACTTGGCCCCGGAGGGCGCGGTGGCAAAGATTACGGGCAAAGAGGGGACCAAGTTTACCGGGACGGCCCGGGTCTATAATTCGGAAGAGGAGAGCCTGAAAGCTATTCAGGATGGGAAAGTACAGAAAGGGGATGTCGTTGTTATCCGGTATGAAGGGCCCAAAGGGGGGCCCGGAATGCGCGAGATGCTCTCTATTACGGCGGCTATTATGGGAGCGGGACTCGGTAAAGAGGTGGCGCTTATTACCGATGGACGCTTTTCGGGCGGCAGCCATGGTTTTGTTATCGGTCATGTGACGCCGGAGGCGCAGGTAGGGGGACCGATCGGGTTGATCGAAGACGGGGACACTATCACTATTGACGCCGATGAGCGCATCATAAAGGTAGAACTTTCCGATGAGGAGCTGGAAAAGCGCCGCGAACACTGGGAGGCCCCGCCTTTGCAGGTTACCAGCGGCGCGCTCTACAAGTATGCCCGGTTGGTCTCTTCCGCCTCCGAGGGATGCGTTACGGATCAGTAATCATCGCGGCAGTGAAACATGCTTTCTTTAAGCGTCCGTTGAAAACGCTGCAAAAAAGTAGGATAACGGGCGGGGGCATGATGCTGCCTGTTTAGCTAAGTGTTAACGGATACTTCATCGTTAACACACAGGTTAAGTAGCTGATCTTATCTGAGGGCCTGTCCAATATCTTCCTGTATATCCTCTATAGATTCGAGTCCCACCGCAATGCGCACCATGCCGGGCGTAATATTTACGGCTGCCCGTTCTTCATCGGTTAGTTTGGAATGGGTGGTCGAAGCCGGGTGGGTGGCAATGGTGCGGGTATCGCCCAGGTTGGCCGACAGCGAAAGGGTATTCAGCTTATCCAGAAACTGCTTGGCGGCCTCATACCCCCCACTGATGTTAAACGACACGACACCGCCTCCTTTTTTCATCTGCTTTTGAGCCAACTCGTATTGGGGATGGCTCGGGAGGAAGGGGTACTTGACCCATTCCACCTTCGGCTGTTCTTCCAGGAATGCTGCCAGCGCCAGGGCGTTTTCACAGTGCCGCTCCATGCGGACGGGCAGGGTCTCCAGGCTTTTGGAGAACATCCAGGCATTAAAAGGGGAGAGGGCCGGACCGGAATGGCGGGTAAAAAAGCTGATTTCATCAATATAGCGCTCCTTGCCGACGACTACGCCCCCGATGCCGCGTCCCTGTCCATCGATAAACTTGGTCGCTGAATGCAGGCTGATATCGGCGCCGTAGGCCATCGGTTTTTGCAAGCAGGGGGTGGCAAAGCAGTTATCGACAATCATAATCAGTCCGTGAGCCTCAGCCAGCTGTCCCGCCCATTCCAGGTCGATGAGATCCAGTCCCGGGTTGGAGGGCGTTTCCAGAAAGAGCACCCGGGTATTATCATTAATGAGCGATTCCCACTCTTCCGGGGTATCGATATTCCCATAGGAGTAATCAATGCCCCACTTGGGCAGAATACCGTTGAGAATCTGATGGGATGAGCCAAACAGCGAACGGCATGCCAGCACGTGATCGCCCTGTTCCAGCAGGCCGGCGAGGCTGGAAAATATAGCCGACATGCCCGAAGCGGTGGCTACCCCGGCTGGGGCCTCTTCCAGCTGACACATTTTTTGGACAAACTCATCGACATTCGGGTTGGAATACCGGCTGTAGACGTTGCCTTCCATTTCATTAGCAAAAAGCGCGCGGGCATGGTCGGCCGAGTCAAAAACGAAGCTTGACGTCATAAACAGCGGAGTCGAGTGTTCCCGCTGATCCGTGTGGCGGGTTTGGGTTCGTATGGCGTCTGTTTCTGGGTTTCGTTTACTCATGGCGGTTATTGAGGAGGGTTGATTTCGAAGCTGTGGGTGATCTCGGAAGTCTTTTCCAGCGTTTTGGAAACCGAGCAGTATTTGTTCAGCGATAAACTGATGGCGCGTTCCACCTTGCGCTGGTCAAGGTCGCCGGTAAAGATATAGTGCATGTGGATGGTCTTGAACTCCGAATACGTCCCCGTCTTCTGGCGGTCCCCATCCACGACGACCTCGAGGTCCTGCAGCTCCTGTTTCTGTTTTTCCAGGATGCCGATGATATCGATGGCACTGCATCCACCTGCCCCGGCCAGCAAGAGCTGCATGGGACTCATTCCCCCCTCCAGTCCGCCTACCTTTCTGGAGCCATCCATCCGGATACGTCCTCCTTCTTCATTAGCGGCTTCCATGTGGGTTCCTTCGAGCTGGTCGATCGTAATTTTCATGAAGAATAACAGGTTTTGTGGTAATTAAAGGAGGCGGGAACTTACATAAATAGGATGAGGGAATAAAGGTTTGGCAGGGATAAAAACAGCGGCCGGAGCCGGAGCATCAAAAATTATCCCGGCCGGTGCCGTTCCTCCAGTCGTTCCACCACCTGCCCCAGCGATATATCCTTTTCCGCCAGCAGTACCATCAGGTGGTAAAGCAGATCCGAGACTTCGCCCACAAAGGCGTCCCGATTATCGTTTTTGGCCTCAATAATGGCTTCCACCGCTTCTTCACCGACTTTTTGTGCAATCATATCCACCCCTTCTTCGAAGAGATGCGTAGTATAAGAATCCTCCGGTCGTTCGCTCTTGCGGCCGGCGATCAGCTGCTCCAGTCGGTTTAGAAAATACAGATTTTGCTTCGGTTTAAAATCTTTTCGGAAAAAACAGGACCGGTTGCCCGTATGGCAGGTCGGTCCCTGTGGATGTGCAAGAACAAGCAGCGTATCGTGGTCACAATCCCGCTGCAGGTCTACCAGCTCCAGGTAGTTGCCCGACGTTTCGCCTTTGGTCCACAGCCGCTCTTTTGTGCGGCTGTAAAACGTCACCCGCTCTTTTTCGAGAGTGGTTTTGAGCGCTTCTTCATTCATATAGCCAAGCATTAATACCTGGAAATTATCCGCATCCTGAATTACAGCGGGAATAAGTCCCCCGCCTTTTTCGAAGTCTAAGGTGTCGATGTCAATCATGGTATGTCAGTTGCGTGAAGCGTAGTTCGTATTCTGTCTTTTATTTTGCTTATGATCTGTTGGAGTAGGCCGAACCTCCGCAATACGCAGTGCGACCTATCCCTCCGTGTTATGGACCGGAAACGGGCCCGTACCAATTATGTTTCTATGTTACGTACCGGGATGTTTGATTTCCCCAGTTCTTTCTTGAGATCAGCTATCTCAATTTCTCCAAAGTGAAAAATGCTGGCCGCCAGGACGGCATCCGCCTTTCCGGTTTTGACCGCATCAATGCAGTGTCGTATGGTTCCCGCCCCTCCGCTGGCAATCACCGGGATCGAAACCCGGTCGTTTACCGCGGAAAGCAGTTCGAGGTCGAAGCCGGACTTGGTGCCGTCGCGGTCCATGCTGGTCAGCAGGATTTCTCCAGCACCCCGCCGTTCGGCTTCGGTAATCCACTGCAGGGCATCCTTGCCGGTGTTTTTTGAACCGCCCGAAATGTAGACCGTCCACTGAGACCCGGTTCGTTTGGCATCCACGGCCGCTACGATGCACTGCGATCCGAATTGCCGGGACGCTCTGTCAATCAGGCCGGGATTTCGGACGATCGCACTGTTGAGGGATACTTTGTCCGCACCGGCATGCAGGATATCCGCAATTTCATCCACGCTGCCGATACCACCACCCACGGTAAACGGGATATCAATCCGCCGTGCAATTTGTGTGACCAGCTTAACCAGGGTCTTTCGCTTTTCCCTGGTTGCGGTTATGTCCAGAAAGACCAGCTCGTCGGCCCCCTCCTCCGAGTAGCGCTGTGCCAACTCCACCGGATCACCGGCGTCGCGCAGTCCTTCAAAATTTATTCCCTTAACGGTCCGACCATCTTTAATATCCAAACAGGGGATGATCCGTTTTGTCAGCATACCTGTGTTTAGGTGATTAGTTTCGTTTTACAATTTTTTCTATATAGCTTAATGAAGCTGAATTTAAGGCATTGTAAGCAGGGAATCACAATTTATTTCAGGTCATATGCGTCTATTAGCAAATATGTTTCTATTTATTTTTGAACTGTGTTTCAAGCTGGCGGCTTCCCTCGCAGCCATTATTGCTATGGCAGCACAGGGCGGGGTTATTTCGAAGGTGGCAGCCGGCTTTTATTCACTCCCCGAAGCGGTACGGGAGATTATCTGGTGGGTTAGAAATATTCCTGAAATAGGAAAAATAGTAAATGATTACAATACATTGACGGCTGCAAATTTCAATCAAAAATACGGGTCCGGAGCCGTCAATTATGTCATGGACTATCTTAATGAGGCCGTTGACTACCTTCAGCAGGTATATTTGAATATTTCGGGTCAGCCGGTGGGCACGGTGTCGGCTGCGGTCGTTGTTTTTTTAATTTTTTACCTCGTAGCACGCATTGCTCGTTTTGTGCGGCAGGAGGGACAAGGTTCATTTGTCACTCGTTTCGAACGCCGTGCCGGTGATCGCGTGTTTAAGAAAAAGGAGAATTCACCGGAACATTATGACAGTACGAAGTGGACATAAATGTTTTTTTTTGAGGACGATTTTTTTAGGAAAATCATTGCAAAACCTCGCATCTCTCTTTCCGGCCGCCGTTCGTGCTCCATGAGCATGGCCAGGGGGGCGCTCAATAATTAATTTAAACCATTTCTAAATTTAGGGTAATACTGTTATATAAAGAAATTAAATGGTAAACTACATTCAGGTAAATATTAATAAACGAGGTAGAGGTGATTGTTATGGCAAAACCAAAAGAGTGTCCTCGATGCGGTTCTACCGCAGTTGAACCCTGTCATCAGGAACCGAAGGTAGACTGTATCAGGGACGAAAAGAAATAACGATATCTTATATTATTAATGATTCAAAAGCCGCTCTGACTGATCAGAGCGGCTTTTTTTATGGTGTTCTTTGATCTGTATACTTGACCCAAGGTTACTTAACTGAAAATTTTCGAACACTTGGGAACCTTTTAGTGATCCTGTTTCAGCAGCTCTTTTTTCATTTCCCGGTATTTTCGGGTGAAGTGTATCCCCATTTGTGATTCCCGGAGATCAAAGCCGAACGCCCGCTTGCTTACCACAATAATGGGGGGCGCCTGGATGCGTTTAAAAAAGTTTATTTTGTACAGTCTCCAGGTATGCTCCAGGTCTTTTATGAAGTCCCGGTGACCGCCAAAGAGTCGCGAAACCAGTCCGACTTCGATCTCCAGCATCTCCTCCAGGCTCCCGTCGATATACCACTGAAGGATATCCTCCGGATCGCGGCGAAATTCGATAAAGGCTCTCAGCAGGCGGTCGTGATAGGGATAAACGAAGGGATCGCCCTCACCCTCTTCGATATTTTGCTCGTCACTCAGCTCAGCGGAAGCGGGGATTTCAAAAAGCTGATCCGAAAAAATATTCTTGTCCTCCAAAGAATTGATATAACGACACAGCTCATAGACTTCGGTTTTGTAGAGGTCGGCAATTGGGGCAAGGGCCCCGTTGATGTCCCCATATAGCGTGGCGTATCCCGTGGCCGTCTCGCTCTTGTTGCCGTTGTTCACAAATACCGCGTTCAGGGCGGCGGCAATACCCGCCAGTACCCTGCTTCCACGGTCCCGGGCCTGGATATTTTCGCGCACCACCGGGGACAGCTCCAGCTCGGTCCGGCGGCCGGAACCGTCCAGCCGCTCAAAAGCTGTGTTACCAAGCTGTTTCAGGGTAAATTCGAATGCTTCCTGGATGGGGACAACTCCGTAGTTGAGCTGCAGGGTCTCGGCCAGCTGTCGCGCCAGTCCCCTGGTCAGCTCCGAGTTAAACTCAGAGGGCATATTCACCGCATATACCTGTCCGGGGCCAAGTGCCCGGCAGAGCAGGTAGGCACTCAGCGAGGAGTCGACCCCACCGCTCATGCCGATGACCGCTTTGGAGGCATGGATTAAATCAAAAAATTTGCGGATCCCGTACGTGAGCCCTTTTAATAACTCCTCATTATCCCGGTGGTTCGAGAGCGTCTTTTTTTCTTGCTTTTTCCCGCCATTGTTCTGAAGGTCTACGTGTAACACCTCCTCCTCATAATCACCGGCGATGTTTTGTACCGAACCATCAGGATTGTAGACGGTCGTATTGCCCTCAAAAAGGAAGAGGTTCTTACCATTATTCTGTATGCCGATATTGTTCACATAAATATAGGGGACCGGGTGGTCCTTCAGGCGATCTTTCACCACTCGGTGACGTTTGTCATTTTTTCGCCAGGTCCAGGGGGAGCAGGAAATGTTGATAATACACTCCGCCCCGTTGTTCAGTAGGGTTTCGATGGGATCTATCGTGTAATCATCACTCCACATATCTTCACACAGACTGACGCCGATCCTTCTTTCCCTGCCGTTAATGTCAATTTGAAGCGGCTGCAAAAAATCCTCGATATCCATATCCTTCTCCCCCGACAGCTTCCGGGCGGAGTAGAAATGCCGGTCGTCATCAAATTCCCGGTAGTTGGGATGCAGCGTTTTGTGAAACCGACCCGCTATCTTCCCATTTCGGGCGACAAAAGCGGTGTTGAATTTTCGGAGTCGTCCATCTTCACCCACGGCCTCTTTGTCTATATCCACATTTCCCCATACGACCGTAATCCCGTCGGAAGAGGCAACAATCTGCTCGTTATACCGGTAGCAGTCAAGGACAAACGCCCTGTTTTCCCATTCATCGCCGATCAGGTAGCCCGGGACCGCCATTTCGGGGAAAATTACAATATCCTGCTTGTCGGCTTTCGCCTGCTTAATCAGGCTGAGCATTTTTTCGGTATTGACATCCGGGTGACCCGGAGAAATTTCAATCTGGCAGGCTGCGATTCTTACATCCATATTAGGTATAGGTAATATTATAGGGTAACGCCTCGGGTAGTTACCAGGTCAAAGCCGGCGGGTCCGGAAAGCCTCCGGAAGCCGGTTTTTGCCAGCCTCTTCAGCTGCATATTGACACCATAACGCGGAAGGTGATTCAAGACCTGTCGGCCAACGGCGTTAAAGTAGGGAAATTACAGGTGACATGAGACCCGTGGCCCGCTTCTGCCGGCGAGAGATCAATCCCGGTCCCGGTGATACCGGAGCATCTGCTCCAGGGTGATTTTCTGCTCATAGTAAGCACGACCCACTACCACGCCGTAAAGCTGCTCCTCGCTGAGGGTCTTCAGGTCCCCGAGCCCGGAAACGCCACCGGAAGCAATAAATTGAAGCCCGGGATACTGCTGCTGCAGTGACCGGTAAAGTCCCGTATTGGCGCCCTCCAGGGTCCCGTCCCGTGAAATATCGGTACACAGCACGGTAGAGAGTCCTCGCTCAATCATAGGCCGGAGAAAGTTGTCCAGTGACTGATCGAGCGTTTTCAGCCAGCCGCCATAGGCTACTTTTCCCTCTTTGAGGTCCATGCCCAGGATGGCCTGCTCTCCGTAGGTGTCCAGCACGCTTAACCAGTCTTCGCGGTTTTTGACCGCCATAGAGCTGCAGATGATATTCGAGACACCGTGGTCGAAGAGCGTTGCAGCATCATCGTAGCTGCGAATGCCGCCTCCCGTCTGGACCGAGAGTCCCAGTTCGTTGATAATTTCATTGATGTGGGCGAGGTTGACAAATGTACCTTCCCGTGCCCCGTTCAGGTCAACGATGTGAATATGATTAAAGCCGGCGTCCTTAAATTTGCGGGCTTCCTGCAGCGGGTCTTCATTATAGACGGTAACTTGTTCGTAATCTCCTTTTTGCAGGCGAACCACCTGTCCGTCGAGCAGGTCAACAGCGGGGATAACAATCATTATGGCATTTGTTATATTGGCATTTACAGAAGGCTTTTCAAAACCGTTCTTTTGGTCAATATCTGCATTTTCGCGCATTCTACATCCTCATATTGGTCTTATATGAGGTGGTTTTGAAAGCGCTCAGGTCTTGTTATCGACTGAAATCACTGGTTTCCAAAGCGTTCTCACATGTATTGCAAGGCTGGAAAAGTAAGTTTAAGATTTGTTAATCTCTATTTTAAAAGAAATTTTTTGCAGATTGTCCCCTTTTGCCTTCGACAGCCGTTGAAGGATGACAATCTGCACAGTCCGGGCAACTCTCCGGAGCTGGATTTGAAGGCGTCAGGGTTGAGGTTCATGAATTTATAGTCTCAATGAAGCGGACCCAAATATCGGATACCATAAATAGCCAATAGCGTTTAACAATAACCAAAATTAAATATCGACACGGCGCTTAAAAATCACATCTCTAACAGCTAATCCGCCGTCAAAAAGCATAGCCCACATTGATGCGCAGGGCATAGGGACCCTCAAATGCCGGGGTCATGAGGGTCAGTTCAACGGGACCAATGATGGTTTGGGTGCCGCCGGAGAGCCCGAAGCCCGATTTAAATGCCGAGGGATCAAGCTCCCATCCCGTATCGTTGCTCAGGTTGGCCGCATTCCATGTCATCTTGAGGAATGTTCTTCCGGGAAACCTCAGCTGGGCGCCCACCTGGAGCGCACGGATATTTTCTCCCGACAGCTGCTGGACCTCATATCCCAAAACCGGGAACTGCCGTTCCCGGAAGATCGAGACCGGTACCGCTCCGCCGCCGAAAAAACGATAATGCAGCGGCAGGGTGGAGGAGTAGGTAATTGTGCGTCCCGCCGTTAGACGGGAGAGCAGCGAAAACCGGTCTGACACCGGAAATCGCGCCTCCCAGTCTGCCGTAAGCTGCAAGAACGTCCGGCTGCTGCCCCAGCGACCGTCCGAATAGTCCGACTTGACAAGCAGTTTGTGTCCCCGCGAAGGAAAATAGGCGTGGTCAAAGGAATCGCCATACAGCAGCATCTGCGCGGTAATAAGGCCGTTTATATTATCCAGGAAAATCGTTTCTCCAATAGCCTCGTTTAAATTATAGGCCTCGAAATGGGGACCCACTCCAAAAAAAAGCTGAGGCATGATTTCCACTCGCAGCTGGGGAGAAAAAGAGAGCTGTTCCATGTCTACCGCAGAGACACGCTGCTCATTGCTAAAAATATCGATCGGCATGCGTGTGGCGCCCCCCGTCAGCGTCAGGTCTGTTTTGGGATAAAATGAAAGCGGCAAAAAATAGGTGCCCTGCAGCTGCAGCTGTTCTCCCAGCCTCAGGTCCGTAATCAAAGCATCTCCGGGCGTTATGATCTGATTGAAGGTCCCGCTGAAAAGCAGGGAGGCCTTGTACTGGCTGTCGTACCGCGCTCCAAAACCGACCGTCTGCTGGGTTTCTGTGGTGATATCTATATTCAGGAGATACCCGCTTCGGTCCGGCAGTTCCTGCAGCCGGTAACTGATAAGATCGGTGAAGGAACCGGAATTGTATATGCGGTTTAGTTTATATTCCAGCTCTGAAAGGGAATGCCGGGTGGGCGTTTTAATACGCAGCGAATTTTTTAGCCGATCCCGCAAATACGCGTTGGAACCCCTAACGTTAATCTGCCTGATCAAAAGCGTATCGGCCTGCTGTACAAAAGGGGGGAGTATGGTCATTTGCGGGGACCTGCTGACTGAGTCAGCCAATGCCCTGAGGCGCGGAAGCATCCGGCGGGCCGCCTGCTCGCCTTTTTTAATCAGCCGGGCCGCCTCGTCAAAGTCGAAGGTGGTGTATCCGTCGACCTCCGGCCGGATGTGCAGGTCTGTGAGCTCAAGCTGCCGGCTGTTGGAGGCTTCCATGGTAAAGCCCACGGCCTGCCACAGTATATTCACGAACGAATGAAGGCTGTCCGGGGGAGAAAGGGGACTGCTGACGTCCGATGAAATGACGAAGTCGGCCCCGAGGGCGCGGGCATCCGAAGCGGGAATATTACGCGCCACACCCCCGTCGATATAGCTGGATGAGCCAATTTTTACCGGTTCGAAGATACTCGGAATGGCAATACTGGCCCGGATGACATCCGGCAGGTACCCGCGGTCCATGCGTACGGCTTCGCCTGTGGCGAGGTCGGTGGCAATTGAGGCAAAAGGGATGGGCAGGTTTCTGAAATCAGAGACCCCGTGATAAGGTTCGGTCAGCCGGTAGAGCAGCATAGCAATTTTTTGGCCTTTTATAAGCCCGCGGGGCAACCTCACCGAGCCATCCCTGAACGGAAAAGTAAGCAGGTTTTGGGAATGATTGGTTTTCTGGTAGATAGATTGATACTGCCGGGGCGCCCGGTTGCTGAAAAATTCCTCCCAGTTGTTGGAAAGGGCAATATCCTCAAGCATGGCAGGTGTGTAGCCTATTGCATACAGTCCCCCTATAACACTGCCCATGCTGGTACCGGTAACGACATCGGGCCGGATGCCGGCTTCCTCCAGTACCTTGAGGACGCCGATATGCGCAAATCCCTTGGCACCGCCGCCGCTCAGTGCCAGTCCGATTCGCGGCGGATCCCTATCCGCAATTTCATCCACGTCTGCCTCCGACTCGGTACTCCACCCCTGTTGTCCCCGCACGGGCGATACGACGCTCATGAGCAGGCAGCCGGTTAACAGGATAATAATACGCATGATAGGGTACGGTGTCATAGCACGATCTGAAAAACAGGGAAGTTAAGGATAAATATTTGTTAAATTAAACCCTGATATTAAAACAGAGATAAGCAGTCCCGTCAAACATATTGTACGGGGCACATCACTATAGGAAATATTATCATCTAACTGCTCCGCCCCAATACCAGCCGTATCTGAGATAAAGAGTCATGCTATTCCCATACATTAATTCAAATAGTTGAATTTGATTGAAACGGAAGTTGTTGAAATTACGTAAGACAAACGGGTGAGCAACGACTTTTTGTAACGGTTAGTATCGGGACCTGATGGAAACGCCGGAAAGAGGCGTTAAACCGGGGTATTCATTTTCACGGGATTGGAATTCGTGGTTGCACCGGGCGTTTTTTTCTGGTAACGGCGCCACAGGTTCAGCGTGTTTTGTAATTTCCAGGCGGTCAATACAGCATTCGCATGAAAGAATATTTGCATTCCATAATTGACATCAAACAGGGAGAGGGCAAGCTGGCAGGGCTTATGATCCTGTATAATTTTATCCTGCTGGTTACCCTGTACCTGCTGAAGCCGGTACGCGACAGCCTGTTCCTGGTGGAGCTGGGCTCCCGGCAGCTCCCGCTGGTGTTCATGCTTACCGCCCTGGCTGTCATTCCCATATCCATGGCCTATTCGCGCTTTTCCAATAACGTCAGTTTGGGATGGGTGATAAATGGGGTTACGCTCTTCCTGACAGCAAATCTGGTGATCATCTGGTGGCTCGTTCGCGCAGACTCTCCCGTTCTTTATTACCTGTTATATATCTGGGTGAGCATCTACTCAATATTAATCACCTCACAATTCTGGCTGTTATCCAACGCGCTCTTTACCCCCATACAGGCCAAACGGATTTTTGGCCTGTTGAGCCTTGCCGCGATCGCCGGTGCCATGGCCGGGGGAGAGATAACCGGGGTTTTGATCGATCAGCTCGGTGTCGACCCGCGAAATCTACTTCTGATCGGGGCTGCTATCCTGTTCAGTACCATATTCCTGGTATGGGCTATACGTGCGGAGGCCCATCGTTCGGCCGGCACCGCCGAGTCCATAGAGTCGCAACCGGAACCCGAGAACCCGGGATACGGGAAACTCCTGTTCAACGATATTATTACTTCCCGTCACCTGATGCTGATTATGGGTATTATCGCTCTTTCGGTGATTTCGACCACCATTATCGATTACCAGTTTAAAACCATAGCCTCGGCCGTTTATGTCACGGATAACAGCCTCACGACATTTATGGGACGTTTTTACGGGCGGGTCAGTGTCATAGCGCTTTTGCTGCAGCTGTTTTTGTCATCAACGTTTATTGAACGCAGGGGGGTTGGCGGCGCGGTCACCATTTTGCCCAGTATTTTGTTATTGGGTTCAGCGGGACTTTTTATCTGGACCGGCCTGGCGGCAGCCGTCCTGGTGCGTGGGGCGGATCAGAGTTTAAAGCACTCACTGGACCGGACCGGCCGTGAGCTGTTGTTTGTGCCGGTGGAGATGAAACTAAAGAAGCGAACGAAAGTATTTATCGATCTTTTTGTCGACAACGGGGCCCAGGGCTTTGCAGGTCTGCTGTTGCTGCTGCTTACCTTCCAGCTGACCCTCACCGTACAGCAGCTCAGCCTGGTGGTCATCGGGCTGCTCGTATGCTGGATCATCCTGGCGCTGTGGGTACAAAGATCCTATGTGAATGAATTCCGCGAATCGGTTGAAAAGCAGGTAAATGATAACCATGCGGAAACGCGATCGGATGACAAAAAAATATCCAAGTCCGAACTACTCCGTAATTTACAGAGCCGGGATGTACGCACGGTCTTACATACGTTAAAAAACCTCGAAGCAAATTATGACCTTCGGGATATTCCGCTCCAGCCGTTGGAACGGATGTTGGGACATCCGAATTCGTCGGTGCGAAAAAAGTGTCTCCAATTGTTCCGGACCCGCGAAATTGAAGGATATATTGAAGAGATCGCCAGACTCATTGAAGACCCCAGTGTGGAGGTCCGCCTCGAAGCGGCCCGCTACATCTACCATTTTTATGATTCCTCTGCGTATGAGGGGGACTGGCAGGAGATACTGCGAGAGGGACTCCGGCATCAGGATGTTAAAATCAGGGCCTCTACCCTCGGACTAATCACGAAGGACGGAAGCAGGCAGGAAAGGGAACTGATTACCACCGATCTGTTGGAGAGTGCCCTAAACTATAAAGGGGAGGGGGAAAAAGAACTGAGATATGAAACTGCGCGGGCCCTGAGCGTGGTATACGAGCCCTCGCGGAACCACATCCTGACGGCGCTTCTGAGGGATTCATCGCCCGAGGTGGTCAAGCGCGCCATTATCAGTGCAGGAGAGTCCGGGGACCGCGAGTTTATCCACATGTTGTTGGATTATCTTGATTCTGAACAGTACAGAAGAACGGCGCAAAAGGGACTTTCCATGTACGGCGAGCGTATTTTGGGGACGATGTTTGACTACCTGACCGACGACCAGGTCTCTCTCTCAAAGCGGTTGCAGATACCACGTATTCTCTATCTTATCCCCAGTCAGGTGGCCCTTAATGTGCTGCAGCTCTCCCTGAATTACTGTGATATTCCCGTGCGGCACCAGGTGATCAAAGCACTCAATAAAATTAGGCTGAAGATCGAATCGCCTGTTTTTGATGAGGAAAAATTACAAAAGTGTGTCCGCCAGGAAGCCCGGCGCTATGCCTTGCTCAAACAATCGCAGGTGGTGCTCAAAGTGTCGGACTATGGACCTGCCCTGCTGGAGGAAATAGATGAGGAGATCGCCAGGAGTTTTGAAAATATCTTCCGGCTCCTGGGACTGATCTACAACGCAGACGATATCTATAATGTGTACAAAGGCATCCGCAGCGACAAGAACACACTCATCTCCGAAAGCATTGAGTTTTTGGACAATTTGATCGAATGGGAGATCAAAAAGTTCTTAATGCCGCTTTTCGAATCTCTGTTGTCGAGTCAGAATAACTACGGTCCGTTTGAACAGCAAATACAGTCCGCCGATAAGGCGCTGCATTTTTTGGCTGATCTGGATCATCCCACCCTCCAGGAGCTGGTCTCGGAGGCCAGGGAGAGAGCTAACGGGGGAGAAGCGGTTCGAAAGGACTGAGTGGTGTTATTTCGACAGCGCTATGGGAAATGCGTTAAACTAAACCGACCGTATTTCTGTTCGATCTCAGTATGGCGTATGTAAATGCAGCGCCGGCGGATACCGGCAGGCCGCGACAGGGAAGGAGATCCGCTAAGCGTCTTGCAGGCGATACGGTAGAACAGCTTCAACACTAAAATGGCAAAATAATTCTTGTGAACTCTCTTTTGACCGCAAAAATCAGAATTTTTCGGGGTATCGTTTTCCTGCTGCTGTGCAGCAGCCCCTGTGCGGCGGCGGGCAGCCCTACCGAACGCCCTGCCGTGGAAGGCCGTACAGGCTGGCCGGTGGAGGAATATCCCCGTGATTTCCGGCTTTCGGCCGTTACCGGGCCCGTGCTTTCGGATACCCTCCCCGGCGAAACGCACCCCGATTCCATCCCGTACAGCGCTGATCCCTCCCTGGGAAGGCAGCTGCTGAAGGCCCCGTCCGCCCTCCTGCACCTGGCGGTCCTGCCCCTCAAATGGGGGATGATATGGAGCCGGGAACATCAGCTCTATTCCAGGGTATCAGACTTTTTTTTAAATGAGGAGGGAACCGCCGGATTTTATCCCAACTTTTCGGTAGGGGGACGTACGCCCTTTGCAGCAGGCATCACTTATTTTAACCGGGATCTCCTCGAGGGGGGACACTCGCTTGATCTGAATACCTTTTATACCGATCCGGAGAATTATAAGCTGGGCATCAATTACAAGATTCCGCCCACTCAGCTGCGCAGGTACCAGGTGACCGTGAACGGCAACCTGCGGAGCAATGACGATCAGAATATTTTTTTAGGAGGAAACAAGGGGTCGGACGACCAGCAGGGGACCTACGAAATTGAACAATACAACCTGGAGACCCAGGCTGGATACCTGCTACGCCGGAATGTACTGGCAACAGTGATCGGGGGACTCATCCACACCGATATCAGGGATCTTTCTGCGGCTGCCGGGGATGGAGGGCCCGCCGGGGAACCCGCAGCCGCCGGAGCATTCAGCCCTGGAAACGCGACACTATTTAATACGGGTCTCGGTGTAATCGTTGACAACAGGAGGGGACTTTTCGAGAACCGTAACACCAGCTTAATCAGTACGGTCACCACCTCCTACGATTTCAAGCAGACCAAAATACGGGTTTATTCCGGGGCTTTATACGATGTGGGGATACGCTATAACCGCAGCCTGACGGGCGACGAGGTTGAATACCTGAATTACTACGGGGACTGGCAGCAGTTCTTTGCGATCCCGGGTCTGCCCCCGGACCGGCGGCTGGCTTTCAGGGTCCGCCTGCACAAAAGATATCCCCTGTCCGGCGGTTCCGTCCCTTTTTACGAGCAAAGCATTCTCGGTGATGCCGATAACCTTCGCGGGTACCGGCAGGACCGCTTCCGGGACCTCGGATCGCTGCTGCTAACCCTCGAATACCGCTATCCCATATGGGACACCTGGGATGCCGTATTGTTTACCGACCAGGGACAGGTTTTTAATACCTACGACCAGATCGGGCTGGATAGATTTCACGGCTCGGTGGGCACGGGCCTGCGGTTTATGACCGCTTCCGACTTCCTGTTCCGGCTCGAAATTGCATTCAGCAAAGAGGGGTCACGAAGCCTGCTGGAATTCAGCATGAACTTTTAAGATGTACATGAGCATATGAGACGGACGGATCATAGAACTAAAACGACAAAAGAAGATAATGCGGCAGATGAGTTGAGATTACGAGGTGGGGAAGCCCCTTTTCCCCGGTTGTTCTGCGGTGTTGTTTTTCTCCTGCTGTATGAACACTAACCGGCGGCATGAACCATTATAAGATCCTTACTTCCATGGATTACAAACAGTTAAACCGTAGTTCGACATTTTCGTTTATACTGCTTCTTTTCTGTCTCACCTTGCTGGGCGCCTGCAGCACGTCCCGCCCCTATACCCTCCAGCCGGTCAAGACGTTTGATCCGGACAACAAAGACATCCCGCTTCCCGGGGAAACGGAAGAACAGTTCAGGTGGGAGACCTTGTATCTCAGCACATTTTACCAGCTTGAAAAGCCGCTGGATTTGGGCCGCTCATTCCGCGCCCTGGGTCACTGGGCCGGCATCAACGGTCCCGATGAAGCCGACAACGTGAATGTACTCGATGAAGTGCCGAATTCCAGCTGGTACAGCCGGCGGCATTACTTTGAGCCGATGGATGCCCCGGCCTTGAGACGCGGACCGCTCACCGACCCCAAACCCGACACCACCCGGCCCATAACCGTTATCCGGGGCAAGTCCGAAGGCGTCACGCCCGGCTTTACCATACGGGACGCACGGGATAACACCTACATAGTCAAGCTGGACCGCGCGGACTTCCCGGAGCTGATGTCCTCTTCGGAAGTCATAGCCACCAACATCTATTACGCTGCCGGCTATTATGTTCCCCAAAACAGCATAACGTATCTTGATCCCCGTCAGCTGGTCATAGCCGAGGACGCCACCGTTACAAGGGGGGATGAAGCCCAGCCCATGACCGAAGCGGACCTGCGGGAGATTTTGAGTAAGACGTACAGGCGGGAGGATGGCAGTATCCGCGTGCTGGCCAGCAAGTACGTTAACGGGCGTCCCCTGGGACCCTGGAACTTCAGGGGCACCAGAAAAGACGATCCCAACGACCGAATTCCCCACGAGGACCGTCGCGAGGTGCGCGGGCTCGGCGTACTCGCTTCGTGGCTCAACGACACCGACCGGCGGTCGGGCAATACGATGGCGGTTTACGTGGAGGAAGGGGGCAGGAGCTACATCCGCCATTTTCTGCTGGATATGGGATCGACGCTCGGCACGGTCGGCACCACGCTGCGGCACACGAAAAGGGGGCAGGAATACCGCTACGACCCCCGTTACATGGGACTGCTCTATGCCAGCCTGGGACTCTATGTAAAGCCCTGGGCCCGGCCCGAAGCCAAAGAACGTTCCTTCTACCCCTCGGTCGGTTATTTTGAATCCCAAATATTCAGTCCCGCCGGATGGGTGCCCAGCTACCCGAATCCCGCTTTTGAAAAGATTACCTCCCGCGACGGTTTTTGGGGAGCGAAGATGGTGATGGCCTTCTCTGATGACGATATCAGGTCCGTCGTCGAAGCCGGGGATCTTTCCGATCCTGAAGCGGAGGCCTACCTGGTACAAACGCTGAAAGAACGCAGGGACAAGATAGGCCGCTACTGGTTTGGCCGGGTCAATCCCCTGGATAAGTTCGAGAGCCGGGTGGAGGAGGGGCAATTGATACTGACCTTTGCCGACCTGGGCGTGGAGGGCGAGCTTTTTGAGGAAGATCAAACCGAATATGCGTATACCGTCACTCAGAATGGCCGGCGGTGGACAGAAAAAGGGCGCACCTCCCGGCCGGTTATTGAACTGGATATGCCGGACACTGACCTCGACCGCGCAGGACAACAGGAAGATTCTCCTCCGCCTGTTTTGAAGGTGGAGATACACACGCTGAGAGGGGGAGAGAAGCATCCCGACAAGAAGACAACGGTGTATGTGACGATCGAGAAGGGGGAGAGCAGGGCCCGGGTGGTGGGACTGCATAGGGAGGATTAGGAATTGGAATGGGGGTCGGAAGTCCATTATTGGGCGGGAAAAGGAGGTCTATATGCGAAACAATAAAACCACTGTATGCCGTGGCCGGCAGGCGATGGATGAACAGCAAACGGTAAGCAGTTCGCACGGATGAGCGGATGAAACGACAAGCACTGCAGTATTCTCATATCAAGATATAACTATGTAATAAGAGTAAAGGGAGCGGGGATAATATTGAGCATTGGGAGCATCGGAAGATATCGGCTGGCAAAATACCGCGAAATAATTGGAATGATATCCCGTTATAAATGTGTTATATTATGACAAGCTGTTGAAAGGTGAGTGAAAAAGGAAAAGCCTCAGAAGCAGCATTGGTTCTTTGACATATTGGGGGTGTAGCGGATTCGACGGAATGAGTAGAATCGCAGGCTGCATGCCGAGTTTGAGCGATGACACTCGTAAATAACATCATGCACTAAATGTAGTTGACAACAACTATTCTTATAGCCTGGCTGCGTAACGCAGCCAAGCCGTTCCCTCGGGCGCTTGCCTGTTAGTCCCGTTGGAGCGTCGATATAACAGGATAGTACGGCATCTTGCCTTCTGTCAGGTGTCGTGCGAAATCCATACAGAATAGTCTGCAGTTGTGTGTTACCGAGCGTCGCTGCAGGCGAACCTCAATTCGGTAACTAAGCATGTAGATGCTTGAACGATATACCGTTTCGGACCGGGGTTCGATTCCCCGCACCTCCACTTCTTTTCTTACATATTTCTCTAAACCCATGTAAATCCTTATCTTAAGGGTATAGAGGCCATTTTCTATATTCAAAATTTTATAGAACGTATCAGATTCTTGTCTACCTATATGGTGACCATGCACAAACATTGAGTAATGGTCACCAGAAAAAGGGTAATGGGAATAAAATTTCTGATTTCCTCTCTATTAATACTAACATTTAAAGAGGATTTCATTATGTATAGAAATATTTCCCTATCATTTCTTTTAAGAACAAATAAAACACGGAAGGATGGGACAGCTCCCATATATATGCGTATTTACCTTGAAGGTCAAAGAGCTGAATTGTCTACTGGCAGAACAATTGTACCTAAAAGATGGGATAGTAATAAACAACGTGTCAGAGGTACTAAAAATGATGCGAAAGCAATTAATTACCATTTGGATACTTTGCATACCAAGGCAATGCAGGTGCACAGTGATTTGATTGCTGAAGGAGTAAAAATAACAGTAAAAAATATTAAGCAACGTCTAAAAGGGAATAAACAAGAACAAAAAAAGTTTCTTGATGTTGTTGCTGAACATGTCACTTTGGTTGAATCTTTAGTAGGTAAGGATTATGCGAAAAGTACCTATAAAAAATACCTTACTATAAAAAAGCATCTCACGAAATTTATCAATTTCAAATACGGAAACCTTGATTTAAAAATAACGGAAGTAGATTTAGCATTTATTAGAGAATTAGAACATTATTTAAAAACAAAAAAGAAGTGTAGTCATAATACCACTCTCAAATATCTATCTCATGTTAAAAAAATTACTTCTTGGGCTCAGGAAAAAGGTTGGCTTAAACAAGATCCATTCGAGGGGTATAAGAAGAAGTATAGAAAAAAAGACCCCGTCTTCTTAGAGCATGGAGAGTTAAAAAAAATAGAAGAAAAAGAATTTTCTATAGACCGATTGGAAAGGATAAAGGATATATTTTTGTTTAGTTGTTATACCGGACTAAGTTTTTCAGACGCTGAAAATCTTTCAAAAGATCATATATATGAAGATGAATCTGGGGACAAGTGGTTAAGTACTTCAAGAACTAAAACTAAAGTTAGTGCAAATATTCCACTTATGCCTAAGGCTCAAGCGATAATAAAAAAATATGAAGAGCACCCACAAATTGAGGAAACTGGCCGGTTATTACCCTTTATCAGTAATCAAAAAACGAATGCATATCTTCAGGAAATAGCTGATCTCTGTAAAATTAACAAACACCTTACCCATCATGTTGCAAGGCATACGTTTGCGACGTCAATGTTAGAACAAGGTGTTCCTGCAGAAACGGTGCAGAAGATGATGGGACATAAAGACTTACGTTCAACAATGCACTATGCAAAAGTAACTAAGCGTAAGATTAAACAAGACATAAAAGATATAAAAGCTTTCTCAGCTACGGGGTAAATAAAAACCCGTAATACCCGTTATTGACGTTATTAATTTGTAACGTGTAATACGGGTACTACGGGTAAATTTATTCAGGGATGTTATAAAGACCCCTCTTGGGCTTTTTTAGTCTACCATTTTTTATAAGCTTCTTTAGACTTTCTTGAACGGTAGTCCCGCCCATTTTTGAAAAGTGTTCTTTTATTTCTGCTGTTTTAACTGGTCCTTCTTTCCTTTTTATATATTCAAGTATTTTATCCCTGTTTGTAGAATCTATTCTACCATCTTCTTTCTTAAGAAGATGAAATTCTGGGATGTTTTCAATCAGTTCAATTGTAAGGTTTTCAGTGATTTTAAATACCAGCACCTTTTCTTTTTCTGGTGCATACCGGTAGGCAATGTCTTTAATATACCTTTTACCAATAGTTTTATTAACACCAATCATGAATTCAGCCTCTTGGGCTAAAATTCTACTCCCGGCCAGGCTATCTATCGTAATAGGCCTGCCGTTTAGTTTTGGTGTATGGTGAATTAGTATCAAAGTTATCCCCAGTTCTTCTTTAATTTCGTTTAATTCTTTTAATAATTCTATAGCAAATTTACTGTTTTCTATCTCGCCCATATATAATCTTGACAGTGAGTCAATAAATACTATTTGAGCGCCAGACTTTTTTATGTCTGTATATAAATGTTGTCTACTTTTTGCTTTTGTGATATTAAGATATTGAGGATACTTCTCTAAGACTTTTAAATTTTTATCTATTGCTTTTCTATCTTTGTTTCCGAAAGTTTTAAACGCTTTTTTTAACCGTTCCCCTCGTCTCTGGTAGTATTCCTCTAAAGAGAGAAACAATACTTTTTCATCTGAGATATTTAATGCTGTCCCCAAAAATTGTGTATGTCTTGCTGCAATATGATATGCAAGATTTTCACACAGTATGGTTTTCCCCGTTTTTGGTGGGCCATATATGAATCCAAAGGAACCTTGTTTTATTCCTCTCCACAAAAGTGGAATAGGGGGTTCTTTTTCTACTTGTTTTATTAATTTTAAAGGAGAGGTGATTTTTCTCTCTTGGGAACTCATGAGTTCCCTGCTTGTGGAGCTTTTTCTCCATCAAGCTGGCTTTCCAGAATATGATCTATTTCTTTTCGATCATAATAATTAGTTCCAGCGAGTTTTGTGCAACTAATTATGCCCTTTGTTTTCAGAGCATGTAATTGGGAGTTTGAAATGCTCAGATATTTAGCCGCCTCTTTTGTTCGCAGCCATCTTCTTTTTTCAAGGTTTTTAAGACGGTCCAAGATTTTTTTAACTTGTCCGCTTATTTCTTCTTGTTGCTCTAACAAAGTAGAGCGCGTTATGTTATTGGTTTTACTCATAATAAAACCTTGAAATTGTGTTGTTGAAAATAACTACTACTCTTGCATCCCTTTAATTGTCCTCTGTG
This sequence comes from Fodinibius roseus, assembly GCF_900129315.1. Classification (GTDB taxonomy): domain Bacteria; phylum Bacteroidota; class Rhodothermia; order Balneolales; family Balneolaceae; genus Fodinibius; species Fodinibius roseus. The sequence continues at coordinate 77,780 of NZ_FQUS01000022.1, forward strand.
TGATATAGGTTCACCTTCACTAATTTTTAAACTAATGATAGAGTGAACAAGATGTTCGGGTGGCTCTAATCAACAACTATTAAAAATATCAAAGAACAAGCGACGTATTGAAAAAAATAATAAGCCGCTCTTTGCTAACGATGCTTAATCTTTAATCGTTCCAGTAAATTTGGGTATTTAAGCTCTTGAACTTTAGAATAGATCTCATCTGAGAGAGACAGTATAGACAGCCGTAGGAGTATACTCTTAACCCCTAAATAAGGAGTAGCTTGCTAACCTATCTATATGTATATGTGAATATAGTGTACTTCCATTGTAGGGTGACTAAAATAGAACCACAATATGACCACAAAAGCAGGGGTGAAATTCACAAATCAAGGCAGTCTGAGGAGTCGTAATAACATCCTGCAGCAACCATCAACCTTTGTTGCAGGGTAAGAAGAACCACAAAATTGTCTGAAAATTCGCCCGCAGCGGTATCCATAAAAGAGGGGTACCGCTGTAACAAAATCCCACCTCTTTTTATCACGGTTTGTCTTATAGTCTCGGGTGCAAAATGTTGATGTGTATCCAGGCTTACAGAGCACCTTAGAGGATAGCCCCCGCTGGAGATTGAATTAAAAGGGTACCCCCGGGTTTCAGAAAGCAGCTCGCATTAAGGGTACTCTTCAATCTTAAACAAAATGGAGTCTATTATGGTTACTATAGTCGATTATAAAAAGCACATCAACCACAACAATGAAGAATTCTACTCTTTTGTACTTCGCGGGGAGCTGGAAATTGTCACTTCGAAGGAGGGCAATAGATATGCCACCGCAAGGAAGGCAACAATTCCTACCACGTTTGATGAGCTGCTCTGCGGAGATTTTAAGGGCAAGAAGCTTCCGGGGACTATCGAAAAGGTTCCCTGTGAACCCTACGACTACAAACTACCTGAAACCGGGGAGGTGATTACCCTCGAGCACACATGGGAATATAATCCTGAGCCTGTATCCACGGAAGAGCATGTCTTTGAAAATGGGCAACAGGAAAAATTTCCTGCATAATAACAACGGGTAACATCGTAATTACAGCAGAAGAGGCAGGATGAATAGTCCTGCCTTTTTTTTAATTCACAACGGAGGTACTTATGTCACAAAGTAAAGGACCCGGAGGATGCCTGGTAACACTTGTCATCTTACTGGTGCTGCTTGGACTGGTGGGAATACTGGACTGGGCAGCAGTCGGTGAAGGAATTGAATGGATAGGAGCATTTGTAGCGGCATCCCTTATTGTCGGCCTTATGATGTATCTATGGATTACATTCTTTTCCAGCGATGAGGGCAGCTGACCTACAAGGTCAGTCGTGTTACTACATTTACACATTATAAGAATCAGAAGGTGAGCAGATAGCTCACCTTTTTTTATTTCTCTAACAATCAAACACTATAAAACGATGGAACATACACTTGCACGCAATACTTCAGATCACCCTACAGCAAGGAAAAAGGAAGAAAGAAATAGCAGTCCTTTTATTGAAGCTAATACGAAAGCAGTTGGGTTACAAGAAATGACGGATAACCACATTATCCCTGTGTTCATTAAGGATAATGAACCGCTTATATCACACGCTGAGTTTATCGACAGAACTGTGGGCATAGTCCACCATGCCTTTGAGGGAGAAACCGTAGGAGGGCCCGATATCAGGGTATCTCATCCAGTTAAAGGCCGGATACCTTCAGCAAAGGGAAAGCCTGCTGATCAGCTGGAAGAAAATGAGAAGACGCTCTACTATGAGAGAATGGCATTTGTCATACAGATTCCCTCTATCACGCAGCAGATACGCGAGGATACCCTGAATTTAACGGTGGGAGGAGTAAAAGCCTACAATATAGATAACCTCAATAGCCGAAAAGGAGCCCCTGAGCATTTTAAAATCTTCATCGGGTTTATCAACAAGGTATGCACAAACCTTTGTGTCTGGACTAATGGTTTTTCGCAGACCATTCAGGTGGACAACCCCCGTGACCTTGAAGGGAAGATATATAATCTGGTGAGTGAGTTCAGTTATTCAAGCCAGTCTACCAACCTAAACAGGTACCAGGAGTACCAGCTTTCCGAAGAGCAGTTTGCCCAGCTTATAGGAAGAGCAAGGCTATATCAATACTTGCCATCCCAGCAGAAGAAAGGATTGCCGGAATTAACGCTTAATGATACGCAGATAGCTACCGTAGCTAAAGAGTATTATAACAACGATCACTTTGGCGGTGATCCTGCCGGGAGCATTAATCTGTGGGACTTATATAACCTGTTTACCGAGGCCAACAAGTCCTCATACATTGACACCTTCCTGGACAGAGGCGTGAATGCTTATCAGTTTACGGCTCAGATAGCCGAGGCTTTGGAGAAGGAATCCGACTTCTGGTTCCTCAATTAGTTATGAGCGATAAGCTAATTGAGGATATCAACAAATATACGAACTCAGACAGCCTCTTGGTGCATACCCAGACCAAGGGGTTAATTCGCCTGTATTGCCCGTTTACCGTAAAAGTTATTCAATCCGTGGATAGCTATATGGTAGGAGAGGAGCTGGAAGTAGTAAAGGTAAAAGTATCGCCTGACTTAGACCTCGTTTACGTCATTGGTAACACCGGATACTACCATTACTATTTTTCCATACAGATATAAGGGGATTCTCACCTATAACTTCAACCATCCAATATCATGAACAGTAACCTTATCCAGGCTATAGAAAAGCTATGCAGTTCCGGGAAATAGATCCGGAGGCCATAAGCAGCGTAGACAGTACGCTTGGCTTTATCTGGTTTAAAGCTGATGGCAGAACCTATTACCTGGGCATTGAGCAGGTCGACTTTGACCTTGACCAATGTTCAGGTGTAACAAAACCAACCAAAACAACAAAATAACCTGTGGAGGGGAGCCTTTGCGGCTCCCTTTTACTTTAAAAATAAAGAGAACATAAAATGACTACTCAGAGCAATAATAATATAGAAAAATCACCATCACTTGCAGAAGTCAAACTAAAATATAAAAACAACCAACCCATAGAATCTTTCTCAGAAATTACCTCCCCTGAAAAAGCAGAACAGGTATTGCGTGAAATATGGGATACCGATAGCATCCAGTTAAAAGAGGAATTTATAGTGCTACTCCTAAATAATGCCAAGAAGCTATTAGGTTGGAGTAAAATAAGCTCAGGAGGAACAACAGCTACGATTGTAGATCCGGCTACGGTATTTCAGGTGGCTCTGCTTGCCAATGCGACATCTATTATCCTGGCGCACAATCATCCAAGTGGAAATATTAATCCTTCACAAGCAGATAAGAACCTAACAAAAAGGATTAAGGAATCGGGTAAGATGCTGGGAATATCTGTAGAAGATCATTTGATACTGACATTGGAAACATGTATCTCTTTTAGAGAAAAAGAAATCATTTGGTAGGAAGGTTACTCCTTCCTACTTTCAAAATAATTGTATTTTATTACCATAATGGACATGCAAAACACGTTGGTTCGATTAAGTTATAAATAAATTATGGAATTTACCCCTTTTGATATATTAGATCCCAAAGTTCGTTGGAAACCTTCAGAGCAGATATCTTTAGAAGAAGAACAACAGCTTTTACCACCGTTAGTCCTTAAAATTCGAAAAGAAGTTCAGGAATGGAGAGACAGTGGATATAAGGGGGCTTCCCAAACAACAAAAGATCTATTTTCTTATTGGTTTGATGTAGAGCACGAAGTTGAGGGTAATAAATTCCAGTTTTTCTTTAGCCAACGGGAAGCAATAGAATCCATCATTTACCTCTATGAAAAAAAAGAAGCCCGTGATAAGTATGATTTAATGCGCTTTGATAATTCGGGGATGGTTTCTACAGGTATGTTTGATGAAACGTGGCCACGATATGTCATTAAAGCGGCTACAGGATCTGGAAAGACGAAGGTTATGGGGTTAGCTATAGTATGGTCATACTTCCAAAATCTGTACGAAGAAGATTCAGAGCTTGCAAAAAACTTCTTGGTAATTGCCCCTAATATCATTGTTTTGAATAGGCTGAAGACCGATTTTGAAGGTCTAAAGATGTTTCGAAATGAGCCATTTATTCCTGAAAATGGTTTCCGAGATAAACATTGGCAAAATGATTTTCAACCTACCTTACATATCCAGGATGAGATTAAACCCTTAAGTAATAAAGGGAATATCTTTCTGAGTAATATTCACAGGGTGTATATGACAGAAGATTCAGAGCCGACCCTTGAAGAGCAGTTTTTAGGTAGTAAACCAAAGGCTGATGCCGATACCGATAAAGGCGTAGATCTGGATGAGATTTTACGAAGTAAGGAGCTGAATAACCTAATGGTACTCAATGATGAAGCCCATCACATTCATGACAGCAAGCTCCAGTGGTTCCAGAGTATTCAGGACATCAATAATAAGATGAAGCTTCAGCATGATCGTGGACTCTCCCTTCAGGTAGATTTTACGGCTACGCCAAAAGATCAAAATGGTGCTATCTTTGTACAGACCATTAGTGACTATCCTCTTGTTGAAGCCATTAAACAAAATGTGGTTAAAACACCTGTTCTACCTGATGAAGCAAGTCGAAGTAAGTTAGAGGAGAAGGACTCCAGCAACGTTGTAGAGCAATATCGGGACTATATTGATCTTGGTTATCAGGAATGGAAACAACAGTATGAAGATCTAAAAAGTCAGCGAAAGCCCATACTGTTTGTGATGGCAAATAAAACAAAGGAAGCAGATAAAATAGCGGAATATCTGGAGTCTCATTATCAAGAGATGAAAGATAAGGTCTTAGTGATTCATACAGATAGAAGTGGAAGAATAAAAGAGGATGTTAAAAGCCGGCAGGATGAAGTTGAAATGCTTAGAAAAGCGGCAAATGAAGTTGATGATCCTCATTCACCATATAGAGCAATTGTGTCAGTTTTAATGCTTCGTGAAGGATGGGATGTGCAAAATGTAAGTACTATAGTTGGATTACGGCCATTTTCTGCTGATTCCAAGATTCTGCCTGAACAGGCATTGGGTAGAGGTCTTCGGAAGATGTTTGATCTTCAAACGAAAGAAGAGCTTGTGGTCATTGGTACCGATCCTTTTATAGAGTTTGTAGAGTCCATCAAAACTGAAGGAGTGGAATTTAACTATCGTCCAATGAACTTAAAGTCTCGTTCGGATCAAAAAAATCCCATTATAGTTGAGGTGGATGAAGATAATCCTGATAAAAATTTAGATGAGCTTGATATTCAATTGCCTATAATGACTCCACGAATTTATCGGGAGTATAAAAACTTGGAATTGATAAATTTAGAAGAACTGTCGTTTGATCCACTTTCTTACAAAGAATTTAGTGAAGAGGAGAAGCGAGAAATAGTGTTTCGAGATCTGGACGGGGAGATATCCCATGCTACTGAGTTTAGTAGTACATTGCCTGACTATCGAAATATGATATCATTTTTTGCAAAAAGAATTCTCAAAGATAATCGTTTGGTTAGTGGCTTTAATGTCTTATACCCCAAAGTTGAATCTTTTATCCGGGAATATTTATTTGGGCAAGAGGTTGATCTTGAAGATGCTAATACGCTTAGAAACATGTCTCGCCCTAAGGTGCCTCAAACCATTAAAAGCGCGTTTAAGAAAGCTATTGATGAGCTGACGGTAAAAGATAAAGGTAGTGCTGAAATTCACCGTCATATTAGGCTAAGAGATGTTAAACCAAAAGTGTTCAGTAATCGTAAATTTGTTAAGCCAAGTAAAAGTGTTTTTAATAAGGTGGTTTCAGAACATGACAATGAGTTTGAGCTATCCTTTTCCTCTTTCTTAGATAAGATTGATGGTGTCAAGAGTTTTGCAAAGAATACAAATGCGGTAAACTTTACGGTGGAGTATCAGAAAGAGGATAAAAATATTAGTAATTATCAGCCTGACTTCTTTATTAAGGCTGAGGATGAAGCAGTCGTATATATCGTTGAAACCAAGGGTCGAGAAGATTTAGATGCCTTTAATAAGTTTAACCGTTTGGAAAGATGGTGCAAAGACGTAAATGAAGCAGGTGCAAAATATGAGTTTAAACCCATTTATATTCAACAGAACGAATGGGAAGAGTACAAGAAAAAAATTAAACACTTGGACGATATTATTAACCTATTCCCCCAATCAATTGAAGCGTAGATAACCCTGATATATGAGTATTGAAGATCTATCCGAAAAAGAAAAAAGCAAAATTATTGATTATATCAAGAACGATGAAAATTTACCGAAAGAATATATCTATAAACTATTTTCGGACGATGAAGATGTATTTTTGTTTTGGAATGGTCGTAATGAAGAACCAACGAATATAGTTCTTCCATTTCATTCTATTGAGCATATTGATGAACCCAGAAAGGAAAAGATAGAGGGTTCTGGTGAGCTGTTTGATAATAGAGGAAGACAAATAGAAGGATGGACGAATAAGTTAATTTGGGGAGATAATAAGCTTATTCTTTCTTCTCTGGTTAATGGACCAATAAGAGAGCAAATTGAAGACCAAGGCGGTTTAAAACTTATTTATATAGATCCTCCTTTTGCAGTTGGAGCAGATTTTTCCTTCTCGATTGATCTCAATGGTGAAGATATAACAAAGCAACAGTCAATAGTTGAAGAAATAGCTTATAGGGATACATGGGGAAGAGGAGTATCATCATATTTGAATATGATGTATGAAAGGTTGAAAATTATGTACGACCTGTTAGCTACTAATGGTTCAATATATGTTCATTGTGATTGGAGGTTGGACAGTTATCTAAAACTATTATTGGATGAAATATTTTCTTCAAATTATAGAGGTGAAATAATCTGGAAAAAAGATGCTGTTGGTAAAGGAGCTAAAAAGAATGCAGATCATTGGCCTAAGACATTTGATAAAATCTATTGTTACAGTAAGACTGATAACTACACATTTAATTTCTTAGGTGCAGATTTAACTGAAAAGCAATTAAAAGAATTTAGATATGAAGATCCAGATGGAAGGAAATTTAAGAGGACTACACTTGGAGATTATTCGGATGAGTCTATTAAAAAAATGGAAAAGCAAAATCTAATATATACATCATCAAGCGGTAAAAAATATAAGAAGTACTATCTTGATGAATACACAATTCAGCAAGATTCATTATGGATGGATATACCTGGGTTTGGAGTTGCTACAGCTTCAAAAGAAAGAGTGGGATATCCCACTCAAAAACCCGAAGAAATTTTAGAAAGGATATTAGAGGTAAGTTCTAATCAAGGAAATTTGGTTGCTGACTTCTTTTGTGGAAGTGGTACTCTTCCAGCAGTAGCAGAAAAAAAGAATAGAAAATGGATAGCCGCTGATCTTGGTCGCTTCGCTATTCATACAACACGAAAAAGGATGATTGATGTACAAAGGGCATTGAAGGAGAAAGGTGAAGATTATAGAGCCTTCCAGTTATTGAATTTGGGTAAGTATGAGCGACAACACTTCTTTGGAGTTCCAACTAATGTTTCTGAGGAGAAGCAACAACAAATTTTAGAAGTAAAGCAGGAAAAGTATATTAGCTTAATTTTAGAAGGCTATTCTGCAATCAAAGTAGATGGATATAAATATTTACATGGGAAACGAGCCACACGTTTTGTCCATGTTGGTCCTTTAAATATTCCCGTGACACGTGATCTTGTCGAATCTGTTTATCAAGAGTGCAAAGATGATATTATAACTCAAGTAGATATTCTTGGTTTTGAATTTGAGATGGGATTAGCACCTTTTGTAGAAGAACAGATGAAAGATAAAGGTGTAGATATTCGCCTTAAAAATATTCCCCGAGAAGTCTTTGATCCCAGAGCTGTTGAAAAAGGTCAAGTTAAGTTCTTTGATGTAGCTTATTTAGATGCTGATACCGAGGTTGATGGTAAGGAAGTCCATGTTACTCTTTCAAACTTTGTAACCAGCTATACACAAGATGATATTGAAGAAGTAGAAAACAATCTTCGAAAAGGGAGCTCAAAAATAGTTATTGAAAGTGGTGAGATCATAAAAGTTACCAAAGAAGGAGATGGTATTTATAACAGGGAGTCACTTACAAACTCTTGGACAGATTGGATTGATTACTGGGCTGTTGATTTCAATTACGAAAGCAATAAAGAGATAATTAAAGTTGAAGAAGATGGAGAATTAAAAGAGAAGTGGACGGGTAATTATATCTTCGAAAACGAGTGGCAGAGCTTTCGTACTAAACAGGATAATGAGTTAGAATTGACTTCTGCTCCTCATGAATACAAAGAACCTGGACGGTATAAAATTATGGTGAAAGTAGTAGATATTTTGGGAGTTGACACATCACAGGTGTTTGAGGTGAAGGTAGATGGGTAAAATAGTAAATGAAAGCCATATAGTCGGTAAGGAAGGTGTAAATGCATTTGAAAGATATTGCTTAGAACATAAGCCGACTATATTATGGAGAGAAGAAAACGTTAATGATTTTGGTATTGATGGTGAGGTTGAGTTAACAAGAGTCAATGAACGGGGAAAGGAAGAAGTAACGGGCAAGATAATTAAAGTTCAAATCAAGTCCTCTAAATATAGTAGTTATATTTTTAATGAAGATGATACCAGTTTTAAATTTAGAGCTAAATCACAAGATTATGAGTATTGGGAAAATCACAATCTGGATGTAGTCTTGGTTTATTATGATGCCAATAATAAAAAATTATATGGTAAGAAAATCACTCCATTGCAGAAGGAAAAATTTAAAAAAACCGTTCCCATAGAATTCTCTAAAAAGGAGAATCTACTGAGGAGAGAAGAAAATAACTTCACCAGTAAGTTTGGTGATCATTTACTTCCACGCTTAGAATTTGGTGTAAACAATAAGCTCATTTCAAATATATTTCCTCTTGTTGAGACTCCTAAATCAGTTTATGTATATAAATCTAAATACAAAAATTTCAATAAGATTTTAAAGCTAACAAAAGGTCATGGATTCCCAATTATTAGCTTACGATCTGATGAAATTGTATTGATTACTAAACCAACAAATTACAGTTACTTCAATAATAATATTATAAAGAAGAAAATAGGCGAATATAGATATGAGGATTTTATAAATGATAAAGAGAATAGAAAGAGAATTGTCGAGATTTATAGAAAACTCTTTGGATCATATTGTAATGAAAGAGGGATAGGTTATAATAAAAAATTTAGAAGATACTACTTTTTAAAAAATGCAGATAAAAAGAATCGAAAAGAAAGTTATGAGCCACGTTTAAGTAAGCAGGATTCGGTAGAACGTTCAGTTGTAAAGTTTATGAATTACTATGGAATCAATTTTTATAAACATGATGGATTTAGTACTTATTTTCTATATATAAACGATAGAATATATATTACTATTATTCCGCGATTATTATATACAGAAGATGGAGAAAAACCTTTAGATGATAAAAAGCTTGTAACCAAGTTAGCTGGTTATATTAAATCAAGAAAATTTAATAATCATGTGGTGAACGACCTTTACTTTTTATTCAAATATTTATCAAAAGGTGGAAATAGAATTTACGTTGCTAATTTCGGTAATTGTAAATTTTGTATAGGTAAATCAATGAATTTTGAAGTCAATTACGGGATCAGAAAAAAGAAAAACGAGGAAAGTTCAATAATTGACGAATCAGACACTCAAAAGGAATTATTTGAATAGATGGAAGTAGAATATTTAAAAGAGCCTAAAATTGAATTTGCAGATGAATTTCTGTGTGAAGACCCTAAAACAGGTATTTCTGTTGCTGGGTTTTATTCACTTACTGATAATACTCATAGATCAGAAATTCACTACGCAACAATTGGCACTCAACAGAATATCCAGGATCTAAGTGATTGGCTCGATAAACTCAAACAACGTATAACAGCTACTGAAAAGGTTAACGAAATGTCTGACTCTTCTGAAATAAGTGAGGAAGGTGAAGTTATAAGTTTGTTTAATAGCGAGGATTTACCCTCAGAAGAAGAATTTATATCAAAAGAAGTAAGTAAAAAATTAAATCCTGATTTTCCAGGGTTCAACAAGGATTCTGTATTTAAAAGTGAATTCTTAAATAATGAAACAAACAATATTTCAATAAAAGATAATCATTTAAAAAATATTTTAGAATCAGATGACCCTAAAATAAATAAGCAACAGTCTTTAATAGAATTATTTGAAGATGCATACAAAAAGCTACTAAAAAATTATATCACTAAACCAGATGTATGTTTTCTTATAATTCCAGATTCAGTATTTAAAAAATTTTCATCTGTTCAGGTTGGGAACATATATTTGAACTTTAGAAGAAAATTAAAAGCTACATTGATGCAATGTTCCAATGATGTGCCTGTGCAACTTCTTTTAGAAGGTACGATTCGAGAAAAGAAAAGTGGTTTGCAAGATCTATCAATGGTTGCTTGGAATTTTGTTGTAGCACAATATTACAAAACTGCCAATTGTATACCTTGGTCATTGACGAATATTGATAAAAACACGTGTTTTATTGGGATTAGTTTTCATAGAGTTATAGAGAGCGACTCATCAACCTTGAGATCGAGTGTCGCACAAGCATTTAACAGAGATGGTAAAGGACTGGTTTTTACCGGAAAACAATTTAGTTGGGATAAGAAAAAGACCCGGGTGAATGCACCTCACCTTAAATACAACTATGCAAAAGAACTGACTAAAAAAGTCTTACAAAATTATATAGAAATCAATAAACACACTCCTTCTCGTATAGTTTTACATAAAACAACTGACTTTTGGGACAGTTTCGATCACCCCAATTATGCAGAAATTGAGGGATTTACGGATGGAATAAAGGATGTTCTTCCAAATGAAGTAACTATTGATTTTGTGACAATAAGATCTTCTAATATTAGGCTGCTAAATGAAAATGATAAATATCCAGTAATTAGGGGGACATTATTGAATTTGGCAGATCATGAGGGAGTACTTTATACTAATGGATTTATCCCATTCCAAGAAACTTATCCCGGGCATCATATTCCAGCACCACTGCTCATAAAGAAACAAGGAGAAACTACTCTACGCAATATTTCGAAAGAAATAATGGCTTTAACTAAACTTAACTTCAATAATTGCAATTACTATAATAGTCTTCCTATTACTATAAGCTTTGCTAAAAAGGTTGGAGAAATAATACAATATCTGCCTGAGAATTTCGAACCACCATTTAAATATTTTTATTATATGTAAAACTATATTGGATATTTACTTCAAATAACAAGTAAAACAATAACTATTTGAATATTAAATGGTTTAGTAACTTTTTTATTAATTTATACCGTTAAACGTTATTCTCAAAACATGGGTTTTAATTTAAATTACCGTACCAGTTTTTGGACATTGTTTTTTATAAGCTTAGGTGGATTGCTCTTGTTACTTGCCAATGTGATTGAAGAATATAAGATCTGGCCATCTTTTTTATCTCAACTTGCAGCAATCATGATGGTTTCTGCAGTGATCAATTATATATTGGAAGAGTATAAGATGGAGAGTATTGCAAATCGTATTGAAGATGTAGCAATTTTATCTAACGATATAAGTTCTTCTGGGCTTGTTGCAATTCCCCAAGATCAAGATTTTTCTCATAATGTTAATTGGAATCAATATTTTGAAGGGGTTAGAGAATTAGATCTTTTTGTAAGCTACGCCAATAGCTGGCGAAATAATCATATCAGTCACTTTAAAAAATTAGCAAAAAGGAGAAATTCAAGTGTAAGTGTCATTTTACCTGACTTAGAAGATAGTGATGTGATTTCTGAATTGTCTAGAAGGTATGATTATACTGTAGAATCAGGTAAGGTAAAAGAAAAAATTGCGACGGCAATTAAAGAATATCAGTACATATTTAATGAGAAAACTCATGCAAAATTTAAAATTTACTTAACTAAAGTTACTCCAGTATACTCATTTTATAGGTTTGACAGGATTGGTATTTTAGCTACATATAAGCATAAAAAAGAAAGAGGTGGTGTGCCAACTTTAGTTTTTAAAGAAGGTGGAACCTTATATGACTTTTTGGAAAAGGAATTGAAATACTTAAAAAACCACTCGAGATTAATTTCGGATGAAGAAGGAAATTAAGAAAAACGTTACATTATTTGAAAATGACATAGACCCAGACTTCCTGTATTCATTATTGGGTAATAATTATGTTTCAATTGATATAGAAACCTCAGGATTAGACTGGAAGGAGGATAAAATTGCCACTATTCAGATTTTCACATGTGGGAATATTGCAATAATTAAAATTCAAAATCAAGACTATTCTCCCGATAACCTCATTCATTTGTTTAAAAATAAAAACGTCTTAAAAATTTTCCATCATGCAATGTTTGATATAAGATTTATGACGAATAAATGGGGTAGAGTGTTTAGCAATATTGCATGTACAAAAGTAGCATCAAAATTAGTTAACAATAAAGCAAAAGACCACAGTCTGAAAAAACTCCTTCGAGATCGTTTACAAGTTGGAATTCAAAAAGAATTGTGGAGTAGCAACTGGTTTAAGAGTTCACTTACTGACGCTCAGGTTAAGTATGCAGTAGATGATGTTCGGTATTTACGTGAACTCTATAGAAGTTTGAAAAGAGAAATTGAAAAAGAACAAAAGACAGAGCTGATGCAGGCCTGCTTTGACTTTATACCTAAATTAGCGTGGTTGCAAGTTAATGGCTATGAAGGTGTATTTGAATATTAAGGTAGTGTAAACTGTAATAGCCACGACTTGATCTGACAGTCAGCCGTTAGAAGTTGGTTTTAGTTGTCAGGTTAATCTCATCTGAGTTTGGCTCTTCCAGAGCTGGT
>NZ_FQUS01000016.1 GCF_900129315.1 Fodinibius roseus
CCCACGGCATCAACGCCCCGATCCCGGCTTCCGTTCGGGGAGCATGATCCGCTACCATGGCCGTCTCTGGGACAACACCGCTAATATTGGTTTTATCCTTTTGCTCGATTTTTGAAGAATTCTTCTGTGCAAGCATTAAATCCACAGAAAATAAAGTAAATAAAATGATCAACGAAATAGATAGTTTCATTCAGAGAATTGTATGAAAAATGGACTTTTACAGTTTGGTACAAATACAAATAGCGGAGACTGACATAATTTAAAATTGATCTTTCAATCTTCCTTACCTTTTAAAAATTCATTAATAACCAGGATTCTGTTCCAAGTTCTTATTAATCTGTATTTCACTGGCCGGTATTGGCATTAAATATTGCCTTGAATCAAAATTACGATCGGTAATCTGCTTAATTAATTGTTCATTGACCAACTGAGTGTAACTGGGTATACCGTCTTCATCTATCTCCGGGCCATAGGGGAGGAACCAATCTCCTTGATTTACGACTCTCTGTCTTAACGGTTCGGGATCCAATAATCCATAGTTTGGCCTATTAAGTGCTTTCTCAGCTATCCTCCATCGAATGAGATCTTTATATCGTAACCCTTCAAATGCAAATTCCATCCTCCTTTCCGTCCGTACTATCTTTCTTAATTCTTGTTGATTTGTAGTTGTGACTGCTGGATATTTACCAATAGCTGACGGATCAACTTTGTAAGCCCTCGCCCTAACTTTATTAATAGCATCTAATACTGTACCATCTATTTCATCAAGTTCTATTTTAGCTTCGGCATATATTAGAAGTATGTCTGCATATCGCATTAATATTATATCAGAATCGTCGCTATAATCATCAACGAAACTTTCATCAATTCCTTTTTTCCAAAGTAAGCCATTAAATGAAGCATATTGATTAACCGCACGGTTATCATGGTTATCTATCATACCATTAGTTAAAGAACTGTATACTCTTAAAGTATCAGGATGAGGCTGATAAACTATACCTAAATGTAAAGTCGAGAAAGGAACAATTGTATAACTCAAACGGGGATCTCTATTTTCAAATGGCTTCTCAGGGTCAAACAATGGAGATTCATCAATTGGCAGGCCATCCGTGCATAAATATGTGTAGAATAAATCAAATGATGGGTTTTCTGCAGCGTATCCCCCTCTATTCCTTGAGGGTAAACGACCGGCATAATTATTAACTCCAAATTCATCAGAACGAGGTAGAGTAAAAATGGTTTCTACTGTTTTTCGCGTGGAAGGCTGGAAGAGTTCGCCATAGTCAGGATACAATTGATACGTATCCATATCTATGACTTGTCTTGCTGCTTGTTGCGCAATATTCCAATCTTCATTATATAAGGCGGTGCGTGCTTTATATGCCAAAGCAGTACCTTTTGTAGCCCGGCTTAATTCGGAATTTGGGTATTCAACGGGCAGATTAGCTATGGCAGCATCAAAATCATCATATATATGTTGTAACACTTCTTCTTTACCCGTTCTTCCCGTCGTATACGCTTCCTCAAGTGGAATCTTATCTGTATAGTAAACAACATCACCAAAATTAAAAATAAGCTTTGCATATTGGGCAGCTCTTATAAATTTTGCTTCAGAAATATATTGTTGTTTTTCCTGTTCGGTAATAGCAATATCTCCAGAATTTTGAAGGTGATTTATGATTGTATTTGCTTTTGTAATGGCTTCGTAGCTATCCGACCAACGCTGACTTGCTACCCCCCACTCTGATGTTACGGTTCCGGATGTAACTGGCGTTAAACTTGATCTAAATAACCAATCATCTGTGTTGGAATCAGATGCTTTAAGCCAATATTTGAAAGCGTATAACTCGTTTAGTGAAATATTTATTTCTTCTTTATTGTTGTACCAATTTTCGGTAGATGCAGAAGATAGTGGGGACATATTTAAATCCGTGCATCCCAAAAATGTAGTCAATAAAACTATGAGCAGGAGATTTTTCATTTTTTTAAATTTTACTTTTAAAGTTGTATGGATACTCCAAATAATAATTGTGTAGTAATGGGATAACCTGTAACAGATATTTCAGGATCCCACCCTTCCGGATAACTGCTTATCGTATATAGATCTGAGGCAGTCACACTCAAATTTAGTCCCTTAAGCTTTAATTTTTGAACAAGTGAATTGGGCAGGGCATATCCCAATGTCACATTTTTTAAACGGAAATAGGAGCCATCAAACAGCCAATAGTCAGACATCAAATAATTACTCCCTGCGTTTACCTGGGTGAGACGGGGATAATCTGCATTAATATTTTGCTGGGAAGTATTATAAGTGCTCCAGTAGTTACCATCTATTATTTCCGGAATATTCCCCCACCCGTTCGTTAACGGTTGTACCATCAATGGATAGGTTCGACTATTCTGTTTTCCTATCCCTTGAAAAGTTATACGTAATGAAAGCTCTTTATATCCTACTTTTATATTCCCGCCATATTGCATTTTGGGTAAAGATCCTCCCAGCTGAGTACGGTCATACTCCGGTGTAATCTGCCCATCAGGCTTTCCATTGGGTCCACTGATATCAACATACTTAATATCACCAGGGCGAACGTTACTATTGATTGTCGGTGAATTCGCAACCTCGTCATCTGTTTGAAAAAGGCCATCAGTTTTATAACCATACCATTCATTGTATTCGCTGCCTTCTGTCACAATTAGATCTCCAAGAAATTCAGTCCCTCCCAGCTCACCCATTTCAGTTATTGAATTAGAAAGATTAAATGATACTGAATAGTCAAAATCACCGAATTTATCTCTCCAAATAGCCTGGAACTCCCAACCTTTTGTTTCCATTGTTCCAGTATTTTGATCCGGATTTTCAAACCCCAAAAAATCTGGAATTTCTAATGCCAACAACATATCCTCAGTTTTTTTCTGGTAATAATCAGCCGTTAACTGTAGTTGATCATCAAGAAAATTGGCATCTAAACCTATTCCTGCAGTTGTAGTGGTTTCCCAAGAGATATCTTCAATATTATAAGTATTTTGATTACCAGCGGTAGCAGAAGTGATATCACCCCCCTGGTATAATAATACATTGCGAAAATCTATTGATGCTTGATAAGGATAATTGCCAATCCGTTCATTTCCCAAACTTCCATACGATGCCCGCAATTTCAAAAAGGAAAGAGGAGAACTCTCCTGCAAAAATGGTTCGTTCGAGATAATCCATCCTGCAGAAACAGAAGGAAAATTGCCCCATCTATAATTTTCGGCAAACCTGGAGGAACCATCTCTGCGAATACTTGCTTCAAACAGGTATTTTTCCTGGAAGCTATAATTGATTCTACTAAAAAAGGATCTATATGCATTTTCATAGGCATTTCCATTGACAAATTGATAATCATTATTGCCATTGTTTAAATATGGAAATGATGAAAGGGGGAAACGCGTACTAGAAGCTCCAAGCGTTTCGAACCTCGCATAAAAATTTTCATAACCACCTAATATCTTGAATGAATGCTCTCCATAATTTCTATCATAGGTAGCTAAAAGCTGTGTTGTATAGTTTTGATCATCATATCTTGACTCATATAAATCAGTTGTATTTGAATTTTGAAGATATCCTTGTATCAGGGACTCATTACTGGCAGAATAGTAAGGAATCTGTTTTTGGAAATCTTTTGATGAAACAAAATTAAGGTTAGCTGAGAATATGCCTGAAATCTCTAAATTTTCTAACGGATGAAAGTCTAATGATATAGTTCCACCTGCCGTATTTCGATCTATTTCATTAAATCCGCCATTCTTTACACGTCCATAAATATTAGTACCCGTTTTTCCTGGTGCCGTAGCTCCATTTTGCCAAACAGCTGGATAGATAGGGGCGGAAATTAGTGTTTGAAAAAATAATATATTCTCAATAGGTGAGGATAGTTGGTCAGAATCTGAATGCTTATAATTGATATCAAGTTCAGCAGACAAATAATTATTAATATTAAAATTATTATTTATTCTTGCTGTAATCTTTCTGTAGGTTCTTCCCGGGTATAAAGCATCGGACCTGTCCAATCCGATGCTACCTTTGGAACTTATTCTCTCGGAGCCTCCGGATACACTTAAAAAATGGCTTTGACGAGGTGCGGTTTCATTGAATACTAATTCATTCCAATCTGTAATAGGATATTGATCCGGATCCTCTTGATTCAATTGATAATAATTGTCTACTATTTCCTTAGGATAAGTAGGATACTCTGTTCCTGCATTACCATTATCATTCCATCTAAGTTCATTTGTGATTTCGAGATATCTCACTACATCAACATAGTCAGGGCGAGCCGTTGGCCTTTGAAAACCATAATTAAAGTTATAATCCAAATTAAATTCATTAACTTTTGCTCTTTTTGTCTTTACCAAGATTACTCCGGCAGCCGCTCTGGCACCATATATTGAAGCGGAAGCAGCATCTTTCAATACAGTAATTTCTTCTATATCATTAGCATTCAAATTGTCAAGACTATTAGCAGGAACTCCATCTACAATGATTAGAGGATCACTATTTCCAAGTGTAGTAACACCCCTTATTTTTAAATCTGCTGTCGAACCAGGCGCATTCCCATTTCGAGTCACAGTCAAGCCTGGAACAGTCCCTTGTAATGCCTGGGTAACTTGCACCTGTTGCCTATCAGTAATGTCTTCACTATTGATAGTCGTAATTGAAGCCGTAACTTCCCTAGCTTGTTGTGTACCATATCCGACAACAACCAATTCTTCACCGGCAATCGCCTGAAGCTGCAGAGCCACATTAATGTCTGTTTGTCTATCGATAGGTATTTCTTGGGTTTGATATCCAACAAATGAGAAAATGAGTGTATCTTGAAGAGATTCCACCGTCAGATCAAAAATACCATTTGCATCTGTGGAGGTACCCGTTGTCGTCCCCTTGACCACCACATTCACCCCCGGGAGCGTTTCGCCGGACTCAGCATCCGTCACCTGCCCCCGTACGGTTTCCTGTTGTACCGGTTGTCGATGCTCCAGCTCACCCATTGGACTCCTCCTCAGGTGAATATTGCTGTTTATAATTTGATAGACCAAGTCTGTTTGGGCAACCATCTTGGATAGCAGACTTTCGACTTTCTGCTCACCCGAACCCGCACTGAAGGAGGTTTCCGTATCGATCTGATTCCAATCAAAAGAAAAGCGATAGCCGGTCTGGCGCTCAACTATTTTTATCATTTCATAAACAGAAATTTCCTCAGTATCCAAATTCACTAACGATACCTGTTCCTTTTGTATAGTGGCAACCTCTTGTTGATATCCCTCTGCAGCTGAAACCAGGCAGGTACCCAAAACGAGCAGGGTGAACACTTTTTTTACTGCTCCTCTTGATACCAAAAACCACATCTTCCGTAATGTTCTATTCATTGTAGTCAGCTTTTAAATTCTGAATGGCATATCAGCATTTGTTATCCCCTTGTGCTATTGTACCACTCGATTCTTATTGTTTAAAAATCCCTGTACCGGGCCCGTTCATGTATAAATACAACCAGAGAAGAAGTAACACCACCTCTTTTTTTATTTTTTTCTGACTACCGATATCTGTTTTGTCTCATGAAGTTAAATGAAACACCATTTAATCCGATATGAGCCCGGTCAAATGAGGTTGACTTTGAATTATTGTCCCGGCTGGATTTCTAAAAATGAGAAGAGATACTTCGCTCAAACTCGCGTTGAATCAGACGGTGGGACATTCATTAGTAAATGACCTCATTGTGTTTCAAAACAGACCGGCAAGAATGGGAAAAGAAACGAGAGTTTAGCTTACCTACCTTAAAAAGTGATATTAACAATCTGATTCTCAACTTCATACGTAAAATCCTTGACATAACTGATGCCTTCCAGAACATTACGGAGCGGTTCATCCCTAAATACCCCCCGGTATCGCCACTTTTGACGGGCAAGTTCTTCCCGGTTTTTGACTTTGACAGTAACCCCGTACCAGCGCTCAATACGGGTAATAAGCTCGTCAACATCGGCATCCCGGAATACCAGCATTCCCCGGGTCCATCCCAGGCTTAATTCGGGATCAAACCGTCCTTTTGTCAGGGTACTATCTCTCTTGTCCAGCACGGCAGCCTCGCCGGGATTCAAGACATGCGATTTTAATCTGCTACGGTTGTCGCCGGATTCCACCTTTAGTTTACCACTGGCAAGGGAAACATCCGTCTGTTTATCTTCCGGATAGTTTCTGATATTAAATGATGTGCCCAAAACAGTCGCTGTAAGTTCTCCCGTATGAACGACAAACCGGCGACTTGAATCTTCCGTGACCTCGAAAAAAGCTTCGCCGGTCAGAAAAACTTCCCGCTCCGTTTTCGAAAACTTTTCCGGAAAGGTAATGCGACTATCCGCATTTAATTGTATAACCGTTCCGTCTGACAGGGTCAGCGTTTTTTTCTCTCCCGGCTCAGCTATTTTTGTTACTTCTCTGTTTTCCCCGACACTATTACCGGTATGCGAGTTATTGACCGACCAAAAAGCAAACAGCCCGACGGCCACAACCAGTACGGCTGCCGCTTTGGCCCACATGGGAAAACCGTAGTCCCGGCGGCGAGATGTTCGGTTATATCTATATAAACGTTTATCCCGGTGGCTGACCTCTGACCTTCTTATATCCTGATGAATATCATGCAGAAGCTGGTCTCCATCGTGCGACACATAGTCCGATGCACCGATCTCATGCCAAAGCTCCTCCAGAGACTGACTTTTTTGAGGATTCAGCTGCCGGTCCTCAAACCACTTGAGGACCTCTTCCACTTCGGCTTCGGAAGCCTCGTTGTTAAAAAATCTTTCGAGTATTTCTTTATTCATCGACGATATTACATCACTTTATGACTGTGATCTATGTTAAATACACATAAACAGACCAAAGTACCATCTCCGAAAGAGACACCAATAAATTAATTCGGGAATGTAAAAAATATTCATACCAACCTTTAGCCTTCTTTCCGGCTGAATCCACTCCCCGCCATGGGAAATATGCTCCAAAATCCGTTAAATAAGAAACCAGCTAAAGCATACTATGACGATGAAAAGGCTAATGATCCCGTGATTCGAAAGGTAGATTCGCAACACTTTTAGAGCTTTGTGAATATGGTTTTCGATATTGCTGACGGAGGTATCGGTAAGGTGGGCAATTTCTTTATTTGTCAGGCCATTCATCCGGCTCAATGTGAATACTTCTTTCCTTCGGGGAGGCAGTTGTTCGATCGCATTTTCGACAACTTCCCATGTCTCGCGATACTGCAGTGATTCTTCCGTGCCGTTGTTTTGCTGGTGGCTGAGCTTATTTTTGAGATAATGTTCATAAGCATGAACATAGGTACGCTTGCGGGCTTTATTGTATACTTTATTGCGGGCAATCGTAAAGAGAAAGGCTTCAAAATTTTTATTCTCATCAATGGTCGATCGCTTCTCCCATATTTTAAAAAAAGTGTATTGTACTATTTCCCTGGCTTCTTCATGAGATCGGGTCAGCTTGTAGGCGAAGGCATATAACTTTTCTTCATATATTCGATACAAACGATCAAACGCTTTTCTATCACTTTTTTTAAGCCTTTTCACCAGCAATTGTTTTTCTGTCAAACCCATTCCCTGCGTGAACTAATTATGCATTAAAAGAATCAAATATTTTTTAACATTTAAACTTATTTCATTTTTTTCCAATTTAAATTCTATAATTTAACCTGAAAATCAAAATTATATTCCATTATCTTGCATTTATCAGATCTAAATCCATTACTATGGGAGTAGATTAATCCAGCGAATTGATCCAGTCGGCGATTTTCAGGGCCTCCTCTTCCGGCACGATCGTCATCGGCGGCATCGCCGTGGCGTAGTCGGGCCAGTTCGAGAGGTCCGGGTTATACATCAGCTCGACCATCTCTTCATTGCTGTAATTCCGCCGGGCAATCTCTGCAAACGGCGGTCCCACCTGGCGTTTGTCGGTCTGATGGCAGGAGGTACAGGTGTATTGGGACAACAGTGGTTTTACCTCTTCGTAGGTGGGAGGACCACTGTCATCCCCTTCTTTTGCTTCTTTTTGTTCGGGCTGTTTCCCGGCAGCGGATGGGTCGGCGGCGTCGGTATTTTTCCGGCTAACCTCGCTCAGCGACAGCGTGGATCCCTCCGGGATCTCCTTCAGCGTATAGTAGGCGGAGGAATGCAGCAGCGGGTGATTGCCCTCCTCGGAGCGGAGGCCATCCAGTTCGATATGGTGAATGTAGTTTTTGCGCATGTTATCCACCAGCAGACGCACGCTCAGTCCGTCGTCGGACACTTTTACGCCCCGGATATCGCCCGGGGCCGGATCCACCATCGGACTGCCGTAGACCGGGTGATACTTATAAATGAAGCTCGAGACCGCGTAGGAGGCAATATCTTCGGCGGTAGATTTATCCACAGGCCTGGTGAAGGTTATTTCAAAACCATCGGGCTTGACGCGGACCGTCTTCATTTCAAAGGGCACCTGTTGGTTCCAAACGAGCCGCTGCAGTCCCTCGGTCGCCTCGCCGGCCGATCCCCATCCCCGGTTGGTTTCCCCTACAAACAATGAGCCGTCATCGGCCCATGCCATCCGAAGCACCCCAGACTGAAAGCCGCTGCGGAAGTCAAGGGCGGCCCCCTGGTAGGTGCCGTTCACCTTCTCCATATCCACGCGCATAATCTTGCTTTGTCCCTGGTCGCCCACCAGCAGCTGACCTTCGAAGGGACCAAAGTGTCCCTCCGGAATCTCCAGGATATCGGAGTTTGAAATACCCAGGATGCCATGGGGCAGCCAAACGGCCGGCGTTTTCAGGGCCGGCAGCTGCTCCTGCAGTTCAAACATCGTTTTGTAGTCTTCTTCATGCTGGATGTTCTCCGGCTTGATATAGTTGCCGTTCTCATCCTTGTTATAGCGGGGATCCACATGCGCGTAGAGATCTTCCATCGTCATGCTAAGCGGGGCATTCGGCCTGTCGGTCCACCGCAGACCGGCCGGATGGCCCATAAAGTCTCCCTCCTCCACGTGCCAGAGTCCCCCCGACCCAATCCAGTCTCCCTGGTTTTCGGCATAGAACAGCTGCCCGTCTACCCATCCCAGTCCGGCCGGTGAGCGCATCCCCGTGGCCCAGGGCTTCATCTGTCCCTCTTCGCTTATGCGCATCATCCACCCTCTCCAGGGCACCCGGCTTTCTCCCCGCCACCACTGCTGATCGCCGAATGCGACATTGCCCGAGACATAAAAGGAGCCGTCCGGGGCGATGAGCGGACCGTAGCTGTACTCGTGATAGTGTCCCGACAGCGGCCAGGAATAGACGGTTTCGATCACATCCGCCTTGCCGTCCATCGTGGTATCTTCCAGGCGTGTGAGCTCTCCGCGCTGGGCGCAATACAGCGCCCCGTCTTTATAAGCCAGTCCCAGCACCTCATGCAAACCGGAGGCGAAACGCCGGAAATAAGGGTTATTGCTGGTCGGATTTTCAACGATCAGGATATCACCGCGCCGCGTAGCAACCCCAAGGTCCCCGTTCGGAAGAACCGCAAGTCCCCCCACTTCGAGCACGTATCCTTCCGGACTGTTAACATCTAAAATGGGGAAGAAATCCTCTTCGGCGGGAGTGTCCTGGGCAGAAGCTCCCCCGCTAACAGCAAGTAACAGAATCAAAACAGCAAAACAGCGACGTATGGAATACATAAACAAATTCATTTATTCAGGTAGGTTTAAAAGAGAATGGTATAGTGTACGCTCGACCGGGCAGGTACCAGAAGTTCCTGGAGGCTGCC
This sequence comes from Fodinibius roseus, assembly GCF_900129315.1. Taxonomy (GTDB): domain Bacteria; phylum Bacteroidota; class Rhodothermia; order Balneolales; family Balneolaceae; genus Fodinibius; species Fodinibius roseus. The sequence goes on from NZ_FQUS01000016.1 coordinate 9,808, forward strand.
CGTGGAACGAATAAAAGGATCGAGCCCCGAATCGACTTCCAGGTAATAGGAGCGGTCATCAACCTGATAGCGATCTCCCTCCTCTCTGGTAATCGAGTCTCCGGCCGCAAGGCGAACATACAGATCATCCCACGGCTCCGAGAAGTCCAGGGTACGCCGGACGCCCCGGCCGCCGGAGACCACCCGGATCTCATCCTCTACTTTCGTACCATACATCTCGTATACAAAAGTGGGATTATCATTGCTGTCCATCGTATATCCCTTCGAACAGTAGCCCGTTCCTGTTGTATCGCTGGTCCACGCATCCTGTTCATCCTCCAACCGGTTTACAGCCGGCGAGGGATCTTCGAGCAGATGCTCAAGCGATCCATTCGGCCGGGAGGTCCCGTTGCCCCGGTTGTGCCACATCGGTGTCGCATCCAAAAAGCGTCCCCGCCACAGCTGCACCAGGTTGCCCCGGTTGAGGTCATAGGTGTAATGCAGCTTCTCGGGACTGCTTACCGAAACGGCGTGTGTCAGCCGCTCGCCGGCGGGCAGATCCATAAAACTCCGCAGCAGCGGCTTATCCCGGGCCTCCACATAAATGGGACGGGGGCCCTGTTGGCCGCTCAGCCGGCTGTCGCTGAGCATATGGGAAGGAAGTCCCGCTGCCGAAACCGAAAATACGAGGTTCGGTTCCGCCCAGTCGGCCTGACGAGCATAGAAAAGTTCGAACGACACCTCTCCCTCTGTCAGACGTACTTCGCCTTCATTGTCATCAATCGGGATCACTTCCTCCCCGTCAATACGCAACAGCCCGCCCCCGCCGGCGGCATCCAGGCGAAATGTATAATCACCGGTGCTCTTGTTTTGCAGGGTCCCGGTATAGCGCAGCAGAAATTGGTCCGGCAGCTGTCCCAGTTGCGCCGTGAGCAGCTCCGGGGAACCCGATTGCATGGCTGAAAGGGTATCCGGGTCAGGTTCCTCGCTGAAAGCGCCCTCATAGACGTTGTATTCGAGCCCGCTAACAGTAGGCGCAGGCTGGTCGTACCGTGTAATCTTTATATTGCGAAAAGCCACGGCCCCGTGATCCCCCTGCAAACGCAGCGGTCCCTGTGCCACCTCGCCATCCCCGACCGCCCCGCGGGTTGGTCCCCGCAGCTCCAGCCCTTCATGGATGGTAACCCCGTTCAATGTCGCCCGGATAATCTGCGCATGCGCCACTTTGTTCCCCTCATCGTCAAAGCGAGGCGCCCGGAACGAAATTTCCAGGTGCTGCCACAGCCCCGGTGCCCGGCTCGCATTTTGTCGCGGCGGGTGTCCCTGGTAACCTTTTTGTCCCTCCGGCCGGCTCTCGTCCCATCGCTCGTATAGGCCGCCGTGATCCCCCGACGTCGGGGTTTGGGTCGCCCAGCTGTCCAGCAGCTGAACTTCATACCGTCCCTGCAGGTAGATGCCGGAGTTGGAATCCTTCGCCATCATGACATCCAGCTCCAGGTCCATATCCCCGTGCTCAAGCCTGGTAAACAGATCCCTCCCCTGACGATCGCCGGGAGTGTTCACCAGGATGCCGGTCCCCGGTTCCACCTCCAGGTGATTGGCCTTGTCCAGCGAGGCCGCCACGCCTCCCGCAACCCGCCAGCTCTGGCCGGGCTCCTCAAAAGCCGACAAATCCTGCAGCGATAGTTCCGGGTCCGGGGCCTGCTGGCCGCTGGTAACATGATTCAAACCAAACAAGAGGATCATACAGATAAGCATCCCTCCCAAAACAGATATCCTTCTATTCATATAACTGTATTTCTTCTTTTAACAGAGAGCTTTGTAAAACCCGACTTTTGCCCGATGTCAGACTTATTGGTCGGTCGAAATCCTCACATATAAGCTATATGTCCGGTATCAACCTCCTCCGGCCTTGATCCTGAACAAGATTTCTTGTTTTTCAAAGTTCTCTAACTATTTATTGTTTTACTTTGTATGCTAAAACAGAAGCAGCCGGACGAATAGGTAAACTTTGCAATCTTATCATAACTATTTTGTGCAAAAGCTGCAGCCACCAACATGTTAAAATTGTTTACCGATGAATGTTTAATTAATAATAGGGAGTTGGATCAGGCTATTTCATTTTTTCCTCCAGCATTTTGATAAAGTAGCCCCCTACGACCGATCGCGCCTGGAAGCCGCGCTGATCCCCGCTGTCGGTCCAGTACCAGTCCGTCATCGGCACGCGGTCTTCGGTCGTGTCAAAGGCCCGATACATGGGATAAATAAACTCCCGGAAGGTATCCTGATCTTCGGCAAGCGTTGCCGTCCACATAATCCAGTCGCTTTTGGTATAAAGAGCACGATTGTCCAGCGGCAGGCCGTATTCATTTTGTTGTTTCAGATAATACGCTATTTCACGCTCATCGATACTATCGGGGAAGACATTCAAGTCCAACAGATGATCCCATACCAGGTTGTATTTCTGACTCCACGTATCGGGATTGCCAAAAGCCAGCATATAGTGATCACCCGCGTCGGCCATATTCATCCATTTTCGGGCCATATCCTTAGCAGCACTTGTATATTTTTCGGCTACCTCCGCTTTGCCAAGCCGGTCAGCCAGCTGTCCATAACCGGCAATGCCCAGAATCGCTTTTATGGAGAGATTGGCGTTTCGGGCCAGGTGGCCGGCAAAATCATCCGTGGAAAGTTGATTTTTGGGATCCATGCCGTGTTCCATCAGATAGTCGGCCCATTCGGTGAGTGATTCCCAGTGATTTGCGGCAAACTCCGCGTTGCCTTCTGCCCGGGCAATAGCCGTCGTCATAATAAGCATATTTCCGGACTCTTCGACCGGCATGTCCCCCCCGTAGGTTTGTCCGTTGGCAATGGGATACGTGCCGACATCGTGGGCGGCAAACGGCTTATCCCAGCGCCCGCTCTCCCGGTAATAAAAAATCGGGCGCAGCATGCCCTTCAAAAGCTCCGGGTTGTAGTATAGGAACAGGGGTGATGAGGGATAGGTTACATCCACGGTACCAATCGAGCCGTTGCTAAAATTTTCCTTGCTGAAAAACAACGGCTTACCCTCGGGACTGGCGACCAGCTTATGCGCGGCTACGGACTGCCGGTAGGCCAATTCGGTCAGCTCAGCGTACTTTCTCCCGCCGGCCTGCCTTGCCTCTTCGAATAAATTCCGATCAAATTCAGTGGCTGCCTGCATCAGGCTGTCATATTCCGCCTCAGACCGGTGCAGCATGTCTATGGCCGAGCCGCTTCCCGTTTTCCACCAGGCCTGCAACGGCTGGTGGAAATATTCAATGGCATAGAGATCATCATAAGCCAGCGTAATATGCCGGCTTTGAGGATCCTTTGAAACGGGACCTAAATCATAGGCCGCGGCAAGGGTCAGGGGATCGGAGCGGACCGCCCGCGGCATAGCCCCCTCGTCCCGGCTGCTCAGCTTACCATCGTCAACAAAATCAGCAACAGACGTCCCGTTTGCCGTCATCCGGCTGCTTAGTCCCTCTACCCCGGGAGCCGCCATGTAGAGGTGTCCCCAGTCGATACGAACATTGTCGCCTTTTCGTCCCAATACCTGCTGGGTCGCAGTCCCCACACGCATAATATCAAGCGAGCGGGAGGGCATGCGCTGCCAGACTACTTCCTGGTCGGTGGTATTGACCGCAATATTCGAAGCAGCGCTGAGGTAAATTTGCACATCATGAGATGCTCCATCCGTGGATCGGACATCAAAGGAAATATAGTTGGCCGGACGGGAGATCTGTTCCAGATTATCGGGCAAAAGGGGCGCGGTAAAAGTTGCCTTTAATTCCACCGGACCACTTTCGAAGGTATATTCCGTTTGTGTGGCACTCACCTCCGCATTTGTTTGCCTGGCATTGGAGATCTGAACCGCCGACTCCAATTCTTCAACCAGGCCCACATCGAGGTACGCAAGTCCCCCGGTATTAATACAGTGTGCAGCGATAATATTTTCTCCTTCCCGAAGGGCATCCAACGCCTCCGGATTAACCTGAACCAGTGCTGCCGGGTTGGTTACGCCTTCCCGTTCAAAGGCAGGCACGCCGTTAATATAGACGGCAAGGTCATCATCATGCTGCACGTTCAGCAGCAGTTTCTCAGCATCCACCTCATTCACGTCATCAATCTCAAACGTACGGCGTGCCCAGATCTCACGGGTATTCCATGGATTGGGAACCTCTTCACCATCAGTAAACGCGCCCCTTCCCTCCTTCCAGTTTTGGGTAGTAAAGTTATTATTTTGCCATCCATCGCTGGGCTGAGAGGTAGTAAATGTCCATTGGCCTTTGTCTTGGGCCATCGGCAGTAACACATTATAACGGGGAATGGACTGACCCATAAAATAATACGATTCTCCGTCCACCCGTATGATACCCTGCAGCGAGTGCTCCTGCCCGGTCCAGTGCCTGGTCGGACCGTTATAAAGAGTATCCTGCATGGACCAGATGCTGAAGTTGGGATCCACGGTAATTAACGGGTAGGCAGGGGGACGCAGTTGTTGTTCAGGTTGTGCGCTCGACTGAAAGGGAACTAAAAAAAGGCTCAGTGTCAGCAGAAAAATAAATTTCTTTACGCTCTTCATGTAGCTAATTTTTGCTATGGAGTTATAAGTATTCTGGATTTTAGTTCGCATGGAGGCTGTACGACCCGGCATGACCCCGCGGCCCTACCAGCCTCACTGATTGGTTTCAAATTACTAAAATTATGTTAACGATAACAACTATGTTAGAAGTACTTTAATCCCAACTTATTCAGCAACATTTCTGCAAAAATTAATCTTCATCTTCACTTTTCATTTGCTTCTTTCACGGTAACAGTGCGACCCAGGACCCACGCCGTGAAGCGATAATTCCATCTGTTTATTTCCAGAAACCATAAGCTAATTGACAAAAAAATAGGAAATACAACAATCCAAGCCCACCAATAGTGACCAAATACCGTGCGTTGAATTTGAATAAAATTATAATAATAGGCAATGGCACTAAGTGGGACACTAATTAGAAGTAATCGTATAAAAATTAAAAAACTTTTCTTAGATCTTGGAGTTATTTTTCTTATCTGAGTAGACATATAGGCAGCAAAAATAATATTGCAATTAATTTAGTCCGCGGGTGGCGGAATAACCTGCATGAAACCCACAGCACTGCTGGCTTCATACGACTGAATTTTGCCATCGGGACAAGGGACATCATAATCCCGGTACATCAGCGTGCGGGTTTTATCCCGATTGCGCCATGCGGTATTGGCATTTTTCTGCAGCCACGGCAGATATTGATCTTGTCCCCCGTCTTCAATAAGCATATCCATGTATCGAACAAATATGGCCTTCAGTACCCCCTGCTCATTCCAATCGCCTTCGGCCGGCAGTATTTCGTTGCTATTCGACATTTCTTCTTTGGTATAGTCAGCAGCCAAAACAGCGTCATCCAAATACGATTGGTCGTTTGTCTCCTCATAAAGCATTACGGCCGCGCCGATAGCCGTCCCCTGGTTGTACGTATAATCTTCATAACCTGGCGGGTCATCCCCCACCTTGTGATCGGCCACACGTCCCGTCGTTTCCTGGAACAGGTTTTCCCGGGCCCAGCTATATATTTTTTTAGCCTTATCAAGATAGGCTTCATCACCTGTGATGTGGTACAACCGCATGGCCGCAATCACGGTCGGATAATTGATACAAGCGTTCTTGCCACTGTGATCAAACGACCAGTACATCCCTCCATTCTCCGGATCATAGGAATCTCTCCAAACCCGGTCGAAGCCGGTTATGGATTGATCCAAATACTTTTCTTTCCCGGTGATGGTATGAGCCCGCGCCAAGGCGATAACCCACCACATGATGTCGTCATATATAAACCATTCTTTCTTGTTCTCCCAGTTGTAGCCGTCATACTCCTTATATCCCCCCTCGTAGATGTCGTGAATCATCTGCAGATAATCGGGATTTTCCGTTCGCTGATAGGCATCCATTACGATATCCCAAAAAATAGCTTGAGTCCATATGGAGCCGATTTCTGCCTGATCTGTGGTTGCGTGATATAGTTTCACGCGATGATCATAAAAGTGGTTGTTAAAGGATTCGAAGGCTTCTGTAGCGTCTTCGGCGGTATATGCGGTCTCTTGAGTCGGTGGATCTACCGGCGGCTCTTCGGTATTCTGATCACTCGCGCTACACGCTCCCAAAGAGATAAAGAATAAAAAAAGAAAGAAATTCCTACCTTGCTGCATGAGATGTTATTTGATAATGAGCTTTCGATATATATTTGGCGCTTTCAGCATTACCTTCAAATTTTAAAATTTGTTTGAGTGAAAGTATTCCAGCTCTTGATTCTATCTGTCGATCGTGATATATCTCATATCATGTGTATAATATAATCTATCATTCCAAAATATTTTCACGTTCCAACAAAGCAGCGGCTTCTATAATCATGGCTCCGCTGAGATGTACTGTTAAATCTATTTCCTCATCATTGCCGGGCTTTTTTTGCCAGCTGGGATCAAAAATGACTTGCTTCTTATTTGTCCCTTTATTCCATAATACCTCCGCATTGTGTTCCAGAAACTGGGCATAACGTTCTCGCGTTGTGTCAGGCAGCTCTTCCTCAAATATTAATTGCGTAAGGTAGCGTATAAATATTCCTTTAAACAATCCTCCATCCCCCGTCCCTCGCTCTTTAAATACTCCATCATCATTAATCATATTGTTCAATGTATAATCTGCTGATTTAATAGCATCATCCAAATAACCTGATTCACCGGTAATGCTATAAAGTTCTAAAGCTGCTCCCAAAAAAACTCCTTGATTATAGGTGAATATCCAATCTTTCGCTATATCCTCTTCTCCATCTTCTGACACCTCAATATGATCCCATACAGCTCCATTTTCTTTATTTACAAGTTTATTTCTTACCCATTGATACGTTTTTTTTGCCCAGTCCATATACTCCTGTTTTTCGTTAAGCTGGTATAAACGGGAGGCTAAGATGCTGGCCGGAGAATTGGAAATGGCATTTTTGCTATGTGGAGTATGTTTAGCCCACATAATTCCTCCATCTGCTACATCAGTCCAACCTGTTTTTATTTCTTCCCAAATAGTATCAACCGAAGTCTTGAACTTCTCTTTGCCAGTAATATTATATGTACGCAACATTGCTAAAGCATTCCATTGCATATCGTCATAAAAATCATTCAGAAAAGTGTTACCATTTTTTTGATAGATTCCCTCATACCATACATCAATGTACTGCTCAAATATTGAATCCCCTGTTCTAATATATGCATCAACCAATACATCCAAGGCATGAGCCTGGGGCCAATACTGAAATTCCCTATCATCTCTGTTTCCGTAATTGAAGTAGTGTTGCCGGGAATTCCAGTAATTTTCTATTAACCCGGTACGAGTGCTGCTATCGGCGGCAACATACCAATTAATCGTATAGGTCGATTCAGTTGGTACAACCGGAGGAGAATCGCCATCAGCCCCGTTATTACTACAGCTACTGATTATCAACACAAGCAGGGCCATTATAGAAAATGAAATGTACTTCAAACTATGAGCTGACTAAAAGATAGTTGATTATTATAACTCTGGCACCTCACCGTTGTAGTAAAGTAACCGCCATTCACTTAATTGCATCAATGAAGTTTCGCCGGCATTGTCAGTGATAGATAAGCGAAATGAGCTATAGGTTGCTTCTGAATCCAGTCCATAGATATTCACCTTATTTCTGCCAGTAAACGAGGCACTCGTTACAGTATGTATGGTTTCCCAGGTTGAACCTCCGTCATTAGAACCAGCTAAAGTCCAATCATGTGGATCGCGATCAGGCGCATCATTACCGGATGTAATTGTGTAGGCATTGATGGTTACGGACTCTTCGAAATCCTGTTGCATCCAAAAATCAGGATCGTAATCAAAGATCAAAAACTTGGTGTATTTATCACCGTCGATTGATTTGCTCGATCCCTCCCCTGCAAATGGTCCCCCGGGATTTTCATCACTTACCGTTAAGGTCGCATTTTCAGATAAATCCGTAACATCGGGTTCAGTGGTTGCTGCGGTGGGTGGACTCTCATCGTTACAGGCTGTAATCATAAGCCCAAAAACAACCACACTCACTATAAATCTAATATTCCGTACTAATTCTAACATGAGTCAATTTGCTTTAATTTAAAACTTGTAGTTTTTAGCCGTTAATTTAACGCGGTTACCGGTTAGCCCTGCACGGGGTTGCCGAATGATGAGTCCACCTGCCCGATGCCTTCCCTCTTACTGGTAAAAGTGAACCGTAGAAGCATTTCAATTATTACCATCCGGGATTTTGCACCAGATTACTGTTAATATTTACTTCATCCTGCGGGATGGGATATAAATAATGCCTCATTTCAAATACCCGTTCTTCAAACACTATTTTATTGTAAAATTCAGACTCCGGTGTAGCAAAAATATCCATGGAATACATGGGGCCTCCGAATTCTTCTTCGGCTGTTTTCCAGCGGCGGGCATCAAAATAGCGCTTATCTTCGAACGCTAATTCAACCTGTCGCTCGTGATGAATAGCTTCCCGCATTTCTTCTTGTGAGGATGGTGCTTCCAACTCATCAGAGCCATACTCAGGAATACCCGCCCGGTTGCGAATACGATTCAGAAATTCCAGGATATCAGGATTCCCGGGATCGTACTCATTGAGTGCTTCCGCATAACTGAGATAGATCTCGGCCAAGCGCATCATCACAATCGTTTGCGGTTCACTACTATATCCTCCCGTACTGGCATGTTTCCGAACAATATAACCCGTTGGAGTATAATCGTTCCCGCCAATCTGCTGACCGGAATTCCCCTCGAACCATGTTTCCGTGATTATAGGTTCCGGGTCGGTATTCAGCCAGAGGCTGTTGTTATAGGTAATACCGACATAGAAACGGGGTTCACGATTGACCCATTGATTAAAGGTCCTTCGCTCCTCGGTATCATACGGAGCCTGGAATTGAGAAAAACCCGTTTCCTGGTAACCCGACTGGGGATCATCAATCGGGCGGCCGTTTTCCATGAAGTAAGCGTCAACGATCGATTGGGTAGCCCCCAACCCTCCGGCTCCTCTGTTATTACCATCTTCACCGGAATGATAGGGATATCTGGCATACTGGTCGACAGTCGCACCGGGACGGGCCATAATAATTTCCCTGTTCCATTCATCCAGCACTACATCCCGAGTAGATAAGTATGGAGAAAATTCGCCATCGGGGCCATTTTTCCTGTACAATGAGAACGTGCCGGGCACATACGCATCGATAAACTCTTTGGCTGCATCGGCCGCGCGCTTCCACTTGCTTTCATTGTATTGCTGGCTGACCAGTTGCGTGCCATCGGGGTTGATTAAATCGGCATAATCCGTATTGCCGTTAAAGAGCGGACTTGCCGCGATCAGCAGCAAATCCACTTTTACTCCCTGCAGATAGGGCTTGGTCATTCGGCCATGATAAGCATTCGTCGGAGGCGTTGCGGGCAGATTTGCCGCCGCAGAATCCAGCTGGTTGACCACAAAATTCACGCCCTGATCAAACGGCGTTCGAGCTTTTTGCACTTGCTCCAGACTGGCATCAGGCGGGAGCGTTTTATTGCCTAAAGTCACCACCGGTCCGAATATACGCATCAGGTTGTAATAAAACACAGCACGCAGGGCCCGTGCTTCTGCCTTATATCGTTCTATACGACTGGGAGCGCACTCCTGACACTGGTCCACATTGTCCATAAAGTAGGTGGCAGCCCGAATGCCCTGGTAATAATTGGACCAAACGTCATTTACATGGCCGGTCGTAGCATCCCAGGCCCCAAGATTTACGGAATTTTGATAATAATACGCCCATACAAATTCTGCCTCGTCGGACGCCCCGGTCCAGGGACCATTATTGCCGCCTGTCCACCGCTGGTTTTCACTGGGCAATCTTGAGTAAACATTCGCCAGAAAATCCAATACCCGGTTCTCGCTTGTAAACGTCTCATCCAGGGTTAAGCGATCATCAGGCACCTGATCCAGGTAATCAGAACAGGATACACAAAACAACACAACCACTAAAAATATGCCAATTCGTTTAAATCTATTCATAACAGTGTTCGTCTAATTTTTTAAAATTGTATATCGAGTCCGATAGCGTAAACCCGCGTGTTGGGATATGAAGTACCATTGGAAGTGTTCAGCTCGGGATCCCACAGATCAAAATCGCTGAGCAGAAGCAGGTTCCGCCCCCTAAAGTAGATACGGGCCGTATTGATGGTGGTATTGCCGGTAATGGACAATGGCAGTGTATAACCCACTTCCATCTCTTTCATGCGTACGAAATCCAGGCTGCGCGTCCAGTAAGAACTATTCTTGAAGTTATTCGTATTTTCAGCATCTCCATACGCCAGTCGCGGGTAAAACGCATCAGGGTCGGGGTTTTCCTCGGTCCACCGGTCGGTGGCAATCGCGTAGAGATTACCGCGTCCGCCTCCCCCCGAGAACGGCAGAATGCTGGAAGCATCGGGAAACCCTATCTGGTCTTCTGCTCCAAATTGCCCCTGGAAGAAGGCCTGCATATCAAAAGCCTTATACCCCAGTTCAATGCCCGCTCCGAGTGTAAGGTAGGGCACGTCACCGCGACCAATTTTTTTCTGATCAAAAGCATTGATAACCCCGTCATCATTGAGATCTTTATATTTGATATCTCCTGGCAGTACGGTGCCAAATTGCTGAGCATGATTATCAATCTCTTCCTGGCTTTCAAAGAGTCCAGCAGCTTCATACCCATAAATCGCAAGAATGTTATCGCCCCTGCGATCCATCCAGGGATAAGGCTGTGGCGGCTGATCGTTTTCAATGATCTCGTCTCTGTTATAGGTGAATTGACCTTGCAGGCCTAAGCTAAAGTCCTTGCCCAATCTGCCATTAAACTGGATTTGCCCATCAACGCCTCTGTTTTCAACAACTCCCACATTACCAACAGGATCACTGACCAGTCCAATAAAATTCGGTATCGAAGCCCGGTTCAGAAAAATTCCATCCCGCCGCTCCTTAAAGAAATCAACGGTAAGCGAAAGCTGGTCGTCCAGCGTCCGCAATTCAATACCGAGGTCCTGCTTGCGCGATTCAGCCCACTGCACATTCACGCCATAATCCGAAATATTAAGCCCATCGCGACCAGCTTGGTTGTTTAACCCATAGGTATATCCATTTGCGCCGGTAACAAACGTAAGGTAGGCAAACCGGCGGCCGCCTGCATCCCCACTGGCGCCAACATATCCATCGGAGTACCGCACCTTCAGAAAATCGATGGCGCCGCTCAAAGGTTCAAAAAACTTTTCATTGGAAATCACCCAGCCGACTCCCGCCGAGGGGAAAAAGCCAAACTGGTTTTCCGGGGCAAAATTCTCTGATCCGCTGTATCCGAAGTTGGCTTCAAAGAAATAGCGGTCATCATACGAATACGTTCCGCGCAATGCTACCGACTGCTCGCGATGCGGAATCGATTCGGTAAAATTACCGGCAAACGCTCCCTGCTCATCGGACTGGCTGTATACAAATAATCCCGAAACCTGGTGCCTTGCCCCAAAATCATTGCTGTAGCGCAATGAAGATTCCAGATAGTATTCACGATTTCCTTCATTTTCGGGATCGTACCCCAGCGAATTATCCCCTTCGTATGTAAGATTATAATAGTAGCTCCCGTCTACATCATAGGGATCGCTGGGGTCGATATAGTAGGTATCGGGACGTTTACTTCTGTTAATCGTATTCTCACTATAGGTGTCAAAGCCAAATAACCCTTTAAATGACAGTCCCTCCACGAGCATATCCAGCTCCTGGGTGAGTTCCAGGGTAGAAAACAACTGGCTGTTAAACTGATCCGAGTACCCCCGTCCGGTAGCCTCCACATACGGGTTCCGTTCCCCGCCATTGGGATTTCGGCCCGGAGTCAGTCCCCCGGGATAGATGACGGGATAGGCTACCGGCGAGGCGTCCATTGCCTGAAAAAATATTCCTCCTACGCCTACCGCCGGATACTGCCTGTCCTCCAAATATCCCCCTACCCCCAGTTTAGCTTCGGTCGTTGGGGTAACATCCAGCGTTACATTCGACTGAAGATTGTATCTGCTATAATCGGAATTGGTGCTGTAGTCGGTTGTATCGTTATTTACAAGTAATCCTTTCTCATTATAGTAGCTCAGTGACACAAAATACCGTGTATTCTCCGCTCCTCCGTTAACCTGGGCATTAAATTGCCGGTTTTGACCAAAGTCATTAAATATCTGATCTATCCAGTCCACATCGGGGTAAATCAATGGGTTTGTGCCATTCTCCGTCATTTGCATCTCTTCCTCGGTATATAACGCAGGCTGCCCCCGGGTCGTCCGGGCTTCATTGGCCAGCCTCATGTAAGTGGGACCGTCAGCCATTTCCGGGACTTGAGTCAGCTCTGTTATTCCCTGAAAGAAATCCACATTAATAGTCGGTTCTCCTTTCTGTCCTTCTTTTGTTTCAATAATGATAACCCCGTTTGCCCCTCTGGTCCCATACACGGCGGTAGCAGAAGCATCTTTCAACACCGTTAAGCTTTCAATATCATCCGGATTTAGACTGTTCATGGGACGTTCAATACCATCCACCAGGATAAGCGGGCTGCTATCTCCATATGTGGAAATCCCCCGTATCCATATATCGGAAGCATCTGCCCCCGGCAGCCCTGAACGCTGCACACCCACAACCCCGGAAAGACGGCCTGCCAATGAATTTGTTAAACTTCCCGAAGATACTTTCAACTCTTCTGTATTTTCAATAAAAGATTGTGAGCCAATTAAACTGATTTCTCGCTGTTCACCGTATCCCACGACCACCAATTCATCTCCAGTAACAGCCTCGGGCAATAAAGAAATTTCCAGATTAGTACGACCATCTACAGGCACTTCCCTTGTTTCATAACCGATAAAAGATACGACCAGCGTATCTGTGAGTGACGGTACATCAAGGCTGAACTCCCCTTCCGTATTGGTCGAAGCCCCTATATTAGTTCCTTTAACCAATATATTCACGCCCGGAAGCGTTTCACCGGTCTGCCCGTCCGTTACTTGACCCGTTATGGTTTCCTGTTGAGTAATTTTCTTTTTCAATTGTTCTTTTTGATAGACTACAAAACTGTCTTCCGTTAGCTTCCGGTAGGTCAAACCCAAAGGCTCGAGAATAAGATTGAGATGGATCTCTACCTGTATATTAGGGAGCTCCTGGGTGATCTTGTTTGCAAATTTATCCTCAATATCCCGGCTTTTGTAAAAGATATTTACATCATAAGTCTCTTCAAGCTGTCGGAGCGTTTGTTCCAGTGGTGTCTTTCGTTCAACAGCCTCCATCTGCTGCCGTTTCATGGTCAGTATCTCGTCTGTATCCTGGCCTAATGCTCCCAATGGCAACATCATCCCTACTAATACCAACATTAGCCCTATCTGTCTTGTCATGTTTCCCATTCTCTTATCGTTTAACTTTCTATTCATTGGTTGTTTGATTGTTATCATTTAGCCTCCGAATGTGATCGTATCTTCATCATACGCTATTGGAATGTCGAGGAGAGTTCTGAGTCCCTCTAAAAGCACCGCAAAATTCTTGTTGGGCGCCGACCCTGAAAACCTCACTTTTTTCAGATTTTCGTTTTTGAACTCCACATTCACCCCATAGAGTTGTTTTATCCGTCCTGCAATTTGAATGAGGGGCGTGTTCCTAAACTTCAGCTCAAATCCGGTCCACGAGGTATATAATTCCGTATCGACTTTTTCGACCTCAAGACCCAGATTTTCGGGCTGCAGGCGGACCAGCTCGTTTGGGCTCATTGTATAGGCCTGATCGGAACCCTCTGAAGTCTCACCTGCTTCCACCCGCACTTTACCCTCTTCCAGCACGATCTCCGTATCTTGAGAATAGGTATTCACGTTGAACTTGGTACCCAGTACGGCTATTCTTCCCTCCGGCGTCTTCACGGAAAAGGTGCGTTGCCGGTCGCCTGACTTGCGATCTATGGAAAAGTAGGCTTCGCCCTCTAATTCCACTTCCATATCATCCCCGGGCCGGGCCGTAGTGGGATAGGTGAGCTGTGAATGAGCATTCAATGTAATTTCGGATCCGTCGGAGAAGGTGAGAATCCGGGTTTCTCCATAATCGGTTTGTACAGTCTCGAAGGTTGTAGCGACTTCCTCTTTTACCGGCTGCTGTTCGGGACCCCATCCTGCATATTCTATGACGGCAAGTACGGCCACCAGCAATACAATAACGGCCGCGGCACGCATCCAATAGTTTTTGGGGCTTCTCTTCCCTGTTAGCGGTATCCTTTGCCTATACTTTTTTTCGGCATCAAGTGCCTCCTCTAACCTGCGGAGTTGGGCAGTAGTATCCGGTTGCTCTTCCTCAAACTGCAGGGACCGGTACAGTTCCCTGGCTTCCCTGAGAAGTTGGATATTGGCCGGGTCCTCTTCCAGCCAGCGATCCCATTTCTGCTGTTCCAGCGGTGTGGCTTCGTCATTAATCCATCGTAGAAATGAATCATCGGTTAATAACTGCGTAATCTGATCGTTCTGCTTAGACACTATGCAATAACTCGGGTTAAAAATCTATACCAAATAAATAGAATCGACCTCATGAGAAACAGGCAATTCCTCTTTGGTACTTTGTCTTCGTTGGGTAAGAGAGAGTCAGAAATGATCTGTAATGAATTTTTTTGAAGTGCTTGTTCCATTTTTTCTTTCATGAAAAAACGGAACCAAAAAAATGACCGGCTAAATACCTTATGTCGGCGTTCCTTGCGCCTAGTAAAGGCTCACATCCCAAAGACGGCCCTGAATTATTTTTTTAAACAATGTACCCATTACTGAAGGAAGAAAACCGGCCTTGAAAAGTCAGCGTCCGGGGTGGCGGTAGCAAGGCGGAGGATTTAGAAAAATATTTCTCTGAACCCGGCCCCGTCGGGTGAGTTTATATTTTTCTCCGGAGCCGACGCGACCGCCAGACGCTGAGTTTTCTCAGCCGGTGAGTTTTTTTGGGTACTTTTTTGCTCATTCAAAAAAGTGCACGTCCATTTACTCCTGGTAGGAAACGGACTCTATATGGGAACGCAGGCGCTCAAGTGCCTCATACAGCAAGTTTCGAACGCACTGGTAATTGATTTCCATCACTTCTACCAGTTCCCTGTTGGTCAAGCCGTGATAATACTTTAGAAATACAGCTTCTTTTTGTCGGGGGGTGAGCGTCTCCAGTCCTTTCTCTAATTGCTCTCTTTTGTTTTGGGCAACTTCTTTTCGAATTAACAAATCCTCAACAGGAAAGGTTAACGCTTCCTCATTCTCTATATAATTTCGGTTCCGCTCAGCACGCTTCCTGTTTCGCTTGAGTTCCTTCATAATCAACCGTCGCAGCGAGGACAACAGGTAGGCTTTGACCGATGAGGCCGGGGAAAGCCTGTTTCGACTCTTCCATATATTCAGAAACAGTTCCTGGATGGCTCCATCCACTATTTCTGTATTCGATACTATTTTAATCCCGTAATTGTACAGGTGCTTGTGGTGACACCGGAAGAGCTCGGATAATGCCTCCCGTTGCCCCCTCCTCAAGGCGGACCAAAGATTTTGATCCTTCTCATTACTATTTTTTCTTTGCTTAAATTGAGCTAATAATAACATTCAATATCAATAGATGTATCTATTCTCCATATCCCGTCAGAAGTCCCTTTAGCATTTGAGCGCTTCTAAATTTACTTTTTTTTACTAATAAATCAATTAATTTTATTTTTTTTACCAAAAAGTTATCAAATAAATTGAAGTGATGGGGTCAGGGGGAGCTAAAGTATCTTATATACAGGCCGGAAGTATCGCTATCTTTTTCTCAAAATCGTGCTCATATACTTGACAACCGGCAAAGAGATTTTTCTGATTATAATACCTTTGAAAAACCGAGAGTTTTGGACAATATCAAAGCCTGAGCGAATTCAAAATCGCAGCATATAAAACATATGTAAGGATTTTAAGTATGTAAAAATGCAGATATTGGCCAAAAGAACGGTTTTGCAAAAGCCCCCTTTCATTTATTCCTGACCATAACATAATAATTCAAATACAGCAGCTCCTGTATGCTTACTCGGACGCTCTACTACAATTTTAAGTGAATCGGTTATAATAGGTTTATTAAAATCGATTCTACTTATGGTTTGATAATTATCTTCCTTTTCATAAAGAAGATTCTCTTCGTTATCAAAGACCTTAAAATTTTGTATACAGAAAGGCATGACCCGCTCCTCGTGGCCTCTCAAAGTAGATTCCAAAGGATGGTCAAAATCAGTATCAAACATTAGAATGATGGTGTTAATTTTTTCCGGCTGTTTCCATTTAACAGCTATATTTGCACACTTGTTTTCCCAGTGAGCGATCCAGGCATTGGGTTTGAAAGTCGGACGGGTATATCCATTATTTACATTGCTCACATTAAATGAAGTAATACCCGGGTTTATATCAAACCCAAAATTTTTCCCCCCTGGACGTCTTTCAGGTATCCAGAATTCAAAAGAATCCACGCCGATATCATCCGGTGGATCTTGTCTCCCATTATTAGAAACTGCTTTATTGGGTTTGTTGAAGACTGTCAATAATCCGGATATTCTTTTCTCGCTTGTTTTTATTGAAACATCTTCGTTTTTCATTAAACAGATAAACACGTATTGCTCTCGGTCCAGAATCGAAGAGACCTCCAGTTCAATGTTCTGTTTCCCTCCTTCAAGATGGATTTCCCTTTCTTCCAACATTATATCCGGTGTATAGTTGTTTTGCTCTGAACTTGTCCTCAATTCAATCTCTAAAGTGGTGGATTTGGAGGCTTTTACATCAAAATTAATTTTGTATCCCGTGTTCTTTTTAAACGGCAACATCTGTGCAGATGAATAGTTAAGATCAAGCCAGGGACCATCTTTAGGCAAGGACGTAAGATTCAATTCATCAGAAGCGGATAACTCTGCTTTATTAATCAAATTCTCTTCGTCCTCAAGAGGAACAAGCGGAATACTCTGCCCCCGTTTGTTTAACTCCTTTTGCAAAAGCTTTATAGTTTCTTTTTCTCCAACTTCCTTTGGCATTATACCATGTTTGGTTGCAAGAGCAGCAGCCATTCCCACCGCTTGTGCCCCATGTGCACAAGTAGCCATAACCCGTGAAGAACCAAAAGCTACATGGCTGGCGCTAATAATTCGCCCGGAAAAGAATAAATTGTCGATACTTCGGCTATAATAGCATCGATAAGGAATTTGATAAACTCCTTTTGAATGCCACTGATTGCATCCTTTTTCACCGCTATATATTCCATCGGCATGATGTAAATCAAGTGACCATCCACCAAAAGCCACGGCATCGTAATGCTGACTTTGCTCAACAATATCTTTCTGGGTTAATATGTAATCGCCTTCAAATCTGCGGCTCTCCCGCTTACCGGGAATAGTGCCTACCCATTCTAATGTTAGGGTTTGCGCATCAGGATAGTTCCCGCTATTTTTCACATAATCCCAGATCCCGTAAATTACCTTCCAAAGCTCCCACTTTATTTCTTCGGATTGATGTACGGTATCCAATCTGCCGCCATATTCAACCCACCATAACTGACAACCATGTTCGTTTATATCAAAATTTCTGATCTTGTAAAATTCTTCTGGATTTTGCAGGGCAAAACTCGGAGCAATAAAATCGACGGGTTTGCCTGCATCTTTTGTGTAGAAATAAATTGAGTGCCCCAAAAGCTCTCCATAATCCTCTACATCAGGAGCAAACCCTTCGTCAAATTCCTCTTTTTTTTCTGCTCCCATTCGAAATGGAGCTCCAGCCTGAAAAGCCATGATTCCATCTCCTGACGAATCACAAAACAAGGGAGCGGCAAGTTCATATTTGGTTGAATTCTGACTACAAAATCCAATAACTCTTTTTATGGATTTTTTTCCTGCCTTTTCCACCTCATAGACAGCGGTATTCAGCAATAATGTTATGTTGGATTCTTCCGAAACTTTTTCAAGAAGTATGGTATCAAAAATCACGGCGTTACCTTCCGGATTTCTATAAACATTTTCCAGAAGGATTTCATCAATCACCCCTCCTTCTCTGGCCCAACGATTATTATTTCCCATGCTTGAAGTAGCGCCGAGTATCCAAAGCCGTACTTCACTTGAAGCATTGCCTCCTAAAACGGGACGATCCTGAACGAGCGTCACCTTTATACCCGCCCTGGCGGCGGTCAGAGAGCAGCAAACCCCCGCCATCCCACCACCGACCACAACAAGGTCAGATTCTATCTCTGCAGTTTTAACGGAACGTTCGGTTACAAATTCTTTTTTAATCATCAACTCCTACATCCTTGTATTTAAATTTTTGTATCATGGTACTCTGGTACTTTTTCATATCGACGGCGGTTCAATTTCCATATGATATAAGCGATAACTAAAATCAAAGCGCCCATCGATCCCACCAATACGTTAGCATTATCGGCCAACAGGCTTAACAAAACAATTAATCCCCCGGTAAATGCCAGTGAAATACTAATCACTTGTAATCCATACCTATTCTGTTCTGATGAAGTATCCACTGATGCTTTTAATTTTTCATTTACATCTTTTTCTTTTCTAATTTGTCGGATGTATGCAATATATTGAGGACTTATTCGCTCCTTATAAATCGCCCAAATTTCATAACAGGACAACATCAACAGAGTACCTCCCACGCCAAATATCATTTCCATTGCCCTATCCAGGCTAAAATCCCAAAGAACAGGGGTCACAAATTTGAAGAAAAGATTAATTCCAAGACTGAGAAGCGTGATTAAAATAATTGATTTCCCTGATTGCCTTTTTGAAAAAAGGGCCCAAATGGGAGGTGCAAACAGGGGAGCTCCTGTGATGGCTCCTATGCTCAATACCACTTCTACAATACCTCCGGCAACAGGTACCAGCAATGCCACCCCAATGGTACCCACTCCAAAAATGATTGTAGCTATTCTTCCTATAAACATTAATTGCTTATTTGAAGAAGAAGGTTGTAAATTCCTGTAGATATCATTTGTTACTACCGCTGCTGCCAGATTCAATGTAGTATTTACCGAGCTTGCGGTGGCAAAAACTATACCTCCGAGCATAAGTCCGAGCATACCTACAGGCAAGACTTCTTTGACCATCATAAGATATGCACCCTCATTTTCTAACCCAGCCAAGCCCGGTTCGGTTATTCGATACAGCATTGGGGGCAACATCCAAATAACAGGAGTAATTATATACAAGGCAGAAAAAAGATATCCCACTTTTTGGGCTGATTTTTTATCTTTCACCATTGTAAATCGTTGTACATATGCCCAGTTGCCGCCAATATAAATAAGGTTATAAAGTGCAAAGGCCACCATAAAACCAAATGTATACTCTCCATTAAGAAGGTTGAAAAAATCATCTGGTGCATTCGTCATAAAGCCACTTATTCCTCCTGCGCTTTCCAATGAAAGTGGTACAACTATCAGGACCGCCACAGTAAGAATAACAAATTGCAAGACATCAGTAACTACAACGGCCCACAAGCCACCCACCGTTGTATAAAGTATGATCAGTAATCCCAGAACAATAGTAGTTTCGGAGATTCCAAATCCTGTAGCTACATTCACAATTACGGCCACAGGGTATAAAAAAGCTCCCGTGGTAAATAAAGAGAGTACTAAAAACAGATAGGTATAAAACTGTTGGACAGAAATGCCCAATCTCTTATTGATGAATTCTGCTGCAGTCAAAACATTTGCTTCTCTCCACTTCGGGGCAATCAGAATCCCTATGATAAGGCCGGCAATACACATAGTCCATTGAATAGTAACGGCAACCCAACCGTATTCATAAGCGATGGAACCCCATACCACAAATGTACCCGCAGAAAAAAAACTCATAAAAAGAGACAAGCCACTGATTGGCCAGGGAACTGCGCCACCGGCTGCAAAAAAGGACTCCATGTCAGAATTCCCTCTGCCGAAAGACAAGCCGGCTATAACAACAGCAACAGTAAAAAAGCATACAACAAAATAATCTATGCTATGCACTACGGATTAATCATTTTATGGTTAATTCTTTCATTTTTTCGTGCCATGCATATCCATAACCTATCTTGACAGCTGGAATGAAGTATTAAGTTTCAAAATTCCCTCGCTGTAACCAAGGCCTGGGACATATACAGAATATGCCATCTGTTCTTTCAACAGGGGTGATTGGCTGCTACCCGTAAGTAAATATCAGCCGCCCAATAAATCAATCGAACTATTTCGCAGGTATCTCCCGGTAGCGCTTTCCGAAGTCCCGGATACTCCTCCCCCCCTGTACCCGCATCCGTTCAATCCAAAAAGCCGAAGGATGAGCAGCATACAGATAAAGAAGTGATTGAATGCCAAACAAAACCTGTTCTGTCCCAACAGCCAACACCTGCAGTCGGCCAGCGCAAGCTTTCATCAGTCGGGTTAAATTATGGAGAGGAGGTCAGAAGGAACCGCCGGGCGCTGCATTTTCTCAGCCGGCTACGTTTTTGGGTCCGTTTTAGCGTCGTTCCAAAATTGGAATATTCCTATGATGCAAAAGATCTTTTACATCACCGTCACTCCCCTATCCCCTGCCTTATCGCATGATACACCCGGGCATCGTATTCATCCTCCATGTACTCTTCCAAAAACGAAATAATTTCCGGGTTCCGGTTATTAAGCAGTCCCCGAACAACCATATACCGGATGCGGGGATCCGCCGACTCTGCCAGCAGCTCCCGACTTCTTTCCTCCCAGATGCCGGACGTATCCTCATATTCGATCAAAAGGTTCAGGGCCGCCTGGCGCACACCGTAATCATACTCCTCATCCAGGAAACGCTCAGCTTCACCGAGAATGCCTGTCTGTCCCTCGTCAGCCAACTGCCGTATGGCTGCCACCGAGCGGTGTCCCACGGTATCCCGGCGGACGATATCAGCGATAAATCCCTCTAACTGTTCTGCGGAAGCGATGGCCGAAAGGGTGGCTATCCCCTGCTTGAACACGGGGAGACGATCGGTATTGACCGTCAACTGCTGGACGGTACTCCGGATATCGGGATTCTCCGGGTAGTTTCGCAGGGCTTTGAGTCCCGCCCGTTGCACCACGCGACTCTCATGCCGGAGGGCATCCAGGAAGAGCTGCTCCGTGCCGGCCGCACCCCGGGTAATATCGGCAAGCGATGTCAGCAGGGCCGCGCGCACCTCCGGATCCACCCCGCTTTCCAGGGCATCCGTAATGGCGAGCTGCAGGTCGGGATTGTCGGTATGCGCTCCCAGATTCTTTGCCGCACGTGCCCGCTGATCCAGCGATTCGGCATTGCGGAGCTCATATAGCAAAAACGGGACGGGTTTGTGCTCCTCAATCTTGAGCTTGAGCTGACCCGGAATTTCGAGCCAGGCCGTGCGGATATCCGGTGACACTCCTACCGAAATGGCGTCGGTCATGCCGGTAAAGGATATATCTTCGGTCTCGCTTCCTTCGCCATATATTTTGTGCAACCGGAGCATTTTAAGTTCATCATACACGCCCTGCACAGATTTGAAGCCAAGCGCCAACTGTTCCCCGGTTTCATCCAGCTGATAGGATACCCGATACCGCACGCTGTCAGCCTTCGCCTGATCAGCAGCTCCGGATGAGGAAGTATCCGCCCGTTCCGTGTTCAAAACCTCGGAAACATCAAACATCGGCTGTCCGCTCGACCGGTACCACAAGCCGGCATAGTCCCTCCAGCTTATTACAGGAGAAAGCTGCTTTATCATCTCCGGATGGGTTTCTTTGATTATCCAATCTTTCGATTGCTCTTCCCAGCGGGACCATCGTTGCTGCCAGGCATTCCATCGCTGCGGTCCGAAGAGCTCATAAATGCTTTTCCGGGACGGTTGAGGCTGATCTTTGACTTCCAGTTCTTGCGTTTCTCCCGTAAGAGATTGCTGGAGAAGCGTCTGGTATACCATGATGGCATCAGCCTGGCTCCACTGGGCCGCACGCTGTTTGCTGCCTATCCACTGGGCTATAATTCCGCGCAACAGCTGTTGCTGCAGATCTCCCCTGTTTTGATAAAGAAAGACCGTTGAGCCGCCCCACGATTTCGTCTCCCACCCGTGATCTTCCAAAACCACAACGTTCAGACGATCGTATGGGAATTCGGACTGCATCTGCTTTTCAACGCTCCCCAGCCCGTCATAAGCCTGTTGCAGCAGCTGCTGGAGATCCACTTCGCCGGCAAGCTCCTGTTCAACAGCCAGGTTGATTCCCTTGATCCCGTAGGTCGTCGATTGACTTTCGAAGTTTCCGATGGCAAAAGCCAGATCGGATGCGGGTACTTCCGCCTCTGAGGCAAACTGGTACTGTACCACTTCCTCCGTGACAGCTTCCTCCCCGGTTTTACGTCCCGTCGCCCAGACGGTATAGCCCGCAGGCACTGAGATATTAAAGGTTGTTTTCAGCGTAACATGCGGGTTATCGATCACCGGCACCCAGTGGCGCTGGGACCGCGGAAGCAGGGAGGTCCAGACGGTATTATTGCTGTTTTTAAGCAATCCGAACCGGGGATCGGTACTATAGCGAATCCGTACTTCATATGCCTGTCCCTTCTCAGCAGCTTCAGCAAGCGGAATAAGCAGCGAATCGTTATGCATCCGGAACTCCGCCGCCTCGCCATCTACGGAAGCTGAGCTGATATCCATATGGGAAGCATACAAAATGACGGTATCGGCCCCGCTTACATTCGCTTCAATCTGGTACGTTGCGGCAGCGTCTAAGCGCAGGTTCTGCGGCTGGACCCCCAGCTCAAGTTCCAGCTCCGTAAAATTAAAATCCAGCTTTGGGTAGGGTTCATGATCAAAGGATTGGGCGTCAAGCTCTGGCGCGAGCCCCAGCAAAACCCCTCCCAGCAAGGCCAGGGACAGCAGGCTTCGTCTGAAACGTTCCGAAAGCGAATGGGTACGGCTCATAATAGTTTTTGAGATTATTTCCTGTTATTGAAAAAAAGAATATAAGGAGTCTGACGAAATTGCATAAATTTTAAGCTCTTAAAATCTGGTTTGTTCCGCCTGTCCAAATGATATGGGGCTGTTTGTTGTTATCGTATCACATCAACGAATGTAACTCTAAATAATTTTAATACCTATGAGTACCATGAAAGCAATGCAAGTACCGGCAGCTGGCGCTGATTTTGAAGCCGTTGAAAAGGAGATCCCCTCACCAGGAAACGATGAAGTTCTGATCAAAGTTCAAGCCTGTGGCATCTGCCACAGTGATGCTTTTGTAAAAGAGGGGCTGATGCCCGGCATTGAATATCCCCGGGTACCGGGACATGAGGTGATCGGGACCATCGAAGAGCGCGGCGATACCATCGACCGCTGGGAAATAGGACAGCGGGTAGGCGTCGGATGGCACGGGGGACACTGCTACAAATGTGAATCCTGCCGGAACGGTGATTTCATCAACTGCGAAAACGGCCGGGTGACCGGCATTCATTTCGACGGCGGATATGCCGAATACCTGGTCGCTCCCGAGAGCGCGCTTGCTGCCATTCCCGAATCGCTCGACGCGGCTGAAGCGGCGCCCTTGCTTTGTGCCGGTATTACGACCTTTAACGCCCTGCGCAACAGCAGGCTCGAACCCGGCGACACGGTAGCCGTACAGGGCATCGGGGGACTGGGACACCTGGCCGTTCAGTATGCGAATAAATTCGGATGCAAGGTGGTGGCCCTCTCTCGCGGCGACGGTAAAAAAGAACTCGCTCTTGCACTGGGGGCTCACCAGTACATCGACACTGAAGCGAACAACGCCGCGGAGAAGCTGCAAGCGATGGGAGGTGCCAAAGTCATCTTGGCTACGGCTCCCAGCAGCGAGGCTATTTCGTCGGTGGTAGACGGGCTGGGACGCAATGGACAGCTCATGGTCGTTGCTGCAGCCAATGATCCTATTGAAGTGACGCCCCTGCAGCTAATAATGGGACGCAAGTCCGTGTCCGGGTGGCCCAGCGGCGATGCCAGGGATTCCGAAGAGACCCTTCACTTCAGCGCTCTCCAGGATATTACTCCCAAAATTGAAACCTTCCCGCTGGAGCAAGCCAACGAAGCCTATGATCGCATGATCAACAACGAAGCCCGTTTCCGCGTGGTCCTGGATATGGGAGGATGAACCTCTCCGGGCGACTCACAATCCAAGGCCGTGGGGATGTTTTCCTTTGTCCTAATCTCATGTCCGTATTCAGACAGAACGCTCCCGGTGGGACATACTTTTTTCAAGAGAAAGTAACCATGGCCTTGAAAAGTCAGCGTCCCGGGTGGCGGACGCAAGGAAAGACGCTATAATTGAACTCGCATTTTTACGATCGGACAAGATTCAATTCCGGCCTAATACATTGTGCTGAAACAAGTGACCGGAGCCGAATCGCAAAAATCATTTCTGTCTGAGGACCGTGAGGGACGAGTTAAATGATTTTAGCAGAGACGAAGGGAACGTCAGCACAATGTATTCAGCCGGCGACTTTTTTTGGGTTCCGTTTTTTTCGTCGCTGAAAAAAATGGAACATACCTTACTTCACGGCTACAAAAACCACATCCATAAGGTTATTGCCTGTGGGACCCGTTTTCAGCAACGTGTCCATTTGCTGATGAAAATGGTAGGCGTCGTTATTTCGAAGGTACTCACCCGGATCCAGTCCCCGTTCCCGGGCCCTTCGGACCGTATTGTTGTCCACCACCGCGCCGGCGGCGTCCGTGGGACCGTCAACGCCATCGGTGCCGGCGCTCAGCCAGCTGATATGTTTATCGATATCCGCAATCTTCAGCGCCCCGCGCAGCGCCAGCTCCTGGTTGCGTCCCCCTTTGCCCCCGCCGGTGACCTGCACCGTGCTTTCTCCGTAAAAGAGCATTAGCTGGGGGTCAGTCATATCCTGTGAGATATGGGAGTTTATTACGTCCGTGATATGAAGTGCTACCCTCTCCACGTCCTCATTAAACGGCTCGTCAGCGACTACGGTCCCGTAACCGGCGTCCCGCGCAAAATCTGCTGCGCGGCGGACAAACTTCCGGGCCGAGCTTATGATATACTGCCTGTGCTCCCGTACCGGTTCCTCTTCCGGCCGCACCACTTCCGGTATCTCACCGTCAATCCCCTTTTCCATATGAAGCCGCACGGCATCGGGGATACGATCCCACAGCTCATACTCCAGCAGCACATGATAGGTATCCTGGAAGGTAGAATAATCGGGGGTCGTGGGACCGCTTCCGATGATGGCGGAGTCATCACCCGGCACATCGGAAATAATCAGGTCAACAAGCGTGGCTCCCTCCGGCACACTGCGGAGCAGCTGTCCCCCTTTTATCCGGCTGCAGTGCTTTCGCACCGTATTGATCTCGTGAATTGTAGCCCCGGAGTTGTTCAGCAGATCATAAGTTTTGTTGAGCTCCTGGATCCCAATGCCCTCGGCCGGCCGGCACATGAGCGATGAGGTGCCCCCCGAGATGAGTGTTATCACCAGGGCCTCTTCCGGCACGTGATCCAGGAATTCGGCCGCCGCTCGTCCCGCTTCCAGGCTTCGCTCATCCGGTACAGGGTGGGCAGCCGTAATCACCTCATCGGCACTGCAGCCCGACGCTGCCCCGGCATCCGGGGTGATCACCAGGCTGCCCGCTACCCGCTCACCCAGTATATCCCGTGCGCTTTCATACATCGGGACGGACGCTTTGCCCACCGCCAGCAGATATACGGGATGATCGTCCATGGAAAATTCCGATTCTCCTACCCTCACCTGCTCCCCGTTCACTGATAAGTTCTGTGAGACCGCGTTCCCGGGAGAGCAAGCCGCAAGGGTCTTTTCAAAGAGGTCGATGAGATATAAGGAAGTCTGCATATATGAGAATTAAATTCGATAATCTATTTCAGGACAAAGCAAGTAACAGACTATTTCCACTCATCCCGCCACTCTCTTTGCAGCTCAAGGTGATCTTTTTCCAGAGAAATAGTTCCACAAAGTCTTCTGATATTATTTTTTTTTGGTCTCACTCTTTCTATGCTTCCGATATTGTTCCCGGACGGTTTCTGCGGAACTACCTTTTTTTATTACAGTTATCATAGCTTCATTTCTTAATTTAACCTAAGATACGCTTGTTGTAATAACGAAAATCTATTTAATATCATTGTTACAATCAAAATCTATATTCTGCATTCCACCCTAAATAAGCCTGATTATTTATTAACAGAAGCCTTAGAAACCCATTCATGAATAATCCGGGTTAAACACCTCCAGCACCTCCGGCAGCAGTGACCGACTGCATGAAAACCCATTACCCGATTCGATGGTTTCCTGTCCGTCGGTATCACAAAAAATCCCGCCGGCTTCCCGGAGAACAGGCAACAGCGGGGCGGCATCCCAAATATGCAGCTCGGGATCAAACATCAAATCCGCACGCCCGGTCGCCACCATCATATGCCCGTATGCATCCCCCCAGGTCCGGTGGATGCGCGTCTTCTCAATCAGCGTATCAAAGGCATCCCCGTATCCGCTCCCGGCCGCCGTATAGACATCCGTACTCAGAAACGTGGCTTCGGAAAGGGTCTCGCATTCGCGGACCGAACAGGCAGTCCCGTTCAGGCGGGTACCCTTTCCACGGGCCGCCTCGCACAGCTCATCCAACGCGGGGGCATAAACGATACCTACCACCGGGTCATCGTCCACCACGATGCCAATCAGAGTGGTGTAAAACGGCACCCCGTGGATGAACGACTTCGTGCCGTCGATGGGATCCAGAATCCACTGTACCGGGCTCGATGCATTCGTGTGACCATGCTCCTCGCCAATGATCCCGTGATCCGGAAACAGGTCTTCTATGGCTTCTCTCATGACAGACTCTGTTTTCCGGTCCGCAACGGTCACCGGCGAATCATCCGACTTGCGTTCTATGTCTACTGATTTTTTAAAATAGGTGAGCGTATGCTGTCCCCCCTGCCGGGCAATATCAATGGCTGACTGGTGAATATGATCAAGATCCGCTTTCATGTGTATTATTGTCTTAAGGTGATTATTTTCAGGGTTGCAATATAGAATACAGAATTCAGAATTCAGAATTTTTGAACATTCTTTAACCAGGATTATTCACAAAGAAGACTTAACTATATGCTATATGCTTTAAAAAATAACAGTATGACGAATGATTCCATACTATTCATGAATAATCCAAAGTAATACTCATTTTCTAATTCCCAACTTCAACTTCCAATCTCACGTATGACCGACTCACAAATTTTTAGCAGTATTGCCCGGGAGCTCAACCTCACATCCAAACAGGTGAGTTCCGTGGCGAACTTCCTGGACGACGGCGCCACCGTCCCGTTCCTGGCTCGTTATCGCCAGGAGGCAACCGGGGGACTCGATGAAGAGCAGATCCGCAGGGTACGGGATCAGCTGGAGTTCCACCGCACGCTGGAGGATCGCAAAAAGACGATCCTCAAAACCATTGATGAACAGGATAAACTGACCGATGAGCTCAGGGAGCAGATCACCTCCTGCACCGACCTCAATACGCTGGAGGATCTCTACCTTCCGTATAAGCCGAAGCGCCGCACAAAAGGCGATATGGCCAGGGAAAAAGGACTGCAGCCCCTGGCCGAGCTTATCTGGGAGCAGGAGATCGAACAGGGCGACCCTATGGAACATGCCGAAAAATTTGTGGATAAGGAACAGGAAGTGGCCTCTGCCGAGGAGGCGATGGACGGCGCCCTCCATATTGTCGCCGAGTGGGTCAATGAATCGGTGGACGTCCGGAATAAACTGCGGGAGATCTTTCAGGAACATGCCGTGGTAAAAACGGAAAAGAATCCCGCTGTGGACAAACGCACCAATTTTGAGGACTACTACGATTTCTCAGCCAAGGCCAAACAGCTGAAACCCTATCAAATCCTGGCTATCAATCGCGGCGAGCGCGAAAACGTATTGTTCGTAAACGTGGAGCTCTGGGACGAAGTGACGCTGGAGAATATTGACGACATCGTCATAACCAACGACATGAGTGTTTTTGTCCCCCACCTGCAGGATGCCGTGGAGGATGCCTACAAGCGGCTGCTCTTCCCCTCGCTGGAGCGAGAGCTTCGCAATAATCTTACAGAACGGGCCGACGCGCACGCGATCGAAACGTTTGCCACGAACCTTTCCAGCTTGCTGATGCAGCCGCCGCTGGATCACAAAGTCGTGATGGGCATCGATCCCGCTTACCGATCCGGCTGCAAGGTTGCGGTTGTGGACGAAACAGGAAAGTACCTGGAGGGTACCACCACCTATCCCACGCCCCCTCAAAATAAGGTGGCGGAAGCAGAGGAGATTTACGACAGGCTCATCGACAAATACGGCGTCAACCTCATTGCTATCGGCAACGGGACCGCCAGCCGAGAGACCGAGCAGATTGTAGCAAGTTTTATTCAAAAGCGAAAAAAGAATCATCCCGGAGAAGAGCTGAATTACCTGATCGTGAATGAAGCCGGGGCTTCGGTATACTCGGCCTCCAAAGTAGCCGCCGAGGAGTTCCCGGATCTGGAAGCGGCCCAACGGGGGAACATCTCCATTGCACGAAGGGTACAGGATCCACTGGCCGAACTAGTGAAGATCGACCCCAAGTCGATCGGGGTTGGATTGTACCAGCATGACGTCAATCAAAACCAGCTGGCGCAGTCCGTCGATGATGTGGTGGAAAGCTGCGTAAACAAAGTAGGCGTAAATTTGAATACGGCCAGCGCACCGCTGCTCTCGCACATCTCCGGGCTCACCCGTCGCGTGGCTAAAAACATTGTTAAACGCCGCGAAACCGAAGGTGTTTTTTTGAGCCGCGATCAGATCAGGGAGATCACTGGCGTCGGTGATTTTCGCTTCCAGCAGTCCGCCGGATTTATGCGGATCCCGGAGTCGAAAAATCCGCTGGACAATACCGCCATTCACCCGGAAAGTTATGCCGCGGCCGAAAAACTTTGCAACCTCTTTGGCATCGATCTCGAAAATCTAAAACAGCAACAGGATACAGTTGCTGAAAAACTTTCCGGCATCGATAAAGAGCAGGTCGCGAAGCAGCTGGATGTGGGTATCCCGACGCTGGACTTGATCATTGAAAACCTGCAGAAACCCGGGCGCGACCCGAGGGAATCGCTGCCCAAATCGGTACTCCGGGATGACATTATGAAGATGGAAGATCTCAGTACCGGGCAGGTTGTAGAGGGGACTGTCCGAAACGTCGTTGACTTCGGAGCCTTTATCGATATCGGGGTCAAGCAAGACGGACTGCTTCACATTTCAAAAATGGCAGACCGGAAGGTTGAGGATCCTCACAATATCGTCTCGGTGGGAGATATTGTTAAAGTTGAAATTGTTTCTCTCGATCTCGAGCGCGGTCGCATAGGTCTGGCGATCAAGTAATACTTTCGGGATAATACCGAAGACTCATAACCACTCTTTTCTCTTACCAGGTCGTTGACCCGCTCCGGTTGACGACCTTTTTTAATTCCTTCAAACCAAATTAAACCGTTTTATTCTTCCAAAAAATAAGATTTATATTAAAAAAATTTTATGTAAATTTTGTAACTTACTGTTATACATATAATTACATATTTTTAAAACCTTATGAATAATTGTCGGGACAATCATAATTTTTAAAAACCTAAATTATTTAGGCTGAAAACACAGCGTTTCTTTACCGCATTCTTCAGGAGATAATATTCCCATAACTTATTGATATTAAATAATTTACGTTATAAGTACTTCTATGCATATCTTGCCATTCCATTTACATATAAAATCCCGCCTTATTTTTTTAGGCAGCGCACAGAAGGGGTATTGGACCATTATATAATTATACATTATATAAACCTTGCAACTTGTTGTTACAAAAATATTTACACTATATTATAACAGTGAAAATTAGAGCTTGACTCATTTTTTTTCGATGCTTTTTAATGAGTTACGGGGACCAAACTACCCATATTTTATATCATACCCATAATCTCTTGGTAACCAAAGAGATAGACCATTATAACTTCATCAAACCCTTATCTCTGTGTCAAATTGCCAGTCCCCACTCCACCCTCGGTTTTCCCCTCTATTTCCGACCCCGCATCCTGTCTTTCGATAATAATAAACGACTATTTTTTTACAGCTCCGTTTCTTCTCTACTATTTAATCCGGAGCATACCTACTATCTGTTCTACCGAATCACCTATCTTGTACAAGAACTGATATACCTGTCTTCCATCCTAAAATTTTTCCCTCATCGTTATATAGGGTCGACGATATAAATAGCCGGTCTCTCTCCTGCCCAGTGCTACGCCTGATTTCTGCATAGGACGGTAACTTCTCCCTTCACTCCGCTCGTAATAATTAAAGAATCGAGTTCTCAAATGGATGCCGATGAACTCGTAAAATTACGCTGTCCGTCACCGGTTAGAAGCGCAATTTGAAGCACCTGTTTAAAGGATCCATTTTCTCTTTTGCTATGGAAATCTTATCTGATTTGCGATGCTTTTTCCTTTTTTTACCGGCAGGAAATTTTGGATCGGTGCTGGTTTTTTCCGTATTGGCAGCCTGAATTCTCCCGCAGTAATATCTCCTCAAATTAATCTGTTTGCGGGTGCTCCAAACCTGCTCGACCCTATTTCTTCTGAAGGATTTGAGATCATGAATTCGGCGAACAACTATATAAACTTTCACGACAAAAACACTCTGAAAGTCCCCGGGTAATCGCAAGTATTTCATGCAGGATAGGGACCGGCTTCACGGCGGTGATTCCGGCTGTTCCAGGCGAATGAGAATGAGGATTAACAGACATTTCATGTCTTGATAATGCTCAACCTTTACACATTTAATGGCATATGAAAAATCGGCCGGCATTATAAAAATGGGGGAGTTTAACGTGAATAACCTTGGTTCATCCCAAAAAAACCGCCAAACAGCGAAAAATAACCTTATATAATCGCCTGAGAGCTTTTAAACAGTCTTGCCTGATGTTATATATGCCTCTGACCGAGATTCTTCCTTAAAACCGGCTTTCTGATCCTTTTTTTGAGTGCATCGGATAAAAAATCGAATATCTATCCGGCTATTCGCCTTGATTTGCAGATCATGACTCCCCGCAATCTCCGGGCCCACTGCTGTATGAGAGGGACAACCGGCTAAAATCCAAAGCTTTGGGTTCCCATTTTTTATTTGTGGCAATACAACAATTTGATCATTATTCTGTTATTTTATCTAAAACAGGGCTTTAAAAACCAGGACCGTTGGTCGATAACAAAGCCCGAATGCATCCAAAACCACTGCACGTAACGTATGTGAGGGTCTTGAATGCGCGAAAATGCAGAAGCTGGTTAAAGGTACTATTTTGTAAAGCGCTCTAAAACCAACTGAATCGGGACGACTTGTCAAAGACCAATAGATATCCATATCAGGTTGTATTCGTTCTCCTTGCAGGGACACTCTCCCTTATCCCGCTTATGGCGGCAGCCCAGGAGACTGATACGACGCGTCAGGAACTGGAGCTGGAGCGGGAAACGCCTACTCCACAGTATCTCCGTCCCGGGTTTGACAGGCCGGCCGCGGGCGGGGTGATGACAGACATGGGGAGCTATGAGGTGCCGGAAGAGACCGAGTATTACCAGCTGCCTTTCAAGGGACAGGAGTACCTGGATATGGCTGTAGAAGCCTACCGGAAAGAGCTGGAAAAGCATATCGGTCCCGATTGGCTCAGCCAGTTTATGAGAACAGTAAGCCCCTTCATCAATAATCAATTTGAGTTCGGCTTCTACCAGATCTATGATATGAATTCTACGGTCGATCGCGATAATCCTCTCTTCGAGTCCTATACCAATGATGATGAAATCCAGTAGCCGTACTCACCCAAAACAGATTTGAACGGCCTCCTTTACTTTTTTGAGATCCTCATCCGTAACCTGAAAATGAAAAGTGGCTCGTAGTTTCCCGGGACCAAAAGGTGACAGGTAAACTTCTTTCTCCTGTAACTTTTGGGTGGCTGCTTTGGCGGTGCCTTCCCTGACATCGAAGATGAGTATGTTGGTTTCCACACCACCCGGATCAATAGACAGCCCGTCACAGGAATCAATGGTTCGGGCCAGCTCGCGGGCTCGCCTGTGATCCTCTTTCAGCAGCGAAAGATGCTTATCCACCGCATAGTCCGCTGCAGCAGCCAGCACACCCACTTGCCGCATGCCCCCTCCCCACATCTTGCGCCTCCGTCGTGCCTTCCTGATGCGATCACGGGAAGAAAGGATCATGGATCCGGCCGGGGCTCCAAGTCCCTTGCTGAAGCAAACCGACATCGTATCAGCAATCAAGCCAAAAAAGCCAGGGCTAATATCCGTGGCAGTCATCGCATTCCAAATTCGTGCGCCGTCCAGGTGAATAAACAGCTGATGGTTGTCGGCATACGATCGAATAGCCTCAAGCTCCTTCCTCCTGTAGCAACAGCCTCCGCCTTTATTGGTACTATTTTCAAGCGCCACCACTTTGGTGTTGGGTTCCCAGTCGTGTCCCCCGCGCACCATATTTTGTAGGATCACTACCGAAAGCTTTCCCCCTTCTCCCCTGAGCGGATGCAGCTGAACCGAAGAAAGATGAGCCGCAGCGGCGGATTCGTAATTGAAAATATGTCCCGTTTCGTCGATCAGGACTTCATCCCCCGCTTCCGTAAGTACATTAAGACCCAGCTGATTGCCCATTGTTCCGCTGGGTACAAACAGGCCGGCCTGAAAACCAAACATAGCCGATACTTTATCCTCAAGGGCATTCACCGTGGGGTCTTCTCCAAAAACATCATCCCCCACCTCGGCCTCTGACATCGCTTTTCGCATTCCGGGGGTTGGTTTGGTCACGGTATCACTTCTCAGGTCGACCATAGCTTCTGTCTCTTATGTTAATTCATACTTACTTTGTGTGACTCTGCGTCTGCTCTGTGGCATTTCGTAACATAATATAACCATAGATTTTAAAGGCTGTCATATAAAATCGTACCTTAGCCACATGGATTAATTTTCTTACGCAAGTAAAAGCGCCCCTCGTTCCTTCCGGTCGCTCAGACAAACCTATGTACAGCCGGTTTTCGCATACTCATTCCGGTCGGCTCACAGTCCAGGCCTGAAGGATAGCTCTCTTAATCAACGAATAGCCAAAATTCCAAAAGCGATTACTTTAGCCGGGCTTGTCTTTTGTATTGAACAGAACACATGACCATTCCTATGATAGCTGTATTCAAAACGGATACAAGAAAGCTCCAATTTGGGGTCTGGGGAATAGCGGAAGACCTGTGTTAAGGATGACTTGTGCCGAAGAGCTATCCCTGACGAAAAAGTATAAGGAGTACAAAATCTTGCTATTCCCCAGCACTTTTTTTGTCTATTTTTTGGTGACAAAAAATGGACAACTCTACCTTGGGTCAAGCCAAAAAGGGCAAAACAATCTTAATCATAACTATAAAATCCCTCACCGGTTTTGTCACCCAGCCTGCCCGCTTCCACCATTTTCACCAGCAGAGGACAAGGCCGGTACTTGGGATCCTTAAATCCTTCATGCAGTACGTGTAATATATCCAGGCACACATCCAGCCCGATGAAGTCCGCCAGCCGAAGCGGTCCCATCGGGTGCGCCATACCGAGCTTCATCACCTGGTCTATCTCTTCGGGCTCGGCCACTCCCTCATACACACAGTATATGGCCTCGTTGATCATCGGCATCAGCACGCGGTTGGATACAAAGCCGGGGTAGTCGGATACGACCACCGGATTCTTGTCCAGCCCTCGCGCCGTCTTCTCAATCGCTGCTACCGTAGCGGCGCTGGTTTGCAATCCCTTTACCACCTCCACCAGCTTCATCACCGGCACGGGATTGAAAAAATGCATCCCGATAAATTTGTCAGCCCTCGTGGTAGCAGCCGCCAGCTTGGTGATAGATATGGATGAGGTATTTGAAGCCAGAATCGCCTCGGCGGGCGCAGCCCTGTCGATCTCGGTAAAAACCTCTTTCTTGAGATCAAAATTTTCGGACACTGCCTCTACGACCAGTTCAACCTCATCCACTGCCTTGACGATATCTGTAAACGTGACGATGCGATCCAGCGTCTCTTCTTTTTGGGT
Organism: Fodinibius roseus; assembly: GCF_900129315.1. Classification (GTDB taxonomy): domain Bacteria; phylum Bacteroidota; class Rhodothermia; order Balneolales; family Balneolaceae; genus Fodinibius; species Fodinibius roseus. The sequence continues at coordinate 44,022 of NZ_FQUS01000016.1, forward strand.
AGCATCAATTTTTTCCTTGCCAACCATGCGATCCAGATTCCCTGAGATCGTCTCTAAGGCTTTCTCAGCCAGCTCCAGGTTCCTTTCCACCAGGTGAGTGGTAATACCATGCATTGAAAAGACATGCGCAATGCCGTTGCCCATCGTGCCGCCACCAATGACCGCCGCTTTCCTGATTTTTTTCATATCCGTTCTGTTTTTTTAAAATTATAATCCTGCTTAATCCGGATTATTCACCAAAAAATTGAATTATGGTAAGACGAAGTCAAACCAGTAAATAAAATCCCATAAAATCTATAGATTGATTACACCTGGTATACTTCAACGCCGCTCACGAGTACACTTCACAGCATTGCTATTTCCTCAAATCTAAGTTAACTCACCTATCAGATAAGCTCAATAATATTACACAGTTAAGATTATTTCACATTCATACGTGAATAGTCCGGGTTTAGCAAAATCTATATTGATATCCTTGCAGAGGGTATCGAATTTTGCCGTCATTATCAATAGCTGAGGGCGTCGTGTAACCAAATTCTCAGCACTTTCCGGAAACCATTTTTAGCGTTATTGATTAATCACTATGTTTGCTACTTTCCCGCTTAACGTTAACGACAGATCGTTTCCATGAAAAAAGTTTTGGGCATGCTGCTCGGGTTGTTCCTCTTCATCACCGGCATTGTTGCCATTGGCATGTACTGGACCTTCTACCAGCCACTTCCCGACTACAATGCTACGCTGGTACAGCCGGAACTCAGGAAACCCGTCACTATCCACTGGGATAGCTACGGCGTCCCCCACATTTATGCTCAAAACAAAGTGGACCTGTATTATAGCCTGGGCTATGCCCATGCGCAGGATCGACTCTGGCAAATGACGGTTTCACAGATGGCCGCAGAGGGACGTTTTGCGGAATTCCTGGGCAAGGACATGCTTTCCCTGGATATTATGCTGCGAACCATAGGGTTCCGCAGGATTGCGGAAAAAATTGAGGCGACGCTCTCCGATACGACGATGCGCTATCTCGAAGCCTACTCCGCCGGCGTCAATACCTATAGCCGGCAGCATCCGAACAGCCTGCCGATCCAGTTTTCACTGGCGGATATGAAGCCGATTCCCTGGACCCCCACTCACTCCATTGCCCTTGCCCGGCTGATGGCCTGGGATTTAAATCTGGCCTGGAAGTCGGAGTTGATCTATGCCTATCTTTCCGAACAGCTCCCGCGCGAAAAATACCTCCAAATTCGTCCCAACAACCGCTTTTTACCGGATCCGGTGCCTTCCGATACGGCGGATACGTTAACGGCGGCCCTCCTTCCCATGCTGCAAACCGACGAGCAGCTCCGCAAAATCACCGGCTCCCGGGGCAGCCACCAGGGAAGCAACGCCTGGGCCGTCAGCGGCGAAAAATCTTCCACAGGGGCTCCGCTTTTGGCCGGCGACCCGCACCTGGGACTCAGTGTCCCGGGCAAGTGGTACGAGGTGCATCTGAATGTGGAGGGACAAAATCTTTCCGGGGCTTCAATCCCGGGGGCGCCTATGCTGGTACTGGGACAAAATGACCACCTGGCGTGGTCGATGACCAATATCATGCTTGACGATACGGACTTTTTTGCGGAGGCCGTAAATCCCCAAAATGAGCGCCAGTTTGTACTTGATACGCTTGCGGGCGAACCACTATATGAAAATTTCAGCCTTCAGCGCGAAGTCATCAGCATTAAAAACCGGGACGATACGGTCTTTACGCGCCGCCTGACCAACCACGGCCCCGTCATTTCGGATATCCATCCCGACCAGGAGCTTACAGAAGAACGGGTTATTACCATGAAATGGACCGGCCATGAGGTCAGCCGGGAAATTGAAGCACTTCTTGCCATGAACTGGGCCCAGTCATTTGATGAATTCCAGGAGGGGGCCCGCAATTTCAAAGTACCCGGCCAAAATGTCATCTATGCCGACAGGGAGGGAACCATCGCCCAGCTCTCCCTGGCAAATGTGCCTGTCCGCAGCGGTAATCCTATAACCCTGCGCGAGGGCTGGGACCCTTCCCGGGATTGGCAGGAATATGTTGCCTATGAAGAGCTGCCCTCGGTCATCAATCCCGATCGCAACTGGATTGCCAATGCCAATAATCCCCCGGCCGGCGACGATTACCCGTACTATCTTTCCGTTTACTGGGAGCCCGATGCCCGGTATGAACGAATCCGTCAGTATTTGACGGAATTTGATCAGCTTTCGCTCGAAAACTTCCGGCAAATGCAGTACGATTCCCACTCACTGTACGCCCGGGATATTACCCGCAGCATTTTGCCGGTTCTAAAGCAGCACAAGGAACAGTTTGAAACTGTAATCTCGTACCTGGAAAACTGGGACTACTCCTACGACGCCTCCGAAACGGCCGCATCCATCATCGATGTATTTCTGATTCATCTCGCTGAAAATACCCTGAAGGATGACTTCTCGGAATCGGTCTACCAGAAGTTCATACGGTTTTCAGCCCTCCCGGAACGGACCATGCTGCGTCTACTGAGGGACAACGGATCCCTTTTCGATGATGTTTCGACCACGAAACGGGAGACACGGGCTCAGGTGATCACGCAAAGTATGGAGGAAACAATCTCGTTTCTGCGGGAACGATTCGGAGCGGAGCCGTTTGAATGGCGCTGGGAGCAGCTGCATACGCTAACCCTCCGCCCTCCCCTCTTCGGAGAGGCCGCTCAGTCACCCACCGCACCAACCTCTCTGAAACTTATTGTCCGCAACCTGCTGAACCTGGGTCCCTATCCCGTGAAGGGACACGGAATGAGTATAAACAATGGAGAATACAGCTGGAATGATCCCTATGAAATGATTTTGGGTCCCTCTCTCCGGCGAATCATTGATTTTTCCCAAACGAATTACAGCTTGTCTGTTCTGCCCACAGGCCAATCCGGCAACCCGTTCTCCACCTACTACGGTGATCAAACCGAAGATTGGCTCAACGGACAATACAAATTCCTGTACCAGGACAGTACCCTTTTTAATGAAACACAGTACAATACCATGAGGCTTGTACCCGGACGGAAAAAATAATTACCTCCGCAATCGAAAAAAATAAAAACGTTGACTTGACAGCAGCTTTCAGCTATGTTATTCATTAACGTCTAAGAACCAATTGACCGATGCAGTTACAACAATTTTACCGACATCAACAGGGGTTCTTTTTCATGCTGGTGATTACATTCATCACCCAGGCTTGCACATTTAGTGCTAAGTCAAACAGCCCGAATATTCCTGTTCTACAGGCTGCAGAACAGGAAAAAGCCTTGGGAGAGATTCGTTCTTCCGAAAAAGTCCTCCCGCAACAGGATCCATTTGAAGATGTTTCGGTTGATGTCCTGCTTGACGAAATGACGCTGCGGGAAAAAATAGGGCAGCTATTCTTTATTCGGGCCAACGGCCATTTTAAAAACGTCGGCGACGAGTCGTACCGGCAGCTGGCTTCAAAAATAAAACACTATAAGGTAGGTGGAATCGTCTTCTTCAAAGGAAGTATTTACGGGCAGACGGTCCTTACCAACCGGCTCCAAACCATCAGTGATACTCCTCTCTGGATCACCCAGGATATGGAGTTCGGGGCCGCCATGCGTGTTGAAGAGACCACGCGCCTTACCCCGGCAATGGGGATTGCAGCAACCCAGAATCCCGACTACGCCTACCTGGCCGGCAAGGTTACCGCGAGGGAAGCCGACGCCCTGGGCGTACATCAAATATTCGCACCGGTGCTGGACGTCAACAACAATCCCCGCAACCCGGTAATCAATGTGCGTTCTTTTTCCGGCAATCCCGATACGGTAGCCCTGTATGGACAGCAATTTATGAAGGGGGTACAGTCGGAGGGTATCGTCTCCACGGCAAAGCATTTCCCTGGTCACGGCGACACAGATACCGATTCGCATCACTCCCTCCCGGTCATCAACCACGACTACGAGCGCTTGCAATCGGTAGAACTGCTTCCTTTTAAAAAAGTTATCGACGAAGGCATAGAAAGCGTGATGAGCGCCCATATCGCATTTCCCAGGATAAGTTCCAATCCCCGTTTGCCCGGCACGCTCGACCCGTCCATTCTTAACCGTATTTTGGTTGATTCCCTTAATTTCGACGGTCTTATCGTAACGGACGGCCTTGAGATGCGAGGGATATCGGCTCACTATTCACCGGGCGAAGCGGTGGTCATGGCTCTCAAAGCCGGGGCCGACATGATGCTGCTGAGCCTGGATGAAATAACGGCCATCCAGGAGGTGGAGCGGGCTGTCGAACGCGGGAATATCACCGAAGAACGCATTGACCGGTCGGTCCGAAAAATTCTGGCAAAGAAAAAAGAAGCGGGATTATTCCAAAGCAGGCAAACCGATATCGATCTGCTTAATTTCAGGGTTAACAGCCCGGAAAACCGACAAATCGCAGATGAAATAAGCAGGAAGTCACTGACATTGCTGAAAAACAATAATGATATCATACCCCTCAGACCCAATGAATACCCACGGGTACTGGTTGTATCTGTAACGGACACGGACAACGACGAGAAGGGAGCTGCGCTGGCCGAAGAGATGCGCACTTATCATCCTGCCGTCCGTCACCGGGTTTTCTACCGGGGAATTAGTGCAAGGGAAAAACAAAATATCCTGCAACAGGCCCGCTGGGCCGATCTTATTGTCATCGGTGCGCATATGTATATCAACGCCAGCGGAAATAACCAGTTCAACTCCTCCCAGCGCCGGCTACTCCACCAGCTTCCCTCCCAAACTCCCAAAGCGCTGGTTACCTTTGGCAATCCTTATGCCGTCGGGGACCTGCCGGATGCTGACGTACAATTGCTGGCATGGGACGGTTCCGAGCACCAGCTTAAAAATACGGCTCCCGCCCTCTTCGGAGCTTCTGCCATCGGGGGTCGTCTTCCCATTGACATACCGGGGGAGTACGCCATGAATGAGGGACTATCCCTTCCGCAAACTACGGTCCGGTTCGACAAGCCGGAATCAGTGAACTTTTGGGCCGATTCCCTCTACAAGGTTGACAGGATCATGCATGAAGCTATCTATGACTCAACCTTTCCCGGCGGGGTGGTCACCGTCTTGAAAGACGGGGTGGTCGCTTACCAAAAGGGCTTTGGTTATGAAACCTATCAAAAGCTCAACCCGGTGCATACCAATGATGTCTATGACCTGGCTTCGCTTACCAAAATCATGGCTACCACAACCGCAATGATGAAGCTTGTCGACGAGGGTAAGATACGCCTGGATGACAAAGTAAGTGCCTATTTCCCGGAGTTTAGCGCGGGTCTAAAAAGCGGGGTTACCATTCGCCACCTCTTGCTGCACACTTCGGGACTCCCTCCCTTCCGCATCTATATAGACAAGCTTAAAACACGCCGGGCCCTTGTCGAGGCAGTCAAAAATGAGCCGCTGATCTATGAGCCCGGGGCGACTTATAAATACAGCGACCTGGGGTTCATCCTGATGGGGGAAATAGTCAGGGAAGTAACGGGCATGCGGTTGGATAACTATTTGCAGCGGACCTTTTACCAGCCATTGGGCATGAATAACACCCGATTTAACCCGCTTGAGGCAGGAGAAACGTTCGCTAAACGGATTCCGCCCACCGAAAAAGATACTATCTATCGCCATAAAACCGTACGGGCCCAGGCTCACGACGAACGCGCTTACTACATGGACGGGGTTGCCGGTCATGCCGGACTTTTTTCCAGCGGTTCGGATATCGCCATCTTTACCCAGATGCTGCTTAACAAAGGTTCATACGGAGGAAAACAGTACCTGGCGCCTAAAACGATAGAACTGTTCACCAAACGGCAGTCGGAACTTGTCAACCGCGGATACGGTTTTGACCGTAAGGACGAGGAAGGAGAAAGCACAGCGGGAACGCTCGCCAGTGAAGAGGCTTTCGGACATACCGGCTTTACCGGGACCAGCTTCTGGGTTGATCCACAGCGCGACCTGGCGATTATCATCCTGACCAACCGAACATATCCCTATCGCTCTTATGGTAGGAACATCAGCAAGATACGGGCAAAGGTGGCGGATGCCGTAATTTCTTCAATTATTGAGTAATGGTATTGATATATGGATATCCGTAATATTTTTGCAGCAAGCTATGTCCCGTATTCCCGGCGGCCTGAAGCGGCCGTAGTTTACAGCAGCGAGGGACGCTATTTTGCCGGCAAGCGCATAGAAAATGTTTCCTATCCCCTATCGATCGGTGCTGCCCAAAATGCACTGTTTTGCTGTCTGAGTGAGGGGGATACGCCAAAGGAACTGATGACCACCGATCCCGGCGACCGGTTGCTCCCTTACTGGAAAGAAGAATATGGCGTTGGTCTGAGTACGCTGGATGCAGAAGACTTCCCTGATTTTAACTTTTTTGGCGTCGTTATAAATAAAGAATCTGACCCTGCTGCTGTTTTACCGTCCCTGCTGGACCGCGCTCTTGTCGAATATTCCAATTTCCCGGTTGCCGCACTTGTCGAAACAGAAACGGGATACATAGGCGGAGTGAATATTGAGTGCTCTTCCTGGAATATGGGACTCTGCGCCGAGCGGGTAGCCATCATGAAAGCTTTGACCTACAGCCGGGCCGAGCTTGGAGACCTCCATATCCAGAGCCGTGACGGTGAATTCAGCAGTCCCTGCGGTGCCTGCCGGCAAGTCATCAACGAACATCTGTCCAGCCGACGGGTTCACCTTTATAACACTGATCATTCGCGATCTATCCATTTTAGCGAAGATCTGCTTCCTTTTAGCTTTTATTCACCCTCACTTTCGAATTCATAACCTTTCGTACCCTTTATGCGCTATCTTGCTGCGTTAGATCATGATCACCTTGACAACGGCGTTTTTCTCACTTCGCTGGCACGGTCGCTCTCGGAACAACAAAAAGACCGGCAACAGCGCTCTGTTATCGTACATACCGACAGCGCCTATACCGACCGCATCATTCAAACGGGCGTGATGCGTGAAAAAGCGACCGTACGAAGTCTCAAAGATCTCAATAAAAGGCTTGTGGCACTCTTCGCGGACCAGGGGGTTTCGACCATCGGTATTAATCCCTATAAGCGAAACTTCATCACCCTGCAAGATAATGAGCTTTCCCTGGATCACTCATTTTTAGAGGATCTCCCCCGTCAACCTGTACTGTTGCTTTCTACGCTGGTCCAGGATCTCGAACGGAACCGGCAAACGACCATTGAACTGCCACGCATGCTCCGCTTCTTGCGGGAGGAGATCAGGCCGGATGAACTTTTTATCTTTTCGAAATCTGATGAGGCCGAAATCTTCACGAATTCCGATCATCCCGATAACATCCAATGGGATACGATGGAGCCGTCATTCCGGGAAACGCAAATTCCCGATGAATTTAAAACATTCAACCACCGCGTACGCCTCACAACAGCCCGGGATTTCCACCGCCTACCGGGGACCAATCACACTATTTTAATCGATTAGCCATTACTTTTTAACTCTTCGACCCATTATTTTTACAATTTTAACACCTAAAAACAAAAAAAAGCCTACATAATGTATTAAAATGGGGATTTTAACTTGACACGCCAATTGCATATACATAGATTCGACCATATCAATGATGATAGCTATGATCATCATCGAGTGATTTTGATTAATATTAATACAAAATAAAACGGAGTCTACAATGAGCCGATACGATGAAATGAATGAATTATTAGATCAGCTGGAACCTGACATTACCAAGTTCTACGAAAAAGGCAATAAAGCTGCCGGTACCCGTGCTCGAAAAACTCTTCAGGCAATGAAGAAAAAAGCACAAGAAATTCGTATGGAAATACAAGAATGGAAAAATACCGGGAAGGTATAAAAATCTTCTTTTTTCTACTACAGGGGACTTCTGGAAAGGAGTCCCCTTTTTTTATTTTATGTATTTTGTCAGTAGATGAGGTTGTTATTAGGCTTTTCTTAACCACTTTTGGTTCTCCAAAAGTGGTGCAAAAACGACCGGCTGAGGGTTCTTCGCCTGAGCGGAGCCTGCGCGAACCTGTAAAAAGGCAAAACTCACTCCCTCCGGTCGCTCAAACAAGCCTATTTACGGCCGGTTCGCGTCCTCCACTCCGGGCGGCTCACAACCCGAGGCCGGAAGAATAATTTTCATGGGATAAATAATCCGGCCTTGAAAAGTAAGCGCCCTGGGTGGCGGGCGTAAGGCGGAGGAATAAGAAAAATATTTGTCTGAGCCCGACCGTGTCGGGTGAGTTTATATTTTTCTCCGGAGGCGATGCGACCGCCGGGCGCTGAGTTTTCTCAGCCTTGATCTTTTCCGCACCTTTTGGTTCAAGCCAAAAGGTGCAAAGAGTTTATCAAGGAAAAAAGTAACTATACAAATTATTATACCTTCGTTGACATTTTTTCTGACAGACCTTCCCTGTTTTTTTTAATAACGCGGTTATAAGCCATTAACACAGCTTCGGTTACTTTCGCATTGAGGACTTCTGCGTGTTCCTTCACTTCAGACACAGCATTGTCAGGGGCATACGGCTGTCCCACAATCTTCAATCCGGGAATATCACCGCTGCTATCACCGATATAGGCCACTTCACGGGGAGTGATGTCCATCAGTTCACAAAGCCGGAGGATGCCGTTCTCTTTATTGTTATCCGCAAGGATGATATTTATCGATACTTCCGTTTTGTGTACTTCAAAAATAGGATAACCCTTTGCGACATATTCCTTAATAGCGGGAAATGCATCGTCAATCACCTCTTTTTCCGGGTGAATCAACCCGGCATCCATTTTTTTGGTAAATTCAAGAATCATTCCGGGATATTCCGGTATTATTTCCCGTTCAAGCCATGCTTTAAGTTCATCCACCTGCTGCTGCGCCTTTTCATCAAAGACCGGCAAAAATTGAACTTCATAGTTTTCAATACTGCATACACCCGCACTTTCGAATACCGCCGGATGTGTAACATTCAGCCATTGCGCCACCGCCTCTACATAAGGCAGCGGGCGTCCCGAACAGATAGTCAGTGGCGGAACAGCGATATCATTGACATGCTGGTCATTCAGCCTCCGGATTTCGGAAAGAAGATTCCAATCGGGTGATTTAAAAGGAGTGGAAACACAACCATCGAGGTCCGTGATAAAGAGTTTGATCATTGGTTAAAAAAGTTACGTTTAATAAAATTATGCTTGGTCGCTGCCTGTTTCTTCCAAATACTTAAAAGCGCGTGTTCAAGATTCTTTAGCGGTATAGTATGGAAAGGTGATGCCGACGATGACAAACAACAGTCCGAAGCCGGCCAGCCACTGGAATTGGTTTTTAAAATCAGCATACTCCTGGCTGGCAAATTCTCCCTGTTGAAGTTCATCCAGACGTCCCAAAAACGCATCGATCCCCGAACTTCCACTCCGGATCTCATAATATTCCCCATCCCCCTCATTCGCAATCGATCGAAGAACTTCTGCCTCGAGGTGCGTATTTACCACCTTGCCGTCCTCTCCTCTTTTGTACCCCATCAGGGAGCCTGAGTCGTCATACAACGGGATGGTCGATCCGGACTCCGTACCCAACCCCAACGTATAAATCGATACGTTTTGCTCTCTCAACTGTTCAAGTGCCGAGCTGTAATCATCACCATGATTTTCGCCATCCGAGATAATCATTAATACTTTGGCCGCACCTGAGCTCTGTTCTTCCCCGTCCCCGGAATCAAAGGCCTCAGCTGCGGTTTCCATCGCTGCGCTGAAATCCGTAGATGACGTTGGCATCTGGTCCGTTTCCGCAATATTCAAAAACAGTCGTAAAGCCGAGTAATCCAGCGTCATCGGCGACTGCAGGTAGGCCTCCCCGGTAAAGACGATGAGTCCCACCCGATCCCCCTGTAATTTTTCAACCATGCGGGTAATTTCATATTTGGCCTTTTCAAGTCGACTCGGCTTAACATCTTCCGCATTCATGCTGGCGGAAAGATCAAGAGCTACCAGCAGATCTACACCTTGTCGTTTCACCTCGCGAACTTCCGTCCCAACCTTCGGTCCCGCTGCAGCAATGATAAGTAAAGCCAGTCCCACATAAAGACAAATATGCCGGATTCGTTTACCCAGTGGCCAAAATCCCTTACGCAACTTCTGCAGTAATTGCTCGCCGAAATAAGATTTTCTCCTCTCATCCAATCGCCTGTTGTACCAGTAAGTCAGCCCGATCAGAAGGGGAATAATCAACAGTAACCACAGGTAGAGGCTTTGCTGCCAAATCATAGTTAAATCGTATCAGAATTAAAAAATCAGTCTATATAATACATAACTCAATAAGATAACTGAAATTGCGGGAGTCGACAATTTTATCTGCGGACAAACAGTCGTTCCGAAGTACGGAAGCCTGCGTCCGATTATCAGACCGGTTCTTGCTCACACTCCTGGAATGTTGGGATTATAAATTCTAAAATTTTAAGAGGTCTTGGAAAAACCTGGGGTTTTATTCAACAACAACCCCTGATCGATGTCAAAACCGCAGTGTATAGACGATACATGAGGATGTTGAAATCACGAAAATATAGCAATTGGGCAAAACAGCGACTTTGCAAAGGCTCTATAAGAATTTGGAGGGCTAAGTCCTTATTATTACATTGGTTATACTTAAAATTATGAGAGGGCAAACATTGGAGTGAATAATTCAGTTGCTTACATGAACAAATAATCCTCAAAGTGGCTGTATTGTCTACATTCAGGGATGCGGTTTCCTATTCGCTCACAGTTACGCTCAAAAAACAAAAACCAAACTAACGGGGTATAAATATGATCGCTAAACATTTCATCATGTCCATAGGAATATTCACAATCACCGGTTTTCTTACCTTAAGTTGCGACAATGTCACAAGTAGCTCAGGCAGTACAGATAATGCAAATAACATAGAATCCATTGCCGGCAAAGCTAATAGTAACAAGACAACAAGCGCCCTGAGTACTTGTAAAAATGCCGGTGATACCGGTATGACGGCAGTATATGTAAACCAATCGTTAAAGGATGTCACCATCGATTTTGATAATCACAATTGTGATATGGCCATCTATTTTGATGAGAATGCTCCCAGGAAAGCATCTGTCCGTAATACCACGGTTATACAGGAAACCGGCGACAGCGGCGAGAGTACAGGTGTCTGGAATAACGGAGCGGATGTCACCGTTACACGCTCCACATTTATCACTGATTTTAGCGGACGGTTTGTTCCTATTCGATTCGACGAGGGAGCAAAGGGAACAATATCGTCAAATGAGCTTACCGGCACTCATCGCGTGGGCATACTTGCACGAGGGACTGAAACCAGTGTAGGAATCAAAAGCAATTCCATTGTCGGCAGTGGAGCTAAAACAAGCGGATGGGCCGAAAATGGTATTCAGATTGACCAGGGGGCCGCTGCAGAAGTAATTAATAATGAAATTACCGGACATTGGTGGGACGGGGAATCGAACTTCGGCTCTACTGCGCTCTTGATATTGGGGACGAATTCCAAAGTCACCAATAATACGTTACACAACAACGAATTCAGTATTTATCTTGTGGGCAACGATAACAGAGTGACCGGAAACCGGACAAGTTCTGAAATAGAGAGTCAGTCCAGTTATAACTTTAAAGCATATGGCGCTTTGGTTGGCGGATCAGATAACCACCTGGCCGGCAACAATTTTAACAGTGAAGAAAGTACCGGGGCAATTGGTGTTTATGTATTTCCGGGAACATCAGAAAACAATATCACTGGCAATCGCATTAATGGATTTGATACATTTTTATATGACGGCGGAGACGATTCTATGATCCGGGGAACACCGGCTCCTCCCCAGGAAATATAAATTGTGCTGCGGATCATCGGGGTTAAGCCCTCCATGCTAAAAAGGGCTGGGCATGCCATCGGTTTTTAAAATCAATGTCAAAATCTAATCCGGCTCATTATCTGCCAATGGAGTTTTCATCATGCCCCTTATGGTCTGGTCTTCATCCTTATCAAATTCATCGAGTCCGATCCTGATGTTTTTAGGTTCGGGATTCAGGCGGAAGGTTTGGGCAAGGCGATCCCAAAACGAAAACAGCGAGCTGTAATTGGAGTCGGTTTCGGGCTGCCACCGGGAATGATGCACCCGGTGCATGTTGGGCGTAACAATGACTGTCCGCAGGTAACGGTCAAACTTTTCCGGCAGCCCGACATTGGCGTGATGAAACTGAACCACGGCAAACATGATCGTTTCATAGAGCACCAGTTCCCAGAGATAGACTCCGAAGAAGGCAATCAGGGGTATCCTGAACAGGGAAGAGAAGAAAATTTCACCCAGATGAAAACGGCTGGCGGTGGTTACATCCATTTCGGTATCTGAATGATGCACCCGGTGAAAACGCCAAAAAAAGGGGATTTCATGATTGATCCGGTGCCAGGCATACATCCAAAAATCAAGCAAGAGTACGGCTCCTATGCCATGGATCCACAGGGGCATGGTGATAAATGATCCCAACCAATGCAACATTCCGAAGCCGTTCTCTTCTGCCCAAACCGAGGCAACCATCCACAATCCGACAAATACCACACTGACCAGCAGCGCATTAATCGCACCAATTACCAGGTTTCGAAATGCATGAAGGCCGCGGATCTTGAACGAATTATTAAACCAGGCATAAAACGGCTGGACGCTTTCCCACATAAATAACACAACCAGTCCGGCTCCCATCAGGATGACCTGGGTTTGCTGCAACTGCTGAAGAAGCGATTCCATAGTAATTATACTGATTATATTAAAAAAGTGAGCATCCTGTCACTTTCGGTCGTCCACTCAGACAACTCCGCCGTAGAACCATTTATTCAACAGCTGGATTTTGCAACATCCACCCGGGACAACCGTCTTCCAACCGCTTTTATTTGAAACTGTGCTGCTTGCGCAGTTCTACGGCTTTATCGGCCATCGCACACAAAGGTCCCCGGCAACAGGCTGCAATTTGTCCGTCTCTGGGCAGGTCTTTGATCCGCTTTCTCTATTGTCCGGAGGGGTGGAAATTAAATAAAATCAAAATAAATCTGTATGACACAAGTTAACAAAATAGGCTTCAAGTTAAAATATTAGTATCTTTCTGGCCTAACAGGCAGCAATGAAAAAATATATGAATACGGAAAATATATCTGGCGCGCTTCTCCCCTTTCTGATGACAGCAGTGTTGCTCTCATACAGCATGGAAGGCGTATCCCCATCTGTTGCTGTTTCTTATGACTCCAGCCAGCAAGGCTCCCTGTGTATAAATGCACTTCAGGCTTCATTCGTGAAAGCTAACAATCACCCATCCGGAGTTCGGCAAAATGAGGAACAGTCAACTCCTTCTCAGGGAGCAACTGCTGTTTCCTCTACCTGCAACATATCTTTACAGGTAATACCGGTAGAAAAGCAGCATCTGGCTGCACCACATGAGAGCCGTCTCTTATTCCCTCCCTATACTTCTGTTGTTTCCTCGCAATCTTTTGTATTCCAGGAGCCTGATCCGCCCCAGACTAGTTAAAAGCCTGCCTGTACTGTATCCCTACGAACCCGCAGCCGGATTCCGTGATTCTTCACTAATATTCAACTGCAGTATTCCTTGCTTCTGACTGCCAGAAAAAGGATTCAATTAGCTAAGCGTATAGTCTGATTGACATTGAGCGGGAGGAAGGCTTGCAGGACTCCTGTTCCCGATTGGTCTGCCAGAGCCAATGGAACAGACTTATCAACAGAATCAACATATTTCACGAATTAACTTTTTTCAATATGACCTTCACCAGCTTCACAAAACAACTTCTATTCAGTATCACCATTGCAGGATTGCTTATGACCTGCGACACGGCCAAAGAGCAACTGCCAAATAATACTGATCAAACCACTTCCGATACCGCCGGAGCTCACAATAGTGACCGTGAATTTACAACTGCTCCTGATTTTACCCTCAGAACGATGGGGGGAGAGGAGTTCACCCTGTCCGACCAGCAGGGTCGTGTTGTCGTACTCAACTTCTGGGCTACCTGGTGCGCTCCCTGCCGTAAAGAGATTCCCGACTTCATGGAATTGCATGAAGAGTTAAAGGATGATGGCGTCCTTTTCGCCGGCATTTCTCTTGATGAGGAAGGATGGGAGAAAGTGCGTCCCTATGCCGAAGATATGGGTATAAATTATCCTATTATGGTTGATGACGGAGGCGTATCGCGTAAGTATGGACCCATTCGTACCATACCCACTACCTTTATCATTAATAAAAAGGGACAGGTCGAATACGTCGCACCGGGCATGCTCACGAAAGACAAACTGCAGCCCATACTTGAAAAACTGGCTGCCCGGTAACCACAATACGGGGTATTCGACACTCCTTAGGCGGAACATAAACTCATTACAACCATCACACCATGATCTCTGACAAAAAGAAAGAAACAAGCAGCTGGAAACGCAGCCTTATAGAGTGGGGCGTTATTTTGGCAACCGGGGCTATCCTTTACGCCACCGGCTTACATACCGAGGTGCTCGGCACCATGCAGCGCGCCCTGCTGTGGACCGGCCTCTTTGATGCGGATACATCCGAGATCACCACGACCGACGGCCCCATGCTCTCGGATGCGGACTACCGTTTCGCCCTGGAAACAACGGAGGGACAAACGGTAGCACTGGACGATTACCGCGGCGATGTGGTCTTTGTCAATGTCTGGGCTTCCTGGTGTCCGCCCTGTGTGGCCGAGATGCCGACCATCAAAACGCTCTACGACAATGTCAGCAGCCATGAAAACATAACATTCATGTTACTTTCGATGGACGAAAACAAACAGAAAGCCGTTGATTTCATGAAGGGAAAAGGGTTTCCGATGCCTTACTATTTTCCGGCCTCGGCACTGCCAAATGAATTTCGAAGCCCCTACCTGCCGACCACCTATGTACTCTCAAAAGAGGGGAAAGTTATCTATAAGAAGGAAGGCATTGCCGATTACAGCTCGCCTGATTTTGCCCGGTGGATGATAGAAATGGCCGAGAAATAATGTGATCAATCCACCCTCTGGGCACCGCTGCTGTGAGTGTAATCATAGCCGGCTTTATTTTGAGCTGTACCTTCATACATTTAAATCTGAAAACCTTAAACTGATTGAGAAGAAACCAAATTTAATAAAAAGAATGGTCTTTAAATCTTAACTGTTCACACATGCTATAAAGAATTATTATTGGCAGTAACATCCATAACTCCACTAAATACCCATACGTACTGTACAAGAAGACAAACAATTCTGGACGATCGCTATGCGAGCGGCATCTATATCCATCCGTGGAACGAAGCCCAAGCGCTTTTTTAAAGACAAAAGCTGTTACCTTTGCCTTCCGGTTGAAACTTTTTCCTCCACCCCGATGCCCAGCCTGGCAAAAATTTGTTCAGCCAAACACCATCTGGTAAAAGCCGACTGGAATAAATTAAGACCGACAAACAGCGTCAGCAAAAACCAGTAGGGACTTACGAAATATCCCAATGCCACACTTAGCGTTACAAATGTACCTGCCAGAATACGTATCGCGCGTTCCATCGGCCGCATTGTTGAACAACCTGGATTTTGAATATTCATGATATTGTTTTTTGCAGATTATTGAAATTTACTGTTTGATTAAACCGATTTTTCTACGTTCAGAGAATACGCATGGATTGGATTCTGCTGCTCGGCACCTGTTTCCCTGTTATATGCTTTGACTTCGTCAAGCACACGCCCCACGCATCTTCCATCCTGGATCGAAAAAAACAGCGTGGAATAAATGCCGTGATTATCGCCGGCGAACCAGTTTGTGATGTCCGGCTGGTATTCCTCCGTTCTGAAACCGTGAACACTGGTCTCGCTATAAATGGGTACCTTCTGTCGTGCTAAGATCTTACGGACGTCATCGGTATATTCTTCAACACTGAGTATTATTAATAACTTCATTGTATTCATGGTTTTGTGTATTAAAATCGTATCCGAATGATCGTTAGCCACCCGGATACAAGTAATATTTGGCGTTACGCTTTCTTCTCATTCAACTCCTTCACCTTGTTCTCTACCATAAAGTAGATCAGCGGTATCATAACCAGAGTGAGCGCTGTGGATGCTACCGCCCCGCCCATCAGCGAGATGGCCAAACCCTGGAATATCGGGTCAAACAGGATCACAACCGCGCCTATCACAACGGTACCGGCCGTCAACAGTATCGGCATGCTGCGTACCGCACCTGCTTCGATTACGGCCTGTTTGAGTGACTCGCCATCGTCGATCCGTATATTGATAAAGTCTATCAGCAAAACCGAGTTACGCACCATAATGCCGGCCAGGGCAATCATCCCGATCATCGATGTAGCCGTAAAGAAGGCCCCCAACACCCAGTGTCCCACCAGGATGCCAATCAGCGAAAGCGGAATGGCGATCATCATTATAATGGGGACTTTGAAATCCTGGAACCAGCCTATAATAAGCATGTAGATAATGACCAGCACTACGGCAAAGGCGATTCCAAGATCACGGAATACCTCGTAGGTAATTTGCCATTCGCCGTCCCACTTCAGGGTATAATCATCGGTCATAAACGGTTGTCCGGCAAAAATCTGTGCCAGGTTGTATCCTTCCGGCATATCGATGGCATCAACCTCATCGCCGGTATCCAGCAGAGCATAAACGGGACTCTCAATCTCCCCGGCTACCTCTGCCAGCACGTAGGTAACCCTGCGCTGGTTTTTGCGATGAATACTGGACTCCAGGGTCTCTTCCGAAACGGTTACAAGATCTGACACCGGAATCATCGCACCGGATGCCGACTTCATATACAGCTGCCTCAACTTGTCAATGTCAGAGCGGTCGGCCTTGGGCAGCCTTACCATAATGGGCACATCGTTCAGCTCTTTTTCACTATAGATGCGCGAAACAGGCTTTCCGTTCAATGCCATTGTTACGGTCTGCACGACCTGCTGCGATGGTATGCCCGACATCATCGCTTTTTCGGTATGTACATCCATCCGGTATTTTATCTGGGGAGCTTCCAGCATCCAGTCTACATCCACAATGCCATCGGTATGTTCAAAGATATCTCTCACCTCGCGGCCGACGCGCTCTCGCTCATCTCCATCGGGACCATAGACCTCGGCAACAATGGTTGACTGCACGGGCGGTCCGGGCGGTACTTCAACAACCTTTACATTGGCATCATACTTCTCGCCCACTTTCTGTACGATGGGACGAATACGCTTGGCGATAGCGTGACTTTGATCACTGCGTTCGCCTTTATCTATCAGGTTAAGTTGTACATCAGCAACATTGGGGCCCTCCCGTAAATCGTAATGCCGTACAAGTCCGTTGAAGTTGATCGGCGCATTATTACCGGCATAAATCTGGTAGTCTTTGATTTCCGGTACATCCTTCAGGCTCAGCCCCACTTCACGGGCCACGGCGTTGGTCCGTTCGAGCGTGGTTCCCTCCGGCATGTCAATGATCAGCTGAATTTCATTTTTGTTGTCAAAAGGCAGCATTTTTACCTCCACCATCCGGAACACAAACAGCAGCGTTGATGCCAGCAGCAGGACCGTCACCCCACCGATGAACAACCATCGTTTGGATGTGCTTTCCAGCAAAGGATTCATCGTACGCTCATACCATCTATAGATGAATGTCTCTTTAAGGTCATACTCTTTTTCCTCTCCATTCTCATCCTTCTCCGTTTTACCGTGCGGCAACAGGATATAGGCCAGCCACGGGGTAATAACGAGGGCAACGATCAGGGAAAAAATCATCGCCAGCGAAGCCCCAATCGGCATCGGACTCATATAGGGGCCCATCAGTCCCGAAACAAACGCCATCGGCAGCACCGCCGAAATTACGGTGAAGGTTGCCAGGATCGTCGGATTCCCCACCTCGCTGATGGAGGCGATGGCCGCCTGCTTGAGCGGGAGTTTCTTCATCTTAAAGTGCCTGTGCATATTTTCGGCAATAATAATCGAGTCGTCCACCACAATACCCGTCACGAAAACCAGTGCAAACAGGGTAATCCGGTTGAGCGTATAGCCAAACATGTAGTATAAAAAAAGCGTGAGCGCAAAGGTTACGGGTACGGACAAGAACACAACCAGGCCGCCTCTCCATCCCAGGGCCAGCGCCACCACAAAAGTCACGGCTAAAATAGCCACCAGCAAGTGCTCCAGGAGTGAAAATACCTTGGCGGATGCTGTCTCTCCGTAATTCCGGGTAGTGGTTACATGCACATCAGACGGAATCAGGGTTCCTTCGAGCTGATCAACCTTATTTTCAATCTGTCCGGCAATATTCATCGCATCGGCCCCGGAGCGCTTGGCTATGGATATGGTTACGGCAGGATATGACTCGCCCCTGTTCAAACCATTCTCCAGGGCTTTTTGATACCCAATACCGTACGAAACGTACTCGGAGGGTTCCTCCGGTCCGTCACGGATCTCGGCAATACTTTTCAGGTAGATAGGATCGCCGTTTTGTACATCTACAACAACGTTTCGCACCTCGTCTGCAGATTTAAAAAAGTCACCGGTATCTACCAGGTACTCCGTGTCGTTTTTACTGAATGAGCCCGAAGATAATTCCTGGTTCGCCGCCTGTATCTGTCCGACTACCTGCATCGGATCGATACCGTATGAGGCCATTTTATTTTTATCGAGATTGACCGACACCTGACGGGTTCGTCCCCCGTGAATATCGGTCTGGGCCACATCCTCGATCTGTTTAACCTCCAGGGCCAGTTCATCGGCTACGCGCCGAATTTCAAAATCACTGTAGGTATCGCTCCACAGCGTCAATGTCATTATCGGTACGTCATCAATGGAGCGCGTTTTCACCATGGGTTGGGTGGCCCCGTCGGGAAACCGGTCCATATTTTTTATAATCTCATTATAAAGGCGAACCAAACTGCGTTCGACATCTTCGCCCACATAAAATCGGGCCGAAACCATAGCCTGATCGGGCATGGACGTAGAATAAACATATTCAACGCCTTCAATATTCGAGAGCACTTTTTCCAACGGGATAGCAATTCGCTTTTCAACCTCATCGGGTGTTGCCCCGGGGTATCCGACAAAAATATCGGCCATCGGAACGTCAATCTGGGGTTCCTCTTCCCGCGGCGTTAAATACGTCCCGTAAAATCCCAGCGCCAGGAATACGATCATCAACAAGGGTGTCAGCTTCGAGTCGATGAAGCCCTGCGCTACTTTACCTGCAATTCCGGTTTTCATAATGCTATTGCTAAATATTTGTTATTACTGTGTACTGACTTTCTGGCCTTCGCGCAGTCGCTGATCGACAGAAGCCACAAACGCTTCTCCTTCGGACAACCCGGACAGTACCTCCACACGCCCGCCACTGGCATCTCCCAGGCGTACCCATCGGAGCACCACTTCTGAATCATCATTGAGCGTATATAAGCCGGTTAACTGGCCTCTTTCTATAATGGCCGATTGCGGCACTACAATGGCACGGTCTTTATCCGTAGCAAGTCCAATTTCGGCAAACATGCCTGATTTGACGCCTGAATCTTCAGACAGTCCGGGCAACGCAATTTCTACCGAAAATTGTCTACTGCCGCGACGGCCGGACTGATTGATATTAGCCACAACCCCTTCGGCGTGGTGGTATCCGGCGGCTTTAACATCTACAGATACGGTGTCGTTGAGATTGAAGAGCGATATTTCACTCTCGGGGACCGTAACGTTGAGCTTCATCCTATCCTTCTGCTCAAAAGCCATAATCGGTTGTCCCGGCCCGGCCATATCTCCCTCCGAGGCCATCTTTGAGACCACATAGCCATCAAACGGTGCCGTTAGCAGGGTATAGTCGAGCATACCTTCAATTTCCCTAAGCCTGCTCTCCAATGATTGAACTCTGGCTTTGGCCATTTCGTACCCGGTCGAAATATCATCGAGCTCCTTCCTGGTTGCACTCTCCTGCTCATACAGGTTGTTAATGCGATTATAATTTATCTCTGCGTTTTGCAGCGCCGCACTGGCCTCCATCAGACTCGATTCCACCTGGCCTTTCTGTGCCTGCAGGTTATCATCCTTTATGCGAACCAGCAGCTCCCCTTTCCGGACAAAATCCCCCTCTTCAAGGTCAAGCTGCGTAATACGCCCCATCACTTTGGTACTTAAATTGATCGTACGTTCACTTGTCACCGTTCCCGAAAAGCGATGGGATGCTGTTCCCTGCACCAGACCTGCGGTTTCCGTGACGACAGAAACGGGCTGATCCTGCTGAGGTTCCAACTGGTCAGAAGAGCTGCACGCAGTCCCGGCGAGTATTAGTGCTATAACAGCAGATAAAAGCCTGCCTGAAATGTTCATAATGTTATTTTTCATGGTCTTGTTTGGTTTTGTTAAAATCGATTTTCCTGATAACATTGGATTAGTAAACCCGTTCCTGTTCCAGTAATAACTCCAGTGTTGCCATACTTATATTATACTGATACAGGGCGTTCAGCCGCTGGAATTTGGCTTCCTGAAGCTTTGTCTCCGCAGATAGCAGATCCGTTGTTTTTTCCATGCCCTGCTCATACCGGTTGTTGCGGATGCGATAATCTTCGGCCGCCTGTTCTACCGATGATTCGGCAAAACGAAGCTGTTTCCGGGCCTGGTCCAGTGAACGCCGGGCCTGCTGAATGTCAAGCTTGTTTCTAAAAACCTTACTCTCATACGCCAGCTTTGCCTGCTTCAGCTCAGCCTTCGATTCCATTACTTTCCCCATATTGCTGAAGCCGCTGAACAGGTTCCATTTCAGGGTAGCTCCAATCATATAGCTGTTGCCCTGTGTGCCAAACGGAACCTCATCATTAAATTCATAACTGCCGAAAAGATTAATGCTCGGCACAAAATTAAATTTCGAAGCCTTTAGCATCTGCCTGGCTGCAGAAAGGCGGTGCTCCATGGCCCGCACCTCCGCATTGGCAACATTTGCAGGGTCTATCAAATCATCGGATAATCCGGGCCGCACCTGGAGGCTGTCGGTCGGTACAATGGTGACCTCTTCATCCATATTCAGCAGGTACCGCAGGTTATCCTGCACCGCCTGCAGCTGATCTTCCACCTTCGACTGCTGACTTTCGAGCTCCAGCACCCGCACGTTGGCGGCCAGGTAATCGGCCTTGTTAATCATCTCCTGTTCATAAAGGTTTTTGGCCTGACGTTCATTTTCCTTCGCCGTTTCAAGCGACAGGCCGATCACTGACAGCCTGTTATACATCAGCTGAAGCTGGTAATAGGTATCCTTTACCTGGTAACGCGCATAGTCAAGGGTGCCCTTCAGCTTTTCTTTTGTTGCCTCCAACTGTTTTTTTACCGCACTTCGCTCAAAAAAAAGATCGGTATTGAGCAGCGGCTGACGCAGTTCAAATTTTGTCGTAAAATTATCGTAAGCATCCGGATCATTTAGTCGCGAGGGATTAAAATCGGCCTGCGTCACCGCTTCCTGTTTTAATCTAAAACCGAATACATTCAGCGGATCATTGGTTGAAACCCCAGTCTCCTCTATGGAAAGCTGCGGTAAAAAGGCAGCGTTGGTCTGCCGGTATTGCCCGCGCATTTTCTCGACGTCATATTCGGCCTGTCCGACGTCAAAATTTTGCTCCCGGGCGCGCTCTACGGCTTCCTGAAGGGAAAGAGAGAGTTGCGGTTTCTCGGACGGCATATCCTGTGCCATCGAATATATCGGCAGCAATAAGATCAGCAGAAGAAAATATATGCCTGGTATATATGAATGATTCGAGTTCATGTTGGGAGTCATTTCTTTTTGTTGTGGATTGAAAATCCTTGCCGGGTTCATGTACGCTCACTTTTTAATTCTCGATTGTATCTCTGATCATTTTTGGATTCACTTCATAGGGTAAATACAGATGGAATCACTTTGAGGTCAGTCAGTTATTAGAAGTTTTTCAAAAACCAGGTTTTCTCAGCGAGTATTTTTTCCCAGTGCCTGATCATGCTTGAGGTTTTGATAGTTAGATTTCCATCGTCAAAGCTGCCGTCAACTTTGCTGGCTTTATCACCCTGATCAAGGATATAAGATCCTTTTGGCTCGAACGTCTTGTCAGGTTTTTTCCCCCGTATTTTTCGTGCAATATTGTGGGCAACCGTGTCTGCCTGATATTGTGCAAACACACCGGCCTTCGGCAACATTTTCCCCTCACCGATCGGGAGTGAAATGATGTCGCCTATGGCATATATATTATCATAGGAAGTCTCCAGGGTTTGCATATCCACCTCGACCCAGCCGGAAGTTCCTGTTAGTCCTGCCTCCTGTATGATATCCGGACTGGTATGTCCGGGCGTGAAGGCAAGCAGGTCAAATGGAACCGCTGCGGTGGCACCCTGCCCCCCGGGCGTTGAAAATGTCAGCCTGTTTTTACCGGCCGAAATCAGCTCATGCTCAGGCTTGTAACTGATATCTTTCTGTCTCATTATTCGGCGAACCTTCTCAGATATTTCCTCGCTGGCAAAATCCATCGGCTCGGTTTCCGGGGTATAAAGCGTTATTCCTGCTTTGTGACGAATATCTTTCTCCCGGACAAACTCATCTATAAGTAATGCGGCTTCATAAGGAGCTACCGGCGATTTATGGGGCAGTGATGACACCGCCACAGCGATTTCACCGCCTTCGAATTGTGTTAATTCTTCATAGAAAGAGGAGGCTCCGCCGGACGTATAAAAATTGTGCCCATATCGGCTGAGATCATGCCTGTCCGTCAGCTTCGTGCCGAGTGAGATCACCATATAATCCCCCTTGTACTCTGTACCATTGGAGGCAACCGTTCTTTTTTCTGGATCTATGGATGTGATCTCTCCATGGATAACTTCAATACCACCAAGCTCGACATCAGACAGATCCCCATAAATCTGTTTTTCTTCCCTTTTGCCGACCATCATCCATGTAAGGGATGGGGCATACAAACTGCTCTTTTCTTTTTCAAAGACCAAAATCCTGGCCAGGTTGATGCCATCTTCGTTGCCGATTTTTCTGCTTAGTTCTCTGGCCGCACTGACTCCACCTATTCCTCCACCTAACACTAATATGGTCGGTTTCATAATTTTATGCTTTATTCGTTGATTTTTGTTCATTCGTTTCTTTGGTATTTGCCACGGCTTTGCCGCTTGCTGCCCAGTCGGCATATCCGTCTTCGAGTCTGGCAGCTTCAAACCCCTCCTTCTGCAGATATTTGACCGCTTCATCCGCCATCAGGCACAGGGGTCCCCTGCAATACGCTACAATTTCCCGGTCCTCCGGAAGGTCTTTAATACGTTCGCTCAGTTCTTGCTGCGGGTAGGAAACCGCATCCTCTATATGCCCTTTTTCATACTCCTCTTCAGGTCTCACATCAATAACATAGATCTCCTGCCGGCTCATCATTTCATTGAGCTCATCACTGCTGATGGTCTTTAGGCTGTTGCGTCGATTTCTATAATCGTTCAGCAGCTTGCTAATCTCTTCGTTTTGTGTAAAGCCCAGCTTTCGCAGCGCACACCAGGTATCAAAGACATGCTGGCCCGCCAATTCATAATACATGTATTTGCCCTCCCGCTGCGTTTTAACGAGTCCGGATTTCTTCAATACCTGCAGGTGCTGGGAAGCATTTGCCACCGGCAATTTTGTCTGTTCTGCTATATAGGCCACCGGAAAGGAGCCCTGGGCTAACAGATCCAGAATTTCAAGCCTGTGGGGATTGCTCAGCGCCTTGGTTACCTGCGAAAGTTCCTGGTACAGGGATTTTTTGAAGGTCCGTGTGTCCATAAAAAGATTCCGAATTAGTTCATTCAATTAATTTGTTGAATGTATAATACGATAAATTTTGATTACATTCAATAATTTTGTTGAATGAATATGGTAAGAAAGATTTCCACCGTGCCGGGTCAGGTAAAGACCCGTTGCAGAACTATTTTCAAATCCTTCGCTCGGGTGTTATTTCCAATAGCCTGCGCCAATCGTTCTCTTTCTGGAATCTTGGTCGAGCGTTAGCAAATGGGGTATCATCAAGAAAGGAAGGATCACGCCTTCCCGCTGGCCGACGAAGTTGTATATCGGAATACTGTTGGGAAACAATTCACAACTTCTTTACTATAAATCTATACAAACTGAAAAATAGTGAGAGGATACTTATGAGAGATAAAAATATGCAGGGAAGTTATTTAACGTTTTTTGCAATGATTGCAACCGCAATGATTGCGATGTTCGTTCTAATGTACACAAATTCATATCAAATACTTGATCATGCCTGGTTCAGCGAGGAACGACTGTTCATGACCATGGTTATGGGTGGTTCCATGACGATTATCATGCTGGCATTTATGCTTCAAATGTATAAAAACAGCAAGATGAATAGAGCCATCTTCATCGGGGGCGCTTTATTGCTCATTGGCTCAATTTGGCTCTCACGCAGTCAGGCTACGATCGACGATGTAGACTATATGGAGGGCATGATACCACATCATTCGATAGCTATTCTGACAAGCGAACGGGCAGGAATAAAAGACCCCCGGGTGGAAAAACTGGCAAAGGAGATAATGGATGCCCAGCGGAAAGAAATTAAAGAGATGGAATGGCTTATCAATGATATCAGAGAAAATGGAATTGCGGAAACGGAAAAAGAGGCCAAAGCGCGACCGGTGCCGAAATTTCAGCCAACGCCCGAATAGGTAACGTCTATAAGGTGACGGTATCCTCTTTGTCGCTCCCATTGAGCAGGTAAACAGAATAGGAGACGGGAAACAGGGCGCTGCTGCGCTCTAACATAATCATCCCACCTCCTTAAGGTTATTTTAAGCATGCTAATGCTATATTCAGATGGATTGAATAATCTAATGAATACAACTAATAACAAAAGGTGAAAATTATGAAACGCTTAATGCTCACATTATCACTTATCTTTCTTTTTGCTGGAATGAGCATGGCCCAGCAGCAGGGAAAAATGGGAAAAAAGAAACAACAGATGCAGGAAATGATGCAGGACTCCACCATGCGCGCCATGATGATGAAACATATGGCACAGAATCCCGAATTGCGCAAGCAGATGATGCAACACATGATGAAGTCCGGGAACATGGATCATCCCGGAATGAAAGGAAACATGCAAAAAATGATGGATGACCCCCAAATGAAACAGCGCATGCAAAAGCACATGGACATGATGCAATCCATGATGAAGGATGGAGAAATGGACCCTTCTAAAATGAAGGAAATGCTGGGCGATTCATCCATGATGAAGATGCATATGATGTGCATGCAAATGATGATGCAGGGGAATACGACGAAAAAAAAGGAATGATGAACAATAAAAGGTAATAGCCATCAATAACACCACAACGGTTTATGGAACCATTTTCTTCTCTAACAGCCTATTGCCTGTACTGGATGCAGAACTCATTATTCGCATGAATGTACCGCAAGTGGACGCACTTTTTGGTATCATACAAACCTTTATCCTGGATTGGCTGATCAGTGCATTGATAAATGATGTTAGCCTGTTCTTCACCCTCGGGTGACGGCGGGATTGACAATCGGTTTTTCGCTGTGGTCGAGTATGTTCGACGGCAAGAGGTAAGCGATATATTATACATTATGTCCGACAAAAGAGAAACTCCGCTTAGTAGCCCGCCTTTAGAAGGGCATCACTGCACCGTTGACCTGCGTTTGGAGAAGCTGGGACTGGTCCCGTTTTTTCAACAACTGGCTGAGGAGCAGCTCCGCGAAGTGAATAAGAAATTTACAGCCAGCCACTATTCTAAAGGGGAAACCATTTACCGGCAGGGCGATTCCTCAACGATGCTTCGGGTGGTGGTAGCGGGAAACGTGAAATTGGTCTCTCACACCCTCGAGGGGGAAGGCGTACTGCTCGATATGCTACAGCCCGGCGATTTTTTCGGAAATCCCACGGCCGGCAGCCAGGATGTCTACAATGAAACAGCAGAAACCCAAACCCCTGCTTGTATCCTTTCGATCAGGCTCAGTGATTTTCGAGAAGTTATGAATCGATATTCCTCTGTTGCAATGGTTGTACTGGATATTACGACCGATCGGCTCAATGAATCACGGCAACGAATTCAGCATCTTTCTACCTTACCGGTAACAAAGCGTATAGCTCATATCCTCGTTACATTAGCCCACAAGTTTGGCGAAGAGGATCGTCGGGGCCTGCTGATTCAATTACCTCTTTCACGTAAAGATCTCGCCGATATGGCTGGCACATCCGCCGAAACCACCAGCAGGGTTATGAGCCAATTCCAGGAAGATGATCTTATAACGTCCGGCCGCCAGTGGGTAGCTATTAAAGACAAACCGGAACTGTTGCGCATTTCGGCCGAATCCTGACCCCCCCTGTGCATTTATTGCGTCCCCAACCGGCCCTTTCATTCAGTATCCTTTCCTTCTATAAAATTTATTTGCACTAACTTGATCCAGCTCATTTTAGTGCTGTTCCCCGCCTGTTATCTTTTGGTTGAATCAAAAGACAAACCACATAAAAGGTGCTCATTATGAATTACTTACAATCATATTTAAAAACTACATTAGCTTCCATTTTCACGTTGGTATTTATGCTTGGGTCTGTTTCAGCCGGTCAGGCGCACTGCGACCGCATAAACGGCCCCGTAGCGACGGATGCCCGAAAGGCGCTTGAAACCGGCGATATCTCCCATGCGCTTATATGGATAACAGATCAGCAAGCCGAAGAGCTCAAATCTAAATTTGAGCAGAGTCTGAAAGTTTATACCAGGGGTGGCCAGTCACAAGAGCTTGCCGAACGCTATTTTATGAGTGAGACGGTACGACTGCACCGCGAGGCAGAAGGCATGCCCTTTACCGGTCTAAAACCGGCCCAGTCAAGCTCGAAAGATATCCAAGTAGCCGAAAAGGCACTTACCTCAGGCAAACTGGCTCCTGTTAACGACATGCTGGCAAATGAAATCCGAAAGAAAACTTCGGAACTTTATACCCGGGCTATGGAAGCCAAAAGCAAGAAGGATAATAGCGTTGAAGCCGGCCGCCGGTGGGTTGACGCTTATGTACAGTATATCGTATACGTTCACAAGCTGTATCAAAACATACAGGCCGGACCGGCCCACGGCGTCGGAGAGTAATACATAGTGCCCCAGACCTGTCAGGTTTTGATACCCTGGCAGGTATTTAACAACCGTCAAATAAATATCAAACCTAATAGAGGTAGTTATTATGACAACGACAACAACAATATTGCGAAGCGATGGGCTAAGTTGTCCTTCATGCGTAAACAATATCGAATCGAACTTAAATCAGACGGAAGGCATATCCAAAGTCAAGGTTCATTTCAATACTGGTCGCATCGAGGTAGAGCATGATACTGAAACTGTTTCTGAAGAGAAGCTCGTTAAAGTCGTCGCGCAGTCAGGATACGAAGCAAGAGTCTCTCAGTTTTAAATCCATAAGATTATGAAAACACTTCAAAAACTATTCGGTAATGCATCAACCCGGAAGAAAGTACTACTGTTTGTCAGCGGCCTGCTCGTCACAGCCGGGTGGGCCGCCAACTTCTTCTGGGCCTCGTCCCGGTTGTTTGACGCCTTTATGCTGCTGGCAACGCTAACGGCGGGATTTGAGATTGCCCGCCGGGCCTGGCAGGGATTGCGGAACCGGCATACCAACATTGAGCTGTTAGTGACCATTGCCGCTACGGGCGGCCTTGCCATTGAGGTGTACTGGGAAGCGGCGGCCGTTACCTTTCTGTTTCTGCTCGGCGGCTGGCTGGAAGCCCGGACGATGAGCAAGACACGGGATACCCTGAAAGAGCTCATCAATATGGCGCCGGAAACCGCAATCCTGGTGGATGGTGAAAAGCGAACAGAAATTCCGGCCCGGGAGGTAGATGAAGGGATGCAGGTGCTGGTTAAACCCGGAGCCAAAATTCCGGTTGACGGTATTGTTGATTCCGGCGGGACAACGGTCGATGAAAGCGCCATCACCGGGGAGCCGATCCCAGCCGAAAAACAGGCCGGGTCTGAAGTCTATGCGGGAACAATCAATAAAAACGGCCGCATTTATGTACGTGCGACCAAGTCGGGTGCCGACACCACGCTGGCCAGGATCATACGGCGCGTAGAGGAAGCCCAGGAAGAAAAAGCCCCCGCGCAGCGATTTATCGAACGGTTTGCTCGGTGGTATACGCCCGGAATTGTGGGCTTGAGTATTGTATCCTACTTGTTTACTTGGGACCTGGAGCTGGCTCTCACACTGCTGGTGATCAGCTGTCCCGGCGCGCTTGTGATATCAACTCCTATTTCCGTTATAACGGGTATAGGCAATGCTGCGAAAAAAGGAATTCTTATCAAAGGGGGCGAATACCTGGAAAATGCAGGTAAAGTTACCGCCATCGCACTGGATAAAACCGGTACCCTGACAGCAGGGAAACCGAATGTGACCGAGATCATTCACTTTTCAAAGGCAGCCGATTTAGCCGGTGTTAACCCAAAGGAGGAATTTCAGGAAATACACACGGTTTCTTTGCCTGATCGTAATAATGAGTCACTCCCATTGGAAGGTGAAGAACTTCTCTATTGGGCTTCGGTAGCCGAATCTACCTCCGAACACCCGTTGGCCGAGGCCATCATAGCGGAAACGGGTCAATCGGGCCGTATCCCGGAGCCCGACCGGTTTGAATCGTATACCGGGCAAGGAATTGAGGCGGTATTGGGTGAAGATCATATTTTTGTAGGAAAAACTGAGTTTCTGAAGCAACAGGGAATCTCTATTAACGACGGCATTGAAAAAGAGATTGCGACTCTGACTAAGAAGGGACGCACAGCTGTACTGGTAGCTCGCAACAACGAACTACTTGGAGCTATCGGGATAGCCGACCAAATGCGCCCGGAAGCACCAAAAATGATATCAAGACTCCGTAAAAATGGCATTGAGCATATTGCAATGCTTACCGGCGATGCCCGGGACACGGCTGAGGCCATTGCAGAAGAAGTAGGGATCAGGGAGGTGCATGCAGGCATCCTGCCGGAAGACAAAAACGATATCATCCTTGAAATGCAAAAACAAGGTCACCAGGTGGCGATGATCGGAGACGGCATCAACGATGCCCCGGCCCTTGCCTCGGCCGATATTGGTATTGCTATGGGCGCGGCCGGAACCGACGTAGCCATAGAAACAGCCGATATTGCCCTGATGTCGGACAAGCTAATGAATATTCCGGAAGCCCTGCGCCTGTCATTAAAAACACTCGGTAATATTCGCCAGAATGTAGTGATAGCACTGGTGACAGTCGCGGCTCTTTTGACCGGAGTATTTACCGGCTCGGTTCACATGGCGGGCGGCATGCTCGTTCATGAGCTGTCCGTACTGGCGGTGATCCTTAATGGCATGAGGATAAGATGGGTTTAGCCGGCAAATTTAAGTGGTCTCAACAAATCAACAATATAGCATCATCCTCAAGTCAGCCAAATGGACTGAATTTTTTGCCCCTGGGACATGGCAATAGCTTGCGGATCCATGTCAATCAGCAACACCGGTTTCCCCATCTGGTGTAATCCGGCATGAAAGTGGCGAGTTTTAAAGACACAGGTATAAAATCCGAGCTGAATAGGGTAGCTTCTCAATCAACCGGTCTTTCCAGAGGTTGAAGATTAAAAAACTCCTCATTCATTTTAAGCTCGTTTTAAGGCAGCTCTCCTTACCATGAGTATGCATGCCGACATGCAGATTACTTAGAAATAACAAAATTTATGTGGAGACAAAGCGAAAATTATCAATCTAATTTAATATGACACCTCATGCGAGACTCCAAATACATTGTGAACGGGTTAAAAAAACAGGATTTAGAAACGGATGGTTATGAATCCTATTAAAATAAGTTTATCATAAATTAACTTTAACTAAAGAAGGGAGCTGTGATGAATGGAATGAATATTAATTTTTTTCTGATAATAATTGGACTCCTTGTTTTTCTATCCTCATGTCAAAGGGAAAGATCTGACTATATGAGTGAAGAACAGCGGCAGGAATTGGAAGCCGCTTACGATTCCCTGCAGTCCAATTACGAAGCACTGTTAACAAGCTACCAGACCGAGTCTGATACCCTGCCGGCGGAGTTGAAATCGCTCTTTTCCCAGATGCAACAGATGCACCAGCAAATGGAAACAAATCACCGCCAAATGATGGGCATGCACATGAGCCGGCATATGCAGGGCGATAAGATGATGGCAGAAGGCATGGGCATGCATATGCAGGATAACATGACCGGCGAATGGTATCAACAAATGATGAGCATGCATGACCGAATGGCAATTATGCACCAAAAAAGAGGTCAGCAATCAATGGCGGAGATGAACAGACGGCTCTCAGAGGGATACGGCAAGATGAGGCATATGACACCCAGTACTGATGAAACACCGGAAGTCCCCTTCAATGAAGAGGGAGATCCTTCGTTGCTTAACGGTGAATCCCTTTTTGCCCAAAATTGTGCTTCCTGCCACGGCAATAATGCAGAAGGAATTGGCAACGTCTTCCCTCCGCTTGCAGATTCAGAGTGGATTACCGGTGAAAAATCCGTCCCCATTCGCATCCTTCTTCATGGCCTTTCGGGAGAAATTGAAGTCAGCAAACAATCTTATCAGGGCAGCATGCCTTCTTTTAAAGCACGACTCAGCGCAGCGGAAATGGCTGCCATTCTGAATTACTTGCGTGCTGAAAGTGAAGGAGACCAATCGAATATTTCCCAAGAAGACGTTATTCAGGTTGCCAAAAAATACAATCAGCGATCAAGCCAATGGACCGCTGATGAGTTGAATATCAATGGGCAGGATTACCAGTAATATGAATGTAAAACCTAAAACAGCGCTTGTTCTCTGCGGTGGCGGTGCCCCGGGAACTACCGAAAATGGCTTTTATCAGGCAATGATGGAATATGAAGTGAAGCCTGGATTTTATCCCCGGTACTTCAACCGAAGCCATAAATGAAGCCTTTATTTCCTCAGAACTGAATATAATTCGTTTATAGAAAAGCTGGAAAGGAATTACTGCAACAATTTCGATTTATATGAAGAATCCAAATCCCGAACAAACCCATTTTACTAAAAAACGGTATAATGCCACATCAATTATTTATAACCTGATGGAGTGGCCGGTTGAACAATTATGGTATAAAAAGTGGCGGCAAAAGCTATGGCAGAACATCCACGGACCATCAGTATTGGAAATCGGAGTGGGGACCGGCAAAAACATCCCCTTTTATCCCGGAGAGATTAAGTTAACAGGAATTGACCTTTCCCCGGGCATGCTGAAACGAGCAAAACAACTGATAGCAGAAAAGCTGCAAGACAATGTCACACTCAAAGAAATGGATGCTCAGGACATGAACTTCCCCGACAACCATTTTGACGATGTGGTTGCCACCTTCGTGTTTTGCTCGGTTCCCGATCCCATATTGGGGTTAAAAGAAGCCCTGCGCGTCACCAGGCCCGGCGGCAAACTGCATCTGTTGGAACACATGCGTTCTGAGAACCCGGTACTCGGATTCCTGATGGATACGCTGGATACTCCAATCCATTATATAAGTGGCGTTCATATCGCCCGCCAGACAGTAGCAAATGTGGAAAAAGCTGGATGGAATATCGAACAGCTTCAGGATCTAACCGCAAAGGGCATCTTCAAAAGAATTGAAGCAACAAGACCGCATTAACCTTCCGTATCTTTTGCCAGCGAAAATTCGACTACAAAGGTACTCCCTTCGCCCTGCCCTTCACTGTAGGCACGAATTTTTCCGTTGTATAATTCTATAATAGCCTTAACGAGTGGCAATCCCAATCCACTGCCCGGACTTTCCTGAACATCCCGTTGATTAGCCCGATAGAATCGCTCAAACAAATGCTCTTTGGTTTCCTGGTCAAAACCAATACCCGTATCGGTTAGGTGTAAAACTGCTTTCCCGCTGGATCGCTGAAGCTGTAAGTCTATAGCTCCGCCTTCGGGAGTATATTTCAAGGCATTTTCCAGGAGGTTATTGAAAACCTCCTCGATATAAGCTCCATGCGCCCGAACCTGCAGGTCGGGCTCAATCTGCGTTTGGATTTTAACGTTCTTGCCCTCGGCATTTTCCTGGTATTTGTTCGCCACCACTTCTGAAATGCGGCTTATATTAACGAATTCCGGCTCAGCACGATGCACCGATTCAACTCTTGACAGCTGAAGCAACAGATGTACCATCTCGCTCATGCGGCGGGTTTCTGTTAACATCCGTTGAATGGTTTCCCGGTACTCCTGTTTTGAGCGGGGTTTGCGAAGCATAATTTCCGCATCGCTTTGCAAAGATGATAGCGGTGTCATCAGTTCGTGAGCCGCATCGGAGGTGAAGCGCTTTTCCCGTTCAAATCCTTTTTGAAGGCGATTGAGCATCACGTTGAAGGTTTCAGCCAAATCAGTAAGCTCGTCCCTCACCTGATAATTTACGGGGATGCGTTTATCCAGGTCTGTCGCCCTGATCGATTTGGCGGCATCAATAATCGAGGACACCGGGGACAACGCCCGGCGGGATAGCCAATACCCTCCGAGGATTGAAAAAACTACGCTTATGGCAATCAATGCCAATAAATATTGCCTGAACCGACTCAACTCCTCATGCAGTGTCCATTCAAAACCGGTAACCTCAAGCCAGCCGCATAGCTGACCACTGTCATCCATAATCGGATAAAACAGCGTTCGTGCCGGCAGGTCCTGCCACTGGCTGCTGAATGAGTATTCTTCGGCCGCATCAGGGATATCGGGTTCCAACTGCTGGTCGACACCGGCATAATTCGGACTGCTGTACTTAAGCTGCCCTTCGCTATTATACAGCCGCACGTAGGTTCCGTATTCGACGCCGCTTTTGAGGGCCGCATTGCGACTATAGCCTGACAAGTCAATAGCCAGCGTATCCCCGCCGGTATCGATGTGCGGGAGCAGCTGTTCAGCCTCGAACCGCAGATGGCGGTCATAATTGTGGTGAATCGACTGATGAAATAACTCATATAAAAAATAGCCGAAAGCACTTAGCATGATAAACAGGCTTACCCCATACCAAAACGCCAGTTTCTTGGAGATAGACAGGCGATCAAAAATGCTGGTTATCCTGCTCACAATCTTACTCATGTTCTTTTGTTAGCTCACTGCTTAATCGATATCCAGCGCCCCGTATGGTTTCAATAGCCTGGAAACGGTTCTCCAACAACTCTTTACCGCACTCTTCAAACGATTCGGCCAGCTTCTGACGCAGCGTTGAAATCGTAGCCTCAATCGTATTATCACTCACATGATAGGCCGAACCCCATACCCGCTCAGCCAGTTGGGTCTTGGAAAACACCGTTTCCGGGGCGCCCATCATCAGTTCCAACAGAATAAATTCCTTGGGCCGAAGCGATCGCTTAATGCCGCATACCTTCACCCAGTGTTTGCGCGTGTCCAGTTCAATAGGTCCCACGGTAAGAGCTTCATTATTCTGCAACTCTGAGGATCGCCGTCCCAATGCCCGAACACGGGCCAGCAGCTCTTCAAACGAAAACGGCTTGCCCATGTAATCATCGGCTCCCGCATCGAGGCCTGATACTTTGTGGTCCAGGTCCCCGAGCGCGGTAAGCATGAGAACCGGGAAGCTCCGGCCTTCCGCGCGCCAATGCTCCAGTATCTGCTTGCCATCGCGATTGGGCAGGCGCCAGTCCAGAATGACTATATCGTAATCATTCACCAATCCCTGAAGCTCCGCCTCTTCCCCATCGTGCATCACCTCAACTACGTGTCCTTCCTCTTCCAGTCCCCGCTTCAAGGTGTTTGCCAGCTGCTTTTCATCTTCCACTAAAAATATCCACATACAATAGACTTTTTGACTATTAACCAAACGGTCTTAAAATAAAGGATACTAACCATTAATGCTTTAAGCTTGATTTAAGGTTCGCCTGTTATATTCTGGTTCATTGTTGAAATCATATTTTTTAAGCTGCACAAAGAGCCCAACAACCAGCTATGAGTGAAGACAGTAACAATATGACACGCCGCCGCTTTCTACGATATACCGCTTCCATGGCGGCCATGGCCGGGGTAAGTTCCATCCTGCCTACCTACGCATTTGCAGGATTTAATCAGCGGGAAGTACTTCGGCCCCTGGGGCCTGACAACATAATTGACCTTGCCATTGGCAGGATGTCCCACAAGATCGATGGCAAGCAAGGAGAAGCGATTGGTATTAATGGCAGCGTACCCGGTCCGCTGATCCGACTTCAGGAAGGACAGGATGTAATGCTCCGGGTAACAAATAAATTGGATGAGACAACCTCCATCCACTGGCACGGGATCCTGCTGCCCTTCCAGATGGATGGGGTACCCGGCGTCAGCTTTGACGGTATTGCTCCCGGCGAGACCTTTGAATACCGGTACCCGGTACGGCAAAACGGTACTTACTGGTATCACAGCCATTCGGGCCTGCAGGAGCAGCTCGGCCATTACGGCCCCCTGGTTATTGATCCGGCTGAGGGGGATCCGGTTGAATACGATCGTGACTACCCGGTCGTGCTCTCCGACTGGACGTTTGAGGATCCCTATAAAGTATTGGCACACAGCGTAAAACAGGAAGGCTACTATAATTACCAGAAGCGAACAATTGGTGAATTTTTCAAGGATGTAAAACATGAGGGCTTTGGTGATGCCGTAAAAGATTATCTCTCCTTCGGAAAAATGCGGATGAGCGCGACCGACCTGCTGGATGTCACCGGTGCCACCTATACTTATCTGATGAACGGCCGCGGGCCGGAGGCCAACTGGAACGCGCTCTTCAAGAAAGGCGAAAAAGTGCGCCTGCGTTTTATCAACGCCTCGGCGGGTACCACGGCTTTTGACGTTCGCATCCCCGGACTGGAGATGACGGTCGTACAAGCCGACGGCCAAAACGTGGAGCCGGTCCCTGTTGAGGAGTTCCGTATCGGTATTGCCGAGACCTATGATGTCATTGTAGAACCCAAAGAGAAAAAGCCTTATACGATATTTGCGGAATCCCTGGACCGCAGCGGCTATGCCCGCGGGACCTTAGCGCCCCGAGAAGGAATGTCTGCAGACGTGCCAAAGCTTCGTCCCCGCCCCAGGCGCAGCATGAGAGATATGGGCATGGCAATGGACATGGACAGCATGGACATGGAAAGCGATGATATGGAAAGTATGGATCATGACAAGATGGATCACGGGGGCATGGACATGCCCCAGAGCCGCAGGAAGCCTGTCAAACATGGCCCCGGCAAGCACGGTCCAGGCGCCGCGGCCATTGCCCAAAACCAGTTCGACCGACTCAATGAACCCGGTATCGGCCTGGGCAACGACGGGCGTAAAGTGCTGGTCTATAACGACCTGAGGAGCCTGCGTCCCAACAAGGATAAACGCGATGCCCAGCGGGAAGTAGAGCTGCACCTGACCGGCAATATGGAACGCTACATGTGGACGTTTGACGGCAAAAAGTTTCATGAGGTGGATGGCCCTATCGAGTTCAAGCACAACGAGCGGCTGCGTTTGACGCTGGTCAATGATACCATGATGGAACACCCGATTCACCTGCACGGGATGTGGATGGAGCTGGAAAACGGCAACGGGCCCTACAATCCCCGGCAGCATACCCTGCTTGTGCAGCCGGCCCAGCGGATTTCGGCCCTCATTACCCCACGCGATAAAGGGCGATGGGCCTTCCACTGCCATATCCTGTATCACATGGAGCGTGGCATGTTCCGGGTCGTTCAAGTGGCCGATGAGGACGGCAGCATTTACGGACAGGACTATTCGTAAATAGATTACCGTAGACAAACATTTTCAAATAATATAGACCGTAACTCATGGATATCGTCAATTAATCCTCCTCCCCTCCTTTTCTAAGGAGGAACTCATAGATTAAAATATTGCCTGCTATTAGGTCCCTCCCTGGGAAAGAAGAGTTATGGGAGATTGAATATAGTTAGAAATGAATGATCCATTTTAATCCATCCGATTATTTACTAAAAACTCTGCTGTATAAATTTTTATTAAAATGAACACAATGAAATACGCGTCACCATTCATTCTCACTACCTTCGCAATCATTGTAATCGCCGGCAGCTCAGCTTTCGCTCAAAAAGCACCTGAATTCAGCAATGACCTGATGATGGATGATAAAACCTATGGCTACCTAATTGCTGAGAAGTTGGAATACCGCAGTGTCAGCGGCGCTAACCCCCTGATGTGGGAAGTACAGGGGTACGTGGGCAAGGATCTAAACAAATTCTGGTTTAAGTCCCACGGGGAAGCACTGGCTGCCGAAAGCGAAGCCGAAATGGAATTCCAGGGACTCTACAGCCGCGGAATTACTCCATACTTTGATATTCAGGGGGGCATCCGTTACGATCTTGCCTACGAAGGGAGCGGCAACCAGTCACGCGGTTTCGCCGTAGTGGGAGTTCAGGGCATGGCTCCTTACTTCTTTCATGTCGACGGCGGCATGTTTGTCAGTGAAGACGGCGATCTGTCTGCTTCCCTGGAAGCAGAATATGACCTGCTGTTCACCCAGCGACTCATTGGTCAGCCGATCTTCGAAACCAGCATTGCTGTCCAGGATGTCCCCGAGTGGGGCGTCGGATCCGGGATCAATAATATTGGACTTGGCTTCCGGCTTCGCTACGAGTTTGCACGGGAATTTGCGCCCTATATCGGCGTCAACTGGGAACGCAAGCTGGGGAAAACCGCTGATATGGCCCGCACCGGGGGACATGTCAGCACCCTAAGTATGCTCGGCGGCGTTCGCATGTGGTTTTAGTGGTTTATTCTGTTGCATTTACTATAACTAACACCATTTGACACAGTGGTGAGAATCTTATGTATGATTTCAATCTCTTTAGCAGAGAAGAGGTGGACGGTTTCTCTTTCCGTCTTTACGGGATCATTGGAACTTATTTATTGTTCAGGATTATGAAAAAAAGGATGGGATAGTAACGTTGCTTAGTTTACTTGTGAACAGCTTAAAGCACGTCAAATTCACCGTCAACCCAAACAATTCATTAACACGATGGATTTATTAAATTTATATGGCGAATCAGCAAAAACAGCACTCGGTTTTTTCTGGAAATCCGGCTGGGCATTTGTGCTTGGCTATTTTGTCAGCGGAATGATCCAGGCCTTTGTCCCAAAAAAAGAACTTACCAAGTATATGGGCGATGCCGATCTAAAAAGCATATCCCTGTCTACTTTCTTTGGAGCTGCTTCCTCATCCTGCTCGTTTGCCGCACTGGCAGCGGCCCGTTCCCTGGTCAAAAAAGGAGCCCATTTTGTTGCGGCAGTGGCTTTTATGTTCGCTTCCACCAACCTGGTTATTGAGCTGGGTATTTTGATTCTCATCTTTCTTGGTTGGCAGTTTCTTGCCGCTGAACTTATTGGCGGACTCGTGCTCATTGCCATTAGCAGCCTGCTCATCAAATGGACCTATCCGGAAAGCTGGCTGCAGGCAGCTCGTGAGAAAGTTGAAAGCGATGATGATGGTTTAACGGAAGATTTTGACTGGAAAAAACGCATCAAAAGTAAAGAAGGATGGCAGCTGGTTGGACACAAATTTGTCAACGACTGGAAGATGGCCTGGGAGGATATCCTGATCGGCTTTACTATTGCAGGATTTGTGGCCGTGCTGGTTCCCGAGTCGTTCTGGACAACGCTTTTTTTGGCTGATGCCCAACATCTGCCCGGCTGGCTGGTGACCCTGGAGAATGCCATTATTGCCCCTTTTGTAGCCGCTTCCACCTTTATCGGATCGATGGGTAATATTCCCCTGGCTACGGTTCTCAATCAAAACGGGGTGCTTTTTGCCGGGATTATGGGATTCATCTACTCAGATCTGATGGTCCCTCCTCTCGTACATATAAACGCCAAATATTACGGATGGAGAGTTGCACTGTATATTGCAGGAGTCATGTTTGTCAGTATTGTTCTTACAGCCTTAATCTTGAACGGGCTGTTCTCATTTCTGGATATTGTACCGGAAAGCCGGCGGGAAGTATCGCAGATCACCCAGTTTAAAATCGACTATACCTTCTGGATGAATCTTATCTTCATCTGGATCGCTGGAACGCTGGTATGGTTGCATAAGAAGTACATGCAAACCCACGAAATGAAAATGATGGATATGGAAAGCGGCGGCAAGATTAAGAATATTGCCGTAACATTGTTTATTATCATTAACATTCTGGGATTATCAGCATTCGTTTATACCCAACTATTTTAACTCAAAAATATCTGCCTATGGAACAGATTCCGGAATGGGCGCCCTACATACACCCAATTCTTGTTCACTTTCCCATCGGTATTTTTCTGCTGGCAGTTTTAATGGATTTACTAAACTTCTTCACCCGTTAACAAAAAGTAAAACTGAGACCTGGGGCCGTTGTAGTAATGCCCTGACATTTGCTTCCCGGGCATTACTATTTGGGGGACAGAGGTTGGTTAACAATACAGCTCTTTAGGGTTTCTATTCATTAATTTAACGGGCAGCCCTGTTCATTAAAGGACTCAAAGTTATTTTTCGTTGCTTCAATATCACCACCACTTACGGAATCATTAAATTTTTCAACTACTTCAGACACGGACAGGTCATAGCTGACATCAGGGTTGGACGCATTCAATAATGCAGCTACCGCATGACGTATAAGAGCGTTGACTTTTCCTCCCCGCAATTCAAGTCCTTCCAACAATGTCAGATCTTCGACTCTTCCCTGCTCTGGCCGAACAACATTCAAAGAGCCCGGGACATCAAAGGGATCTTCAATACTGTCGTCAGGCTTATAGGATGTCCATGAATCAAAATGATGCGGCTGTTTCCAGTATCCCGGCGTACATCCTTGTCCGCCAACTTGTTCAGGAACTTGAACAGACAGACCCGCCAGTGACCAAGTCAGGGAAGCGGGATTATTTCCCGGCGTGAAGATAATTGCAGTACTCTTTTTTGCTTATACATAAATTATCACCTTGATATGTATGTATTTGGAGGTGGGAGAGCTATTAAGCTCTTATATGTACTGTTTATTTAAAAGATCTGCCTTTTAAGGACAATCGGAGGAATTGTGTTTTTGCTGTAATATGATAGTCAACACAGAATTCACTCTTTTTACAAGGATCACATTGAAATTGCTACATTTTAGCTGATGAAATTGGTTGAGCATCTTTACATCATATGTCAATCTGAAGTCCTATAATCATTCGAGTAGGTTCAGAGAAAGTATTACCCTGTCTCCATAACAATATTATTGCGCCTGTCATTGTCAGCCAGACTAAGGTCCGCCAGCTTTTCACCGGCCTGGGTAATGGGAAGACATACGGCACTGGCACCGGCCTGAACTATATCATTGTGTTCTTCCTGCTGCATAGTCAGCGCATAGATCGAACCCAAATAATCGTTATTCCGGATATACTTAGTGGCGTTAACCTTGGATTCCGGTGTCCCTGACGCCAGTATTACCGAAGAAACATCCGTGAGGTCTATATTCTCCCATAGTTCTATATCCTGCATATCGCCATAGATGACACGGCGGCCTTCAGCGAGATTATGTTCGATGCGGGCCGGGTCGATATCCAGTCCCACAACATTTTTTTCATGCTCTTTCAGCCGGTCATAGGCGGCCTGGCCGGCGTTGCCCATCCCAACGATCAGGTAGTTGGCCGAACCCAGCGAAATCGTCTGCTGGTCGGGATGGGGAACATCCCGTTCAAGGGTGATAAGTTTTCTCTCTAATTTCGTCCATAGCTGATCTTCCCAGATTGAAAGCGGGGCATTCAAAGCAAATGAAACAGCTGTAAGCAGGGCAAAGCCAACCACAACGCCGGGCGGTATAAATCCGGCAGAGGCGGCCACGCTTCCCGCAATCAAAGTAAACTCGCTGTAGGAAGTCAATGAAATAGTTGCAATAAAGGAAGTTCGCGCACGGAGCTTAAAACCAAGCATCAATCCAAAGTACAGTAGTGACTTAACCGGAAGTATTGCTAAAGCAGCCAAAACCAGATAAAAATCTTGCAATTCGGGCAGACCTGCGAGGCCTACCTCAAGAAAAAAGCCAACTAAAAATGCCTCCTTGAGTCCCCATAATTTTTCAGTCAGTTCATCAGCCACCTCATGGCCGGATAGCAGCATGCCGGCTACCAGCGCTCCCAATTCAGAGGAAAGTCCCAATTCCTCAAAGAGCGTACCCCCGCCGATCGCCAGCATGAGGGCAAACAGCAGCTTGAGCTCCTCCTCCTGACTCAATTCCACCACCTTGATGACAGCCGGTCGAAGTAGCGGGAGTCCCAGCAACGCCAGGCTCCAGGTAGAAGGCGCTGTGCCGCTGGTAAGGCCGAGCAAGCCAATAGCTACCATATCCTGCAAAATGAGGATACCGATAGCTACACGTCCGTGAAAAGCCCCGAGCTCACCGCGACGCTCCAGGTTTTTAGCAGTCAAGACGGTGCTCGAGAATCCCAGGACGATCCCGATAATAATTGAAGAAACAAGATCATATCCCAGCGCCAGAGAAACCGGAATAAAAATACCCGCTGTAATCAGCAAATGAATACCTCCGGTACCGAGCACTTCAAGGCGGATAACATTTTTAAGGCGTAGGTGCAGGCCCACAGTAAAAAGCAAAAAGAGTACGCCCAGGTGCGCCACTTCGTGGAGTGCAGCTCCAGCTTCATATCCATATGCACCCAGCGCGGCCCCTGCTGCCAGGTAGCCTACCAGAGGTGGAAGTTTAATACGGGAAACCAACATCCCACAGATAAAGGCAACACCAACCCAAAGTATATCCATTGTTTTAAATTTAAATTAAAGCGAGAGTCTATTTTAGTACTTAAGTACTTATCGCGGTATAAATCACAACAGTTCTCTGCAAAATACAGTCTCATACGTTGTACTACTACCCAATTTTACTAACCTTTCTCTTCCTGTCCAGGTTTGGCGCCGCTATTCTCCCGTAAATTTGTTTACCCAATCATACAGCGTTTCCAACTATTTACCAACACGTCAAAGCCACCCAACTACTCAGCGCCATAAGCAATCATCTGCTCAATATCACTTCTGCTGCTGACATCGCACACGACCGTCATAGCATCATAGCACTGAATATTCTGGTGGTTATCCAGTATGTAATTTTCAATTTATTCATTGTGATAAAAGATATTTCTGTTATGATTAGTTGTTGTTGAGTTCAGATTCAAAGTGTGTTTTAATTCAATTCTTTGAGTAGATCCTTCACATTCAGTGGCTTGGTAACCATCCTGACCGAGCCGTTTTCGGTATACTCCCATTCCTCGCGCGGGCGATCGCGGTACAGCTCCACGCCATTGTCATCGGGATCCCTTAAGTAAATTGCTTCCGAAACGCCGTGATCGCTGGCCCCGTCAATGGGGTATTCCTCATCAATGAGACGCTGGAGGATTTCAGCCAGGTCTTTGCGCGTGGGATATAGAAAAGCGGTGTGGTAGAGTCCGGTGCTATTGCGTGGTGCAGGCGAACCGTCTTTGCTGTGCCAGGTATTGAGTCCAATGTGATGGTGATAGCCGCCGGCTGACAGAAAGGCCGCGTTCTCGCCATACATGGTGGTTAGCTCAAAGCCGAGCAGGTCGCGGTAAAATTCAAGGGCCTGATCCAAATCAGACACTTTCAAATGTACGTGCCCGATTTGGGTCTGGGACGGTGTGGTAT
Source organism: Fodinibius roseus (assembly GCF_900129315.1). Taxonomy (GTDB): domain Bacteria; phylum Bacteroidota; class Rhodothermia; order Balneolales; family Balneolaceae; genus Fodinibius; species Fodinibius roseus. The sequence goes on from NZ_FQUS01000016.1 coordinate 85,772, forward strand.
AATTGTTTTCCATAATTAATTATTCTTTTGAATTCGTAGGCTTCGCATATCTTCCAATTCATTCGATCACTTAAACAGCTACAGCTTCATTTTCATTTATCACTTTTATTCCAGCACTCCATCGCGCCAACTCGTCCAACATAGTGCTCGCAGCCTTCTTTATTTCATCATTAGGAATAAGCTGATCTTCATCATTTATAAATTGAGTGAAAACGGAATACTTACTGCCTCTAACAGAGGGGCCATTTTAAAAAGTCAATGGATTGTGATCCCAACTGTCCGTTTGCTCCTGTTATTAGTATCATAATGTTAATTTTTTGAAGTTGAGTTCTGATTTAGTTGTGAAGTATCTTCCAGCCGGCCAGCCAGTTGTATTCGTTTTTGATCGTAAGCTGCATGAGTAGCAACTGCATACGCTCCAGGGTGCCGCTAACCGACAGGTCTCCCGCAACGATCGGATTGAAGCCCACTGTTTCTACCAGTTCGATGACAGACTGTATGGCTTTCTCATCATCACCGGCAATAAAAGCGTCAACCTGCTTACCGTTGATAACCGGCTGTTCAAAGTCAGCTGCAAGCGTGGTGTTAAATGCTTTTACCACCTTAGAATTTGGAAGCCACTGCTGCAGCTCTTCGGCCGCACTGGTATCAGGATCAGTGATCAACTGGCTAAAATCTTCATCTATGGGATTGGCCATACTGATCATGATCTTCTGGGTTGCAACTTCACGTATCTTATCAGCCAATTCTTTTTCGGCCCCGTGGGGAACAGCCAAAATAATGATATCGGCCTCCCAGCTGGATTCATGAGGACAATTCATGAGTTCTACATCAGCTTTCGGATGGTCCAGAAGGATTTCCTCATGTAATGAACCCAGTTGTTCAGGGTTGCGGTCAAAAAGTAGCAGGCGGTAATTGCCTTCGGCAATACTTTTGGCAAAGGCGGAGCCCATATTTCCACCGGCTCCGATGATAGCAATTGTTTGTTTGGTAATAGGCATAATGGTACATCTGTTTGTTGGTTGTCTTAATTTCTTACTGTAAAGGTAGCCTGCCAATGTCCCCTTGTCATTGACATGTGTTAGGAAAAACCCTTGACATATGTCAAAAGAGCAATGCGGATAACTTTCGCTGTCAACTGTGATCCGGTTTATATAAGTTGGAACAAATAACGCGTTAACCTTATTCCGCGGTCGCTATGATTATCCAACACAAAGACGGAAATAGTAAAGGATCATTTTTTATTGAAGAGAACAGTGAAATAAAAGCCGAAATTACCTATTCAAAGGCCGGTTCAGATAAAATAATTATTGACCACACCGAAGTATCCGATGAACTTCGAGGCCAAAATATCGGAAATGAATTGGTTGAGCATGCGGTGAATTATGCTCGTGACAATGAACTGATGGTAATTCCACTCTGTCCATTTGCCAAATCGGTTATTGAGCGGGATGAGTCATTGCAGGATGTACTGAAATAGCATAATCACCTAACTATTTACAATACCTGTCACGATGAAACAAAACTCATCAGCAAGTCAAAAGAATTATTCATGGCCCGAACTGCCTGCTCCGGCCGAATGGCAAGAGACACTTGAGATGATTTACCTATGGTCGCAAATGGCTGAAAATTCGGATGAGCTGCTGTTTGCCTTCCTTCAGTCAACCAATGAGGCGTCTGATGTGAACAGCGACTGGGATAGAAAGTCTTTGGGAAAAGATGAAGGGGTTGGGTTAGCTGCTAAACTGGCCGCGTACCCGACTTAATGTCTCGGGACTGATGCCCAGGTACGAAGCCACCAGATTCAGGGGTACCCGGTTCATGAACTCCGGATTCTGCTCTATCAGACGGTTGTATTTCTCTTCGGCGGTAAGCCCAAGCGCATTTTCCACACGTTGTTGCAGGGCCACATAGGCATTCTGGAGAATAATACGATGGTAGCGTTCATAGGCAGGAATTTCCTCTAACAGCTTTTCGTGGTTTTTACTGTCAAGCACCAGAAGCTCACTGTCTTCAAGCACCTCAATATTTAAGTTGGTTGGCTTCCTGGTGAAGAAACTTTGCAGATTTGCCATCCACCAGCCTTCAAAGGCAAAACGTATAACATGCTGGTTGCCTTTTGAATCCACGGAGTAAGAATAGAGCGAACCCTTTTCCACAAAAGCCAGCTCGCGGCAAACATCGCCTTCCTGGAGCAGGAATTGCCGTTTAAGCATTCGCTTGGGACGGAATTTTTTTTTGCACATCTCCCACTGCTCATCGGTTAACGAGACATGCTCCTGAAAACTTTCTTTTAGTACCTGATACATTTGTTGCTGGCTTGGAGATTGTCACCTTGTTTATGCAAATTGTCTTATCAAAGATATCTGAAAATGTACAGGGAATAATCAGAAAATAAAAAAGCGGATACCCTCCGGAAGAGAATACCCGCTTGGTATGCGTAGGGACGTATACTGTTGTTTTAGCTTTGGATAAACTGAACGTTCATCTGCAGCTTTATCTTATCTCCCACAACCACGTTGCCTGCCTCCGTTACAGCATCCCAGGTCAGACCAAACTCTTTTCGATTAATCGTTCCGGTCACTTCGAATCCCGCTTTTGTATTTCCGTAGGGATCGCCGACCGTCCCGCCGTGCACCACATCCAGGGAAACTTCTTTGGTGATGTCACGGATAGTCAGATCACCGGTAACCTTGTATTCTCCTTCCCCGGCTTTTTCAAAGTTTGTGGACCCAAACTTAAGCTGCGGATACTCTTCCGCATTAAAGAAGTCTTCAGACTTCAGGTGCTGGTCGCGATCCTCGTTATTGGTGGTAATGCTGTCGATGTCAGCAGTAAAGCTTGCTTTGGCATTTTCAAAATCGTCGCCGTTGGCTTCAATTTTTCCATCGTACGAACCAAATCTCCCGGTAACGGTCGAAATCACCAGATGCTTCACTTTAAATTGAACTTCTGAATGCGTTGGATCTATATTCCACAAGGTTTTAGTTGCAGTAGTCATTGTGTTATTACTTTGATGTTAAACAGTTTGTTCGCTCCTAACATAGCGAGTCTTTTCTGTAACACCATTGATATATGACAGGAAATAGTCTTGATATATGTCAAAAGACGCGTAAAATTTAACCAATTCATAAACTGGCCCCTGACAACCGGAAAGTGGTAGATGATAATACCGATAAAATGATTATCAATGAGTTTATAAAATTGTGGGACGAGTCTGATAGCAGAGTGCGAGAAGACCTGATGAAAACAGTGATCCAGTCATTAACGTGGATAATGATATAATACTGGAGATATTGAGATCAACTTTTTAGCTGACAAAAAGCTGGAAGCAGAATGGACTGAAATAAAAAAGTGCGAACCTGGAAACGTCCATGTTCGCACTTTAGCTTTACGCGGCTCCCCGTACACCGATAGTATGCGGAAAGTTTTTCCTTAAAATGGGCTATAAGAGTCTTAAGGCGGGGTCCTAAAGGAAATAAGTACAAAATTGACTACCAAAAACTACTCAATTTGCACCCAAATTTTAATGATGCGAACCAAAAACTTTACACAAAAATTGTTAACTCAAAAGCACAAAAACCCAAGAAAAAGAGCAAAAGCAGAGAGGAACAAAGAGAAATATTTCAGGAGCTATTGGCCTCCGGAGAGGTAGACACACAAGCTGAAATTGCCCGTAGATTTGATGTTAGTCGTGCCTGGGTTTCGAAGGTATTATCCTAGTTCTTTAGTTTCTGAAAGAATTGATTGTGCCACAAAATCCCATGCTGCCTCATCAGGTAAGCTTGCCAATCGGTAGTTAAGGATCTCCATTAGATACTCGTTAAGGCGTACTTCCTCCTCACCAAGATTGCTTTTACCCTGCAGCGGTTGGAGGTTAGCTGCCGCTCCTGTTGCCATATCCCCTATCTCCCAGAGATCACTATCGTCAGGCTCCTGCATCTTTACATACTTAACCTCTTTACCTATTAGACGCTCAAACCGCACTTGTACATCTGGTATCAACTTGCCATCAATGGCATAGCTAATATCCCTGTATAGTTCAATCAATGACATCCATGCGGTTGTATTGTATCCATTTTCACGCATCTCGTTAATCTCCTTGGCCAGGGGACGCCTTTGTAAATATCTGATCATAAGATTTGGGAGCATTTCTATTAAACTCCTTTTACAATTCGCTTTCTTGCCCCCCATCTTCAGAAGGAATTTTGTGCCTATATTAGAGTCTAGTTCTTGGTAACCCAGGATATCTTCAATCAATAATTTACATATAAATTATTGTTATCGTTGCATTTATTAAATTATTTATCTATAGTTATTATAAGGATTATAATTAATAATAAAGAGGAGGTTACCAATGGGTGATGAAAAAAGACAAGAAAAAGTAGATCAAAAGCAGGAAAAAGGGGGATCGTTAATACGTGGTGCTGATGGAGCTCTATATTTTATTCCAGATGAAAAACTTAGTTCTTTTAAGTTGCCAGAAGAAGAAGCTTATCTTGCGGAAAAGCTACTTTTTCATCCAGATAATTTACAATTTACTTCTTCTATTAGGGGTCGCCTTGTAAAGGATTCTTTGGGTTTGCGTGCAGGAGGATCTACTACAGTCAGCATAATGAATCTAAGTTCAATTCGTCAATTGAAGCGTTGAGTTACACATGGTTCGCCTACTCAATGGTATTGAACCAGTCCCAAAAACATTTTATAGCGGTACTCAACGCCTGATTACACCAGAGAACACACTTTTACGTATTAATTGCTTACTAAAAGTAATGGGTATCACGCGTGTAGCCAATGTTACAGGACTGGATTCAATTGGTATTCCAGTGGTAATAGTAAGCAGGCCCAATTCCCGATCGCTAGCTGTTTCGCAGGGCAAGGGGCTAAATTTAGCTTCAGCGAAAGCTTCAGGTATAATGGAGTCTATTGAATCTTACCATGCGGAACATATCACACTTCCGTTAAAGTATGGTAGTTATGAGGAATTAAATTACACCCACCGCTTGGTAGATGTGGAAAGACTTCCCAAGATATCTGGAGGGCTATATCATCCTAATTTAAAAATATTATGGATTGAAGGGTACGATATTATTCAGGATGAGTTAGTCTGGATACCTTATGAAATGGTACATACGGATTATACCCTCCCCCTTCCCGTTGGCAGTGGTTGCTTTCCAATTACTTCTAATGGTTTAGCTTCAGGAAACCATTTTCTAGAAGCAGTAAGTCATGGTATTTGTGAGGTAGTAGAACGTGATTCAACTACACTTTGGAGATACTTTTCCGAAGAAAAAAAACTTAAATCTCGGATTAATTTGAATACCGTGGACCATGTTCATTGCCTTAGAATATTAGAAAAATACAAGAAAGCTAATATTGAAGTTGCAGTGTGGGATACAACTACTGATGTTGGGATACCTTCTTTTCTATGTACAATAATTGGAAAAGAGAACAACCCCCTTCGACCGCTTTATTCAACTTCTGGCATGGGTTGTCATCCCGTTCGGCATATTGCTTTGCTACGTGCACTTACAGAAGCAGCCCAGAGTCGACTTACATTCATTGCTGGATCTCGTGATGATGCTATCCGAGGTAAGTATGAACGTTATCTAAATCAGGATATACATCAATACTTTCGAAAGCAACTTGAAATAAAAGGTCCCTTACGTAAATATTGCGAGATTCCAACATGGGAAAGTAAAACTTTAAATGAGGATGTAAGTTGGGAAATTTCCAAACTTACTTCGGCAGGGTTAAAACGAGTCATAGTGGTTGATTTGACAAAAAGTGAGTTTGATATACCTGTCGTTCGAGTTGTTATTCCAGGCCTAGAAAGTACAGATGAAGCACTAGGTTATGAACCGGGAATTCGTGTCAAAAAACAGCTGGAGAATTCCACATGAGCATCTATATTTTTACTGGACCTACAATTGCTTCAGATGAAGCACGAAATACACTTGACGCCATTTATCTACCCCCTGCCGAACAAGGTGATGTCTATAGGGTGGCACTAAAAAAACCAAAGATAATTGGTATTATTGATGGTTATTTTGAACGTGTGCCCTCTATTTGGCACAAAGAAATATTATGGGCGATGTCCAAAGGCATACATGTTTACGGGAGTGCTAGCATGGGCGCACTTCGTGCAGCTGAGTTAGAACAATTTGGGATGATTGGAGTTGGGAAAATTTTTGAATCTTTTCAAAAAGGGACTCTTGAGGATGATGACGAAGTTGCCGTGATACATGGAAACGAAGAAAATCATTATCAGACTTTATCTGATGCAATGGTCAATATTCGCCATACTTTTGCTAAGGCTGAAGCAGCCAAAATAATTAGCCCGGCAACGCGAGAAATATTGGTTAAGATCGCTAAAAATTTTCATTACCCTGAACGTAAATATCAAACGATCTTGCAAAAGGGTGGTGATGAGGGTTTATCTAAAGAGGAATTAGACTTGCTAAATAATTGGCTACCTACAGGCAAAGTTGACAAAAAGCATGAGGATGCACTCTTAATGCTAAAAAAAATCAATGGTTCCCTTAATGATAATTTAAAACCCAAAAAAATCACATATTCGTTCGAGTACACTGAAACTTGGGATAATTTACGACGATTTTCCGGGGAATTAAAGATAGATTCTGATGCAAATTCCGATATGATTTTACTAAATAGAATAATAGATGAACTAAGACTCGACAGTGAAATTTATCCCAAGGCCTTCCAAGGTGCAATGATACGCCTTTTAGCAATTGATGAAACGTCTAGATTAAACGTAACTATTTCAGATAATATGTTGCAACAAACAATTAATAAATTTAGAATTGAGCGTGGGTTAATTAAACCAATAGAATTCAAGAATTGGCTTGAAGAGCAACACCTTACCAAAGACCAGTTTTTTCAGTTAATTAAAAGTGAAGCACGACTTCAGTGGATGGAAAATTTATGCTTGTCAGACGTAATGACTCAAATACCAGATTATTTACGATTACATGGTTTATACAGCGAACTATGTGAACGTGCCAAATCTAAACAACGCCTTCTTGAATCTCATGGTTTAGAGAATCCCCAACTGGCCGAGGTAGGGTTAACTGAAGAAAGTTTAATAAAATGGTATTTTGATGAACGTTTAAATCATCCAATCGTTGAAGATATAAAGCAGTACACAAAAGGAATTGGGATTGAGGATTTAGATGAATTTATTCGTATGGCATTACGTGAATTTTGTTTTCTAAAGTATAAAAAGGAAAATCAAAACTCATAAAAAATCGAGAGTGTAAATCTAACTCTGTCTAGGTTGGTAATTTAAAATCTACTAACTTAGGCAAATCATGACACAAAAAGAACTAGATAAACTACAAGAAAAAGCGTTGGCTCAGCTTAAATCAGGTTGTAAGCTTCCCTAAAAGTTGACCGTTTGAAAGTAGATAAAATTCACTACTGAGCCCCTAGCTGTAAGTGCGTCTCATTTCACTTTCATTACCATCAATGTCATATCATCTTGCACCGTATTCATCTTGGCCCATTCTTCAGCTGCCCTCGACAGGTGCTCGATGATTGTACGGGGCGCTTCCAGCGCGACATCTTGAAGCAGAGACTTGATACGGTCTTCCCCAAAAAACTCGCGCCGCTCATTCCTCAGTTCCATGAGTCCGTCACTCATCAGTAGAAAAATATCACCTTTATACAATGCCACTTCTATTGATTGATACGGAAAATCCGGAAATCCGCCCAGTGGCATGCCCTTGATCACAATCTCTGTGACCTTGTTGTCGGCAATACTGTAATGGTAGGTGTATGGCATGCCTGCAGACGTTATCAGGAGCCGTTCTGGAGTTACTTTCGCAATAGTCATCGCCATATACATATTGCGAAACCCTAACATCTTAAGGGCGCGTGACATCTCCTGTAATATGCGGATAGGATCCGGACGTGGGGCAAGGGAGTCAAACAGCATTTTGGTGGCTGTGACGATAGTCCCCGCTTTCAGTCCATGCCCAGTAGCATCTCCAATAGCAACCGTGAGTGTGTCATCGGAATCGACCAGAAAATCGTAATAATCGCCGCCGACTTCATACGCCGTATTCATGCACACTGCAATATCCAGATATGGAAGCTGCGGAATGCTTTTCGGGAGCATGGCAAGCTGAAGCTGACGCGCGTCCTCCAGGTCATTTTTCATGCGGCGGTTCGCCGCCTCAAGCTTCTTCGCAGTTGTGCGCAATGACTCTTCCGAAGTCTTGCGTATTGTAATATCAGATTGAATGCCAATAAAATGGGTCACATTATCATTGGGGTCGAGCACAGGAGTGATGGACAGATTGTTCCAGAACGGGGTGCCATCTTTTCGGTAATTCAGGATCTCCACCGTACACGCCCGTTGTTCCTTGACGGCCTTCCTGATTGTCTTCACTGTATTGGGATCCGTATCAGGTCCCTGCAAAAACCGACAATTCTTGCCCAGCACAGTATCGATCGGATAACCTGTCAGATTCTCAAAGCCGCTATTTGCATAAATAATCGGATTGTCAGGGAGTAGGTTGTCCGAGATGGTGATACCTTCAGCCACGGCAGAAATTGCCCGTTCCTTTAAGGACAACTGCTCTATGAGCGGTTTGTCATCCAGGAAACGAATATTGGAATTCTGTTTTCTATTGGGCATTAGGATGTGCCGGAGTATGGGTGGTCGTGAAGAGTAGCTTGCACCATATAATTGGAGTTCGAGACGATAATCAGGAATCTGGAACCGTCGGGGGAAAAGTCCTGACGATTGCCTCTCGCTACCGGAATATCGCTGAGATTTCTTGTATTCATATTAAGTGATTTGCCAGTAGCCAGAGATTCACCGATACTGTTGATGTCCAATCACAGTCCGACAGTGAACCCGATGACTACTTAACTCCTCAGTATAGGCATTTTGTGCCGCATTGACAACATTATAGGACACCGGCCCAAACACACGCAGGCTAAACTTCACCCCAGCAAACTCCTCACCGTCACTACGCACTGAAGGGCGGATCCAACGCGCTTTCTACCGATGGCTCCGACGGTACAGCTCCGGCAGATTAAGCACAATGTCGTTATCCTGCGCGGTCGGTCTTCCCAATTTGTCACAGTTTTTGAGGCTGGTTTTTTGCTTCTCTTTTATTTTGTAAGAGCTCCAGGGGTTCGGGCTTAATTTGTGGTCAGCTTTTTTCGGGTTCCGGGGCGGAACCAGTGCCCTTTTCTGGCCTAGCGTCCCTGCCATCCTCGTCCATTTCGTGTTCCTGATTTTGTGGAATATTTCCAGGTGCTTCTTGCCGTTTTCCCAAAGCCCATCTTTCGTTTTGTCTTGACCGCCCCTTAACATTCAACCATCAGCAAGGTTTGGTTTTCTGCTTCTATATCGTCACTGCTGTTTTGCAAGTTTTGTTGTCCCAGCATTTTTTGGGCATTGATGTGTCAAAAGATACCATTGACTGTTGGTTGCGTCCCCGCGGGGAATACAGCCCCCGGAAGGCTTCCAGCGACTGCACCGGTGGCTAAGCTCCCACAACTGCCCCCAACAGCACACCATCATCTATATTGAAGATACTGGCATTTACAGCGACCGCCTGTTGGCTAGCCTATCCCGACAGGGCTGGAAATGCGCCCTGCTTAAAACCACTGCTACTAAGAAAGTAGCCCCGGAACACCATCGCAAAGACGATCGCTTTGATGCCCGCCTGCTGGCCGAGTATGGCGATCGCTACGCTGATCAGATTGTAAGCTTCCCGATTTTGAGGATCGCCACTACCATAAGGTGGATACGGCGTATGAGCATTTCGAGGAAAGAATGTAAACTGGCTGGCCTGCAGATGCCGGCCAGCGCCGATGAGGTACCGTAGCAGAACTATTTACATAAAAAAACCCTGCGGCCGGATGCCCAACCTGGCCGTAGCTGTAATGCCCTGAGAGTAATGTCTCAGGGTATTACTATATGGGGGGGGTAGGGTTTAACCCAATTCTTTAGGATTCTCTCAGAATAGCCCCCGCCTTTTTGAACCAGGGTCTGCAAGTAACCACATTTATTTATTTCTCCATCATAAATCGGTCCCCCCATCATATAAAAGCACCCCCCGCCATCAAAAGCCGGATTTTTAATAATATGAAATTTTCAATTAGCTCTTATAGAAATTTAAGAAAACAATTCATTTTCAAGGATTCTAAAAAATAAACTTTACAGCAGGCAGCCACCTTCACAACACAGAAAAAAATGGGACAATTATTTTATCGGCTAGTATAAAGAAGGTTTATTCGGATTATTTACCCAGGGCAGGAATGATCTCGTCGAGTAAATACAGAAACATCTCTCTTACCGTGATAACTACAAACTAAACTATAAGTTCGCTCCGATTTAATGCTAATTTCTGAACTCCCGGAAAAATATAAAAGGTTAGCTAATAAAAGAAAGGCTGAATATGGTATAAACCCCGAAGCCGACACCCTCCTGAACGCCTTTGATTGGTTAAAGACTCCAGAGCCAGAGCGCTTTTGGCGCAAATGCCACATTGCATCAGATGTTTTCACTCTTCCGAAATTACCTGAGGATAAATCTTAAATTTGTTAAGTAATTTGGGATATCAAAAGCTTGGACATCTTCGTTATTCATTTTACTAATGGATTGCACTGTCCAACAACGAACCTTTATGGTAATGGGCTCCAACTTATCTTTTGATCTCCTGCTCTCGCGAATTGATGATTTCTATCATACCCATGGATATTATCCCAACGTTAAGGTAAGCATGGCTTTCTGGGAAAATAATGCCCGTAATATTGCGCAATTAGCCAACAAATACATTGAGATTACTGTAACAAAAAACCTTAGAGCTAAAGATAGCTTCCTCCTGGAAGGAATGGAAGAGCAAAGCTCAGTTATTGATACACTTTTCGATCTCAAGTCACAAGTTGATACCTGGATCATGGAAGGGAAAGGCCATTGGCCCGTTCGCTGCAAAGCTATGAACGTCGCTGTGTATATTCCTATTCAACTATTTGCGATTGTTCCTGGTGAGGCCACAATAAAAGGGCTGGATTTAGATAAAAACTTCCCCGGCACACCGAAAGGGGAGCATATATTAGTTTTGACAAGGGATTAATTAATTTCTCAAAAAATATTGTAAGGATTCCCTCCGAGGTGACTACTTCATCTTACTACTGTGAGGATAGCGCCATACATACCCCTAATCTACTCAATATAGCCCTCTACTTCTTTTAACGGAATCCTGCAGGTAACTGTTGTGCCTGTTTCTCCTATATTAGGTGTGGTTTTTATTTCAAACGTGCCTCCAATTAGCTCTATGCGGTAGCGCATTATATGAATACCCATTCCATCTTCTGTATCTTCTGAAACTTCCAATCCCATCCCGTCATCCTCAATAGTCATATAAAGAAACTGATCGTCGACATTCAAGACAATTTTGATATTATTGGCCCCGCCATGTATAGCGGCATTTTTGGCAGCTTCACTGCCGACCCGGTACAGGTTTGTGGCTGTTTCAATGTCATCTATATTTTCCTTCCCTCTTCGGGGACATCCTCGCGCTTAACCGGTTCACTGACATCGAGAGGCTCAATCTCTCTGATTTTTCGAAACACGATGCACATAAGATCGTTGGGGGAACCCTGCTCTTTTACCCTGTGCAGATTTATCTCAATCATATGTGATTCTCCGTTTAACACTGCTGGTACTTGCTTGCATATAGGCAGATCGGTTTCTTCTTTTTTAGCTTGATAAAACATATTACGCAGCGGATGACGCAGCTCGGGAATGATCATATCAAAAATATTCTGGCTGGGCTTGCCCTCCGGATAATTTAAATACGTTTGCATTCCCGCTGTAGAATGCAGGACCTCCTCATTCTCATTAATAAGTACACTGGGCGGGCCATACTGCTGGGTTATCAGCTGCTGATGGAGTTCTTTTATATTAACCCTATCCTTGGAAGGTTTTTGCCGAGAACGGGTATTGAAGGGTCTGTTTTTGTTGAATTGCAACGGAATATCCTGCAGACTCCTCTTAGTATAGCTGGTTCGCTTCTGATATATCTTATACTTATTAGCTACAGCCTTAAACTGTTCGGTAGCTTTAAGATTGGAACCGGAACTTCCCAGCCACAAATATCCACCCGGGGTCAATGAATAATGAAACAGATTAAATACTTGGCTCTGCAGTTCATTGTTTAGATAAATCAGCAGGTTGCGGCAGGAAATCAGATCAAGGTTTGAGAAAGGAGGATTTTTGAGCAGGTCATGAGGAGAGAACAGGATCATGGCCCGGAGCTCCTCTTTAACCTGGTATTCATGGTTATCCTTTGTGAAAAAACGCTGAAGTCGTTCTGGCGTCACATCGTCCGCAATAGATTCAGGATATCGTCCCGCGCGCCCTGTCTGCAATGCCTGTTCATCGATATCAGTAGCAAAAATCTTTATTTCGGGAGGTTGATCTATATTTTCGGCATGCTCCCTCAGCAGCATGGCAATAGAATAGGCCTCCTCTCCGGTAGCGCAGCCCGGCACCCAAACACGCAGTTCTTCATCGGGATCCATACCTTTGAATAATTCAGGAATCACCTTTTGCTTCAATGCCTTAAAAGCTTCCCGATCCCGGAAAAAATGGGTTACACTGATCAACAGATCTTTGAACAACTCCTTTGACTCATCATCCTGGGTATCTAAAATACCCAGGTACTCCGAAAGAGATTGGACATTATGAACATGCATCCGCCGTTCGATGCGTCGCAGTACGGTGGTTGTTTTATACTGCTGGAAATCGTGGTCCGTGTCTTTCCTGACCTTCTCTAAAATATCATAAAGCACTTCCTGTTCCTCTTCTGATAATTCATCGGGTTGTGAAGAAATGCGAACCGCCGAAAGATTTTCCCTGTAATCCATCAAGGCCTGAGGCATCCTGTTAATAGCAAGGATCTTATCTGCCAGTCCCGTATCGATAGCGCTTTGGGGCATCCCGCCGTATTGGGCCTCCCCGGGATCCTGAACAATAATTAACCCGCCCTCTTCCTTGATCGCCTTTATGCCCAGTACTCCATCTTTTCCTGTTCCCGACAGGGTGATACACACGGCTTTATTTCCTTTTGCTTTCCCCAGAGAGCGATAAAGTTGATCAACCACGTGCGGTGGGTGCTCACTAGAATCCAGCTCCGACAATTCAATGTGATTATCTTTTACCAGAAGATTCTTTTTAGGCGGTATGACATACACACAATCGGCTTTTATTTCTGTTTTACCGGTTACCTGCAGGACCTCCAAAGCAGTATGATGTTGCAACAGCTCTGGCATACTGCTTTTATGGTCTGGTGACAGGTGAACAGCCACGATAAAAGCCATGCCGGTTTTCTCAGGAAGAGACCCGAAAAATAATTTCAGGGCTTCCAACCCGCCGGCCGAGGCACCAATGCCTACGACTAAAAACTCATCCTGATCGACATTTTTATTATCTTTCATCTGATAAAGTTTAAAGAAATTAAATAATGGTGAGTCAATAGATTAATTATTGCCCTAAGTAATTTTTGTCAAATCAGGCGGGGTATGATTTGACCAGAAAGTAACATAGTTAACCTTATTTAGAAAATGTATTAAAAGCTCAGTATCTTGTGAAACGAATGACTTAGAGAGATTGATTTCTAATCTGCTTTAGCAACACCCTGCGCGATTACCAGAACGTTTATTTTTGAAGAAAAATTCTTTTGCCGATCCGTGAAGTCTTTCACAATTTTGATAATATTATGGTTACCCGCTCATCTTATGAGGCTCAATATAAACATACTATTAAATCAGGGATTTATTTATCAGAGAGTCGACATAATTCTTTAGCTTTCACATTCCTTGGTGATCGCAATCATTAAAAAAAAAGCCGATAACTACTCAAGATATGGATTTAACACAGCACAAAATTACAGCAAAAAATATAATCAGAAATCCCTCTCCTTCACGATTTTATGAGGAAGTTATTAAATACGATCCTGGGTCAGCTATCACAAACAAGGGGGCTCTGGTTGTACGATCAGGCGAACGTACAGGAAGAAGTCCCGCTGACAAAAGAGTGATTACAACCGAGGGGATCAAAGACGATATATGGTGGGGAAATATTAATATTCCGCTTGATGAACATACCTTTAAGATCAACCATCAAAGAGCAACCGACTATCTGAATACCAGAGAACGACTCTATGTACTGGATGGTTTTGCCGGTTGGAACCCAGAGCATCGGCTTAAGGTTCGCATAATTGCAGAAAGGCCTTATCACGGTCTGTTCATGCATAATATGCTGATTCGCCCTACCAAGGAGCAATTAGCAAATTTCGGCGAACCTGATTTTGTAGTCTACAATGCCGGTAAGTTCCCCGCTAATAAATTCACCGCGGGTATGACTTCGGATGCAAGCGTGGACATTAATTTCGATCGTCGGGAGATGGTTATTCTTGGAACAGAGTATGCCGGAGAAATGAAAAAAGGCATTTTTACCGTCATGAATTATCTAATGCCGAAAAAAGATGTCCTTCCTATGCACTGCTCGGCAAACGAAGGCAATGATTCTAGCGATGTGGCACTGTTCTTTGGGCTCTCCGGTACCGGTAAAACAACGTTGTCAGCGGACAGTGACCGTAAGCTAATCGGCGACGATGAACACTGTTGGAGCGATAAAGGTATTTTTAACATTGAGGGTGGTTGCTACGCCAAGACCATTGATCTTTCCAAAGAAAAAGAACCCGAAATTTACAGTGCAATTAAATTCGGCACGGTTCTCGAAAATGTAGTCTACGATCAGGATACAAGAGAAGTGGATTATGAGGATACATCAATTACCGTAAATACGCGAGCATCGTACCCAATTGAACATATTTCAAACGCCAAAATTCCGTGCGAAACCGGTCATCCGGGAAATATCATTTTTCTTACCTATGATGCGTTTGGTATTCTTTCCCCGGTAAGTAAGCTTACACCGGAACAAGCCATGTATCACTTCATTAGTGGATACACAGCCAAAGTAGCCGGTACCGAAATGGGAGTTACAGAACCTAAAGCTACATTTTCTGCTTGCTTTGGCGCAGCATTTCTTGCATGGCCTCCTGCCAGATATGCCGAATTGTTAGCCGAGAAGATTCGAAGGCACAACGCTAATGTATGGTTGGTGAACACCGGATTAACTGGTGGTCCGTATGGAGTGGGAAGCCGTATAGATCTTAAAAATACCCGCTCCATTATCGATGCAATCCACTCCGGCAAGCTGGATCATGTAACTACTGAGAAAGACCAGGTTTTTGGGGTTGAAATACCCACCGAATGTCCAGGTGTACCATCAGAAATCCTTCTGCCGCGTAGTACCTGGGATAACGCCGAGGATTACGATGCTCAAGCTAAAAAACTCGGGAATCTCTTTATAGAAAACTTTGCCCAGTATAAAGAGGAAAGTAGTGAAGATATTTACAAGGCAGGACCCAATGTTGAAGGAACAGCTAATTAATCAGCTGTTTTTGAAGTTTGGGAATCACTCCGGGGAGCTTGGATTTTCTCAAAATGCAGAAATTGAGTGTCTGGTTCGGGACTTCCGTAATGATCGACAGAGCCTGGAGACTGTTAACTCAACCGATTTACTGCAACACATTGAACAAAAGGAAGTGGTCGTTATAGACGTCCGGCCCAAAGAATAGTATCGGGAAGGACATATTGCCAACGTCATTTCCATTCCAAAAGGAGAGCTTACGAGTCGGCTTAAAGAACTGCCCAAAGATAAAGAATCATCGCCTACTGTCGCGGTCCCAAGTAGTGAATTTTCTCAACTTTCAAACGGTCAACTTTCGGGTAAGCTTACAGACTGAAATAAAAAAGTGCGAACCTGGAAAGGACCAAGTTCACACTTCAGGGATGCCTGGCTCCCCGGGTAGGATTCGAACCTACGACCGATCGGTTAACAGCCGATTGCTCTGCCACTGAGCTACCGAGGATTATATAAATTTTGAATGCCCGGAATACACATCACGTCCCGCTGCTCACGGTGACGACAGCCACTGGTACTGTTAAGGATGACTGTCTCGGGTCTTTCGCTACGCAGCATCTCAATCCTGCGAAACGTGTTTCAAATGGAGCACAAATATAATTATTTATATCTACTTAAGTCAAGATTTTTTTCGATCTTTTTGAAATCAATCCTTTCTGTGTACAAAATCGGTCATACGTGGCATAGACAGCTGGATCTGCTTTCAAAGAGTCGACATGCAACCCGTTCCGAATGTTTTCGTCAATTGTTATAAAGCGGTGAAATAACGTCTTGTGTAATAGCTCAGGCCACACTCACCTACTCAAACTTAAAGGCAATGCATCTTGTTCTCATTTTTTCTAAACAACATTTATTATTACCTTAAGCAATCGATTGCACAATCTAAAAACTTGACGGGCTATAATAATTAAATAATCATACAGACTCATTTTTTCATGAATAAACTATTCGACTTATCCGGCAAAACAGCAATTGTAACAGGCGGTAATGGCGTATTGGGCGGCGCCATGGCAGAAGGTATTGCCCGGGCCGGTGCCAGGGTTGCCATTTTGGGCCGCACCGAAGAAACCGTCAACCGGCAGGTTGAGACGATTGAACAAAACGGCGGGGAGGCCCTGCCGCTGTATGCCGACGTTCTAAACACCTCCGATCTGAGAGCAGCTAAACAAAAGGTGCTGGATGAATGGGGACAGATTGATATTCTGATTAATGCTGCCGGCGGGAATATTGCAGGCGCCGTTATTAACCCGGATCAGTCATTCCTGGATCTGGATGACAAATCGTTTGAAAAGGTAGTGGACCTTAATTTCCATGGTACATATCTGCCGACGAAAATCTTTAGCGAGCCGATGATTGAAACAGAAAAAGGAACCATCATAAATATTTCCTCCATGGCGGCCCAGAAAATTATCAGCCGGGTCATCGGCTACTCAGCCGCAAAAGCTGCAATCGATAACTTTACGAAGTCGCTGTCTGTTGAACTGGCCAATAAACACGGGGAAGGATTGCGCGTTAATGCTATAGCTCCCGGCTTTTTTATCGGGAAGCAAAACAGGGACCTGCTACTGAAGGGAGACGGGTCCTTAACCGACCGGGGACAAACGATCGTGGATCACACCCCGATGGATCGTTTTGGCGAAGCGGAAGAACTAATCGGGACCGCCGTCTGGCTTGCCAGCGACGCCTCGAAGTTCGTTACGGGGACCATCATACCGGTTGATGGTGGATTTAGTGCTTACAGCGGGGTTTAGTTGCCCAAAAATAACGGTTCGATATGGCGGGTATAAAGGTTTTGAGTCACCCTGCGGCCAACTTCCTCCCTGTTTTCCCGCAGTAACCGGATGAACTCATCGCCTTCTTCCGCCGCTATTTTATACGAACAGTGTAGGAACTGGCGCAGCTGGGAATCAAAGGCGGGATCTTCCGGGTTATGTTCCAGCTTTGAAGCAATGGTTTGCCCGGACCACCCGGAAAACCTGTCGGGGGCAGGCAGCTGGGATTGGTCAATGGATATCACAGGTGCATACGGACCCGTCAGCTCGTCATATCTTCCATAAGCTTCCTCGTATATTTCCTTTACCATGGACAACCCCTGAGGCCCGGCCTCTGCCAGTCCGATAAGCTCTTCCAGCCAGGTAGTGCCGGAGGTCTTGAGATGAACGCCGGCCTCATGCTTATCCAGCAGCCGGCGAATATGCGGGTACAGCGAGAACTTGTCACTGCCCGAGTGAATACTCAGTTTCAGGCTTTCCGGCAGATTAAAGGTATCTACCGCGTGAGCTATCACCAGAAGATCCTGTTCAAACTCTTTGATAAACTGATCCAGTTCCCCTACATAATCCACTCCTTTATAAAAATCACCGGTAAACTTCGGTGCAACCGTATGGATGGTTATGCCCTTTTCGGCTGCGGTTTTTAAAATAAAATATAATTCGAGGGGGGTTTGGGGCGTTTCAACCTCATCCATCGAAATTTCATAAACGGCCTGACCCTCTTTTCGATCCCGGATATATTCAAATATCTCACCGGCCTGGTTGATGGCGCGCAGATACTGATCGGCCCAGTCGGACAAGTATTGATCCGTGACCTTGAACTCTTTATCGATGCCCGGAATAGCTATGGTCCCAATAAGATCGGCATTTCGCCGGATAAAGGTCTCGTTATCATCCGGATCACACTTCTCCCCAATATAATCGGCTACATCGATGGTAAAGAAATCTGAACAGGCAATATAGGGATCCACAATTTCCCTGGTAATATGGTCCGCGTCTACGCAATAGGGGCCGTCCCAGCTTAACCTGGCAACGGCATTATCCGCTTCCTCGCGGACATCCGGGGGGGTAGTGCCAATAATTTCATGTTCCCGGTGGGATTTATTCCATACCGGGGTGATTTGAACGCCGGAGTCAGCTTTTGCTTTTTTAATTGCTTTTAATTGGGCCTCTCCTTGCTGTCCGAACCGGTCACCGGTCCCGAGTGAATATCTTCCAAGCATAAATAGATAATATATGAATTAAGATTTGCAGGTAATAAATCTGTTGAACATTTAATGAGAACGCTCTGCAGAAATGCTGTTAAGAATGCTCTCCCCGGCCAGAGCGTTACAGGCCGGAGAAGAACATACGACGAATTAACCTACTACCCTTATACCTTGGGCTCCCATCCCGGCTCGTATTCCCGGTCCCACAGCTTCATGGCCTCCCGGTCGTTGATACGGCCATCATCCGTGTTAACGTCCAGCGGCTTTCCTGTACGGGACGAGATGTTGGCCAGGTGACACAAGTGGACACTCTTGGCTCCCTCGTCGATCGGAGAGTTTTGCTGGGTGGCTGTCCCCCGGATGGTATCCAGGAAGTTGACCACGTGCCGGGTAGACATGCTCCCCCCTCCTCCAAGAGCCGTACCCTGTTCATCGCCGCCGGCCGATTCTTCCCGTACAAGATCGCCGTCCCGGTCATACAGCCGGTATTCACCGCGGTTGACAAACACCGATCCCTCCGTCCCGTATATAATCGTTCCACGGCCGGAACCGTAGGTCTGCAGTCCATTCCGGCTTTTGCCATCCCAGTTTATTACTTTATCATCCGGAAAACGGAATGTCGCATACATCGTATCATACATCGTCCAGCCGTCATCCGGGTAGTGTTGCTTCGCGGCATCTACGATAACCTTCTCGGGATAGTCAACCTGCAGAGCCCACCGGGCGATATCGACTTCGTGGGTAGCATTATTGCCGGTTTCGGCGGTGCCCCACTTCCAGCCGTACCAGTGCCAGTTATAATCCCATGTATTGTGATGATAGTCCTCCCGGGGCGCCGGACCCTGGAACAGCTCCCAGTTTAAGTCGGACGGCGGATCCTGCCGGACAGGATTGGGGACTTCTCCCCGGCCGTTACTGTAAAAAGCCACCGCCTTGTAGGGTTCCCCGATAACGCCATTGTGAATTTCACCAATGATCTCTATCGTATGTGCGGCCGAACGCTGCTGGTTGCCCATCTGGACGACTTTGTCATATTTCTGCTGGCCGCGTACCAGCAGCTCACTTTCCGCCGGATTATGGCTGCACGGCTTTTCCACGTACACGTGTTTGCCGGCCTCCATGGCCATCAACGCGCCGGGAGCATGCCAGTGATCAGGGGTGGCGTTGAACACAGCGTCCACCTCCGGATCCTCAAGCACTTCCCGGATGTCATCGGTCAGCTCGGGCGTATAAGAGAGCTCACCTTTCAAGTCTTCCGCTACCCGGTCGCGCTGGCTTTTCTTAACATCACAGATATAAGCCAGTTCGGTATTGTACGGTTTCGACAGGCTCTCGTAATAGGCCCCGACCCGACGCCCGCATCCCATAAAAGCCACACGAATGCGGTCGTTCGCTCCAAGAACCCTTCCGTAACTTTTGGCCGATAATCCCAGGGCAAGTCCACCGGCTCCCAGTGCTGTCTTTTTGATAAAATCTTTTCGTGATCCCATAATTATTTTTTTAAATGTTAGATAAATTGATTTTTTACAGCTCGCGCACCTTGATACTCCGGTAACTAACTTCGTTTCCGTGATCCTGCAACAGGATGGGTCCCTGCGGCCAGCGAGCAAAATTTTCCCATTTCTGGTATTTGCTGTAGGCCACCAGTGCCGCAAACATTTGCGAAAAGCGGTCGTACTCCACCACTTTTTGATTATTTAGCCAGTGCTCCACCTTTCCGTCCTCGGAGACAATACGCGCCTTGTTCCAGCTGCCTACCCCGTTGAACGGCTTGCCTCTGCCGGGAACCGAAAGATTTTTGGCCGTAATCAGGTCGTAGAGCGACCCTACCGTCCGGTTGCCTTCAACGCCCTTCTTGGCGTCCGGGTGGTTTTCATCATCGAGGATCTGGAATTCCGCTCCGATAGCGGATCCGGCGCCCTTATTGAGATCGGGATCCACAAAATACTTGATGCCGCTGTTGGCTCCTTCCGTAATCTTAAATTCAAGCTCCAGCTCGAAATCACTGTATTGGTCCCTCGTCACAATGTCGCCCGGGCCTGTAGCTTCACCGCCGTCGGTCTCCTGGACCGTCAGCACACCATCATTGATCTCCCATCCGCTCTCAGGGAAATCATCCAGCTTTGCCCCGCGCCAGCCTTCCGGTGTTTCTCCGTCCCAGAGCAATCGCCATCCGTGCTTTTGTTCCCACTCGGTGAGCTCATTTTTCAGATAGCTAATCTGCCGGACCTGGGGATCGGGCGTTGTGCGATGCTCTTCCAGGTTAGAAGTGAGAATGCGAATATTTTTCCACTTTATCTGTGCTCCGACCAGGCTCTCATCGTGGATGGAATGCACCTGCAGCCCTATGAATCCCTCAGAGGTCATATCATCCACCAGCCGGCTGCACTGTACCCCGTTGATCCAGGTATTAATCGTCGAGCCGATCGCTTCCACGCGGATAGTATTCCACTGTCCCACACGGAATGCGGCTCCACCCTTTTTGTTCCCTGCGAGCGGATAGAGCCAGCCCCGTCGGGCTTCGTCGTAGATACCGCCGCTCCACGCGCGCTCCGAGGGATCCAGTTCCACCTGATAGCCATGCACGCGGCCGTCGCGGTAATCAGGATCGCTGTTGCTGCGAATCTGCACGCCGCTGTTAATCTGGGTGTCCAGGTACACCTCGTATTCCAGGATAAAATCACCATACTCTTCGTTTGTTGTCAGAAAGGAATTGGGCGTGTCAGGCACCGCTTCACCCACGATCGCCCCGTCTTCGACAAAATATTCGGCTTCACCCCCCAGCTGGGTCCACCCGTCCAGGCTTTCGCCAGTGATAAGTTCCTGCCAGTTATCCTGGGCCTGTAGCGGACCGGTTATAAACAAAAGCAATCCTATAAATTGCAAAACCCTAATTTTAAATAATCGCATTATTAGATTTTATTTATTTTCATAATTCTGTTAGTTAATTACCACCATGATACAAATTATGAAAGGTTTTTTCGATATAAATTTTAATTTATACTCAGTCTCTCATTTCAGGGCTCCAGAACCCGATAAGGTTCCTTCATAAGGTCCGCAGTGCTGCTCTTCAGATAGCATCTTTCACCCGTCCAATAGTTATATACCAACTACCTTTTCGAGCCGCCCGCTAAATCAACTCTTCAGGCAATACTGTCTTCCATACGCTCACTCTTGGTACAACTTCCCCGGGCCCAATCACCCGTCCCCTGGGGGAAAAGACCCTAACCCTCGGATTCTGTCGGAATTAGCAGACTCTACTGCGGGTCTTGCCGGCTCCTCGTATTCGAAGTTTTGAGCTATCTGCTTCCAGCCTGCGTCTCCTTATAAAATCATCACTCGAGAATGGCCGAATCCGACACGTCTTCTCCAAGCTCTAACTGGCTCACCGGGATGTCCCCCGGCGAAATAGCACCCGAATACATTCCTTCCACAAAGATCGGCACTCCTTCAGTATGATCAATGAGATTAACATCCCGGAGGGTCAGCTCATAGACATCATTCGCAACAAAAGCGCGGGCTTCGGAGCTTATATCTACATTTTTCAACGTCAGGTTCTTAACGCGGGTGATGCGGGCACCCTGGTCGGCGTTGACGACCGACACATTCTCCAGGGTAATATTTTCCAGCCATTTCTCAGGCAGTCCCACCAGTTCAATCGGTTCGGGAACCCCGTCGATAGTGATGTTGCGAATATTGATATTGCGGATCAGCGGAGTGGGACCCGTAAGCCCGGGGCCTGAATAATAGGAATTGAAGTTGATGGCCTGGCTTTCGATATCCTTCATATCAATATCACGGATATAAATATTCTCAATCACATTGCCCCGGCCCCGTTCGGTTTTAAACCGTATACCCCGGTCGGTCCCCTCGAAATAGGCGTCATGCACATATACGTCCCTGATACCGCCGGAGGTTTCACTGCCGAATACGATGCCCCCGCTGCCGGTACGCACATTACGGGCTTCAAAATTGCGGACTACGATATTCTGGGTAGGGATATCTATCTCCAGGCCTTCTTCGTTGACACCGGATTTCAATACGACGGCGTCATCACCCGTTTGGAAGTGGTTATACTCAACCAGCACGTCGCTGGCGGAATCCAGTACCACGCCGTCGCCATTGGGCGCCCGCAAGCTGTTGACGGTGACATCCCGGACAATAGCCTTGTTGCTGTACACCAGGTGGACATTCCACATGGGCGAATCCTTCAGCGTAATGCCTTCCACCAGTATATTTTCAGACTTCCAGAAAATCATGAAATTTGGGCGCATGCCCTCCAAACCCGCTCCTTTTCCGTAGGCGCGTCGCGACAGCGGCACCTTGGTTACCTCCGTCCGGTCACCGAAATCATTGCTGTGCTCCTCGAACCATTCCCACCAGTGGTCCCCCTGTGCATCCAGGGTTCCCTCACCCGTCACTGCCACGTTTTCGAGTTTGTACGCATAAATCATCGGGGAATAATTGTATGCTTCAACCCCTTCATGCCGCTGTCGAACCACGGGCAGGTAATCTTCCCTGTCCGTACTGAAGTAAACCACAGCGTTATCCGCAATATGCAGATTTATATTGCTCTCAAGATGGATGGGAGCGGTAAACCACTCGCCCCCGGGAATTAACACCTTTCCCCCGCCCGCCCGGCGGGCAGCTTCAATAGCTCTGTGAATGGCCGCAGTGTTTTCAAAGGGATCATCCCCTTCCATTTGCCGTGCACCATAATCCCGGATATCAAAAGTGGTATCCGGAAATGACGGGCGTTCGAGATCCGCCATTTCAAAAGGAGCATCAACGGGGGCGATATCAACCGGCACTTTCTTATCCTGGGCCAGCAACACTTCCGTCTGCCAAACACATATAGTCATCAGAAAAAACAATCCTAAACAAGCCTTCTCAAAAAATCCTGCATCTGTATTTTTTTGCGCTGGTTTTAACATAGCTTCTGACGAATTACATTAAACTTATACAAATCAAAAACCAATTCTGCTTCTTTTCCCTGTTAGACGTCCCATCCTCATATCAACTTTTCAAAATGGAATAATAATTTCGGTCGAGCCTCAGCATTCTCCATGTTTACTATATGGATATTACCTCACAATACCTGTCAGAATTGATGTGTAATATTTTTGCGCAATCGTTTGCACATACAATTATAACCATAATCATAAAATTTATGCAACTAAATCATCGTACTTCCTTCTCTCTCAGCATGGGATTCGAACGTTTACAAAGCTGTATCGCCAATCCCCACGGATCCCTCAGCATTACCAGGTGCGAGCCGTCCTCCAGTATCTCGTCGCTTATTTCTTCTGCACCGGCCTCGATTAATCGCTTTTTATCGGCTGCGGGCTCTTCGGAAACCAGCGCCAGGTGCATGATCAGCGGGTCCCTGTTATGATAATCCGGTACCTGGTCCGCCGGATTCTGATAAATCTCTATCATCACCCGCCCGCTGTCGTCCGCAAGAAACGTCATATAAGGCGGTTCTGTTTCCTGTTTTACAACCTCCAGCCCAAGATAAGCCACATACCAGTCGGCCATGGCGAGGGGCTCATTCACGTTCATTGCAAAGTGTTCTATCTTCATATCTTTTTAATTTTGAGAAGCCTTTGTAAAACAACTTTTTGGCCAATGTCTGCATTTTCATGCATTCAACGTCCTCACACATGCTTAACCCGGATTACTCACGAATCCTTATTTTGTCAAACTTTTGAGGTATTCAATACTTTTGGGGACTCGTTCCACGACTTCATGACTCTCATCTTCGATATAGTAATATTCAATATTCGTATCCTGTGCCGCTCTTAAAACCGCGGGGAAATCGATTTGCCCGGTCCCCAGCCGCACGTCATATTCTTCGGGAGCACTGCCTGAATAATCACCTTCTACGCCTTTTTTAAGATCCTTCAGATGCATCAACCGAAACCGGTCGGGATATTCTTGTAACAGCTCCACCGGATCCGCTCCCGGGTGTGCGGTCCAAAGCAGGTCCATTTCAAAACTGACGTATTCCGGGTCGGTATGTTCCACGATATAATCAAAGAGCGTTCCGTCTTCATAGGGTCGAAACTCATAGCCGTGATTGTGATAAGAGAAATAAAGTCCCGCTTCCCTTAACTCTTTTCCCGCCTGGTTAAAATCAGTGACCGTTTTCTTCGCATCTTCAATGGAAAAGGGCGACTCATGGGGGATCCAGGCTATACGCACATGCTTGGCGCCGAGGGTGCGGGCATCTTCGACAACCTGTTCTGTGTCGTTGACAAGTGCATCGTACCCCACTCCATAAGAAGTGCATATGAGCCCGCGCTCATCCAGCATCCCGCGCAACTCTTCAGCCGTAGTCCCGAATAAACTGGAAAATTCAATATTGGTGAGTCCCATGCTCTTAATAAGATCCAGTGTCCCCGGCACATCTTCCTCGAACTGATTCCTAAAAGAGTAGGATACGACCCCGGGGTCAGGGAGCAGCTGCTGACCCTCCTGTGCCTGTACGGTTTCCATCTCCGGATTAACTAAACTTCCGAAAAGCAAAAAACAGATGCCTGCAATAATTCGACTAATCATAACCTGTATGCTGATATATGTTAAAAATTAAAAACCCTGGGAACCTGTCGGACCTGGGAAAATCTACAGCGAGTCCGGCGAATCTGGCCAGATTCCGGGGTCTTCTTGTTAAATAAGCCAACCATTCGCCTCAATAGTCCCCCAAAATAAGGCTCAAATCGTCTGCACCCTCTAAGTCCAGGATCCCGGGTTGACCTGTAATTACACAAAATAA
The DNA here is from genome assembly GCF_900129315.1 of Fodinibius roseus. Taxonomy (GTDB): domain Bacteria; phylum Bacteroidota; class Rhodothermia; order Balneolales; family Balneolaceae; genus Fodinibius; species Fodinibius roseus. Next base: position 111,062 of record NZ_FQUS01000016.1, read on the forward strand.
TCTGATATACAAAAAATTTACGCTCCTTTTTGGGAAAAAAACAATTTATTGATGTTTAATGGTTAAATTAAATACCCCCGAATATATAGCAGAACCGTATATCCTCAGTACAGAACCTTGAATCTATGAATATACCCACAGGAAGTAGATACCTGTTTTTCATAATTGTTGGTATATCCATCACCGCTTTATTTATCTATTTATCAGATAATGCGCATATAGCAAAGGTCGAACAAAACTTTCCCGGGAATGCTACTACTTTTGATGAGGGAAAAAGGCTATCCCAAAAATACTGCTCGGGTTGCCATTTATACCCAAAACCCTCGCTTCTTCCGAAGCAAACCTGGACTTCCTCTGTTCTGCCTGCCATGGGTCCCTTGCTGGGAATTTTTAAGCATAAATTTGACACTTATCCAACTGAAACGGACCCCAACCTTCCGCGGGATTATTACCCTTCAGAGCCGCAAATAAGCAGCACAGAGTGGCAAAAAATTTTGGATTATTACAAGAAGGCTGCCCCCGGGGAATTTAACAAACGGGAAAAAAAGCAAGAAATTTTGGATGACAAATTCCTTTTCAAGGCCCGCTTCCCGGAACTCCGGACAAAAAACACACCTAAATTAACTGCAGTCCGATTTGATACCCGCAACCAGTTGATCTATGCTGCAGATGCCAACCTGAAGAAATTCCTGACCTTCAATAACGACCTGGAGCTTATACATATGTTTGCTTCACCTGCTCCCATATCGGATATTCGTATCAGGAACACGGAGAATGATGTATGGGGAAAACAAGAGTTACTCCTGACATTCATAGGACGTTTATTGCCAACCGATGCTCCCGCCGGATCCGTCAAAAGTATATTATATAATTCTCTTGGTACTGAACTGATATCCGATTCACTTCTTTTGAATAATCTCACACGTCCTGTGGAGAGCAAATGGACAGACCTCAATCAAGACGGGCTGGATGATCTCCTGATCAGTGAATTCGGTCACAGAACAGGAAAACTGTTCTGGGTAGAAAACATCGGAAAAACGTTCGCTGCTCAAAAAAATGTATTGCTTGATACTCCCGGCTGCATACAAACCGATATCAAGGATATCAATAAAAATGGCCTGCAGGATATCATAGCGCTTTGCACGCAAACCGACCAGGCGATTTATCTGTTTGAAAACCAGGGAAAAGGAAATTTTCTGAAGACAACATTGTTGCAATTTCAAATTACTGCAGGATCCAGTTCATTTGAAATACATGATTTTAATAGTGACGGTCATCCGGATATACTATACACAAGCGGCGACAACGCCGACTATTCCACCATCTTCAAACCCTATCACGGGGTCTATATTTTTTTAAATGATGGAAATAACAATTTTACGGAGGAGTGGTTTTACCCCTTACACGGGGCTTATAACGCACAAGCTCACGATTTTAACAACGATGGAAGGTTAGATATAGCTGTGATCGCCTTCTATGCAGATTATGAAAATCACCCGGAAGAAGGATTTGTATTTTTTAAAAATGAGGGAAATCTGAAATTCACTCCCTACCATCATCCCAAGGCTTCAGCCGGACGGTGGATTACCATGGATATAGCCGACTGGAATGATGATGGAAATAAAGACATACTCCTGGGCAACTTTTCAGAAGGGTCTTTCAATACACCGGACAGCCTGCAGGCCGAATGGCAGGCAGGCCCCTATTTCCTTTTGCTGGAAAATCGACAGGAATAATTAGCAGTACTTTCCTCCTATCTCATCATTACCTCCTGAGGAGACAAGAATCAGGGATGGCTTGTCAAACCTTGATAAATATCTTTTTCCTGTACAAAAAGTATAAAAGCAGCCAGACCAGCATCATGGCCCCAAAGGCCTGGAAGACTTCGTGCCAAGGTTCGGGAGCAATGGAATAGATCCCTGCAAACAACAGATGGGACGTCTCGCTAAAATCAATAAACCGGTATCCCAGGTATATAGTAAGCGAATTCAGGCCAATGACCTGGAAGAAGAAGGCCCACTTTTTATACTCCAGTACATCAATCAGTGCATAGAAGCCAAACATGAAAAGGAAAGCCATCCCCCCCGTCAGCAAGATAAAGGAACTGGACCACAGGTGCTTGTTAACCGGAAAATGAAGACCCCATACAAGTCCGATTCCCACGCACGCCGCGCCGGCAAAAAACAGCCTCTGTAGCTTCATGCTGTCTTCACGATTGGACCTTAATATATCACCGGCAAAAGATCCCAATACCGTCAGGCAGAGAGCCGGCAGCTGGGTCAGCAAACCCAGCTCATCATATGAACCCTGCAACAGGCGTCCCGGCAGCAGCTGCCGGTCTATCCATCCCACCAAATTGCCTTCAAGCGAAAGATCACCGGCCCCGTGTCCCGGTACGGGAATGAGAAAAAGAGCGGCATAATACAGCAGTAAGATAGAGCCGACCCACATCAGTCGGCCTTTTTTTGAAAAATTCAGATACAGGAAGGTAGTAATAAACACCGCAATTCCAATTCTGCCGAGGACACTGACATAGCGTATTCCGGAAGGCTCGAAAATGGAAACCGGAGCATTTTTATATAGTATCCCCAAGCCTATCAGGATTAGCATTCTCCGGAACATCTTTCTGTATAACTGTGGCTTGCCCATACCGGTGGAGAGTCCCTTATTCAGTGAAAACGGAAGGGAAACACCGGCAATGAAGAGGAATAGAGGAAAAATGAAGTCATAGAAGGTGAAACCATGCCAGGCGGGATGCGTCATCTGTGTGGCCACCCAGTCAATCCAGCCCCATTCGGTTTTTCCTTCCATTCGCCTGATAAACAGAGCCCCTCCCGAAATGAGAAGCATATCAAAACCGCGCAACGCATCTATCGAAAGCAGGCGTTTCGACTTCTTAACTCCTGCTGATGTATCTTTTTTCTTCGACGAACCGAGTCCTAAAAAATTCAATTAAATCGTTTATTTTAATTAAAAATCCTATTTTCTAAATCCTCAACACTCCTACGCTGAAGCTGTACCGCAGAGTTATTCTGAAAAAGCCCCTGCCAGACGCTGGCAGCTCATATTGAATCCCGAACAGCCCTCGCAGCCCTGTTTTGACCTCTGTTGTAGTGGGTATCAAAGGGTGTTATAAACTGTAAACACAATTTGCGGCATAAGCCCGTACCCTTCATTTAGGAATCAACAAAGTAGTTCGGGTTCATAAAATCATTTACAAAAACTAATACAACGCTTCTCTGACCTCCTCTAAAAAGCGGGGTACTTTTTCCTTTGGATCACCTCCCAAGGTTTCGATGGGAATATATCCTTTGTATGCTACATCCTCCAGTATATTCACAATCTTCCTCAAGTCTGTTCTGACTACACGATCCCGGTAACCCAGCTGTTCCTTAATCTGCCAGGATATGGCATAAGGCGCTACGCGCGCAATATCTTCGTATGGATCTTCGGTTGAAAAACTTCCCACATCCAGAATGATACCCAGCCAGTCGGAATCAACGGATGCTATAATCTCCAGTACATGATCGGCATTTTTCAAATAATCATTGTGGTTTTGCACGCCAATCATCACCCCGTGTGCCTTCCCACAGGCCACACATTTTTTCAAGGCGTCCACAATCCACCCGTTCATTTCAGTGCGGCTGTAGCCTTCGGGAATGCCCCTGCCCGCAAACACTCTTATCACGGGCGCTCCCAACTTAGAGGCCACTTTTATCCATTGCCTGATATGTTGAATATCAGCTTTTCTCCGGTCCGGGTCGGGATCCGTGAAATTATTGCGTATCCCCGTACCGCTGATCTCCACACCATGGATAAAGGCTTTTCGCTTAATCTTGTAGATATATTCATCCGAGGGCACATCCGGATAGCCTGGAAAATAGTAGCCCGTCGGATCCAGTGCATCAAAGTTGAGCTCAGAGCAATACATCAGCAACTCCTCCAACGTCATTTCTCCATTCTCCAGGTAACGGTTAAAAGAGTAGGCATTTAAACTAATTCTAATGCCTTTATTTATCCTATTTTCAACGCCCGCTGCCTGCTGATTGACCTTTTGCCACGGTAAAAGTGTCCCCATGGCTAACGCCGACGTTTTTAAAAATTTTCTTCTGCTCATAATTTTTTAATTAGAAGGCAATAGTATGTAAAAAAATTCTTTTATTTAAAAATATATAACTTAGTCATCCGCGCCCATCGCTCTTATTCACAGTCCCCTCACATACCACAGACTTATCGCACAATGATACATATACCCCGGGTATCTCAGCAGAACTTCCGGTTGTCTGTACCTTCGCCGGGCAATGTTGCGAGATAGTCATACCGGATTTGTTACTAATGATTGATATTCTCCAAGCAGTGGCAACAAACTCTGAAATAACTTCAGGGCAACATCGGGCCAGCAGTGTTTCTTCCAAAAATCTGCGGCGGCTGATTATTTTTCACTACTACGATCAGAGGCGAATTATCCTGCGAAGTAAAAACAGGCATAATGCCTCGTGTTTCCCCTTGCACATAGAAACCACTGGCCCGCATATCCAAAGCTTTAAACGCCCCGTTGCCCTTCCCTCGCAGCAACAATCCATAACTGGCATCCTGCCGCCCTCCAAGGCTTGGTTTAACATCGTACAAATTACCGCCCAATAACAGGTCCTTATCCCCATCGCCGTCAAAATCACCGGAATGCATCGCCAGCACGGGCGCACTCTGTGTTTTCCCGGGAAGTTCCCGTACGTTAAACGAACCATCACCGCGATTTTCGATATACAGGGAAGCAAGAGTATTCACTTCTTTAACCTGTGCTTCTCTTATAATTTTTTCTCCGAATATTTCCTCCATCGACTTTTCAGTGTATGCGGTATAAGTGGCAACTTCATTAGCCAGGGATCTAAACTGTTGAAGAAATTCATTGAGCGGCTCAAGAGGATAATACTGCCCGTTATCGGGGTAAGCAATCACAGAAGATATCTGCCCGCTGCCTACAAAATCCTGTGTATATAATCGCAAAGGGTTTTCTTCGGAAGCTTCCAATCTTGAGTTTTTTCCAAAATTACCTGCAATGATATCAGGGAGTCCGTCGCCATTAAAATCATCTACCAGAAGTTTCGACCATAGCCCTTTTGTGCCGGAGAACTCATTTTCGGGGTCTTCCAGGCCTAATTGTTTTCCATCATTCGTAAAGATAGTTACCGGCATCCACTCCCCCACCACAACCAGGTCCGGGTAGCCCGAATCCGTCATATCCGCCCATTGGGCGTCGGTAACCATACCTATCTTGCGTAACTCAGGGGCTACAGATTCTGTTACATCTGTAAACTGGCCGGTACCATCATTTTTGAGCAGGTAACTTTTGGGAGAAAGACCGTAATTCCAGGATTTCCGGCTGCCGACAAAAAGATCCGTATGCCCGTCTCCATTATAATCAGCAGCAGCTACGACTGACCCATTGGTAGAAACATCGGGCAAGCTACCTGTAGCCTTACGGAAGGCACCTTCCCCCTGATTGATGTACAATCGGTCCCTTAGCAGATCATCGTTATTGTGCTTTTCATTACCGCCGCTGACAACATACAAGTCTGGTAACTCATCGCCATTTGCATCAAAAAAGATGGCAGAAACATCCTCGCTATCCCTGTCGAGTTCAAATAATATGTTATTGGATGACAAAACAGAGAATGTACCGTCTTCTTGTTGCGAAAAAAGCTGTCCCGGCTGACCGTGGGCGCCCCCGAAAAACAGGTCATCCCTTCCATCCCCATTTACATCACCGCGGGCGATAGCGGGACCCAGTGTCGACATTTTATAGGGCAGGTAGGGTTCCCGCCTGAAATCATTAAAGCGGTTCTCCCGGTGCTCGAAATCAAGTCGTACCTGATCTGTGATCTCCCTGAACAAAGCATGATCATAGCCGCGTTGCATTTGCTCGTAATCAAATGCCCCGCCGGCATTCTCCTGGTCGATCTCCAGCATTTGATTTGCCTGAACACGATCCATTGTCTCGAAGGAGTGGTCGGGCCAGATAACCCTTAAAGAATCAATCGCAGTGACATGGCCAAGACCAACATGCAAAATATGATCAACCGACGACTGAAATCCCCTGGTCGGCATCTGTTCCTGGAAAAAGACCCGGTTATCTTTATACAAAAGCACTTTTGCACCAATACCGGAGCTGTTCATTCCCCGGCCGTGGAGCTTCACCTTCAGGTAGTTGGTGCTGTCGGATGGCTCGGTTGTGTTCCGGTAAACAAAAGCCGGCATATTGACGTTATTCACGACCAGATCCAGCCTGCCGTTGTTGTTCAGGTCGGCGTAAGCAGCCCCGCTGGAATAACCCGGCTGATCCAGCCCCCAGCTCTGCGCCTCATTGGTAAAGGTTATGTCCCCATTATTCTTATAGGCATAATTGGGGATTTTTACAGGAGGCATCTCCTCAATGAGTTCAATATTTTCCTGGGCAATGTCTTCACTCAGCGAAATCTGCCGGCTTTTTTCCTGCAGCAGCCGGTTATAGTCCATATCGGTAGGCCTTCCGACCATTCCATTGGTTATAAAAATATCTTTCAGCCCGTCATTATCCATATCCATGATTAGAGCCGACCAGCTCCAGTCCGTAGCTGCCACGCCCGCAGCAAAGCCGATGTCACTAAATAAAGGCGTTCCGTCGGGACGGTCTCCCCGGTTTAACTGCAGGGTGTTATGGGAGTACTGTGGATTATAACCAAATCTAAGATTGGTGCGCACTCTTTCATAGGAATCCAAAATTCCGGACCTTCTCAAGATCTCATTGTCTTCGGGGAGCATATCCAGCGATATTAAATCCACATTGCCGTCATTGTTTAAATCCCCCGCATCGTTACCCATTGATGATTTACTGGTATGTCCCACCGATGCGTACAGCGCTTCCCCGAATGTACCATCTTTACGGTTGATATAAAGATAATCGTCCTCATGATAATCATTGCCAATATAGATATCCGGCCACCCATCCATGTTAATATCCGTTACCGCAATCCCCAGACCATACCCCAAAGCACTGCTGTAAATACCCGATTGCTCCGTTACATCCCTGAACGTATCTCCGTCATTTCTGTACAGCCGGTCGCCTGCCAGGGAATCATGTACAGCCCGAAGCCGCTCAGCCCTCCCTTTTGTATTCTCACTGTGGAAAGAATGATTCAGCAGGTACAGATCCAGGTCGCCATCCCCGTCATAGTCAAAGAATGCCGCCTGTGTTGAGTACCCCTTAAAATCAAGACCGTAGCCGGATGCACTTTCCGTAAAAGTATTGTCCCCGTCATTAATGAAGAGCTGATTCGCCCCGGTCTTATTTCCATAGTTCACCCGGCTGACATACATATCCAGATAGCCATCACCATTTATATCAGCCATTGTTGCGCCTGTAGACCATCCTTCAGTATCCCCACCAACCCCTGCTGAAGCTGTTATATCTTTAAAAATAAAGTCTCCTTTATTCAGATACAGCTTATTCGCCCGCTCATTGCCGACAAAATAAATATCCGCCAACCCGTCATTGTTGATATCCCCGACAGCTACGCCACCACCATCATAAAAATAACCGTAATTTTGAATATTCAGTTCTTTGGTATTGGTAATATGATTCTCAAAATTGATATTCGTATGCTCCGTCGTCAACAATTCAAACCTCTTCTCCTCTTTTTCCAGGGTACATCCGGAGATATATAAGCAACAAAGGACAGACAGGACTGCCAAATACAATATATTACGCACGAAATACCTTATGCTTTCTTAATTTAAAGTTTGCATAGCCATTTAACGTCGGATTTTATTCCGTTGGATCACCCTTAATATAGCCTGTAAATAGAAAGAGACAACCCTAATGGTTGCCTCTCTTCTAAGTTAACAGCATGGGGTAAGCTCGTGATGGTTATTTTTAATTATAACCGGGATTTTGCTGTAATACCGGCTCCCCACCCACGGTACTTAAATCTATCTGATTTTGCGGTATAGGGTAATATTCATTCTTGCCCGCTGTAAACTGCCCGTCCCTGGTTGGAATGCCCAGCGCCGGACCCTCATAACTGAAGAACTCATTCATCTGTTCTTCCGCTTCGCCCCACCGGACAAGATCAAAAAAGCGATGACCTTCCATGGCCAATTCAAGCTTGCGTTCAAAGTGAACTGCTTCACGGGCAAAGTTCGGATCAGTGAACTGGGCGGAGGTATACTCTGCAATATCATAATTGGGAATCTCGTATTCCTGCCAATTGTTGGCATTGCCTGAGCCTCCTCCCAGATATACAAAGGTCGACTCCGTATCTTCGCGAATCACCCAGTCGAACTGGCTGACATCATCCAGGCCAAGCATTTCATTTTCATTAGCGACCTCAGCTATGGCCTGTGACCTGTTATGATCCAGGTTGACCCACCCATTTTCGTTGGCCGCCCGGGCGCGGACACGGTTTACATACTGGCGCGCCTGCTCCAGGGATCCGACTTCTACTTCAGCCTCGGCTGCCAGCAGCAAGACATCTGCAAACCGGATTACATACGTATTAATCGCCGATCCCGGTGCCCAGGAGTTAAGATCCGCATATTCAGCCTGCTGTTCAGCCCAATAAACGTGCTTTTTGGGACCATAGGGACCAAAGTTTTCGGGTTCCCGCGCCCAGGCCACGCCCGGGTAAGGTCCCCAGTCCAAATAGGGCACCCCTCTCCGGCCAACGGTCCAGTCCAGCCGGGGATCCAGCGGCCCCTCATAGGGCTGAAACTCATCTTCCGGTGATACGCCCATATCATTATTGACCATCTCATCATTATATGGATCAGGGTCATTTACATCAATAATCGGAAGGCCGCTGCCATCGGTTCTGAATGAATTCACAAGATCCTGGGTCGGCTGATAATAACCGCAGCAGGGAAAAGGGCTGGTATCGCCGTAAGGGAAAGCAGAAGACATCCCCAGATTAGCATTATCCGTGTGCCCCGTTCCGTCGTTGGCAACCATTTCCACCGCAAATACGGCTTCCGGGTTTCCATCTTCACGGGCGGGATTGTAATTTTGCCGGAACTCCTCAATCAGATCATACGCAACGCCCTGTGAGGTCACACCATTCGCAATAATTTCATCGAAAAGAGCCTTTGCCTCACTCCATTTTTCCTGGTATACATAGGTTTTGGCCAAGTAAGAAGCGGCTGCCCATTTATTAACCCTCGCTGCATCGTTCTGTACTTCCGGCAGGTTTTGATAAGCATACTCGAAGTCAGCCTCAATATTCGGCCAGATATCCTGGTCATTGGGCTGATTGGGGTTTTCGGTATCCTCATCAATCCAGGGAACCATGTTGAACATCTTTTTAAGTTCAAAATAAAAATGGCCCCGTAAAAAGCGAGCTTCTCCCGCTACCCGGTCTTTGGCTTCCTGGCTCATATCATCGACCTCATCGACCAGGTTTAAGACGGCATTGGTACGATTAATACCCTCATAAGTAGCGGTCCACTTCCCATCCAGAAAACTGATGCTGGCGGAGGCATTGCCATTCCCTATCTGGACATAGCCGTTGGTATTTCCCAGGGATTCCCCTTTATGGGCATCTCCACCGGCCAGACTTCCGTACACCCAGTTACTTACGTCCGTAGCTTCCCTCCTTTCGGATGACATCAACTGTCCATCCAGGGCCCCGTAAGCCCCTACAAGCAGGGTTTCCACTCCCTCCTGGTTGGCCAACACATCTTCACTCAGTGCTCCCTTGGCCGGCACATCGATAATCGAATCACAGGCATAAAAGAGAACCCCGATTGCTATCAGACTCACTATTATTATGCTATTTCTTAATGTATTCATAATGTCATCCTTTGTGTTTAATAAATTCATTTATCAGAATGAGAGGTTGATGCCCAGTAAAAACTGACGGGCGCTCGCATACGCTCCTTCATCAATTCCGAAGTTCGTGTTTCCCCCGCCAATTTCAGGATCAATGCCGCTATACCCGGTAAGGGTGAATAAATTCGAAGCCTGAAGATATAACCGTATGCTGGAAGCTGATATTTTTTGTGAGACGCCCTCCGGAACGGTATACCCCAGCACCAGCTCTTTCAGCCGCAGGTATGAGCCATCCTCTACAAAATAGGAATTAGGTACCGTAGACGTACTCTCGCCTCCCCCCGTAGTCTGCATGGGCAATGAGGCATCCTTATTTTCAGGCGACCATGAATCATATAGGGCTGCATGACTCTTGGCTCCTGCAAAGTTTGAGTAGAAGTCGGTCCACCATCGCACCTGGTTCCAGATATCATTACCCTGTGAACCATAAAGGAAGGCACTCAGGTCAAACTGCTTGTAATCCAGTCCTATATCAATACCGTAGGTAAAATCAGGATTCGGATCTCCCAGAAAGGTCCGGTCGTCGGCGGTAATTTGTCCATCCCCATTCAAATCAGCATACCGAAAAGTCCCTACGTCGGCATCGGTCTGAAAGCTGCCATTCGGAGCACCGGCATTTGCCTCGTCAAGCTCGCTCTGGCTGTCAAAAAAGCCCTCAATCCGGTAGCCGTAAAAAGACGAAATCGGCTGACCCACTTCATTACGAATAATATCAGACCCAAAACGTCGGTCATCCTCGCTAAAATACTCGCTGATTTCAGAAATCTTGACGATCTCGTTCTGATAGGAGGTGAACGTCGCACTTATGTTATAGTGCAAATCATCACTGCCCAGGTTGCCCAGGGTCGAAACCATGGCATCAATGCCCCGGTTTTCCATATTGGCGACATTCACATAAGGGGGGGTAGCCGTCCCGGCCGTACCCACTAACCGCGGGTTAAACAACAAATCTTGAACATCCTTCCAATAATATTCAGCCACAATTTCAAGCCTGTCATTGAAAAGCGTGGTTTCAACGCCCAGGTTACCACTGATATTTTTCTCCCATTTGGCATCGGGATTCCCGATGCGACTTTGCTCGAATCCCTGCTGCACATCACTGTTGCTGCCATTGATAGGATAAAAAGAAGAAGAATTGTCTCCCACGTAGAGGTTATACGGGTTGTTGGGATCAACATTCAACTGGTTACCCATGACGCCGTATCCGGCCCGCACGCGCAACTCGGAAATCCAGGAGATATCCTGCATGAACGGCTCCTGGGAAATGCGCCAGCCGACACTGCCCGCGGGAAACATGCCCCACTGGTAATTTTCAAACCTCGAAGAACCATCGCGTCTCAGGGTACCGCTGATAATATATTTACTGTCATAATTATAATCTATGCGTCCAAAAAACGACAATAGTCCATCTTCATATTCATTACTGTAATTCGTCCGGTTACCCGAGCCGGTGGACAGGTTGGTATAGTTGGGATTGAATGAAAAATAACCCTGCGATGCCCCGCCGAAGTTTTGACCCTGGTTATGGTAGGCTTCCGTCCCAATCAGTACTTCCAGCGAGTGAACATCATTAAAATCCTCTTTATAGGTCAGGGTATTACTCCATGTGAAATTATAGCCCTCCGAACCATCTACGCTGAATTCATTGACTGAATTATTCTCAGCATTTTCATAGGTCGGAAAGGTAAAAGACTTTCCTGTTTCGGAAAAAATCTCTCCCCCGAAATTAGAACGAAACAGCAACCGGTTGTCAGCGAAGTCTAATTCAGCATATACATTACCAAACAGCCTGCTGTTTGTGGCCTCATTGTTACGGGTGCGATACTGTTGAGCAACAGGGTTGGTAGCCTGCCCCAGCTGTTGTCCCGCAGAACCCGCAAAATTGCCGGCAATATCATACACCGGTACGATCGGCTGCTGGCGGTACGACATCCCGATTGCGCTTCCTTCGCTAAGCGCATCAACTTGCGGACTTTCAGCAAAAGAATACGATATATTTTCTCCTATTCTGATGTCGTTACTCACATCGAACTCCGTATTTACCCTGATCGTAGACCTACGGTGAAACGTTCGCTCCAGGGTTCCCTCCTGATCAAAATGATTCAGCGTCAATATATATCGCCCGCTTTCCCCGCCCCCGCTAATAGACAGGTCGTGATTCATGGTCATGGCCGGAGAAAAAATTTCTTCATACCAGTTGGTCCCCTGCTTATTGGCACGTACGATCTGATTAAACTCGTTTAGATCAGCGGGATCTTTATACTCGGGGTTCACATAATACGCATCTTCATTCACATCTCCCTCCATTTCGCCGGCGGGACGAATGTAATCCGGCAACACCGGTTCCGGGCCATTACCATACTGAGGGTCGGGCGCCGGATCTCCTCCCGAATTTCGAATGGCGGTCCATTTCAGCTCCGCCATTTCCTGGGGACTTAGCACATTCCACACATTTCCCGTCCTGGGGGTGGTATAACCGGCATAACCGTTGTAATTAACCTGTATATCCCCCCCGCCTTTCTTGGTTGAAATCACAATCACCCCGTTAGCAGCCCTGGATCCATAAATGGAAGCTGCAGATGCATCTTTCAATACCTGCATCGATGCAATATCATTCGGATTAAGCGTATTGATGCTTTGCGTCGGCACACCATCCACAATATAAAGGGGAGAATTATTTCCAAAGGTGTTTATCCCCCGAATACGAACATCGGGCTCCTCTCCCGGCTGTCCCGAAGAGGTAACCGATACCCCCGAGGCTCTTCCCTGCAGTTGTTTAGTAACCTGTCCGGACGTTCCCTGGTTTAACCCGTCCACATCCACACTTGATACGGATCCGGAAATGTTCTGCCGCTCCTGGGTCGCATATCCCACTACGACCAACTCTTCTCCGGCGAAGGTTTCTGCCTCCATGGTCACATTAATGTTATTTCTTCCATTAATGGGCACTGTTTGTTCCTGATATCCGATAAAAGAAAACCGCAGCGTATCTTGTTCGCTGGATACACTTATCTGGTATTGACCATCTCCATCGGTGGTCGTACCCGATGTCGTACCCATTACCAGAATATTCACCCCGGGCAAGGGCGAACCTGTTGCGGCCTCTGTTACCACACCGGAAACAGAAAACGTATCTGAATCTTGTGCATTTAAAACACTGCCCGTCATTAAGAAACATACCAATGCCGGTAAAAGCATCGTAAACCTGATCGTTTTTAATCGTATACAGAGATGTGATTTTTGTATCATCCTTCTCACCATATTACCCTTTTGGTTTAAAATGGAAATGCCAATTCTACTAACCAATATGCCTATGTCGGCTATTACCCTAAGACCCCGTAATCAAGAGAAATGTTATTAATCAAAGCAACCGCCCTTTAAACAAACTAATCAACAGATTGACGTGAATTTTCGTACAATCGTTTGTACGCGTATTACTTTAAGTGTTTTTACAACCTATTGCAAATTAATTCCCTTTTTTTGTAAAAAAATGAAACTTTTTGGAATTAATGTTCTTATTGGCAATGGTTAATGATTAAGGAATACTATCAAACGCCGAAGAATATTTTGATTCCTTATTAAAAGTGATAGTTTTATTTGTCTTTACCCGTAATTCCGATGACACTTTATGGAAAGCAAAAAAACCACCATTCATGACATTGCAAATGAATTAGGCGTTACTGCTTCGACCGTATCAAGAGCATTACAGGATCACCCGCGCATCAGTGATTCCACCAAGGAAGAAGTCCTGGAAATGGCTGAAAAACTGGATTATCACCCCAACAGTATTGCCGCAGCGCTGAGAAAAGGGAAAAGCAATATCATCGGGGTTATCATCCCCATGGCCGACAGGAACTTTTTTGCCTCGGTCATACGCGGGGTTGAAGAAATTGTCAACAAATCGGGATACCGGGTGATCATAAGTCAGTCGAATGACTCCCCGGAACGGGAAAAATCAAATATCAAGGCGCTACTGGAATCCCAGGTGGACGGCATACTGGCCTCTTACGCAAAAAAGACAACTGACTTTGACCACTACAAGGAGATTGCCAGACAGGGTGTTCCCCTCATTCTTTTCGACCGCTTGCACGAGAGCCTTGAATCGCTTGAAGTGGGATCGGTGGTCATCGATGACTATCTCGGAGCCTATAAAGCTACCGAACACCTTATTGAACAAGGGTGCAGGCGAATCGCACACTTCTCGGGACCGCAGCATGTGAGTATTTACAAGGAACGACGCCGGGGTTATGAAGAAGCACTGAACCGCCACAACATTCCCATTGATGAACGCCTCATTGTGGAAAGCAATTTAAAACTGGAAGCGGGTCGCAGGCTGGGGGAGGAACTGCTGACATGGAATCAGCTGCCGGATGCTGTTTTTTCTTCCAGCGACTATGGCGCTGTCGGGGCCATGGAGATCCTTAAAGAGCGTGGTATTAAGATCCCGGACGATATTGCCATGGTTGGTTTCAGTAATGAGTCTTTTACTTCATTTGTAGATCCCGGGCTGACGACGATCGATCAGCATGGTGAAAAGATGGGACATTTTGCAGCTCAGCTTTTTTTGGATCAGGTCAGCGAAGATAAAGATGCCCGCACACCGGGTAAAACGGTGTTAAATCCTCAACTGATCGTCCGTGAATCATCACTTAAAAAGAAAGTCAGTGCGTAGATAATGACGGTTGGAAAAGAATTTGGGAGCAATCTCGTTAACGCGCAAACCTCCCCCTGTTTATTGGTCAGCTCTACGGCCGGCAACTTCGTAAAATTATTGATCAATGCTTTGTTGCCCGTGGTTTTGGCCTCTGCTTTATACAATAATAAACTTCAAAATTATTGTTGAAATAAATAGATACAATTCCTTAATTGCGCAATCGATTGCATCTAAATAAACTATACTATGCCTTCATTTTTATCGGAAAATTTTTTGCTGGAAACCAAAACGGCGCAGAAACTGTATCACGAGTTCGCCGCTCCCCAACCGATCATTGACTATCACTGCCACCTCCCGCCGGCAGAGATAGCTGCGGACAAAAATTTTGACAATCTGACGGAGATCTGGCTTGACGGCGATCATTACAAATGGCGGGCCATGAGAACCATGGGGGTTGATGAAAAATATATCACCGGTGACGCGCCGGACAGACAAAAATTCCTGAAATGGGCCGAAACGGTTCCCTATACTCTTCGTAATCCGCTCTACCACTGGACCCACATGGAGCTGCGGAATTACTTCGGGGTCGATAAGATACTGTCCCCTGACACGGCTGAAGAAATTTACGACTACTGCACGCGGCAGCTTCAAAAGCCTTCGTTCAGCACCCAAAGCCTCATCAGCCGGAATGACGTGGAGATTATCTGCACCACGGATGACCCTGTCGATTCGCTCGAACATCACAAAACCATACAGGGGGACGCTTTTGGAACGAAGGTGCTGCCGGCCTTTCGTCCCGATAAAGCATATGCATTTGATGATGTCAACACTTATAATAGCTATATTGATACCCTGGAGGAGGTAAGCGATGTTGAGATCCGGAGCCTGGACGATTTGCTGATCGCTCTTGAACAGAGAATAAATTATTTTCACGAGCAGGGATGCCGGCTGGCCGATCACGGGCTTGAAAAAATATATTACGCCGAAATGTCGGCAGCAGAACGGGAGGAGGCCTTTGCGCAGATCCGCAAGGGAGCTTCGCTAAGTGAATCGCAGCAGAAAGGGCTTTCCTATTATATCTTACTTCAGCTGGGCAGGATGTACCACAGCAAAAAATGGGTTCAGCAGTACCATTTGGGGGCGCTTCGAAATACCAACGAGCGCATGCTCAGGAAATTAGGCCCCGACACCGGCTTCGACTCTATCGGAGATTTCTCTCAGAGCCAGACGCTGGCACGGTTCCTGGATGATCTTGATACGACGGACCAGCTGGCCAAAACAATTCTCTACAATCTCAATCCAAGCGACAATGAGGTTATGGCCTCGATGATCGGTAACTTCAATGACGGTTCGATCAGGGGCAAGATGCAATACGGCTCGGCCTGGTGGTTCCTGGATCAAAAGGATGGCATGGAGGAACAAATGAATACGCTTTCCAATATTGGACTTCTGAGCTGTTTTGTCGGAATGTTGACGGATTCACGAAGCTTCTTATCGTACCCGCGGCACGAGTACTTCCGGCGGATCTTGTGCAACCTGTTCGGAAATGATATCGAAAAAGGTCTGCTTCCGGAGGACCTCCCCTGGACTGGGAAAATAGTCTCCGATATCTGTTACAACAATGCCAAGGAATATTTTAACTTCTAACAGAGAGCTTTGAAAAACCAGGGATTTTGTTCAAATTCAAGGCCAAAGGGAGGTTGGAACCACGGTATATAGCCCATGTGCGTGGATTTCAACCGACCGATAACGCTTACATTGGGCAAAAGACCGGTTTCGCAAAGTTTTCTAACAAATAAAAATCTCGATAGTGTTATGGAAAAAGTTATTACGTTTGGAGAAATTATGTTGCGCTTGTCACCGCCTGGAAAACTGCGGTTCTCCCAGGCCGACTCGTTTGATATTATTTACGGCGGGGGCGAATCGAACGTGGCGGTCTCGCTGGCCAACTACGGCATCCCCGTGGAGTTTGTCACCCGCCTGCCCGAAAACGATATCGGCAAGTGCGCGATGATGGAGATGCGAAAACGGGGCGTCGGAACCCAACACATTGCCTGGGGCGGTCAGCGGCTGGGTATTTATTTTTTGGAGACCGGCGCCGTGAGCCGGGGCAGCAAAGTTATTTACGACCGGGCTCACTCGGCTATCTCAACCATCGAAAAAGGGACCATCGACTGGGAGAAGGTTTTTGACGGTGCGCAGTGGTTTCACTGGACCGGCATCACGCCCGCCCTCTCGCAGGGCGCGGCCGACGTGTGCCTGGAAGCGATCCAGGCAGCCAACGATCTGGACGTGACGGTGTCCACGGACCTGAATTACCGGGCCAAGCTGTGGAATTACGGCAAAGAACCCGGCGAGGTCATGCCGGAGCTGGTCGAAGGCTGCGATATTATCCTGGGCAACGAGGAAGACGCGGAAAAACATTTCGGCATCCATCCCGCCAGTGTGGATGTGACCCAGGGTGAATCGGTGGAAGCCGAGGCCTACCGGTCGACCTGCCAGCAGCTGATGGAACGCTTCCCGCGGGCCCGCAAAGTGATAACGACGCTCAGGGGTTCCATAAGCGCCTCCCACAACAGCTGGTCGGGCGTACTGTACAACGGCGATGAATTTCTGGAAGCTCCGACCTACCAGATCACCCATATCGTTGATCGCGTGGGCGGTGGAGACTCTTTTATGGGGGGACTCATTTACGGGCTGCTCACCTATGAAACGGACCGGCAGGCCCTGGATTTTGCGGTGGCGGCCTCCTGCCTGAAACATACCATCTACGGAGATGCAAACCTGTCGACGGTGGAAGAGGTAGAGAACCTGATGGAAGGCGACGCATCGGGACGCGTATCGCGATAAATAACAAATTAGAAATTATAAATAGAGACTTTTGCAAAAACCCTGTCCCCCGCCCCGACAGTGTTCGGGCTCAGGGTCTATTGCAAAAAGAGTTATCCGCATCTAATAGGTCATTGCAACAGATGCCGCAATAAAGCTGTTCCGGATTGCCTTCGGGGCACTAAAACTTCGTAGCATACATACAGCATGCCCAAACAGGGTTTGAAAAGGCATCTGTAAGTGATTTTGATATCGGCAATTTATTTGATAATTAGTATTTAAATTATGAAGGTTAAAAATTATTATGGCACGATTTAAACGGATACAAGTAGCATCGGTAATGGAATCAACCGGGTTGGTCCCCCTCTTCTACCACGACGACCTCGAGGTCAGCAAAAAAGTCCTCCGGGCCTGCTATAAGGGCGGCGCCCGGCTGCTTGAGTTCACCAATCGCGGCGATTTTGCCCATGAGGTGTTCGGGGAGCTCAATAAATTTGCGGCCCGCGAGCTGCCGGAGATGATCCTCGGGGTCGGCTCTGTGACCGATCCGGGCACGGCCTCCCTTTACATGCAGCTGGGAGCCAATTTCGTGGTCACTCCCATGCTGAAGGAGGATGTCGGCAAAACCTGTAACCGCCGGAAAGTCCTCTGGTCGCCCGGCTGCGGAACCCTTTCCGAAATTAACCGGGCCGAAGAGCTGGGAGCAGAAATCGTCAAAATATTTCCGGGCAGCCAGCTGGGACCCGGCTTTGTGAAAGCGATCAAGGGCCCGTGCCCCTGGACCAGCATCATGCCGACCGGCGGCGTTACGGCGGAGGAGGAGAACCTACGGGGATGGTTCCGCGCCGGAGCCACCTGCGTAGGGATGGGATCGAAGCTCGTTACCAAAGAGTTCCTGGCCAACCGCAGCTACGACAAGCTGGAAACGCATGTGCGGGATACCCTTCAGTTAATTGCAACCATACGCAGCGAGCTGTAACTATTATGAAATACAGGGCTTTCCTATTATCGGTTTTCATAACCTCGTTATCGGTACTGGCCGGATGTGGTGAAATTACCGATACCCGAACCATCAAACTGGCTCACGGGCTTGATGTCACCCACCCGGTTCACAAGGGCATGGTGCGCATGGCTGAGCTGGTCCATAAAAAATCAAACAACCAGCTTCAGATCGATATTTACCCCAGCCAGCAGCTGGGATCCGAACGCGAAACGCTGGAGCTGCTTCAGATTGGCAGTGTGGATATGACCAAAGTATCGGCTGCTGTTCTCGAAAACTTTGTCCCCGACATCCGGGTCTTCAGTCTCCCCTACCTGTTCAGGGATACCGGGCACTATTACCGTACTCTGGATGGAACAATCGGACGGGAGCTGCTGCTTGCGGGCGAGGAGTTCTGGCTCCGGGGTCTCACTTACTACGATGCCGGACAGCGCAGCTTTTATACCAAAGAACGGCCCATCAGAACACCAGAAGATCTCGAAGGATTGAAAATACGGGTCCAGGAGAGCCCCATGGCCGTCAATATGGTTAATACGCTGGGCGGCTCCCCAACCCCCATCTCCTGGGGCGAGCTTTACACCGCGCTGCAGCAGGGTATTGTCGACGGGGCGGAAAACAATCCGCCGAGTTTCCACAGCTCCCGCCACTATGAGGTTACCAACTATTTTAGCCTGGACCAGCATTCTTCCATACCGGATATCCTGCTTATAAGCACCCATCTCTGGGACAATTTAAACGAACAGGAGCAGCAGTGGATACAGGAGGCGGCCGATAGCTCCAAAGTCTACCAGCGAAAAATATGGGCTGAAGCCGAGCAAGAGGCGCTGGAAGTGGTCAAGGAAGCCGGCATCGAGGTGATACGTCCCGACAAAGAACCCTTCCGGGAAAAAGTGGAGGTGATCTATGAGGAGTTCGAACAGAATGAACCTGAATTCTTTGACCTGATTCAAAGCATTAGAGCTGTAAAATAAGGTGACGGAGTATTATTATGAGGGAACAGGTTAACAATATTATTAAAAATTTTCTGATTTTTTTAATGGGCTTTATGCTCTTTAATGTCGTCTGGCAGGTATTCAGCAGGTATATCCTCGGAGCGCCCAGTACCTTCACGGAAGAACTCGCGCGATATCTGCTGATATGGATTAGTTTACTGGGCGGCGCCTATGCATCGGGACAGGGGATGCACCTGGCCATTAACCTGCTGCCCAACCAGTTAAGTAAAGAGGGACAGCGCAAGCTCTCCATATTCATCTCGCTGATCATCATGCTGTTTGCACTGCTGGCGATGGTTATCGGCGGGGGACGCCTGGTCTACATCACCTATGTACTGGCACAATCTTCCTCGGCCCTGGGGATTCCGATGTCGTACGTATACAGCGTCGTTCCTTTAAGTGGTATACTTATCATCTATTATGAGGTCCTTGATATCATACCGCGGCTGAGATCGGGCACCGAACCACAAAACATCAGGTCGTAACGCTATTATTATGGACTATATAGAAATACTTATTCTGGTTCTCAGCTTTATTTTCCTGTTGGGCCTCGGGGTTCCCATTGCCTGGACGCTTGGACTGTCGGGACTGATTACGATTTTGGTGAGCGTGGAATCCATATCGGCCTTTACCACCATGGCCCAGCAGATGGCCACCGGCCTGGACAGCTTTACGATGCTTGCCATCCCCTTCTTCATCCTGGCCGGAGAAATCATGAACCGGGGAGGCATCGCCCGGCGGCTCATTGATTTTGCCAAGACGCTGGTCGGCTCCATGCCCGGCGGACTTGCCTATGTCAACATCTTTGCGGCCATGCTTTTCGGGGCTATCGCCGGCTCCGCTGTCGCTGCCGCCTCCGCCATCGGTTCCATCCTGGGACCGCGCATGGAGAAGGAAGGCTACAGTAAAGAATTTTCTGCGGCCGTAAATATTACCGCCTCCACTACCGGTCTGATTATCCCTCCCTCCAATATTCTTATTATCTACTCGCTGGCAAGCGGGGGCGTCTCCATTGCGGCGCTCTTCATTGCGGGCTATGTGCCGGGGCTCATCATCGGTCTTTTGCTTATGGGCGTTGCGGCTTTTTGGGCCAAGCGCAAAAACTTTGCCGTCGGTGAGCGAAGCAGCCTTTCCGAGGTCTTCAGCACCTTCGTAAAAGCGTTTCCGAGCCTGCTCCTGCTAATCATCGTCATCGGCGGAATCATAGCCGGCATTTTCACCGCGACCGAAGCAGCGGCCATCGCGGTGGTGTATACCCTGATCCTGGGTTTCTATTACAAGGAAGTCTCCACCAGGGATCTGCCCGACATCCTTATGGAATCCGTGACCACCACATCCATTGTCATGCTGCTTATTGCGACCTCCATCAGTATGTCATGGGTGATGTCGTATGAAAATATTCCCCAGGATATCAGCGCGGCCCTGCTCGCCCTCAGCGACAGCAAGATCGTCATCCTCCTTACCATCAACCTTATATTGCTCTTTGTGGGCACCTTCATGGATATGACGCCCGCCGTGCTTATCTTTACGCCCATTTTTCTCCCCATTGTGACGGAACTGGGCATAGATCCCGTACACTTCGGCATTATGATGGTGCTCAATTTATGCATCGGCCTGTGTACGCCCCCGGTCGGCACCCTCTTGTTTGTGGGCGTGGGCGTCGCAGGCACCACTATTGAAAAAGTCATAAAGCCGCTGCTTCCGCTCTTTCTTGCCATGATTATCGCCCTGATGCTGATCACCTTCTTCCCGCAGCTGACCCTCTGGCTACCCCGCATGTTCGGATTTTAATTAATAACCGCATTAAATTAATAAAAACATCTGATCTATGAACTTTGAACAAACCTGGCGCTGGTTCGGCTCCTACGACACAATCCCCCTTACGGACATCAAACAGACCGGGGCCACCGGCATTGTTACGGCCCTGCATCATATCCCCCACGGGGAGGTATGGCCCGTCGACGAGATAAAAAAGCGCAAGCAGCTCATTGAAGACAGCGGTCTTCGCTGGTCGGTCGTGGAGAGTATCCCCGTGCATGAGGATATCAAAAAGCAAACAGGCGACTACCAGGCGTATATCGAAAACTACAAACAGTCTATCCGGAACCTCTCCGAATGCGGCATCGATACGGTTTGCTATAACTTCATGCCGCTGACGGACTGGACCCGCACCACCATCAACCAGCCGCTGGACGACGGTTCGACCGCACTCCGGTTCGACGCCACGGCTTTTGCCGCTTTTGAACTGTTCATCCTGCAGCGCGAGGGCGCAGAGGAGACTTATTCCCCCGACCGGCAGGATAAAGCCCGGGCCTATTACGAAGCGCTCTCTGAAGACGAGGCCGAAGCCCTGACCGAGACCATACTCCTCGGTCTGCCGGGTGATGAAGAAATGACACTCGAAAAATTCCGGGGCCTCCTGGATGAATACCAGGGAATCGATGATCAGCAACTGCGATCTCACCTCTACCATTTTCTGGAAGAAATCATCCCGGTAGCTGAGGAAAACGGCGTCCGGATGGCCATTCATCCCGACGACCCCCCTTTTTCCCTGTTTGGACTTCCCCGCATCGTCAGTACCGAGGCAGACGCCCGGCAGCTGCTTGAAGCTGCAGCTTCGCCGTATAACGGACTCACCTTCTGTACCGGCTCCTACGGGGCCCACCCGGGGAACGACCTGCCCGGCATGGTCGATCGACTGGGAGACCGCATTAATTTTGTCCACCTGCGAAGCGTCAAGCGCGACGAAGACGGCAGCTTCCAGGAGGCCCGCCACCTCGAAGGCGATGCGGATATGTATCACGTGATGCGGGCGCTGATCAAAGAGCAGCACCGGCGAAAATCGGCCGGCAGGCAGGACCTGTCCATGCCTATGCGTCCCGATCACGGACACCGCCTGCTGGATGACCTGCAACGGGAGTCATATCCGGGCTACTCGGGACTGGGACGCCTGCGCGGGCTGGCGGAGCTGCGGGGACTGGAAATGGGAATCCGGAAATCGCTGGGGGAAGGTTAAAACTCTTCGTCTCCCAACAGTTCCTTTATTAACAAGGGTCTTATGAAGCATAGCATGTTATAAAAGTTTGTAACATATTGCTATGCAATGAATAACAAATATTATAAGCGTTCAAAAATTTCAGAGGC
>NZ_FQUS01000013.1 GCF_900129315.1 Fodinibius roseus
CAGCTGGCGATTAAATTTGGAGATCGGCTTCCACTTGATTTAACCCGGAACACTGATGAATAAAACAAACCAGACAGAGTTCAGCTTACACTCCCCGAAGGTTTTTTGTTTTTTTATTTGAATAATATTGTTAAGTAAGTTTAACCTAAAACTAGGTTTAGCATTTTCTTGATTAAGTTTTTCATACTTCTCCTTCAAAATATTCTTTACAGCTTGTTGCTCCATCCAATTAAATTTTAATTTGTTATCTCAATTATAGGATAATAAAAACACCTCCCATTATAATACAAGAAATAAAACCAAATAGATTTGCATCACCCAAAAATGCTCGTAATTATTCCACCAATAAAACTAAACGATTGTCCCATGTCATAGGAGGCGAATAGAATGAGCAGCCAAAGAGAAATCTGGTAGTGTAAACCTCTTAATAGTCCACTGACTCCTTACCATTAATTTTACTATAAACATTCTTTAGAATATGCCAGCTCGCTAAATCTCTAAATTTCTCATCCTTAATCATCTTCATGGATATCTCCTCATTGCCATCCATGCGATCAATGATAAGCTGTTCAAGTTCCTTTTCGAATATATATCTAAAATCATCTAAATTATTAGCCTTAGCAGCTTTCTGAATATCTTCATCTAAGATCGCTTCTTCTTCAATTTGATCGAAAAAGAGTTGGTCAGCTTGGGTAAAATTAGTGCCAAAACGCTCGTTTAAAAGCTCGACCAACTGAGATAGCTTAACATACTCTTCACGGATTTTTCCAGTTCCAACATCCGAAGGCCCCTTAATATCTCTACTTTCACCTTCAGATAGATCTATAGATCCATCACTTATTTTTTCTAATCTATAGAATTTCAAAGCTACTTCATTTTCTAGCTCGTACTGCGTATCGCTTGAATTTTTTGGAAGTCTTGATAGTAAAAACCTACCATAGGTGTATAATTGTTCTAATTCCGAGTCCTTAAAAGGTATAATTTGAGATAAAAAGCCATACATATTCCGATAACTTACCAATACAGATTTAAACTCATCTTGTTTTTCCTCATCTAACTCTTTGAATCTCTCAACGACTGGATCTAACACAGCATATAGTTTAGCGTGGTCTGTATCAGTACTTTTGAATTCAGGTTTGTAATAGATTTCACAAAATGCTTCTATGTCCTCCTCATCAAATATGCGAAAACCCTCTAACTGTGCTTGTAGTTCATAAAGTTTTCGAGGTTCTACATCCTCCGCAAAAGGTGTTTTCTCGTAATAGGGCTTAAAAGCATTAAATATTTCTTCCCTATCATTCACAAAGTCTAAAACAAAAGTATCATCTTTCCCTGGATAACGGCGATTTAATCTTGACAAAGTTTGTACCGCCTGGATACCTGACAATCTTTTATCCACGTACATTGTATGTAATAAAGGCTGATCGAAACCAGTTTGATATTTTTCGGCTACTAATAATATCTGATATTCATCAGTACCAAATTTCTTTGGCAATTCTTTTTCACGAATCCCATTATTCATACCAACCTCAGTAAACTTAGAACCAGGTTTATCAGGATCTTCAACTGTTCCTGAAAAAGCAACTAAGGTTTTTATATCATTATATCCCTTCTCAGTTATATATTTATCAAAAGCTTGCTTATAACGAACTGCATGTAATCGAGAGCTTGTTACCACCATAGCTTTTGCTTTACCCCCGATTTTATGCATTGTATGATGACGGAAATGTTCTACCATTACCTCCGTTTTCTGAGCAATGCTATAAGGATGAAGCTTTAGAAATCTAGCTAGTGCTTTAGAACCTTTTTTCTTTTCAAAATCGGGATCCTCATCAACAGCCTTTATTAAACCATAATAACTTTTATAGGTCGTATAGTGTTTAAGCACATCCATAATAAAATTTTCCTCTATGGCCTGACGCATCGTATAAAGATGGAAAGGTGGTTCCCCGTCGGGACCTGGTGCATTAAACACTTTTTCAGTTTTATACTTAGGTGTAGCGGTAAAAGCGAAGAAGCTAATATTCTCCTGCCGTCCCCTCTTTGCCATTTCACGCAAGACGAACTCCTGATAATCATTTTCCTCATCCTCTAGCTCATCTTCAGCTGCTTCTTTAATGCCATCTTTGTTTAACACAGATCTAAGATCAGCAGCCTGTTCCCCTGTCTGTGAGCTATGTGCTTCGTCAACTATTACCGCATAATTTTGTCCCTCTAAATCTTCAACTTTATCGGTAACAAAGGGGAATTTTTGTAACGTTGAAATAATAATTGGGGTAGCATTATCCAGAGCATTAGCTAATTGAGTTGAGTCTTTTTCAATTTTTTTTACGACTCCACTCTTATGATCAAATTGATAGATCGTATCCTGCATCTGCTTATCCAACACAATACGATCTGTTATCACTACTATTGAATCAAAAATTTTCTGGTCTTTTGCATTATGTAAACTCGAAAGACGGTAAGCCAGCCAAGCAATGGTATTGCTTTTACCCGAGCCAGCAGAATGTTGTATCAAGTAATTTTTTCCCGGCCCTTGGCCTTCAGCATCATCAACAAGTTTTCTTACGGCATCCAATTGATGATACCGAGGAAATATCATATTCTCTTTTCGAATCACCCTGATACCTTGGTCCGTCGATATCTTCTTTTCTTCAACCTCTAAATGCAGAAAGCGAGCTAGAATATCCATAAAGCTGTCTTTCTGCAGTACTTCTTCCCATAGATACGTTGTTCTATATCCGTCTGGATTAGGCGGGTTCCCTGCACCTCCATCGTGCCCTTTGTTAAAAGGCAAAAGATAAGTATCACTCCCTTCTAGTTTAGTCGTATAATAAACTAGGTCTGGATCAACGGCAAAATGAATTAGAGCCCGTTTCTTAAATTGAAAAATTAGATCTTCAGGATTACGCTCACCTTTATATTGTTTTTTTGCATCTTCAACATTTTGATCCGTAAGAGGATTTTTTAGTTCTATAGTGGCTACTGGTAAACCATTGAGAGTAAGTACAATATCTATTGACTTACTTGGCTCACCTTCGCTATAGTGAACCTGACGTGTAAAAGTAAGGACGTTACGTTGATACAGTTCTTCAGATTCCGGATTCATTCCATGAGGTGGACGAAAGAAAGCAACACGTAAACGTTTGCCAAAACATTTGAATCCATGCCGAATTACATTAAGAATTCCCTGACTATTAATAGCATGATGTAATTCTTTGATCACATAATTTTCTGTATCATCTCCGTAAAATTGCTCAATAGGGCCCCATTTTCGAGGCTGAGTATCTTTAATGAAAGTTGTGACAAGCTCGGGAAAAAGTGCCCACTTCCTATTAAAATTAGAAGGATCCCCTTTCTTATAACCTCCTTTAAAACTACATAAAAAAGCTTCTATTGCTTTTTCAAACGCTATTTCCTTATAATTTATTGACATATTTTACCCTATCTTGACTGACTTTAACATCTCCAGTAACAGCTTTATCTATTAATGTTGAACGATACTCTTTCATTCTAGCAATACCTCTCTTTACTTGCTTTTCTAGCTTATCTATTTTCTCCATCCGCTTATTAAGAAAGTCAATAATTTTCTTCTGTTCTGGAACTGGAGGTACTGCTATAATCGAGTCTTTAATACTGCCAAGAGTTAAACCAAACCTCGTTACACCATTTGCTGCAACTTCAAATTGACTATTTACCGCCTGTGACTGTAACCACCGAAATAAAAACTCACCCACTAACTTATTTGAATCTGGTCTTATATGAGCCAAATGATAGCCACAAAGTACATTATTAAAATCATTTTTAACTAACGCTGGAACCGCAATATCATCTCGGCTTTCGGAATCTTTGGTAATTATCACATCTCCTTCTTCCAGCAAAAATCTGTTTATTTCATTTTGGGAAGCAGTTGACTCCATAAACTCAATAGATTCGTCTATAAACTCATTATCATAAACATCGGTATAATTGCATAAAAGCACATCTTGATGATCGTCTCTACTTCTCTTGTCAACATTGCTTGATTGCACTTTTGAAATAAATTTCAATCGCATAACCTCCCAATGCTTCGGAATATCACCTAGCCATGCAACACCAGAAGGCTTACTTTTTTTACCAGATTCTAAACCATTAGTTACAGTTTGAGTTACTAAAGCCTGACGATTTTCTTCTAATTGGTCTAAAAGTTGATACTTCTTTTGAATGAGGGTATCTATCTGTCCAGTTTTCCAATCTATCAAGCTAGTAATTTTCTTCTGTTCTGGAACTGGAGGTACTGCTATAATCGAGTCTTTAATACTGCCAAGAGTTAAACCAAACCTCGTTACACCATTTGCTGCAACTTCAAATTGACTATTTACCGCCTGTGACTGTAACCACCGAAATAAAAACTCACCCACTAACTTATTTGAATCTGGTCTTATATGAGCCAAATGATAGCCACAAAGTACATTATTAAAATCATTTTTAACTAACGCTGGAACCGCAATATCATCTCGGCTTTCGGAATCTTTGGTAATTATCACATCTCCTTCTTCCAGCAAAAATCTGTTTATTTCATTTTGGGAAGCAGTTGACTCCATAAACTCAATAGATTCGTCTATAAACTCATTATCATAAACATCGGTATAATTGCATAAAAGCACATCTTGATGATCGTCTCTACTTCTCTTGTCAACATTGCTTGATTGCACTTTTGAAATAAATTTCAATCGCATAACCTCCCAATGCTTCGGAATATCACCTAGCCATGCAACACCAGAAGGCTTACTTTTTGCGAATGTACTTATATCTGCCATAGTGCCTCATTTCTCCAATATTTTGGGAATCCCATATACTTAAGTTCTATCTGATTAAATTCTTCGAACAAATCAAATAAGCGCTGCTTAAAATGGTGTCCTGGATTTATTACGTCCATTAAATAAGCCATACAACATAATATTGCGTAAGGCTTATGTACATCAATATCTTTCTTATTAATAAAAGGAAGGGATGTGAATTTAGGCATTTTAGGAGCAACTACTAATTTCCGATTCCATAAGCGACTATGGTGTGCACAAATATTTCGCACATTACTTATTGCATGCATCCAACTTTCTAAGACAAATGGATGACCGAGATTAAACTTCCCGGAAATCGTTTTTTTGGTTTTATCTAGCTTCAAATTGTGATAGAGCTTTGACAGTGTACCCAAAGAAATGATTTCCAAGGTCATCCAAGCCGGTGGCCGTTCCGGCTTATCATATTTGCTATTGTAGTGATCTATAAATACTTCAGCTGATCTTTCTAATTCATCATCAATAGCGTCTAGATCGTTCTCGAAATGCTCCCTATTTCGATAAAAGGAAGAGTTCTCATACCAATGGCTCCCGTGCACTAATGCACACTGATTTATCATTTGGGTTCTAAATGCAATCTCAATCCGTTCAATTGCATCAAAAACAATTAAACGTAATCGACGGTCAAAAATGTAATAGTCTAAAATATCATTAAAAGAAACATCATCGGTAAAAGGATGGTCAGAGTCATCATTATCCTGAAATGGATATGTATAGGCTCGTAACCTATAAAAACTAATATAGGATAAATAGTGATGAGCCCGTTCTTCATCATCTATAGTTAGCCCACGGTCTTTTAATAAATCTACTTGGTCAGCTATACTTAGAGGAGATTTAGTAAATTGCATAGCCTACAAAAAAGAAAAACCCGCCCGGGTGCGCTTCACAATGAGAGGCGTGGCAGGTCTTATTTGATATTCCAATTATAATAACGTGATAATTCATAAAAAAGTTTTCTTTTTAAAAAAGATTATTTCTAATACTTGTAAGAAACCTGTACTAAAACGGCATAGCCGTACATTTTACGATTTAATAGCTACTGCATTTTATTAGAACCTGTTATATCTCCCAGCATATCTACAATATCTTGTTCGATATTTTTAATATCTGCTTCTATTTCTTCAAGATCACGAGTTTGGTCAAAGTCATAAAATTTACGGTATAAAGGAATTTCATATCCAATCTTAATTTTTTCATAATCAACCCATGCGTCAGGAAAATGAGGTTTTACCTCATTTTCAAAATATTGGTCACAATAATCTTTAACCTGCTCAAGCAATTCGCTAAGATCAGAATCTTTATGATAACCTAAGGGGAGTGGGAGTTTGATGTCATTTGGGAATGGCACATTTTCATAGTCCCGCAGATCAGAATCAGGCTCAGGATTACCTTTACTGTCTCTGCAGATATTTGCAGTTTCATCTTGCTCAGCAATCGCTTTCCAAATATTATCCCGCACTGTCTTCTTAACGCTTATATCTGCAGCATCTAGTACACCTTCTACATCATTCATAAATTTCTCTCTATTCTTATAGATAATAGATGAATCTAGCGTTTTTAAGGCTTCAATAATCGCTTCTTGTTTTTTCTCCCCCTTTTTAATCTCTTCCTTTTGCGCTTTCTTATCTTTACGCTTTCGAGATTTTGCCAAATTATTAAATGCTCTTTCGTCCCAGAGCCTTTTAATACGCCTATCAGTTGCTTGAAAATTTAAACGAAGCGGTCTTTCCACTGTCAACTTTATAAAACCAAACTCACGTATGTCACAAATCTTGCTATACTTACATTCTTCAAAAGCCCCATATATATTTGTTAACTCATCAATTTGATTCGAAGTAATTTCATGACGTTTGCTTCCCAGACTTTTGTCCATGTCTTGGTAATGCTCGGTCCCATCAATCAGTTGAACACTACCTCTTCGATCAGGCCTTTTCCTATTTGTTACAATCCAGATATATGTATTTATACCAGTGTTATAGAATAGCTGATCAGGAAGTGCAATTATAGTTTCTAACCAATCATTTTCAATAATCCACCTTCGAATATTACTAGTACCTGAACCTGCATTGCCGGAATAAAGAGGGGACGCATTAAAAACAATACCTATTCGAGAGCCTCGTCCCCCGTCCTCTGGTGGTGCCACCATCTTTGAAATCATATGCTGGAGGAATAGAAATGAGCCGTCATCAATTCTTGGATATCCAGCACCAAAACGTCCATTAAATCCTAAGTCTTCATGTTCTTTTTTTACCACATCTTCTTCAGGATACCATTCTACTCCGTATGGAGGATTTGCCAACATATAATGGAATGTCTCGTTCTTATATCCATCTTCGGTTTTACCATCACCAAGGGTATCACCGAATACAATATTTTCTGGACTCTCTCCTTTAATCAACATATCTGAAGCACAAATTGCCCAAGACTCATCATTAAACTCCTGCCCAAATAGTTCAATATTTAGACCTTCACTATGTTGCTCTATATAGCGCTCAGACTCAGATAACATTCCACCTGTACCGCAAGTGGGATCATATATTTTTACCAATAATCCCTCTTTATTAAATAGGTCGTCATCGTAGGTATACAATACATTTGCCATTAGTTCGATGACTTCACGGGGGGTAAAGTGATCACCTGCTTCTTCATTGGCTTGCTCATTAAAACGACGAATGAGTTCTTCAAAAATGTAACCCATATCAAGATTGCTGACTGTAGCTGGACTAAGGTCAACATCCTTGAACTCCTTCATTACTTTATAAAGGCGGTTTGACTCCTCAAGCTTATCAATCTCTTCTTCAAACTGGAATCTTTGTATAATCTTACGAGCATTTTTAGAAAAACTCTTGATATATGTTTTTAGATCCTGGTCTAAATTTTCATGGGCATCTACCATTTTTCCCAAAGTAAGTGGACTTGTATTGTAAAAATTAAGACCAGCTTCTTTTTTTAAAATTCTCTCTACTGCTTTATCTGGTAGATCTTGAGGCTCAAGCTCCTGATGTTTTTTTATAACATCTTCTTTAGTTGGTAATAATACACTATCAAGACGCCACAATACAGTCAGTGGCAGCATAACCTTTCTATATTGAGGTGGCCGATATGGCCCTCTCAGGAGGTTAGCTATCTTCCAAATAAAATCTATTCGTTCTTGTTGGGCTTTATTTCTTATTTCCAAAGTATATAATTATTCTTCGTCTTCAATTACTAATGTCCAAGTTCTTTTTAAAGGTAGGTCAGCCTTCAGCTCATCGTTAAAATGTTCATAGTGCTTAAACAGTGCATCTAACAGCCGATCTGCATCCCATAATCGAACTTTATAAAAAGATTGTCTTGCCAATTTCTGTGCACTTTGTTTAAAACCACCCCAAGAAACGAATAGACCAAAATCTGCATTAAAATTATCTAGAACACCAATTAGTTCTCTTAGAGTACTTACATCTGCTTCACTTTCGGTGGATTTAACCTGTACACAAATTTTGGGAGTATCAAAACCTAGAGTTCCCTTACCTGCTAATATATCTACCCCACCATCTGGTCCCTTTTCAGCTTTTCTGGTATAAAACCCCTCTGCTTTTAGTATTTCTTCGACAATTCTTGTTAAACCATGACCTTTAAATTTCCGGATAATATATTTGCTTATTTGGTCACGCGAAAACTGATCGATATCTAATGGAATGTCTTCTTCAACCTCATCACTGATCTGTCTTGTAATTATAGATGACTGACCATTCACCATATTCGTTATCCTCTGCTCAGCATTATTTCGGCTAATCTCACATACCGTCATGGCAGCACCAAGAGAATAAAGTAGGTCTTGATCAAATTTTGACCTTGGAAATGACTCAGTCCAATTTACTTCTCTGTAGTGTTTAACCCCTTTTATTGACTGACTCTCATCATACTTATAGTCTGACGTTATCTTTCCTATTTTTACTGTTGATTCAGTCTTTAATGGTAATACCACCCAATCACCAACATTAATCTCATTAGCAAATCTGTAAATTTGGCCTGCGTTATTAGCAATTTTGCTCTTACTAGCATCTGGATCTATATCAGATAAGTATTTTTTTAACTCGTCCCGATTCTGAAACTTTGAGACATCTTTTACGTTGTGCCAACCAATAGTAACAAGTCCCTCTTCCATCGCAGTACTTTCCATTTCTCCATGTCTACCTGCACGTACCATCCATAAACTCATAAATCCATACTGTTTTTACTAATTCACATTCAGCCAACGATATCAATATTCAATACGAATTAAAAAGAAAAACTAAAAGATAAGATTAATCAAAGAATACGATTATACCAATATTAGTCATCAGCTCGCACAAAATTTGAATAAAAAAACATTAAAAGTACTTATTTAGAGATAACTATATATAAGATAAGAGCAAACTGAAAGCAAATACTTCCTAATACTATCTATATAGTTGTTTTAGCATTGTTTTACCATAAAATACTAAAGCCCTGCAACTCAGGGAGTTACAGGGCTTTGCGTGGGACCGGGCGGAATCGAACCGCCGACACCGCGATTTTCAGTCGCGTGCTCTACCGACTGAGCTACAGTCCCTTCGTTTGCGCTAAGAGTTGCCAAATATAAAATCTTTTCGGCTTTATAAAAAGGATCAATCCGTTTTTTCTACGGATTTTCTCCCCGCAGCTGCACGTCCCGCAGCCGAAGCTGAAGCGTCCGCCGCCCATTCCAGTTGTTTTCTTCCAGCGAGTAGGCGATGTTCATCTTCTGATCCTTTTCATTGCGGATGACGGGCAGGTATTCGTGCATGTTGAACCCGATCACATCAAAGGCGCCGGATCCGTTTTGGGCGACTTTCATCTTCAGGTGGCCCGAACCCACAATGGTCGGCACGCCCACCACCCGCACATCCCTGCTGACAAAAATAGGGCGGAGGTTGCCCGGGCCGAAGGGCTCGAACTGGCTGAGCAGCTTCCAAAAGCGCATGCTGACGTTGCTCAGATCAAGATCGCAATCGATAGACAATTCAGGCTTAAAATCCTGTTCCGTCAGCCGCTCCGACGCAATTTTATTGATACGCTCACAAAAAGCTTCGTAGTTTTCCTCGGCTATGGTCAGCCCCGCCGCATATTTGTGTCCCCCGAACTGTTCGAGCAGGTCCTCGCACTCCTTGAAGGCCTCGTAGATATCAAACCCCTCAATGCTGCGGGCAGAGCCCTTGATCTTGCCGTCCACGGTACTGAGCATAATGGCGGGACGCCCGTAGGCCTCCACCAGGCGGGAGGCCACGATGCCGATCACGCCCAGGTGCCAGTCGGGGTTGTGCAGCACCATCGAGGAGATCTTGTCAAGGTCGTACTGCTCGTCAACAATGGTTTTCGCCTCTTCCATCGTCTGGCTGTCTTCATCGCGTCGGGCGATATTAATGCTTTCCAGCTCATGAGCCCTCGCCCGGGCTTCGGCGGCCGTTTCGGCAATGAGCAGCCGCACGGCTTTGGAAGCATCCCCCATACGTCCCGCCGCATTGATACGCGGTCCCACGGAAAAAACAATATTCGACGTCGAAACGGATCCGATCGACAAATTGATGAGATCCGCCAGCGCCTTCAGTCCGATCCGGGGATCACTGTTAATCTGTTTGAGTCCCTCGCGCATGAGAATGCGATTTTCATCCACCATCGGCACGATATCGGAAGCGATAGAGATAGCTACCAGGTCCAGAAATTTAAAAGCCACTTTTTTGCTGAGACCCAGCTTGTGAACGGTCCCCTGCACCAGCTTAAAGCCTACCCCCGCCCCCGAAAGCCCGTCAAAAGGATAGGAACAGTCCTCGCGCTTGGGATCGAGCACCGCCACCGCATCCGGGATGGCACGGCCCACGTTATGGTGATCGCAGATGATCAGTTCGATCCCCTGCTCCCTGGCGCGTTTTGCCTCTTCAATAGCCGTAATGCCGCAATCCACCGAAACGATCAGGTCGGCCCGTGATTCTGCGGCATGCCGGATTCCTTCCGGATTGATGCCATAGCCCTCCTTAAAACGGTGAGGGATATAAAAGTCCACCTCGACACCGAATTCTTTCAAAAACAGGTACATCACAGAGGCCGCGGTGGTGCCGTCCACGTCATAATCGCCGTACACCAGCACCCGCTCGCGATTGCGAATAGCCTTTGCCAGGCGTTCCGTCGCCGCATCCATATCCATCATCAAAAAAGGATCGTGGATGCAGCTTAAACTTGGTCTGAAATATGTTTTGGCCCGATCATAAGAATCTATACCCCGCAACGCCAGCAGGTGGGCCACCTTCTCGGGGATACCCAGCTCCTGCTGCAGCGCAGATACAGCCTCCTCGTTGTCGGGCGTTGAATACACCCATCGAAAAGACATAGTTATCGTTATCTGTTTTTTTATTTTTTGTCATAAATAGTCGGCAGCGGTCAAACTGCCCAGCTATACGGCCCGCGGATCCGGGGCGTTTGAATAGAAACTGATCCGCTTCTATAAAGATACAATTTCACAGATAAAAATCATCATCGGAATGATGATATCTTTCACGCATCTTTTGGGTCAAGCCAAAAGGAGCAAGAGAATCTTAAATTGAATTCAACAGCCCAAAAAACTGTTGTGAAGCAGGTGTTCTCGCACACAAACTATTATACTGAACAAAACAGAACAAAAAGCGTCTGAGTTTGCGTATGACAGTTACATAACGGAGGATTATTTTGTGTAACTTTACCAAGGTTATTATTGTATAGCAAGTCCCGATATTGTTTGGGAAAACAGACTGTGTTCTGTTATAAATTAACGTTTTTCTGTTCAACCATACGATTACTAATTACTGTTATTATTACTATGATTTCCAAAGAAGATTTTATCCATAAAGACCGGATGGCCAAGGGCATAAGCACCGGCGGTGATATTAAAATTTCGGTCGTAAAGACAACGGATGTGGTCAAAACCGCCCGCCGTAAACACGATCTGTCCCTGCTCAATACCGTCCTTCTCGGCCGTGCATTGACCGCCACCATGCTGATGGCCTCCGAACTCAAGGGGGAAGAACGCATCCGGATGCGGGTCGAAGGGAAGGGCCCCGTGGGACTGCTGGTAGCGGAAGCGAATCGTGTCGGCGAGATCCGCGGCTACGTCCAGCACCCGGAGGCGGAACTGGATTATACCAACGCGCAAACAGGTTTAGGTGACGGACTCGGGGTGGGCATACTGACCATCCGCAAGACCTTGTATAACGAGGCCGAGCCCCGGACCAGCAGCATCGAGCTGGTCCGGGGTAACATTACGGATGACGTGGCGTACTATATGGTGCAGTCCGAACAGGTACCTTCTGCGGTATTGCTCGATGTGGGACTTGATGAACAGGGCCGGATCACCGAAGCGGGAGGCGTACTGGTGCAGCGTATGCCCGACGCACCCGAAGGCCGTATTGAGGCGATGCAGGAAAAGATGCTTCAATTCGATTCCATAAGCGAACTACTGGCATCGGGTCATTATATTGATGATATCATGGAAATGGTAATGGAGCCGGGGGGCGTCAAGGAACTGGACCGCCAGCCGGTCGATTTCTTCTGCCGCTGCAGCCGCAAACGGTTTGTCAATGCCCTTGCGATGCTTGGTCCCGACGACCTGAAAGAGATGAGTGACGAGGGACAGGAGCTGGTGTGCCATTTTTGCAACGAAGAGTACCAGGTCTCAAAGAGCGAAATCGAGGAACTGCTGATGCAAACAAAAGCCAAAATGAACTGACCAACCCATGGCAGACCGCAAGCATGTCGTTATCGTCGGAGGGGGATTCGCCGGTATCTCGGTGGCGAAAAAACTAAAAAAGGCGGAAGTCGATATTACGCTTGTCGACCGGAACAACCACCACCTCTTTCAGCCATTGCTCTATCAAGTGGCCACGGCGGCCCTCTCCCCGGGCGATATCGCCACCCCCATTCGCGCCATATTGGGCCAGCGAAAAGGCCTGCGGGTGCTCTTGGGCAAGGTAACGGATATCGATCGCGACCAGCGATTTATTGCACTTAAAAACGGGCGTAAAATCGGTTTCGACTACCTGGTGCTGGCCCCCGGTGCTCAATACAACTATTTCGGAAATGAAGAATGGCCGGAGCATGCCCCCGGATTAAAGTCCATCGGGGATGCCCTGCAAGTCCGCGAGCGCATTCTGTTATCACTCGAGGAGGCGGAGCAGCTGGAAGATCCCAAATTGCGGGAGCCGTATCTGACCTATGTGGTCATTGGCGGCGGACCCACGGGCGTAGAGATGGCCGGGGCCATCGCCGAGATTGCCAAGCGCAACATGATGCGCGACTACTCTACCTTCAGCAAAAACGAGACGCGTATTTTCCTGGTGGAGGCCGCCGCGCGTATCCTCAACGGTTACCCCGAATCGCTGGGCGAAAAGGCGCGCGAAACCCTTGAAGAGATGGGCGTTCGGGTGTTGCTGAATACCCCGGTCACCGATATCGGCGAAGGAGAAGTTTCGTTTTCAGAGGGCACCATTCAAACGCCGAATATCATCTGGGCCGCCGGGGTGGCTGCTTCTCCGCTGCTCACCTCCCTGAAGGCGGAACAAGACCGGACGGGAAGGGTGATGGTAGAGGATGATCTCTCGCTGCCTGACGATGATCACATTTTTGTGATCGGTGATGCGGCCCATAAAGAGGATGCGGAAGGGAATCCGCTGCCGGCCCTTGCGCCCGTGGCGATGCAGCAGGGTGATTTTGTCGGGGAGCTCCTCAAAAGGGAAACCGCCGACCCGGCATCAGAACGAAAAGCGTTCTCATTTACCGACAAGGGGACCATGGCAACGGTGGGACGTGCCAAGGCGGTGGCTGATATACGCGGGTTTAAATTCAGCGGCTTTTTTGCCTGGATTCTCTGGTCGGTCGTCCACATTTTCTTCCTGATCGGTTTTCGCAACCGCTTCCGCGTATTTGTGGAATGGATGTGGCACTATCTTACCTTTAACCGGGGCGTACGGCTTATCACGGACCGGAAGAGTGCCAAGGAGGAGGAAACAACAGAAATAAAAAATGAAATCTGAAAAATCTGCTCCCATTCACTTATATCACCCCCCCCAGGAAATTACCGCCGTTAGTAACCCTCTTATTGTTCACCTTCTTGTCCGCCACGCTCTCGGCTCAGGATAATAATAACGCCATGTCTCCACTTTTCATGGCGGCTATAGAAGAAAACCACGGAAGCGGCGATCACCAATTCCCTTTTTCATGCGGAGACGATGACCGGCCGCAATGGAGACACAAAGCCTACATGGAAACCAACCGCACAACAAGTTGTTATAATTCAACTTCAAAAGGGTGATAGCTCTACGTGGCAAAAGAGGAGCCGCAGCCGCACGTTTCGGTGGCGTTGGGGTTGTCGAAGGTAAAGCCGCGCGCATCCAGCCCATCCGGGTAATCTACTGAAATGCCCTTGAGATACATCATGTGTTTGGAGTCGACGATGACTTCAATGCCCTGGCTGACAATCACCTCATCCTCCTCGGATTTATGGTCAAACCCCAGTTTATAGCTCAGTCCCGAGCAGCCCCCGCCTTCGACAGCCACGCGCAGGTATAACGCATCGTCGAGATTTTCATCCTCCCGTATCTTCCGGACCTGCCGCGCCGCGCGTTCGGTCAGCGCTACATCCGGACCGTCAAAGTCGATCTCCGGGGTGTCGATATCCGCCAGTGGAGAAGCGGAAGCCGGAGCTTGCTCCTCCTCTTCTTCATCGCCATCAATGAGATCCGAGATAACATCGTCCAAGTTGTCTTCCGTTTCAGCAGGCATAGTTCTTCTTAATCTTAATATTCATTTTCACATTTCCGTGAATAGGTAAAATAATCGGTATTCTTTTTCCGAAACAGATTCAGGATGTCGGCACTCACTAAATTCACCAGTGTCGCCGAGGCTTTCCGGCGGGGAATATCCACCAGGTGCGCGAACTTTTTAACGGTAATTTCGCCATATTCATTCAGATACCGGAATAATGTTTGCTCGTTCTTCCCGTATTCAAAAGTTACGCCTTCGTCCGAATTTCGTTTTTTGATAATCTCAATCAGCTCCTTGCTGGCCACCTTGTTGCGGTCCTCTTCGCGCATAAAAACGATATTGCCCTCTTCTGTCTTTACAAAAACAGGTTTTTCAGTCAGTTCGGGCACCTTTATGACCAGCAGATCACGTTCTCCAAAATGGACAATCTCAATGGCAATATCCACCTTCGGCCGGCATAGTTCTTCCGCCGCTTTTTTAAGCAGGTACTCTTCCTCCTGGTAGCCGGCAACGCCAACGAGCGAGCAGTCATCATCCACACCGATCAGCAGCGTGCCTCCCCTGGTATTGGCAAAAGCCGCTATTTCACGGGCGATTTTAAAGGCCGAGGGGATGGTTCGCTTGAATTCGAGATAAGTTCCTTCGCCCGTCTGGGCCAGGTTCTTGACATCCAGGTAATCCATTTCCGAGAGCGAGACAGAACTGTAATTGTTATCGTACATAGCCACACTGCGTTCGTTTTCCTGTATAACGAAGATAACGATCAAATATTAAGCTTCCATGAACAGAAAGCAAAGAACGGGACGAGCTGATCCGTTAAATCACGATTTCTTCCTTTGGATTACGCGTCATAAGTTCATAGAGCACATCCTCGGGATCCTCCCGTTCGAACAATACCTGGTATATCGCCGATGTGATCGGCATTTCCACCTTCAGCTGCTTGCTCCATTCAAACACCGAACGCGTAGTCTTGACGCCTTCCGCCACCATATTCATCTGAGAGGTGATATCTTCCAGTTTCTTTCCTTTTCCAATATTGTACCCTACAAATCGATTCCGGCTGTGCTCGCTGGTGCAGGTAACCACCAGGTCTCCGATGCCCGAAAGCCCGGAAAAGGTATCCTGCGAGCCCCCCAGTTTCATTCCGAGTCGTTTCATTTCGTGGAGCCCCCGGGTTATGACGGCGGCTTTGGCATTATCGCCCAGCTTAGCGCCATCAATGATCCCCGCCGCAATTGCCATAATATTCTTTACCGCTCCCCCGATCTCGACGCCGATAATATCGTAGTTCAGGTAGACCCGGAACATCGGCGTCAAAAAGGTATCCTGGATAATGCGGGTAGTCCGCTTGGAGTAGGCGCTGGCGACAACGGTGGTCGGCTTAAAGGTACTGACCTCCTCGGCATGGCTGGGGCCCGACAGCACGCCGATATGATCTTCAATAATTTTACCTCGCAACACCTCGGTGAGCACCTGCGACATCGTCAGAAAGGTCTTGTTTTCGATCCCTTTGGCTACGCTGACAATAATCTCGTTACCGTTGAAAAAAGGCTTGATGCGTTCGGCCACCCCGCGCATGACGTGAGAGGGCGTGGCAAAAACAACCATCCCGGGATCGTCAAGACATTGCTCCAGGTTGGTATAACAGGTTACGGAGTCCGGAAGCGTAACGTCCGATATATAGGACGGATTACGGTGATGCTTGTTAATGCCGTAGGCCACTTCCGATTCCCGCGCCCAAAGCTGTACCTTGTTACCGGCCCGGGCCAGTACAACCGAAAGGGCCGTCCCGAAACTCCCGGCGCCGATGATGGTGATTTTCTCTACCTTGCTGCTACTCACTTTCCTGTTTTTTATCTTTATTCAGCCATCCGACGGCAGGCTTAAACGACCGTACCTGGTTTTCGGTGCCTTGCAGCAGACGACTGATATTTCCACGATGCTTGATAATAATTCCGATACCGACGATTGCACCGAAAATGAGAATGCTCCCGTCAATAGTCCATCCGAAACCATAGCGAAGCATGACCAGCATCAGCGGGTATATGAAAGCGGCAACCAGGGAGGCCAGCGAGACATACCGGCTGGCCAGCATCACGACGAGAAACACCCCGAAGGTAATGGCTACCGAAACCGGTTCGATACCACATAGCATTCCCGCGGCCGTAGCCATCCCTTTCCCCCCGTCAAAGTTGGAATAGAGGGGAAACATGTGTCCGATTACGGCTACAACGCCACAAACGATACGCAAAAACGGATCCACATCCCAAAAGGGAAACAGCGATACCGGTCCGGCTCCGATCTGATAAGCCAGCTGGCTGATCCACAGCGAACTTACGAAACCTTTGAAAAAATCAATCGTCAACACAGCCACACCGGGCCGCCATCCCAATAATCGAAACGTATTGGTTGCACCGGCATTTCCGCTTCCGTGGTTGCGGATATCAACGCCTTTAACCAGCCGGCCTACCCATATGGATGAGGGGATAGAGCCGATCAGGTAACTCAATAGTATGACAACACCAAGTGCAAGCATATATTTCGGTTAAGTGAGAAATGGCAATCTCTTGCAATATAAAAGATCAATCGTAATGGTCGAGCATCAATTATAAAAAAATCTCCGGCGGCGGCCTATACATGGCGCTCGGCGTGATAGGAAGACCGGACCAGCGGGCCGCTTTCGACATGCTCAAGTCCCAATTCTTCGCCAATCTCTTTGTATTCGGCAAACTGATCGGGATGCACCCACTCTTCAACGGGCTGATGCATCTTCGTCGGCTGCATATACTGACCGATCGTCAGCACATCCACGCCATAATCCACGCAGTCCTGCATGAGTTCAATTACCTGCCCGCGCTCTTCCCCGAAACCGACCATAATCCCGGTCTTAGTGCGAAGTCCATGATCTTTACAACGCTGAAGCAGTTCTAACGAACGCTTGTATTTCGCCTGTGGACGGATCATGCGGTACAGGTCCGGCACGGTCTCCAGATTATGGCTCAGCACATCCGGCGGGGTATCGATGACAATCTGGAGGGCCTCCCATACGCCGCGAAAATCGGGGATAAGCGACTCGATGGTTACCCCGTCGATGGCTTCGCGAAGCTGCCGGTGGGTTTCGGCAAAAATAGGCGCACCGCCGTCTTTGCGTTCATCGCGGTTGACAGAGGTCAGCACCACGTGTTGCAGTCCCATCTTTTTAGCTGCGTCGGTCACGCGCCGGGGTTCGTCCCAATCCAGTCCCTGCACCGGACGCCCCGTCTTGACCGCACAAAAGGAACAGGAACGCGTACATACATCACCCAGGATCATAAACGTCGCCGTCCCGTTGCCCCAGCATTCTCCCATATTCGGGCAGCGGGCTTCCGAGCACACGGTATTCAGCGAATGCTTTTGAATGGTATCCGAGACTTCCTTGAATTTTTCTCCCGATGGCAGTTTCACCCGCAGCCAATCCGGGCGCCGTTTTGTTTGTTCGTTTCGGTCTACAACGTTGAGTTCTTTTATCATGAGGATCAATCAGAAATTAAGGGGATACTGCTTTAGCGCCAGACGGTTTAAGATACGAAAATTCATGGTCCAGTTCAGGCAGGGAATCCACTTCTGTTATACGTATATCGAAAACGGCTTCGAAATGAGCGCGCAGCTGCGCTTTCACCTCCTCCGAATCCATTGGACGACCCAGCAAATCACGGAAACTGGTTACCGCCTTGCCGGAAATTCCACAGGGTACGATGTGATTGAAATAGCTCAGGTCGGTATTCACATTGAGCGCAAAACCGTGCATGGTCACCCAGCGCGAGCATTTGATGCCCATGGCACAGATTTTTTGGTCCCCCACCCACACCCCGGTCAGCCCGTCTATACGTCCGGCATTAATGCCGTAGTCGCCACAGGTGCGGATGACGACCTCTTCGAGGCAGCGCAGGTACTTGTGGATATCGGTAAAGTGGCGGTCCATATCAAAAATGGGATAGCCCACGATCTGGCCGGGACCGTGATAGGTAATGTCTCCCCCGCGATCAATTTCGATAAAGTCGGCCTCGATACTGGCCAGCTCAGCCATTTCTTTCAGCAGGTGAGCTTTATCACCGCTTTTGCCCAGCGTATAGACATGCGGATGCTCGACAAACAGCAGCACTTCATTACTCTCATTGCCGGGCTGGTAGAGCTTTTGCCTGCGCCGGGCCAGCTTTTCATCCACCAGCCGCTGCTGGATGGCAGCCTGCAGATCCCACACCGGCCGGTACGGGGCGTGGCCCAAATCGTAATAGTCAACTTCTGCTTCTTCCATAACAAGTTCCATTAGGAATTAAAATTAAGAATTAGGAATTGAGAGGTGAGTAATCCTTTAATTCCTAATTCGTCATTCCTAATAATTATCATCCCATACTACACCTGCGATGCTGCTCAAAGGGCTGTCTTCAACCTTTGACCATCATTAATTGCCCAGATGCACGCCTTCGCCATAAGCTTCGGCCACGGCTTCCATCACGGCTTCGGACATGGTTGGATGCGGGTGGACGGCGCTAATGATTTCATGGCCTGTCGTTTCCAGGTCGCGGGCGACCACCGCTTCCGCAATCAGTTCGGTCACGTGTGAGCCGATCATGTGGCAGCCCAGCCACTCACCGTATTTCTCATCGAACACTACTTTCACAAAGCCCTCTTCATGACCGA
This sequence comes from Fodinibius roseus, assembly GCF_900129315.1. Lineage (GTDB taxonomy): Bacteria > Bacteroidota > Rhodothermia > Balneolales > Balneolaceae > Fodinibius > Fodinibius roseus. The sequence continues at coordinate 19,287 of NZ_FQUS01000013.1, forward strand.
GCCCCGTTGCCTTGCCACTGGCCGAGAAGGGAAACTTTCCGACTTTGATATCATATCCTTCCTCTTTGGCCTGCTCTTCGGTATATCCGACGGAAGCAATTTGCGGCTCGCAATAGGTACAGCCGGGAATGTTATTATAGTTGATCGGCAGCGGATCTTCACCGGCCAGCTTTTCAACACAAAAGATCCCCTCGTGCGATGCCTTGTGAGCCAGCCAGGGACCGCCGGCCACATCGCCAATGGCGTAGATATTCTCGACGCTGGTCCGGTAGTTTTCTTTATCAATTGTAATCGTCCCTTTCGAATATTCGACCCCGATCTCATCAAGGCCGATCCCCTCGACATTGCCGGTCACGCCCACGGCCGAAAGCACTACATCCGCTTCGACGACCTCTTCCTCATCGCCCGTCTTAATAGTCACCTTCACCCCGTCACCGTTTTCCTCAACCTGCTCTACGGTGCTGCCGGTGCGCACGTCAATGCCTTTTTTCTTATAAATTTTGCCGAGCTCTTTTCCTATGTCCTTGTCTTCAACCGGCACCAGCGAATCTTCCAGCTCTACGAGCGTGACTTCCGTGCCGATGGTGTTATAGAAATAGGCAAATTCAACGCCGATAGCGCCGGCCCCGATCACGACCATCTTCTCCGGCTGCTCTTCCAGCTGCATCGCTTTCTCATAATCGATAACCATTTCACCGTCGATTTTAATATTTGGCAGCTCTCGCGCACGAGCGCCCGTGGCAATAATAAAATGATCGGCTGTTATCTGCTCTTGGGTTTCATCATCCTCATTCACAACCTTTATTTGCTCTTTGGATTCAAAGACGCCCTTGCCTTCAAAAACCTCAATCTTGTTGGCTTTCATTAAAAACTGAACGCCTTTACTCATCTTATTGGCCACATTGCGGCTGCGGCCTATGATACCTTCAAAGTCGGCCTCATAATCATTTACGGTAATACCGTAATCTGCAGCATCTTCAATACTTTCATACACTTCCGCGGAACGGAGGAGAGCCTTGGTCGGAATACATCCGATATTCAGACACACGCCGCCCAAATGGCGTTTTTCAATAATGGCCGTGTTAAAACCAAGTTGTGATGCACGAATAGCGGCCACATATCCACCCGGACCGGAACCAATTACGCAAACGTCAAATTCTTTAGCCATGATTATCTACTAATTTGTTAATTTGGTGAATGATTGATTTGATAAATTGTCCTCTTCACTGATTACTGCCGACCTCATAACATCCCGGACAGGGAGATCATTCGGCCATTCAACTTACCCAACAGGTCAATATTTCAAAAGCCCTCTAATTTAAGAATAATACGCGGAAGGGTGAAATAAGATCTATGTATTAATGGAAGCAGCGGTTATTCAGATAAGCACACCGGCCTTCCTTCTCAGCAACCTGTTTTCATACTATTCCATATGCATGGCATACTGCAAAATATAAGTTGGAAATTCAGGGAACATGATCCCTTTTTTCCTATTAAATAGTGATAGAATATTGTAATAAAACAAAAAACAACTTTATGGGCATCATTAAACGATACCACCTGGTCGTTCTTTGTATTGCTTTAATCTTGTCGCTGGCCGCTTATGGCTGTCTCGATTCTCCCTCGGGAATCGATGAGAACACGAATCAATTCGTAAGCACGGCAACGCCGGGCACTTCAGCCGAGGTTTTCCTGAACGACAGCAGCTTTGCGAGACTCGAACTTGAAATTGACTACATGCCGGAGCACGAGCCTTCCCAGCAGGCACTGGACAGCCTCAAAAGCTTTTTACAAGCCCGTGTTTATAAGTCGGAGGTAGTCATCAACACTCCCACCGAAGTGGAATCGGGAGGGGGCGGCACCTACTCCGCTGATGAGATTCGCTCGTTCGAGGAAGAGTACCGGGATAACTATACCGACAGCAGGGGCAATACCCTGCACGCCTATTTTCTCATTACGGACGGGAAATTTCAGGAGCAGGATAACGTGCTCGGCATTGCCTATTTCAACACCTCCATGGCCTTTTTTGGCGAGACGGTGGAAGAAGCTGCATCCGGCATAGGAGCTCCGCCCAAGGAAAAGATTGAAGGGACGGTCTTCCAGCACGAATTCGGGCATATCCTGGGACTGGTCGGAAACGGTTCTCCTACCCAGTCGGATCACAAGACGGCCGGGAGTGCCCACTGTACCGCCGACGGCTGCCTGATGGAGCCATCCGTGGAAACCACGGACTTCTTTGCCAATCTGTTCGACGGCAGCATTCCGGATTTGGATGCCCAGTGTATTGCCGACCTGCAGGCGAACGGAGGGAAATAACGTAAGTATAAAGTTGTAAGTAGAAAGCAGTAAATAGTAGGCCTTCTTGCTGCTTTCTACCCAAAACTAATTCTGCTTGAACTTGTAGAGGTTTTCGGCCCCTACTTTTTCTTCGGCCTGACTGATGGCATAGGCGCTGTCGAAAAGGACGATAGGGTGACCTTCCATATCTTTGGTCACATGAGTGGAGTAGCTGTTTTCCAGCTTTTCAATAATCTCCTCGTCCTCATCCAGCCACCGTGCCGCATGGTAGGAGACGGCTGACATATGTAGCTCCGTATTGTACTCCGTCTGCATCCGATGCTTGACCACATCAAACTGCAGGGCGCCGACGGTCCCCAGCAGCAATTCATTGCCGACTCCCCGGGGGACTTCAAATACATGAACAACGCCCTCTTCGGCCAGCTGCTTCAATCCCTCGCGCAGCTGTTTGCGCTTAAAGGGATCTTTGGAAGAAGCTTTCATAAAATGTTCGGGCGTAAACAGGGGGATGACATCAAATCGCACGGGATCATCGCTGTATATCGTCGTTCCGATTCGAAAAGAGCCGGGGTTAAACAGGGACACCACATCACCCGGGTAGGCCTCCTCCAGGATATGCCGCTCATCACCCATCAGCGTGTGAGGGGTCGACATTTTAACCTTCCTGCCCGTATTGCTTTCCGTCACCTCGAGTCCCCGTTCAAACTTGCCGGAAGTGATGCGGATAAAAGCGGCGCAATCCCGATGATCGGGATTCATGTTGGCCTGCATTTTAAAAACGAATCCCGAAAAGCCGTCGTCAAGCTTTCGGCTTTTCCCCTCGGCATCCCGGTACTCCTGGGGCGGGTGGGCGAGCTCTCCAAAATAATTGAGAAAGACATCCAGCCCAAAATTATTCAACGCCGATCCGAAGAATACCGGGGTGCATTTGCCGTTCATAAAGGCTTCCTCATCCATCATCGCCATCATGTCTTCGGTCAGCATCACCTCTTCCCGGAATTTCTCTTTCTCGTGGTCCGAAAGAACGGCTTTCTCCAAGCCCTCTTCCAGGCCATATACTTTTGTTTCCGCCTTTTTAGCCCCGTGTTCCTCCTTCTTCTGAAGATGCAGCTGCTTGCCGATCAGGTCGTAAATACCCTGAAAATCCTTCCCGTAGCCCAGCGGCCAGGAAGCGGGAATGGGCTCGATACCCAGCTGATTTTCCACATTGCTGATCACTTCCAGCGGCTCCAGTCCCGGACGGTCGCACTTGTTGACAAAGGTGATGATCGGGATTTCCCGCATCTTACACACCTCATACAGCTTCTCGGTCTGCTCCTCGACGCCCTTTGCGACGTCAATAACCATCAGTGCGGTATCAGCGGCAACCAGCGTCCGAAGAGTATCCTCGGAAAAATCCTTGTGTCCGGGCGTATCCAGCAGGTTGAACTTGATATTGTCTTTCTCGAAGCGGAGCACCGATGAGGTTACCGAAATCCCCCGGTCTTTTTCGATGGCCATCCAGTCGGAGGCCGCATAGCGGTTGGCCTTCCGCTGGCGGATGGAACCCGCCTCGTGGATGGCGCCCCCGTAGAGCAGGAGCTTTTCGGTCAGGGTCGTCTTCCCGGCATCGGGGTGGGAAATAATCGCGAAGGTCCGCCGGCGACGGGCCTCCTCTATAATTTCCTGTTTGTCTTTTGTAAGGGTGTCGGACTGGGCCATGGAGATAACTCAATTTCTATTGTTTTGGACAGCCCGGCAAGATACGAATTTTTTGTTGGTATATCACCCCGATGCCATCAAAACAGCCCCAGCTGCTCATTCTGTCGTTCCACGGGCCAGGGGGGCATGGGGTTGATCTCGATAAGCTCGGCAAGCAACTGATGGAATTTCCGGGCAATGGGCGGCTGACTCACTTTATCGGGCGAATGCGTAAAAATATAGGGATGAAGGCCCTCTTTAATCCAGTCGGCGATCACAATGGCCCATTCCTTCAGATAGGGTTCGTTGTTCAGCACATCATTGGCACCTACAAATCGGACGAAAGGCCGTGACCCGGTATTTTCAAAACGGACAGGGACGTTCGGCTTCTTTTTTTGGGCCTCCCGGATGGAGGCCTCCTCTTTTTTCATGCTGTGCAGCTTCCGGGTATCAAAAATAACCCGGTCGATGTGATAGCTCTGCAAAAGGCGGTTCAGCCGGTTTTCCCTGTTCCCGTGATCGTAAAAATCAGGATGACGGACTTCCACCGCGTAGCTGTATACGGAGGGCAACAGGCGCACCAGTCGCTCCAGGCGGACAAATTCGCCGGGCGAGAACTGGGGCGGCAACTGGATGTGGAAGGGGCCCAACCGGTCGGCAATGGGGTCAAAGACTTCGAGGAATCGCATCACCTCATCCTCCACATCATTCAATCGCCGCCCATGCGTAATCGACCGGTGAAATTTAAAACAGAACTTAAAGCCGTCGGGCGTGGCCCTGGCCCACTTTTTTATGGTCTCCTCGCTCGGGATGTTGTAAAAAGTCGTATTCCCCTCTACGGCGTTGAAGACCGAAGCGTATTGCGAAAGGAAGTCCCTTTGTTTTGCATCATCGGTAAAGAAGTTACCCACCCAGTCTTTGAGGCTCCAGCCCGTGCACCCGATGTGATATTTTGTGATCGCCATGTGTTCGGACTTATTGAACAGATATCCATATGATACCTCCTAATCTACGACTAACCCGGCATCTCCTGTCCCCAAGGATCGAAGGCACTGCTGAATACGGGCCAATGCTAACAGAATTTGCAAAATTCACCTCTTCCAGTCAACAGCCGTTTCTAAGCGGCTATTCAATATCTGAAAAAAACCGTATTCTCTAATTAGTTATAGTCACCTGTTCTTCGGAGGATGCGGCCTGACAGATCTGATCGGGAACGTACAGCGGATACCGGTTGTAAATATTTCCGAATCAGGCTGCGTCTTTATCGTAAAGGTCCCTCCCATCAGCTCCACCCGGTGTTTCATAATCCGCAGCCCCATCCCCTCACTGTCTTTCTCAGCGGAGGAAAATCCAATTCCATTGTCATTGACCTCAAGGCACAACCGTCCCTCTTCTTCATTGATCCTGACGGAAATTCGATCGGCTCCGCCGTGGATCGCGGCGTTTTTAATGGCTTCCTGGGTAATATGATACAAATGCGTGGACAGCTCCCGGTTGTTGATGTGATTCAGGACACCGTTGGTTTCCAGGGTGCAATTTATCCCGTGAATTTTCTGCGACCGTCTCAATAAAAGGCGAAAAGCATGGGAAACGCCTTCTTCTTCTACGTCGATCGGGATAATATCGTGACTTACATTTCGAATATTCTCAATTTGCGTGTCTATGAGATTATTTATATCGGTAAGAATAGAAGAGGTTTCCCTGCGGATATCGACGGGAGACAGCTGAGCCTTCACTTCATTCACCAGTATTTTTATAGATACGAGTATCTGGGCCAGGTTATCGTGCAGGTATGCCCCGAGTTCCCACCGTTCCGAGAGGCTGTTGCTCAGAATTTCCCGCTGCAGCTGCGCACTTCTTTCCACCTCTTTGGTAAGCTGTTCCTCCACTTTCTTAAGCTGAGTTATATTCACGAACGTAAGTACGACCCCGTCCATCTTGTTGGTCACGGTGCGATAAGGGCGTATGCGCATAATGTATTGATGACCATCTTTATCTGACACCACCTCCTTAAGCGTTTCCTGGCTATCATTAATCCGGTCGATATCCTTCGTTACCGATACATAACGGAGCGTATGAGTAACATGCTTGAAAGGACGTCCCACATCAGCAGGAATCAGGTTAAAGAGGTCGGTAGCTGTCTCCGTATAAAACTGCACGCGGTTATCGCCGTCGACGAAGATAGTGGCAACATCAGTAGCCTCCATCAGGTTTTTGAAATTACTGTTCGCCTCATTAAGCTTTTTAATTTTATGTTCGAGCTCGGCATTTACGCTTTTGAGCTCCTCATTTACGGACTGCAGCTCCTCTTTGCTCGTTTCGAGCTGTTCGGTCGTGGATCTCAGCTCTTCATTCATCGACTGGAGTTCTTCGTTTGAAGCATGGAGTTCTTCAGTAGAGGTCTCGTACTCCTCAATAGTTATATGCAGCTGCTCCCTGGTGTATTCCAGCTCCCCCTCGAGGGCTGTGATAACATCCGACTCTTCATCAACATCTTCAGACGCTTGCGGATGCTCAGGAACTGACTCAGAGACTTCCATAATGATAATATGAATTAATCCCTCCGGGGCCCTCGGCTCGACTATCCTTCGAACGATCATCTTGCAAAAACGGGAAGCGCCATTACTCTTCAACTGTACTTTTCTGGAGCTGAGCGTGTTGCCATCCTGCTTCACCCGGAACAGCATCCGGCTGAGCACTTTGCGCAACTCCGGGACCACCATTTTTAAAATTTTCTGACTCGGTTCCCCCCCCGAATATTTGAGAAAATGATCAATGTCAGAAGTAGCATGCAGCACCTCCTGGTTTTTGTTAATTATGACACTGGCCGGTTCATACTGTTTGAACAGCAGGCGGTGGTGAAGATCCTCAATACTGAGCTGCTGTGCCGTCTTCCTCTTTTTCGACCGGGAAGAGGTAAAATGAAGCCCTTCTGTGGAAAGGGGATAACGCGGGAGGCGGATTTTGGATTTTGATACGGTGTTTTGCCGGTAGATCGGGTATTGGCTGTTAAAGGTGTCAAACAGTTCTGTGGCTTCCAGGATAGAATCCGACATCCCCAGGAACAGCCATTTCTCCGGTTTCAAAGCATAGTGGAAAAGGTTAAACACCTCCGACTGCAATTCGCGATCCAGGTAAATCAGGAGATTCCGGCAGCTGATCAGATCAAGCTTTGAAAACGGGGGGTCCTTAAGCAGGTCATGATCCGCGAACAGCATCATGCTGCTTATCTCTGGTTTAACCCGGTACATCATCCCCTCTTTGACGAAATATTGTTGAAGCCGCTCCCTCGTGATATCAGCTGCTATAGACGCCGGGTACCGGCCTTTGCGGGCCGTATCCAGCGCCTCTTCATCGATGTCGGTAGCAAAAAGCTGGATTGCAGGGGAGCTTTCGAGGGACCGGGCATACTCATGCAGCAATATGGCCAGGGAATAGGCTTCTTCACCCGTCGCACACCCGGGTATCCATACACGCAGGCTGTCTTCGGAGGCCTTGCCTTCAAAAAGTCTGGGGACAACCGTCTCCTGCAGCTCCCGGAAAGCCTCCCGATCCCGGAAGAAGTTGGTCACACTGATAAGCAAATCTTTAAATAGCGCTTTTATTTCAGGAGGATGCCGGCTGATGTACTCCAGGTAGGCGGGGAGCGTGCGTATCCGATGTACCCGCATGCGACGCTCAATCCTGCGAAGTACCGATGATTGTTTATACCGGGCAAAATCATGCCCCGTTTTTTCATTAAGTTTGGACAAGATATCCTTCAATACGTGGGTTTCACTTTCCGGCAGCTCCCCTGAATCCGGAATGGCAATCTGCTTAAGACTCTTCTTATAGTTCATCAGCTGGGCCGAAATCTCCTTCACAGGCAGGGTCAGGTCCACCAGTCCCGTTTGAAGTGCACTGCGCGGCATGCCATCATACCCCGCCTCTCCGGGTTCCTGGATTATCACTATGCCTCCATATTCCTTAATCGTTTTTAGCCCGATGCTGCCATCGCTGCCCGTGCCGGATAATATGACACAGGCTGAATAGTGGCCTTTGGCTTTACCGAGCGAACGAAAAAACCGGTCAATCGTCGTAAGTTGTCTATTATTCTTTTCACTGTCGGCAAGTACCAGGTGCTGATCTTCCACGGTCAAAAGACTGCCCGGCGGAATAACATAGATATGATCCGCTTTTATCGGGGTTCGTCCGCTAACCTGCTGTACCGGCATGGAGGTATGTTCCTGAAGCAGCCTGGCCACGCTGCTCTCATGATCAGGCGAAAGGTGTATAATGACGACAAATGCCATACCCGGGGAATCCGGCATCGCTTCGAAAAAAACGCGAAGGGCTTCGAGTCCCCCCGCGGAAGCACCGAGCCCGACGACCAGGGGCTCTTCATTCTGAGTTTCATCTTTCGAATGTAGTATCATTAAAACCGGTAATCTGCCGTTTTCGATTCAAAGAAGAGAAGGCATGCTCCCTTTATGAGAGCCTCTGGACCATAAGATAACAAAAAAATGACTTATCTACATGATACAGCAAAAAGGCTGACATATTTTATTACAATTTCACAGAGTAAAAATCGCACTTCTGTAGTATATTTGTTATACTATATTATATAAATTAGTACGTATAAATATGACTAACTGCTACATTAGGAATAGATTAGCTTCCATCTTGTGGTAATGGCGGGGCAAGAACATGCAGAGTAATGAAAAAGGTTTGAGGGTAATTATCGAAATTACCTGTAAAGATAGATTTTGATCGAACCCTTCGTTACTTAACATCAAGACATCATAAATCAAGAACAATGATAAAAGTAATTATAACAGATGACCATCCCCTGATACGCGAAGGAATAAAGAACGTAATTCAGGGAGAAAATGATATAGAAGTGATTGGCGAAGCTCAAAACGGTCAGGAGGTCATGGAGCTCCTGCGAAAGGAAATACCTCATATTTTACTTTTAGATATCACCATGCCCGGGAAAAATGGGCTCGATTTGCTGAAACAAATCAATGAACTGTATCCCAATATGCGAGTGCTCATGTTAAGCAACCACCCCGAGAAACGGTTTGCCGTGCGAGCGTTGAAAGCCGGTGCATACGGGTATTTAAATAAATTAAGCTATTCTGATGAATTGATAAAAGCGATTCGTAGAATCACCTCCCAAAACCGGAAATACATCACCGATGATGTGGCCGAACAGCTGGCTTCACAGGTCGATATCACCAATGGAAGCCTCGTACATGAAAAGCTGTCGGACCGGGAATTCCAGGTTTTATGCATGATTGCGTCGGGCCAGTCAGTTTCGGAGATTGCGGAAGAGTTCTCGCTGAGTCCCCAAACCATCCACACCTACCGGACCCGTATCAAGGAAAAGATGAACCTGGACTCCAATGTGGAGATGACTCGCTATGCTATCGAAAACGACCTGATTGACAAATGAATGACTGCCATATCAGGCAGAATCATCCTGGAACCATTGTACATTAAATTCATACAAGACATTAGGGCATAACATCAATACATTATTATCTGTTTTTGCAATCACCTGAAAATCAGGTCAGCTGAATCCGCCTACATAAGAAACCCCGAAAATAATCTTCTCAGAACTGGAAAATTAACAAGCCAGCGTGAGCTTGGGCTTTGGATATATGATTCTTACATATACATATACATTAGGTATCTGTAGAACCATACGTACTTATCCCTCGCAAACTCATTGTTAAACGGTACGGTGGAGAAAAATGATTAAAATAATTATTGCAGATGACCATCCCCTGATACGTGAGGGAATAAAAAAAGTCATTCATCCGGAAAAGGATTTGCACATAATCGGGGAAGCTGAGGACGGACACGAAGTTCTGAATCTCCTGCAGCAGGAGATTCCTCATATGTTGATTTTGGATATAACCATGCCCGGGAAAAGCGGTCTTGAGCTACTGAAACAAATCAATGAGCAGTACCCAAACCTCCCGGTACTGATTCTGAGTGTTCACTCCGAGGAACGATTCGCCGTTCGTGCCCTGAGGGCCGGCGCCTACGGATATCTGACCAAGTCAAGTATTTCAGAAGACCTGATAAAAGCCATCCGCAGGATTGCCACTCAAAGACGAAAATATATTACGCCTAAAGTGGCTGATCAGCTGGCTTCGCAGGTTGATGCCAACAAAAAAGCCTTGCCGCACGAACAGCTTTCAGACCGGGAATTCCAGATCTTTTGCATGATTGCTTCGGGTCGGTCCGTGACGGAAATTGCGGAAGAGTTCTCGCTTAGTCCCCAAACCATCCATACCTACCGGACCCGCATCAAGGAAAAGATGAACCTGGACTCCAATGTAGGGATGGCCCGTTATGCTATTGAACACAATCTGATAGAATAGGCATACCTTATCTTACAAAATCGAAAAAGAAATATAGATAGCTTATCCCTGTTTCTTGATACTTTTACACATGAGACAAAACCGCCAGGCTATCGAATTTCGATACCAGCCCAGGGTCCTCCTAAAGTAAAAAATGCGGGATAGGGCCTGTTTCTTTTGAACAACCTCCTTCCACCGTAAGCTGGGGAAAAATAGGAGCCTATATTTTTCACAGCCTCGCAGCATACTATTCATGGGAGCTACTGGATTGTTATATGACAACTATCTTTAAAAAATAGTACATAAAATCCATACCGCATACTATTGTATCAGTATTCAGATCGTTTAATATTAAATAATCAGGTAATGCTCGACGGTTGGCTTACAAATCATCATACAGCTTTTATATAGCTAAAAATGTTGTTGCGATAAAGATGCCTTCCGGAAAACTCAGCTTTTGAACGTAATACCAAGGTTTATGATCCCGTGAAAGGAACTATGATTCACCATATCCAATATCAGCGATTATTAAATCAATCTTTATATAACCGGGCAATGAATAAACAAAGGGTGACGAAAAGGTTTGAATGCAAATAATACGCTACGAACGACAGAACAAGATTACAGTCATTCAAACCATTGATAAGCAGGTACGGTAAAAAAATGATTAAAATAGTTATTGCAGATGATCATCCGATAATACGCGAAGGAATTCAACGAATAGTTGAAGGAGAAAATGACTTACAAATAGTAGGAGAAGCCGAGGACGGTTATGAGATTCTGGAGCTCCTCGAGCAGGAAAAACCTGATATTTTGGTCTTGGACATTACGATGCCCGGCAAAAGCGGTCTTGAAATACTGAAGGAGATTAATGAACGGTATCCCGACCTGCCCGTACTGATTCTAAGCGTTCATTCCGAGGAACGGTTTGCCGTTCGGGCCCTGAAAGCCGGCGCCTATGGATATCTGACCAAATCAAGCATTTCAGAAGACCTGATAAAAGCCATTCGTAAAATTGCCACTGAAAACCGAAAGTATATCACCTCCGAAGTGGCCGAACAGCTGGCCTCTCAAGTGGATCTCAACCAGGAAACCTCCAGACATGAAAAATTGTCGGACCGGGAATTCCAGGTTTTATGTATGATTGCATCAGGCAAAACCGTAACGGAGATTGCGGAGGAGTTCTCGCTGAGCCCCCAAACCATCCATACCTACCGGACCCGCATCAAGGAAAAGATGAACCTGGGCTCCAATGTGGAGATGACCCGCTATGCTATCGAGCATAACTTGATAGAATAGGTGGATAGGGCTTCATACAACTCATTTGTCACATATGCTGTAAAGGCTTTTGAAAAAACCGCTCTTTCACCCAATCGTTTCATTTTGGCGCATTTAAATCCTCCCTCGTGGATAACAGGCTGTGGTTTTACATGCGCTCAGTCTTAGATCATGCGCTCAGTCTTAGATATAGAACAAAATTCCTGTTTCTTCAAAGGCTGTTACATTGTTTTATGACATGATAATTTTAAAAAATAGTACAGCATAATACCAATAACTACTATTTTTATTTAACCGGTAGCTGTCTACATTTATAACAGAGAAAAGAGGAAGAGAGAGAAATCAAGCGGGTACAATAACAGAACTGAAAAAGAGAGAGGCAAGTCTGCTTAGACTCAGGCTCTTAAAGATACGGGGGACACAGACCCCGTATCTTTTTTTTGTCTTATATCAGCTATTCTTCCCTTCTATTTTTTGATCGGGAAAGAAGCTTTAAACAACCGGTGTTTTTTTGTTCACAATCAGGGCTATCGGGGTTGGAAACGCCGCATATATCCCCCCGGAGACCTTTACCATCTGATAAAGAAGGTATTGGTCAAAAACCGACTTTGCAAGTCCTCCCTTAATTCATCCCGTCATAAATAATATTACAATTATTCTTCAAAAATTGTACCCATAATTTATAATTACTCCTATTAATAGTTTAATAAAAATAGAATATGTTAAACAAGACATGGAACAGAAGGGGAAGGTGACTCAGGCGGGAATAGTGAACACTCAAGTTAGTTTAAACAAGAATACCTTTTGAATTGCCGGATTTTCGCATACCCCACCTGACAAATCATGCAGTACATTATTGAAGTGACCAATATTATAGATGTTTAACTAAAAAAGTTACAAGAGATGAAAGAAGAAAAATCATTTAAGAAACCTGTTTTTGTTACTCAGAATCCTGAAATGGAGAACTTGATTCAAAAAATTAAATTGGTGGCTAAAACCGGTGCCACCCTATTGGTTACCGGCGAAAATGGTACAGGGAAAGAAGTTATGGCTCAGTTATTTCATTATCACAGCGTGCGAACGCATAAGCCTATGGTTACCATCAACTGTGGGGCCATTCCTTCTGAACTCGTTGAAAGCGAATTATTTGGTCATGAGAAAGGGGCCTTTACCGGCGCCCACGCCCGCAAAAAAGGGTGCTTTGAACGGGCTCACGGGGGAACGCTTTTTTTGGATGAAATAGGGGAAATGCCCAAGCCCATGCAGGTCAAATTACTGCGTGCAGTTGAACTCGGCTCATTTCGAAGAGTAGGCGGAAGCGAAGAGGTACAGGTGGATGTTTCGCTTATTTCGGCGACTAACAAAATATTGACAGAACAAGTAAAATCGGGGGATTTCAGGGAGGACCTGTACTACCGTATCAACGTGATCGAGCTTTATGTCCCCCCGCTTCGGCACCGTAAAGGTGATATTCCGCTATTGGTTTCCCACTTCACAAATCATTTTGCTCAAATGTATAAATTAGAGGAACGTATCTTCAGTGATGAATGTATGAATCTCTTTCTGGATTATGACTGGCCGGGCAATGTTCGGGAGCTGCGGAATGTCGTTGAACGATGCATTGTATTATCAGACGGGAAAACCATCGATCTTAGTTCTCTCCCTTCCCACATGCACAAAAACCAACGCAGCTATCCGGTTACCAGTAGCCATTCTGCAAAGAATATCATGCAGATCCCGGTTGGAACGGATCTGAAAGAAGTCGAACGGAGAATAATCGCCGAAACGCTTCATTTTGCAGACAATAATAAGACCGAAGCGGCCAAAATATTAAATATTGCCAGGAAAACGCTTCATAATAAACTGGAAAAATACGAGACAGAAAAGGCCAATACTTAATAACAAAGGTTTCTTGCTTTTGGGATTACCTGTATTTTTATTTATACGAGGCCTTTGAAAAACCAGGGGGTTTGTTCATGACCGACCCCTGAGCGATTTTAAAACCGCAGTGTATAGGCTACAGGTGAAGATATTGAAATCGCGAACATATAAGCGATGGGCAAAGCAACGGTTTTGCAAAGGTCTCTTAAAAAAACTTACGGCTCAAGGCTACTGCACCTTGCTTCCCAGCCAGTTATGGCGGAACTGTTTGATCTCTTCGGTTATCTCCCGGCCGGCCTGTTCGTATAGTACCACCTCCATAGCCGGATTTTCAGCCAGTCGAATAATCCCTTCCTTTTCCTCGTTCAGCGAACGATACACGATGGGTAATTGATCTCCCGCCCGGTGCTCTTTGAGCAATTGCTGCAATTCGCCGGCATTGGAAACAGAGGTCCCGCCGATGGAAATAATTACATCGCCTTTATCCAGGCCGGCCCGGTAGAGCGGACTTCCGACCCGGGTCCGACGGGCAACCACGGTCTTACCCTGTTCATATGCTAATTTGGCAGTCCCGAAACTGACTACGGGCTGCAAAGTATCCGCAGGCTGAAGCAACAATCCGGCCTTTGCCAGTAATGGTTTCAGATCAACATGGCGCCCCCTGTATATATGACGATCGAAAAATTGTTCTGCGAATTCCGAGCTCTCAGTCACTTCGGCCAAGGTCTGCTCCAGATCAGAAATCCGGTAAGGCTCTTCGGTCTTGCCATATTTTTCCCACATCCGCCGCATAAAATCATCAAGCGTAACATCCACGAAGGTCGAGCGCAATGTTAAGTCCAGCCCCAATCCGAGGACAGCCCCCCAGGAATAATAGGAGATAAAGGTATTGGACTTGTTTTGGGCATCGACCGAGGTGGCGGCGTCTACAAAAGGGGCCTGCCTGCTCATCTCAATAGGATTGTAGTAGCTGTTCCCGGGTGAGTTAAGCACATAGTTCAGTGTCCCTGCCCAATCCGCGGCATATTTTTGGTCCGAAATAAGACCCGCCCGGCGTATGGTCAAATCATCATAATAGCTTGTAAACCCTTCTGCAAACCAGAGGGCGCCGGAGACGTTGACATCCATAAAATCAAAAAGCTCCAGCGACCGGGGACGAATACGCTCCACATTCCAGCTGTGGAAGAACTCGTGGGAGAGGGTATACAAATTTTGCAGGGCATCGTCTCCTTCCAGGGGACGTCGACTGGTCAAAATCGTGGAATTTCGATGCTCCATGCCATCGCCATACACATACGGCAGATAATCGGCAATAAAGGTATAGCTGTCGTAGTCAAAGTTAGCCGGCTCGCCGTAAATCGCAATCTGTTCGGCTACTACTTTTTGAGCCATCTCCGCATAACGGTCGACCTCCTCCTGTGTGCCGTTGTGATGCACGGCCATGCGAATGGTCTGTCCGGTCGTATCGCCCGGGGCCTCCCACTCGGCGATCATGTGATTGCTCAACTCCACGGGACTATCCAGGAAATAATAATAATTGGGGGCCATAAAGGTCATCGGCACATCGGTCTCCTGAAGCTGAGTAGCCGCTTTCCATTCGGAATTTTTCGGGGGATGAAAGGCAACGGTGATGGGCGTGTTGGGTAAATTCGGCGCCCAGACAAACGAAGCCGGTATATTCAGGTGGGCATGCTGCTCGTTGATTCCCACATAAGTGCCATCGGCGTGATCCCCAAACAGCGTATACTGAAACTTCACTGTCCCGTCATGACCGTTAATCTCCCAGTGATGCAGGTCGGGACGCGTAATATCGAGGGTGTCGCCCCTGCTGTTGGTCGCTGTAACACTATATACATTCTTGGCAAATTCGTGCAGGGCATACCGTCCGGGGGAGGTCCGGCTCATCGCCAGCGTAACCACCCCCGGAAGCAGGTTCTTCATGGTAAGCGTGATTTCCGCTTCATTATGAACGGCATTGGGAAAGCGCACGTCATAATGAAGCGAAGGCTCCTGGTCAGATCCCGGCTGACAACCTGTAGCTATAACGGCAACAGCCCATAAAAGAACCAGTTTTTTAATATATGTATTCCAAAGTCGTACCATAGATTTCCGTATATAGCTATTTTTCATCTTTATCTCTAAAAGAACTTTTACAAAAACCGTTCTTTGGCCTAATACAGGCGTTACCGGTCGGTTGAAATCCTCATATATGGGCTATGTTATGCGATTCTAACCGTCCCCCGGCCTTGAACAAAACACCTGGTTCTGCAACTCCTTTTCTGACCGGTTAAAAACAGTCGTCTATAGTTGTTCCGACTGCCGCCTGTTTTTCAGTATGCCAAATTTAAATTAATTCAGCAATTTATTTGACCCTTTGCCTTAATGAATGTCGCCCGGCAATACCAAATGTAATGCCCATGTACTCTTCCGTCAGGTCACTATATTCTGTTTCCCACAGCCTCTTTCTCTATTAACCCGGACTATCCACCAAAAAATTTACCCGCGTAATAGTTATTACCCAATCATTCGTGAATAATTCGGGTTAAGAAGATACCCGGTTTTGCAAAAAGGGGAGAATATCTTCTCTGAGCAGATCAAATACCGGCTCTTTGTAGGATCGGGACTGATCGGCGTTTTGCAGCGAGCCGGTTAATACAACCACCGCATCGAGTTCGGGGATCAGAAAGATATACTGTCCGCCAAATCCCCAGGCAAAACGAACCTGAAACGCGCCGACCGGTTTTTTCCACCACATATAACCATAGTCATAGGGGTTGAAGTTACTGCGGGTATAGGTCCTGAAGGAATCCTCCAGCCATCTTTCCGAGACAATCTGTTCCCCCCGGAAGCTCCCGCCATTCAATACCATCTGCCCGATTTTCATCATATCCGCGGGACGAAGCGCCAGGTTGTTCCCTCCCATGTAATATCCCTGCGGATCGCGGTCCCAACCGCCTGCAGCAATATCCATGGGATTAAAAAGATATTGTCGGGCAAAATCACGCGTACTCATGCCCGCTGCCCGGGTTATAATAACGGAAAGCAGATGAGAGGTTCCGGTACTGTAGACCATATCTCCTCCGGGCTTCGCCTCCATCGGCTGATCCAGTGCATACCGCACCCAGTTGTCGCTTGTCACCCAGCGGCCGTAGTTATGGAAGCTGGTGGTTTCGAGTCCGGCCCGCATCGTCAGCAGATCTTTAAGCGTGAGGGCCTGCTTTACCGAATCGGGATGTTTTTCAAAATATTCCTCGAAAAACGGCCCGATCGGCTGGTCGACCCCCGATAAAAAATCGTGATCTATAGCAATGCCCACCAACAGGGAAATAATACTTTTGGAGGCCGACTTTATGTTGGCGTGCCCGGATGCCCGCACTCCGTTAAAATATTCCTCGCTGAGCAGCTGCCCGTTTTGCTGAATCAAAAGACTCGTAACGGAGGGAATATCAGAAGCCCGCTTGTTGATTTCCTCGATCGAAAAAGCATTGGCCTGGGCCTCAAGGTGTTGTGAGGAAGACAAGCCACCAACGAGAACAAGAATTGCTCCTATAGCTATCTGCTTTATATTTATATCCATAACTGCTGTTTTTATCACCATTCATAGAAGTCTTCGGAAAACCAGGATTTTGGACAAAGTCAAGGCCATAGAGAGTTTGCCCTCGCAGTATATCCCCCCATATGTGAGAATTTCAACCAAGCGATAACGCCAACATTGGCCAAAAGAATGGTTTTGCAAAAGCTTCTCATAATACTTTTAAATTCACACTCCCAAGAGATAGTTCCCCGATTTTTCCGCGTTAGGGAGGCACCATCAGCTGTAGGAAAACGTAGCGATTACTTTACAGAAATAGGTTGGTAATCTTTTCGAGTCAGTCCGGAATGTTACTGCCCATACCCATTAGCCGTAAGTGGCAGGCACATCGGGAAGAATGCTCTTGGCAGTTTTTACACCAATTCAAATAATTTTTAAAGACTCAAAAGACCAGGAGATGCAGACGGAGTAAAGGAGGCCACCGCATCCGAAACTTTCGACTTTGCCTGATGTAGGACATTCATCCATGAACAGAATACCGTATCAGAAGGATGAATGATAGAACATTTTTTTATGAAGTAGCAAAAATAACATTTGTAATCCCCGTAGTTTTCTATATTTTTACGATTTAATTTTAAACTTTTTACAAAACGCTGTGATTGTTGCAATTCCCAAAGAAACGGCCGAGTATGAAAAACGCGTAGCCCTTGTCCCGGAGACGGTTAGCAAGCTTACGGACATGGGACTGGATGTTATGCTTGAAAAGGATGCCGGCCTTGCTTCGAACTATCTTAACGACGCCTATCAGGAAGCCGGAGCAACGATAAAAAATGATCGCACAGATCTGTTCGCTTCGGCTGACCTGCTCATCAGTATTCAGACGCCCCCCGAAGAAGATCTCAGGCGCCTGCCGGAAGGGAGCATCCTTATCTGCTTTTTGTGGGCCCTGCAAAATGACGATGCGGTTGAACTGCTCAAATCCGGTGGCATTACGGCCCTGGGAATGGACGCTGTGCCCCGCATTTCGCGGGCGCAAAATATGGATGCGCTCTCCTCAATGAGTTCCATCGCCGGCTATAAGTCAGCGCTGATGGGCGCCAATGAACTGGACCGCTATATGCCCATGATGATGACCGCCGCAGGAACGATTGCCCCGGCCAAGGTGCTGGTGCTGGGAGCGGGCGTAGCGGGACTTCAGGCTATTGCTACCGCCAAGCGACTGGGAGCGGTGGTTGAAGCCTTCGATATTCGTCCCGCCGTGAAAGAACAGGTAGAAAGTCTCGGTGCTACCTTTGTGGAAGTACCCGACCTGGATGAGGAATCGGAAACCGAGGGGGGCTATGCCAAAGAGCTGGCGGAAGACGAACAGGAACGCCAGCGGCAGGTTATCCACGAGCATGCCAAAAAATCGGATATTATTATTACCACCGCCTTGATTCCGGGCAGACCGGCGCCGCTGCTGGTGACCAAAGAGATGGTTCACGACATGCACGCCGGTTCGGTCATTGTTGACCTGGCTGCGGAACAGGGCGGTAATTGCGAGCTTACCGAAGCGGGAGAAACAACCCTTGTGAATGAAGTCAAGGTTATCGGTCCGTTAAATATCGCGAGCATGCTGGCCTACCACGCGAGCACGCTTTATTCCAAAAATATGTGGGCCCTCCTGGATCACCTCCTGGAAGAAGGAAAACCCCACTTCGATTTTGAAGATGAAATCACCCTTAACACGACCATCACACATCAGGGTGAGATCATCAGTCCCATGCTGAAAGACAACTAAAATGAACAATTAGGAATCATGCCATGCTGAAGTTATTTCAGCAGCTGTGTTGCATAGTACAGAAACCCTGCACGCACGCTATTAGGTTCGGGATGGCTTTTTTTAAAGAGCAAAATAACTACTCTACTTATGTCAGGTCTTATATTCAATCTCTTTATTTTTGTGTTAGCTTCCTTTATAGGATTCGAACTCATATCCAAAGTACCGCCCACCCTGCACACCCCGTTGATGTCGGGCGCTAACGCTATTTCTGGTATTACTATTATTGGCGCCGTGGTGGTAGCGGGACAGGTGGAAAGTGAAATTGCTCAGATTATTGGGTTTTGTGCTATCGTATTCGCAACCATCAACGTAGTCGGCGGTTTCATGGTCACCGATCGCATGCTTGAAATGTTTAAGAAAAAAGATTGAAATAAATAATGAGTCACTTTTTACCCTCCGGCATTCAGAATATGTTACCCGATATTATTCAACTTGTCTACCTCCTGGCGACCGGTATCTTTATCATCGGCATCAAACGCCTGGGGTCCCCCGCCACGGCGCGTTCCGGCAACCAGCTGGCCGCCCTGGGGATGTTTATCGGTATTGTCGTCACGCTTTTCGACCAGCAGATTATCAGCTTTGATTATATCATCGGTGGCATCCTGCTCGGATCCGCTATCGGTGCTTTTGCCGCCAAAAAAGTTGAAATGACGGCCATGCCCGAAATGGTGGCTATTTTTAACGGTTTCGGGGGTGGTGCTTCCGCGCTTGTGGCCTGGGGAGAACTCAGCCGGGTGGCGGACCCGACCATACTTGCGGGACAGGATCTTGTTACTATCGGGCTCAGTATCCTGATCGGTTCCATCACCTTTACCGGCAGCTTCATCGCTTTCGGGAAGCTCCAGGGCTTCATCAGCGGCAACCCGGTTACCTTTTCGGGGCAAAATTTCTTCAATGCGCTGCTGACAATTGTCAGTTTGGTATTGGTCGGCTGGCTGGCCTTTGACCCGGCGAATCAGCTGATCTTCTGGATCCTCTTCGGCATCGCCCTGCTGCTGGGAATGATGACGGTCCTGCCTATCGGCGGCGCGGACATGCCGGTGGTCATTTCACTGCTCAACTCGTACTCCGGACTGGCGGCTTCGATGGCTGGTTTTGTGATCAATAACAACCTGCTGATTATCAGTGGTGCCCTGGTCGGGGCGGCGGGACTCATTCTCACCAACATCATGTGTAAGGCAATGAACCGTACGCTCGGCAACGTGCTCTTCGGGGCCTTCGGCGGCGACAACAGCGACAGCGGCGGTCCGGCTGCAGACACCGATAAGACGGTTCGCGAAACGACGGCCCAGGATGTCGCCCTGCAGTGTGCCTATGCCGACAAGGTGGTGATCACGCCGGGGTACGGATTAGCTGTGGCCCAGGCCCAGCACGTACTCAAGGAAGTGGTGGATAAACTCGAAAAGAAAGGAGTGGAAGTGAAATACGGAATTCACCCGGTGGCGGGACGCATGCCCGGACATATGAACGTGTTGCTGGCGGAAGCGGATGTGCCGTATGACCAGCTGTATGACATGGATCAGATCAACCCCGAGTTTAAGTCCACGGATGTGGTGCTTGTTATCGGCGCCAACGACGTGGTTAATCCGACGGCCAAGACAACCAAGGGTAGTCCCATCTACGGCATGCCTATCCTGGATGTGGATGAAGCGAAGCGGACCATCGTCTTCAAGCGCAGTCTGAGTCCCGGTTTCGCCGGTATCGACAATCCCTTGTTTTATGTGGAAACCAACCAGATGTTTTTCGGTGACGCCAAGGAAACCCTGCAGGATCTCTCGCAGGCCCTGAATGAAGTGTGAATCACCAATAAATATCGACAGCCTGGGAGCGGGCCTCAAAAAAGAATAGCTTTTATGGAGGAACAGGCTGCTCGACCAGAGAAAATAGTTCCGAAAAGAAGCAGCGCTACCGCTATATTATGTTAAAGGATTTAATCTTGTTCTTTATCCTGACTATATGTGCGCATCGCCTTTAAAAAACAGAGGCTGGCTAGTATCCCACAGCAGCTGAAGACCAGCATCAGTGCTTTAGCGGGACCATAGGGACCGGTGAACACCGCATCCATGAGCCAGCCGGCCAGCGGGGGACCCACCCCAAAGCCGACGACACTGATCACAAACAGGTACAGTCCCCCCGCCTGGGCCCGCATATCGGGCTTCACCAGGTATTGCAGGATGGCCGCAGCAACGCCGTTATAGGAGGAAGAGATCACATTGGCCAGACCGATGAGCATAAACGCCGTGGTTGCCGACTCCGCAAAAAGCCCGAAATAGTAGAGGGGAAGTCCCGCCAACCCGGCAACGATGCCCATCACAAAACGGCGGGAGGCATCCCATCGCCTCGCCATCCAGTCGGCCATTTTCCCGGATGCCACCACACTCAGTCCCGTAGCCATCATAAACCAGCCGTACTGCGGCACCATTGAGCTCGCGCCGTGGATATCTGTCAGCACAATACCGATAAAACCGAGAATGGTATACCCCGTGAAGGCCAAAAACGAAAAGCCCAAAAAGTGATAACGCACCGTTTTTTTGTGGAGAATATACCTTATGACCTCCCGAAAGCTCATCACCGTATTATAACGCCTGCCGCCCTGCGTAATGCCTCGCGGCAACTCCCGTATCACCAGCCAGGCAATGGCTGCAAGCAGCAAGCCGGGCGCCCCGACCACCCGCAAAGCCATACGCCAGTCGTAGGCCTGGGCAACAGTGCCTCCACCGAGGAAAGCCACGCCGATGCCCACAAAAATACCGGCGGCGTATATAGAGAAAACCGTGCCCCGCTGCGAGGAATGAAAATAGTCGGACAGCAGGGAGTATACGGCGGGACTCAGGGCCGACTCGCTGATACCCACGAAAAAACGGGCGACTATCAGAAAGGTAAGCGAAACTGCGTAGCCGCTGACCAGGGTCATAAGGCTCCAGACCAGCAGTCCCCCTACAATCATGACTCTGCGGGAATAGATATCGGCCATTCGCCCCATCGGAATCCCGCAGACCGCATATATCAGGGAAAAAGCGGTGCCGTACAGCAGCCCTACCTGGAAATTACTGAGCGACAGTTCCTGCTGGATCTGAGGGGCCAATACGGCAATAATCTGCCGGTCCACGAAGCTTGAAATATAGATCAGGGTCAGGAGTCCCAGTACCCCCCAGGCGTAGGGACTCGAGACCAGTTTCCGGGCCTTTGATTTTTCTGACGACATGTAATTACCTGTGTTCACCTTCCGTTCCGCTATTAAAATGATACGGAAAGTAAGATAATTTGACCGAGGAATGCCACTTTATCCGTTACCGGAACCGTCCCTACTGATCGTCATTCAGAAGCTCACTGCGCGATTTCAGCACATCCTCATCCCATTGTTCTTTATTTAGGCTAAAGATATACGGGAAATCAGGGCTGGCGGCCAGGTAGATGGTGGTATCCGCTTCCGATTCCCTTAGGCGCAGCTGGTGCTGTGCTCCCCCCGTCAGAGTCAGACGGACAGCATACTTTTCTGAGCCGAAGGCATCCCTGGCAAGCGAATCGACAAAACCGGAAGCCCGGAGGGATGACAGGTGCCGTAGGATAGGGCTGACGGAGGAATAGGAAAGAGTATCGCTGCCGGAGACCCAGTTTTTTTGACGCTCTCCCTCTGCCCGGTCAATGACAAACGAACTGTCCGCCGGGTAGCTGAAACTTAGCTGCGAAATATTCGATCGGTCAACCTCCCACACGGTCTTCTCCCGCCACTCCTCAAACTCCCTGCCGAAGGTGGACTCCAGCAAGCCGTCGACCGCGTAAACCGCATCTTCGCGATCCAGGCGAACATAATTATTAAAGGACTGTTGTCCCCCGCTCTGGGGAGCACCGACGTAGATACTGCTTAACAGCTCTTCGCCGTTATACAATGATACCTTAATGCCCGTGGAGTCGACCCGGTAGCGGGTGAACTTTTCGGGATCACGGGTTGCCACAGCGGTCACATTCATATCGTTCAACCGGCTGATCGCCCCGCTCACACGGGAGGCGTCCGCCGGGTGCGACTGCTCCGAAGCATGGGAAGAGATCCGCCACTGCTGTTGATCCTTCTCCAGGGTCAGCGGTCCCCCTGAAGGCGGCGCGATCACAATCCGGGTCACCTGACTGGTATCGACCGAGACCAGCTGCGAGCGAAATACTTCACTGGCCTCTGGTCCCGACGACCATTTTATAGCGGCCGTCAGCAGGAATAAAACAATAAAAATGGCGGCAAGCGTTTTGGATGCGTTCGTCATAATCGGATCCTTTTCTCCTTTTTAAATTCCTTCCTCAATCCATTTTCTGCGCCGGGTCCTTCTGCGCTGGTACCGGAAAAAGCCATAACCAAGTATCAGCAGAATAGGCAGAAACAGATTCAGGTATTTTAACATGGTCTTTGTACGATCGGATAATTGCATCAGCGAGCGGTCGGTGACCTGCTGTGTTCGCAGGTCGATCAATCCGGTATCGTCCGCCAGCCAGTCAACGCTGTTGACCATCAGACTGATATTATCAGCCGGCAGCTGCTGACTGCGCTGTTGCGGACCATTAATCACAAAATCGCCATCCCCGATCACGATGATGGCGCTGTTCGTGCTTTCCCGAAGGGGCACGTCCACCGAATCGACTTCGGCAAAGGCCGAACGAAATGTACCCTCAACGGCGGCCGCCAGGGGAAGGTGAGATTGCATGAAATCCCGCTCCGTCCAATTCTGGCGGGGATTTAAGTTAAAGCGTCCCTGTGCAACGCCTGACCGTTCAGAACTGGAGGCCAGCACAGACAGTGACTGGACGGAATCGATGCGTGCGGTATCCAGCGAAGAGACAAACTGGAACATGACCGATTCCAGTCCCGCGCTGACCGGGTGATCGGAAAAAGTCGTCACCTGCGGGATATACGGGTACTGCACATTATTCATAACCTGGAACCCTCCCAGGTTTTGCTGTACCTGGATGGCGCTGGCGCTGGCGTCACGAATCAAATTAGGCTGCACGGGAATATTATAGGCGGCAAGGAGCCTGTTGACACCGGTATTTTGAGGCATCGCCATTCCGCGCTGCATCATTGTCCGAACCCGGTTAACGGCAAATACAGCATGTCCCCCCGACATCAGGTATTGATCAATGGCAACAAGCTCGTTCTGAGAAAGTTCCTGCTCCGGCTTTATAATCAACAGGCTCTCGATATCGGCCGGCACCGATGTAGTGTCCAGTCCCGACACCTCAACCAGCTCGTATCGCTGTTCCAGTTCACCGACCAGCTGCTGCATCTGCTGTCTGGGCGGCTCTCCGTGTCCCTGCAGCAAACCGATCCTGGGTTTGTCTTCAATCGTGAGCTGTTTGATCTTGCTGGCAATAGTATATTCCATCGATCCGCCGGGCTGTACGAACGGTACCGCTTCCTGTTGGCCCCGGTACGAAAAAACCACCCCGAGATAGGCCCTCTTCTGGGAAACCTGGTCCTGCTCGCGGATATCAAGGGTTACCGGTCGCACACCCGCCTGCTGGGCCTCCTGCTCGGTAGCCTGGTCCTTGTTGGGGTTCACAAATTTATATTCCAGGTTATCGTCAGAATAGGCCCTGAACTCCTCCAAAAAGTTCAGCAGCTCACTTCTGACCCGGTTCAGATTGGGTGGCATGTTCTCCGAAAAATAGGCGGTTACCGTCACCGGGTCTTCCAGCGATTCGGCGATATCAATACTGGCCTGTGAAAGGGTATACCGGTTATTTTCCGTAAGATCGAGCCGCACGACCAGTTCTTCAGCCAGCACATTCGCGGCAACGGCGATGCCGACGATCAACAGAAGCTGAATACCCGCTTCTTTCCGGTTCTTTAAAAATCCCGCAAATATAGTACTTGTATTATTCATTGCCAGGCCCTCCGTTTAATTGAAATAGTCGCACTCAGAAAGCCGAGTAAAATCAACGAAATAAGATAGACAATATTAGACAATCCGATGACTCCCCTGGACATGGTTTGGTAATGTTGATTCAAACTCAAGTACTGCGTCACGCCGGCAAGGCTATCCGGCAGAATCACGGCCAGCTGTGAAAACAGCATCTGGAAGAAAAAAGCAATAAACAAACTCACGATAAAAGCCACAATCTGGTTGCTGGTCAGACTGGAGGCAAAAATACCTATACTGGTGTAGACCCCGCTAATCAGCAGCAGCGCAATATACCCGCTGATGGTCGCCCCGTGATCGACGGGGCCAAGGCTGGCCAGCGTGATATAATAGGGCAGCGTCAGGGCCAGTGAGATAGCCACCAGCAACCAGGCGGCCATCCATTTGCCCGCCACAATCTGAAAGTGGGAAATAGGCTTGGTGGCCAGCAGCTCCATCGTTCCCGATCGCTCCTCTTCGGCCACCATCCGCATCGTGATGGCGGGGATAAAGAAGAAAAGCGTCCAGAAAGCGACATTGAAAAAGCTCGAAAGCGAAGCCTGTCCCACAAAAAAGATATCTCCTCCGCCCATAAGCCAGGTAAAAATGCCGCTGAGTCCCAGGAACACCACGAGCATAATATAGGCCATCAGCGAATCGAAGAAGGCGTTAATTTCTCGTTTGCAGATAATCCAGATATGATTCATAGGGTTGGTATCTTGTCATTCGTATTTGCTTCACACTGCCATTGATCTTAGAAAGGCTAATCTTCCGTCAGCTCACGGAAAATATCTTCAAGGCTCGACTCAATAGGGGTCATTTGCGTCAGAATCCAGCCCCGCTGCACACAATACCTGAAAATTTCCTCCCTCGAATCCATTCCCGGTTCCGTGCTGACCATCCAGCCACTTTCGCCATTTTCCGCCGGATGCACCTCAGAGACCGAAGATAATTTTGTAAGAGAGGAGGCCACTTCATTCCCGTCCTCCTTGAATTGTACCAGAAGCTGCTTGGCCCCTTTGGCACGCTGCCGGAGCTCCCCGGTGGAACCATCGGCCACTATGCGTCCCCGGTTAATAATCAAAATACGATCGCAGGTAGCCTCGACCTCTTTGAGAATATGAGAGCTGAGCATGACGGTTTTTTCTTTGCCAATCTCTTTGATCAGCGACCGGATTTCGGCAATCTGATTCGGATCCAGACCGGTGGTCGGTTCATCCAAAATAAGCACGTCGGGGTCGTGAATAAGTGCCTGGGCCAGTCCCACCCGTTGACGATATCCCTTGGAAAGCTCCCCGATATATTTGTGCCGCTCCGGACCTAATCCGCACAGGTCAACCATCCTGCGCACGGCTGGCATGATCGCCTCCTCTTCCATATTTTGCAGCCGGGCCGAAAGTCTCAGATAATCCACAATCGACATATCCGTATAAAGGGAGGTATGCTCGGGCAGGTAGCCTATACGGCTGCGCAGTTCCCTTGAATGATCAAAAATATTATATCCGTTAAGGCTCACGCTCCCCGAGGTAGGACTGATAAAACAGGTGATAATCTTCATGGTGGTACTTTTCCCCGCGCCGTTGGGACCCAGGAAACCGAGAATTTCACCGGTTTTAACTTCGAATGATATATCGTCTACAGCTTTTTGTCGGCCGTACTCTTTTGTAAGATTAGATATAGTAATATTCATAAAACTAACATTTTTCAGGATGTCAGGAATATGTATACTCCGATAACCACTCCGAACAAATATATTTTTTTTATTCGTTTTATTAAACTCGCCCGAAAGAAAAATATTGTATTCCTCCTCACTCTTTTTGATTTTCAGTAAAAATAAATTCCGACAACCGATTCCCCGCATGCCAAACGTAAAACTGTACGACGATCTGCCAAAGCTTCCTCAAAAAACGGAGCAAGAAAAAGCGCGGGCCCGGGAAATACTGAATGCCCTGTACGAGCACTATCCCGACCCCCATTGCGCCCTGGTTCACCGCAACGCATTTGAGCTGCTCTGTGCAACCATCTTAAGCGCACAGTGTACGGATGTGCGGGTCAACAAAGTGACCCCGGAACTGTTTGAGGCCTATCCCACGCCCGAAGCCATGGCCGAAGCGCCCATTCAGGAGCTCGAAGAACTGGTGCGTTCCACCGGCTTTTACCGCAACAAAGCAAAAGCCCTGAAAACCTCCTCCCAAACTATTGCAGAAGAACACGGCGGGGAAGTTCCCCAAACGATGGATGAGCTTCTGGAGCTTTTCGGGGTGGCCCGCAAGACCGCCAACGTGGTGCTGGGCAATGCTTTTAATATTAATGTGGGTGTGGTGGTGGATACGCATGTGCGCCGGTTTGCCAACCGCTACGGGCTGACCGAAGAAAAAAAGAACACGGACAAAATCGAACGCGATCTTATGGCGCTGTTTCCGAGAACGTCATGGACGGATCTCTCCCACCTGATCATCCATCACGGCCGAAATGCCTGCAAAGCCCGTATCTCGGAGCCGCCGGATCATCCAGTCTGCAAAAAATATGGAATAAACTGCAAATGCCGGCAAATGAGAAAGGAGTAACATGCAGAGAAATAACCCTTCCTTTACAGGTATCACAAAACAGAGACCGGATTCACAGCCTCCTTGTTGCATAGTCCTCTTTCTTTGCTGCGCGCCTCAGTGATACAAAAAAAGTCAATGTCCATGAGTAACGATAATATTTTCAATTCAAAAACCAATCCTATTCCTCCACTCCGGCCCGACCTGGAGGTTGTTCCCATCCGGGAAAACGGCAACGACTACCTGTACTTTCACGATCAGCGCCAATACGCAACCTCTGATTTAGCGCTCCGCCGCGAGATTGAATCATTGCTCTCGCTTATCGACGGACATAAGAGCATTAACGACCTGGAATCCTATTTGGGAGAAGATATCAGCAAAGATGAACTCTTGGACTTTATCAAATTCCTGGATAAAAACAGGCTCCTTTATTCTGACTATTTCAAAACATATGCAGATAAAACAGAAAACAACTACGAAGAACGCTCCGTCCATTCATCCGTCACCGCCGGACGTTCCTATCCCTCTGATCCGGACGAGCTGGCGCCCCTGCTCGATAACGCTTTTGCCGGCTGTGAGTCCGCAGCCAGCGAGTCTCACGGATCGCCCCGGGCCCTGTATGCCCCGCATATCGATCCACAGGTAGCAATGAATCGTTATGCGGAAGCGTTTGCAACTATCAAGGAGATCAAACCCCAGCGAGTCGTTGTATTGGCAACCGCTCATTATGCCGGTTTATACCCGGACCTCTATGAAGATCATCCCTTTATTTTAGTAAACAAGGATTTCGAACTTCCGCTGGGAGATATCAAATGCGATCGGGAAACCGTCAATAAGCTCAGCAAAGCCAGCGATTGCGGTATAACGCTCCGCGACCGTGCCCACCGGATGGAGCACAGCATCGAACTGCCCCTGCTCTTTCTCAGCTATCTCTGGAAACACGATTTTACGGTGGTCCCCTTTCTCGTTTCGGGCCTGCAGGAGCTGATGTATATGGAAGAGGGACATCACGGGACCTTGGTCGAGCGTTTCTCGACGCTATTGGCCGATGAATTTACAGAGGATGAAGAGACGTTTTTCCTAATCAGCGGCGACCTGTCTCATTTCGGCAGGAAATTTGGCGATGAGGAGGCCGCCACCGCCATGTTTGAGGAAGTGGGGAACTTCGATGAGCAATTCCTGGAATACGGGGTCCGGAATGATCCTTCCGGAATGCTGCAGCTGATCTCAGAGGATCTGGATCCGTATCGCATTTGTGGATTTCCCCCGCTCTATACCTTCCTGAAGAGCATGCCCGGACTGAAAGGAACCAAACTAAACTATGACTTGTGGGATGAGCGCGAACGAAAAAGCGCCGTCACCTTCGGCTCTATCCTTTATTCAGTGAAAAAATGAAAGAAGCCTTTGTAAAACCGTTCTTTTGGCCAATGGGGCTTCTATCGGTCAGTTGAAATCCTCACATATGGATGATATGCTGCGAGGACAACCTCCCCGGGGCCCTGACCTTGATACAAAATTCCCGGTTTTTCAAAAGACTTCTGAAAGCTAAAATTCGCCGGCTCCTGCAGCTATCATTTTTAATTGAGTAGTTTTCATTTAGTAATACTTAATTTATCATTCCACAATCTCCATTTTTTCAGCGAAGTAGGCCGTAAAATCGCGCATATCCTCGGCCATGGCCTCTTCTTCCGTGGCATTTTCCAGGGTTTCGGCCATCGTGACCAGTGTTTGATGAAAAAATACTTTCATCTCCTCTTTGGTCATCTCCTTGGTCCACAGGTCCAGCCGCAGCGTATCCTGCTTTTCCGGATCCCACATCGAGAGAAACATCGCTTTACAGTTGGCTATCCCTTCACCGGCCTTGTCTGTGGCGTTCCAGTCAATTTTTTCGGGAATGTTATTGTCATCCAGTTCTACCGTGATACTAATTTCTTTTTTATTCTGCGCCATCGTTTAATTCATTCTTGGACTTTTTGTAATTCCAGCCGCTAAAGGCTTAATAAAAAGGCCTCATCCATTGATATACCATGAATGAGGCCATAAATCACAATTTTACATGCTATTAGTAGCGATAGTGTTCGGGCTTATAGGGTCCCTCTTTGGGGACATCAATATATTCTGCCTGCTCATCCGTTAACTCTTCGAGCTCGACACCAATCTTCTTAAGATGCAGCCGCGCGACCTTTTCATCCAGGTCCTTCGGCAGCACGCTTACGCTCAGGTCAAAATCCTCCGGACGATTCCAGAGCGCAATCTGGGCCAGCGTCTGGTTGGTAAAGCTGTTCGACATCACAAATGACGGGTGACCCGTAGCGTTCCCGAGATTCATGAGGCGTCCCTCTGAAAGCAGAATCACTTCCTTGCCGTCTTCCAGCCTGAAGAGGTCCACCTGCGGCTTGATGTTATCGCGCTCAGCATGTTCCTTGAGCCAGGCCACATCAATCTCATTATCAAAGTGACCGATGTTTCCGACAATCGTCTTGTCTTTCATCATCTTGAAATGGCGTGCGGTAATAATATCTTTATTCCCGGTGGCGGTCACAACAATATCGGCTTCTCTGACGGCATCCTCCATCTTTTTGACTTCGTAGCCATCCATCGCCGCCTGCAGGGCACAGATGGGATCAATTTCCGTTACAATCACGCGGGCACCGCCCCCGCGAAGCGAAGCGGCCGAACCTTTTCCTACGTCCCCGTACCCGGCTACGACCGCAACCTTGCCGGCCAGCATGATATCGGTAGCCCGCTTAACGGCGTCAACGCATGATTCCCGGCAGCCGTATTTATTATCAAACTTCGACTTGGTGACCGAATCGTTAACGTTGATAGCCGGGGCGCCAAGCGTACCTTCCTTCGCCATTTTATAGAGTCGATTCACGCCCGTGGTCGTTTCTTCGGAGATGCCACGAATGCCGTCGAGCAATTCGGGATAGTCCTCATGAACCAACTGTGTGAGGTCTCCCCCGTCATCAAGAATCATATTCAACGGTTCTCCGTCTTCAAAGAAGAGCGTCTGCTCCACACACCACCAGTACTCTTCCTCGGTTTCGCCCTTCCAGGCATATACCGGAACGCCACTTTCTGCAATAGCCGCCGCAGCGTGATCCTGCGTGGAAAAAATATTGCAGGACGACCACTGAACCTCTGCTCCCAGCTCTACAAGCGTTTCAATGAGAACGGCGGTTTGCACCGTCATATGGAGACAACCGGCTATGCGAGCGCCCTCCAACGGCTGCTGGTCGGCATATTCTTCACGAAGTGCGATCAGCCCGGGCATCTCTGCTTCAGCCAGGCGAATCTCTTTACGGCCGTAATCGGCCAGGCCAATGTCTTTTACTTTATAGGGTAGTTTCTCTTTTACTTTCTGTGCCATAGAAATTGATACTTGGTTGTGTTAAATTTCAACTGCTAAAATACGGCTTTAAGCCGCCTGATTCAATCCGAAGTCGCAAATGGAATCGGTTTCTCAGAAGACGTTGAATAGCCATAGACTCTGTTATTCGTAGCAAAGAAGCGCCCGAATACTTTTTCTACTTCTAAACAGGGGATCCTTCCCCTGTGCTCAGGATGACATGCAGGGCTTTTCAACGCCTGCAATCAATGGGACCATAACTATAAGAACGCTTTGCGAAACCGTTCTTTTGGCCAATGTCGGCGTTATCGGTCGGTTGAAATTCTCACATATGGACGATATCCTGCGAGGGCAACCTCCCCGGGGCCCTGACCTTGAACGAAATTTCTGGTTTTTCAAAGACTTCTGCTAAAGCGTGTTTCAGGTCTCGCTTCCCGCTTCGTCCTGCTGTTTATGCTTTTCAATAATCTCTTTCACTTTTTTGTAGTCCTGATCGGGACCATAGCTGCCCATCGACTTCTGGATGAAATTCCCTTCTGCATCCACATACAGCTTAAAAGGAATACCCTGCACCCCTACTTTCTCATGCAGCCCGTTTGAATCCATCAGGTACGTAAAATCATAGTCATGCTCCCGGGCAAAAGCACGCGCATCCTCCTTCGTATCCGTAAAGCCCGGCGTTACGGCTAATAAAACAAAATCGTCGGGGTATTCCTCCTGCAACTTCTGAAGCGTAGGGAAGCTTGCCAAACAGGGCTTACACCAGGTTTCCCACAAATCAATCATCACCACCTTGCCCTTAAAATCGCTAACGCTGACCGTATCGCCATCCAATGACGTAAAGGTGGCCTGTTCTACATAGTCCGCAGTAGTTTGGGGTTCAGCCTGCTCTTTCTGGCTTGTCGATTCCGAATTTTCCCCGCCGCCACATCCTGCGAGGAGTCCCGCCAGCAGCAGGGGCACCATTTTCTTAAACACGCCAACGATCATAAATAATACCTGATATTTTATTAAAGCCGGTTATGATTGATAACAACTGCATTCTTTTATTATTGTTGGAAAAATAGCTAATTATGTGCAAAACTCCTGACAGAATTACCGGTATGCGACCTTTTGATTTAACTCTACCGGCGGATTTTGTATCTTGGGCGGCAATAAAAAAAGAATTGCTAACAGTTGACTCATGACCTACGATTTTATCATTGTCGGGGCCGGTATTGTCGGACTTTCCACCGCTTATAAACTTTCGGAGCGCTATCCGGATCTGGATATTCTGGTCCTGGAAAAGGAAGACCGTGTCGCAGCCCACCAGACCGGGAATAATTCGGGGGTGATCCATTCGGGCATCTATTATAAGCCGAACAGCTACCGCGCCAGGAATTGTGTGGACGGGCGTCACCAGCTGGTTGATTTCTGCCGGAAATATAACGTAGATTATGAAATCTGCGGCAAAGTGATTGTGGCCACCGAAGAGGAGGATATTCCCCGGTTGGATGATATTTTCAAAACAGGCCGGATCAACGAGATTGAAGGCATCCGAAAAATCGGTCCCCGCGAACTGGCGGAGATCGAACCGCATGCCCGCGGCGTAAAAGCCATCCACGTGCCCTGCTCGGGTATCGTCGATTATGTGGGCGTCTGCAAACAGCTGAAGGAGCTGATTGCGGAAAGCGGGGGACAGCTACGCTTCGGACAGGAAGTTCGCCATGTCAACACCGATGGAAAGGGACTCTCGGTCGGTACCGGCACCGACCGGTTTCGAGGACGATACCTGATTAACTGCGCCGGCCTGTACAGCGACCGGGTGGCCCAATCGGCGGGTATCCGTCCCGATATCCAGATTGTCCCTTTCCGGGGCGAATATTTTGAGCTGAAACCGGAAGCCCGGCATCTTGTTAACGGGCTCATTTACCCGATGCCCAACCCGGCGTTTCCCTTCCTGGGCGTTCATTTTACCAAAATGACCACCGGCGCGGTGGAGTGCGGTCCCAACGCCGTTTTTGCCTTCAAACGCGAAGGCTACGACAAGACCTCTTTCGATCTTAACGAGACCATCGAAACCCTCAACTTTCCCGGCTTCTGGAAGCTGGCGAAAGAGCACTGGAAAATGGGACTCGACGAGTGGTACCGTTCCTTTTCCAAACAGACCTTTGTCAGAGGACTGCAGAAGCTCGTGCCGGCCATCCGTCCCGAGCACCTGAGCGCTTCGCCTTCCGGGGTTCGGGCCATGGCCCTAAAGCCCGACGGCGAAATTCTGAATGACTTCCGGTTCGAGGTTACTGAAAACGAAATCCATGTCCTCAATGCCCCGAGTCCCGCCGCCACGGCCGGACTTGCGATCGGTGATGAAATCGTCGGGCGGGCGGGGGACGCTTTCGGAACAGGGTGAGATGAATTTTGACGCGGCTTTTTTAATTTTTGTTTTGCTATTGCCGGTTATTTGTTAGCTTTTTTCAACGTATTTCTAACCCTAAGCCACACCATGACATCAACGGCTCCCGATTTTTTTACCGACGAACAAACACGACGGCTTTATGCCACGGATGCCTCCAGTTATGAGGAATTGCCCAAAGCCGTGGCCTTCCCCGAGACCACCCGGGAAGTTATTGATATCGTTACCTATGCGCGGCGGCAAGGGCTGTCCCTGACGGCGCGGGGAGCCGGTACCAGCCTGGCGGGACAGACGACCGGGGGTGGCATAGTGATGGATATCGGCCGCAATATGAACCGGATTATCAACATCGACGCGCAAAAGCAGGAAGCGCTGGTTCAGCCGGGCGTCATCCGGGATACGCTCAACCGGGAAGCCTCCAGGCACAACCTGCTCTTTGGTCCCGATACCGCAACAACCAACCGCTGCATGCTGGGCGGCATGATCGGCAATAACTCCTGCGGACTCTTTTCCATCAAGCACAAAACTACCCGCGAGCACGTCCTCGAAATCGAAACCGTACTCAGCGACGGATCCAAAGCGGTGTTCAAGCCGCTTTCCCAGACCGAACTGGCGGCAAAAATGGAGCTTGACAGCCTGGAGGGACAAATTTACCGGGAGATGACAGGACTTCTCCGTGAACACAGCGATCGCATCCTTGCCAACTACCCTCATCCGGAGATCATCCGTCGCAATACCGGGTATGCGCTCGACCGGCTCTGCGAGATGGCCCCCTTTACCGAAGGGGGACGCCCCTTCAACCTGGCGGAGCTCCTCTGCGGCAGTGAAGGCACGCTGGCCATGACCACATCGGCAAAAGTAAAGCTGGTCTCCGAAGATCCCGCCCACGTAATGCTGGTTCCTCATTTTTCCTCTATCCGCGCCGCAATGGAAGCAACGGTAGAAGCCGTAGAAACGGGCCCCGCTGCAGTCGAGCTGGTCGATGATATCATCCTGAATGCTACAAAAGGCAATATCGAGCAACAAAAAAACAGGTTTTTCCTGCAGGGTGAACCCAAAGGTATCCTGATCATCCAGTTCGATGGAAAAAATATCAGCCGGCTCAAAGCAAAAGCGCAACGGCTTGCTGATAAGCTTCAGAAGCGCAACCTTACCTCTTCCGCAGCCCTTATTACGGACCCCGAAAAAATAGATCGCGTCTGGCAACTTCGGAAAGCCGGGCTGGGACTTCTTATGGGACTGGGTTCCAAAGGACGAACTCCCACCTTCTGTGAAGATACGGCGGTTCGTGTGCCTGATCTGCCTGACTATGTGGATGATTTCCAGCGGATACTTGACAGGCATAATGCCAACTGTGTCTTTTATGCCCACGCTTCGGTGGGCGAGCTGCACCTGCGTCCGGTCATCAACCTGAAGGAGAAAGATGAAATTCAAAAAATGAAAACGATGGCCGGAGAAATCGCCGATTTGGTCCGAAGCTACCGCGGTTCGCTCTCCGGAGAACACGGCGACGGGAGAGCGCGCGCGCCGTATATCGAAAAAGTACTCGGGACGGAGATGATGCCGCTTCTGAGGCGGGTCAAGCAAATCTGGGATCCAGGAAATATTTTCAATCCGGGCAAAATTGTAAATCCAAAGCCGATGGAACAGGACCTGCGCTACTCTCCCGCCTACCAGCCCCCCGAAGTAGATACCCAGTTCAACTGGCGAAAAGAGGAGAGCTTCGCCGATGCATTGGAGCTCTGCAACGGGGCGGGCGTCTGCCGCAAACTGGCCGACAGCGGCGGCACCATGTGCCCCTCTTACATGGCCACCCGGGAAGAAAAGGATTCCACGCGCGGACGGGCCAACCTTTTCCGCCAGCTCTTTTCCGGCCGACAGCAAGAGGCCTTCCGGTCCGGGGAACTGCGCGATGCCCTCGACCTCTGCCTCAGCTGCAAAGCATGCAAAAGCGAGTGTCCCGCCAATGTGGACATGGCCCGCATGAAAGCTGAGTTTATGCAGGGTTGGCACGAGGATAAGGGCATCAGCCCGGGAGAACGATTCTTCGGACAGGCTGCCAGGATCTACCCACTGGCCGGTATATGGCCACGGCTTTCCAACTGGATGATGCGCCAGCCGGCCGTCAAGGAAGTGCTGCAGCAGTGGCTCGGCATTGACAAGCGAAGGGACCTTCCCGCTTTTGCTCCCCAGCCGTTTATGGAATGGTATCAGAAACGCAGCAAGTCATCCGACCCTCGCCGGCGCGGTTCAGCACAGGCTAATGACCTTCAATCCCTTCCGGAAACCGCCGGCGGCGGACAAAAGGTGGTGCTTCTCATCGACATTTTTACCAACTACCACGATCCGGAGATCGCCAGGGCGGCCGTTCGTTTTCTGGAGGCTACGGGTCACCAGATTATTATTCCCGGTTTCCATGAGTTGGGACGTCCCCAGCTCTCCAAAGGGATGGTTAAGCATGCCAAAAAAGTACTTGATCAAAACCTGCCGCGGCTCGCCACCTA
The DNA here is from genome assembly GCF_900129315.1 of Fodinibius roseus. Taxonomy (GTDB): domain Bacteria; phylum Bacteroidota; class Rhodothermia; order Balneolales; family Balneolaceae; genus Fodinibius; species Fodinibius roseus. The sequence goes on from NZ_FQUS01000013.1 coordinate 54,807, forward strand.
TGCCAACCGCGGCTTCCCGATCGTGGGACTGGAACCTTCCGAGATATTGACGCTCCGGGATGAGTACCTGGACCTTTGTGACGATGAGCAGCTGACTTCTGCTGAAATGGTAGCGGCGCAAAGCTTTACTTTTGAAGAGTTCGCCCGGAAGGTGTTATCGGCAGCATCGAACAATACACCCCCTCCATCCGGCACACGCAAGGTATATATCCATGGGCACTGCCACGCCAAGGCTCTGATCGGAAACAGCGCAACCCGGCAGGCCCTGCAGCTGTCCGGCTATGAAACAGACGTCCTGCAGACCGGCTGCTGCGGGATGGCAGGCAGCTTCGGCTATGAGAAAGATCACTACGAGGTCTCCATGGATATCGGAGAGCTCACCCTTTTCCCTGCGGTGCGCTCCCTGCCCGACGAGGCCCTGGTCTGCGCTCCGGGATTTTCATGCCGGCATCAGATCAGCGATGGGGTGGGAAAGCGGGCGTGGCATCCGGCGGAACTTATGGCCGAGCGGGTGGGAATTGGGAATTAGGAATTGAGAATTAGGGATTGGAATATAGAGGATTGACTCGTTTACAGCCATTGGAGGGTGCATGCGAATCGGTTGACTTCAACGATTTGATGCTTGGCCGGCCCAGTGACCGCAGTTCCGCTCGCATTCGATCGCAGAGCACGTGAGGATTATCTTTTTACTTATTGCTTAATCGGTTATCAATAGCTTATTTACACCTGTATATCATTTTTTAACCATCTGCTTTAATCTCCGGGCTTATGAATTTTTCTCGAAAGGATTTTCTGCGCACTTCTATTCTCACCTCGGCGGGACTGCTCCCAGGCCTGAATGCTCTTGACGACAATCTCTTCTCCTCCCCACAAAATCGTCCCCACAGCCATACACAGGAGGATACCGGCTGCAGCATCTCCATTTTTTCCAAGCATCTCCAATGGCTGGACTACCCGGAGATGGCACAGGTGGCGGCGGACCTGGGATTCGACGGAGTGGATCTGACGGTACGCCCCGGGGGACATGTGTTGCCGGAACATGCGGAACGGGACCTGCCCCGGGCCGTGGAGGCCGTCCGGGAAGCGGGACTCGAAGTCCATATGATCAGCACGGCGATCGGAGATCCCGATGAGGAGCATACCGAAGCGATACTCAAGACAGCAAGCCGGCTGGACATCGGCCATTACCGCACCGACTGGTTTCCCTATGATGAAACCAAAAATGTGACGCAAAACCTGGAGGCGTTCCGTTCAAAGCTGCAGCGGCTGGCGGAAATAAATAGCATTTATGGGATTCAGGGCGATTATCAGAATCATGCCGGCACCAGCTTCGGGGCGTCGATCTGGGACTTGTGGCTTGTTTTAAAAGAAATGGATACCGGGTGGATCGGATCCCAGTATGATATCAGACATGCGACCGTTGAAGGGGCCCGTTCGTGGCAAAATGGATTTGCCGCAATTCATCCATATATCGGCACCCTCGATATCAAAGATTTTCACTGGGTGAAATCAGAGGGCCGGTGGCAGGAACAAAATGTTCCCCTGGGAGAAGGAATGGTCGACTTTCAAACGTATTTTGAGCTGCTGAAAGAACATAATGTGCAGGTCCCCATCTCCCTTCACTATGAGTACGACCTCGGAGGAGCCAACCATGGAGCCACCACGCTCACAACAGGCCGGGGGGAGGTCTTGGCCGCCTTCCGGAGGGACCTCGGTATCCTCGACCGCTGGCTCGGGGATGCTGGACTGGAAAGGGGATAATATTCGAAATTCTGAGGTCCAGGGCCCCGGGCCCACGGAAGAAGGGTTCTGTTATCCTAACCTTTTCTACCATCAAAGGTTAGAGTTCCGTATCCGCGGGGAAGAACTGTTACTGGCAACCGGGCATGATTAGAAACCGGACAGGGAACCGTACCCGGTAATTATTCCTCCTCTTTTTCGATCGGGTAGCCTGCCTCGGTCCAGGACCGGAATCCACCGGACAGGGATTTTACGTTGCGATACCCCATTTTCTGAAGACTGTCGGCGGCCAGCGCCGAACGGTATCCGCCCCCGCAGTAGAGGATAAGCTCTTCATCCACATCCGGATATTCTTCCTCAATGTCCCGCTCAACAACACCCCTTCCAAGGTATTCGGCCTCCGAAATATGCGATTTTTTCCACTCATCCTGCTCACGGACATCCAGCAGGACAAACTCTTCACCGGCTTCCATTTTCTCTTTTACGTCCTCGGGAGTAACCTCCTCTATGCGGGTCTTCGCATCGTCGACTAACGTTACAAATCGTTCTGAATGATGTTTTCCCATAATGCTATGATTTAATATTAGGAATTGACTCGTTTCCGGCCGCTGCAGGGTACATACGAAGCTGCAGATCTACACGGTTTCAGGGTTACTTCCTTCAACAATATTTTGTACCACAAAGTGCGAGCGTCCGTTCAAGCCTCAAGGCATGAATGTTCCCACCCGCGGGCGTCGGACGCTAACAGCCGGGTATTGATATTGCAATAGATTTCCTGACCTCATACAGGTCTGCGCCTAATTAGAAAACGTGTTTTTCTCAATTAGCTCGCGGGCACTGGTAAGGGTGGAATCGGTAATCATTTCGCCGCTCATCAGGGTGGCGACTTCACGGACATGCTCATCGTCATCCAGCGGCACAATTTGGGAAACCGTGCGGCCGTCGCTTTCCACTTTCCGGACTTTATAGTGCTGGTGGGCCTGACTGGCAATCTGGGGCTGATGCGTAATCGCTATAATCTGACACTTCTTCGAGAGCCGCCGCATGGTCCGTCCCACTTTCTCCGAAATTTCTCCGCTTATGCCCGTATCGATCTCATCAAAAATCATGACCGGCAGGCTTTGCTCGCGGGCGATAATTGATTTCAACGCCAGCATCACCCGGCTGATCTCACCGCCAGAGGCAATCTTTGCCAACGGTTTGGGCTCTTCTCCCTTGTTGGTTGATATAAAAAGCCGGATATCATCACAGCCGTGCTCAGTGCACTCGACCGGCCGGCCGTCAATGGTTATCCATCCGCGCTCTTCCGAGGCGATCATCCAGTCCACCCGCACGTCGAAATCAGCGTGCGGGATGCCCATCTCTTCCAGCTCCTCTTCGATCTGCTTGCTGATCATCGCACCTGTTTGTCGGCGAACCTCATGCAGGTCTCGGGCCGCTTCGGCCAGCGATTCGGCCTGATCACGGATCTGCGCCTCGATCTTCTCAATTTCAAGGTCAAAATTTTCGGCCAGATTCAGCTCTTCTCGTATTTCCTGCAGATATTGGATCATTTCGGGTATCGTGCGGTGATACTTCTTTCGCAGCCTGTTCAGTTCATGCTGCCGGCTGCGGAGCTTCTCCAATCTATTGGGATTAAATTCAATGCTGCTCCGGTATCGCTCGGCAAACTGGACCGTCTCCTGGATGGTAATACGCGCCGAAGTAATCTCTTCGAGGTAATTCTCGAAGTCGGGTTCAATCCGGGCAATATCCTCGAGGTGCAGCTTGACCCGGTTCAGCAGATCCACTACATTCAGCTCATTCTCACGGCCGATCTCCACAATGGAAGCCGCTTTTTGATCCAGCTCCTCCGCATTATCCAGCAGGTGCATTTCGGCTTCCAGCTCCTCCTCTTCGCGGGGATCGAGCTCAGCCTCCTCCAGCTCCTGTACCTGAAAGCGGTAGAGTTCGACCTTCTCCTGCAGCTCACGCTCCCGCTTCCTGAGCTTTTGCAATCTCTTCCGCAACCCCAGCATCTGTTCATATTCCCGCCGGTAGACCTTCTGTTTCGGCGCCACGCTCTCAAACCCATCCACCACTGCGCGGTGGTTCTCCTCTTTCAACAGGAGCTGATGATCGTGCTGCCCATGCAGGTCCACCAAAAAGTTGCCGACCTGCTTCAGTACGGAAATGGTCACCGGCGTATCGTTGATAAAGGCCCGGCTGCCCGAGGATCGTATCTCCCGCCGTAATATCAGTTCCGGGCGCAGCTCTACCGCGTGCTCTTTGAGCAGGGGTTCGAATGCTCCGTGATCATCGACCTTCAGAATAGCTTCGGCAATCGCTTTGTCGGCGCCCTGCCGTATCACTTCGGTATCCGCGCGTTCCCCCAGGATCATATTCAGGGCACCGATGATGATGGACTTCCCCGCTCCCGTCTGTCCCGTCAGGATATTGAGTCCTTCCCGGAAGGAAACTTCCAGCTCGTCAATCAGGGCAAAATCTTTTATATACAGCGATTGTATCATAGTCACCTGTTTTCAAATTAACGCCTCAATGTACAAAGCAGCAGACAGAAATGCTCCATTCCGCCGAATGTTGGAATAAAATCGTCCAGGAACTTGTTTGGTTGCGCAAAAGCAGTTAATTCGTTACGCTTCGACTGAATGGGAACAAATTCTTTCTGCTATGAAACGCCTGGCTGTGTTAACATCGATCTTCCTGATACTCTCTTGCACGGAGCTGCTGGCCCAACAACTTCCCTCAATAAATGAAAAAACGCAAGCTCTCGACCAAAAAGAAGGCTTTTTTGCCTATTACTGGAATGAGGCGGAGGGGAAACTGTTGCTGGAGCTGGACCCCGACCGGCTCAAGACACAGTTCCTCTATGTCAATTCCCTCACAGCCGGGCTCGGTTCCAATGATATCGGCCTGGATCGCAACCAGCTGGGAGACACACGCATTGTCTATTTCGAACGCCGGGGACCCAAGGTCCTGATGGTACAGCCCAACTACGCCTACCGGGCAATCACCGAAAATGAAAAGGAAAAACAATCGGTGCGCGAGGCCTTTGCACAGTCGGTCTTGTGGGGATTTGAAATCGTTGCCGAACAAAACGGACGTCTGCTGATCGATATGACCGGCTTTTTATTGCGGGATGCCCATAATGTTACCGGGCGGCTGCGTGCCCGTAATGAGGGATCCTACCGCGTAGACGAATCCCGCTCGGCCGTCTACCCGGAGGGGACGATGAATTTTCCGAAGAACAGCGAATTTGAGGCTACCCTGACATTCACAGCAGACTATCCGGGGGAGCAGGTCCGATCCGTAACCCCTACCCCCCGGGCCATCACGCTCCGCCAGCATCATTCTTTTGTGGAACTGCCGGACAATCAATTCGAACCGCGCCCCTTCGACCCGCGCGCCGGCTACTCCGCTGTCAGCTACCAGGACTACAGCACCCCGATCGGTGAACCCCTGACCAAGCGTTTTATTAGAAGGCACCGGCTCAAAAAGAAAAATCCCGGTGCCGCCGTGAGCGAACCGGTGGAACCGATCATCTATTACCTGGATCCCGGCACACCCGAACCTGTTCGCGGCGCCCTCCGCGAGGGGGCGCGCTGGTGGAACGAGGCGTTCGAAGCGGCCGGCTACAAAAATGCGTTCCGGGTCGAAGTCCTGCCCGACAGCGCCCATCCCCTCGATGTGCGTTACAATATGATCAACTGGGTGCACCGGTCCACCCGGGGCTGGTCGTACGGCAGCTCGGTCGTGGACCCGCGGACGGGAGAAATCATCAAGGGACATGTACTGCTGGGTTCGCTGCGCGTACGCCAGGATTACCTGATTGCAGAGGGACTCCTTTCGCCGTATGAAGAGGGGCTGAATTACGATGAAAATAATAATCCCATGCTGGAAATGGCCCTGGCCCGTATCCGCCAGCTCTCGGCCCACGAAGTGGGACACACGCTGGGGCTGACCCACAATTTTGCAGCCAGTACCAACGACCGCGCTTCCGTCATGGATTACCCCGCCCCGAAAGTCACTATTACGCCCGACAGCACGCTGGATCTGCAGAATGCCTATGATACCGGCATCGGGGAATGGGACAAGATGGCAATCACCTATGGCTATAAAGATCTATCGGCGACGGCCGACAAAGAAGCCGCTTTGAATGAGGTCATAACCTCAGCCATCGACCAGGGACTCCACTTTATCTCCGACGCCGATGCGCGTCCCCCGGGCGGGGCCCATCCCATGGCTCACCTCTGGGACAACGGCCCTGATCCGGTCCGGCAGCTGAATCATGTGATGGACGTGCGGGCTATTGCCCTGGAGAATTTCTCGGAATCCGCCATCCCGCAAGGAACCCCGATGGCAACACTGGAAGACGCGCTGGTGCCTGTCTACCTCTATCATCGCTACCAGGTAGAAGGCACCGCCAAACTGATCGGGGGACTGGAATACAGCTACAGCGTGCGCGGGGACGGTCAGCCGGGTCCCGCGCCGGTAGCCGATTCGCTGCAGCGGGCCGCGCTCGAGGCCATGCTGAACACGCTCTCACCCGAAGCGCTGGAGATTCCCGGTCCGGTAACAGACCTCATTCCCCCGCGTCCCCCGGGCTATCATGATTCCCGCGAGCTGTTCAACAACCATACCGATCCGGCCTTCGATCCTTTGGGGGCCGCCGAGACGGCTGCCAATATGACGGCGAAGTTGTTAATGAATGAAAACAGGGCAGCGCGGCTCATGGAGTTCAAGGCCCGCGACAGCAGCAGACTGGGACTTGGTGACATGCTGGATCAGGTTATTACCGAAACCTGGCAGGCCGATCCGCGGGAAGGCTACCGGAATGCTATTCAGAATACTGTGAATCACGTCGTCTTGTACCAGATGATGCAGCTAGCATCCGATGAGGATGCTTCCTCGCAGGTGCGGTCTGTTATCAACCTTAAGCTGGAAGCCCTGCGCGAGTGGATCAGGGAAGAGGTCGAGCAGCCGTCCCCCAACGAACAGCGGGCGGCTTCCCTGCTGTACGGGTACCGCCTGCTGCAACAATTTACGGAAGAGGGCGAAATACTCACCCTCCCCGAACCCCTGCGTCCCCCGCCCGGCTCGCCTATCGGCAGCGGAGAACGCCCGCTGCTGAATTGCGGTGTGCAATTTCAACCAAATAGGTATTAATCTGTAGTAACCGGATAATGAACGGTTATGACCATTTGTGTTAGTTGGTTTGGTACCCGGACTCCGAAATGGACCGGAGCATCACCGTTACAGCTGCAACATTTCCCATGATTTCACCCGACAAATTACTTAACGCCTATGCCAACGGCATTTTCCCGATGGCTGACTCGCGTCACGACCCGGAGACAAAATGGTACACCTCCAGTCACCGCGGTATTATTCCACTCGACAGCTTTCATGTTTCGTCAAATGTAAAGCGGATTATCCGGAACCAGCATTACCATATCAAATTTGACAAAGCGTTCAGAGATGTGATGGAAGCCTGTGCCGATCGGGACACTACCTGGATCTCGGAAAAACTAATCAACTCCTATTGCACTCTCCATGAGGCAGGCCACGCCCATTCGGTGAGCGTCTACAACCAGGACCGGAAACTGGTAGGGGGACAGTATGGGGTTTCGCTGGGGGCGGCATTTTTCGGCGAATCGATGTTCGGGCGGGCCAGGGAAGCTTCCAAAGTAGCGCTCTACTGGACGCACCGGGTCCTACAGCAAGGCGGGTTTGAACTTTGGGATACCCAGTTCTGGACCGAACATCTCGCCCGGTTCGGCTGCATCGAAATTTCGGCCGCCGAGTATGAAAAGCGACTGCAGGCGGCCCTCAAAAAATCAGCTGAATTCAAACCGGTGGATACGGATGCCCGCAGCTAAACCGGATTTCCCATCCCCGCTACTCCGAAGGAATGACCCTCTCGTGCGCCTGCATCTTTCTGAAAATTTTTATACCAATTTATGAGCAAATTACGTTTCTTACAGATAGACTTGATTTCTCACTCCCGGCTGCCGGACAAACGGTAAGGCACAATGCGGTAATCTGAGCCTTTCGCGGCGATGCTTTTGGGTGGCAAGCTAAGAAATGCGGGTCATACACTGAGAAATATAACACTTATCGACCGGGTGCTATAACTATGTTTGCTAATTTTAATGATGATATTTGGGATGAATACCAGTGGGAAGCCCATCTGAATGAGATTGCCAAGCAGAATACCCAGCTTCGAAGATTCATTGCCCCGGACGCTTCAGACAGCAATCCGCGGTGGTTAACCCTGCTCCGGGAAAACAGTGATGAATGGGAAGCGGTGGATGCGTTTATCGAAGAAGAACTGCAGCTGGATGACCCCTATTTCGAGGACGATGAATCGGACGAAAGCAAACTGGATGATTTCCTTTGGGATGAATGGGAAGATGAAGAACCTCCGATTGACGAGGAAGACGACTTCGATGCCGGGGAAGAATGGAAAGAACTGAGTAATGACTTTGCCTTATCCGGTAACGGTTCTATAGAGATGCTCGACATCTATAACCATTCCCGCGAGCTGGCGGTCATAATACTGCAGTGGATCGAATACAGCAATCCCCGGTTCCTGAATAAAGATTGCACTGATTTTGTGGGCAAAGTACTGCAGATCGGAGCTAAAATCGCCGGCGGGTACGGCTTCGGATTTGAACGCGAATTTCTGGGGGGCAACATTGCATACACTAAAAAAGCCCTTTACTGTGCCAATGACGGGCTCACTATCCTGCAGCGCGACCTGAAGGACACATCGCTGATCACCAGGAAGCAATACCTGCATTTCCACGAGCGGCTTTTTACGCTTCGAAATGATATCGGCATCTACATACAGGAGCTTCGCGAACAGTTTTATACGAGCTTGTAGAGCGAAAGAAGTAAAGAGATTTTTGCAAAAGCCGTTCTTTGGGACCAATCTCTGTATTTTAGCGCATTCAAAATCCTCACATAATATCAAATGCTGCGGTTATGGTTATCAATGCGTTCAGGCTTTGATATTGATCAAGGTTCCTGGTTTTGCAAAAGTCTGGGCTCATAGAGGAATGACTGACATACGTACCTTACTTCCAAATAGCCACTTCGCGATGATCTTCTGAATCTGACATCCCGCGGAACATGCCCGGGGTATTCATATCCATCAGCATATTCCCGTATCGATCGACGGCAATCATCCCGGCCTCACCGGGTTCAAGCACCTCCCTGAGCAGGTAATCCGCGGCTTCCTCAAGACTGGCGGGCTTGTGCTTCATGTAGGCGCTGACCGTATGTCCCGATACCGCCTCCATGATACGCTCGCCCCAGCCCGTCATAGACACCGCTACCACATCACTGGCATAGGTCCCGGCACCGATGACCGGCACATCGCCTACACGACCATACTTTTTATTCGTCATGCCGCCCGTGGAAGTTCCCGCCGCCAGCTTTCCCTCCTTATCCAGCGCCACGCATCCCACGGTTCCGAATTTACGATCGCCGCCTTCGGAGGGCGCCGGGGCGGGAGATCTGTCTTTATCCCCCAAGACCGACGACTGGGCCTCGTCCTCTTTGATAGCCCGCCTCCAGGCTCTGTAGCGCCGTTCGGTGTAAAAATAATCTTGGTTTACCCGTTCCACATCCCTTTCATCGGCATATCGTTCGGCTCCCTCTCCGGCAAACATCACATGCTCTGAATGCTCCATAACCATTCGGGCCAGTGAAATAGGATTTTTTACCGTTCTGATGCCGGTAACGGCCCCGGCTGTCCGGCTGTCCCCCGCCATGATCGCCGCGTCCAGCTCGTGTCCGCCATCATGGGTAAAAACCGCTCCCTTGCCCGCATTAAACCTCGGATTGTCTTCCAGGAAGGTGATGACCTGCTCAACCGCATCAAGCGAGGAGCCGCCTCCCTTGAGAATCTCCTCCCCGACCGACAGGGCTTCCCCGAGGTCCGCCCGGTACGCCTGCCGGACCGAATCGGCCATATCCTGTGAAATGACGCCCGCTCCCCCGTGAATAACGAGCGCCCAATCCTTTTGGGAAGGCTCCCCGGGAGAATGGACCGCCTCCTGCTGTTTCGATTCCGCACACCCTGCGAGCAGGATAACCGCCCACACCCATATCCATTTTTTATTCAACATCATATGATTAGCTTAACATTCGTAATACGCACTTCGGTTTTAACATTATGTGATCAGCAACAAAAATATAATCCTTTAACCGACTATTCCCGTTTTCTCTTTATAAAAATTCCTCCTGGTAAACTTTTTAAAAAAAGCTGCATGCTTTTTTCCTACCCCTGTGAGGAGGAGATCACAAGCGGGGTTGAAGAACACAGGGGGGACTATGTCAACACCTGAACCGTTCTGATTATAATAAGTACCAGTGCGGTTATTTCAAAGCCGCTGTTCCCCCGTCGCGGCATCAAATTATTTTGTAAGGATTGGCTTCAGGGCCGGTCTTACTTATGTGACTATTCATCAGACATATCAATTCCCCTTTGCCTCCTATCCCGCCGTAAGACTGGCGCTTCTTTTTGCGGCGGGAATTATAATGGATTTCCATATCGACGGCGAACCCTTCTGGTGGTTCGGCCTGTTCGGGTTCTCATCCCTGTTCTATGCGCTGTGCGAGGAGAGGCACCGGCAGACCCTGAAAACCCGGCTCTACCATGGGACGGTCGGCTTCTACCTGTGTGCGGTCGTATGCTTTGGCGGAGCCTGGCATGCCGCGTTTAATGTGCAGGATATGCCGCCCGAAGCCGAGATATTGTACAGCTATACCTGGCAGGAGCTCTCATTCAGAGGCGAAGTCTATCGCATACAGCCCACCCGCACGGGCAACTATCACATTGACGTGGCCGTGGATACCACCGTTTTTCCGAAGAAGCTGCCGTGGGTCAAATCGTATAACCTGAGAACAACCCTGAATCCCGACGAGATCCCATTCCCTGCGGACCTGAGACTGGGCGACCGGCTCCACGTTACGGCCAGGGTCTACCCGCTGGAAGAACCCGGCAATCCCCATGAGTTTGATTACAAGAGATACCTGGCGTCAAATGAGATCTACCTGCAAGCGGGTATCATGTCCATTGATGCTATTCACACCCCCAACCACTTTTTTAGCTGGAACAGCTTCCGCCGGGACGTACTGGATGCCATTGATCACAATTTTAGTCCCCCCTCAGCTTCCCTGGCCAAGGCGCTGCTCATCGGCTATAAAAGCGAACTCAGGCAGGAGACAGAGGTGGCCTTCTCGCGTGCCGGTCTCTCCCATATCATGGCCGTTTCGGGCCTGCATGTGGGATTTATCCTGGCCCCGTTCTGGCTCGCCATCCCGCTGTTCTGGACCTTCCGGCACGGTAAAAAGATCGGGCTGCTGATGTTAGCGGCACTCCTGTTTTTCTATGCAGGCCTGACCGGATTTTCGGCTTCTGTCACCCGCGCCTCCCTGACCGGAGGGTTGCTGATGTACGGACGTCTTTTTCACAAGGTACGCAACTCCAAAAACCTGACGGCGGTAGCCGCCCTTCTCATCCTGGTGATGAATCCCAGCGATCTCTTTACCGTTGGGTTTCAACTTTCCTTCGGAGCGGTATATATCATCCTGCTGGCAGCGCCCGTCATTACCCAGATCCTGCCCGACCGGCTACGATTCCGCTGGTATGGAACGCCGCTGATGGTCGTGGTTATCTCCCTGATTGTTCAGGTCGGACTCTTCCCCCTGCTGGGGTACTATTTCGGGGAATTTTCTATTATTGGTCCCCTTGCCAACGCCTTTGTAGTCCCCTTTTTGGGCATTGTGGTGCCGCTGTCCCTGGCGTTGTTGCCGGTGGCCCTGGGTTGGGCCGGGGTGGCCCGGGCGCTCAACACGCCCGCTGATTATTTTTTATCCCATCTCAACCGGTTTGTTACGGTCATTGCCGGCTGGGAATGGAGCTGGATGCCGGTCCATATCGAAAGTGCCTTGCTCTTTGTGAGCTGGACATCCGCCCTGTTCTTCATTGCCTCTGTCCGTATTCCCCGCCTGCGATGGAAATGGCTCTCGATAGTACTGTTTCTTCTATGTATAAACCAGGGACAAAAACTGTGCACTAAACTTCAGCCGGCCGACCTGCAGCTTATGGTCTTTGATGTGGGACAGGGCGACGCCACGTTAATCAGGACCCCCGGCGGCAAACACTATCTTATTGATACCGGCCTTTGGCAGCCCGGCTACAACAGCGCCAGGTATATTCTTATTCCCTATTTGAGGGCGGAGGGCATCCGCCGGCTGGAAGGTGTTTTTCTTTCCCACCCGCATGCCGATCACATCGGGGGCGTAACGGAGCTGATAAATAACATCCCCATTGATACGATTTACCATTCGGGTTCCCCGTACGAATCCGACCTGTTTAACAACTATCGGGCGGCGGCCGCAGACAACAACATCCCTGTAAAACCGTTGGAAGCGGGACAATGGCTTATGCCGGATGCCGCCACCCGCCTCTTTGTTTATGGCCCCCAAAACCACCTGACGGCCTCATCCCCCTCCGATGTCAACAATCGTTCGCTGGTCCTTGAACTGGTATACGGGGGGACCGAGTTTCTTTTTATGGGCGATGCTGAAAGAGCGCAGGAGCAAAGGCTGCTGGAATCGTATCCCCGCTTCCTGGAGACCGACGTACTGAAGGTAGCGCACCACGGCAGCCGAAGCAGCTCTACCGACCGCTTCCTCCGCGCTTCCCGTCCCGCTGTCGGCATTCTGTCACTGGACCTGCACAATCGATTCGGCCACCCCCATGTAGCGGCCGTACGAAGGTTGCGAAATCATATCGAAAGCGTATATTTCACCAGTCTCGACGGAGCCATCCGGCTGACGTCCGACGGTCACCGGATCAGGGTCGGGCGCTGAGGACTGCTCCTGCGGTGCGACGGCGGCCGGTTATGTTGTCACTTCTGCTTTTTGGCATTATGTTTGGTATCTTGGAACTGCATACAGCGGTCCCCCCGGCTGCGCTGATTTCGATTTTTTACCGGCAGTACAAGAAAACCCGGAAGATTTCGTTTTTAAGCGGAAGCGAACAGGGCTCCTTCATCCAGCAGTTTGATCGCGAATCTCAAAATCAGAAAAAAGAAGCAGCGCCAAAAGGGAAAAAGAGTTGGATTCTGAAGTTTAAAATAACTTATTTATACGTTTATCTTGTAGTTTGGAAACAGATCATTCTTAAATATACTTTATGAGCAGTGCCAACGAGAAGGAACCTTTAAGCTTTGAAGAGGCTTTATCAAGGTTAGAGACTATAGTAAATGAACTGGAAGATGAGTCGATTACGCTCGATCAGTCGATTGAACTCTATGAAGAAGGTATTGAACTGTCCCGGTTGTGTACCGAGACGCTGGAGGAGGCTGAACTCCGCATCAAAAACGTAGCGGAGCAGCAGTCCGATAATAACGATAATGAATAGGTTTTTATGGAATTTGAAAAAATAACACCTGGTCCGCTACTCGCAGACATACATTCGCCGGATGACCTGAAAAAGCTGGACCCGGAACAACTGGTGGAGGTCTGCGACGAGCTCCGGGATTTTATTATCGACACGGTTTCTATTCACGGGGGACATTTTGGCGCCAGCCTTGGCGTCGTGGAGATGACCGTCGCTTTGCATTATGTGTACAATACCCCCAAAGACCTGCTGCTCTGGGATGTCGGTCACCAGGCATACGGGCATAAAATTCTGACCGGCCGCCGCGATATTTTTCATACCAACCGGAAATACGGGGGACTTTCCGGCTTCCCCAAGCGCTCGGAAAGTGAGTATGACACCTTTGGGGTAGGTCACTCGAGCACCTCTATTTCCGCTGCACTGGGGATGGCCGTGGCCCGCGACCTGGATCAAAGCGACAAGAAGGTGACAGCCGTTATCGGTGATGGGGCGATGACCGCCGGCCTGGCCTTTGAGGCGATGAATAACGCCGGGGCTATGAACTCCGATGTGCTGATCATCCTCAATGACAACTGCATGTCCATTGACCCGAATGTGGGAGCGCTGAAAGAATATTTAACCGAAATCACCACCAGCAAGACGTTCAACAAGCTGCGCGACGAGATTTACGACATGCTCGGCCATTTTAAGTCCGCCGGTGAAAAGATGCGCAAGGTGGCTTCGCGGCTCGAAAAAGCGGTTACGACCGCGATTACGCCCGGGGGACTCTTCCAGGCGCTGGGCTTTAAGTACTACGGACCCGTTGACGGTCATAATGTCGACACCATGCGCCGGTACCTCGAGGATCTCAGGGACATACCGGGTCCGAAATTGTTGCACGCGGTAACGGTCAAGGGCAAGGGATTCGCCCCTGCCGAACGCGAGCAGACCAAGTGGCACGCCCAAAGCAGTCCTTTTGACAAGATTACAGGGAAATCGCTGGATCCCGACACCAAGCCCAAACCCCCGAAATATCAGCATGTATTCGGGGAAGCGATTGTTGAGCTGGCCGATAAAGATGAGGATATCGTCGGCATCACACCCGCCATGCCGAGCGGGTCGAGCCTGTGGCCGCTGATGAACAAGTACCCCGAGCGGGCGTTTGACGTCGGCATAGCCGAGCAGCATTCCATCACCTTTGCGGCGGGCCTCGCGGCCGAGGGGAAAAAAGCGTTTGCCGCTATTTATTCGACATTTCTGCAGCGCGCCTACGACCAGGTGATCCACGACGTGGCAATCCAGAAGCTGCCCGTGATCTTTTGTATCGACCGCGCCGGACTCGTGGGCGCCGACGGCCCCACCCACCACGGCCTGTACGATATTTCATACCTGCGCAATGTGCCGAATATGATCGTATCCTCGCCGCTTAACGAACAGGAGCTGCGCGACATGATGTACACGGCCTCCAAATACGAGGAGGCGGCATGGGCCATCCGGTACCCGCGCGGAAGAGCAACCGGCATGAACTACCGCAGCGAATTCCGACCCATGGAAATCGGCAAAGGAGAATGCCTGCGCGAAGGCAACAATATCGCCATCCTGAGTTTTGGCCCCTTCGGCAACTATGTGACGGAGGCCGCCGATGACCTAGCCGAAATCGGCATCAAAGTAGGTCATTTCAACATGCGGTTTGCCAAGCCCCTGGATACGGAGCTGATCGACAAGGTTTGTCATACCTACGAGCATATTATCACCATTGAAGATGGCACCCGGCTGGGCGGATTCGGCAGCGCGGTGGCGGAATACCTGGCCGACAAGCCCCACCATATTCCCGTTACGATTATGGGCGTCCCCGACCGTATCGTAGAGCACGGCACGCAGGAAGAACTCCACCGGGAGGTCGGTCTCGACCCCGAAGGCATCCGGACCAAGGTTCGGGAAGTGCTGAAAAACTATTCGTTGGAAGCGTGATATGGGGTGGGAATTAGTATAAGCCTCATATGCTTCTCTTCAAGTCTTTTATTATTATTGAGCTTGTCAGTCGAATAATAAATTCGGATAATATGTCATTTTATTACTCAACATGTCCTGATCAAACAAACGGTCTCCAAAACATCAATAATCTGGGATCCGGACTCACTTTTGCACAAGCTCCCAAAACTTCCGCGGTGTGAGAATCCTTAGCTGCGGTACTTGTTTTGAAATATCCAAAAGGTCTTTATCTCCAGTAACCAGGACATACGCTTTTGCCTCTATTGCTGATTCCAATACCCACCGGTCATCTTCATCCCGGACTTTTACTTTGGAAGGGTTATCAGGCATAGGTTCTACATGATAATTGCGAAGAAATTGAAGAGTTTCGGAAACTTTTTCTTCGGGAACCTTGAGTTTTTTTGTTAATACACGGTTTAACTCTTGTAATACAAACTCTCCCGTCATTAATTGATGGTCGGCAAGTATAACTTCAAGCAGATCCGCACATAATCCTCTTGCTGTAAATGTGCTGACCAACACATTGGTATCAGCAAAAATCTTCATGATACACTCCTGGCTGAAAATTGGGCGATGAGATATGTAGTGCTATTGGAGTGCACCGTGAGACTATAAAAATAAAATTTAAAATCCTCACGAAACTTCACGAAAAACATCTTCATCGGTTAACCATCCCTGCGCTTCTCCATAAGGCAAAAGTTCTTTACGCAGTTGTTGAAATGATTCGATAGATAACTGACGTCGCAGGGCTTCCCGAACTAATTCACTTTTGGGGCGTCCGGTTCGTTTGGCAGCCTGCTCAAGAAGTTTTTCAAGATCCTTATCAATGCGAATGGAAAGCGTTGTCTTCATAGTAGTATAATTTAAGTGCATTACAATGTAACACAATTATAACAAACGGGCAACTATATTGTTATTCAGAAGGGCTCTAACGACATTGCGTATAAGCTGCAGGCGTATGAACGTTGATCTCTTTACAAATGAAAGAGTAACTATAAAACCTTAAATGGGCAAGAATGGGCGAGGCAATGTAAGCTTAATACGCGGGATTGGGACATCGATTGGTGGGCCGGCCGGAGGTCTGGGATAGTAGCGTCATTTAAAGCTACAGCTTCTACCCACCCGCAGAAGATAAGGTCGAAAAGGTATGCAATCTGAAGTACAGCCTACGTAAGCTTTACTACTCTGGCGTAGTAGGACTTTAGCGCAGGTATCGTAATCCGTCCGGGCTTGATCACCGAAATCGGTCGTCAGTAATAGGTTAAATAGGATTTATTGAATAGATTAAAACGAACACCTGGGTGAGGACTGCCTGCCCCGTCCTACGGGGTCTGCTTGACATTTCCCTTTTTAAAGGGAGTATACGGCGCAAACTATACACCAATTAGAATTTTGGCTAAGCTTGCGCCGTTGTGAAAAAATTAAATCATGCGTTTGCTCCTCCGTCTACATTAATTATAGCGCCACTTATATATGAACTTTGAGAACTTGCCAAAAATGTAATACTATCAGCAAGTTCTTCTGGTTTGGCGTAACGCTCAAGAACGGTTCCTGATTTTTGTGCATTAGCCGTTGGGTTTTCATCTGGATCTGCTGGATTCATATCTGTATTCGTCGGACCAGGTTGCACACAGTTAACTGAAATCTCTTTTGGTCCAAGATCATGTGCTAGTGCCCGCGTAAATCCAACCACAGCAGCCTTGCTCAACGCATAGAGGGGGATTCCAGCCATTTTTACACGTTCTCCTAAGTGACTTCCTATATTTATAATTCGTCCACCTTTAGGCAGAACTTTTGCAGCTTCACGGGAGGTAAGATATACCGAACGAATGTTAATATTGACGGTTTCTTCGAAATCTTCGTCTGTTGTTTTTTCAATTGCGTCCATTAGAAATATTCCAACTCCATTAACAAGAATATCCAGTTTCCCGAATGCATCCACAGCCCGTGATACCAAGTTACGCATATCTTCGCGGCTGCCTGCGTCCACTTGCCAAGCTTCAGCTTGCACATCTTGTTTGCGACAATACGTAACTACTTTTTCAGCTGCTTCTTTTGAGTTGAGATAGGTAATAATAACATCGGCACCATTTTCAGCAAATCGACGAGCCGTTGCAGCTCCAATACCTCGACTACCTCCGGTAATTATAGCAGTTTTATTTGATAATAAATTCATAACAGCATAATATTTTATTAAATCTATAGTTTTATAAATATCGAAATATAAAAGTATAGAAATTGACAATCAAATTCTGTATATTATACGTATGCGAAAACAAATACATCCAGACATTGAATCCGTTGAGCTATCGACAGTTCTTTATGCCTTAAGTGATCCAGTTCGGTTGGAGATCACAAAGTGGTTAGCAGAACATCCCGATCAAACTTGTGGTGATATTCCGGTCGATGTGGCTGATTCCACAAAATCTTACCATTTGAAAATTTTGCGAGAATCTGGAGTTATAAACATGTCAGCAGAAGGGAAAAATCGGTTTGTTACTTTGAGGAAAGATGATTTTAAAAAACGCTTCCCTGGACTTTTATCCTCAATTTTAGAAGCAATATAACGGCGTGGCAGATAACCTGCGTGGTGATTACGAATGAATTTAGAAGATAATACGGGAACTGCAAGGGAAGGGGATGTTGAAAAGCCCGTACCACGTCAGGTTGATCTGCTTGTTAGCCAATCCTATTCGGGTTTATCTGGTAATTTCTGGCTCGTATGCCAAATAGTAAGCATATCGATTTGTTTGGTCTTGACTTCGTAAATCAATCGGTAATTTCCGTGAATCAGCTCCCGGATTTCAGGGCGTCCAAATTCTGGAACAATACGCCCACTTTCTGGATGAGACCGCAGTTGTTCGCATCGATCAAAGACCTCATTTGCCCAATTTATAGCCGTTGGAATATCATCAAGCGCTATATAATCTGAAAACTCTTCAGCACGCCCCAGAAACCGATCCGTTAAAATTATTTCCATTTAGACAGGTGCTTTTCAATACGTTCCCTGGCTTCATCCATCGTGTAGGTTTCTCCCTTTTCTGCCTGTTGTTTGGCCTCGAGTAAGTCTTCCAGCAATTCCAACTTCTTAGAAAAGCGCTCGTATTCGGTCACATCCATCAACACTGCCGCACTTTTACCGTGTTGTGTCAGAATGATTGGCTGTTTTTCTTTTTTAAGGCGCTTAATAAAATCAGCTGATTTCTTGCGGAACTCCGAGAGGGGTTCTATATCTTTGGAGATTGAAATGGTATTCATAATGGTATATATTTTGTCTTTATATGTACTATAAATATACTGAAAGAAAGCTTGGTTGACAAAGAGAGAATAGGTTGCCTAACGACTCACGGGATAAACGGCTTGGAGATTATGTAATCGATTTAACACTCGAAACCATAACCGTAAGGGGACAGAATAAAAAGCCAATCTTTGTACCAAGTCCACTTAATGCCGTTGTTATGTTTCTAATTTTCTTTTATAAGTTTTAGAATGACTTCATAATCTAACTTTCCAAATTGATAAAAAGCCTTTTCTTCAAAATCTATTAGATAGTTAGTAGGATAGTAGAGAATTCTAAAGTCATGTTCGATACCTTCAGAAACTTCGATATGATTCCAACTTAGATTTTCACTTTCAATAACTTCTTTCGCTTTAGGATAATTTGCAGCTTTTAAAAAACTTACAATATTTATTTCTTCACCATTCTCGTTTCTCAGCTTTTTAAGTTCAGGAATCTCTGCTATACAGGGACCACACCACTCACCCCAAAAATTTATCAAAAGAAACCCAGTATCATAATCACTGATTTTGACTAACTCTCCCTCAATACTTTTAAATTTCATCTTGAAAAATGGGGGTTTTAGGCTCCCAGAGGCTAGGATACTGTTATTAATATCATTGTGTGAAAAAGTCAGAAAAGGATGTGCTGTTGGATTGTTATCTATTTGTTTAACCTGCATGTAATCACCGTATTTGTGGACATTAGTTACAATAAAATTATTATTCCTAACAGTAAGGGTGTCCTTTAAACCAAATACTTCACTTCTTTCATAGTGGCTTAACTTCTCGTTGTTGTTTAAATCTATAAAAACTCTATCGTCATCGTCGTTATACAGACCATTGACGCTATAATCAACTAACCCAATCATAGTAGTGCCTTGGGGATGTGTTAATTTACCTCGTCTAAGGTTTAATCGCTCTGTAAAGTAAAATGAATGTTTTGATCCATCGAAGCTGGAATTATGTCTTTGCCAATAGCTGGTCCAGTAGGAATTTAAACTGCCATCCGAGTCGAAATAGCTTTTAATAAATTTTTCCTCTTTCATAGAGTCGCCTATAACTCCTGATGGAAGCCTCAAGAGAAGTCGCCCCGTTTTTTGTTTGGGGTCAGTTGGGTCAGTAATCCAAAATTCAAAACTTTTTTTTGAATACGGAAAAAAGTAACTCTGCTGATCTTTTGTAATAATCTCATCGTTATCAAGGTCTATATATAGTAGCTCTCCTTCATCTGTCTTATCTACAACAATGTCAATTTTTGGGTCTTCAGAAGTTTTGAAGGTATAGAAGACGACTATATAAAAAAGTTCATTCTTTTCCCATTCTTTTGGTATTGAAACTGATGTAGTTGGTTTTTTAGTAAAGGATTTGATGCCCTTATTCACATAGTCATGGGTAGTAGGTTCTGCTAATTTTATCGTTTGCACTTGACCCAATAAAGCCAGAGGTGAAGTAGTTAATACAAGAGAAAATATTAAGTATTTAAAACTCATCGATTTAATCTGGAAGGAAATTAGAAGCATAACGACATTGCGCATAAGCTGCACGCGAATGAATGTTGAGTTAGCAACTAACGAAAGACGAGACTCAAAACCAAGAAGGGCAAAGAATAGGCGAGGCGTGTCCGCTTAAAGGCGGGTCAGGTGTAACTAAATTCATTTTAGGGCTTGAACTCTTTTAAGTTGCTTAAGTATAGCGTGAATCATGATTTCCTGTTGCTTTTTGTGGGAGATATCAGCTGAGCCATCACCAAGTTGGTAACCGTAATATGCAAATTGGCGATGATTTCCGCCGGCAATTCTTACGCGGTGCATCTTAGGGGGGAGGTTCATAGCAAACTTGTTTACTTCCTCTTCGCTGGCCAATCCATCATTGGAACCATAAATCTTGGTTACATCGATAGTTAAATCAGAAAGGTCCAACTCCCTGGGATGTGAGGTTCCAACAAGCAACAATCCACTAAGGGCTTTGCTATAATTCTGTGTAAATATTGTCGCAAGTTTCCCACCTCGTGAGTGTCCACCAAGGATCCAATTTCGGTTCAGTGAATCACTTCTTATGTACTCCAGGGTCTGTTGAAATACATTTTCTTGCTGTGATTCAAAAAATGCCATTCGATAAGGCAATTTTAAAATAATTGTTTTGAATCCTGCTTTTGCAATTGTTCTTGCCATCGGAGCATAAGCTTTTGGATCGACCAGTGCTCCTGGATAGAAAATTAGAGCTGATCCCATGGTATCGATAGCAGGCGTAAATAATAAGGCGTTCGATAAATTTTGGACTTGTACCTTATTGTTACTTTCAAGTATTATTGATTCTAAGCCTTTAGCCTGCATGTTGTAAAATAACCATGCCGTAACTCCTACCCAGAATATTCCTAACCCAATACGAATATATTTCCGCTTTTTGGTCGCCATTTAAAAGTAGCTCTTATAATAAAAAAAGCAATCCAACACCTATAGCAAGAGCACTAATAGAGAATACTGTTAACACTGAAAGAATATTTTTTGACTGATTCGGAAATTTTTTTTTGTAGGAAATGGACATTATGTATCATCGTATCACCGAGTTTTATTATTGGTTTGAAGAGTAGACGAAATTCCATTGCAAAAGGTTACACTTAACGACACTGCGGTTAAGCGGCCGGCGCCGGAGTTTTGTAATTATCTCTGAAAGAAAGGGTAATCAAAAACTGGAAAACGAGCAAGGTCATGGCGAGGCCGATCCACTTGAAGCGCCGGTTATAGGGCGATGCGAGAAGTTGAAAAAGTTACTCTATGTCTTCTTCTGTCAACCTGAGCTCATATTTTTTAACTGTATCACCTTCGGCTGTGATATCATTCCAATTCTCATCTACAATAGGTTCTACCACAAATATAGGTGATGTCATATCACTGGATTGCATAAAGAAGCGGAGGTTATCAAACGCTTCTGAAGGTGCAGGAAAATTGCTTCGCGCCAACTGAAAAACTTTAGTCGTTGAGTTGGTAGGAACAGCTACAGTACTATCAACAGCGAAATTGGCTATTTTGTATGTAACATTGAGGTTTGATTCGCTTTGATTGGTAATATAGTAATATGACCTTCCTAAGGGTTCCGTAATGACTGTTGGTTCTGAACCAGTATTGCCAAGACAACTCACTAGGGAAATTACACAAGCGAGCAAAATTACTGGTTTAAGGAGCTTCATAAGCATGAAATTAATTAAATATGGTTGAAAAGTAATTTATATGGATATACACACCAAAATGTAGGAATAACTATTTTGTTTAGGACTTAGCCCTATAAAGACCTTCGGGATAAGCGGCGCAATGCGCTCTCCAGAACTACTGATGAAATTCAATCGTAGCTTAAATCTGTAATGCAAGCTAGGCCAGGGCGAGTTGTGTCCGCAAACAAATGATGTAGCTGGCAGCCATCTCAAATAGGTTATTGAGATACTCTCCATCAAAACTTGCTTTAGGAGAATCCGTGCAAGCTTGGACGTCTTGTTCTTCTCGAATACCTGGATCACCGCCTGCTTTTTGAATCTCTTGCTCATGGATGAATAAAATGTCTTCCGTAGTTAAAAAGGAAGGCTCTTTCATTATTCACCCAGTTTGTCTAACGATTTACGATGTTTCGATCGATTGCTGAAAACTTAAATTGCGATCACTGGTGACAAAAACATCGAATTCATCCTCTGCTTTCTCCAATAACCTTCCAATATAAAAATAGCCCAGCCTGCCGCGGGAACGGTCTTGGCAGAAAAGTCAGGATCTAATTCTTCGATACGATACTTCAGCTTCTTCGGCAGGCATTCATCCAGCAGAATTCTGATCATCATTGAGGCTGAAGCAGTTGATCTTTAAACGATTCAAGGATGTCGATGGCCTGCTGTCGGGAAACGGTGGGAAAATCTTCCAGGAATTCATTAAGCGAGTGACCGGCTTCCAAGTATTCAAAAAAGGTCCTGACAGGTACACGGGTCCCTTTAAACACCGGAGTGCCGCCAAGGATATCTTTTCGCCGTTCAATTAATTCTTTGGAAGAACTCATTTTTTGGAAATTTTATTACTGTTTAATCCAAATTAATCAACGATCAGGCAAATAGGAAATTTTATTCATAAAAGGGCTATTACAGTTGCTATAACGACATAGCGCATAACCGGCGCACGGATTGATGTTGAATTAGCAACTAACGAAAGAAGAGACGTAAAACCAAGAGTGGCAAAGAATAGGCGAGGCGCGTTCCGTTGAAGCGCTGGTTAGGTTTGCGCACTCATGGGGCAAATATCTCTTGTAGTGTATTTAATGTTTTCTCTTGGGCAGATGAACTAACCGTTCCCAACTTTTTTATCAGTCGTTGCTTATCTACTGTTCGAATTTGATCTAAAACAATCTGACCACGTTTCTTTTGAAAAGTTGTAGTAACTCTTGATGGATAGTTTTTGATTGTTGAAGTCATAGGAGCAATAATGACCGTTCGAATATGACGGTTCATTTCATCAGGAGAAATGACCAAGCATGGGCGGGTTTTCTTAATTTCTGAACCTTTCGTAGGGTCAAGAGATATTAAATAGACATCAAAACGCTGGACAGAATCTCGTTTTACCATGTCCACTCAGTTTCATCCCACTCGCTCGGGGTTTCAACCTTTTCCTTGTCGATCAGCTGATCATCTTGTTCTTCTGCCATTCTCTCAAAAGCACTATCCCAGCCTTTGCGAGTCTGCTCGGCGGAACGCAGAATGATTTGATTATCTTTAAGAATCATTTCAATTTCATCTGAAAGCCCAATTTCTTCAATTACAGGTTTGGGAATACGAATTCCCTGGGAATTTCCGATACGAACAAGCTTTGTTTTCATAGTACTATGGATTAATAAAAATGCACTTTTAATGTAATTACAATATAAGTACTATGCAACGGCCGAAATATGATTTTAGTGCGCAACCTAACGACACGGCGCATAAAGGGCACGCGAATGAATGTTGAGTTGATAAAGAATGAACGATGAGCTAAAAATCTTCGACTTTGTCCAACAATTCCGGAACGCGATTGACGGCAAAATCCCACATGGCAGCTTCGTCAATAATATCATAACCATGAGCGATGATATTCCTAAAGTCGATGATTTTACGATACTCAGGAATTTTTTCAGCAAGCGTATCTTCTTCAATTCGAGAGAGTCGGTGCAGAGCTTCTCCAATAATTTCAAACTCTCTTTCGATAGCAAGCTGAAGCACGCGATTTTCTTGAAAGTCTTTGAAGCTTTTGCCGTCAATAAAATCCAATATTTCTTGACAGGAAAGGCTGATGTCAAGAAGTAGCTTTCTTGTTTTATGCGGCATAAAGTAATTCTTTGGAACGCTCTACTTCTTGCTGAAAGATGGAATTTCTGAACTTTTTGAGATGATATAAGTCAACAGGCCGACCATAGATTTGTTCAAGCTCTTGTTTGAAATCAATGAATTGATCAAACGCTCCTTCAAAGCTTCGACGATCAAATTTTACAATAAAGTCAAGATCACTGTCTTCAGAAAAATTATCGGTTGTGGCAGATCCAAACAGATATAACTCCTTCACATTATACTTTTTGCAAATTTCCTGAAGCTGCTTTGTTTTAAGATCTACTTTTGTTGCCATAACATGTTAATTAATTATTGACTACGACAAACTTAACTAAAATTGATTGATTTTTCTATCGAGTAAATAAATAGAACTGAAACTCAGGCAGTATAACATACTATTATTTAGACAGCCATTTGCATATCTAACGTCATATAATATCTCATATTTCGGTCCTGCAGGCAACTGAAGACTTTTTCACCATCTTATTCGGCCGTTCATTGCCATAAAAACTTCAGATAAAATCAAAAAAACTGTAAGGATTACCGGTCAGGAATTACCCACCGGTATCATATTTCTAACAGTTATATCCAAAGGAGCCTAAAAGAAGCCGCCCGCAAAGCAAAAATTCAGAAAAAGGTAACATGCCATGCCCTCCGCCACAGCTTTGCCACTCATCTATTGGAAAATGGATATGATATTCGAACGGTTCAGGAACTGTTAGGCCATAAGCATCTTAAAACAACTATGATCTATACCCATGTATTAAATAAAGGCGGCCGGGGCACATTAAGCCCGATGGATGATTTATAATTCGGGCGGTCCGGTTTCCGGTTCATTTTACATAACTCCCTTATGCGACAAATCCATAAATTTCACCACAATTATTTAACTTTCTTTTTCAAATAAAATACGCAGATTGGAGATAATTAAATCTTAGAGACAGCCTAACTAAATCGCCGCTGATCCCCTTTCTCCGGTACTAATGCGAATACACTCCTCCAGCGGGAGGATGAAGATTTTACCGTCGCCGGTGGTTTGGCCGGGTTTCTTGTCTTTGTAGCGGGATTTTACAGTTTTGATAATGGTATCGACAGTAATGTCCACGAACTCATCATTTACAGCAATTTCAAGGCGGAACCGCGGAATCAGTCCCGGGACCACCTTTTTGCCCCGGTAGATCTCCACATCTTCTGCTTTTCCGTGGCCGGATACACGCATGACCGTGATCCGCCTGATTTCCGCTTCAATGAGCGCTTCCCTGACTTCGTCGAGTTGTGTTTCCCGAATAATGGCTATAACAAGTTTCATGTGGTTGTTGGATTTAAAGTGATTAGTTGGGATTGAGCATTCCGTAGCCGTGCTCGCTGTGGTAGGCGCTGTCTAAGCCCTGCATCTCCTCTTTTGGGTCGGACCGGAAGCCTGTCAGTTTGTTCACAACGTAAAGCAGGATCAGTGTAAGAACGGCTGCATACACAATGGCTATCAGAACGGCCGCAACCTGAACCCCCAGCTGCTCCCATACTGTCCAGCTTCCGCCGGCGAGTTCCGCGGCTTCGCTCATCCAGCTGTCCCGGATAAAGAAGGTGAGCAATATGGCTCCCACAATACCCCCCATTCCATGAATGCCAAAAGCATCAAGGCTGTCATCGTATCCCAGTTTGTTTTTGGCGATGATCGCAAGGTAACAGAAAATAGACGCAAATATTCCGAGACAAAACGCTCCGAAGGGTTGCACTACACCGGCCGCAGGTGTAACGGCTACCAGTCCGGCCAAAATACCCGACATGATTCCAAGTGCTGTTGCTTTGCCCTGGTGACACGCTTCAATAATCATCCATGCAATGGCCCCGGACGCCGCAGCAACTTGTGTGGCTGTCAATGCCTGCGCAGTGCTCAATCCACTTGCTACGGAGCTGCCGGCGTTGAATCCAAACCACCCAACCCATAGAAGTCCGCCGCCAATCATGGTCATTACCAGGTTGCTGGGCGGCATGTTGGTGACCGGAAAGCCGCGCCGGGCTCCCAAATATAACGCTGCTACCAAACCGCTTACACCAGCAGAGATGTGAACCACCGTTCCCCCTGCAAAGTCAATGGCCCCGTTCGCGCCCATGTTGAAAAGGAAACCGTCTTCAGCCCATACCCAGTGGCAGAGCGGATTGTAAACAAGGATCCCCCAGAGCGCAATAAACAGGCAATAGGATTTGAATTTCACGCGCTCGGCAAAGGCCCCGGCGATCAGGGCAGGCGTAATTATGGCAAACTTGCCCTGGAACATGCTGAACACATATTCAGGCACGCCCGCGTCTAAGATTGAGTTGTCTATTCCGCTCAGAAACAGGTAATCCGTGTTCCATCCGAACCATCCGCCGAGAACATTCGGCCCGAAGCTCATTGCATACCCGACGGCCACCCAGAGAACAGTCATAATTCCCATAGCAGCAAAGGTGTGCATCATGGTTCCCAAAACATTTTTAGTGCGGACAAGCCCGCCATAAAACATGGCCAGTCCGGGTATCATCAAAAGAACAAGTGCCGTTGAGACCAACATCCAGGCGGTAACACCCGTGTCTATAGCGGCGCCGTCGGCGGCAAGTAGAGGCATTGAAATGAAAAGAAAGGTCAGTAGTAGTAAAGGGAATTTACCCCGGTATTTTTTAAGCATGTTCGTTGGTTTGATAGATGTTTTAGCAATGGACTTTTTTACAAACGCCAAAAACCTATAACAATTTAACAAATAATACAAAGTAAAAATCGTATTTTATATTAAGTAATTAGATGTATTAGATTTATTTATTTATAATTTAAGTTTTTCATCCGAATTTTTTAATTAAGTTCGGTTTTTATCCGGTTCCAAATTTTTTCTCCTAACTTTTTTAGCTAATCTTTTTTCCATGACGATAATATCTTTTTTTAAAACTTGCTTATTCCTGCTCAATGGTTTTTCGCCGGTTGGTGTAATCGATTTCGACCAGCAGCCGGGCTGCTATTCTTTTGTCTTCAAAAGCAACTGCTTTACCGGAAATTTTGTCCCAGTGCACTTCTTCATTTTTACCTGCGAGCTGTCCGGAGACATTTTGTCTAAACGCAGACATCCGGACATAGGTGGCTTGTATAATTGCAGTCCTGTAATTGATGATAAGCGTACTTAATTTAAGGTGTTGTATTCAGGATGGCCTATAAAAATGATCAAGGGGCTCAACAGACCTTAAGGTTTATATCATGAATAGTTACCTCTACATGGTGATGTGTACACTCTTTAGAAGCATCTTCCAATAACTTTTATTTGCCTAATGACTTCATCATGAAAAAAATATTCTTTCTGTTACTTTTTAGCGTTACTGCTTTGGCTGCAACAGCACAGGGACCTATGGACAGGATAACCTTCGGTGCCCATGCCGGCTGGAGTGTATCCAATATTTCGGGCAATCATTTCGAGGCCAAGAGTGGTTTTACAGGGGGTGTTTCAGCTACCCTTCGTATGGGCGGAAATTTTTACATCCAACCTGAAGTGAATTTCCAGCAACAGGGCGCTAAATATGTAAAAGAGTTTATTATCGGGGACGTTGTTTACAGAGATGCCCAATTAAATATGAGCTATCTGCAGGTACCACTTCTGCTGAAATATCGTATTGCTCCTGCAAATTTGAGTATCTATGCCGGCCCACAAGTGGGCTTCAAGCTCAGTGCCAAAGAGTATATTGACGGCGGCTCATACAATTACGAAAGCAATAATGTCAGGAATACAGACTTTTCGGGTACATACGGGTTAGAGTATTTCTTTTGGCGGCCGGATGAGAATGTTGCCTTTGTGCTGAATGCCCGGCACTTTATTGGATTTACAAATTTTGCGAATTATTCCTACGCCAACATGCCCGACAATTCCTACCAGAACCACGGGTTTGTGTTTTCACTTGGATTACGTTTTTAGGAGCCGGCATGGCTGCAGGCATACCCCCTTTTACAAAAAGGATTTGTTTCTCCGAATTTTTAACAATCAGCGACATAAGACTCCATTATCGGTCCGGACAGGATCGGAAGCAAAAAAGAAAATTCCATCCCTGAAGTTGATTTTACCGTAAAGATAGATAGCGTTAGAAACGTGGAACGGAATATTGAGAAGCCTGCAGACAAATTTAATACTTACCATGCCGATACACCGTGTTTTTCTGCATAATAAAACAGGATATCAAAAACTTCCGGGGGCGTAGCCGAGTTCTCGCAGCAGCACAGCAACCTGCCCGCGATGGTGCACCCCGTGAATAATCCATAGGTATTGCCGGTGGCTGTCGTGTAGTAAAGTATAGAACAAAAGGCAAAGGCCAGGGCGGTTCTCTCAAATTCGGAACTAATTGCTATCCGTTAAAACTTTTTACCTTCCTTACTCGTCATTACTATAGAAGCCTTTGCGAAACTGCTCTTTTGGCCAGGGCCGGTGTTATCGGTCGGTTGTAATCCTCACATATGAGTTATATGCTGCGACTGCAACCTTCCTGGGGCCTTGACTTGACCCTGACCAAAAATCCTGGTTTTTCAAAGGCTACCTACAAACGGTTCCCGGCATGCCGCTCATTCATGCGGCACCAACACAGGCAATCCCCAAAGCATGACCGATGCGAAGCTGATAGAAAATTTCAGAAAAGGCGATACAGCAGCGTTCAACCGACTGGTGGAACGGTGGCAACAGCGGATCCACCGGTTGGCCTACCGTTATTTCGCCAGCCATGATGAAGCGATGGAAATTACCCAGAAAACCTTCATCAGGGTGTACCATAAACTGAATACGCTTGATGATACCGAACAGTTCAATGCCTGGATCTACCGGATCGCTAACAACCTGTGCCTGGATGAAACCAAAAGGGCGGGACGACGCCGCTCTTCTCCCATGGAAGCGCTGGGCAAACCTCCCGTGGCAAAAGGCTTGGCTTCCAATCCCGACCGGCAGGTTGAGAAAAACGAGCTGGGATCGATCCTTCAGCTGGCCCTGAATCAGCTTCCCCCGGAGCAACGCATAGTGGTGATTATGAAAGAATACGAGGGACTCAAATTCCGGGAAATTGCCGAAATCCTGGAGGAACCGGAAAATACGGTGAAATCGCGCCTGTATTACGGATTAACCAAATTGCGTCAACTTTTTAACCAATGGAATATCGAATCGGAGGCTTTGCGTTATGAATGATCAACTGGCCCGCACACTGTTTATGGAGTATCTCTATGATGAGATATCAGCCGAGGACCAAGCGAAACTGGAATCCTACCTGGATAAAAATCCCGGGCTCCGGCAGGAGTTAAGCGAGCTGCGGGAGACGCGTTCGCTGCTGCAGCAGATGCCGGACCCCGATACCCCCCCGCAACTGCTGGTCATGGATCCGCGCAATCGCACTCTTTTGCAGTGGTGCAGGGAAGCCAGACAACTCCTGCCCCATTCTTTGCTCGGGAAATCGGCTCTTGCAGTGGCTGCGGGACTTATTCTACTACTTGTAGTGGGATCGGTGGCTCAACTTCAGGTAGATGCATCCGGTGACGGGGTCGCCATCAGTATGGGGGGATCCTCTCCCGAGGAAGGTGAAGGACTGACTGCCGTAGAGGCCGAGGTGCTGGCAGATGAAATCCGCCGGGAAAACGCAGTAATGATGGCTGATTACACCGAAGCCATCAACCGGCAACACCGGCAGCAGCTGCAACAGCTAATCAGTTATTTCCAGCAGCAGCGTATCGACGACCTGCAGCTTGTCGATCAAACGCTGGACGCGTTTCAACAAACTACTCACGATCGCCTGCTTCTAACCAACCGGTACCTGGGGGAGGTGTTACAAACCGTTAGGTTACAGGATCAGGATCAATCAATAAGCAAATAATACTATGACCTACATAAAAAATATGCTCCCGTGGATGACGATCTTCATACTGATCGCCGGTATCCAATCAGCCGGGGGCCAGTCGTCAGAGATTGATGAAAACCGTATGAATCGCGATCTCAGGATTATGGAGAATGTCCTGCAGGAACTGTTTAAAACCGGCGGGACCATTCGAGGTCGTTACGGGGGACCCTTTGGTTTTGGCAACAATCACAATATTCGGGGGACCTACTTGCCGGGCTACGGGGTCATCTTCACGATTCCGGAAGCGCGACCCGGCTTTATGGCCTTGGGCGGTGCCAACGGCAATGATTTCTCTTTTTATTTTGAGTATGGAGATGGCGAAAAGGGAGAAAAAGTAACCGAAGAATCCATCACCGAGAGGATCATTGAATTTCTGCAGGATTACGGTGCTGTCATCGGACAACTTTCTGATAAGGAGAAGGTGATGGTCATCTATAATACCGCTGCCTCCAGCGATCGGTTTGATTTTGATAACTTTCGGCTTGCCGGGGAGGATGAGGATAAAGAGCAGGAAAAAAGGAGACAAGACATTCCGACCATCTCTGTGGCAGCGGCGAAAAGCGACCTGCAGGCCTATCGGTCGGGAGATGCATCTCCGGGACAACTCCGGGAACGGCTGGAGATCAGCACGGGGGGAGTGAATGATGACAGTCAAATGGACCTGAAGGTGATGGCCAATATCCTCGAAACGACGTTAAAAGAATCAGTTGACGAAGGTACCGGTTCTTTCCGGATCAGCGGGTCCCTGGATTATCTGATGCTGGATAATTTCGGAGCTCTGTTCTTTGGTAACGCTATTTCAGCGGGAGGGCTGTCTTCGGCTATATCCTCCTTAAATCTGTCGAATATTGATTCCATAAGCGTGCAACCCCGAAAGAAAAAGGGAGGAGTGCGGATTACGACCAAGAGTGGAGAACAACGGTTCTATGGCAGCAGCGATATGCTGGAAGGATGGAAAAAGCGGCAGGAGCAGCGACATAAACAAATGGAGGAGCATTACCGGGCTTTTGTTTCAAGGCTTAAAGAGTCGCTCGTGGACTACGGCCGCACGCTGCGTTCCATCGATTCCGATCAGTATATCCTCCTTTCTGTTGCGCTGAACAGTCGTCTTGGTCCCCATGGCAATCTCCCGGAGCGCATTGACATGCAGGTTAAGAAATCAATGCTCGAAGCCATGGAGCGGGGAGATCTGGACCGCGAAGATACGATCGATCAAATTCAGGTCAGGGAATATTGATATTCCAGGGGTATACAAAAGTGGACAGGCCATCGCATCGATCGTACCTTCCGGGGCTTTCCTGAGACCGGGATCCCTCTCCCCTGCAGCCGGAACCCGAGACTGTGTCTGTGTCAGGGTTCAGCCACGCAGCAGCCGCAGGGCAAAATAGAGAACGGCCAGCCCCAAAAGAAGGTTTAATCGTCCCAGCCAGCGCGAAAGCACTCGCATACTTTTCGCCCGATCACTATCCGGTTGTTTGTCCATCAGCTCTGCGGCTTTGGGACCCGCATAGAAGTCGTGGATCCCGCTTATGATCAGGACCGCGGCAAACAGCTGCATCTTGATAAACAGCTTGCCTCCAAAAACATCAATCCAAAATGAAGCGGTCAGCAGCTGCTCCGTGGTATATCCGCGCGTTAACAAATTCGTGATTCCCGTAATTATAAGAATGATAAACAAAATCCATGAAATACGGCTGAATTTACGGCCGATCAGGGCAAAAAAAGCCCCCTTCTTCTTTTTCAGCAAGGCGTGTCGGGAGGCGGGTACCAGTACGCCGGCTGTAAAAAGCATACCGCCGATCCAGAAAATCGCCGATAGCAAGTGGATAAATACGGACAAGTGATACATTTCAGATCATAAATTATTTACGGGACTCATATCCCTTCTGTGAGAATTTTCACAACCGGTGTCTCCCTGGGCCACTTCCCTGCGACAGAATCGGTTGCACAATAATGAAGGTAACAGCCACTGAAATGAAGGTGGCAGCCACTGACGTGCCATTGCTGCTAATGTTCAGAAAAGCATCTTTCCTGCGGCCGGCGGAGTTCAACATGGGAGAGCAGGTTTTTAAAAGCCTCTCCTCAATAAAAAAGGCAGCTGGTTACCAGCTGCCTCTTTATAAATCAGATTAATTGCATGCAAATGTTGAAATCTTATTCAACGTTTAACGTCCCCCGCATGCCGGCTGCATAGTGTCCGGGGAACGAGCAGACATACTCATATTCTCCGGTTTCTTCAGGAGCCGTAAACGTAACTTCCACGGTTTCACCGCCGCCCGCCAGTTCAGTGTGAGCAATAATTTGGTCGGACATATCAGCAGGGATATAGTCGTTATCCTTGGCCTGCGAGGCGGCATTGACAAAGGCATCGACATCAGCCGACAATGTTAGCAGTACGAAGTTATGGGCCATAGCCGTGGCCGGAAGATCGCTTTCGGTAGTGAGGACAACACGTATTTCCTCACCGGGCTCGGCTGATATACTTTCAAGGAGCAGGTAATCGCCTGTTTCACCGCCGGTGGAAATACCGTCTTCGTCACTTTCCACTGCAAACTTCATTTGGTCAATGCCGATTATTTCAATAGTACGAACTCCGGACTGATCCGCCGCACTACTCTGGGCTTCTGTAGTAGTCTCGTCAGCTTGCTGTTGCTGGTCGCCTGAACCGCCGCCGCATGCCGTGGTGATAAAAAACATGAGAGGCAATAGGTAAGTTAGGTATCGCATAATAGTTTATATATAGTTTAATAGTTTTAAATTCGATTAGAATTCTAAATATAAGGTTCTAATCAATACAAAATGTAGTTAATTTAATGTTGCTTCAAGCGTAATATTGGTCGCCGCCAGAGCCTTGGAAACAGGGCAGCCTTCTTTGGCCCCTTCGGCAATTTCCCGGAAGGTATCTTCATCAATATCCGGAACGTCGGCTTCGGTGATAAGCTTGATCTCGGTAATCTCACCCTTGCTGCTGTCAAGGGTCACCTCGGCTTTGGTTTTGACCGATTTCGGTTCATAACCCGCTCCGTCAAGTTCATTGGAAAGAGCCATCGAAAAACAACCGGCGTGTGCGGCTCCAATCAGCTCTTCGGGATTGGAGCCCTTACCATTTTCAAACCGCGAAGCAAAGGTATAGTTCCCTTTATAGGAACCGCTTTCCAGCTCCATCGTCCCGTTTCCACTCTTCAGATCACCATTCCATTGTGCATTTGCTTTTTTTGTAGGCATAATACAAGATATTTTAGTTAGTCATTATGTGTTAGTTATAAGGTATTTAAACAGAATTTAATTTCCTTTATTTCGTACTTTTTCTACTTCTTAGAATGACACCGGGGCATCATTTCCTCCAGCTTGTGCGAAAACGTCTCCCATACTCGCATCCGGGGTGGACGTCCCCGGTCTGTACCTCTGCTAAACCCTTTGGCTTCTCAACCGTCAGGGGACGTTGAACGGAACGTACAGCAGATGGTTCATTCATGGTTGCAAACGGTTATAATCATTAGAGAATTACGCATGTTTGTTCTGGTTCATGGAACGTTGGCGTCGTTTCCGGAGGGCGTCCCACAACAGAAAGAAAAGGATGCCCCCCAGAAACAGGAGGATGGCCGCCACGTTCCCGTAACTGCCTGCTTTCCTGACGGCCGGCAGCCAAAACAGGTCACCCGCCACCCGTATCAGCAAGAATCCGTGCAAAAGTAGCAGCGGCCCGTAAAAGTAGGGGTGATAGGGGACCAGCTTCCCGGAAAGCGACGGGATGATAACCGAGGCGTGGGCAAAAATCATGCTGAATACAAAGCCCACGAATATCATGTGCAGCAGGGCGTCGTACAGGGGACCCGCCGTGGGAAAGCCCTGCCAGAGGCTAAAGAGTCCCGCCAACACCAGCCAGCCATAGCCTGTCAGCAAGCTGATGGCACTGTAGCGGGTCCACTCCACCGACCGGATGGTGCGGCGGGCCACATCATATTTAAAAAGCCAGCCGGCCTGTGCGATGAGGGAAACCGAGGCCGCGGCCCACCCGATCGGACGGTTGAGATGAGTAAAAGCTATTGCGGTTATCCAGACGGCGATAAGTGCTACAAACAGGTGTTGAGCGCGTTTGGGGGGACGCATGATGCGATTAAGTTCCAGCCGCTCCCCGAAGATGGTCAGCAATGGAAATCCGGCCCACCAGGCCACAAGGTTGAAAATGGGCATATCAAACAGGAAAAGGATATTGCCGACCAGCAGAGCGGCTGCTCCCAGGGCCATAATTAGGTGATGAGCCACCGGCTGCATGTTATAGAGGTAGAGCATGATCGCCAGCAGGGAAAGGGATCCGGCGATAACCAATAACTTCGCCGGGAACGTAAAGCCGGAAAGGACCAGGATGGTGGAAAAGCCCAGCAGCAGCGGCGCCATATACGCCCACTTTTTCTCCAGCGCGGCCGCCCGCTCCAATCCGATAAGGGCCCCCAGAAATCCGTTGATCATGAGCGGGCCGTGGGCCATGGGGGAAATAACGGAAGCAGTCCCCGCCAGGAATCCCAGCCGAACCAGTCCGGCATGCAGGCCGCTTAACAGGCCGATCGCTGCTACTGCGAGCAGGCTTACCAATATATATGTCGAAGCTTTGCGGGAGGTCATCAATGACTAATTACTGCAGGGTCTTTGGAAAAACATGGCGAAACCGAAATCAGGACTTCTGTGCCCGCGGCGGCGGATGCGCAAAGAATTCAACCTCCCCGTCAATCATATCCACCGTCCAGTCCGGCTCCCAGACCAGCGTTGTCTCATACTCCTCGATTTCTTCGATGGAGCTGAGGGCTTCCTCAATTTGCTGCTGCAGGTAACGACGCATGGGACAGCCCGGCGTGGTGGTCGTATATTCCACAATCACTTTGCCATCGGCTGACATAATGTTGTAGACCAGACCGAGATCCACGATGTTGACGCCCAGTTCGGGATCGATAACATCGCGGAGCTGCCGGACAATCCTGCGCAGACTTATGGAGGGAGTGTTCCTATTCATTCTACCGGCTTTATTTCTTCTTCCCAGCTTTCGACCAGATGTTCGCGCTTGTTCTCACGGCCGCTCCACTCGTCAACTTCGGGCAGCGGTTCCTTTGCCTCGTTGATGACATGGTCGTCCCATTCTTCGGAGAGGCGATCGTTTAAGTCGATATAATCCTCCCACTCCAGGGGCACTTCATCATCCGGGAAGATCGCTTCTTCCGGGCATTCAGCCACACATGCGTCACAGTCAATGCATTCAAAAGGGTCGATCACCAGGAAATTGGGTCCCTCGCGAAAAGCATCGACCGGACAGACCGCAGCGCAGTTGGTATGTTTGCACTGTATGCAGGGATCCGTTACTACGTAAGCCATAAAGCCTGAATGATCATGATTTCCAATTGCTTCGCCTTTAAGGTAGGAGTCCCGGAAATCAATTTCAACTATAAAAACGGTTTTAACCTTTTTTATTGATTTATACGACAATCCTCGGTATTTTACCTATGCAGTGAAAAACCGACACCGTTATCACAAGAACATGAAGAAGATCAAACAATCGTTGGACCACCTGACGCCCGGTGCCACCCTCTCCCAGATTGCTTCGGCCCACCGGCGAGTCAATGACCTCTTGAGGTCTATCGGCCTGGACCCCTCCAGCCGCAGTGATGAAACCTTGCGGGCTGTTTGCCAGCAGCGCCAATGGAATGAATCGGAAGTACTTCACTGGATCAGGGAGAAAACCCTCGCCTCTTACGTTCACCGCCCGGAGGAGGTCCGGCCGGAGGAACCGGAGCGTAGTACCAACCTGACGAAATGGTGTGAATATATAAGCGAAGGATTTCATCCGCTCAATATTGAACTTCTGAATGAGATTGCCGACACTTTCCCCAGGGTCGCCAAAGTGCACGGCAACCAGTATCCCCGGCTAAAATATATGTGCGGGCATTTCAAAAGGTTCAGCGGGGACCTGGAGCTTTATTTTAAATTCCAAAGCAAAAAGCTCTTTCCCCTTGCGGGGAAGCTTGACGACCCGCGACAACAGCTTTTGGATGGAACCATCCGTAAGCTGGAACAGGGCATCCGTATTGTGGAGAAAGATCAGCAGCGATTGCTGCAATTGATGGAGATACTCCGCGAGAAAGGCCACCAGCTTGGAAACCCGAAAGACGCCACGTTTCGCATTCTGAACCAGCATTTCAAGATGCTTGAAGAACAGCTTAAAAAACAGTTTAATGTGGGAAAAAAGATTATTATTCCTCTTATTCAACAAAAACTGGGTAGTATATAACGTTCAGCCCGTAATTCTAATTTAAACATCCGGTTATGATCAGCGGCTCAAAAAAAGAACTCCTCGATCTTATTAAGCGAACAGGCACGCTCTCTATGGACGAAGCCGTAGAACAGATCGAGCTGGCGAAAACAACGCTTCGCGAACACCTGTTGCAGCTCGAGCGGGACGGCTATGTGGAGCGCGACTATGTGCGGTCCGGCGCGGGTCGCCCCAGCCTGCATTATCAGCTTACCCCCAAGGGAAACAGCCTGTTTCCCTCTTCCGAGTCGGACCTGATCCGCGAGATGATCAGCTATTTGAAAGCTCGGGGAGAAGAAGAAACCATTAAAGATTTTTTTGACACATTTTGGGAGGATCGGTTAACAAACGCAAGAAAAAAAATAGCTGATGCACCGGCAGATAATTCGGGAGTGCGGGTACAGATTTTGATGGAAATGCTGGAGAAAGAGGGATTTATGCCGGAATACCAGATGGACGAGGAAGCAGACACCCTGACGGTCAAAGAGTGTAATTGTCCCTTTAGTGAAGTTATAAAGGAGACCCGCCTGCCCTGCAAGCTGGAAGCACTGTTTTATAAGAAATTATTCAATGAAAATGCAGAACGAACCACCTACATCGCAGAAGGCGATTATTCCTGCACTTATGATATCCCCTTATGACCCGGAAATATGTATTTTTTAATGACAATAGTATTTAATATATACTCCACTGCTGATTTATTGAATACCTAATTATTGAATAATGAAAAATCATAATAAAAATAAAAGCGTGAATCATTCGGGGACATACTCCATAGATTCGTTCATGAAAAAGTTGAAAACAAAAAATCCGGGCGAAAATGAATTTCATGAGGTTGTGCATGAAGTCCTCGAATCGGTTTGGGATATGCTGCAGGACCATCCGACCTATTTTCGTGCCAACATTCTGGATCGTATAACCGAACCCGAACGTATTATTATGTTCCGCGTGCCCTGGACCGATGATGAGGGCGAAGTGCATGTAAACCGCGGGTACCGGGTGGAATTCAATTCGGCCATCGGCCCGTACAAAGGAGGGCTGCGGTTTCACCCGTCTGTGAACCTCGATATCCTGAAGTTTTTGGCCTTCGAACAGATTTTCAAGAACAGCCTGACAACCATGCCGATGGGGGGCGCCAAAGGCGGGGCTAATTTTGATCCCAAAGGAAAATCGGACAGCGAAATCATGCGGTTTTGCCAATCCTTTATGACCGAGCTGTACCGCCATATAGGTCACAATACCGACGTGCCGGCTGGAGACATCGGCGTTGGGAAAAGGGAGATCGGCTACCTTTTCGGGCAGTACAAGCGGCTGCAGAATGAGTATACCGGTGTTTTAACCGGAAAAGCACTGGAGTGGGGCGGGAGCAAGCTGCGACCGGAAGCCACGGGCTATGGTACAGTCTACTTTGTCCGGGAAATGTTTGCCTTGCGTAACGAAACGCTGGAGGGAAAAACCGTAACCATATCCGGCTCCGGGAATGTAGCGCAGTACGCGGCCGAAAAGGCTATCCAATTGGGGGCCAAAGTGATCTCACTTTCCGATTCCGACGGAACGGTTCACGACCCGGATGGTATTGACGAAGAGAAGTTAAAGTACGTGATGCATCTTAAAAATGTGGAACGGGGACGCATTCGCGAGTATGCCCGCAAATATGATGTCAGGTATATTGAAAACGGAACGCCCTGGAACCTGTCCTGTGACGTGGCCCTGCCCTGTGCTACTCAAAATGAAATTAACGCCGATGATGCCGCAGCGCTCGTTAAAAATGGATGCGGATGTGTTGCCGAAGGGGCCAACAAACCGGCACAGCGCGAAGCAATACGAATATTCCTGGAAAACGAGGTTCTCTTTGGTCCCGGCAAAGCTGCCAATGCCGGCGGTGTTGCGGTATCGGGACTGGAAATGACCCAGAATGAAATGCGGATCCAGTGGTTGCGCAAGGAAGTAGATAGTAAGCTTGAGGATATCATGAAGGAAATCCACAGCTCCTGTGTCGCCTACGGGGACACCGGCAACGGCTATATCAATTATCCCCAGGGTGCCAATATCGCCGGTTTTATCAAAGTTGCGGATGCGATGTTACACCAGGGAGTGGTTTAATATTTTAGATAGGATATCTTATAATATATCCACACGAACAGTTTTTAAAACAGACTTAAGAGTATTAAATATCAAACAATCTATTTAATCTAAAAAACTTCAAATTTGTCAGTATTAAAAAATCTGGCAGGCCTTTAACCAGAAAATATGTTTGAAAAACAGTTTGACCTGCGATACTTCGAAATGGGTCAGCATGGAGAAGCAACGCCCGTTACTATTTTAACACTGCTGGAAGAAACCGCTGCCGACCATTGCTTGTCTATCGGGTGTAGCCTGTACGAACTGCTTGAAAAAGGCATCGGATGGGTTCTCCTGTCCGGACGTATGGTGATGGAACGCTATCCCGGGTACAAGGAAAAAATCACTATCAAAACCTGGCTGTCCAGCTTCAGGACCTTCAGGGGTATTCGGGAAAACCTCATTATCGGAGAAAAAGGCAGCATCATTGGAAGAGCCAAAGGCTTCTGGTTGTTTTTTGATATTGAAAGAAGAAAACCCGCCCGTATTTTTGATGAGATTTTGGAAGGATGGAATATCAATCCCGAGGAAAGTATCGAAGTGGACAGCACCGAGGTAAAAGCTCTTGATTCGGCAGCTTACCGCAAGGAATTTGTTATTCAACGCTTTGATATGGACTCAAACGAGCATGTAAACAATCTGCGATATTTGCAATGGGCCATGGAATCCATACCCGATGATATAATAGATCACTGTTATTTGCATACCATAGACGGAAATTTTGTGGGAGAAGCGCAATATGGCCATACCATAGAATCCCTGGCTGATCCGGTGGGTTCAGAAAAAACGTTCGTTCATACTATTAAAGATATAGATAATAATAAAGTTTGTTCGACTGCCAGAACCGTATGGAGAGAACACAAATAAACACCTTATGAGTAAAAGTCATTTACATATCAAACGCATTTACGAAGATCCTTCTCAGGATGACGGCTATCGCGTGCTTGTGGATCGACTCTGGCCACGCGGCGTTTCCAAAGAGGATGCCCAACTGGATGAGTGGCTGAAAGAAATTGCCCCATCCACCAAATTGCGCACATGGTTTGATCACGATCCCGACAAATTTGATGAGTTTTCGGATCGTTACAAAGTCGAGTTAACCCAGAAAGAAGAAGTGGTGGATCGCTTGCTCGATATAGTAGAAGAGCAGCAGGTAACACTGCTTTACGCAGCTAAAAATGAAGAGCATAACCATGCGAAGGTACTAAAAGAATTTATGGACACATCCGCTTGAAAAGCCCGGATAATTTGATATAAAAATGGAGAAAAGGAGTAACCACTACGCAGCCCGGCAAGAATGTGCTGTTTATGTTGCGGGATGCCTACTCCAAAGATCCGGACGCGCTTATTGCCAGCTCACACGTTGTTGCTGACCACTGCCAAACCATTGCCGCTGCCGACAATTACTGCTGTGAATAAAAAAGTATGATACTGATGTGGAAA
This sequence comes from Fodinibius roseus, assembly GCF_900129315.1. GTDB lineage: Bacteria > Bacteroidota > Rhodothermia > Balneolales > Balneolaceae > Fodinibius > Fodinibius roseus. Next base: position 94,287 of record NZ_FQUS01000013.1, read on the forward strand.
ACCCTTTATCGAATATGAGCACAAAAAAATATTCAATTATAAGCTTTAATAGTGTAACCATTAACAGAACAGAACTATGAGTAATACAACAAGCCCAACCCAAGAACTCGATGTACGCTCGTTAATCCCCATAAAACGGCACGAAAAACTGTTGAAGTTATTTAAGGAGCTGCCGCCGGGCGACAGTTTTGTATTTATCAACGATCACGATCCCAAACCCCTTTACTACGAATTTCGATCGATATACGGTGATGTCGTCGGCTGGGAGTACCTGCAGCGTGGGGGACGGGAGTGGACGGTGCGTGTAACGCGTACCGAGGCGTCGCAGGGACGTGAATTTGATGACATTGCTACCCTGATGGATCTCCGCAAGACGGATCCCAAAGACTGGAAATATGCGGTTTTTCATCGTTACGGGATGATGTTAAAAGAGGATACGATGGAAATTATCTCCGCGAAGGATCCGGAAGAAATTCGCAGGATTTTTAAGAGAAAATTTAATGAGGAATACACATGGGTCTATAAGAAAGACCGACCGGGAGAATACGTCATTCACGTAACCAAAAAAGAGGAAACCGATCCGGCCCTCGAAGATCTATCCATTGTCAGCAGCTTTGACGTGCGCGCGCATCTGCCTGCCAAGCGTCACGAGATGGTCTTTGATGCTTTCGATGAGCTGAATCCCGGCGAAGCGTTTGTCTTTATTAATGACCACGATCCCAAGCCGCTCTATTACCAGATGGAGGCCGAAAGCAATGAGCCGTTTCACTGGGAATACCTGGAAACGATGCCCAAAGAGTGGAAGGTGAAGGTGATGAAGCTGAAGGATGAAACTCAGTAAATAATATGAATTTCTCAATCAACTGATAGATTAAACTATTCAATTTACTGAATGGAGACCGATTCTCAGCAGCTTATATTCTTTCGCCCCAGAAGGGTATGTTATTGATTCTTATCGCAACGAACACATCTGTTTACAACGTTTTATTTCTACAAAAAAATAAGGTATTATAAGAATAATATATAAAAAAAATAACCAACTACAGTTTGCTAAACGTTAACTCAGGAATCTGTCGGACTTAGCAAAATCTACCGTGGCAAAGTCAAAAATTAATAATACAAAAGTTCTTATACTCTGTGCCGGTGATGGCACGCGCTGGGACAATTATCTGGGCGTACCCAAACAGCTTATACCCATCAACGAGGAGCCTCTCCTTAAGCGAACCGTGCGGTTGCTTTGCGACAATGGCTGTAATGACATTGCTATCATATCCCACGATGATCGTCTCAATTTAGATAGGTGTGACTTTTTTAAGCCGCCCCAATGTCGGTGGACCGTTGAAACATTATTATCAACACACCCTCTTTGGACAGAAAGAACCCTGGTGCTTCTTGGCGATGTTTTTTACACTAAGCAGGCACTGGCTACAATCCTATCGCCCAGCCAAGGCGTACAAGTATACGGGCGGTTCGGACCGAGTCTCTTTACTTTCACCCAATATGGGGAGCTGTTTGCCATTTCGTTCGAGGAAAACGATCATCATAAGATGAAGAAACACCTTAATATTGCCCGTTCTCATGCCCTTTCAGGCGGCAGAGGCAAAATGTGGGAGTTTTATCGATCGCTGGCCGGCTTTCCGTTAAATGAACATAAAAAAGATGATGAAATATTTACTTCAATACACGATTTAACGGACGATATCGATAGTCCCAAAGAATACGACAAGCTTGTTAAAAGGTATACCTATGCTGCTTCAAAAAAACCTTTAAAACGGATTCTGGTCTACTGTTGGATTCATGCAATCATTCCCATTCTATACGTAAAAAAGTTTCTGAGACCCGTTAAAAACTACACCCTGCAATTGATCACCAAATGATGGCAATCACCTATTATAGAGAACCTGTAAGAATTGTTGTCTTAAAAGGCCGGGTGAACTACTGGTTTAAGATGAACAACTATACTTCATGAAAAAAGATAGTTACGTCCGGTGCTGGTTATGGACCGGTGCCGGGTTGATTTTTCTCATGGTAGTGGTAGGCGGAATCACGCGATTGACGGGTTCCGGTCTCTCCATGTCCGACTGGAGTCTGATCATGGGCGCATGGCCTCCGATAAGTGAATCCGAATGGATGGCCGTCTTTGAGCGGTATAAGGAGTTCCCGCAGTATCAGCAACTCAACAGGGGGATGTCTCTGAGCGAATTCAAGGGGATTTTTTTCTGGGAGTATCTCCACCGGTTACTGGGACGTATTATCGGGATCGTTTTTCTTGTTCCGTTTATTTTCTTCTGGGTGCGCGGTTATTTTGATTCGAACATGCTGCGCCGGGCCTGGATTTTGTTCGCTTTAGGGGCGCTGCAGGGAGGGATGGGCTGGATTATGGTTAAAAGCGGCCTGGTCGACGCACCCTATGTAAGTCATCACCGCCTGGCCCTTCACCTGTTGCTGGCTATGATCCTGTTTGGGTTTTGTATCTGGTATGTCCTGGATCTGTATGACTCAGGTCCCCCGGAAAAAAGTAACCCGCCGACTGTTCTAAAATGGTGGTCCCTGGCCCTGCTTGTTCTTTTTATTGCGCAGGTGGTTTGGGGGGCATTTACGGCGGGACTTGATGCGGGGTATATATACAATACCTTTCCAACCATGAATGGAGACTGGCTTCCCCGGAGCGCATGGGCTCTGAAACCTGCGGTGTTGAACCTGGTCAAAAATCCCGGTACCGTTCAGTGGGTACACCGTATTTTGGGAACGCTACTTGCCGTAGCCGCACTCATCTTTTGGTGGAAACATCGCAACGCTGGCCTTAGTCCAATCATCGAACAAAAAGCCCGAATGCTGCTCGGTATGGTTTTGACACAGTACGTGCTTGGCATTTTAACCGTTATTACTCATGTGGATATCATAACAGGAGTTGTCCACCAGGCCGGGGCGCTGATGGTGCTTTTTTTCTGGATCTGGTACTATCATGATCTGATACCGAATGAGGAAAAGGGCTGATGCTATTGCCGGGTTAAGACCATAGGTTCCCGAATACTGCATACGCTGGACCCCGAAAATCACCCTATGGAATAGCGAAACTACTGTCAAAGAGGGGGACATCTGATGACAGCCCGTGACGGTCTATCCTATGGGTCCAAAGGTTCGAGCCGGGCCGAAAAGTGCCGCAACACCGTGGGACCGGATACTATTTTATACCCTCCGAGTTGCTCACGCTGTCTGAAAACCGATATAATCACCTCTGCCAGATAATCGACATGGCTTTGCGTGTAAACCCTGCGGGGGAAGGCCAGGCGGACCAGCTCCATGGCGGCCGGCTTTTCGCTCCCGTCAGGCTGTCGGCCAAACATAACGGTTCCGATTTCCACTCCCCGAACGCCCCCCAGCAGGTAAAGAGCGTTGTTGAACGACCAGGCGGGATATTGCGTAGGTGGAATATGGGGCAGGATCTTCCTGGCATCCAGATAAACCGCATGTCCCCCGGTAGGTTGTACAATGGGAATCCCCGCATCGGAAAGTTTGTCTCCCAGGTACGCAATGGATCGGATTCGATAGCGCAGGTAGTCGCTGTCGAGTGCTTCATAAAGTCCCTGTGCTACAGCTTCCATGTCGTATCCCGCCATCCCACCATAGGTGGGGAATCCCTCGGTCAGAATCTCCAGGTTCCGGCATTCCGAGGCCAGTTCATCACTGTTCAGTGCCAGGAATCCCCCGATATTGGCCATACCGTCCTTTTTGGCACTCATGGTACACCCGTCGGCATAACTGAACATTTTTCTCGCAATATCGAGAGGTTTTTCCCCGGAGAAGCCTTCTTCGCGCGTTTTGATAAACCAGGCATTTTCAGCAAACCGGCAGGCATCAATGAAAAAAGGAATGTCATATTTCCGGGCCATTTCAGAAACCGACCGGATGTTATCCATGCTTACCGGCTGACCGCCTCCCGAATTATTGGTTACCGTAATCATAATCACGGGAATGTTATCGACCCCTGTATCATGAATAGTCTTCTCCAGCTTGGCCAGGTCCATATTCCCCTTGAACGGATGCCGGCTTTCGGGTTGATGTCCCTCTGCTATCACCAGGTCCCGCGCTTCGGCGCCGGCGTGCTCTATATGAGCGCGGGTGGTATCGAAGTGCGTATTGCTGGGAATGACATCCCCTTCCCGGGCAATAGTGGTAAAAAAAATGTTTTCGGCAGCCCGTCCCTGATGCGTGGGGATGAGATGCTTGAATCCGGTTATATCCCGCACGGCCGATTCCAGTTTGTAAAAGGAGGATGATCCCGCATAGGATTCGTCGCTGGCAATCATGCCCGACCACTGTTTGGAGGACATAGCGCCCGTGCCGCTGTCCGTGAGCAGGTCAATAAGAACATCGTCCGCTTTGAGCAGGAAGGGATTGAACCCGGCCTCTTTAAGGAGTTGCGCCCGCTCTTCCATAGTAGTGAACCGGACCGGCTCAACCGACCGGATACGAAAGGGTTCTATAATCGTATCGGATTCGAATTCTTTGAGCTTCATAACATAGTTTTTCTTTTATGGGGCATCTATAACATTGATAGTAATAACCTGCATATAATCCGTTCAGAAAATACGGTTACCGTGCAACAATGTACAGGAAATTTAGCCCGGTTGCCCCATCCTCTCCACCCATTGTACGGCCCTTCAACCGGTTAGTTATTAATCTGTCATAAACAGCTGGTAGCAGTCGCGGCAGTTTTAACCAGCTATTGATCGGCTCGGTACACTTGGCGGGCGGCATTCTCGTTCATAAGCGTCCGTACGGGCGGTGATCCTAAACGGCATAAGGTTAAAGTGGCTATAAAACTTCTACCCTTCTTTACACAGAATACAAATTGCAAGCATTTTTTTCATATTCTCCTCTTTTTTTCAATATTGCGCTTGCAGGGATTGTGGCCGATGCAGCAAATGCACTACGATGGGTTGTATAAAACGTACACCACAACAAGGGTTCGGCCTGCCTATTCTTTAGGTACCCGTCTGTTAAACGTAATGTACACGAAAAAAATACAATTATGCATAAGCATTTAATACGATTGGGGACTATACTATTGGTGACAGGAGTACTGTCGGCCTGTTCAGCCGAAGACGATTTCGATCCCGAAACAGCCGAAATCGTCGGGGAAGAAACGGCAGAGTTAACGCTTCCGCCCGACGTACCTCCCCCCATTGAACGGGATCACGCAACAAAATTAATAGCAAATATGGAGGTCATCGAAAAGGAAATGCGCCTGGCCGACGGGGTTACGTACACGATGTGGACCTTTGGCGGGGATGTCCCCGGGAAATTTATCCGCGCCCGGGAAGGGGATATGATCGAATTCCACCTGCAGAATCATCCCGACAACAAACTCCCCCACAATATTGACCTGCACGCTGTAAACGGTCCGGGCGGCGGCGCCGAGTCCACCTTTACGGCGCCGGGACGTGAAACCGTATTTACCTTTCGCGCGTTAAATCCGGGCCTGTATGTTTATCACTGCGCCACTGCGCCGGTCGGCATGCACATTGCCAACGGCATGTACGGGCTTATCCTGATCGAACCGGCCGAGGGACTTTCAGAAGTGGACGAAGAATACTATGTCATGCAAAGTGAGTTTTATACCGAAGGCGACTACGGGGAGCGGGGCCTGCAGCCGTTTGACATGGATCGTGCGATTGAAGAGGATCCGGAATATGTGGTCTTTAACGGATCGGTAGGATCCATGCAGGGCGAAAATGCCATTACTTCCGAGCGGGGGGACCAGGTCCGGCTGTTTGTCGGGAACGGGGGACCCAACTTAACCTCTTCGTTCCACGTTATCGGAGAAATATTTGACAAGGTGCATTATGAGGGCGGCGATCGTGTACAGAATAATGTTCAGACGACCAGCATCCCGGCCGGGGGCTCGGCCATCGTCGAGTTCGAAACGGAGGTTCCGGGCAACTATATTTTGGTGGACCACGCTATCTTCCGGGCCTTTAACAAAGGAGCACTGGCGACCCTTGCTGTCTCCGGTGAGGAGGATGAAAATGTCTTTACCGGTCAGCAGCTGGAGCAGGTCTACCAGCCGGAAGGAGGCGCTGTTCAGGAAATACCCCAGGAAGAGCGGACGATACCCGCCGCTGAAACCCTGGAGGAACAGATGGAATACGGCAGAGAGGTATATACTTCTGTCTGTCAGGCCTGTCACATGCAGGATGGTACGGGTATTGAGGGCGCTTTCCCCCCGATAGCAAATTCTGACTACCTGAATGAAAATCCGGACCGCGGGATTAGCGCGGTCGTGCACGGACTTTCGGGTGAAATTACAGTCAACGGGGAAACCTATGACGGTGTAATGCCCCGACAAAACCTCACAAACGAGGAGGTCGCAAACGTGACCACCTATATTCTCAATAGTTTTGATAATGAAGGCGGGCGCGTTACGCCCGGGGATGTGGAACGTATCCGGGAACAGGGACCTGTTGAATAACTTGATGACATAACCTCTTGTTGTACCGAAAACCCATACTTTTACTCTTCCTGCTGGCGGGATGTTCCCTTTTAGCGCGAGCACAGCCAAACGGCATGGTTGCGATAGAACGGGATACTTTTATGCCGTTCTACAGCTCTGCCGGCGACAGTATAAGGGTGGAATCCTTTTACCTGGATACCCACCCCGTAACCAATGCCGAATTCCTGAAGTTTGTGACGGAGAACAGGCAATGGCGGCGGTCGCAGGCCAAGAGTGTTTTTGTGGATGAGAATTATCTCGGCCACTGGGAGGGTGACCTTGATATCGGGACCAACACTGCCCCGGAGAGCCCTGTTACCAATGTGTCCTGGTTTGCCGCACGGGCTTTCGCCAAGTGGAAGGGCAAGCGGCTGCCGACCCTCCACGAGTGGGAATACGTAGCTTCTGCCAGTGCATCAAAGCCGCTTGCGAGTCGTGACAGGGCGTTTGTGCGACAAATACTGGATTGGTACAGCCGGCCGAATCCCGAGCAGAAACCGGCAGTGGGAGAAGGACGTCCCAATTACCACGGCGTATATGACATGCACGGGTTGATTTGGGAGTGGGTACGGGATTTTAATACCGTGTTTATCAGTGGAGAATCGCGGGCCGACCAGGGAGAGCTGAAACAGTTTTACTGTGCCGCCGGGAGCTCCGTTGCCGCCGATGCGGATAAGGCAAATTATGCCGCTTTCCTGCGCTATGCTTTTCGCGGTAGCCTGGAGGCTGATTTTTCGGTTGGCAACCTGGGCTTTCGCTGCGCCCGGGATAAGAAATAAATATTATAAATCATGACCATATATAGTTATCAAAACACGGTCTTTCTCTTTTTAGTCACTGCTGTATTCCTTGCGGGAGCTTGCAGCAGCGGCGAGAAACAACAGGCCGCCCAATCAGACGGGATGGCTATGTCGGATGATGAGCATGCAGCTCACGCCGATATGCAGATGGATGCCGGGGAACCGACCGGTGAATCCATCTATAATGTAAGCAGCACCTGGCAAAACCGCCGCGGGGAATCGGTTACCCTGAACAGCTTGGGCGGCAAGGTACAGGTGGTGGCGATGGTTTATACCCACTGCGAGCATGCCTGTCCCCGTATTCTCGCTGACATGCAGCGCATCAGGGATGGCTTGCCGGAGAAAGCTCTATCAGCCACAAACTTTACGATTATTTCTATTGATCCCGAGCGCGATACGCCGGGACGCCTTACGGATTTTGCCCGGGAAAATAATCTCTCGGACGACCAGTGGACCCTGTTAAATGGCGATGAGGGAGATATTTTGGAAATAGCAGCCCTGCTGGGGGTAAAATACAAGCGGATCAGCGATACCGACTTTACGCATTCCAACATGATCACCGTGCTTAACAAAGAGGGGGAGGTCGCCTACCAGCGCAGACAGCTGACGGATCAACAGGACAAGATCATTGATGTCATTCATGATTTAGGCAGCTGAGATGAGCGCGGCGGATTCTCCTGCTCTCGCACTCACTATTTTCCGCTCCTGCGCTTGCACTATTTCATAGCCGGCAGTTGTCCTGCCGGCATATATTGTACTATCAAATCTCACATATCCCCGAACTGATTTCCGAATATGATAAAGCGCGCGGCGAGCTCCCACCTATCTCACGACTGCTTGTATCCGGCCGTAGATCCATAGATTCGACTATTGTAGGGCGCTGTCTTAAAAAGCCTTGTATTTACTGCTATATTCCATAAATCCATATTTTTCACAAAGATTTAAGGTGAGAAACATGGGTTAGAGGTCTTGATAGATGCCCTGATCATTCTGTTGCATGCATGCAATAACCCGTAAAATCCCTCTTGCATGCCTGCAATGTTACCCTCCCGGTCCATTATAACAGTCCAGGAACATCTTTGGTTTAGATTAGGCTGGAGACATTTTTCATCCGCTTAGCAGTTTTGGTACGCTTGTTGCATAAACCATTGGCAAAACAATAAAAGACAAAGTTGTCTTAAATACAAACCACCAAACCTCAGCACCATGAACTTTCCAAAACGTACCTTAGCCCTTTTAACCGGACTAATCCTTGCAGGTTTTTTTACTCTTGCACAGGCCCAAACAGATGAATACGAGCTGGATGGCATGACCTTCGGCATGCCGGAAGCAGAAGTCTTCACTGAAGACTATGACGGGCCTCCCGTGGTAGGCGAATATTTGACAATGTTACCCAACCTCAAACCGCTGGATTATGAAGGTAATAAACATCACGAGGTCCGAATTGATATTATCGCCCAGGAAATAGAAGTGGCCGACGGGGTCAAATATAAAGCATGGACATTCGGTGGTACAGTTCCCGGTCCGGTGTTGCATGTAAAGGAAGGCGATCGAATTACTTTCGTAATGAAAAACCGTTCAGACGAAGAAGTGACGATCACAGAACCTACAAAAGAAGGTTCTCCCTTTATGCAGCAGGTCGCTGAAAACAACTTTATGAACGCGCAGCCGGGTACCATGCCTATGCCGCACTCCATGGATTTCCATGCGGGAACCGTTGCAAAAGATGACAAGTGGAGAAGTATTTCTCCGGGCGAATCCATTACGTTCGACTGGGTTGCCAATTATGCAGGCTCATATATCTATCACTGCGGTACGCCCAGTGTACTTATGCACACGGCTATGGGGCAGCACGGAGTGGTTGTCGTATCCCCCAAGGATGGCTACGGCACAGATTACGAAGTCGATAAAGAATTCGTAGTGGTTCAATCCGAGTATTACCTGAAGAAAGGTGCCGGCGACTTATACCAGTACGATTTTGAGGCCGCTCAAAGTGTAAATCCATCCCATGTGGTATTCAACGGGCACCAGACCATCCTGCATGACCGACCTCTGGAAGCCAGTGCCGGCGACCGTGTTCGCCTGCATGTTTCAAACAACGGTCCCAGCGGCACCTCCAGCTTCCACGTAATCGGTGCCATATTCGATCGTGTTTGGTTGGAAGGCCATCCTTTTAATGAAATGCGCGGAATGCAGACCGTATTGTTAGGTGCTTCAAGCTCTGCCACGATAGACTTTATCGTGCCTGAAGAAGGGAAATACATCCTGATCGACCACGAATTTGCCGATGCCGAGAAGGGCGCCACGGGTACCCTGAAAGCCGGTCCCCGTATCAACTAACCATCATCACCTATAATTACTTATAACTATTAATCTATCTTGCAATGAAATTCCTGACGAACATAGTACCTGTTACCATCCCGCTGCCCTCGCTGGCGGTGGTGATGGTTTTCGGTCTGGCAGCGGCCGCCCGGGCCCAGACGGACAGGGTACTGGTTCCGTCGGGATCATTTCATTCCGTAATGCCCGAAGTGAAGGGAGAAGCCGTTCCGGTAGATTCTTTCTATCTGGATATTACAGCTGTAACCAATGAGAAGTTTGCAGAGTTTACAGATCAAAATGAAAATTGGCGGCCGGATGAAGTACCGGCTGTATTTACAAACAAAGGGTATTTGAAACACTGGCAAGAAGAAGGCCACAAGCCGGATTATGAGCGTATTGGCCGTGAACGTCCCGTAACTAATGTGTCATGGTTTGCCGCAAATGCGTATTGTCAATGGAGCGGGGGACGCCTTCCCACACTGAATGAGTGGGAATATTCCGCACAACTCATGGATTTCGATTCATCCGAAGCGGTAAGTGAATTTACCGCAAAATTAGTCAGCTGGTACTCCAGTGTGGACACCAATAACCTCGGAGAAGTAGGATCTACCGGTATAGAAACCCGAGTAGGCGTGAAGGACCAGTTCGGGCTAATCATGGAATGGGTGCAGGATTTTAAACCACCCGTTTCCGACGATCTTTCCCTGGATTGCGGTACGGTCGGAAGAATGCAGCAGCTCGGCAACGCATACAGCTATGCCGCTTCTATCCGCTATATTACCCGCATGAGCTATAATCCCAAAAGCTCCATCGGCACGATGGGCTTTCGCTGCGCCTATGATATTGGCCCGAAACTCGAATCGAACGAACCATAAAAAAACATGAAAACACTTCCCATCATATTGATCTTCCTTTTTGGGGGGACATATTTGTATGCCCAGCATCACCACGCAGCGGATAACGAACTGGAAGCCGGGAAAATAAATGCCGGGCACTCGCTGTATCACCTGGATGCCCCGTGGACAACTCACCGGGATGAAACTGTCAAGCTCAGCGATTTCAGAGGATCGCCTATTATTGTTGTAATGTTTTATGGAAACTGCAGGGAAGTGTGCCCGATTTTAATTCAGGATACCTGGCGCCTGTACAACAGGGTAGATACCTCCCGGAGAGAAACGGTGAAGGTGCTGGCCATTACTTTCGATACCGAAAATGATACTCCCGAGGTATTACGGGAATACGCGAACTATGAACAGCTGGATATTCCCGGCTGGCATTTCATGACCTCCGAAGACGCAACTGTTCGCAGCCTTGCCATGATGCTGGGCGTGCAGTACTCAAAAAAGAGCGATGGCCATTTTGCTCATACCAATCTTGTCACGGTATTGGATGAAGAAGGCAAAATCGCCCGGCGTGTCGAAGGATTAAACCAGCCAATGGAAGAAGCGGCCGCTGTCATTGATAGTATGAATAAGGAGGAAAAGCTATGAAGTATTCTGCAATATTATTTTTCTTTGGCTGTTTATGGATGGGCAACGAGGTGCTTGCCCATAAGAGTCAAACGCTTTATATAGATACGGTTAGCGTTGAAGTCCACGGCACAGGTGAAAAGGCGCGATTTGAACCCGCTGTTGTAACCATTAGTCCGGGCGATGTCCTTCAGTTCGTAGTACGTGAGGGACGACATACCGTAACCGCTTATCATCCTGACAACCGGCGCCCTCTTAGAATGCCCGGATCAGCCGAATCTTTTGACTCCGGATTGCTGGCAAGTGGTGATGTCTGGTTTTTGACGATCTCCCTCGCGGGCGTGTATGATTATTACTGCCTCCCGCACGAACAAATGGGCCACGCGGGACGCATTATTGCGGGTGCTGTTGAGGCTGTACCGGACTACCCTGCAGAAGGCATGCCTCCGGCTGTACTCAAGATATTTAATTAAAAGAGGGCCTTGATTAACCATGGGTTTTGTTCAACAGCATCCCCTGAGCGATTTTAAAACCGCAGTGTATACACAATACATGAGAATGTTGAAATCGCGAACATGCAGCATTTGGGCAAAACAACGGTTTTGCAAAGGCCTATAAAAATGAATCATTTTAACTACACAACACAAACAAATAAATCCCAACGAGGACCTATTATGAAATCACTAACAAAAATAACAGTAATTCTGGCCGTTTTATTCACCGGCATTGTTTCATCGGCGATGGCGCAGAGAACTATAGAAATCATTGGAACCGATCACATGAAGTTTGACGTGACGACGATTGAAGCCACCCCCGGCGAGGAGATTACCATCAGGCTTACCACCAAGAGTAACCTCCCCAAGCAGGCGATGGCTCACAACGTGGTGGTCGTAGACAACGATATTGATGTTAATGAATTTGCAAACGCTTCGGCCCGTGCCCGCGATAACCAGTACCTTGCTCCGGACTACGAGGATGATATCATTGCAGCCACGGATTTAGCCGGCGGCGGTGAAACCGTTGAGGTAACCTTTACGGTGCCCGAAGAGGAAGGCGATTATGAATATATCTGCTCCTTCCCGGGACACTATGCAGCCGGTATGAAGGGAGTATTGACCGTCAAACAGTAATAACGGTTTACATACTTCCTATGTTTTATCGAGAGACCCGGGAGAAAACGTGCTTCGGCAGTTACTCTTCCGGGTCTTTTTTTATCCACCCGTATTTGGAACTGTGCAGTGACTTGCCCGGCGCAAGAAACGCATCATGCAATTCCTTTCGCTTACAGCCCTTCCCCCTGCGTCAAGCCTCATGGCTCATTTCAATCACTCCTTGAGAATCGATTCATCCAGCATGTCCGTATCCTCAAACACAAAATAATTGGCGAAATAGATCCCTAAAAATACCGACAGGATCGTACCGGAGAAGATGGCCACCATAATCATAATCTGGTATTTGATAGCTATAACGGGAGAGCTGCCGCTGAGGATTTGCCCCGTCATCATACCGGGCAGTGAAACCAATCCGATAGTAGCCATAGAAGCCAGCGTGGGATTGGCAGATTTCTGCAGGGCTTCGCTGATAAAGGAATGCAATGCCTCGTTCCGGGTGGCGCCGCAGGCAAGAAAAAACTGGTAGCGCTCCCTGTGCTCACTCAAACTGTAATAAAACGCATTGATACCGATGACGTTGCTACGCAGACAGTTTCCGAGCACCATGCCGGTAATAGGGATGGTGTACTGAGCAGCCAGGAATTTCGGAAGCTGAATCACCGCCTCCAGGAAAAAGAGATCAATGACAATAATACCCAGGAAAGTCGCACCGAACACAGGGATCAAAAGTGATTTCCTGCGTTTGAGATCGCTGCGGTCGATGGTGGCGAAATCGGCCACCAGCACCATAATCATGATCCAGCCGGCATTTATCCACGCATTATCGTACTCAAAAAGGTATTCCAGGTAGTACCCGACGAACAGCAGTTGCAAGACCATCCGCAGCGAAGCGGTAAACAGTTTCCTGTTGAGCCCGGTCCGATACTTCCACAAGATCCAGGCCGGCAGCAGCAAAATAAGGAAGGCAATCGCAAGTTGTATCCACGAAAGATCTATAATGTCCATTAGTTTAGCTCTATGATGTTATCGGCGTGTTCAACCCAGAAAGGATCGTGGGAGGTGGAGACGATCGTTTTATTTGTATGTGCAAGCAATAGATCGGCTGCGCGCCGTTTAGAGGCCCGGTCAAGGGCCGAGGTAGGTTCGTCTAACAGCAGAATCGGTTTGTCCAGCAGGTGGCAGATCGCCAGTCCCACGCGCTGACGCTGTCCGGTCGAGAGATCCCTGAACGGTTTGTCAAGGTTGTCACCGGACAACCCCAATTGATTTAATGTACTGATGCAGGTTTCGCGGCCGGGGATCTTTGCCTGGTTGATTGCAAAACGAAACGGCTTCCGGATAACCTCATCCACGGTTCCGCTGCCCAGATCCAGATCCTGCGGCAGCCAGGCGGTGTTCCTTCGTATTTCCCGCCGGCCCTTGCCGCTGTGAAATTGAATGGATCCTCCGGCAGGCTTCAGAAATCCCAGGAATAGTTTCAGCAAAGTGCTTTTTCCCGAACCGGACTCCCCTTTGAGGATCGTATGCTTTCCCCCCGGGATCCGGAAGCTGAACCCTTCCATCACCACTTCATCGCCGAATCGGACCGTCAAATCGGAACAGGTTATGAGCGTGTTTGTCATCGGTGCCCCCCCTTTTCCCCGATCGTAAACTGTCGATCGAACGACCATCGCCCCCCCCTGATCAGCAGAAAGAGACTGCTCAAAAACATAGCAAGGTCCGCGCGCATTTCGTGAGCCATCGGCCAGAAGCCATAGCTGGAAAGTTCACGAAGCGTAAAGGGACCAAAGGAAGCTCCGAACAAAACCTGCAGCAGTTCGGAGTCGTTACGGGTCTTTTTTCGCATTTGTACCAGAAAGAGAACATATTGATACTGATATTTGTTTAAAAACCTATTGCTATTCACATGCATGCATTCTGATATGTTCAATATACCGGGCTAAACAACTATGGTATATAAATTTTCTGTTTATAAAAAGTATTTTGCAGGAGGCTTTGGTAAACCAGGGGGAGGACAATACCAACCCCAGAGCGATTTTAAAAATCGTGTTATACAAACCATGGATGAGGATTTCGAAATTGTGATAATGTAATGATTGGGTACAACTACGGTTTTACATTGGACTCCTGTAAAACACTTTTATTAGTGGAAGTGACACAAAAATGCTAAGTTTAGCCATTAGTTTTGATCAATCGATTTTTATCAATTCATAAAAGTAAGCGTATGGAATTTCAACGAATACAAAAACGACTGTTTTCGATTCTGATCTGTATCATACTTCCTGCCATGGCACCGGGACAGGATTCATCACCGGAACAGGGGTTGACGCCCCTCCAGGTAGCTCACCTGCAGCAGGTTGATGAAATTGCCCTGTCTCCTTCCGGCGAGAAGGCCGCCTACACCCTAAGCAAGCAGGCTGACCCGCGGAAGAAAAACAAACCGGCTGAAAGCAGCCTGTATGTGCGCAATTTGTCATCACCGGAATCCATTCCGTTTGTAACAACCATGGATGTCAGCAATATCGCCTTTCGTCCCCACCAGGGAAGTATTACGTTTTTAGGCAAACGTGAAAAGGACAAAAAGGTCGGGCTGTTCGAAATTTCATTATCCGGCGGAGAGGCCCGGCGCATCTTATCCTTTCCTACCGGTATAAGCGATTATTCATGGGCGTCTGACGGTAAACTGCTGGCCTTCCTGGCCCCTGATACCACTACTGAACCGGAACCAACCCTCCCCTACGAACCGAGAATTTATGAGGAGAACCTTACAAACCAGCGCGGCTTTATAACGGATCTGTCCACCGAAAATAATCCACCACGGCAGATACAGGTGGAGGGTTCGGTGTACCAGGCAGAATGGGGACCCGAACAAAAAAAGCTGGCCATCGCAGCGGCACCAACCCCCCTCGTAGATGACTACTACATGCACCAGCAGGTAATGATTCTGGATTCCCTGGGACAGCAGACACTGGTGGAAGTAGACCACGAGGGGAAACTGGGTCCTCTGGAATGGAGCCCGGACGGGACGAAGCTGGCGATGCTGGGTGGTGCCGATATCCACGATCCGGCCCCGGCCCGGCTGCATATCGTCTCGGCGGCAGATGGATCCGTGCAGCAACTTCAACCCCGGTTTGAGGGGGCGTTTGAGCAATTCCAG
The DNA here is from genome assembly GCF_900129315.1 of Fodinibius roseus. Classification (GTDB taxonomy): domain Bacteria; phylum Bacteroidota; class Rhodothermia; order Balneolales; family Balneolaceae; genus Fodinibius; species Fodinibius roseus. The sequence goes on from NZ_FQUS01000013.1 coordinate 109,643, forward strand.
TGGACCGGAGAAAATGAACTTCACTACCTGGCCAGCAAAGGTGTCTGGTCCATCTACGGCAGCATCACCGCAGACGGGTCCACTATGGAGCCCGTTATTGATGAAGGAGGTCCCTACCTGGAGAGCTTTGATCGGGCTGCTGACGGTACCGTTATTTTCGTTGCCGACCATGCCACACATCCACAGGAGTTGTACCACTATCATGCGGATAAAGATACGGTCCAGCGACTGACAAACAGCAACAAATGGCTGGCGGATGTCGCACTGGGAAGGCAGGAAGCCGTCAGCTGGACCGCCTCTGACAGTACGGTCTTGCAGGGACTGCTGATATACCCACTTGACTATCAAAAAGGGAAAAAATACCCCTTGATAACGACGGTACACGGGGGACCCGAAGCGCACTATGACAATGGCTGGCTCACAAGTTATTCCACTCCGGGACAGATGGGGGCGGCAGAGGACTATTTTGTTTTTTATCCCAATTACCGGGGTAGTACAGGGCGGGGCGAGGAGTTCGCCAAAAGCAGCCAGGCTGATATGGCCGGCGCAGAGTTCGATGATATTGTCGCAGGAGTCGACGAATTAATCAAGGGGGGGCTGGTGGATTCATCCAAAGTAGGCGTCACCGGCGGCTCATACGGGGGATACGCCACAGGCTGGATGGCCACGCGCTATACCAACCGCTTTGCGGCCGGAGTGATGTTTGTGGGTATCAGCAACAATATTTCGAAATGGGGGACCAGCGATATTCCTGAAGAGCTGTACCTGGTGCACGCCCGCGAGCGGATCTGGCATGATTACCAGGGGTTTTTAGAACGAAGTCCTATCTATTATGCCGGCCAATCGGAAACGCCGCTGCTCATCATGCATGGCGAGGAGGACACCCGCGTCGATCCGGGCCAGTCGTATGAGCTCTACCGCCATATTAAAACCCGCACTGATACGCCCGTGCGCCTGGTACTATACCCCGGAGAGGGACATGGCAATGTAAATGCCACCGCCCGATACGACTATAATATCCGCATGATGCGCTGGTTTAACAAGTATTTGAAAGGCGAAATGGATAACCAGCCGGACAGCGAACTGGAGATGCAAAGCAGATCCGTCCGAAGCTAAGGGCCTGATCTTTTGGGGTCCTGAGGGGAGCCTGTACGGCGGATTAGGCATAAAATTGTAAAATGATATATATGGAGATTGCTTTTATCTTGTTAACTATTACTTTTAAGTAATGCGTGGTGTGGCTAACTGGCCTGACAGCGTGCCAAGGGAAATTAACTCCTGTTAGTGTCCTTGCCAAACCAATAGTAACAGGTTTTATGGACACTGAAGACCTATTGAAAACCAACTGCACAACGCGTTTTATGTTATGATTAACTAACTCCTTACCGTTATGACAAAATTGATCTCAACGCTCATTGCTGTATTGTTCATCGTTTCTGCTTTTGTCTTAACCGAACAGCCCAAAACGAATGTAGAGACGGATGCAGAGGTAGAGGTATCCATAACCGAATGGGAAGTGCCCTGGGAAGACAGCCGTCCCCGTGATCCTTATGTAGCTCCTGACGGCGATATCTGGTTTGTCGGACAACGTTCCCATTATGTGGCGGAGTTCGATCCCGATACGGAAGATTTTCAAAAATTTGATCTGCAAGAGGGTGCCGGTCCCCATACCGTTATTGTAGATGAGGATGGAACGCCCTGGTACGCCGGCAACCGCGCCAACCATATCGGTACCGTCAATCCTGAAAGCGGAGAAATCAATAAATATATGATGCCGGATGACAACAGCGCCCGCGACCCGCATACGATGGCCTTTAACCATGAAGGTGATATCTGGTTTACCTCGCAGGGCGCCAACTCGGTCGGTAAGCTGGACGTGGAAACCGGAAACCCCCAAATCATAGCCGTGCCGACCCCGCGGGCGCGTCCCTATGGAATCATTATGGACCGCAACATGGAACGTCCCTGGATTTGCCTGTTTGGCACTTATAAGCTGGCAACCGTCGATCCCGGTACGATGGAGCTCAAAGAAATCGAGCTTCCCAGCGAAGATGCACGTCCCCGCCGACTGGCTCAAACCTCGGACGGCGTGATCTGGTACGGCGATTATGCCCGCGGCTATATCGGCCGGTATAACCCGGAAGACGGCTCATTTGAAGAATGGGAGATGCCTTCCGGGGAACAGTCCCGTCCATATGCCGTGACCGCAGACGACCAGGATCGTATCTGGCTGGTAGAGACGGGCGTAAGTCCCAATATGTTTGTAGGCTTTGATACCGACAAGGAAGCATTTATCAGCTCCACGCCAATTGAAAGCGGCGGGGGCACAGTGCGGCACATGGTCTTTCACGAACCCACCCGTTCTATCTGGTTCGGGACCGATACCAATTATCTGGGACGGGCCCAAATTCAATAAACGGAAGCTTTGAAAAACCGGGAATTTTAGTCAATATCAAAGCCTGACCGTATTCAAAAACACCCGATATAAGGCACGTATGAAGATGTTGAATGCGCAAAAATACAGGGATTGGCAAAAAAACGGTTTTGCAAAGCCTTCTAACCACATATACCAGCTGAATTGCAGCCCCTCCTGACGGCGGTTCATGCCGTCAGATGAGTGGTTTATACTGCACTTATTATGTTACGACTGTTTATCCTTCCCGTCATGACCCTGCTGATGGCCGTTACGTTACCGGAGATTCCCAACGTGCCGGTACCGGGCGACGTGCCCCCTTATCCCGAGCATCTGACCGGCACTTTTACCGGCGGTTTCGGTGAACAAACCTGCCGGAGCTGTCATTTTGATTACGATCTAAATCCCGATGCAGGCCGGCTTGCTGTCTCGGGGATGCCGGAACGTATTACGGGGGGAGAAACACTCGAAATCCTGATCCGACTGGAACGGGAACAGCTGGGACGCGGCGGCTTTCAGCTTTCGGCGCGATATGCGGACGGAAAACAGGCGGGAAGCTTCGAAGTCGGGGATAATGACCGCACGATGTTCAGCAATGCCACATCCGAATCGGTGGAATATATTCAGCACTCTCCCGGCGGAAGTGAACCGCTCGGGGAACACGAAACAAGCTGGACCATAACCTGGCGGGCCCCGCAGTCGCTGGCCGGTCCGGTCACCTTTCATATTGCAGCCAATGCTGCGAATGGGGATCAGTCGGAATTCGGCGACTTTATCTATACCGAAGAGATCACAGCGGCTATCGCACCAGATCGGTAACCATAACGCTGACGGCAGCCAGCGAAATGACACTTCGTTTTTTTTGAAGCGGTGTAGTTTCTAATGGCGTTCGATTCCCCGGTGAGCCAAAAATATCAGCTTTTATTCTCAACCAAAGCGGCGGCTGTTTTCGTTTAAACGCAAGTAATCGCACACTTTATTGGCATTATTCCTCTAAATGTTGTTTTATTACATTTCATCTGACAACACATACGTTGCACATGTTGTCCCTTACTCCTTAAATCGGGATGGAACATAAGGGACCCAAGTTTTTTTAGACTCAACGTAATAACCAAATGACTCTGATCTTATGTTAAAACGATTAAATTCTTCTACCCTAAGTGAGTTCGTTGATGCCAAAACCTCCGCTATGATCCTGCGGGTCCTGGTGGCCTTTTTTATGATCTATGGCCATGGCTTCGGCAAAGTCATGAATGTATTGGGGGGCAATCTTCAATTTTTAGATCCGATTGGTATCGGCCCGGAAGCCTCCCTTATCCTTGCTGCTTTTGCGGAAGGGATCTGTGCCTTTCTGATACTCATAGGATTCTGGACGCGCCTGGCTTCCCTGATCCTGGTCATCAATATGGGTGTCGCAATCTTTTTCCACCATATACCCTCGGGTGATGCTTTCGGGGCCTTCGAGACGGCTGTGCTTTACCTGGTGGCATTTTTCGTAATCTTCTTGCTGGGACCCGGCAAATTCGCTATGGACAAAGGCCGGTAACAGTAACAAGTCTAACATTATTTAGAGAAGGTTTTGAAAACCAGGGGGATTTGTTCAATACCAAAGCCTGGGCGATTTTAATACTGTAGTATAAAGCTTTTTGAAATCGCGAAAATGTCACATTTGGATAAAACAACGGTTTTGCAGAGGCCTCTTAGATATAATACAACCCTCAGGGTTTATGGCATCCTGAGGGTCTTTCTTTTAAACCGACTCTATTGCGCTGCCCCCTTTTCTTTCACTATGGTCGCCATGCCCAAACTATTCGCTATGAGCAATAAGCTCCCAGAGTTCTACCTTAACCATATCACGGGTTTCATAAATCGTAGCAAAAAGCTCAGGGATATTGGCATTGGTCCCTATCGCCTGGTTGATGACCTCGTTGGTAAAGCCGTATTCAATATGCTCTAAGCGATCATAAAAATTACCGGTGGCAAAATTGTAGCCATATTCTATTCCACCGGGGATAATAAGAGAATAAACTTCCCAGCCCGACATGATATTCTTCTCAATGCGCGCTTCGTGGATCGGTTTTGCCACTTCCTCCTCAAGCATCAGGTAATCGGGATTTTTATCAGGCGCTACATCCATATAATCCATCGACATATACTTGGCAGGATGGTTTTTAGTCGAATCGATAAACGCATTTTCCACTTTCCAGAGCTCCGTTTTTATGATCGAATCGTGAACGGCACTTATTTCGGAACCGAATGCAGAAGGAATATAGGGAGATGAGGAAACCGTGGAAAAAACCTCTTCAAAAGCGGCCAGGTCGGTAGCGGTAACAATACTGACAAAATTATAGTCGGTCTTCTCACCGCCGGGATACGATACGTGATAAAGCTGCCAGTTTTTCAGGGCGTCGTCTTCGACCAACTGCTGGTAAACGGCCCTCAGTTCATGTGTAACCTGGTCGGTAAATGTAAAAAACTGATCGGGACCAACATGGATATAGTCCATTTTCTTATACTCGTTCGGAGCGGGTTGAGCAAAAACGGTTCCGGTTACTATTAGGATGAGCAGGACGGGAAAAAAGGTGAACTTCTTCATAGGCATCCTCCGGTATCTAATGACAATGTAATAGTAAGTAACACATTTTTTCCGAAAAAAACACCTGAAATTATGATTAGTTTGTAATTATGGAGGAGGAGCGGATTTATTAACTCGCCCGGAATGCTGGGCATCAGTTTTTTTACGGAGTGGAAAAATGCGGAACTGAAGTCCACGGCTGTAAGAGCTGTAACTCTATCAGTCGGATTTATGACGATCCAATCCCTTTTCGGACCATTGTTCCCCACTCTTTCTTGCCTTTGAAAAAATCAATGATCCCCTGGAGCCGCCACCAGGCATGAAGCTGACGATAGCCAAGATTTTCCAGCAGTGCATACCCGGCCAGAATAAGGGTGTCACGGGGACGCTCGTAGCGCCGGGAGGTAAGTTCTTCCAGAAAAACAGCGCTCACTGAAAGCACCATTCCCCAAACAAGGGCTACGGCCAAAAAAAGAAGGGCGAAATAACCGTTAATGACCCCCATCCACCAGGAAATGCCAACCAGAAAATATCCCGCGAATTCAATGACCGGGGAGATCATCTCCACAAACACAAAAAAAGGCATTGCAAAAAGCCCGATACGTCCATAACGAGGATTTAATAGCATTCGCTTATAACGGTATAAGGAATCGGTAAGGCCGCGATGCCAGCGGTTGCGTTGTCGTGCAAGAGAAGCCCGGTCTTCCGGCACTTCGGTCCAGCATACCGGCTCCGAAATAAAACGTATCCGGTAAGGAATTTTTTGGCGGCGGTAATGCTCGTGAAGCCGCATCACCAGTTCCATATCTTCACCGACGGTATCACGCAGATAGCCGCCCGCTTTAATGACAGCCTTACGATCGAAGAGGCCGAAGGCACCGGAGATAATGAGCAGCGAATCAAGGTAGTCCAGGCCGATACGCCCGAAAAGAAAAGCCCGCAGGTATTCCACCGACTGAATTCTACCTAAAAACGAATCGGGGATGCCTGCCTTATCCACCAATCGATTCTTAAACGTACAGCCGTTAGCCACGCGTACAACCCCGCCTACGGCAATCGTGGTATCGTCTTCCATAAAAACACGCAGCATTTTGGTAAGAGCATCCGGCTCCAGAATCGAATCAGCATCTACAGCACAAAACAGCTCTTTCTTTGCAATATTAATGCCGGCATTAAGGGCATCGGCCTTGCCCCCGTTTTTTTTATCTATCACGACTAATTTGGGGTATCGATCGGAAGTGTAAATATCTTTAATGGGTTGATGGTCTGTAAATTTAGGCCAGTGACGTTGCTGAGACTTTAGCTGGTAATAATCAATCAGCTTTTGCAAGGTTTGATCCGTACTGCCATCATTGACAACCACCACCTCGTAGTTGGTATACTTAAGGTTGAGCAGGGAATTAATAGAACTTATAATCGACTCCTCCTCGTTAAAGGCCGGGGCGATGATGCTTATCGGCTTGTAGAGATTGGTGCTGTATACTCCCTTGAGCTTAAAAATACGATCAATATTTCTGTACCGGCGGATATGAAAAAAAGATACGACCAGTAACATAAAATAGATCCCATTGACGATGATAAAATATAAGATCACCAATTCATTAATACCATAAAGTATGTTAGATAATGTTGACATGGGTATCACCAATTTTTTTAATTTCCTGCCATTCCTGCTGGTACTTCTCAGGGATGTGGGTTTCCGGCTGCGGAAGGTTGGAGTATTGCAACAAGGCCTTCTGTGCCACAATACGGACTTCCAGGTCATCATCCCCACATAGTGCCAGTAGCATGTCGTCCAGATCGGGTGTATGATGCTGATAGATCCATCGGGCTGTTTCCAACCGAACCATCTGGTAGTCTGACTCCCACAAACGCTGGCGGAAAAGCTCTTCCTTTACTTCTGGAGCAGGTAACTGGTTTAATACGCTCAGCAGCGTAGCCCGGAGCTGACCAAGCTCATCATGCGGCAGGGGGGAACAGAACAGCTCAAAAAGGGGTTCTGTAAGCTGATAAAAATTCAGATCGTTAAACATACGGGTAGCGGCCGAAGCGTTTTTAACAGGAATTTCAGAAGAAGAGACCTGCTCCATAAGAAATTCGGCCGCCTGGTCTTTATCCGGATGCAGCTCACAATACTTGTAGATAATATCATTGACTGCCATAGAAGCATTTTGGGGAGAGTGTAGAAACGAGGTTAGCGCGTAATCGCGTATTTCCTGTTTTGAACTATTAATCAGGGCCAGGGTTGCAGCATACACGATAACCGGGCGATTGTGACTTTGAAGATCATAAAGTTTCTTAATAACCTCGGAATCCGTTTCTTTTTTTTTCTCAGAATACATACAGGCTTCAGCGATATCCATCACCGCATTTGATTTTATTTTTTTGAGGAAATGCTCCCGAAAAGCGGAGAGATTCAACAGTTTTTTTAGCTTCTCCCGCTCTTTTCCTCTCAGGCTGTCAATCATGTCGTCGATATTCTCAAAGGCAACCACGATGTCGTAATGATTTCGCAGAGCGTCACTGAAATCGAGCTCACTTATCCCCCCATCAAGGTAGCGGTATATCAGAGGCAAAATGTATTCTTCCGAGTCAGCTTTCTTTTCTTTGCGGTAGTTCAGGAGCCATCTGTGGAAGTACGTGTAGATAATCAACACTGTAAATTGCAGGAGCAGGAAAATAAGCACGATTCCGGTGAACTGAATGGCCAATGTGTCGTAAGTAAAACTCATGCTTAGGATCGAAGAACTGTGAGAGCCCGTTCTATACGTATGAGTAAATTATCGAAGTCAAACGGTTTGTGCAGATAGTCATAAATTCCAAGCTTGAAGAGTGCTTTGATCTCCTCGCTTTCTTCTTTTCCGGAAAGTACGATAATACGCCTCGGATCCAGTAATTGCTGTTCATTGATACGCTCAGCCACTTCGCGTCCATCCAGTCCGGGCATCATCATGTCCATAATAACGAGATCGGGATCGAGTATATCAACAGTTTCCAGCCCTTCTATACCATTGTCCTCATGATGCACATCATACCCTTTCTTCTCCAGCTTAAATTTCACATACCGGGCGATGTTCTCATCATCTTCTATCAGTAATATGGTTTCTTTCATAAGCGTATATTATTGTGCGGGTTAAAATCGATATGAGACAGACCCTTTGAAGCTAAACCGCTTTCGGGTGGTAAGGCTTGGTAAGTCAGACATGTCGTATCGAGCACGGCCGCCCACCAAAATGTGCTCCAACAGGGGGTATTGCCCGTCGATTCCCACCGACCAGGAATCAAGTGTCTGTATATCCTGTGAAAATTGGATTTCCGTGGGAGCCGATCCATATCCGCCCGTAACACTTATATAGGCAGTGGCCGAACCGAAATAACGCCGCATAAGCAGGTTTATCGACTTGGAGTTTCCGCCCTGCGAGGGGACATAATTACTGCGCAGGGTTACAAGATAACTGCCCTCGTATTTAGCCAGAGATGCGGTATAAATATCGGTTTGCGAGGTGCTAAAATCCAGGTAGCGCATACCCGCAGAAAGCTCAAACGAAGCGGGCAGTGCCTTATACAGCGAAAAACCAAATCGATACCGGGGATAAATAGAGGACTCAGAATAACCTCCGCTCACATAGGCATACAGCCCATTGGCGATGGACGGATAAGCATCAATATTAAACTGTGCGCCATTCGAACCAAACCGGCGGGCATACTGCACGCGCCCGATAACCGGTCCGACAGGGGTCTGCCGGCTGAGAGCAAACTCCCCGAATTCCCAGGGATCAAAAGTATCCGTGAAATAATCGTACCGGTAGGATATGGAGACCCGGTACTTCATCTGCTTACGTTTTACCGACTTCAATTCATCCCGTGCTTTTTTACTGGGATTCCGTGCCAGGATATCCCTATAGACATCTTCAGAACGGCCGTATTCTTCCATGTCGTACAATACAGCGGCTTTTTGAAGTAATATCTCTTCATCTTCGGGATGATAATCCAGGGCTTCATTGACGTTTTGAAGCGCAACCTGCAAATTATCCGACCACTTTTCCACATCAATCAACGCCAGCAGAGCCCTCCGGTTGCCGGGATCCTCCTGTAACACATACCTCAGCTCTTCTCTGGCCTTCTCGTACGCCCCTTCCCAGCTATACAGGCGGGCCACAAAGATCCGTATGCCGTGATAATCGGGACTTCGATCCAGAGCTTCAAAGGCATAAGTACGGGCTTTATCGTAATCCGCCTCCTCAAAAGCTGCATTTCGGGCCTGTTCATAGAGTTCCTCAACCGAAAGTCTGTCCACTTGACTTTGCGCAAAAATCACACCCTGCCCGGTCAGTAGGAATCCAAGAAGAAATAGTATGAATTGTTTCATTTTATTCATCCGTGACCTAATTAGCCAGCAACATAGTAAACTCAGGGGATCTCTCGTTTACGGGATAGTGTATTCCTCACAGCGGGGGAGTCTTCATAATTCAGCCAAATTTTCTGAGGTGACTAAAGGTTACCCGGCCTCGTCCTATCTTTATAAAGCCGGAAGAAGCAAAACCTTGCGTTACCCTATCCAATCCGAGCAAAGACAGCGGGTCCACAAACATTATCTGTTTGAAAGCTAATATGGTAATGGTCCTCTGATACATCATACAATTTTGGTCGCGTCCAAACAATTACTGGGGAATGACAAACTGAAAATCAGTCCCTTGCCCGACTTCACTTTCAACCCGGATCTCACCATTATGGGCTTCTATGAATTCTTTACACAGCAGCAGGCCCAGTCCGGTTCCGCTTTCCTTGTCTGTGCCGGGCCTTTTGGGACGATCATCGGGATTAAAAATGTGTTCCTGGACCTCTGCAGGCATTCCGACCCCCTCATCCTGTACGGATAGCCGAATGCGGGAATCGGTACTGGTTACCTCCAATATGACCTTGTCCCCCGCGCTGGAAAATTTAATCGCATTAGCAAGAAGATTTCGAATAATCGTAGACAGCATCTGTTTATCGGCCTCCACGGTAATATTCTCGTTATCCAGCTCAAGCTGGATTTCCACCTGTTTTTGTCGGGCCAGCGTTTGTAATAATTGAACATTCTTGTCTATCTCCTCCGAAAGGGAGAACGTTTCCGGATTCATCTTCAGCTTATCGGTCTGGAGACGGGCCCACGCCAAAAGGTTTTCGAGAATCGAATTAGCAACGGTAAGGGAATGCGATACTCGTTTTATATTATCTTTGGTTTCCTCATCGACCGGCTGGTCCCGTAACTTGTGATCGACCACCTCAGCCAGACCGGAGATACCAAACAAAGCCCCCTTTAAGTCGTGGGCAATAATAGAATACAATTTCTCCCTGGTCTTTGAGAGTTGCTGTAGCTTTTCCCGCTGTCGTATAATTCGATCTCGCGCATTTTTTAAGCTCAGATGAGTATCAATACGAGCCAACAGCTCCCCGGAATTAAACGGCTTGGTGACGTAGTCGGCCCCGCCGAGGTTCAGTCCCTTGATAATATCCTCCTCATCGGATCGGGCGGTTAAAAATATGACGGGAATCTCCGCCAGATCTTCATCGGCTTTCAGCTCCTCGCATACTTCAAATCCCGATTTCTCCGGCATCATAATATCCAGTAAAATTAAATCGGGATCGTGATTTCTCGCCGCTTTCAACACCTGGTTTCCCTTGGTTGCGGCCACAACCTCATACCCCCGGTTGTCCAATATTTTTCCAAGCAGCTGAATATTCTTGGCAATATCATCAACGATGAGTATTACAAAGTCTTGTTCCTGCATGTCATCCTGCATAATGTTGTATTATCAATAATTGATCGTTGGTGTTGACTAATTTAACAGAATGCGACGGATCACTCCTATTCTTTCAATCTGCTTATTAATTCCGGGTATTCATGATTCACTAAATTACGGATACCATCAACATCAAACAGGTTAATAGCGGAAGCAAGCTGTTCATTAAAGGCAATGAGCCGGTCTTCCGGCATTTCTTGTTCAATTTCCCTTAACTCACTGAGGAGCTCCCGGTATTCTCCCATCATGATCGACTCCGTATCCAATGCTGCGATGATACCCGACACCTTCCGATCCAGCTTTCCAGCCAGCTTTTTTTGGTCTTTACCGGACATCGCTTCAGAGCCATTATTTTCAGATTGTGCACCTTCACTTTCTTTTATAAATGTTCGACCCTCCTGTCCCTTTTGAAATCCGATGTACCGCTCTAATTCTGCTAAAATCTGCTTCCGATTTACCGGTTTTCTCAGGTATCCGTCAAACCAGGTATCCTGTACTCCCTCTGAATGCACATCAAATACAGAAGCCGTCAAGGCTACAATGGGCAGGTCCTTTTTTTTCTTTTTAATCTGTTTCATGGCTTCGACTCCATTCATATGCCCCATCTTTATATCCATGAAAACAAGATCCAGCTCTTCCTCGCCGGCCATACGCACAGCGTCCATTCCATTTTTTGCTTCCAGCACCTGTATCGGATAATCTTTTAAAAATTCAGCGATCAGCTGACGGTTCAACTGTATGTCGTCGACCACCATAATTTTCCCCGTGTTAAAGGCGATGTTATATGATTCCCCTCCATCTTCCCCGGATTCTTCGAGCATCGTGGAGATCGGGATATCCGGTAGAAATAGGGTAAATACGCTGCCTTTTTTCTGTTTGCTCTGAACGGTAACCGATCCGTTCATAAGCTGGGAAAGGCGATTGGAAATTGAAAGCCCCAGGCCGGTTCCCCCATACTTGTCTGAAGTGGTGTAATCCTCCTGCTCAAACTCCCGGAATATGGTCTCCAGTTTTTCTTCCGAAATACCGATACCCGTGTCCTTCACATACACTTCCAGATTAACCCGGCTCTCCGTTTGGGGAATTTCCTTTGACCTCACCCCGACTTCGATGAAGCCTTCCTTCGTAAACTTGATGGCATTGCCCATAAGGTTGACCAGGATTTGCCGCAGTTTCATTTCATCCAGCAGCAGGGCCTCGGGAAGATCTTCATCCACATCGGTGCGGAGTTCCAGCCCCTTATTTCCCGCCTGCAGCGCAAAAATACTCATCACTTCATCCACAACGCGCTCTACGCTCACCGGATGGATATCAACCCCCTTTTTACCCGATTCAATTTTTGAGAGATCCAGGATATCATTGATTAGTTTCAGCAGGTTTTTGCCGCTTTTCCGGATGTTTCCGATATATTCTTTCTCCAGGTCGCTGTCCACCAGCTCCTCCATCATTTCCGCAAATCCCAGGATAGAATTCATCGGCGTCCGTATCTCATGACTCATGTTGGCCACAAAGTGGCTCTTGGCCCTGTTTGCCTCATCAGCTTTTTCCTTGGCCGTAATAAGCTCCTCCTCCATCTTTTTGCGCTCATGGATATCATGGGCAATGGCATAGAGCAGATCAGATTCTTCATCAAAAGTGGAGGTCCATGCCAGCCAGTGATAGGAACCGTCTTTGCGGCGTAAACGGTTCTCAAAGCTTACCGTAACCTCCTGCTCACCGGCAGCTAATTTCTCTATCTCCTCCATTGTCGGCTCCACATCGTCGGGATGTATAAGTTCCACAAATGGGATTTCTAATAATTCTTCTTTGGAAAATCCCAACACTTCTTCAAAGTGATCATTAATCTCTTTAAAATACCCGTCCGGCGTGGCCGTACACATCAGATTAAGGGGAAGCGAGAAAAATCTCTGAATCCTCCGATGGGCCTGCTTGCGTTTTGATATATCCCGGACCACCCCGAGGTAGCTTACTACTTCCCCTTTCTCATTCTTAATCTTTTTTAATACGGTCTCCGCTTCAAGGATACCCCCACCCTTCTTTTGGTAGCGAGTCTCAAAGGTGACAGAATCGTTATCAGAATCTGAAACTCCGAAAAAATCCTTTCTCTTCCTCTCCTCAAAATCATCCGTATCTTCATAAAACCGCTCTGCCGGTTGTCCTATCATTTCCGACGGTTCATACCCTAACAAGGGCTCAACAGTATTATTGACGGCAACTATGTTAAAATTAAGATCCTCTATTACGATAATATCGGAAAAAGTATCTAAAATAGAATCGAGGGGCGTTTTCTTCTTGGAAAAATATTGTACAAGGTCGGAATCCAGGTCGTTATTCCACAGCATAACGAGTTATTTTATTAGGAGGGTTATCCCCAAAAAAATAACAACGCGAATATCCAAAACAAAACGTCATCCGGTTTTACACATCCTCCCCTGTCATAACGAGCCTGCCAGTAACCATATCATTATCAAAAGACACAGCCAACGAAGGTAGAAACCAGGTATTAAGTGGTATCACCATGTGACTCTCTTCTTATTATTGAACGCACTTACTATTACCCAATAATGCAAGCCATAGCAAATCCTGCTCACCCGATTGCTCTGTTCAACGCCTCCCCACGGCCCAAAGGATACCGTTCGCAACCATCGTTAAAAACTCCTCTTGCCTAAACGTCTCGTTGCTGTGGCCCAGCGTAGTCGCAAACACCCGGGTACTGTCCGCCTCATGTGTCCATGTCACCGGCTGGTATTCCTGGGTTTCCTCTCCATACGTACGAGCCTGCAGGGTGATGTCTCCCCATATTTTTTCAGTGATATATACCTCATCCTCAGACATTACAAACATCTCAGGAATGTCTTCCATCACCGGGTGACTCTGATTTACATTTTCAATTTCAATCTGGCCCGGATCTTCCGATACCATGGACTGAAGCCCCACAAACGCAAACCATGGGTCCGCCGGTTCCGCAAAACGATAGCTCTGAATAGCGGCGTGAATCAGCACGGCGGGGGTGCCTTTGTGATGTTCGACAAACCGGGCTACAAAATCGGAGTCCCTTACCCGGGCATAGCCCGTATTATGGACCACCACGTCATAATCTTCCGACCAGTTTTCCTGCTTCAGGACAGAGACCTGGTGACCCGGTGCTCCCTCATCTTCATGAATGATGGTCCACTCAATCCCGTCTCCAAGCCGTTCTTTGATCCCTTCCGTCAGCAGCTGCTTCTGGCTGTCATAATCGTGCCAGCCTCCACCCGTAATAAGCAGTGCCCGGATCGGGGACTCCTGCCCGTTCGCACCGGGCGCTACTATGAGTGTCAACAGAAGAACCAAAAATTGAAAAAGACAAGACGTACTGTTCATACAAGATCTTTTAGTTATAATAGTTAGTTTCTGCCGGAATAGTTATACGATCAATCAATCAGCGAAATTAAGAACCTTGAGGGTTTAATTTACGGGGAATGTATTAAAATTCAATCTCTTAAATGAAAATTAATGGCTTTTGTTTCTATCCACCGCAACAAAAGAGGGGATTTGTCGTCGATCACCACCGGGATAACCCAGAAGCACTGAGAAAACATGGCGGGTCAGGGAAGGTCATACAAGCAAAAAATTTGGAAGCTGATTCACCGGTATTCTGAACTTCTACCTCTAACATAGATTCTACTTGCTTTCTTAACATTATGATACTTTATTGATTCTATTAGGTTGCAGGCCATTAAATTACGACAATAAACACAAGAAGGGATATCGCTATGTCTAAAGCTGAATCGGGGAAGAAAAAGGGGGGGCGCTATCTGAATGACAGAGAAAAAAAATTTGATTTATCCAGGATTACCCCTTCAGATGAACTACAATTCTTTATAGAACACTTCTGGATTGTGGAATGGGATCCTGAACGCCCATTATACAAGCAGCAAATACCGGCTGATCTTTCTGTTCAGCTGATCTTCGAGAAAAACAATACGTGGATTTGGGGAGTTGCTACGGGGATGTTCAAAAGGCCCTTGAAAGGGAAGGGGAAAATCGTGGGGATTAAGTTCCGGCCCGGCGGATTTTATCCTTTTTTTCGGTCTTCTGTTTCAACCATTACGGATGGAATACTTGCCTTTGACGAAGTGTTTGGAGAGGATATTTCACGGCTGGAAAAGGAGATACTTACGCCCGATAGCAACCAGAAATCAATTGCCCGGGCAGCGCGTTTTTTAGAAAACAATTTGCCGGAAAAAGACGAGCGGGTAAAAAAAATCAATGACATTATAGATACGGTAATCAAAAACAGCCGCCTCATTAGAATTGAACAGTTGGTTGAACGGTTGGATATGAGTAGACGGTCCCTCCGACGCCTTTTTAAGTGGTATGTCGGAATTCCGCCCGAGTGGATCATCAAACGATCTCGACTGCACGAAGTGGCGAACATGATTGCTGAAGAACAGCAAGGTATGGACTGGACTGAACTGGCGCTGAAGTTAGGCTATGCCGACCAATCGTACTTTATCAAGGACTTTAAATCCGTCGTGGGAGAAACGCCCATTGAATACGCCCGCAGTATAAAAATGTCGTAGAAGCTCCGGCAAACCGCTCCTTCGAACAATTACAACCGTAGCATTTGCGGTTAACGGCCGTTAGTGGCTATTCCACCAGTTTTTAAGTTTTTCAGTCAATTCATTATTGACATGTGTTGAAATGGGGACCTCGATCAGACACAACTCCTTATGCTCCACAGCCTGTTTCAGCGTTGATCGCAGTTCGCTCAAATTTTCGGGTTTATAGCCCTGAATACCAAATGACTTAGCATATTTCCTAAAATCAGGATTTTGTATGCCGGTGCTTACCGATTGCTGCCGGTGCTGGAACTGTTTCCAGCTAATCAGTCCGTAGTCGTTATCATTAAACACGATATTGATATATCCCACGCCAAGCCGTTTGGCTGTTTCCAGCTCCTGGCTGTTCATCATAAAGCCCCCGTCGCCCATAACCGATACAATTTGCCGCCCCTTGTTGAGCAAGCCGGCGGCGATTCCGCCGGGCAGCGCAATACCCATGCTGGCAAGGCCATTGCTGATAATACATCCGTTTGGGCAGTACGTCGGATAATTCCGGGCAACCCACATCTTGTGGGTCCCAACATCACTGATCAGAAGAGCCCCGTCATCAAGCGTATCTCTCAATTCGAGCAGAACACCGGGTACGGTGAACGGCTCATCCTCCTGCAGCCGGTAACTTTGGATATCCTCTCTGATCCGTTTCCGAATCGGGGCATACCAGTTGGTAAATGCAAGATCTGAGTCATTCAACTGCTCGTTAAGCTCCCACAAGGCAGCGGAGATATCACCGGTTACTTCAACCTTTGGGTTGTAGTGCGTATAGACTTCAGCCGGGTCGAAATCGATATGGACAATAGGCTTGTCGCCCCCGGGATTCCATTCCTGCGGCGGATATTCGGCAATATCATAGCCTATGGCAAGTACAAGGTCAGCCTCCTCTACGGCTTTAAGCACATAATCTTTAAACCCCAAACCAATACTAAACAGGGATTGACTGAGTCGGTCGGATACCGCTCCCTTCCCCATAAAGGTGGAAACGACCGGGATGTTATGACGGGTCACAAATTCGGTGAGATGGTTGCTGGCCCGTTTTCGGATGGCCCCGTTGCCGGCCAGTACCAGGGGTTTCCGGGCGTCCTGTAGCAGGTTGAGTGTGTTACGTATGGCTTTATAATCGGAACCCGGCCTGCGAAATGCTCCCGGTTTAATGGGCAGGAAATCCGATGAAATTTCCTGACCGGCTACATCCTCCGACAATTCAATATGAGTAGCCCCGGGTTTTTCCATCCCGGCAATCTTGAATGCTTTTCGTACCACTTCGGCTACCACCCTGGGAGAAGGGATGTTGCCGTTCCACTTGGTAATGGGCCGGAACATATTCACCACATCAACCATCTGGTGGCTTTCATTGTGCAGGCGATCGAGTCCCCCCTGGGCTGTAATAGCAACCAGCGGGGCTTTGTCGAGATTGGCATCGGCCACTCCGGTTATCAGGTTTGTCGCCCCCGGTCCCAGAGTGGAAAGACATACCCCTGGCTCTCCGGTAAGCCGTCCCCACACATTCGCAATAAAAGCGGCCCCCTGTTCGTGACGGCACGGTACAAATTCGATGGTAGAAGAATCCAACGCAAAGAGTAACGCTTCGTTTTCTTCGCCGGGGACTCCAAAGATATGAGTAACCCCTTCTGTTTCAAGACATTCAACAAAAAATTCAGCTACGTTCATGAGTTCAGATAAATGAAGGTTGTTGATTCAGGGCCCCGGTTTTCCGGGCACAGAACTTTTATATGCCGGAGCTGCCTATTCTCAACAACGAAATGAATTAGAACGTTTACTATGCTATGAATAAGTGCATCGTGTTTGTGCCTCTCCTTTAGTCCTTTGTTGGGTTTTATATCCTACAGACGATACCGGCTAATTAACATAAAAGGATCATCTTATGAAGATAGGTCAGGGACAATATCTTCGATGCTTTAGCCGGTGCTGAGCCCCATAAGGCACCGGGCTCTTAATCAATTAAATCCTTTTATAGAACGAATAGAAAAGTTAACCATATATCTATATCTTTATTTTTTCATGCTACCCACTCCCAATCAGGCTAAATGGAAAAGACAGATTACCGGATACTCGGTTTAAACAAGGTGTTTTCTGAAAAGGATCTGGCTAATATTGATGACAGCCAGGTCTATGTAATTTCCATATTAAGCTATTTTGCCACTTCATTATTTGACAAGACCAAAAAAGAGGATGTCCTGTGGGATATAACAGAAAACTGCATTTCACAGCTGAATTTGGAAGACTGTGTGATTTATTTACTGGACAGGGATAAAAAGCTGCTGATTCAAAAAGCGGCTTACGGGAATAAAGACAGAGGGGAAAGAAAAATATTAAATCCCATCACGATACCGCTCGGTAAAGGGATTGTAGGCCACGTGGCTGCCTCGGGCAAGCCGGAAATCATATCCGATGTGACACAGGATCCCCGTTATATTTTAGATGATGTGCAAAGAGGAGCGGAAGTAACCGTTCCCTTGCTAATTGGTAATGAAGTCATTGGAGTTATCGACTCCGAGCATTCCAAAAAAGCGTTCTTTACCCTCAACCATTTGTTTCTCCTTGAGTTGATCGCTCAGCTTACCGTAAAAAAACTGGCTCATATCATTCAAAACAAGAAAGACAGTTTTACGAATGACAATGCCTACTATAAGCAGTTTTGTTATCTTGTCGAAAAGGAAAAGATATATATGGACGAAAATCTGAGCCTTTCTTCCGTTGCTGAACAGCTAAACATCAGCACCAACTACCTTTCTCAATTGATCAATAATCTGAGCAGCTGCAGTTTCCCCGACTTTATAAACCGCTACCGGGTGGAAGAGGCAAAAAGCTGTTTGATCCATCCGGATTTTACCAACTATACCATTGCAGCCATAGGATTGGAATCAGGGTTTAACTCAAAATCGGCTTTTTATTCCGCATTCAAAAAGTACACAGGCATAACGCCGACCGAATACAGGGAAAAGCACAAAAACATATCCTGATTTATTGACTTTAAAATAATCAGGACCTTCTCATTTCTCCTATTTTTTATCTTTTTACAAAATGCTATTCCAAGATTGAATTGTATCAACGGGAGAGAGTTCCCCCCAATATCGCTTTTAGGATATGTAGACTGCTACCGGTTTTAAGCCGGTAGCTTTAGGGGAACTGATTGTTTGATTTTGTCCTTCCAATATAACCCGCTTCATTACACTACGATTTTCGTATCTTTTTCTCAAGATATTGAGCTAATCGCCCCAAGGTCTGTTTTCCGCCCTCAACCGCGCCGAATTCCGCCGCTTCTTCTCGTTTTTCCACCGTGGGGAAGAGCATACGCATGTTAATTTTTGTCCGTTCGCCCAAATCCTCAAAAACTATGGTTGTTTTAAAATGTGGAGGGTCGCCTTCTTCATCCTCATGTCCGTAGTGATCGTATATAATCCGCTCCGGTTCTATTATTTCGGTATACACTATATGGTTCGGGTAATCAGTGCCGTCGGGGCCGTGCATCGTAAAAATCCAGTCGCCACCCACTTTGAAGTTCATCTCCCTGGTGGTGGTCGTGAAGCCCTCGGGCCCCCACCATTGCCCGATCTTTTCCGGAGCGGTGAAGGCATCAAATACGAGCTCTCTCGGCGCATCAAATTCTCTGGTTAATCTGATTTTCCTGTCTTCGGTATTAGTGTTCATGATGTTCGCTTTCTTTTGCATTATTAATTTTCTCCGCGTTTTGGTTTTCTTTCACTCTAAACTCCACAATTTCAGTAATAAGTTTATACGGGATTGATTTTACATGAGGAAACTTTACGGTTCCCTTGGATGTTTCGTAGGTAGTCAATTCCTCCTGGAATTCCACAATAGCGGAGGGCGTTGGGAAAAAGCTGATATGGTTCGTAAATGCAGCAAAATGAACCAAAATGCCGTTTAGACGGAAAGTCGGCATTTGATAGCTGATTACTTCTTTCGCCTCTGGTGCGGCTTTCCTAATTGTTTGCCTGATTTGTTCTAATTTTCCCTGAATATCCTCGGGAAAGGCGTCGATATATTCTTCAATATTTTTAAAATCCGTTTTTGCCATTACTCCATGAATTTAAAATTAATCCCCGGAATCCTGAACCTGTTCGCTCCATCTCGGTGCGCTATCTTCGCCATTAAGGAAGGGGAGGACGGTCCCCCAGCTCTGTGCGGCCGTGCCCGTGAAGCAGGAACAACGGTTCTGCATGTTCCGAGGCTTCCGCGGACCGGTCGCCCTCTCCGTGAATTTCGTAATAGTAGTCAAGGCCGTTGACAGAGATGTAACCAGTGGTTTCGGGTTCTTCGTATTGAGCCGGGGGAGACGACAATACGATCAATATAGCTATCACAGCAAATAAAGTGGCTCTGCATTTTTTTATTTTCTGCTTTTTCATAATCATTGTGTTTTATTTAATCATTGGCAAATATTTCTCCCGGTTTTCAATCATAACCCAAACCAATACAGCCAGCAGCACGAGAGCCAGCGGCAGCCCGGATGGAGCCACTATGAAATGGGTTAAAAGAATGCCCACCATTACGGGAAAAATGATGATTGCACCCAAAGCCCGGTATTTTTTTGTGACAAATAGTACACCTCCGGCAATTTCGGCCACAGCGATCAGAGGCATCAGCCAGCCAATCTCCATCATGGCTGTGGACATTTTTATCACCTCTTCTGGGAGATCTTCGGGTACCGGCATATAATTAAAAAACTTGTTTAAGCCTGCATTAATGAACACCAAGCCAAAAAGCAGGCTTACTACAAATAGAATTTTCTTTTTCATGATGATTTATTTTAGAATTAATTGAGACATAAGTTGACAGTTATAAACAGTTGTTGATTTAGAAAATATTAGCCTGAGGTCTCAGCATTACCCAACCTCTGTCTACTCCCTCATCCTTGCATTGAGAGCGGAACGAGAAGTTATCACCTAAATTTCTCCCCTTATCAAGGGGAGATTAAAAGGCTTGAGAAAAGATAACTTCTTGAATCAATGCTTGTCACAAGATCAACTATTGGGCTGTTGTTTGATCCAAATACTCATCCAGTCGATCCATAGAGCTACCCATACCTTCGACCACACCCATTTCGACCACTTTCTCGCGCGTTTCCGGAGTATCAAAGAGCGTTGTGCCGACGTACCGGGTTTTGCCTTCATGCTCAAAAAGCTCCACCGTGACCAGCATCCCGGGCATCTCTTCGTTGATGTTGCCCTCCGCGTCCGAAAAGTTATCCTGGTACACAATTTTTCGGGGTTTCTCTATTTCCTTGTAAGTAGCCAGTCCCCATGACTCATCTCCCTCATTCGGTCCGCGCAGGCAAAAATGCCACTGCCCGCCTTCGCGAAAATCCATTTCACATTCTTTCATCGGCCACTCTTTCGGTCCCCACCAGTGTTTCAGGTGTTCACAGCTCGACCACACTTCGAACATGAGTTCGAGGGGAGCATCGAATATTCTTTCTATAATCAGCTTATTACCATCTTCTGTTACATCCATCTTATTTTTTGTTTCCATCGTCGTTTTCCTTTTTCGTTTGGATTTTATTCAGATAACTGTCCAGTCGATCAAAACTCTCCTCGAAAAACTGCCGGTATTGCCCCATCCATTCGTCTATATCCTTGAGCGGCTCCGGGTGAAGCTTGCACGGGCGGTACTGCGCCTGCCGGCTGCGCTCAACCAAGTTCGCTTTTTCCAGCACCTTGAGATGCTTGGTGACGGCCGGCATGGTCATATCAAACGGTTCGGCAAGATCAGAAACGGTTTTTTCACCAGTCGTAAGCCTGGCCAGAATGGCCCGCCGCGTGGGATCAGCAAGTGCGGAAAAAGTCGTGCTTAGTTGATCTCGGGACATATTGTTGAATATTATTTAACCTATTAGTTATTTAACCTATAGGTAAAATAAAGACTGCGGATATTTTTTGCAAAATTTTTTCTTCAACAATATTTGCAGAAGCCTTAGCAAAACCAGGACTTTGTCATGGTTAAAGCCTCAGGAGATCGCCCTCGCAGCATATCGTCTATATGAAAGGACTTCAACCGACCGATAACGCCGAGATTAGAAAAAAGAGCGGTTTTGCAAAGGCTTCCTGTAACCTCGTAATGAGCAGGTTTTTAACGCTTCCCGTCTTAGAAAGTCGTTGCAACATCCCCTCTTAAAGCCACAGCCATTGTCAAAAGGTTCCTCGACAGGGAGAATGATAAATTAAGTAATTTTTAAAAGTCGCCTATAACTTTTATTAGAGAGGAAGAGCCGGCCCGCCTTCCGCAGCTGAAATCCTGAGCATTCAGATGAGAAATAGGGGATTGCTGCTTTAGTTGCATAATAACCTACAAGGTGTATCTTATGGATATATTAAACCAAATCTGAATTAATCAGAAACAGACTATAATGAAACGTTATTCCTCATTGTTGTTCGGAATCCCGCTCCTGCTTATACTTGCGGCTTGCTCGAATACAACTGAACAACCAACCGAAGACCCAACTACTGAAATGCTACAGCATACTGTTTATTTCTACCTGAATTCCGACGTAACTTCTGAAGAAAAAGAAGCGTTCGAGGAAGGACTGGAAGAGCTCCTCGAAATACCGGCCATTCATCAATCGGAATTAGGCGTTCCCGCCGCTACCGAAGAGCGGGATGTTACCGACCACGGATACGCCTACGTCATTTATACCTGGTTCGAAACCATGGAGGATTATAAAACCTATGCAGATCATCCCGATCACCTGGAGTTTATTGATGAATACAATGGATTGTGGGTGGATGTGAAGGTATATGACGCAAATATTATTTCTTCCCACTGATATTCGTTGGGAAACGTCTTTTGCTATATGCCGGGCTCTATGATACAGCTCCCGGGGATTTGACCATCCTGCCGCATACCGAAGCCACCCGCACTTTCATGATTATGCAGACATTGCCCGTCGCACGGTGGCATTCCATAATACCCGGTACTGTTTGTTTTCGCTTTCTCAATCACTTTGTCCGCCTTCAATCCGCTTATACACTGTCGATGATGGATGCTTCCCTGGCCACGAGTTTTCTCTATCTTGTGCCAGTTGTTACTATTCTCCAAGGTTGGATTTGGCTCGGCGAAGTGCCGGAGATGATGGCCATCCTCGGTGGGACAGTAGCCCTTGCGGGCGCGGCCGTAGTTAACCAAAATTAGGGGCTGAGGACGTTGAGAACAAGTATAAAAAATGGCTGAACTCATTCATTTTGAATACCCGGAGACAGCCACTGTTTACAAAAAAGGTGTCGGTTGCTATTTGCCCTTTTCGCAAGAGGAACTGTTTTCTTTTGACCGACTTTGCTCTCAGAAGAGACGTAAAGAATGCAGCCTCCTCCGAATCCAATTCAACGATGCGGTCAATATTTTGCAGAATTAAATCGGTATTCATGATATGATCACGGTCCTGTTTGGTTCATTGAGAGTTGAGACGATCGTAATTCAATTACCCTAAGTTTTTTAAACCACGGAGAATAGTTTGCCTGTATTAACCAATACGTTGATCGACCCCAAGCACCCAACACCTCTCATTTTGTGAATAATCAAGATGTTCGTAATAGGAATTAGCTGCCGGGGCGGCCAGTACAATTAATTTGCATTTTAGACCTAATTGCTCTTTAGTCAACACCTGTAACTGTTTCCCGATACCCCTCCCTTGGTATTGTTAGTCCACTGCCAGATCTAATTTCTTTCCCAGAAAACCGGCAAATCGTTCTGCCTGTTCGGCCGCCTTTTTTACAACTTCTGGTCCGGGATTCACAAAAAATTCCAGTTTTACCTCTACCGAGTCGGATTGAACCGTTCGTTTCCAGATTCCTTTCACTACTCCGTTTACCACGATAACCGGACGGAAAATCCCGTTCGCCGAAATAGCTTTGGCTTCATCTTCTTCGTTGATCATCATTTCGCGGTTCCGGTAACTGATTACATATTCATCATAGGCCGGAAGCAGGTACACGGATTGCTTATTATGTATTGTCTGACCGGATTCATCAAAGAACCAATATTTGTGATCCCGGATTTCTTCCGACATCAACTCCGGCTTTAACATTTCGATCGCTTTCCTCGATCTTGTTTTAGTCAAACCGCTCCACCATACAAAATCCTTGAGTGTGGCGGGACCGTGACTTTGAAAATAGAGCCGGGCTAATCTCGCCTGGGCTTCCTCCTTGTCGAATGATGATACCTCGGTAAGGCGGCCTTCCATCAACTTGTAGGTGTATTGGGTACCCCTGGACGGCCCGCTGCCGATAATTCCATCCAGCTCGGCACGGAGCAGAAGATGGGAAATCCGGTTATTTTTGTTTTCAAAGCCGGTTTCTTCGAGTTGATCAAGAAGTTCTTTCCGGGTAAGCGGTTGGCTGGCTGCCAGAGTTTTTTCTATAACCTCGTTGCTTTCGGAGACAACCTTGTCCGTCAGTCCAAGCTGTTTTTGTCGTGATCGTATAGCAATCATCACGCGCGGACGCGAGAGCTCAAGCAGCCAGGGAAAATGCTCTGCTGAAATAAAATGCCAGGTTGGTCTCAATAAGTGTGTTCTGATGATGCGGATGTTTTCGATAGCATCCTCAATATCTTCTCTGGTTGCATCCGGAAGACGTACACCCACGGCCCATTTGGCCATCTCGTAATCCTGGGCCTGCATGGCGCCCATCCATTCCAGCAATGCTTTGGGGGTGGAATAATCCGAGCTTTCTACTTGATGATTGTGAAGTCGTAAATGGTTGATTTCAGCAAAATTCATTATCAACAAATAAATATTTAATTACCGTTATTACAGAACGTACAGACAGTACTATTTAATATTTATTCAAATTCCTATTTTGTAACTGTGCTGTCCAGTTTAAAAGCGTTCTCGGGAGCCAGATCCGGGACAGAATGAATGTCTTTAGACGAAGTTAAGGCAAACCAACTCATATTCGTCCGAGAATATATCTCTCTTTTAATTCTTCTGCTTGCGAAGTCATAATGAAACTGATGATAACTCCCGGTAGTTGACATGATGGCCCGCCAACCCGTGGGAGGGTCGGTTTGTAAAAAGGCTTTGTCGGGATCGGTATAATGAGTTTGGATAAAACTGAGCGGAAACTGGACAACTACAACTGTATCATTCATGACGGTGGTAAAAACGGGCTCGGCAAACTCAATCCAGCTGCTCCCGTCCTCTTCCGTTCCTCCCCACGAGACTCTGACCGGACTCCCCTTTTTCATGGCATTTACCAAATCCCTGATACTGCCGCTTAGCCTGTTGCCGTTAAAATCGTTTTGATAAACCAGCTGCCATTTTGATGTTTGGAGATCATCAGATCCCAAACAACCGACAATAATCAAAAAGAGGAGGAAAATGAAACTTTTGCAAAGCCTATACTCCATTTCTTAATTGTTTTAAATTGTCTCACTGATTGGGACTCTATATTTTAATAAGGAATAAAATGTGACAATTGTTATCCCATTAATTTGAACCCTCAAAACTTTTACATTTCTATCACATAAGAAGTCATTTCCGTAATTTTTGGGTTCTTGAATCCACTGAATTTATACACATCACAAAAAGCGTACACCTCTCCGCCGGCCGTTTTCATCTCCCCGTTTACCGAGGCCTCCTTGCCGTGGGTGATGATGTGGTGGATCGTCAGTTCCATCGGTTCATCCGCTTCCATCTCCTTCAGCGCTTGGGCAAATGCTTCTTTGCCTTCTACTGTTCTGTCACCGATTATTTCCCATCGAATTGTATTGGTAACACGCTCAATGATGAAATCCGAATCGTTGCGGGCAAAGGCCTTGTTGATTTCTTCGAGTAGCTCCTGGTTTTTGGTTTTCATGATAATTTTACGATTTATTTAATGTTCGATTATATTATCTAATTTGATAGTGCTTGGAGTTCGAATAGAATGGATGGAAATCAGGTTAAAAATATCAGATGCAACAACAGCAATAAGTAAAGCAAGTAAAAAAACCAGCATTATTCAGCGGGTTAGATTTATGTCAATTTGGAATTTCGATCATAAAGTTATTAGGCCAGACGAATACCGACTTTATATTCTTAGAGCTTTTACTTGAGATTACAAAGTATTACTAAAACATAACTATTCCCCTTGGTGATATAATCTGATATGTGATAAATTACTTTTAACAGTGATGACCTGCGCAATAAGCATGACAAGCAGAATAAGTTATCAGTATTGATTTTTAGTCCTGGCAGGTTTCAGAAACCTGCCAGGCCTTTGACTGAACATTAAGCATCCACCGGAATCCAGATTTCAATATCTCCTTTTCCGGCCTGAGCATCATAGTTTTCTCCGTACCGTTCGAAAAAGAAATCGGCTTCTTCCGGTTTGTCATAGTCCGACCCGGGAAGCCATTCTTTCCAGATGACATCACAGGTCTGCCGGATCTCGGAAACGTGGCCTTTGTGATCGAATACGACGTACGTAAAAGAGGGAAGTTGCCTCAACTCAAAATTATTGGGAAGATCGGAAGCAACAGTATCTCCGGTTACTTCCACTCCACACAGGTATTCGATTCCTTTGCCGTCGTCCAAATCAAAACAGACCCCGTAGGCAACATTCTCTTTCTGGCCGGGGATGCGTCCGAGATGCGGGCCAAGTTGCTGCCACTGATCCGAGGGGTTCATCGGCTCGCTGAACAGGTAATCCCCACTCAGACCGGCTATGGTTATCGGTTCAACATGCTCTTCAATCCGTTTTGGTTTGATAGATGTATTAGTTGACATAATAAGTTTTCCTTTAGTTAGGAAACGCTACAGAGGTTTTACGGGCACGCAAATCTCAACCGTAAGCTTTCCGTTTTCCGGCGGCTCGGGATACACTTCAAAGGGCACTACATCGGCCGGCTGGTATCCGCTGGAGGGAAACCAGGAGCCGTAAATCCACTCCCAGGCTTTGGGCATATCCTGCGGGGCAATCACAAATCGCGCCACCAGAAAGCGTCCGCCAGACCGCTCCATCTTTCCGATTTCACCGTCGACCGTGGTATCGGGCGGTACCGGCAGGCAGACGCTCATCCTGAGTTTTTCTGGGTCAGTCACGCAAGGATCGTCGTGATAGATCACCAGCGGATCGGCATTGCGCTGCCCGGTAAGGCCCCGCGGGCCCGCCCAGGAGAACAGCCGGCCAAAGAGCCGGTTAAAGAGCGCTTCATCTCCTTTATAGGGGCCGGTATGTCGGATATAGGCCACTGTTTGATCGGAAAGATCCCGCACCTGTGCACTCTGTAAGGCTTCCATATTATGATTCCTGTTTCGTTCGGTATCAAGGTACAGGTCGGAGGAATCAAAAGTTTGACTGTGATTGCTCTTTTCCGGATTCCCATCCTGCCATTCGGTGGGAGACTTCCCAAAGAAATCCCTGAAGTTGCGTGAAAAGACCGCTAAATCATTAAAACCGCATTCAAAAGCTATTTTCGTGACCGTTTCATCGGGATACAACCGCAGCCGCGTCGCTGCTTTTTCCAGGCGTACCCGTTTGATAAACTCGAAGGGTGTTTCACCAACCATGGCGTCGAAGATCCGGCTGAAATGATATTTCGAAAAGTGAGATTCTGCAGCTAACTCATCCAGTGAAAGATCCTTGTCGATGTTGTCTTCAATATAATCGAAAACCTTATTGATGCGGGATATATAGTCGGTGTGGGTTTGGCTATTTTCAGGATTATCCATAATCGTATTTTGCTATTTTATACTTCAACATCATTACATCTCCCGGAAAGATTTGACTTTCTATGAATTGCAGGCTCCTCTTTTCGCCGAATGAAAACATCGGCTTGCCCCCGCCCAACAGAAGCGAAAGGATTCTTTTCCAGTATTTTTTGTATGAAACTCATCCTCAATTGACAGTGTATAGATGAGCAGGCATCCTCCACTTCTAAGTACTCGTTTAAATTCATCTCTTGCAAAAGCCCTGCCTTCTGGCAATTCAATATCGGTTGAGGCGAAACAGTCTTGGGATTTTCATTATTCATAACCTTTTGCTTTTAAATTAATTAGAGACTGTTTCCCGTATGTTTCTTCGTTCACTTTGAAGTATACGCATCTCATACCATTTGCCGCCGAACCAAGCAATCGGCAGCGCGATGACGACGAGTGACCAGTTATACCACGCCGGGCCCAAATCTGCCGCAAGGATAGCACCGGCTGTACTCACCGCCATGCCCACAACGCCGAGAGCAAGAGCATGAGTCATAGGATTTTGAGGCGCCAGCCGGGCGGCAAGGTAACATCCGATAAAGCTGAAAACCGCCCGATAAAAAATAACGGTCAAAATAAGTCCTGTTGAAACGTACAGATGATCATAAGGGAGTACTCCGGTCAATTTGAGAACTGTATCGGCTGCCACAGACAGAATTACGATTACCACAAATCCCGCAAATACTGCCCATATCGATTTGCCAACTGATTTTGCCATTGTTTCTTGCTTTTAAAAAGTGCTCTTTTCAGTTCATGTTGTAAAAAAGATGCCGGTTATGTCTAATAAATAATACAACAAAATAGTCAGTTATAAGTGGTTAATGCGACAACCTATAGGGGTATTTCCGACACTTTGGTATCAAATTTTTACATAGGTTCGATCAATACGAAACTAACGAGCTCTTGATTCCTACGATTTATCCCACAAAAAGTGTATAATGGATTTCCACCCGCTAATGACCTCCCAATGAACCTGACAGACAGCCCAGTCAGTCGTATTCATTTACCAATCACGGACTGATGGCAAAGGGTTAGATCTGGTTTTAGCCTTTATTTTTCCTATCATTCCGTACATTTTATTGTGTGTTTTTGTTGAATTTTTGATTAAACCTGCAGCGGGACACAGGCCATAGTGGCCGACGCCACACTAGTCATAGTTATAAAATTGTATCGTGAAATTTTTCTCATAACGATACAGCTATATTGCGCATAAGGTGCACGAAAAAAATGTTACGTTGTTAAATAACGAACGAGGAACTATAAAGCCAGAAACTGGCAGGTAATGGCGAGGAGCGTCCCGTTGAAGCGTTGGTTATAAACCATACTGAAATCAATTACCAATTTGCATAGGATAGTCTGCTTCAAAATTGCCCTTCTTGATCTGATTTAACCGTCCCTCAATTAATTTTTTTCTAAATGCTGACAGGTAATCAATATGGAGTACTCCATCCAAATGATCATTCTCATGCTGTAATACCGAGGCTACCGGACCTATTCCTTCAATTTCCTGCTGCTGAAAATTTCGGTCTAAGTAATGAAGTTTAACCTTATTTGGGCGTTTTACTTTAACGGGAAGATTCGGAATGGAAAGGCAACCTTCTTCAAATTCTTCTTTTTTCTGACTCGAAAATATAACTTTTGGATTAATGCAGACCATGGGGTGTTGGGGGATTTGAGATTGCTCATCTTCAGGTAACAATGATAAAACTCCAGTTAGATTAGCTACAAAAATGCGAAGCGGTTTTCCAACCTGCGGGGCGGCAAGACCCGCACCATCTGCATGTCTCATGGTCTGAATCATACTGTCAATTAACTGCTGTATTTGAGTAGAGTTTTGTGAGACCGGCTTCGCTTGTTTGTGGAGAATGGGATCACCGTATGCTCGAATTGGTAGCATCATAGACTATTTTTGAATATTTGGTCAGTAACGATCTGCGGCTTAAATGGCTTGTACTGTACGGGACGGATAATGTAATTAAAACTTGAAATTTCCACCAATCCTTGATCCCGGTGTTTCGATTTGATATAAAACATGAAATAGACTCCTTATTCTTCCGCTGTTCAAATTTTTTAGTATTTTTGTATTGTATCTAATATCTAACTGCCAATCTGAAATATGGCCCATTATCAGAATGACGAAGGGGCCGGGGAAATTGTCTCGACGATTGAAAGTAACGGAGGACAGGCACTGGCCGCACCGATGTCCCCTGTGATGAGTACTTTTGCCATTTCAGGTTTGTTTCTTCTTTTAAAAGAATTTTAACAATCTACATGACAAAAAAACATGACTATCCGTTTCTATACGGTTTTTGATGAATTCTTAACTGCTTTCCGGGTTATTCTGTTTCAGTTCCTCGCTGGTCATGCGCCAGGCCATACACCAGCAGTTGCGGAGAATTCCCTTCGACTGAAACAGGGTTTCAAAGTCGTTCCAATTGGTTTTGGAAACAGACGTTATTTATATTTGGTTATCTGCCATTCTAATCTATTTGAAGAACCTGTAAAAGGTTTTCACCTTGTTATATCTATCGAGTTAATAGGTAATAGGGTACGAATGGGATTCGTTCTATTATTTTCCACTTTCTGCAAGTTGTTTTATCGTATCCAGGGATTCTTCCCAGTTTTTATCTGAATGTTCATACATGGTTTCGGTCGCAAAATGAGTATGGGTTAGCAGCAGTTTTGTAGAATTGCCATCAGGTTGTAAATCAAATGTAATTTTTGAGTAGTTTTCTTCCACATCGGGCAGCCCGGACAAAGAACTCCAATAGGAGTAGGAAAATTTTTTGTTTTCTTCAAAGGCAAGTATTACTCCTTTGTCAATAAAATCTTTTTCATTCCATGAAAATTTAAACAATATGGGGCTTCCCTTTTTCCATTCAGATTCGGTTTTTATCCCCAGCCACTGTCCTATGTGTGAAGGGTTTGTTAGAACATTCCAAAGCTGGGTTATTTCTGCATCAATTACTCTTTCCTTTTCTAGGATTTTATCTGATAACATATCTGGTTGACTTTTTGCGTTGATTGTGATCAATACGAGGATACAAAGAACTATGTATTTCATATTCTAATGGTTTTTGTATTAACACAGTTTTAATTCTGCACAAAAATTTTATCGAAAGCTCTATCGCCGTTTGATTTAAATGTTTGGCAGTGTTTCTTCTTGCTTTTCGTCATATTCTTTCACTTGCTTTTTAGTAACAAGCCCATCCAGCTTAATTCAAGAATTTTAATTAACTATTACGTGTAGTAATGATACTTCCACATACAAAATAATACAGATAGAGTTTAAATGACCCGGCAGATGTAAAATTTCAGGATAGCTGGGCAAATACTTATTTCTGATTTCAAACCCAAGCCTGATTGGAATGAACATGCCGCTATCGTGAAGGAGGCACATTAATTTTCCACGAACTATTGCGGATGATCTTGAGATATATTCTTCTATTTTGAAGGAATTGTTGGGTGCATGAGTTGATGTTATTAGCTTATTAGTATAATTATACCTGCTTTTTTATGTTTTTCTATCGTAAATTTGACCGACTACTCATCCGTTGATAACGAAACCAATTCACTTTCAACTCTTTCTGCAGCCAGGCCTATCATAAATTGGCACCCATACCCCGGGTATTTCGAAAGCATGGTTTCTTCAAACTGTTTTTTTGATTCTTCTGTAAATACAGCTGTTCCGTGGGTCGCATTAAGTATTTCTGAACAGTAATCGATAAGATATGCTTTCTGTTTTGCGATAGCCGGGTAACTGCACGAAGGGCCATGGCCAACATAATATGTATCATAATTCTTCAGAGTTCCGGAATACTTTTCGAGGTTGGCGATCCATCTTAAAATACTTCCATCAGCCATATAGGTGTGGTTTTCACTGTAAATAAAATCGCCGATAAAGGCTGCGGATTTTTTGCCTTCAAGAAGCCATAGAGAATTAGTGTCACAATCGCCACCACTCCCGATATCCAATACACTAAATGTTAGTCCGGCGATGTTCACAGTATCACCATCTTCAACAAGAATATTAGGATAAACCCACTTCGGAATCCATTCCTCACCAAACATTTCAGACCACTGCCGGTGTTTTTCTTGCTCAGTCTCTTCCATCAGTTTTTTTACAGATGCAAGAGCAAAAATCGGGACATCGCCATCGGGCGCAATGTTAGTTGTACCGGCTATGTGATCGGGGTGAGCATGTGTTAAGAGAATACCGGCAAGTGGCTTTTCAAGACTGTCAGCTTTCTGTTTGAGGGCTTTGCTGTCGCTCATAGTAAGTGTCGTGTCTACTATCACAATCTCGTCTTTGGCTTCCACAATGTAGGCGTTTACCCGAAGCATCGGTTCTTTGGAGGTATAGGTGTGAATAATTGGTTTCATTTTCTTGGGTTTTTAAACTATCATTTATATAGTTGCAAACATATATACAGCCACATACCTTGTCAATAACTGTCAATTTTGACAGGTGGAAATAATTTCAAAACTATGCTCATAGACGGAGAAAACGTCGCTTTTAAACTCAATGGAAAGCTGTACCACTGCGCGATGGATGTGACGATGGACTACATCGGCGGTAAGTGGAAAACCGTAGTTTTGTGGTACCTGCAATTTGAAACACTCCGCTTTTCCGAACTGAAGCGGAAAATACCGGACATCACCGAAAAAATGCTCAGTATTCAATTAAAAGCTCTGGAAGAAGACGGACTGATCAACCGGGATGTATATGGAAAGAAGCCGCCAATCAGGGTCGAATATTCGTTAACAGATTTCGGGAAGACCCTGATTCCCATGCTGGATGAAATCGCTAAATGGGGCAGGGACCTGGGTGAACAGGAGGGGGAGATTGCAGAACTGGATTAATGTTATATGAATTATTTAAGATATTGTTACTAAAGTGTATTCAAACTTAAACCGGTCAAGAGTCAGCCGTATTAATATGGCGTTCTACAGCCTTGCCGGTTACAATCAGCAGCAAAATTGCACTAATTGCAAAAATTATATTACCTACCCATGCCACCGTGTCGTTCGGTCTGACTAAAGAAGTTAAAACAAAGCCAAGCCACGGGGGTCGTCCTTCTGCCCGGTGTCAGCATCTCGTTCCCATATCACCCAAATTGACCGACCTTATAATTCCCGGGCACGGGCCTGAAAACTTTGTTGATTCGATTCCAGGTATTGGTTTGGGTAACGGTTAACGTCAGATATGTGATTTCCGATTCAGAGAAAAAAACCTTGAGCCTGTCGAAAATATGATCGTCAATATCGGTCTTATTTGCATTTGTAACAGCTTCGGCAAAAGCTAAGGCCGCTTTTTCTTTATCAGTGTAGAAAGGGCATTCCCGCCATGCGGGCAGGGAATGAAGCCGCAGCTCATCCTCGCCCAAATGGATCAATTCTTTATGATGCATGTCGAGACAATAGGCACAGCCATTGATTTGTGAAACCCGGTAACTGAGAAGCTCCCGAAACTTTGGATCGAGGCCTGATTGTCCAAGGTACGGTTTAACGCTGTTGATGCTTTTCAGGAGTTTGGAACTCAGGTTTTGATAAGAAATTCGTTCCGTCATAATGCTTGTCTTTAGGATTAATGATTGTGTGTTGTTATTAAGACAACCAACCTATTCAAAACGTGACGGGATGTGAGGGATAAATCCATATTTTTCAGCTTTTCTGGATCCAGGATATTACAGATACGGGTTATATGTTGTCTGCTCTCATCAAAATGATACACCTGGCAGGCTCTGAGCTGCCGGTCTTCATAGAAAAGAAGGGCCGTCTGATGATTTACAACCGCTGTTTTATCTGTCTGTGATTGCTGAAACTTCTGATAGGCAAAGATCAGCAATTCCGAAACATCCGTTTTTCCATTGCACATTTGTTGAACCACGTTGATTGTATCGCGGCCATCTGCATAAAGTGCTACATCATCAGCAAGTAACGTCTGAAGTGTCTCCACATCACGGTTTCGGATTGATTTCAGATATTTTTCAATCAGTTTTGAATTTGTCCTTGCTGCTAAAATGTTATCAGGATTTTGGTCGCCGCTCCGCACTTTTGATCGCGCCCGGCTCAATAACTTTCGTGAATTAGCGACTGAGTATGAAAGCACATCCGCAATCTCCTCGTGCTTATAGTCAAAAGCTTCTTTGAGAATAAAGACGGCTCTTTCTTTCGGATTCAGTTGCTCCAGCAGAAACAGAAGCGAGTAGGAGAGAATATCTTTCTGAATCATATTGTTATCTGTTGTTTCGGTCGCTACCGGCTCCGGCAGCCAAACTTCTTCGGTGGAAATGGTCTTCTGCTTTTTCTTTTTGATATTGATTGACTGATTAATCACCGCCCTTTTCAGGTAGGCTTTGGGCTTTTTTAATTTTTTTCGCAGACCTGGAAAAGTACCTGGCGATCACCTCCTGGATGGCATCCTGCGCCAAGCTTCGGGATCCCAGGATGTTGTAGGCGTATGGAAACAGTATGTCGTAATAGTTTTCCATGCTGGATATAATGCTTATTTGACAGCTATAGCTCAATATATAAGACAATCCTGAAGCCCGAAACGTGACATGTCAGAGGTTCGGTTTCTGACTAAAAAGGCTTGAGTACAAATCTACCGTAGGCAATAAACGCGCATATGGCGGCAACGACCTTTGAAGATATTCTCTTGGCAGGTTATCATTGATTCAAAAATCAAAAACAGACCTTAAACAGATGAAACTTACAAGTGAAGTTTTGGCTCTTTTCAGCCTCTCTTAAATCTGGGTTTAAGAATGGAAATTGTAATAATAGTCACAAAAATGAATGCTTCAAACAGTAGTCCTACTTTAATAAGATAATGATTGTTTTGAAAAGAAGGATCACTTAATGCCGCCTGTCCATTGATAAGTAAGTCCAGGTTCGTGAGCATCAGATCCTCCAGGAAAAACATCCCGAAGAGGATGAGTCCGACCACTGTAAAAAATTTGACCGTAACCCAGCGATGTTTAAACAATCTCCATGTATTGGTGATAGTACCTAACAACAGTCCGGTCAAAAAGCTGCTGATGCCGCCCCATCCGATTACGTTCCAGGCAATAGACCGGAGGTTGTAATAAGTGGTTTTCGTTTGCTCAAAATCAGCAAGATCTGACTGAAATACCAACGGAAACCAGCTCATTACTCCGCCAAACCAGATGGCTATGCAGCAGATGTGCATGATTTTTAAGACACGCGAACCTTTCGGGCCCAGTTTTTTCATACCATCAATTCTCTACGTGATTGATCATCCAGCGGATTCCATATTGGTCGGTGAGGTTTCCGTGCCAGTCCCCCCAAAACTGTTTTTCAAATGGCACATGCGCCTCGCCATCTTCAGCAAACGCAGAAAATACGTTTTTGGCTTGTTGCAGCTCTTTGAAGTCCAAGGATAAAGCGACGTTCATGCCGGATTGTACGGTTTGCCCGGGAAATACATCACAGGCCATAAATAAACAGTTGCCTTTATAAAACCGGGCGTGTAAAATTTTATCCTGGTACTCCTCAGGGGCATTCATGTTGGGATTGTCGTAGCGGTTTTCAATTTCAAAACGGCCACCCAAAATATACTGATACGTGTTCAGGGCTTCTTCACAATTACCTGCAAAATGGATATACGGAGTAAGGGTTACATCATTATTACTCATAACAAGGTATTTATTTGTTCGGGATTATGTTATCTGACCGGTATTGTAAGGGAAGCTGATCAGGAAAAATTGTATGAATTCGACAATCGTTTGGCCAGGGCTGGCTGGATGACTTTAACGATCGTCAGTTGTTGTTCGAGAAATTGCCGGGGCGTGGCGGAGGCGAGTTTTTTAAATTGCCGGATAAAATGAGACTGGTCGTAATAGCCGCTGGCGTATGCAATTTCTGCCAGGCTGTTATAATTGCCGGAATACATGGCATGGACCGCCTGATTAAACCGCTTGACCGTCCTCAGTTTGGATGGGGTAAGACCGATTACATCGAGAAATTTTCGCTCTATGGTTTTATAATTTGAGCTAAACTGGTCGGCCAGATGTTCAACCGTGCAGGAGGAATCCGTAACTAATCGTTTTGCACAGGTTTGAACGAAGGCAAAATCCTCAGGCTGTTGAGACAATTTATTCAACAAAAACTGTTCTATAATCTCCACACGTTTTCTGTTATTGGCTGCTTCATAAAGCTGATATTCCAGGGTATTCAGTTCCCGGTTGAATAGTTCGGAGATTTGATAAAATCCATTGGCGAACTTGTACACCGGTATCTTAAAAAAAGGAAAGAATCCCCCGGGTTTGAACCGGATGGAGAAAAAATTCTGCTTGCTGGTCTGTGAGATAAACAGAGATTGCTTGCGAATACCAATGACATGTGAACCCTTGATGAGCTTCTCCCGGTCATCAATCACCTGCGAATAATGGTCCCCGAAGTTAAACATCAGCTCAATGGTACCATCCGGAATAAGGGATTCCTGCTCATTGAATGGCGGTTGCTCGGCCTTTGCAGACCAATAACACTCCACATAGACAGCCAATTGAGGACTTGGTTTGTATTCTCGATAGATCATTTTACCATTCCACTATTTCCCCATCTTCAACCACATGGCCGGATCGGATGATAGAAGTCATAATAAAAATCTCCGAAGCTTCCGTTCCAAAAAATCCCTTCAAAATATTCAGCAGGCTTTTCTGAATCTGTTTGATATTATCCTGATCCCAAAGAGAGGGAAGGTAAAGGTTCACAAGCACATCATATTGCTGCCCGCCCTGCATACAATTCGGAATAAACGTAAGGCAGATATCTTTTATATCTACATTTACTTGTTCTGCCCATCTTTCAGTTAATTCCTGGAGTTCTTGTTGGCTTACATGCTTGTCTTTGATAAAACAGTTGGCGATTGGCATGGTTGAAGGGGTTAACGTTAATAGAAAAATTATATTTAAAGTGACCAGGTAGATGGAAGTTTTATAACGACCTCGCGCATAAGCTGCGTGCGGTGCAATGTTGATTTTAAAACAAATGTACTACAGAAATTGTATAGCTCAAAACCGGCAGGGAAGGGCGAGGCACAGCGCCCCGTTGAAGCACTGATTAGCTATCTGGCCTACAAATTTGTTAGTATCATTGTAAAGTCTAATTTAACACAGATTATTTGTGCTAAATTTTAAATTAAACTGTATAGCAATGAAGTGCTAAATTTCTTAACGGTCCGCATATCAATGGCAGTTATTCGCACGTAACCACAGCCCGTGTATGCCAGCGTTTTGCTTGTTCAGGCGTGGGTTGGATTTGTTTACGTGAGAAGAAATCCCATATAGTAGAAAGGAAGTAGTACCGATACTTTTTTACAAATCGGAAGGAGGCCAAGTCGTAAGCTGTTTTGAAACCTTGGCAAAATGTGAGAAATCCGTGAACCCGTACTCCCAGTGGTTAAAATTATAGCCATGTAATTTGTATTGTCGCAATCCTTGTTTGAATTTATCAAGCTTTTGGCAGAATTTGGGAGAAAAGCCGGTTATTTCTTTAAAATAACATTCGCCTTCTTGTGTTACCTTATCGGTTTCGGAAGTATCATTTATTACTTTGATTTCTTCACCGGTTTCTTTGTCCCTAAAGATATCAATTCCGGAAATCCCCAAAGTTTACTACATGCCCTCTTTGTTGACCTGGGCCTTATAGTGCTATTGGGTTGGATCAGTCATGGTGCCCATAAAAAGAATGGTTTCCGACTCCACCTCCCGGATCACATAGAAAAAGGGGCGATTGAAACTTACTTCGACCGTTTGTGGAGCGCTTTCGACCACTACTGCTGAGGTAACGGCAGCCGCTTCGGTACCTTTTTCATCCACCGAAATAAACGTCTTATGACGGGATTCACCGATATAAAGCCCGTTCGGGCCGCCGGTAATGCGACTGAAATCGGCTTCGGGGCCGAATGCATCTTCAATACCCATAGCCATAAGAACCTTTTCAAACTCTTCGACTTCATACTCCAGCTCAAACTTGGGCATTTCCAGGGTTAATGTTACCTTGCTGAAGTTGCCGGTAAGTTTTCTCCAGTCGTCCCAAGTCATATTGGTGACCCAATTACCCAGTGTTTTATCTTCATCAGGCAGTACCAGGGTCATCATAAACCCGGCGTCGCCATAGTAAAGATTCACCGCCTGGTAATCCTCGCCGCGCCTGTATGACATCTGTTCCTGTTGATCAAGCTGCATCATCTCTGCGTCTGCGGTGCTGCCATTGGGCAAGTGAAACGGCTTGGTTTCGGTATTATCCGGATCAAATGGTATTGTCCAGTCGCCGTTGAAATAGATAGCGTTGAGCAGGTACATAATTTCATTTGGATCGATGTTGTCGGTAATCTTCTCAATCAATCCGCCGGTCTTGTCACTGACCCAGCCGTTGATCCGTTCAACGGTTTTCGGATCTGCGAAATCAGCCTCCTCGATTGCTGCTTCGTAATAGGTTTTATTTGGATTCAGGAAATCCTGCTCCACGCTGAAGGTATCCCGGTACCAGATGGAATTGGCAATATTGAATTGCACGCTTTCATCAAACTGGGTCAACAGTTCGATGAGCTCTTTGGCCGACTCGTTGATCTGCTCCCTATTCATTCCATCCATGCCGAGTGTATTCCGCATCTGATTGTAGGTGTCACTCTCGGCACCGTTCATGACCATACCGTAGGCCATCTGGATGCTGAGCGGGGAGATGAAATGGCTCTCTCCAGGGACCTTTTCAACCAGTCGTCCCAGCAGATTAAACCCGAAGTGTCCCGAACCGTTTACGAGCTCCGTTTCCTGTTCGGTCAGCTGCCGGGGGAGCTCCCGCCGTTCAAATTCAGACTGCTCTTCCTGTTGAGTGCCAAGCGAGTCGCATCCCGCAAGCAAAAAGCCGATAATAAGCGCGGTGGAAAGTAAATATTTAACCATGGTTATATTCTGATCTTAGTTAAAACCCTTATTTATTTACTTATACACAAACCCGGAGAGGGATAACTACCCTTGCTCTTTGAGACCTTTGCAAAACCGTTGTATTTCCAAACCTATATATCTTGACGATTGTACAACCCTCACGTATAATCTGAATCTATATATATACTGTGATTTTGAAATCACTCAGATAGACTTCAGGGGTTTCGCAACTCGTCGCTTTTTTACAATAAAGTGATGTTGATATTTCTTATAATTTTTAATTAGATCTATTAGAGAGAATATTTTATCCACAAGCAGTAGAACGTAATTTTCTTAACTCAAACAAAATTCGATGAATACCTATATAGCCCTCTTCCGGGGCATCAATGTCGGGGGACATAATAAGTTGTTGATGAAAGACCTCAGGAATCTCATGAGTGATTTAGGATACCATAACGTCGATACATATATTCAAACCGGGAATGTGGTTTTTCAGTCCGAAGATAACGATAAACAGAACATGTCAGGCAGAATAAGCACCGCCGTTGAAGAGCATCGTGATTTTAAACCGAAGGTACTGGTGCTGGAGCTTGAAGAGATGCAAAAGGCCATTGAAGATAACCCGTTTCCCAAAGCAGAAGCCGAGCCCAAGTCGCTGCACCTGAGTTTCTTGGTTTCCGAGCCGGAGGATCCTGACCTGAATTCCCTGGAAGAATACAAAAAAGAAAGTGAACAGTTCGAATTGAAAGGCCGGGTGTTCTATCTGCATGCCCCGGAGGGGATAGGCCGCTCGAAAATGGCCGGCAAAATCGGGAAAGCGCTCGGGGTGTCCATGACCGGCCGCAACTGGCGGACCGTGCAGAAAATCATGGAGATGGTGGAGGAGATACGTTGACTTTTTTAGAGAATTGGTAAAACAACTCCCATTCGCATCAATAAAATTTCCAGATTAATTGTAATAGCCACGACTTGATCTGACAGTCAGCCGTTAGAAGTTGGTTTTAGTTGTCAGGTTAATCTCATCTGAGTTTGGCTCTTCCAGAGCTGGT
>NZ_FQUS01000031.1 GCF_900129315.1 Fodinibius roseus
ACCCAGGAAGTTCCTATCAATGGAAGAACCGAGTTTGAGATAGAAATGGTATCGCAAGCTATTACCGGCGAAGAAATGGTCGTAGTTGGATATGGCGCCGTTGAGAAAAGAGATTTGACTGGATCTGTATCATCAGTTGGTTCTGATGAAGTTACAAGCGTCCCATCGGCTAATGTAATGCAGGCTTTGAAGGGAAGAGCAGCTGGAGTTCGTGTAAAACAAAACAATGGTCATCCTGGTGGCAATGTTAGTATTAGAATAAGGGGTTCTAACTCGATAGTGGGAAATAATGAGCCTCTTTATATAGTGGACGGATTTCCTGTTGATGATCCAGAATCTATAAATAATTCCAGTATAGAGAGCATAGAAATCTTAAAAGATGCTTCAGCCGTCGCGATTTATGGGTCAAGGGCTTCTAATGGGGTTGTTCTTATTTCTACGAACAGTGGGAGGAGTGGAGCGACAGAGGTTAATTTTGAAAGTAGCATAGGAAATCAAAGGCTTATAAAATCAATTGAGATGATGCACCCTTTGGAATTTGGCGAGTACTATAATGTATTAGAAAATAATATGGTAGGCGAAGACCGTTTTAGCCAAGAGGAGTTAGATGAATTTGCAACCTTGGGAAAGGGAACTGTTTGGGAAGATATAGTTTACCGAACAGCCCCAATTTATAATAATTCGTTAAATGTTCGAGGGGGAAATGACCAAACACAATTTTCGATTACGGGTAGTGCTTTTAATCAGGAAGGGATTATACGAAATAGTGACTATAATCGCTACGCAATTGACAGTAAAATTCAACATGATGTCAGTGATAGGTTCTCTGTTGATGCTAGTATAACTTTATCGAGAATTGGAACTCAACAGCAAAATTCTGAACAAGGAAGGTTTGGAACGTCTCTGATTGGCAGAGCTCATGGGATTCCAAATTATATTCCAGCCTATGATGAGAATGGTAATCGTGTTGAACCAGTACTTGTTGATGACCGGGTTTCCGAAGCATTATGGCATCCTAATAATTATTTGGAAGAACGGGAAAGGACACAGAAACGAAATAATGTATTAGTTAATGCCGGGGTTTCTTATGAGTTTATTGATGGATTA
This sequence comes from Fodinibius roseus, assembly GCF_900129315.1. Classification (GTDB taxonomy): domain Bacteria; phylum Bacteroidota; class Rhodothermia; order Balneolales; family Balneolaceae; genus Fodinibius; species Fodinibius roseus. The sequence continues at coordinate 1,108 of NZ_FQUS01000031.1, forward strand.
GTCCTGAATATAGACGGTGGAGTAGAAAGTAAAAATACGCGAAATGATTTTTACCAAACAAAGGATTTTCAAAATGATCCAAATGGATCTGCCAGTGTTTCCACTAATGAGTATATTAGTCGCCTACTGGAAACCACCCTTAATTATAACGGAGCTATTGGTGAAAATCATGATATTTCAGCCGTAGGTGGTGTAACATTTCAGGATTTTCGAACGGAATCGTTAAGTGGTTCAGGATCGAATTTTCTAAGCGATATACCTGGTTCTCACAGTCTTGCAACCGCAGGTATACCGGGTACACCGAATACGAGTTTCACAGAATCTACTATTTTATCTGGTTTGGGAAGAATAAATTATATCCTTCATGACCGCTATTTGTTTACAGTAAGTATGCGAGCCGATGGCTCTTCGGTATATACTGAAGGTAATAAATGGGGATATTTCCCTTCCGCAGCCTTTTCATGGAGACTGTCAGACGAGGAATTCATTAATTTAGATAACACAATAATTAATGAGTTAAAGTTAAGGACAAGTTGGGGACTGGCAGGCAGCCAAGCAATTAGTGCTTATTCTACGTTAAATCGATTGAATCCAGGAAGTACTGTCTTGGGTAATTCTTTGGTTACAACCATGGCCCCTGGTAGTAGATTAGCCTCAGATCTGAAATGGGAAACTACAGAGGCACTGAATTTTGGATTGGATATAAGTATTTATGATGATCGCGTGTCATTTATAGCAGATTATTATATAAAGGAGACACGAGATTTGTTAAATGCAGTACAATTAGCACGTTCTACAGGATATACAAATTCTCTAAGAAATATTGGCAGGATTGAAAATAGAGGTTTTGAGTTTGCAGTTAATTCATATCTATTTAGTTCAAGTGATTTTAACTGGAATTTAGATGCTAATATTTCATTTAACCGTTCAAAGGTTAAAGAACTTTACGGGGGACAAGACATTCTTGGCGGGCAACTTTCGATGATAATGTTTACCGACTGGGCGAATACATATAGAGAAGGTGAGCCAAGGGGTATTATGTATGGATATAAGGAGGATGGTTATGATGAGGATGGTTATCTCCAATATACTACTGAGGTAGGGGATAAAGTGAAGATCGGAGATCCTAATCCCAATTTTATTTTTGGAATAAATTCAGATATGTCATACCGGAATTTTACACTGTCTATGTTTATTGATGGATCCCAGGGCAATGATATTATTAATATGAGCAAAGTAGCATTTACAACTGACCACACTAATGGAACTAACAAATTGAGAGACATTGTCGGTAACTATTGGACTCCAGAAAATCCAGACGCTAAGTATATTAAACCCAGTAGAAATCATGATTTTCGGTTTTCTGACAGATACGTTGAAGACGGTTCATATATAAGACTTAGTAATATTGAATTGGCCTATAATATTCCCAATGAATTAGTATCTGGAATGCGCCATGCACAAGTCTATATAAGTGGACAGAATCTACTCACTATTACTAATTACTCATGGATAGATCCTGATGTTAATACTCGTGGTGGGCCGTCATCATTAGCACAAGGAATCGACTACGCCAGCTATCCATCAGCTAAATCATTCACAGCTGGTATAAGGCTTGGCTTTTAAAAAATGAGGAACTGCGTAATATTAAAATAATGGGTAAAAAAAATGAAGAGATTAATATTTAATTTAACATTTTTGATAACGTTTTTTGTAGTCTCATGTGATAATATGTTGACTGAATCCCCTAAAGATCTTGTGGTAGAGGACTTTTATAATTCTACTGCTGAGGTTGAAAGTGCACTTGCAGCTAGTATTGATCCTGTTCGTGGACGAATGAGTGGTTGGTGGATCAGTACTTTAGATTGTCATACAGTGTGGGGAGCCGGGCTTGCAGGATCTGCCAATTTTGACTCTTATAAATCAATGAATGGTCTCAGTAGTGTAGGGGCCAGTAATCTTATTCCGAATTGGGATGTATTTTATCAAAGTATACGGAATGCAAATCTTGTGATAGCAAATGTGCCGAATAGCGAAGTATTAAGTGAAGAACAAAAAACCCGTTTTCTCGCAGAAGCAAGGTTTTTTAGATCTTTTGCCTATTTTCAGTTGGTTCGGGGGTGGGGAGGAGTACCTATCTATACGGAAGAGAATATGGATCAGACAACAGGTGCACCACGAGCCACACAGGAGGAGGTATATAACCTAATTACAAATGATCTTGAGTTTGCTGAAAATAATTTGCCAAATGAACCTCCTGTTCTTGGAAGGCCTGATATGTGGTCTGCAAAAACGATGCTAGCGGATGTTTATTTTTTTCAGGAACGTTATTCTGATGCTGCTACAAAGGCTAATGAAGTAATTCAATCAGGCAAATACTCTCTTGTAGAAGTTACTGTTCCCGATGATTTTAATAATCTTTTCGGAATGGATGCGAATTCTAATGAAGAAATATTTTATCTTAAATACAATCAGCAAAGTACCAGTGGACTTGTATTGCATACTATGCCTATAGATACTCCTTGGTTTGGAAGTAATGGCTATGGTATTTTTCAATGGCATGATGGTGCCCAGTTTTATACAGAATGGAATGATGATGATTTTAGAAAGCAATTTAATTGGTATGTGGCAGACGAAGATAAAGTTAATCCTTTTATAGGTAGTGATCCCTATTTTCCTAATGAAGGGGTAAATAAATTAGCACCTAAGAAATATAATGCTCCTGAGGCTACTTCCTCTACATTTGATTTACCTGTCTATCGTTATGCAGATGTTTTGCTAATCTATGCTGAGGCTTCAGCTCGGGCAGTTGGATCGCCTACTGCTGAAGGCCTGGAAGCACTTAATATGGTTCATCGCAGGGCATATGGACATAATCCCACAGAGCCTTCTCCTGTTGATCTTAGTCTTTCAGATTATCCTGACACGGATTCATTCATTGATCGGGTAGTCAAGGAAAGAGGATATGAGTTTCAATTTGAAGGCAAACGTTGGTTTGATCTTAAGCGGTCAGGAAGAGTTTTTGAAGTTATGGAAGAATATATAGGTCGTGAAGTAGCGGAGAAGCATCTTTTATGGCCAATACCAGAGGAGGAGTTTGACCTAAATGAAGCTATGGACCCATCAACTGGTCAGAATCCAGGTTATTAACCCATGGGGGGGTAAGCTTTAATTCCCCTTTTCTTAAATACTCCGATATGTGGTTTTAGACAGTGCATGATGCTTTAAAAATGAAAAATAATATGGACAACCACTGAATCCTACTGTAATCTCCTCATTTTCTTACAATGAAATGTATATATCGAATCGTTTTTTAGAATTAAAAAATAGTGGACCGAGTTGAGTTAACAAAATACATTACGACTAATACCAATGATTACTATAATTTCAAACTGTAAAACCTTACAGGAGTTTTGTTTAAAAAAATTGACTCAAACTTATTTATATTACTGCTGGCAACTTTAATTTTCTTGGGATTGGAAAATAAGGTTTCAGCTCAATCCTCTTCGTTATATGGCGGTGTTGCAAAAGTTGATATTACACCTCCCGTTGGATATGGACAATATAGGGGACCAAGTACAGGTGTTAGCGATCCACTTTATGCTAAGGCTATAGTTTTTAAAGAGGGAGAAGAGGTGGCTGCTCTCGTTATGTGTGATGTAATTGGTATTACCCGAGAATTATCATCAGAAGTACGTTTGGGAGCCTCTGAAAAAACAGGCATCCCTTATGAAAATATTATTGTTGCAGCTACTCATACGCACACCGGACCTGTATTTCATACGGATGACGGGAGTGTGAGGAATAACCCGGATGTAGGATATCCTCTTGAAGAATATGTAAATAAAAAACGGGCAGGGAAATTGACAAATGAGGACAAAAATAGTTACGAGGCACATTTAATTCGGAGTGTAGAAAAAGCACTTGTAAATGCATATAATGAGATTGAAAAGGTGACTATTAAATCAGGTACAGGTAGAGTAGAAGGGATTTCTTTTAATCGTCGTTTTATAATGAAGGATGGGAGGGTTCGTACTAATCCGGGAGTAGGGAATCCTGATGTTGTTCGCCCGGTGGGCCCTATCGATCCTGAAGTAGGGATTTTATTACTGCGAAACGTTGAGGATGATCTGCCGGTGGCGGGGCTGATCAATTTTGCTAACCATACCGATACGATTGGAGGTACCGAATATAGTGCAGACTATCCGGCCTATCTGGCAAGAACTCTAAAAGAGTCTTTAGGGATGGACTTTATGTCTATATTCGCACAGGGGGCCAGCGGAGATATCAATCACGTGGATGTTTTTGATTCAACTCACCAAAAAGGAACAGCGTCTGTAACCCAACGAATTGGAGAGAGGCTTGCTGAAGTCGTTGACAAACAGATTCCCAATTTAATCAAAAGTGACCAGCCGTCATTGGATGTTCAGTCGGAGTTTCTCTATGCTCCGGTACAACAATATACTACGGAGGAATTGGAGTGGGCTATGAAAGAGAAGCGCGACCCGTTGTATAATCAGCGTTCATTTTTAGAATTCAGGAGAATGCTGAAGATTCGTTCACTGGCGAAGATGCGACGTACAGCGGAAGTGATACCACCAACCATTGGTACAGAACAGTGGACAATTCCATTAGAAATTCAGGTGATCAAAATAAGTGATGATATTGCAATTGTAGGATTGCCTGGAGAATTATTTGTTGAACTTGGATTAGCAATCAAGCAGTCCTCTCCATTTGAGACAACATTAGTGATCGAGTTGACCAATAGACATATTGCATACGTTCCGACTGAGGAGGCTTTTTTACAGGGTGGATATGAAACGGTTAACTCGCGTATTGCACCCGGAGGTGGGGAGATGATGGTGGAGAATGCAATTGAAATTCTTAAAAGATATAACAAATAATCATTATAATTTTAGATGACTACTAAAGTCTACATTTCAAGAGTTAGGCTGATGAAAATTGTTATGAAAATTAGCTTAACTATTATATTTGCCTCTGCTGATTATTCTGCAAGTGGGCAAGTATTGCAGGTAGGTGCGGCTGAGGTAAAAATCACCCCCCCTGTTGGTAGTGTTATGGGTAATTCCTATGGCATAGCTGTAGTTGAAGGAATTGAGGATCATTTATATGCCAAAACCATTGTTTTAGAGAAAAATGGAACAATAACTGCATTTGTTGCATGTGATCTTATTAGTTTGCCTCATCAATTAGTGAAAGAAACAAGGGAACTGTTGGAAAAACAGACAGGGATTCCCGGTTCAAACCTGATAATGACTGCTACACACGTCCATGCTGGCCCTCAGTTAAACCCGCTTTTCTGGGATGCGGTAGGAGGGAAACCAAAAGAAAAGAGCAAAAAATATACCCACAATCTACCCTCAAAAATTATTGAAAGTATACGTTTGGCAAAAAAGAAACTTCAGCCTGCCCGCGTGTTTGTAGGAACTACAAAACAGAATTCTATAAATTTTAATCGCCGATTTCTGATGAAAGACGGAACAGTGGAGACAAATCCGGGCCGCCTGAATCCGGAGATTGTTAAACCCACTGGTCCGACCGATCCTGAACTCTCTGTGGTGTATTTTGAATCGATGGATGCCGAACCTTTGGCTACTTTGGTAAACTTTGCTCTGCATGTGGCTGTAAGGACAGGTGATCAGATCACCGCTGATTTCCCTGGTAGGATTGCTTCAGTGTTAGCAGACATCAAAGGAAAAGAGATGGTGACTATTTTTACGAACGGAACGTCGGGAAATATCAATCATATTGATGTTACTCAACAGGAACTATTTGAGAGCCGCGAGGAATCAGTTCGAATTGGTACTATTTTGGCCGGGAATGTACTTAAAATGTATCCCTCTCTTCGAAAAGTTGAAACCAATTCGTTAAAGATTCATACAGAACCAGTCAAACTTCCCATACCTGATATTCAATTTGATAAAGTAGAGTGGGCAACAGAAGTGATCAGGCAATATGGAGATCCGGAAAATCCATCATCTTTTAGCGATGTGGTGAAAGCTTGGCGAGTCCTTGACTTAATCGAATTGGATGAAGGACTTCAGGCACGTCATGCTGTAACAACTACAGTACCGTTAACTGAGGATGGCCAAGCATTGATGAGTGAAGTGCAGGCAATTACATTGGGAGATGAGTTAGCTTTAATAGGGTATCCCGGGGACGCTTTTGTCGAGCTTGGTCTGAGCATAAAAGAACATTCTCCTTTTCCGTTTACGGTTGTGAGTGAGCAGTCAGGCAATGGCGTACTCAGCTATGTCCCTAATAAGAAAGCTTTTTCAGAGGGTGATTATGAAGTGAGAAGTGCTCGGATTAAACCAGGGGGAGGCGAAATAATGGTGGAAGCCGTAATCAACATGCTCAATGATTTAAGATAATCTATTAATCTAATTTATAAAATGATGTTATTATTTATCCGCTGCCAAATGAGTTCCTCTGGTCAAATAGCTCCATCTGCAAACCCGGCAATAGGCTGCCTCAAAAAGGCTATCGGGACCGCACTTTTTTGCCTGCTTATCCTTTTTGCAGGCGGAGCGGATTTGCTACCCGCTCAAACCCAAACCTTCCGGGCGGGAGCCTCCCTGAGCAATATTACCCCGCCGCTGGGTGAGCCTATTGTAGGAAACTGGAATTCGCCTCCCGCGACGTACGTCCATGACCAGCTGTATGCCAAGACCCTGGTGCTCGATGACGGGGATAACCGGCTGGTATTTGTGCTTGTCGACAACGTGGGCGTTAACAGGGAGGTCTTTGATGCGGCCAAAAGCCTGGTTCGCAACGAGACCGGCCTGGCGAAGGAGAATATGCTGATGGCGGCCACGCATACCCATTCATCGATCAGCGCCGGCGGGGAGGGAGAGAAGCGCCGGGGCTGGCATTACGGGGAGCCTCTCGGCGAGTACCAGCGGTTTCTGGCCCGGCGGATCGCGGATGGCGTTCGGGTTGCCATGGAAAATTTGCAGCCCGCCGAAATTGGGTGGGGATCCGTCGATGCCCCGGAACACGTCTTCAACCGGCGTTGGATCATGGAGGAGCCCGTGCTGAATCCACTGGGGACCAAAGACAAGGCGCAGATGAACCCGGGGCACCAGAACCCGGCGCTGGTGGAGCCGGCGGGACCCATTGACCCGGAAGTGTCGTTCATTGCGGTGCAGTCCACAGAGGGCACCCCCATTTCGGTGCTGGGAAATTATTCGCTTCACTATATCGGAGGGGTAACCGGGGGACACCTTTCGGCGGATTATTTTGCGGTGTTCGGAGATCGCCTGAAGGAACTGCTGCAGGCAGACCGCCGACATCCGCCTTTCGTGGGGATTATGTCCAACGGCACCTCCGGGGATATCAACAATTTGAATTTTGCCGAAGCCCGGGAACGCAAACCTCCGTACGAGCAGATGCAGATGGTGGGCCGTGACGTGGCCGAAAAAGTACATCGCGTATATCAGACGCTCGAATTCAGGGAATGGGTACCGCTGCGGACGGCCCAGTCGGAATTGACGCTTGAGGTCCGCCGCGCCTCCCCGCAGATACGGGCAAATATGGAAAAAGTAAGGGACCGGCCTGAGGGCGCGGATCCGCTGTTTCATCGGCTGGAGAAGGTCTACGCGGGACGCATAGCACAGCTGGAGGAGGAGTGGCCCGATCAGATTGATATCCCGCTGCAGACCTTCGGGATTGGCGAGCTGGGGGTTTCGGCCATCCCGTTTGAGGTATTTGCCGAAACCGGGCTGGAGATCAAGGAAGATAGCCCTTTTACCGATACGTTCACCATTGAACTGGCCAACGGCAGTTACGGCTATCTGCCTACCCCGCAGCAGCATGATCTGGGAGGTTATGAAACCTGGCTGAGTACGAACCGGGTGGAAAAGAAGGCTTCGGAAAAGATTGTGGCGGAGCTGATGAGGTTATTCAATGAGGCCCAATCAAACCAGTAGGAGCTGTTGCCGGGAATTAAAGGTGATATTATATGAAAAAGAGGAAAAACCCCCGTGCTATGAGGAAGAAGGTCAGGTATAAAAAATGGATGGGAAGCTGTCCGCTGCTGGAACAGAATCTGCTGCGGGCCGCGGGCGGGCATTACTTTTTGGGGGTGGGACTCTTGTTTTTCCTGCTGGTTGCTGTCGCCGGCTGCGGTGAGGGGGACAAAGAATCCACCGGCCTTGAGTTGGAATCGGGATTACGGTTGGAGACGGTGGCAAAAGAACCCCTGGTGGTTGATCCGGTAGCGTTCGGTTATGATGAGCAGGGGTATCTGTATGTGGTGGAGGACCGCGGCTACCCGGATCCGATGGAAGAAGACGCCCCGCCGACTAAAGAAGGACGGATTGCACGCCTGGAAGACAGCGACGGGGACGGTCGTTACGACCGGCGAACGGAATTTGCTACCGGTCTTACCTATCCGAATGGTATTATGCCCTGGCGCGGGGGTGTTTTTGTTACCGTTGCCCCGGATATTTTATATTTGAAAGACAGCGACGGGGACGGGGTGGCGGATGAGAAACAGGTTGTTCTGACGGGATTCAAAGATACGAGGACATCGCAAATACGCATGAGCCATCCTCTGCTTGGGTTCGATGGCTGGGTATATGTAACCAGCGGATTAAACGGGGGAGAAGTCTATTCACCCCTTCATCCCGACCGGCCGCCGGTATCATTCACCGCTTCGGACGTGCGATTTCATCCTGAAACGTTTGAGGTTGAAGTAGTCGGGGGCAAGAGTCAATTTGGGCAGACCTTTGACCGTTTTGGCCGGAGATTCGGAACATGGAACAGGGCCCCCATCGAGCATATTGTCTTCAATCCATCCGATCTTAACCGCAACCCCCACCTTTCATTTAACCAGACGGTCAATGAGGTTTCAAAAACAGGGGGGGAAGCCGTCGTCTTTCCGATCAGCGATGCGGCGACGTCGGCTGATTTCATCCCCGATCTCATGGGGCAGTCGCACTCGGGGACCTTCACTGCGGCCAGCGGTGTTTTTGTGTACAACGGCAGCGGACTGACCCCGGAGCACCGGGGAGATGCCTTTATAGCCGAATCGGCCCAGAATCTGGTGCAGCGACAGAAGATGTATCGGGACGGAGTATCATTTTCATCGGAGCTGGTTTATGAGGGTAAAGAATTTTTGGCTTCGAAAGACCTGTGGTTTCGACCGGTTTTCCTGGGCGTTGGTCCCGCTGACGGATTTCATGTTGTGGACATGCACCGGAAGGTTATCGATCATCCTGCGTACGTTCCGGAGCGGGTCCGGGATAAAATGGATTTCCAGTCGGGGAAGGAAAAGGGACGGATTTATAGAATTTTTGCAGAAGGGAAGTCCACTTCGCTGGCTGACAGGCAATGGGTGACCGATTCAACTACGGTTTTACAGATTACAGAGTGGTTAACCTCTGATAAGCAGTGGGACCGGCAGACCGCTCATCGCTTGTTGCTGGAACGCAGTGATTCCACGGCTGTTCCAAGTCTGAAAACGATTGCCATGGAGTCTGCCCGGCCCGAAAGCCGCGTGCGGGCGTTATGGCTGCTGCTCAGGTTGGAGGGACTGGACCCGGAGATCCTCCGACAGGCGATGGACGACGGGGAAGCGGGCGTCCGGGAAAACGCGGTCTTGCTCTCGAGAGGGATGTTGGGCGGGTCAGAGGCCCTGAAAAAGTCCGTAATTCAGGCATGCCGGGATGCTGATATGCGGGTTCGTTTTCAGTGTGCCCTGGCCCTCGGGGATGCAGAGGGACCGGACGTTATGGAGACGCTGGCTTCGCTGGCCGTCAGCGACGGGGATAGCCGGTGGATGCGGGCGGCGGTCCTCAGTGGTATAGGGGGACGCATGGGCGTATTCCTGCAGCATCTTCAGTCCCATCAATCTGCTGATTCAGATTCCTATGCATTCGTCATGGAGGATTTGGCCCGGATGCTCGGCAACGGAGGGGCAGCGACAGCCTTGCGGGACCTTGTGGAAACTACGCTGCAGGCGGGTGAAAAAGGTGGATGGCGGTTTTCCGCTATGCTGGGACTGATGGAAGGACTGACAAGCCGCCGGGATTTCGACCAGTCAACCAGCGGGCTTTTGAGCTATGTTTATGGAGCTTCTGTCCCCGGGGGGACAGAAGTATCCTGGGTAGATTTTCTCGATGAAGTGACTGCGGCGGCGGAAACCCCCCGGGCAAAGCAGGAAACCCGAGTGACAGCCATTGAATTAATGGGATTTATAGGCAGTAAAGAACACCTGCCGGTGTTCGCCCGGGCGCTGCAGCCGGAAAATCCGCGGGCCGTTCAGCTGGCGGTGGTGCGGGCCATCGGCCGGCAGAATACCGGGGAGGGGGCCCGGCTGTTGATGGATAAGGAGCGATGGGAGGGCTATACGCCCAATGTTCGTTCTGCGGTGCTTTCCCAAATGCTGTCGACCCCGATCTTTGTGGAGTCCTTGCTGGATGCTGTTGAAAGCGATGTGGTGGCTCCTTCCGAGATTTCCTCGGTGGACCGGCAGCGATTGATGAATAACGAAGACAGGGAAATCCGGCAACGGGCAGAAAGCCTGTTTGCTGAACTGGAAGGGGGTGTCCGCAAGGAGGTCTATGAGGATTACCTGTCGGTCCTGAGTGAGGAAACCGGCGATCCGGAAGCGGGAGCGAAGGTTTTTGAGCGGGCGTGCTCGGTCTGCCACGCCTATGCCGGACAGGGAGGGGAAGTGGGACCAGATCTTACGGGCATTAAAAATCAACCAGCCGATGCGATCCTGCTGCATACCATCATGCCCAATTACGAGGTGTATCCCTCCTATCAAACCGTAGTGATCGAAACAAATGACGGGCGCTCGCTGAGCGGATGGGTGGTCACGGAAACGGATAACGGGGTGACGATTCGCACTGCTTCCGGTGCGGATGAAACCATTATGCGGGAGAATATTGCCTCGCTTTCCAATACGGGACAGTCCCTGATGCCCGACGGGTTGGAAAAAACGATGAGCAAAGAGGAGATGGCGGGATTAATCCGGTATCTGAAATCCGGTGCTGAATTTTAAGCATATGGCAATACAATCAATCATAAAAAGAAGGCTTCGAAAAACTGTTAAACAGAAGCCTTTGCAAAACCAGGGGTTTTGTTCAATATCAACTCCTGGGCGATTTCCAAACCACAGTGTATAGTCTATAGTTGAGGATTTCGAAAACGTGAAAATGTAGAGATTAGCAAAAAAACGGTTTTGCAAGGTCATGGTAAATAATAATAAAAACAGATTATTGAGGAAATAATGATGATTAACTGGATCAAAGCATGGTACATGGCCGTTTTTATCGGGGGACTTTTTCCCTTCCTGGCCTTGGGGCAGCCGGAGGAGGATGCCCGGACGTTCCGCGCGGGAGCTGCAACGAGTGTCATTACGCCGGCGATCGGTACTTCTATAAATGGAGGCATGCAGGACCGGGTGGTAAAGAATATTCACGATGAGACCCGTGCGCGGGCGATCGTGCTGGATGATGGCTCGACCCGGCTGGCTATTGTGGTGTCGGACCTTTGCATGATTTACCGGGAGACCCTGGATAAAGCCAAAGAAAGAGCCCATGCATTAACGGGCATCCCGGTCAAAAATATGATGATGTCAGCGACTCATACTCACTCTGCGGGAACGGCCTGCTCGGTTTTTCAGAGCGATCCGGACCCGGAATACCTGGAGCTGTTGAGCACGCGGATCGCGGATGCGGTGGTTCGGGCCAGCGAAAACAGCGTTCCGGCAAAGATAGGCTGGGGCGTGGGACACGAACCCTCGCAAGTGTTTAACCGGAGATGGAAAATGAAAGCCGGCACCGAGATCACCAATCCCTTTGGAGGAGAGGATCAGGTGAAAACGAATCCGGGCGTTGGAAACCCCAATCTGCTGGAGCCGGCGGGACCGATCGATCCGGAGGTGCCCGTCGTCTCCGTCAAATCGACTGATGACGATCATATCGCCCTGCTTGCCAACTATTCGCTGCATTATGTCGGGGGCACCGGAGCGGGGGAGATTTCTGCCGATTACTTTGGGATGTTCGCAGAGGAGATGGCCGGAATGCTGGATACGGAGCATCAAGCCTATTCGTTTGTCGGAATTATGTCCAACGGCACCAGCGGAGATATTAATAATGTTGACTTCACCGGGGAGCAGCATACGGTTTCGGGGGAGTATGGCCAGATGCAGTACGTGGCAAATGTGTTGGCGGCAGAAACGTATAAAGTCGTACAAAACATGGAGTACAGGGACTGGATATCCCTGGAGGCGGTCCAGCAGGAGATTGAACTGGGGGTACGACTGCCGGGAGCGGAGGATATTGAACGGGCGGAGCGGATTATCGAAAGGGCTGAGGGACCAGAAATGGAAACCCTGGAGGAGATATATGCTCGTGAGACGCTGCTGCTGAGTGAGTATCCAGAGCGAAAGTCGCTTATCCTGCAGTCGTTCCGCCTGGGGGACCTGGCTATAGCGGCAATCCCGTGTGAGGTATTTGTGGAAATCGGTCTGGCATTAAAGGAGAAAAGTCCCTTTGATTCCATGTTCACCATCTCCCTGGCCAACGGCTATAACGGCTATCTTCCGACCCCGGAGCATCATGCGCTGGGGGGATATGAAACCTGGCGCGCCCGGTCGAGCTACCTGGAAATAGAGGCGTCGGAAAAAATATCGCGGGAGATTTTGGGGTTATTGGGACAGTTGAAACAGTAGCATGGCAGGCAGACAATCACATGAGATTTAAAAATAGTATTAACCTTAACGTCACTTGCCAACAAAGGCTTGTGAAAACATAGCTGTCATTGCGGTGAGGCTTTTTTGATTCTTTGGGCTTCCGGAGATTGCCGTGGAAGTGCTCCCGGTAGTCGCTGAATTCTTTTTAACGACAATTATTTATATTGAACTAAAATTAACTAATAATGGATGCTACTATGAATAAAATGAGATTGTGGGTTATCGGATGGGTGGTCATACTAATCACAGCAACAGGATTTATCTCCTGTCAGGGCCAGAGGCACGCAGCGGGAGGAGATGTTGTGTCGCTGTTCAACGGGGAAAACCTGGATGGCTGGTATACCTTTTTGGAAGATCGGGGACGCAATGACGATCCCCGGGACGTCTTTACGGTAACGGACGGGATGCTTCGAATATCCGGGGAGGAATGGGGATCGCTTACCACCGAGGAGGAATACGAAAATTATCATTTGATTACGGAATTCAGGTGGGGAGACCAGACCTTTGAGCCCAGAAAGCATCGCGCCCGGGATAGCGGGCTGCTGTTTCATTCCGTCGGCGAAGACGGAGCCTACTCGGGAAAGTGGATGCATTCCATTGAGGCTAATATCATTGAAGGGGGTACGGGTGATTTTATTGTCGTAGGCGACGGGTCGGATGATTTTGCCATAACGAGTCCGGTCGCCCCCGAACAACAAAACGGTTCGCATGTATATCAGCCGGACGGGGAGCCGGTTACGATTAATGGGGGACGCATCAACTGGTTTGACCGCGATCCGATGTGGAAGGATACGCTGGGATTCCGGGGCGCGGACGATATCGAACGTCCCGCCGGGGAGTGGAACCGGATGGAAGCGATTGTGAAGGGCGACAGCATAACGGTGAAGCTGAACGGGGTGGTGGTCAACGAAGCGTTCGATGTGCGTCCCTCGAAGGGACGCATACAGATTCAATCCGAGGGGGCCGAGATCTTTTTTCGAAAAGTGGATATGATTTCCCTCTGACAGATGCTGTTTTTAGAAGCTTCTGTGGTGGTACTCACATAAATCGGTCTCCGAATAACCCGGGGCGATTCACTATTTTATGAGCCACAGGGAGTGATCCTGCCGGGGTAAATTCAATAGCATTTCTGTATACTATTTTACAACTTCGGAGATACGGGATTTCAAACATCGAACAACTTAATTTGAAGCTTTGGCGAGCCTTGCCGTATCCCGTGGTTACCACATCGATTGTGGTAGCACTTTAGTGTCAGTGGGGTCAATTCCTGTTTGAGCCCGACCCCCTCTCAGAGGGGATCGGGGAAGAATAACACTATCTGTGCAGAGGCTTCTACTTCATAATATATGTTCAATAGGACAACAATCTCTTACTATGAAAGATCGTCAATCTTCTCCACTCCTGCGAAGAATTATAATGACCGGTACCGATTTCTTACTTTCCTTTCGAAAGCAACTGGCCGGTAGGGACTCGGCAATTCCGGCGGCAGCAAGGAGTATTCCGGTACTTCTGCTTTCGCTCGTCATGCTGACTATTCCCGTATCGGCTGAAGAAACGCATTTGCTCACCGGCAATGAGGAGGATAACCCGCCGAATATTGTCGTGATCATGGCCGATGACCTGGGCTGGAACGACATCGGCTATCACAACGGGGAGATCCGAACGCCGAACCTGGATAGACTGGCGGAGGGGGGCGTGCGCCTGAATCAGTTTTACGCCTACTCCACCTGCTCGCCCACCCGCGTAGCGCTGCAGACGGGACAAAATCCGGCGCGCCTGAATGTCTTTGGTCCCCTGGGCTCAACCACGGATGTGCAGCCAGAGGACATGCTGCTCCCGTTTGGCCTGCAGCAGGCGGGCTACAGCACGCACATCAGCGGGAAATGGCATATCGGGGATCTTCCGGAGCATCGTCCCCTGCGGCATGGCTATACGAGTTCGTACGGCTACCTGCGGGGACAGATTGACCCGTATACCCACCGGTATAAATTCGGCGATTATGTGACTTGGCACCGCAATGACCATTTTGTGGAGGAAGAGGGTCATGTGACCCGGCTGATCACGGATGAGGCGATCCGCGTAATTGAAACGGCCGGTGAAGTTCGGGAGGAACCCTTTTTCCTCTATGTAGCCCATCATGCTCCTCACTACCCGCACAACTCTCCGCCGAAATGGATTGAACCCTACCAGGAGAGTTTTGAAGACGTCTGGCGCCGGCACACGGCGGCGGCGATCACGCAGATGGATCATGAAATCGGCCGCATAATAACGGCACTGGAGCAAACGGGTCAGCGTGAAAATACCCTGGTTACTTTTATGTCGGATAACGGGGGACAGCAGAGCTGGTCCTCTCCTGACGAGCAATACAACGGCCGGTATGCCGCCCACAGTACGCTCGGTGATAACCGGCCCCTGCGCGGCTGGAAAACGGATCTGTACGAGGGAGGGATCCGGGTGCCGGCACTGATGAACTGGCCGGGCGTAATTCCTGCCGGGGGAGAGGTGGACGGACCGACGCACGTACTGGATGTGGCTCCGACTTTGCTGCGGGTGGCGGACCCGGACGAGCCGTTGCCCCGGGGCCTGGAGGGACGCAATCTCTGGCCGGTATTAACAGGTGGGGAGTCGGAGACGGAACTGAATGATCGCCGGTTTTACTGGCGGCAGTCTGATCTCCGGGCCCTCCGGGAAGGGGACTGGAAGGTCATTGCCCGCGGGGAGGCCCTGGAGGATCCCGAGCTGTTTAACCTGGCCGATGACCCGCATGAGAACAGTGAAATAGGAGAAGAGTATCCCGATAAGCGAAAGGAGCTTCTTGACAAGATGCGTCAGTGGGAGGGGGAAGAGGAGTGATGGTTCTTCGTCCTTTTTTGAATGAGCAAAAAAGTACTCAAAAAACTCATCGGCTGTGGATTCTTCGCCTGAGCGAAGTCCGCCCGCACCTGTAAAAAGGCAAACTCTCTTCCTGCGGTCGTTCAGACAAGCCTTTTTACGGCCGGTTCGATCTTCCTTCACTCCGGGCGGCTCACAATCCAGGACCGGGAAATGAATTCTTCTGTATTGAATAGCTCCGCCTTGCGCCCGCCACCCGGGACACTGACTTTTTAGAAAAAAATTTGTATTTGCTGCTAACAGTATCTTTATTTACCACTCTGAAATAAGGTATCTTTAGCGGCATGAATATGCAGTAGTTCTTTTTCTACCGTACATTAAGTCCGACAGGATTCCCGGGACAAGATTATAAAATAATTAAATATCGGTGACTGTTATAGTACAATACAGAGCAAACCAACCGGGCGGGGCATTTTATTTATAGAGGACTTGGAAAAACCAGGGTTTTGTTCAATACCAACTCCTGAGCACTTTCAAAACCGCAGTGTATATATTGACTACAGGCGAGGATATTGAAAGTGCGAAAATGTAGCTATCGGGCAAAACAATGGTTTGCAAAGTCCTCTTATATCTTATAAATGCGTTATGCAGTTGACTTCCAAACAATCTGTTCGTATCTGTAGAATCTGAAAACGCTGAGACGCTGACGGGAAACAACCTCTGTTGGCACGCTCCCGGACTATTTTCAATTATAAGCGTACAACGGATTATTATAAGCAAAGGTATAAACTTGAATAAATTACTAAGCATAAGAAGAAATAGTAAGATGAAAAGAAAAACCGCCGCGTGGGTAAGGGTCGCAATGTATGTTTTGAGTATTGGACTGCTGATAGGTTGTTCGGGCGGGGACCGTGAACCTGCCTGCCAGTCCCCGCCCTGCGAGCCGGAGACGGCGGCGGGGACTTTTGAGGTGGCGGACGGTTTTCAGGTGGAACTGTTTGCGGCCGAGCCGCTGATCAGTGATCCGGTGGGAATGACGGTTGACGAGGAGGGCCGGCTCTACGTGGTGGAAGATCCCGGCTACCCGGAGAATCCGGGTGACTTCCGGGGACGCGTTCGACTGCTGGAGGACAGCGACGGGGACGGTCGGCCCGACCAGAGCAGCATATTTGCCGATCAGTTTCGGGCGCCCCGGGGCGTGATGCGCTGGAAAGAGGGTCTGCTGGTCACCGACGCCACCGAGATCGTGTACCTGGAGGACACTGACGGGGACGGGCAGGCCGACGTGCGGGAGGTCATGATGGGGGGCTTCAACTATAACAACCCCCAGCTGGGGGTGAACAGCCCGCTGTACGGACTTGATAACTGGGTCTACGTAGCCCACCGGCAGGGCAGCCGTCCGCATTTTGCCGGGGAGCCCAAGCCGGAGGAGATCGCCGCTCGGACCAATATCCGGTTTCGTCCCGACGCCCGTGAGTGGGAATCGCTGTCCGGGGCGTCCCAGTTCGGCCACAGCTTTGATGCCTTCGGGCGTCACTTGCTGGTTTATCATAACAATCACATTTACCAGGAAATCATGGCGGCCCGCTACCTGTCGCGCAACCCGGACCTGATGGTCGCCCCCTCATCGGCGAGTATTTCTGATCACGGGACCGCAGCCGAGGTGTATCCGGTCACGGAGAACGAGGGCCATGAGCTGTTTACCGATGCCGGGGCGTTTACTGCCGCCTGCGGCATCACCTGCTACCTGGGCGGGCAGTTTCCGGGCGAATACGAGGGGGCGGCTTTCGTGGCCGAACCGGCGCACAACCTGGTACATGCGGACCGCCTGGAGGAGAGCGGGGCGGCGCTGACCGCCAGCCGCATTCAGGCCGAGCGGGAGTTTCTGGCCTCCACCGACCACTGGTTCCGGCCGGTGAACTTTTATGTGGGACCCGATGGCGCTCTTTACATTATTGACTATTACCGGCAGGTCATCGAGCAGCCGCGGTTCCTCTCCGAGGAGGCCCTCCAGGCGGGTATCCACGGGGGGAGCGACCGGGGGCGGATCTACCGCGTTACCGTCGAGGGGGCTGAAACGCCGTCCTGGCTGGGACAGCTGAGCCTGGGGGAGGCCCCGGCCGGACAGCTGGTGGAGCGGCTGGACCACGCAAACGGCTGGTGGAGAACCACTGCCCAGCGGCTGCTGACGGACCGGCAGGATGAGGCGGCCATTGAGCCCCTGAAGGAGCTTGTGGAGACCGGCAGCCGTCCGGAGGCCCGCGTGCATGCCCTGTGGACGCTCGCGGGGATGGAGGCGCTTTCGGCCGACCTCATCGAAACGGGGTTGGCGGATGGGTCCCCAAGGGTCCGCGAGCAGGCGATCCGCCTGGCGGAGCAGCAGCTGGACCAGGCGCCGGACCTTGCCGACCGACTGCTGGCGATGGCCGGGGAAGAGGATGCCGGCGTGCGCTTTCAGCTGCTGAACACCCTGGGAGCGCTGGAGACGCCCGAGGCCCGGGAGGTCCGCCGGGAGCTATTATATGCACATATAGAGGACGAGTGGATGCAGCTGGCGGCTCTTTCGGCGGGGGATCTGGATTACCGGACCCTTTACGAAGAGGCGCGTTCCCGGCTCTCCGACCGGGAGACAGAGGGACGCTCGACCTATTTCCGGCGCCTCGGGGCCCTGATTGGGGTGGGGGGAACGCAAGAAGCAGTCCGTGAGCTGGCAGGAACTATTGCCGGCCGGCCGGACACCTCCGGGGAATGGTGGCAGGCGGCGAGCCTGCAGGGACTGGCCGAAGGACTGCAGTACGGCGGTGAGGATGGAAACAGGCAAATGCTGCGGGACCTGCGGGAGCCGATGGCGCGGCTGGCCCTTGATCCCGATGCCCCGGCGCTCCGCAATGCCGCCCGGTCGGTCATGACAGTCGTGGGTCCCCCGGAGGGAGCATCGGTGTTTGCCGCCGCGGAGGAGCTCGCGGCTGACAACGGAGAAGACCCGTTGTTGCGCAGGGATGCCATCCGCCTGCTGGGCGTCGGCCCTGTGGGTGAGTACGCCGGGATGCTTATGGACCTGGTGAGCCCGGAGGAGCCGCCCGAGGTACAGGCCGCCGCCGCGCGGACGCTGCAAGACCTGGAGGGCCCGGAAATCGGCAAGCGGCTGCTGTCCGGGTGGGACCAAATGACACCGCCGGTACGCCGGGCGGCGATGGAGACGATGCTGGCCGATGACGATCGTATCAGCCTGGTTTTTGATGCCATTGAAGAGGGAGAGCTGAGTCCCTCCGCCGTCAGCTGGAATGATACCAAACGGCTGATGCTCCACTCCGATGAAGGGCTGCAGCGGCGTGCCAAGGCGCTGCTCGGAGGAGCCGGAGAGGAACGCTCTGAGATAGTTGAGCGCTACGAGGCGGCGCTGTCGGAGCAAGGGGAAGGAAATACCGAGCGGGGTCAGGAGGTGTTTGAACGCTCCTGCGCAATGTGTCACCAGATCGACGGGGAAGGCGGGGTAAATTTTGGTCCCGACCTGGCCAGCGTACGTACCCGGAGCCCCGAAGAGCTGCTGGTCGATATCCTGATGCCCGGGGAGGCCATTGCGGCCGGCTATGAGCAGTATCGCATTGAGCGTCAGGACGGATCCACCCTGCAGGGTGCCATTGCCTCCGAGACCTCCCAGTCGGTGACCCTGCGTGATATGGGGGGACAGGAGACCACGGTGCCGCGCAGCGATATTGAACAAATGGAGGCGGTGGGGGGGTCGGTCATGCCGACCGGACTCGAGCGACAGATCAGCGAAGAGGAGATGAACGACCTGATCGCCTACATAAAGGGGAAATGAAACCTGTGCCATGACGGTATATCTGTTTAATAGATTTCGAATGGCACAGGCAACCCTCTCGGGGGACTTTTTGGAGCAAGAATTCTTATAATTATATTTTTGCTGGTGGTATTGTCATTCACCTGCGTATGCATAATTATGGTAACTTATAAACGATCGATAACCTGATGATGCTCTCTTACTTTCACTCTCGTATCCAATCACAATTTTATTACTATTTCCTGCTGCGAGCCGCTATCTGTTTGTTCGTTGTACTAATTATGGCCGGTGGACACCCGGGCTTCGCCCAGACCGGAGCCGAGCTGCCGGCGGGGGATATCGCCCGGCAGCTGCTGGATGAAGATGTGGCCGAGGAGGAGCGCCGCACCCTGGCCGGAGAACAGGCCGACAGGGCTGCGGAAGTGCTGCGTGCGCTGACCCGCGACCTGGAGTCGGGCACAGACGAGGAAGCCCGTCGCATTCCCTGGATCTGGCGGGTGAGCATCAAAGCGACCGGTCGCAATGATGCTGAGCAGATCAGGCGGCTGGCCGAGGTCGGCTTGCCTGAAATGGATGAGCCGCTGCTGAACTGGCAGGTGGTCGTGCTCGGTGGCGGTATCGTCAACGGACTCAGCCGCGAGGGTCACTGGCCCCGGCCCCGGATCCGTGAGATACTGGCCGGCCACCCGCAGCTGGAGTCCCGCTGGCAGCAGGCCGTCGAGCGCTCCTATGAGGTGGCGGAGGATCCGGACCTTCCCTACCCGTGGCGCTACGATGCGCTGCGCCTGATAGCCATGGATGAGGGAGAGCAAAGCATTCCGGAGCTGCGATCCTACCTGAAGCGAGACCTCGACTACCATCTGCATATGGGAGCCATCAGCGGGCTCTCTGACATCCGGTCCCCGAAAGTGCCCGAGTTGCTGCTGTCGGGGTGGTCCCATTACAACGAGCAAAACCGAAACCTGGTCCTGGATGGACTGCTGCGCACCGAGCGGCGGACGAGGGCATTGCTGGATGCGATCGAAGAGGGACCACTGCGTGCGGATGAGCTGGGAGAAGAGCAGCTGGAGCAGTTGAAAAACCATGAAAACCCCGACCTCCGCAAACGGGCCAAACAGCTGCTTTCTATATAATCACAGTTTCTCAAGTAGGTTTTTCAGGAAAACCCGCATCTCCTTGAGATCTTTTTTAAGACTGACAGGAACCTCTTCGTTCTCTCCGTCGGTTCCGCCGTCTTTCAATACCTGCTGAGCCCCTTTGGTGCTGTATTTTTTTTCCTGAATGAGTTCTTTGAGTTTTAAAATTGTCTCAATATCATTTTCTTTGTAGGTGCGATTTCCGGCTTTGTTTTTCTTGGGACTCAGTTCATCGAAAACCGATTCCCAGTAGCGCAGCACATGCGCATCAACATCCGTAATTTCGCTGACTTCACCGATAGAATAATAAAGTTTTTTCATAGCAGAACTAAAAGCGTATCTTTATTTCCTATTATACATGATCTCATTGATTTTATCTAACCTGGATGATT
This sequence comes from Fodinibius roseus, assembly GCF_900129315.1. Taxonomy (GTDB): domain Bacteria; phylum Bacteroidota; class Rhodothermia; order Balneolales; family Balneolaceae; genus Fodinibius; species Fodinibius roseus. Next base: position 22,000 of record NZ_FQUS01000031.1, read on the forward strand.
TACAATTTCAAAGCCGTCACTTTAAAAATTTGAAAAAAAGACTTTTTTATATTTTAAGGCTTTTTAAAAAAATAGGATAACGAATAATTCCTTATTATTCAGGAATAATTTAGGTTAACTCTTTGCCATAAAATACATAAGCAACCATTGCCTGTACAGCATCGCCATACGTCTGATGAGATAGAACTGAGCGTAATCGTGCCCCTGTTCAATGAACAACAGTCCCTCGTGGAACTGGCTGAACGCACAGGGGAAGCCCTCGCCGGATCAACATCATTTGAACTGATCTTCGTGGATGACGGATCCTCTGATCAGTCCTGGAGGGAAATTAAAAAAGTCACCGAAAGCTATTCGTGGGCCAGGGGCATACGAATGCAGCGCAATTATGGCAAAAGCACCGCGCTCCAGACGGGATTTGAACAGGCCCGGGGAGCCTATATTGCTACCATGGATGCTGACCTGCAGGATGATCCTTTTGAGATTTCCGCTATGTTGCAGCAGCTAAAAGAGCGGCAGCTGGATCTCGTGAGCGGGTGGAAGAAGGTTCGGCATGATCCGGTGAGGAAAACGGTCCCCTCCCGATTTTTCAATAAAGTAACCGCCCTGTTTACCGGTATTGATCTGAATGATTTTAACTGTGGCCTGAAGGTTTATCGCCGGGAAGTGATAGAACATATTCACCTATACGGGGAGCTGCACCGCTACATCCCGTTTCTAGCAAAACTCGAGGGCTATGACCGCATTGAAGAAAAAGTGGTGAAGCATCACGCCCGGAAGTACGGGGAGACGAAATTCGGCTTCTCGCGCTTTATGCATGGCTTCCTGGATCTGCTGACGCTGCTGTTCGTCAACCGCTACCTGCAGCGGCCGATGCACTTTTTTGGCACGCTCGGTTTTTTGCTTCTTTTTGTAGGGGGAATTATCAACGGATACCTGACGATTGAGAAGCTGTTCTACGGGGCCGTGCTGGGTGATCGTCCCCTGCTGCTGTTCGGCGTCATGCTGATGGTGCTCGGCGCCCAGATTTTTTCCATCGGATTTTTGGGTGAGCTCATCCAGAAACGAAACGAAAAGCAGCAAAAGCCGAATGTCAAAGACGTGATATAGCTGGTTCTTATGCAATCAGATGGCCGTCAGTTTCATATCCACAGCAAATTTAACACCGTAATTCTTGTTGCATGAGCCGTATCGCCTATGACCCTGTGAAGGACCGGTTTGCCGACATTATTCGAAAAAGCCGGGGACTGCGAACCCTCTTTTATATGCTGCTGGATCTTTTTTTCCTGCGCAGCTGGTATGTGCGTCGCTTGCTCAAAAATTATGCCACGCCCTTTGATGAACAGGGCTCCTGGACCATGCTTGATGCCGGATCGGGATTCGGTCAGTACGACCGCTTTATCCTGCAGCAGTTTCCCAACGCAACGGTTCATGCCGTCGATGTAAAAACAGGTTACCTTGAGGATTGCAAGTATTATTTCCACGGGGAAATTGAAGGGGGACGCATTTCTTTCCGTCAGCAGAATCTGCTGGAACTGGATGAGGTATCTACTTTCGATTTTGCCATCTGTGTGGATGTGCTCGAGCACATTGAAGAGGATCTGCAGGTAATGAATAATATTCACCGGGCGCTTAAAAAAGGAGGCTATTTCCTGATGCATTCACCCTCGGTTTATTCGGAGGAAGATGCCGGGGAGGAGGACTCTTTTGTAGACGAGCATGCCCGCACCGGCTATAGCAAAGAAGATATCCGCCGTAAGCTGGAATCCGCCGGCTTCAGGCCGGTGGATGTGGCCTATACCTACGGTAGCAAGGGACACCTGGCATGGGAGCTGCTGATTAAATATCCGATGCTGTGGCTTACAAAGATAGGCCTGTGGGCGCTGCCTGTGATGGCCGTCTATTATGTCCCGACGCTGCCGGTGAGCCTGGTGCTAATGTGGCTCGATCTGCATGACCGGAACGAGAAAGGAGCAGGGGTCTATGCCCTGGCCAGAAAGGAGTAGGATAATCTTGCACGCTGAATACCGGATGATGTTAATTGTCTCTATCAAACTCCGGAAGATTGCTGCGCAAATAAGAATCACAGGGGCCTCCATAAGCAGCATGGGGGCTGTGCATTCAAGTTAAGCCTTCGAATCCGGGCGGCACAGGCACACTGCGGTGTTTCCTTCAGGTAGATCTGTAGCTGCCATCCAGGGGGAAGCCAAAACAATAGCAATATAAATCACATGTACTCAAAACCCATATTCTTCATGAAAAACTATTCCAGCAACCTTTTCCAGACGCTCCTGGCCTGCGCCATTCTTTTTTCCGGACTCTTCGCAGCGGAGGGGCATGCTCAAACCCCGGAAGAACGACCGGATTACGGGAGCTATTATTACCAGAGAAAAACCCTTTTTGAACAGCTGCCCAATGCGAAGGATGAAATCATCCTGCTGGGCGACAGTATTACGGACGGCAATGAATGGGCGGAGCTTTTTGGGAACGACCGCTTGAAAAACCGGGGGATATCCGGGGATAAGACAGACGGTGTGCTGTACCGGCTGGATGAAGTGACGGAATCGCATCCGGACAAAGTATTTATTATGATCGGGGTTAACGACCTGGCGAGGGACCACTCCCCTGATTATGTGCTTTCCAATTATGAAAAAATTGTCGACCGGATCAAAAAGGATTCCCCGGATACGGAAGTTTATATTCAAAGCCTGCTGCCGGTGAATGATGACTTTTCCCGCTTTACTTCTCACTATGACAAAACGCCGGAGATCAAGACCGTCAATAAAGGGCTGAAAAGGCTGGCTGACGAACAGGAAGCCACCTATATCGATCTGTTTGATGATATGACGATAGCAGGGGACAAATTAAACCCTGAGTACACGGAGGATGGCCTCCACCTGAACGGCAGCGGGTATCTTGTATGGAAATCTGAGATTGAAAAGTATATGGACTGAATGATTATTCTGGTAGTGTAACCTAAACTCTGTCAGGGTTGTTTAATTTTTAGGGTTACGGGTTAAGTCCAGTGGCAGTCGATCGTCATATCGAATAGCGAGCTGCTGGACGGTCAAGTTCCAGCTTTGCAAGGGCGATGGCCATTGTCTTTCGTTTTTTGCCGTGGCCGGACACTGCTGAAAAATAGTATAATAAATAAGCCTACAAAAAAGATGCTCATTTGTTATACTTTGGATTAGAAAACTATTTCATAGAAGGCTTTGAAAACCAGGAATTTTGTTCAAGGTCAAGGCCCCAGGGAGGTTACCCTCGCAGCATACCGCCCATATGTGAGGATTTCAACCGACCGATAATGCCGACATTGGCCAAAAGAACGGTGTTACAAAGCCTTCTCATAGCTAATGAAAGAAATATAAAGCTCAAAATTTTTTATAGTTATTGCTTCTTTGCTGAAATATTAATTTAGAAATCACCGAATACATTTATTATGAGTTCACCCCGACCCTATATTCTTTCCGAAACCAACTGGAAAACCGTAAAAAATGAGGACTACGACGTGGCCGTGCTGCCCTGGGGCGCCACCGAAGCTCATAACTATCACCTCCCGTACGGCACCGATGTCATACAATGCGATTTTGTGGCGGCCGAATCGGCCCGCAAGGCATGGGAGCGGGATGCCAAACCTGTAGTATTGCCCACCGTACCGTTCGGCGTGAATACCGGCCAGCTGGATGTGGATCTGTGCCTGAATATGAATCCCTCTACGCAGATGGCCGTGCTGAGTGATATTGCGGATGTGCTGGAGCGTCAGGGGGTCCCCAAACTGGTCATCTTAAACGGCCACGGCGGCAATCATTTCAAGCAGATGCTGCGCACACTTCCGGTCGATTTCCCGGATCTTTTCTCCTGTGCACTGAACTGGTACCAGGCGGCCGATGACGAGCAGTATTTTGATGAGCCGGGCGACCATGCCGGGGAGATGGAAAGCAGTACGATGATGCATATTGTACCCGACTGGGTGCTCCCGCTGTCGGAAGCCGGGGACGGCAAGGCGAACAAGTTTACGGTTCCCGCCCTGAATGAGAGTTGGACATTCGTGCAGCGGGAGTGGACGCAGGTCACGGAAGATACCGGGGTCGGCAATCCCGCAGCGGCTGCGGCTGAAAAGGGGGAGGCCTTTTTGAGCGCGGTCACGGATAATATTGCGGATTTTCTGGTGGATCTTTCCCATACGGACAATGATGACCTGTATGAATAAACCGTTAGCACGGCTGCGATTAATGCGAATGACAGCCTGAACCGGTTCTTTTTAATAAAGGATGGAAGAAGAAAGTCATCAGGGGCGTTATAAAGCCCGGTTTTTTTAAATTAAATAAACCGCTATCTGTCTATGAATACGAGTAAAACACTTGTTCTGCCCTTTTTATCCGTCTTGTTGATGGCAGTAACAACCTGCCGGGATACGGAGCCTTCCTCAAAGCAGGGTGACAGTGGTAATACGATCCAACAGGAAGTGAGTCCGGTCCTGATTGGCCGGGAAAGAAATCCCGTGCTGCAGATTCAGCTGCGTGCTGATGGAGCGCTGGTGAGTTCGGAAGATGCGGTGGGCAGCCTGAAAATCACTACGGAGGGCACTACGGATATCGGGGATATAGCGTCTGTCGATATTTTCTACGCCGGTGAAGAAGGGTCCCTGGAGGAGGCGGTCCGCTTTGGGGGAACTGAGCAAGTTGATGAAGTCATGGAGATCCCGGGGAGGCAGGAGCTGGAGGAGGGGGATAATTTTTTCTGGGTTTCTTATAAGTTGAAGAAAGGTACGGAGTTACTGAACAGGGTGGATGCGGGACTGGAGAAGCTGATTTTCGAAAGCGGCAAAAGCTGGTCACCCGCAGAAGCTTCTCCCCCGGGAGCAAAGCGCATAGGAGTGGCGGTTCGGCAAGGGGGACAAGAGGGCGTGCATACCTACCGGATCCCGGGTTTGGTGACCACGAACGAGGGGACGCTTATTGCCGCTTACGATATAAGATATGACAGTGCCCGCGACCTGCAGGGTGATATTGACGTGGGCATTAACAGAAGCACCGACGGGGGACAGACCTGGGAGGAGATGCGGGTCATTATGGATATGTGGGAGTGGGGAGGATTGCCCGAAGATCAGAATGGGATTGGGGACCCTTCCATACTGGTTGATGATGAAACGGGTACGATCTGGGTGGCGGCGCTGTGGACGCACGGCATGCCCGGCGAGCGGGCCTGGACGGCGTCGGGAGCGGGACTCGAGCCGGAAGAAACGGGACAGGTTATGCTGGCTAAAAGTGAAGATGACGGGAAAACATGGTCCGACCCTGTTAATATTACCAAACAGATTAAAGATCCTGAGTGGCAGCTGCTGTTGCAGGGGCCGGGCAAGGGGATTACCATGGACGACGGCACGCTTGTCTTTCCGGCCCAGTTTAAAAATGAGGAGGGTATGCCCTATGCCACCATTATCTATAGTAAAGATCACGGGGAAAGCTGGAGTATCGGGTCCGGGGCCAGGTCTAATACCACCGAGGCACAGGTGGTACAGCTGAGTGACGGCTCACTGATGCTTAACATGCGGGACAACCGCGGAGGGGCTCGTTCCGTCTATACGACGGATGACCTGGGGGAAAGCTGGCAGAAGCATCCTACTTCGCGCTCGGCTCTTGTTGAACCGGTCAGCATGGCCAGCCTTATTACTTTTCCCTGTCCGGAAAACGAATCGGGCAGGCACTGCCTGCTGTTTTCCAATCCCAACAACACGGAGGCACGGAAAAACATGACGATTAAAATGAGTACCGATGACGGGTTGAGCTGGTCGGAGGATCAGCAGATTTTGTTGAATGAAAACCAGGGATACGGCTATTCCTGTCTCACGCCCGTGAATGAACAGGCGGTGGGCATTTTATATGAAGGTACCGGAGACCTGTATTTTCAGAAATTGTTAAGGGTCTTATGAAGCAAACGACTTAGAGAGGGTCTTCTCTGAGCCTTTGCAGCAAGACGTTATATAAGTTTTTATTTCGATGATTAAAACGG
>NZ_FQUS01000011.1 GCF_900129315.1 Fodinibius roseus
TGCATTATGCGTTTCCGAGCAATTACAGTGCACAGTGGGTCCGCCTGCGTTCGGACAAGGGAGGCAGGGTCACAGCGTATTTCATTTATGAGTAAAATAACTATTTATAGGATGAAAATGGATATGAGAAGCCTTTGCAAAACCGTTCTTTGGCCAATGTCGCCGTTATCGGTCGATTGAAATCCTCATATATAGGCAATATGATGCGAGGGCAACCTCCCTGGGGCCTTGACCTTGACCGAAATTCCTGGTTTTTCAACGGCTTCTGTGAAGCTCTTGTTATTTAATCTCTTGTTATTTAATAATGAACCTAAGGCTAAGATTAGGAATGAATAGATTTTTTTTAATTCTGCTGCTGGTTTTCAGCATTACAGCCTGTAGCAAATATTCACAAAACGAAAAGCCAAATATTGTTTGGATTATTGCTGAAGATTTATCTCAGGATTTAGGCGTCTATGAAAATGAGTTGGTAAATACTCCAAATATTGACCAATTAGCGCAAAAGGGAGTTACATTTACCAATGTTTTTACGACTGCTGCTGTATGTACTCCAAGTCGCACAGCATTAGCAACAGGCATGTATCAAACCTCTATAGGCGCTCATCATATGGGGTATCCTGATGAGCTGAAACCAAATCTGCCTGACAGTATCCAAACAGTTCATCAAGTTTTTAAAGAAAATGGATATATAACAGCTAATATTGAGGATGAACCTGCTAATGGGAAAACTCATTGGGCTTTTAAAGCAGATTTGAAGGCAAACTTTGACTACAATCATTGGAATAGTATCCTCTCACAAAGTAAACCCTTTTTTGCGCAGATTAGTATTTCCAATACTCACCGACCTTTTCCGGAAGTGAAATCAAATGGGAATATCCTGGACAAGGTTAAAATACCTCCGTACTATCCCGATCACGAAATTGTGAGAAAAGAGTTCATAAGATATTATGAGAGCATAAATATTTTAGATGACAAGGTTGGCCAAATTTTAAGTTTCCTTAAGAGGAGTAATTTAGCAAAGGATACTATCGTTATTTTATTTTCTGATCATGGGCGCCCGATGACTCGCGGAAAATATTGGAATTATGACAGTGGTATCCGAGTCCCCATGATTATACATATGCCAAGGGGTCTAACAGCTCCGGTGGAATACATTCCTGGAAGCACTGAAAATCAATTGATTAGCCATATAGATATTACAGCTACAACATTATCCTTTGCCGGCATTCAAAAGCCGAATTATATGCAGGGAAGAATTTTTTGGGGTAAGGGTAAAGAAAAAGAACGGCAATATGTATTTAGTACTTCCGATCGTATTTCGGAATTACATTTCCAAAGCAGAGCGGTTAGGAGCCAAAAGTATAAATACATCCGGAATTATCGTCATAATTTTTCAATAAACGGTGCATCAACTGCTTACAGAAAGGCTAATCATCCCGTTTATCATGTGCTGAATATTTTACATAAAGAAGATAAATTAACTTCCGAACAATTAAGATTGTTAGAGACACTACCTAAAGAAGAGTTGTATTACTTAGATAATGATCCTCATGAGTTATATAATCTTGCTGCTGATTCAAGCTATTTAGAGCAATTACAAATCCATCGTAAAGCGTTAGATAACTGGATTGCAACAACACAGGATAAAGGCATGGAAGCTGATGATGAAGAAGTCATTTCTGCATTTAATGAAATTGGAAAACAATCGTATGAGCGATTTCAGGATCAAATTCAACAACTACATGAGCAGATAGGAAAAGAATTAAATAGAAGCATGAGATAAAAGGCAATACCAAGTATTTTATATTGAGATACTGGTTGGTTTGGATAAGGTAGTTGGTTTGAAATTGATCAGAGTGTAGACCGGACTTAATACAGTGTCTGTCTTTATGTAGCATTTCCAATTCAATATTAATGTATATGCACAATGTATGAAGGGGAGGCAGCCGTTATCACCGACTACCTGTCGCAGACCGGCGCCCGCTTTCCCAGGACAGACCTGCAGTATGACCCCGCCGAGGAGGCGGCCTATCTGGAAAAGATCGAGCAGGACTGCTGCCGAAGCTGGAAAAGCAGTGGCTGGAGTTTTTGTCCCCGGATTATAATCCCGGCAACAACTGGTGTGGCAGCGGGGTGGATTAACCTACTCCCTCACCCACTTCCACAGCTCTTTAAAGCCGGCGCTTTGCCCGTAACTGAGGATGCCCACGCTGTAAATCTTGGCGCTCAGCCACATGGTGAGGGCGAAAGTTGCGATCATCAGCAGGATGGACAGCCAGATCTGCCAGAAGGGCACATCCGTGATGGCAATGCGCGTGATCATCACGATGGGTGTGCAGAAGGGGACCAGCGAGCCTGCGACCGCCAGCGTGCTGTCCGGGTTTTCCATGGCCCGGAACATAATGAAGTAGCCGATCATAACGGGAATCATAACGGGAAACATAAACTGCTGAGTGTCGGTTTCTGAATCGACGGCCGACCCGATAGCGGCAAACAGGGAGCTGTAGAGCAGGTATCCGAGGATGAAAAAGAGAAGGAAGTAGAGAATCAGCGAGGGCGCGATATCGGGCATGGCAAAGCTGTCGGGATTGAAATTCCCCGCAGCCGCCTCGCCGCCGGGCACCATTTCAGGTCCCAGCATCATCCCGGCCAGGGGTCCCGCTGCCGCTGCCAGCGCAAAGAAAGAGGCCAGCCAGAAGACCAGCTGGGAGAGGGCAAGAGCCCCGACGCCCCCCATTTTACCCAGCAGCAGCTCGATCGGCCTGACGGAAGAGGTGATGACTTCAATGATACGGTTCGTCTTTTCCTCGATGACGCTGCGCGTGAGCATGCCGCCGTATCCCAATACGGAACCGAAAATGATGATTCCCATGACCAGGCCTACAATAGTCAGAAACCCGGTATCATCCTCGGTGGCCTCACCCTGTTCGGTAAGCTTGGTGGTCGACAGGCTGATATCCGCCTCAAAAATCTGCTGTACTTCCTCGGATACGCTGGCACGGCTGATGCGTTCATCCCGGATCACCTGCCGGAGGTCCGACCGGATGCGTGACTGCAGACTGATTCCCCCGGCTCCGCTGGAGACATATTCCGGGTCCTCCTGCAGGGTGACATGGGCTTCTGTCAGCAGGATATAGCCGTCAAGCTGCTCGCTCGCGACCATGTGCCGCAGGGAATCTTCCGTAGTGGCTGAAAAATCTTTATATCGCTCACCTGCCAGCTCTTCCAGGCGGGGATAGAGGCTGTTGGTTTGGTCCACAATGCCAATCGTATGTTCCGAACCGGTATCCCAGACGGCAATGCCGATACCGGCGCCTACAAAAGCGATCATCCCCAGCGGGATAAGAATGGTAGCAATAATAAAACCCCTGGAGCGCAGACGAGTCACGTACTCGCGCTTAAGGACCAATAAAATTTGTTGAAAATTCATGGTTTAGCGTCGTTATTCATAAAGAAATTTCACTGTTATAGTTTTTAGCCTAAAAAACGATATAAAATTTATCATGTATCATGAGATTACAACAATACATTGTAAATCCTGGTGACATATTCGGGCTCATTATATTCTAAGGCTTTATTGAATAGTTAATAATTCCATATGATATCATGAGAAACCTTTTCAAAATCGCTCTTTTGCCCAATGTCGGCGTTATCGCTCGGTTGAAATCCTTGCATATGAGCTATATGCTGCGAGGGCAACCTTCCTCTGGTCTTGAACCTTGGCCAAAATTCCTGGGTTTCAAAGGCTACCATGAATATTTGTGGTTATGTCAGTTCATTGGGATTAATATTGTCCTCGCCGACGGTGGAGATAAAAATTTCAGTCAGGGAGGGCTCAACGCGCTCGTACCGGTAGATTTCGGTATGATCCATAGCCGTTTTGAGAATTTGCTGCATATCCTGTCCGTCGAGCACCCGAATTTCCGCAAAATTGGTGGACCGGTTGTTAATGCGCACATTTTCGATGCGGTCCAGGAAGCTGGAGTCGCCCTGAAATTCTATGACGATCGTATTTTTGCCGAATGACTTCCTGATCCGCCGCAGGTCGCCCTTAAGTACCACTCTTCCGTTGTTAAACAGGCAGATATCATCACACATCTGTTCCACCTGCTCCATCCGGTGTGTCGAGAAGAGGACTGTCTTACCGCGATCGCGCAGTTCGATCACAATCTCCCTGAGCATCTTGCTGTTGATGGGATCGAGTCCGCTAAACGGCTCGTCAAATATATAGATATCCGGCTCATGTGCAATTGTCGCAATAAACTGGATTTTTTGGGACATCCCTTTTGAAAGTTCACCGACCTTTTTATGGTACCAGTCGGATGCCTCAAAGCGGTCGAGCCAGTATCTCGTTTTCTCCTTCGCCTCCCCGTGTGTCAGTCCCTTGAGGCGGGCAAGGTAGATGAGCTGTTCGCCGACCTTCATCTTTTTATAAAGCCCACGTTCTTCGGGCAGATAGCCGATCATCCTTTGGGTACGGGGACTCGCTTTCAGGCCGTTGATGGTGATGGTGCCGGCATCGGGGATAAGAATATGGTTGATCATCCGGATAGCGGTGGTCTTGCCGGCGCCGTTGGGACCCAGGAGCCCGAAAATACGTCCCTTCTCCACGTTAAAACTTGCATCTCTGACGGCCTGGGTTTTGCCGAATGATTTGGCGATATCCTTAACTTCTATAACCGCCATAGGCACGTAACTTTATGTTGGAAACAGAGGCTTTTGTCATTTTTGGTCATAATTATCGTTCTTTTTCAAGTAGTACTTTTCCAGGCTGAAATACAGAGTTTCGCAAAGGATATGCACCGGTGTGCCGAAGCAGCCCACTTCGCCGAAATAGCCCAACCATGCATAAGGGCCCACTACGCCGGGGTTGCATTGGCTACACAGACTTAAACTTCGGTGCGAAAGCACAGCGTTATTGGAGGAAAAGTTGCATCCCTTTGTACCAGGTTTTAACTCGGTGGTTCTGTGGGAAATAACCTTCTGTGGCTAAGTATAAATGATTAACATAATCTTAGTTAAAACTTTATAGTTGATTAATGCAAACCTCAAAAAAAATAAAGATTTTGAATGCAGCGCAAACTTTAATTAATTAGTCAATGAGATAAGGACGGTTAATGTCGTATGAGTATGCCGTCGTGGTAACATACGAACAACGTGAAAAGGTGTTTCAATATATGAAAATAATTCATCTCAGTGCAGAGTGCTATCCGGTCGCCAAAGCGGGGGGACTCGCGGATGTGGTGGGGGCATTGCCGAAGTATCTGATTCAGGAAGAAGCGGAGGCTTCGGTCGTCATGCCCAAATACGCCAATGACTGGATGGCCGGCCAGCAGTTTGAGACGGTGTTTGAGGGACAGGCGCCGCTGGGGGACTGGCAGTTTGATTTTCGTATCCAGCGCGAGTCGGATGATACGCTGGGCTTCCCGCTGTATGTGGTTGATATTCCCGGCCGTTTTGACCGTCCGGGTATCTACGTAGAACAGCAGAGCGGGATACCTTACGAAGATGATTTTGAGCGGTTCATAGGTTTCCAGGTCGCGATACTGGACTGGTTTAACCAGATGCGGGTGTCACCCGATGTGATCCATTGCCACGACCATCATACGGCCCTGGTTCCTTTTATGCTTACCCAGTGTTACCGGTACCGTGACCTGGAACAGATCCCCACAGTACTTACGGTCCACAATGGAGAATACCAGGGCATTTACGACCACGGCATGCAAAACCTGTTGCCTTATTTCGATTATCAGAATGCGGGACTGCTGGACTGGGACGGCCGGTTGAATTGCCTGGCTGCGGGACTTAAAACCTGCTGGGAGATTACGACCGTTTCGCCTACGTATATGAAGGAACTCAGCTATAGCAGCCACGGCCTGGAAGGACTGTTCCGCAGCGAGCAGCAGAAATCGCGCGGCATCATCAACGGTATCGATACGGAGGTATGGGATCCTGAAACGGACCCGATGATAGCACACCATTACAACAGCCGGAAAATGGCCGGGGGCAAACGCAAAAACAAGCAGTTGTTGTGTGAAAAGTTCGGACTGGATCCGCAGTACCCGACGATCTCTTATATCGGCCGCCTGGCGTATGAAAAAGGGGCCGACCTGCTCCCCGATCTTTTCCGCAGTTTTCTGGAGTCGCCCCAGACCGTAAATTTTATCGTGCTGGGAACCGGGGACCGCAGCCTGCACTACCAGTTTGAGGCGATGTCCGACCGGTTCGTCGGGTATTTCGATGCCGCCCTGGACTATAACGAGCCGCTCGCCCATCAGATTTACGCGGGCAGTGATTTTATGATTATGCCCTCCCGTGTTGAACCCTGCGGACTGAATCAAATGTATTCCATGCGCTACGGGACGGTTCCCATCGTCCGCAGTATAGGCGGGTTGAAAGATACGGTGGTGGATCTGGGCGAGCCCGACGGATATGGTATCACTTTTTACGACTTTTCCCTCGAAGCGGCAAGGCATGCCGTTCAAAGAGCAGTCGACCTGTTTGGACAGGGGCGTACCATGGCCGGCCTGCGAAAAAGAATTATGAATCTCGATTTTTCTTGGAATGCTTCGGCTAAAAAGTATATTGCATTATATGAGGAACTGTCAACTTAACCGTTAAAATCAATCATTTATGCGTAGATCAACTATCGCTCTTATTCTTGGCGGGGGACAGGGAACTCGTCTTTATCCACTGACAAAAATGCGTTCGAAGCCGGCTGTTCCCATTGCAGGTAAATATCGACTCGTGGATATCCCCATTTCAAACTGCCTGAATTCCGGGATACGCCGTATTTATGTGCTCACGCAGTTCAACTCGGCCTCTCTGAATCGCCATATCAAGAATACCTATAATTTTGACGTATTCAGCAGTGGTTTTGTCGATATCCTGGCTGCTGAACAGACGCCTCACAGTAAGAACTGGTACCAGGGGACGGCGGATGCGGTACGCCAGTCTATGTACCATATGGAAAATAAGGATCACAAGCATGTAGCTATCCTGTCGGGCGATCAGCTCTACCAGATGGACTACCAGAAAATGATCGACAAGCATGAAGAAAATGATGCGGACCTCACCGTCGCTACGATTCCGGTTGTGGCGGAGGATGCCACGGCATTCGGCATTATGAAAACGAATGAAGAGGGTATAATCGAGCGTTTTGTGGAGAAGCCGGATAAGGAGGAACTGGATCAGTGGAAATCGGAGACCCCTGAAAAATTCAGCAGCGAAGGCCGTCACTACCTGGCTTCCATGGGTATATACATTTTCAAGAAGGAAATTCTCACCGAGCTGTTGGACAAGCACGAGGATTCCACCGATTTTGGGAAGGGGATTATTCCCAGGGCCATTGAAGGAGATTACCGGGTGCAGAGTTATGAATTTGACGGCTATTGGACCGATATCGGGACGGTGAAGTCCTTTTTCAAGGCCAACCTGGAATTGACCGACGACCTGCCCAGGTTTAATCTCTACGATAATGAGGATTTTATCTATACGCGGGCGCGGCTGCTGCCGGCTTCCAAACTTTCGGGAACCACCTTCGATCACTCGGTCCTGGCCGAGGCGTGTTTGATCGAGGCCAGCCGTATCGAGCGATCTGTTATCGGTATTCGCTCGCGTATCGGAAAAGGGACGACGATAGAGCGTTCTATCATCATGGGAAATGACTACTTCCAGTCGCGTGAAGAGCTGGAAAACAGGGAAGATGACCAGCCGCCCATGGCTATCGGCCAGCGCTGCTTTATCAGTAATGCGATTATCGACAAGAATTGCCGGATCGGAGATGACGTGCGCATTGCCGGGGGCGACCATCTGGAAGATGGCGACTACGGCGAGTACCATGTGGTGGATGGCATTGTGGTGGTCCCAAAACGGTCGGTGATACCGGACGGTACCAAGATTTAGTTCCCGTTTCTAAGTTATGGTTGCAAATAAACCGGGTATTGAGGGCTATCCCGTATTTCTCGCAAAGATGTATGGTACATTGCTGTAACCTTATGATACAGATAAATTCATATTGATTTTTTAGGCTAAAAAATAATAACAGCGCGTAACATACTTCAAATATTGCCGGTCAGCGGCGTTAAAGATAAAATAGCGTGCCGGGCACAGCAGGTCAGGTCTCCGCTGTTTTTTTCCTTCGCCTTGCTGAAGTACAAATTTCCTGGTGAGAAATCCGGGCTATACAAGGAAGTAAGTGGGAGCGGTGTTTTATTTAATGTTAAACTGATTTATGACTTCCCGACAATGGCCAGCGTACATCTTGACACGCACACCAGCTTGTCGCTGGGAGTCCATATGTTAGTCTCCCACACGTGGATGTTCCGTCCCCGCTGAATGGCCGTGGCAGTGGCATGGACATGCGTCCCCTTTTTTACGGGGCGAATGTGGTTGGCATTGATCTCGATACCCACCGCGGTTCTGTCATCCCGGTCGAGATTCAGCCAGGCGCCAATCGAAGCGAGGGTCTCTGCCAGGGCGACGGATGCCCCGCCGTGTAACACACCGAACGGCTGGACGGTACGTTCGTCGACGGGCATAGTCGCCTTTACCTCCTTCTTCTTAAAAGAGGTATAGGCGATACCGAGAGTATCACCCATATTTTTTTGGGCGGAATCAAATAACAGCTGCACACGTTCTTGGATATCAGGATGGATATACATAATATTATTTATCATTCAGTGGGAAGTGTAGATAATAGCATGGATTTTTCACAAAGAAGACTCTGCTATATGCTAAGCATTTAATAAATGACAGGATAACGAATGATTCCTTATTATTCATGAATAATCCATGATAGTAACAGCAACAGGGAAATAAAATTCCACTTTGAAGCCGGTGATAAAGATTTATATTGAGTTATAATAACGGAGAGCTTTTGAAAAACCAGGCGTTTTGATCAATATCAAAACCTGAGCAAATTCAAATCCGCAGATATAAAGAATACCTGAGAATGTTGAATGCGCGAAGATGAAGCAATTGGCCAAAAGAACGGTTTTTAAAGGCTTTATAACATTTATTGACTGAATAAGAGATGATTATGGAATATCAGCCTACGACCATTCTGAATGAAGTTGATAAAGGGTTACGACTTCACAATAAAAAGGTGCTTTTCGCGACCAAAAGGGGCGGGAAATGGATAGAGACCGGGAAAGAAGAATTTCAGACGAAGGTTCGTAATCTTACGCTGGGATTGTATGAGCTGGGCATAAGGCGCGGCGACCGGGTAAGCCTGCACTCCGAAAACAGTGCTGAATGGCTGATCTGCGATCAGGCTATTTTATCGCTCGGGGCCATTGACGTTCCGATTTATGAAACGCAGCCCGCCGAACAGATTAAATATATTCTGGAAAACGCCGATGTAAAAGTGCATATCGTATCCAATGAAGAACTTTACGGAGAGAGCAGGCCGCTGGTCAGGGATATTGAGAACGTCGAACAGGTAATCAGGATTTTTGAGGCGGAAAACCAGGATGTGCTCTCCTTCGGGGATGTTTTGGAAAGAGGAGCAACCAAACACAAGGAAGATCCGGAGCTTTTCGAGCGGTTGCGGTCGGAGGTGGATCCCGATGATCTGGCTACGCTTATTTATACCTCGGGCACCACCGGCGACCCGAAGGGAGTCATGCTTACCCAGTGGAATATCGCCTCCAATCTGCTGGCTTCGCTGGAACGGGTGCCTTTTGATGAAAATGTCGGGGAGGACCAGCGGATGCTCTCTTATTTGCCGCTGTCGCATGTATTCGAACGGCTCATCACCTACCTGTATATCCGGCTGGGATACCCGATCTACTATATTGAAGATATAAACGAGATCCGGGAAGATTTTGAACACATCCAGCCGTACTACCTGGCTACCGTTCCCCGTCTCCTGGAAAAAATACACACGGGAGTCAAGGTGAAGGGCCAGGAGATGAGCGGGATCAAAAAGCAGCTCTACTACTGGGCGCTTAACCTGGCCGAAGAATATGATCCCGAACACCCGCCCTCTGGTCTGGGGGCCCTAAAACATGCCATTGCCGATAAGCTGGTATATTCCAAAATTCGCGCTCTTTTCGGCGGCAAGCTTTTGGGGGTAGTCAGCGGCGGAGCGGCCCTTTCTTCGAATTTGTTTCGTTTTATGAATGCGCTCGGCATTATCTGCCTGCAGGGGTACGGGCTTACGGAAACCTCTCCGGTGCTGTCGGTCCACGACAGGGATCATATGCGGGTGGGAAGCTCGGGTCCCCCCCTGTCGAACGTGGAGATCAAGATCGCCGAAGACGGTGAAATCCTGGCAAAAGGGCCTAATATTATGAAAGGATACTACCGCAACAAAGATAAAACGGATGAAGTATTTACCGAAGATGGCTGGTTGATGACCGGCGATGTGGGCAAGCTGGAAGATAACTATCTCTATATCACAGATCGCAAAAAATCGGTATTTAAGCTTTCGACCGGCAAGTATGTGGCCCCGCAAACCATCGAGAACCTGCTCATCGAAAGCGGCTTTATCGAACAGGCGATGGTGGTAGGATATAAACGAAAATTTTGCTCCGCACTGATCGTCCCCAACTATGAGAATGTAAAAAAGCGACTGAAGGGAAGGGGACAGTCGGTATCAGAGGAGCCGGCCAAAGACCCGCAGGTGCGGGAACTGCTCCAGGAGGAAGTGGACAAGGTCAACAGGAATCTTTCTCCCTGGGAGACCGTCAAGAAATTTGTTGTGCTTGCGGAGCCGTTTAGCATGGAGTCGGGCGAACTTACCCCGACGATGAAGGTTAAACGATCGAAGGTAAAGGAACATTATGAAGAGGAAATTGATTCAATGTATGAAGAAGAGGCGGAGCAGGCGGATAAGGCCTGACGGACTTAGCCCTGTATTCTGTATGCTGGAATGTTAAAATCACAACTGTTTTTATGGCTCAATCAACATATGCTATTCAAAAAGTCGCAGTTTTGGGATCCGGTACCATGGGCAGCCAGATTGCGGCCCATTGCGTTAACGCCGGACTCCAGGTATGGCTGCTTGACCTGAAGGATGAGGAGGAGGATGATCCGAACAGCCGGGTGAAAGAGAGCATCAAAAAACTGGGGGAAATGAAACCCTCGCCGCTGGGGGACCCGGGGGACGCCAGGCATATTCGTCCCGGTAACTTCAGCGACGACCTGGATGTTATCGGGGAAGTCGACTGGGTTTGCGAGGCCATTATTGAAAAAATGGATATCAAGAAACAGATGATGAGCGATATCCAGGAGGTCCGCGGGGAAAAGACGATCGTAACCTCCAATACATCGGGACTGCCGATCAGTGATATCAGTGCGGACTGCTCGGATGAGTTTCGAAGCCATTTTCTGGGTACGCACTTTTTTAACCCGCCGCGCTATATGAAGCTGCTGGAGGTAATTCCCACGGAGGCTACCGCCGAAGAGGTGACGGATTACATGGCCGCCTTTTGCGAGAAAACCCTGGGCAAGGGAGTGGTGCGCTGCAAGGATACGCCCAACTTTATTGCCAACCGCATCGGTATTTTCTCCATGGCCAGTATGATGCCCTACTTTTTTGACGGCGATTTCCGGGCGGAGGAGATCGATTTCCTTACGGGAACGCTAACCGGTTATTCCAAAGCCGCTACCTTTCGCACCGCCGATATGGCGGGCCTGGATATCATCCATCACGTGTCTAATAATTTGTACCCCTCCATTCCCGATGATGAGCGGCGCGAGGTCTTTCAGCTGCCGGAAGGGTTCAACAGGATGATTGAACAGGAAAAGTTCGGCAACAAGGCGGGAGAGGGCTTCTATAAAAAAGTGCGGACCGACTCCGGCAGGGAATACAAGGTCATTGATCCCGATACGCAGGATTATGAATCGCAAATTGACCCGGAATTTGAAAGTGCCACGCAGGCGAAGAAAAAATTTGAAACCCCGGGAGAGCGACTGAAGTTTTTGGTGGAGCAGGATGATGAAGCGGGACGTTTTTTGTGGGATATCCACTGCGACCTGCTGCTGTATGCGGCTCACCGGGTGCCCGGGATTACGGATTCGGTGGAATCGATCGACCGCGCGATGAAGTGGGGCTTTAACTGGGAACTGGGTCCCTTCGAACGCTGGGATGCCATTGGCGTACGCGAATCGGTGGAACGCATGCGGGAAGAGGGAAGAGAGGTGCCGGAACCGGTGCTGGAGATGCTGGAATCGGGACGTGAGCAGTTTTATGATCCCGACCAGCGCACGGTGTACAACCTCGCTACCGGGAAGGTCGAAGCATGGACGCCGCCTGCCGCCGGGGCGATCCGGGTGGCTGAGCTTCAGTCCGAAGGTAAAGAAGTATTCGGCAACGACAGCGCGGGCTTGTATGACCTGGGAGACGGGGTGGCCCTTTTTGAATTCCGAACCAAAAAGCAGACGCTCGGTTTTGAACTGGTCCGCTCGCTGGATGAATCCTGTAAGATCGTCAACGAGCAGTTCGACGCCCTGGTTATAAGTCACGATAACGACAACTTCACCTACGGGGCAAACCTGATGGAGGCGATACAAACGTGGCAGCAGGGCGACAAGGACCGTGTCGCGGAGGCCGCTGAAAATTTTCAGCGTGTAGCGGTCGGACTTCGCTACCAGCCGTTTCCGGTGGTTGTGGCTCCTTTCGGACGATCGCTGGGCGGCGGGGTGGAGTTCATCCTCCACGCGGATAAGGTCGTGGCCCACTATGAGCTGTATGCGGGACTCGTTGAGGTGGGCGTCGGGCTTATTCCGGCGGGCGGGGGGACCAAGGAGATGCTCCGCCGCGTGATGCAGCAGGTGATGGATGACGAGCAGGTCGATCCGCTGCCGAATATCAAAGAAGTATTTAAAACGATCGGCATGGCCGAGGTTTCCGACGGCGCGCCCAAAGCCCGGAAGTACCGGTACCTGCGGGACTCCGATTCCGTGATTATGAATCGCGAT
Source organism: Fodinibius roseus (assembly GCF_900129315.1). GTDB lineage: Bacteria > Bacteroidota > Rhodothermia > Balneolales > Balneolaceae > Fodinibius > Fodinibius roseus. Next base: position 12,928 of record NZ_FQUS01000011.1, read on the forward strand.
CTGCTGATCGCCAATGCCAGGGCGGAAGCGCTGCGCATGGTCAAAGCGGGTTACCATCCCCCGCAGAAGCCGGAGATCAGGGTGCTGGGCAAAAAGGCATTAAGTGCTCTTCGCCTGATGCTCTATATCATGCACGAGGCGAACTATATTACGGATTACGACAAGGTGGTGGCCGATAAGGTGGCCTGGGTTATGAGCGGGGGCGACCTGAGCGAGCCGCAAAAGGTGCCTGAAGAGTACCTGCTCCGGCTCGAACGCGAGGCCTTCCTGGAACTCCTTGAAGATGAGCGAACACAGGCCCGCATCGAACACATGCTGAAGAAAGGAAAACCATTAAGGAATTAGAACACTGATTAAACAGATTGTCACGGATTAAATCTGTGGCTATCAGTCCAGTCTGTTTTATCCGAGTTTAAAAGTAAAAACCAATATTATGAAGGAAGCTGTCATTGTAGCTGCTGCGCGAACACCAACCGGAAAAGCCAACAAAGGATCCCTGCGGTTTACTCCGCCCGATCGTCTGGGGGGAGAGGTAATCAAAGCGCTCCTGGAGCGTGCCCCGAATCTCCAGCCCGAAATGGTGGATGATGTCATCCTGGGATGTGCGTTCCCGGAGGCTGCGCAGGGATTGAATGTCGCCCGCCAGTGTGCCGCACTGGGAGGACTGCCGCCATCGGTTCCGGCCGCCACCATGAACCGGTTTTGTTCGTCAGGCCTGCAGACCATTGCACAGGCCGCCGAACGCATTATGGTCGGTGGGGCCGAGGTAATGATCGCCGGCGGAGTGGAATCGATGTCCCTGGTACCTATGGGTGGGTATGTGGTGCATCCGAATCCCGACCTGGTGGATAATTACCCGGAAATTTATATCAATATGGGACTGACGGCTGAAAATGTGGCGGACCAGTTTGAGATAAGCCGCAAGGACCAGGATGCGTTTGCCTACCGCAGTCACCGGCGCGCCATCAAGGCGTGGGAAGAGGGCTATTTTGAGGATCAGATCGTGCCGGTCGAAGTTCATGAAAAGAAAGTAACCGCAGGCGGTGAGGTTGAGGAAACGGAGTTTTTGTTTAAAACCGACGAGGGGCCCCGCCGCGATACCTCCGAGGAAATTCTGGCGAAACTGAGTCCCGCCTTTAAACAGGGAGGATCGGTCACGGCCGGAAACTCCTCCCAGATGAACGACGCCGCTGCAGCCGTTATCGTGATGAGCCGGGAAAAAGCGGATGAGCTCGGGCTTGATCCCATCGCCCGGTATGTCGGCTTTTCCGTTGCCGGCGTCCCCCCGGAGATTATGGGCATCGGCCCCGTCGAGGCCGTCCCCAAGGTGCTGGGCAAAGCGGGGATGGATTTGAGCGAAATCGACCTGATTGAGCTGAATGAAGCGTTTGCGGCGCAGTCCGTTGCCGTGATTCGCGAGCTCGGTATGGATGAGGATTTGGTCAATATTAACGGCGGTGCCATCGCCATGGGACACCCGCTCGGCTGTACCGGCGCGAAGCTCACGACCCAGATCCTGTACGACCTCATGCGCCTCGACAAGCGCTACGGCCTGGTCACCATGTGCGTGGGCGGCGGTATGGGCGCGGCGGGCATTTTTGAAAATTTACGGTAAAGCGACTACAGATGGTCCGGATGGCACGAACGGTACGGGTACACGTCAAACTGAATCATTAATACGGATGAACTTTACAGCATCAGTTCCGAGTATTCGGGAAGTGGTCAGGGTAACAGATAGCGAAAAACCGCGGGAGGGCAGGACCAGTCGTTTGACGGAATTTTCAAAGTTCTCTGGGTAATAATAAACACCAAACCGCGACAATTCGCTTTATCTGAGTTTAATCAATGAGTACGAGCAGAACATGTTTACAGCTGATACTTTAGAAGGGCAGACGATCCTTATCACGGGCGGCGGTAGCGGACTGGGGCTCGCCATGGCAAAAAAATTCGCTGCGCTTGGCAGTAATGTTGCAATCTGCGGGCGGACCGAGGACAAGCTTCGGCGGGCGGTCAGGGAGATCGAGGGAGAGCGCAAAGGGGGACAGGTGGAGTATTATGTAGCCGATGTTCGCAGCTACGAACGTATGGAGGAAGTCCTAAATGAAATCATTTCAGATTTCGGAACGATGACCGGACTCGTCAATAACGCCGCCGGTAACTTCTTGTCGGCTTCCGAAGACCTGAGTCCGGGTGGCTTTAAGGCGGTGGTGGATATCGTGCTGTACGGCTCCTTTAACTGCACGCATCTGTTCGGGAACTACCTGATTGACCAGGGACAGGAGGGCAGTATCCTGAATATGGTGACTACCTATTCGGAATCCACCGGGTCTGCTTTTGTGCTGCCTTCCGCCTGCGGGAAGGCGGGGGTGCTGGCGATGACCCGGTCACTGGCCTATGAGTGGGCCACATACGGCATCCGGCTGAACGCCATCGCACCGGGACCCTTTCCCACAAAGGGAGCCTGGAAGCGGCTGATACCGGATGAGAGGGCTGAAGAACAATTTTTGTCCAACATTCCGGCCGGCCGGTATGGGGATAAAGAGGAGTTGGCCAACCTGGCAACTTTTTTAATGTCCGATATGGCGCCCTATATCACCGGGGAATGCGTGGTCATCGACGGCGGGGAGCGTCTGTCGGCGGGACAGTTTAATTTTATCGACCGGCTGGGATCGCGGGAAGAGCTGAAAAACTTCTTCAGGGGGATGCGGGAAAAGGGCAGTGAATAGTTATCAGAGATTTTGTACAATCGGCTATTTGGCCTATGTTGGGTTCGAGAGAATCTTTCCCTTAACACTCCTAACTTTTACTTTTCTCTTTTCGTAACTACTCTCATGACCGTTGAAAATAAATAACTAAAGTTAATCCTTGGTACGTAGTTAGAAATCGTCAATCTCCGATAATCGATAACTACCCCACCTATCCCAGCCGCCTGTCTATTTTATCCAGGGTCTTGTTAAGCTCCATCAGGTGATAACCGTTGTAGATAGTCGGACGTTTTAGCTGTATGGACTTGATGAATTCCATCGCGGCCAGCTCGGCGGATTTGGAGGCATCAAACGACTGGCGGTTAAAAAAAAGATGTCCGCTTTCGTTTTCCTCCCCGAGACGTACGCTTTGCTCCGTTACGTCACAGTCAGCCAGGTAGTGTTGATCAGCGGCCAGGCGATGATGGTTGGTCGCCAGGGAGGCGGTATTGACATAGATGTTGGCCGTAGCGCCGCTGTCAAATCGTACAAACAGGTGCAGTACATGAGGTTTTCGGCTGTTTAGTTCCACGGATTTCAATTCGATATGATGAACGGCCCCATTGATCCAGCGCAGGCTGAAGGCCAGCTCATTAATCCAAAAATAATCGAAACTGAAGTCGGACTCCATGCTTTGAGCATGAGTAATTTCCCGGACAACCTGTACGAAAGAAGGTTTGATGATCTTTTTGGCCATCCACTTGGAAGCGGGGGCCAACGTGGGCCAGTGCGAAAACTGGAGCTGAATATTGGCTTCCTCAGCAGCGTGATACACCTTTTCAACAAGCTGCGTGTTACGCGTAGGCAGGGGACCGATAAGAAAGGCATGGATTCCCTTTTTGACGATTTCCAACAGGCGCCGGAGCCGGTTTTTTGTGTCATCGAGCAAGAAACAGGCATCCACCGAGCCGATGGCGTTCAGTTTGGCTGCGATGGTTACTTCAGAAACGGACTGGTGGGTCCGCAAGTGTTTTTCCCAGGCTATAGCCCGTTCGGCAGAACCAATGATTCCGATTTTCATAAAGAGGGACTCCTGTGTGTATTTAACAATCCATAATTATGAAATAGGAACCTATTTTCAAAACGTTTTATTTGGTTGATGATTGGATCACTCAGTCCGGCATGACCAGTGCAAGGATAAAATAGAGAAGTACGGGACTTCCCCACCCCAGGAATGTTAATATGACAAAAATAATACGGACGATGGTTGGGTCCCAACCGAGATACTCTGCGATACCCCCGCATACCCCTGAAATCATCCGGTCGCTGTGTGATTTACTTAAACGAGCTGCCATAAAAGTACGGTTAATTAACTTGGTTATATTGTTTGATTATATGATACGCACGAGCTATGCCGATGTTTCAATTGTTTTAACATTCAAGTAAAACGAAAGCCCAAAATAATAGAAAGGAAACAAAAATGAACCATAGATTAACAGCGGGGGAGATCTGTCAAACAGATAGACTAATGCCAGTATTTGTATGACAAAGATTGAACCCAACAGCAGGGTCAGCCTGCGAAGGAACGAGGTGCGTGTGGGATATACAAACTTGACGGGGAGGAAGGTTGTCAGGGCGAACGCCAGCAGTATTATCGAAGCTGTGGTAGTCGAAAGCCCGAGCAGAAAAATATAGAATACCACGATGTTCCAGTAGGAGGGAAAACCCAGGAAAAAGTGGTCGTCGGTCTTGGCCCGGGTATTTGAAAAGCCGAACACACTGGCGGTGGCACAAATCAGGAGTACCCAAAAGGGGAGGCCCATCACGGCATAAATCCAGAAGAGCGGGGCTACGGTCCAGGTTAGAAAATCTACGATATTGTCCATTAGTCCCCCGTCAAACCTGGCGGCATATTCTTTGGTTCGGACCAGCCGTGCGAGCGCGCCATCGATGGAATCGATAAGCGCCGCTCCCGCAAGCGCCCACAATGCTGTTTGATAAGCCCCTTCAAATGTGAGAATCAGTGCCCACAACCCCAGGGCTGCGCCCGTTGCGGTCAGCAGGTGAACGCCATATGCTGCTATTTTCTTCACGAACGGTCTATGTCTAATGGGTTCTTGCTCCTGTTACATCCACCTTATGATAACATAATAAAATAAAAAAAGCGGAACCTATGAAAGTTCCGCTTTGGAAAAAGGGTAACAGTTGAAAAATCTATTCAACCGTTAGTTCAGTCAAAGCGCTCTGGTAGCCGATCCGTGAGATAACCAGCTATATTTCCTCTCAGGGAGATTAAATTTATTCTATGTTGACCTCTGTCATGGCTGGCTCATATCCGACGTAACTGATTACCAGGTTATGAGTGCCCTTTTCCAAATTCCGGAGCAAGAATTCTCCATTCCGGTTCGTGGATGATCCTTTGCTGGTGCCTTCAATAACAACATTTGCTCCCGCAAGCGGGGCGTCCCCCCGAGTGGCAATTACGGTACCCGAGAGCGTCCCGTTATCCGTAATGCGCAATTTTTTAATGTTCATGTCAGCCTCTTCCATGGTCGGAGACTCCACGTTCACTGCTGATTCCTCCCCGGGAGCTGCTGATGGTAATTTAAATATAATTGGCAAAGAATACTGTACGGGCACTGGCTGCCCGCGCTGCTTGCCGGGCTTGAACCGGGCTTGCCTAACCACGCGCAGGGCTTCCTTATCGGCACCGCCTCCGATTCCTCGTATTATTTGTGGTTTCTCAACTTCACCTTGCTTGTTTACGATGAATTGCACAATTACTCGTCCTTCGATGCCAGCTCTTTTTGCTCTTTCTGGATAATTAATGTTGCGCTGTACTGATTCAAGACCACCGATCAGCTCCGGCATTTGTTCCACGGCCACGAAAAATTCTTTGTTGGACTCATCCTGCTGATTGCCGGATGTGGCTCCCGGCGCTTCCTTCAGGTCAGAAAATACGGTTTCTTTACTAATATCATCCAGTAATTGGATCTCTATAACACCGTTTTGCCCAGCTTCCCCGTATTCGTTTGTGGCTTTTTCTCCTTTGAGTACGTCGATAGATTTGATGTATTCTCCCTTAATCCGGGAAAGTGCGTCCGGGGGATCAGTTTCGGTGATTCGCTCTCCATTGATGATATATAAGGGCTGCTGATCACTTTTGGCCTGGGCTTCCATTTGTTCCTGCGCCTGTTGGAATTCGGTATTGGTAATTCCATCAGCATCGTTGAGGTCGCTGCAGGAGATCGTTACTACCAGCAGTCCCGCGGTTACAAGCGTCAGCAGAAAGCTCGATCGAAAGGTGGATGGGGAGATATTTTGCGTAGTCATAATCCGGATGCGTTTTTTGAGTGAGGAAGGGTTAACCGCCATGCTCTTGGCAAGTGTACTGTTCTGGTACTCCCGCTTGGCCAGTTCGTGAAGGAGGGCGGCATAGCGTTTTTTGGAAATTCGTTCATCTGACAATACTTCGCCGTCACAGGTTATTTCACGGAACTCCTGGCTGCTGTTGTACAAGTGATGAACCAGCGGGTGAAACCAGAAAAAGGCTTTGAGCACCAGCAGGATGCCGTTCAGCAGGAAATCCTTGTGCCTGATATGCATCAGCTCATGCCGGATAGCCATGGCCATCTTGTCCGGACTCTCTTTCAGTTCGGCCGGAATGACAATCTTTGTGTTCTTCCACCCGTATGTAAAGGGAATATTTGCCTGCTGAGAAAAAGCGACCAGGGGATTCAGGTTGGGAAATTCATTTTTTCCGATGTCAACTGCCTCAACCTGATGCAAGGTCTCGAATGCCAGCTCGCTGCCCAGCTTCTTTAGTTGTATGCTGTTGAACAGGATCCTTCCAAGATAATAAACAGCCCCGGCAGCCAGGACGACCGTGGTCAGGCCGATCCAGAGCAGGGGATCGGACAGGCTGTTCCAAAAGGTGTTCTCTGAAGTTGCCGCTGTGACGGTGATGGGATTTTGTACGACAATAAATTTCGCAGCAGCTGTCTGGCTGGAGCTCAAGGCTTCCCCAGCCACTTCCACCAGGTACGATCCCGCCATACCCAACGGTAACGCTGCCAACAACGCCATCCGGCTGTGGTATTGATAGACGGGCGGGATCCGTTCGGTTCGCAGCAGGAACAGCGTGACGGGCAGGGCAATGAGGGTCCATACGATGATCGGGAACCACAAGTATGCCAGGGTTGCATCTCCGGTTGCTTGCAAGAGATCGATGAGTTCTATCATAATCAGTCCTCCATTTTATCAATCATCTGTTTGATTTCATTGAGATCTTTCTGAGTTAAATCTTTGCTCTTAACCAGCGTCTGCACCAGCTCTTTGGGGGATCCCTTGAATACTTTTTTCATCAGGTCGCCGATGAGGCTTGAGCGGACGGATTCGGGCTTGCGGGCGGGACTGTAAACGTAGGTTACGCCCTCTTTGCGATATTTCAGGTAGCCTTTTTCAGCCAGGTTTTTCATGACGGTCATGATGGTGGTATAGGCCACCTCCCGGTTCTCTAAAATCCGTTCCCTTACCTCCCTGACCGTTGCTTCCTCGAGGTCCCACACATGATGCAATACTTCCATTTCGGTTTCTCCCAGGGGAGTCAGTGATTTTTTCATTATGACAAGGTGATTAATTCAAGGTTCATTCTATTTGTATATCTTAGTACTAAGATAATAGTATTAAGATAAAAGTCAAATAACTTCTTCTGTTTACCCGATGATATTTAAGGTATACCGCAACGTTTGGGAGAGATAGAGCGGCTCAAAGGGGAGAATAAGTACTGGGTTTACTTGCTTCACGGGCCATTTGGAGACAGGGGAGGGTTGTCGTGAGGGAACAGGCAGGGTGAAATCCTTCGCCTTGTAGATGGAAATGGCAAGTCCCCGTTTAACGGGCAATTACTTTTAAAATATCCAGATCCGCAAAGTTTCTGAATCTCTGCGGACCTGAAGCATATGTTTACCAGGCCAAATTCAGTCCAGCGTAAAGTCCGGCAGGTGCTTTATGTCCCCGCCCGCCATGGCCGACTCGTGGGCCAGCAGTCCCACGCAGGTCCAGTTGGCCGCCTCCACGGCATTCGGGTAGGGATCCCGGCCTTCCCGGATCGCTGCCACAAACTCATGGGCCAGGTGCGGGTGCGAGCCCCCGTGTCCCCCGCCCTGGATAAAGGAGAGGTGGGCGTGTTCCTCGGCATCGTAGACCCCTTCCCGGGTGAACTCCTGGATCTCCTCCGGCAGCCGGTGGCCGTAATCCGGCACTTCCACCCGCTCGGGGATCTCCGGCTCCGGCTTTTTGGCGGTGTGGATTACGGGCCGTTCTCCTTCAATGAGCGGCCATTCAAAGGATTTTTTGGACCCGTAGGCGTCAAAGCTTTCCCGGTACTGCCGGGCCGTGTCAAACAGCGAGCGGTAGATGTGGGCGGACAGGTCCGAATCCTTTAATTTAATATGACAGGTTTCCACGGCAAAAGGGGAGCTCGACTTTTCGACCAGGTCCTCGCTGATCCGGCCCGAGCCGAAGCACGATACGTATTCGGCCCGCGCATCTGTTAGCCCGAGCACCGGACTGACCACGTGGGTGGCATAGTGCATCGGTTTCATCCGCTCCCAGTAGGCCGGCCAGCCTTCCATATCCTGCGGGTGGGAGGCCTGCAGGTACTGGATTTTGCCCAGCTCGCCCTTGTCATACAACTCCTTGACAAACAGGTACTCCCGGCTGTAGACGACCGTCTCGGCCATCATATATTTTAACCCCGTTTCGCGGGCCGTATCAATGATTTCCCGGCAGTCTTCGATGCTGGTGGCCATGGGGACCGTGCAGGAAACGTGCTTGCCGGCCCGCAGGGCCATTAGCGAGTGCTCGGCGTGCAGCTGGATGGGCGTATTGATATGGACAGCGTCAATGGCCGGGTCCTCCAGCAGCTCCTCGTAGGAGCTGTACCGGGTTTCGATGCCAAACGCATCGCCCACCTCATTCAGCTCCGACTGGGTACGCTGACAGATCGCTTGCACCCTCGCAGCCGGATGCTTCTGAAAAATAGGGATGAATTCCGCTCCGAATCCCAGTCCTATAATCGCAATATTTACTTTGTCTGCCATGATTCTGTGTTTAATGGTTTAAGTGGTTACGATTAATGTACAATAATCTTCGCGGGTATGTATAATCTGTAAGTGCCCGGGGGGAGGTCCAAACCCATGTACTTGTGCCAAATTGTATATCCACTGTATATTATATTTTTTTGAGATGTTACGTCATTATCAGGCTATTATTAGAACCCTTTACAAAACCGTTTTTTTTGCCAGTCTCTGCATTTTCGCGCTTCCCACGTCCTCACGTATGTCTTAAATGCTGTGGTTTTGACTGCGCTCAGGCTTTGACGATGACTGAAAATCCTTTCTTTCAAAGATTCCAATATATGTTTTTGAAAACTTTTGCTGAAAATACGCTTTTACAGGCCCTGGTTATTCCTGATGGGTTATCATCTATTCTGTATTGGTCCTGCTGCTCTTAGATTTTCAGGAACCGCAATGCTGTACCAATAAATTGTAAACAATGATATCATATGATTGCTACTCTTTCACAATCATCGTGCCCTGCATGGTGCGCCAGTGGCCCGGGAACGTACAGACATACGGGTATTCTCCCGGCTGGTCAGGAGCGGTAAAGGTCAATGTAACGGTATTATTGGGATTGACCAGCGAGGTTGCAAAAAGAACTTCGGATATATCAGGCACATAATCCTTTTCTGCGGCATCCGTTTCTCCGGCCATATCATCGGCCGCCTCTCCTACTTTCTCCAGTGCGCCCGGCTCGGTTATGAGCAGGTTGTGCTGCATGAAATCCGGATTTTCAAAAACAATTTCCACCTTTTCGCCGGCCTGCACCGAAAATTCCGATACGTCAAATTGAAGTTTATTCACCACGGCCTTGATGCGGATCGTCTTTGCATTCGATTCGGAACTCTGATCTGAAGCTGTTTGTCCCCCGGCAGACGATGTGCTGGCGGCCGTTCTATAGCCTGCCGCGTGTTTATTTCCCGCCAGCTTCAGCGCTTCCGCCAGCCACTCGTCCTGCACAACATTGCTGTCCCTGCTTAGTGCAAAGAGCGCCTGTCCTACCTGCTCAGAAGGATCCATTTCGACCGTGGCTAAAATAGCCGCCAGTTGCGTTCTACCGTTTGGATCCTCAAGAACCCCTGATTCCATAATGGCCTGCCGGGCCTCCCCGGTTTGCGGCAGAACCTGAATGGCAGCTTTCCGCACGCCGGCCGCAGGATGCTCGAGCGCCCCGAGGGCGGTTTCCAGTGCTTCCTCATTGGAACCGTCGAGCGCGTCCAGCCCGTGAATCGTCCACAGGGCGTGCAGGGCTGCGCTGTTCAGGCCGAGTTCGTCTGTTTCTGTATTCTCGACAAGCCCGTACAGCTCGGGAAGCACATCGGTTTCTCCCCGCTCAACCAGCAGCCGCTGGGCCGTCAATCGCCAGAACATGTTGTCATGATTCAACGCGTCTACCAGCGCATCCGGGTCATCTTTACTGAGGCTCATCGATTCACCGGATTCCGCCCCCTTATAAGTGAGCCGGTAAATACGTCCGTGCTTCCGGTCCCTGTTCGGGTTTACATGGGCATTGCCTTCGCCGGTTTCGGCATCGTATCCGCCTCGCTCTTCCGTGGGCGTCGGGTTGTGCTGTACAATAAAGTTATACCAGTCGGCGATCCAGAGCGAGCCGTCGGGACCTACTTTGGCCTGAACAGGGGATACCCACTCGTCGTGGGCGGCAAAGATGTTCCACCCGTCTTTTTCAGTGAAACCGGCACCATTTTCTTCAATGATCGCCCGGTGCGTCAGTCCCCCGGTCGGCTCACTCACAAAAGCAATGCGATTCCAGTACTCCTCAGGAAACTGCCGGGCCGTGTAAAACCGGAAGCCGGAGGCCGCGGTAAATCCACCGAATACATCCACCTGCCGGTAGTTGCGGGTGATGGGATGCATCCCGTAGTGCCCGTCTATTTTCTTTTGGCCCGCGCCCCATTGCTGCCGCCCGGTGCCCACAGGCCCGTCATAGTCCTCGTAATAGCGCTTCGGGATGCCCATATATACAACGTGCGTGTTGTTGGCCGTGGATCCGAATACGTCGAAGGTTTCGTTGAAGCCCAGTCCCCAGGTATTATTGCTCGTGGTCGTCAGGTATTCGAAATCGATATCATCAAAATCGGTGGTGAACTTGTAAAATCCCTGGGGAAATTTGACCGAATCGCCGCCCATAACTCCTTCATAGCCGGAATAACCGACGGAGCCCCATATCTGATTGTCGAAGCCATACTGGAGGTTGGAGGGACCCGCATGGGTGTCGTAGGTTCCCCAGCCGGAGAGGATCTCTTTCCGGCTGTCCGCTTGATCATCGCCGTCCGTATCTTTGAGGAACAGGAAATGCGGGGCCTGCGCGACCAGTACGCCGTCATTCACAAAGGTCAGGCCGGTCGGGATGTTCAGGCTATCGGCAAAGACCGTCACTTTATCGGCCCTGCCATCCTTATCGGTGTCCTCCAGAATTTTTATTTTGTCATCGCCCACGCCCGTTTCGTTTCGGACGGTATTGGGATAGTCGACCGTTTCTATAACCCAAAGCCGTCCCTTTTCATCCCAGGCCATGTCCACCGGATTAACAATGTCTGGCTCGGCGGCAAAAAGTTCGAGCTTAAATCCCACCGGCACCTGGATATGTTTTTGCGATTCTTCCGGGGAGAGCGGAAGCTGAAAGCGGGGCGGGGGATCCCGCTCCTCATAATTGGGAATGTTGTCCCGCTCCTCATATTGCAGTTTGGGAATGGTTGACGCAAAGGACTTCCAGTTTTCCCGGACCCGATCACTGACCGACCACACAATCCCGTTTTTGATCAGCTCCTGGAATCCCGGTTTCGTCCACGTCCGTTCATCGTGTCCGTAGGCCGTATAAAAAACCCTGCCCTCTCCGTGCGTACGCACCCAGGTCCATGGTTCCGTATGATCTTCACCTTCCCGTTCCATCAACACCGTGCGGTTTTCGTCGTTATGCCTGGTATGAACGTAGGTTTCATCCCAGGTTTTAAACTCCTCGAGATCTTCGGTAACGGGATGGTCTCTGTTCACGATCTCCGCTGTAAATGTACCGGTGCCGTGGTCTTCGAATTGAGCGCCGACCAGATCCACAAAGTCCCCGGAGTTTCTAAAACAATAACTGGCCGAGTGAACAGGTAAAAAGCCCTTGCCGTTCGCCACAAATTCCAGCAGGGCTTGTTCCTGGGAGGCGGAAATGCTGTCGTGATTTGCATAAAGGAGGAGCGCATCATACCTCTCTAAATTTTCCTGATTTAAATCCTCCGGGTTTTCGCTGTATGTAAAATTAATGCCGTTGCCGGCCAGGGCAGAGGCAAGGATGGGAGCATAGGCGGCGCTGTTGTGATGGTCACTGTCGTGCCCGAGAAACAGGACTTCAATTTTGCGGGGATGATTATCGGGCTTTTGCTTTTCGGTTGTATCGCATCCAACCGCTGACAAGGCTAAGTAAACAAGTGCAACCCATCCCGTTATTATTTTCATAATCTCATTTTTGATTGTGCCAGTTCCTGAAAATTGAAAAGTGTAATAAATACACTCAAAAAAGATGGAATATTTTTGAAAATTGCAAAATATTTTTTAATCCTGCGAAAAAGGGAGAGGAAATGCTATCCGGAGAAGGCGGTTAATACCGGCACGTATGTTGCCGATCATCCCGAATAATATTCTATTCCACAGCACTGACAGTTATTATTTTTTCTCGTTTTTTGCTGATTTTATCGGATTTCGCAAAGGCCTGCCAAAACCTTCAAAGAATACATTCATCTGATCTCTGCCCCGCAGCCGGATATCCGCGCCAAAGGGAAAGGCATCGGCTCCGAGAAAATGAATATGAATCATGCCCGGAATCCGATGTTGCTCATACTTAAAATGATGGTATTCCGGATTTTCCAGGAAATGGGCACGCCTTTTCGACACTGCTTATAAGTGTTTTATGCACAATTAACGGGAGATAATTTGCCTGTTTTTCCAAAATAAAGGCTTTGTCATGAAATAAATGACTAATGATTTTATTTATTCATCATTAAACTTTTAAATATTTCATAAAAAATAATATTCTATAAATGCTTGGTTAGCAATAGGATATAGTGATATAAAATTTTTAATTTCCCACTTCATTTCTCCTTCGGAATAATATTTCTGCCCATATTCATCTGTTGTTTAAAATTTCTTGCATAATATTTCTATAATTCTTAAAAATAATAAGTGTGTAAAAAACACTTAGAAAGTTGATCGTTTTTCACAGCTGACAAGGGTGGGATACACTTCACTATCACGTCAATCAAAATTGGGGATTTATGAAATTACTACGACACAGTAAATACCTGTTGTTGATAGCATTTCTTTTTTGCTTTTCGGCAGCGGGAGTATTTGCACAGCACACGGTGAGGGGTACGGTTACGGATGCAAGTTCATCTGAATCATTGCCCGGAGTGAATATTCTTGTAAAGGGTACTTCGCAAGGAACGTCGACCAACGCGGATGGGCATTATGAATTGCAGGTGTCCTCTTCCTCGGATACGTTGGTTTTTTCTTTTGTGGGATACGAATCGCAGGAAATACCGATTAATGGCAGAGAGGAAATCGATGTTAATCTGCAACCTCAGGCTTTTATGGGGGAAGATGTCGTGGTTGTCGGTTACGGCACGCAACAGAAAGTGAATCTCACCGGTTCGGTAGCCTCGGTCTCGACTGACGAAATGGCGGAAATCCCGGTACCGACGGTGACGCACGCACTGCAGGGAATGGCGCCGGGAATGCAGATTCTGGATGGCGGAGATATGCCGGGCCATAACCAGCTGGACGTCTTGGTTCGCGGCCAGGGATCCCTGGGACGCGATGCCGATGGAAGTGGTGACGTAGGCAGTGCCGATGCCTCCCGACCGCTGGTACTGATTGACGGGATCGAAGGGAGTCTCAGTGATGTCGACATAGGGGACGTCGACAACATTTCGGTGCTGAAAGACGCGGCATCGGCGGCGATCTACGGTTCACGTGCTGCGAATGGCGTGATTCTGGTCACCACGAAGCGCGGGTCAGCCGGCGATCTGCAGGTCACGTACAACGGGTATATGGGAACCCAGGACATTACGGCATGGCCGGAGCGGGTCGACACCGAGACCCATATGCGGCTCGCAAACCTGGCCCGGGAGAATCTCCTGAATTCATGCCTTGACGGTCGCGAGGGACAGACGGAAGCGGAGTGCCACGCAAACACGAACTACGCCCCGCGTTACACGGAGGAATATATCCAAAACACACTCGCCGGAGATCAGCCGGACCAGTACCCGGATAACGAATTGGTAGATGAAATCTTTAACCGGGCACCGATCCAGGATCATTCGCTTAGAGTGTCCGGCGGGAATACGGCGGCACGTTACTCGCTCTCCCTCAACTATATGGAAGAGGGGGGATTAATGGCGAATACGGGCACTGACCGGTATGGCATACGCCTCAATACCGATTTCCAGCTGAACGAAGAAATCTCGGGTGGCCTGGATTTGTCGGCTAATCGCAGTTGGGATACCCGACCGGCGGAGGAATGGGCGTCGAACTTCTACATCGTCCACGACACCCCGCCGACGGTTAGGACCCGTTTTTCCGACGGAACCTACGGCACAAATTTGTTCGGACGCAGTGCCCTTGCCTCCGCCGAGGTCAGCGGTAACGAACAGCGGGTATTCTGGGATGGCACCGTCACCGGTCGCCTTAACTACCGAATAGCGCCATGGGCGGAGATACAGACGCAGGCCTCCTTCGACTACGGCAGTATGGACTGGGAGCTTTTCCGGACCGATCCTGACCTCATTGAAGAGTATCCCGACGATGGATACTACTGGGGTCCCAGTTACGGTGAGAATCGTACCTACACGGATAAACAAACGACGCTCCGGGCGCTGATTGACTATGACCACACCTTTATGGAGTATCATAATATTTCTGGTGTAGTCGGATACGAGCAGACCGAGTCCAACTTTGAGGAATTTCGGGCTTCGCGAGACCAGTTTTATAACAACGATCTACGCCAGCTCGACCTGGGTAACGAAACGAACGACTCGAACGAGGGTTTCGGTAACAGTTGGGCGCTGCGCTCGATATTCGGGAGGCTCAACTATGAGCTGATGGATCGTTACCTGTTCGAATTCAACGCCCGTTACGACGGATCAAGCCGGTTCGCTGAGGGACACAGATACGGTTTCTTTCCATCATTCTCACTCGGCTGGCGGATTACTGAGGAGTCGTTCTTCAACGTCGACTGGGTGGACGAGCTGAAAATTCGCGGATCCTGGGGGCAGTTGGGTAACCAGGACGTGCCGCTGTACTCGTATTACTCTTCCATCGATCTGAGTATTCCGTATCATATGGGCAATGCCAGTAGTGCACAGTCCACGGGCGGCGCTGCCACAGCACTCGTCAATGAAGAACTTTCGTGGGAAACGACTACGGTCACCAATATCGGAATCGATGCGGCATTCCTGAACAATCGTCTGAGCGTGACGGGTGAGTTGTACGAGCGGCGAACCGAGGACATTCTCCTGGCACTTTCGGTTCCCGATATGGTCGGTCTCAACGCACCCTTTCAGAACGCGGGTATCGTCGAAAACAAGGGCTGGGAGGTACAGGTCGGCTGGCAGGATAATATCGGAGAGGTCAGCTATGGTATCGACTTCAACCTTTCCGACAACCGGAACGAGGTCATTGATTTGGTCGACACCGGCCCGTATATCGAGGGTGATCTTAACCTTAGTCAAAACGTGATCCAGGAGGGGTCGCCTATCGGCGCGTGGTACGGCTATGAGACCGAGGGTCTATACAGCTCGTATCAACAAATCGATAGCCACGCGGACGTTCCGGGCGAAGGGGCACGTCTGGGGGATATCATTTTCAAGGATCAAAACGATGATGGGATTATCAATGATGAGGACCGTGTGGTAATAGGCGATCCCAATCCCCACTATATTTTCGGTGTGAACATCAACGCTGGCTGGAGAAACTTCGATTTTACGGCGCTCTTGCAAGGTGTGGGTGACAGGGAGCAGTACATAGGTCTTGGATTCGCCCAGGGCCCGGTGTGGGAGAACTACACCTCTGAGTGGCATAAGGACTACTGGACGCCGGACAACCAGGACGCCCGGCACCCGGCCTACTACTCCAACGCCAACCGGAACTACTACAATATGAATGATTGGTGGATCCTGGACGGAAGTTTTGTGAAGCTGCGTAATGTACAGCTCGGCTATACGCTGCCTCAGGAGTTGGTCAGCCGCTTAGGTATTCAGCGCCTGCGGCTGTATGCAACCGGTAAAAACCTTTGGATGAAAAATAATCTGGGTATCGGCCTGGATCCGGAGTATCCATGGACAACCGGCGACTACTATCCACAGACGAAGGTGATCAGCTTAGGCGCCAATATCAGCTTCTAAAATGACCAAGACAATGATTTATAAAAAAAACAAGATTATGATTTATAAGATAACCAAGACAACGAATGTAGTGCTTTCAAGCATGCTGCTTCTGTGTATCGCTCTTGGAATCACAGGATGTGATGATAATTTTCTGACGACCGTACCGTCGGACAGGGTCTCTTCAGCGACCTTCTGGTCTAACGAGCGTGACTTCAATACTGCTCTTAACGGCACCTATAACGAGATGACAGGGCGGGACCTTGATCCCCTTTATTTTGACGGCGCCACCGATATCGGTTATTCACACGCCGACTGGAGGCGCCAGCACGAGTACGTGATGGGGCGTGCCAACGCTCAGTCCGGCTGGTCGGGCGGGTTGTGGTCCCAGTTGTACACCGGCATCAGCCGCGCCAACGAGATTCTTTTTCAGCTCAATGAGGTAGGCGGTGATGTACTTTCGCAGGAAGCCGCCGACCGGATTCGCGGGGAAGCCTTGTTTTTACGCGGCTACTTTTACCACGAGTTGCTGTGGATGTTTGGTGAGGTGCCCGTATTTACGAGTGTTCCAACCGTGGAAGAAGCGCGCAGCGTGAGTCGGTCTTCGCGGGAAGATGTATATACACGGATTACAACAGACCTGTCGGAAGCAGCAGGCCTGCTGCCTACTCGCGCCGAGCTGCCGTCTTCCGATTACGGTCGCGCCACCAGCGAGGCTGCCGTGGCTTATCATGCACGGACCGCCCTCTACGAAGCAAGCTGGCAGGAGAACCACGAGGACAACACATCCCGTGCCAACACCCTATACGGTACTGCAAGAGACATGGCTGCGACTGTTATGAACGACGCCGCATACTCTCACATTACGTTGCATCCCAATTTCCGGGATCTCTTCACCTATTCAGGTGAGACGAGCAACGAGATCATTTTGGACTACCAGAAGGTATCGGGACAGAATGGATGGCCGGCCTGGTCGGATTTCGCCCCCAAATCCATGGGTAGTGAGGTCAACATCGCACCGACGCGAGAGCTGGTGGATCGATTTCCGATGGAAGATGGCTTGTCTATCGATGATTCGCCTATGTACGATGATTCTCCCCCGGAGATTACCTACAACAACGGCAACCCGGCTGTACAGACGATCGGCATGTATGCTAATCGTGATCCGAGATTCTATGGAACGGTCTTGTTTCCAGGTGCTCAGTTCAATGGAATCGTCTATAACTCATATCCGTCTTGCAGTGAAACGAATGCACCAGATGGTTATTGCAGTCCAACCGGCGATCCGATAGACCAATCGGATTATAACAATACGTACACTGGCTACATCGCCATGAAATATGTGGATCCGCAGGACGAGTCGTCTCCACAAAACAGCGGTCTCAATTTCATAAAGATGCGGTACGCCGACGTCCTGCTGATGTACGCAGAGGCAAAGGTCGAACTCGGTGAGCTGGACCAGTCTGTAAACGATGCGGTCCAAGAGATTCGCGACCGGGTAGATCTGCCCATGCCCCAGGATATT
Source organism: Fodinibius roseus (assembly GCF_900129315.1). Taxonomy (GTDB): domain Bacteria; phylum Bacteroidota; class Rhodothermia; order Balneolales; family Balneolaceae; genus Fodinibius; species Fodinibius roseus. The sequence continues at coordinate 30,641 of NZ_FQUS01000011.1, forward strand.
ACCACGATGACACAGGAGGAGGCTATAGAATTTGTCCGAAACGAGCGGATCATTGAGCTGGCCTGGGAGGGTCTCCACCTGGCAGATATCCGCCGATGGAATACCGCTGAAAATGTGCTCAACGGTAATATACACGGGATTGAGATTGCCAATGATCAAACTGGTAATAGTTTCAGTAGGTTACAAGGACAGCATACCCGGTCGTTCGATGCACCGCGGGATTACTTGTGGCCCATACCATCAAATGAGCGGGACCTGAACGACAACTTGTCACAGAACACGGGATATTAAAAGCATTGGTAATGCTTGCTTTATAAAGTGACTTATTAAACAAGGATAAGCTGCCTGCGGGTTATAAGTGTCTACAGGTAGTTCTAAACAGTAAGATGTATTTTCGAAGTACTACGACAGATATCATCTCCAGTGGAGCTTCATTCATGTCTAAAATACTTTTCATAATGAGCCTGGCTGCAGGTATAACCCTGCGCTGTGGCAAGGATTCTGTCGATCCGGACAACAATGGAGTGGGAGCAAATTTTGCTGGAGTCGGTGAAAAATGGGACGGTTAAGAACCAATCGACGACGGTAGAATATTTAGAGGACGGACAAATGGCCGGCAACCCGGCTGCGTGGGAGCTGCAGGATAAAATATTGAGGATCAATCGAAATGGCGACATATTGAGGCTTCATCTGCGCCGCGGTTTTGACTGGGAAAGTAACCGACCCACCCTGATATATACCGGTTTGAACGACCAAGAATGCTCGGTATGGGGTAAAAAATAAAGTGAGTTAGGCGGTACCTGGATATATCTTCTCCGGTCAATATGAAACGTGAAAGGACCTTATGGCCCAAGAAGGTATCCCATTTTTTTAATGAAAGGGGATCCAGGATTTAGTATCCTTTTGAGGAATCGCTAACATAATTAAAACACAATTAAACAGCTAAATTATGAAAACAGCATTATTTCTAAACGGTGGTGGCAGTTATTGGATAGGCGGCATAACGGTTAGCCTGGTTATCCTGCTGATGACGGGGGGATGTGCGGGAGAGGAGTCCGAGCCGTCCCCTGAAAAGCAGGACACGAAAACCCCTGATCGAATAACCGAAAGGCCGTTCGGTTCGCTCGAAGACGGCCGCCAGGTGCATCTGTATACGCTTGCCAATGCTCATGGCATGGAGGTCGATATAACCAATTACGGAGGGATTGTCACCGCTATCAGGACGCCGGACAACGAGGGAACTATTGAAAATGTAGCCCTGGGCTTCGATTCGCTCGATAACTATTTAAGCGGACATCCCAACTTCGGGGCCCTGATCGGCCGCTACGGCAACCGCATTGCCGGTGGCGAATTTGAGCTCAACGGGGAAACCTATACCCTTGCTCAAAATGATGGTGACAACCACCTGCACGGGGGAGAAGTTGGCTTCGATGATGTGCTCTGGGACGCCACCATTACCCCGGACAGTACCTTGCGGCTCACCTATGTAAGCGAGGATATGGAAGAGGGATATCCCGGCCGGCTGGATGTGACGGTCATTTATTCCCTGACGGATGATAATGAGCTTAAGATTGAGTACAAGGCTACAACGACCAAAGCCACGCCCGTCAACCTCACAAATCACACCTACTTTAATCTTACCGGCGATATGGACAGTACCATTCTGGATCATCAGGTGAAGCTCAATGCCGACCAATATACACCAGTGGATGATGAGTTAATTCCTACCGGAGAGATTGCGTCTGTAGAAGGTACGGCATTTGATTTTACGGAGTTTCACAGCATTGGAGAACGCATCGATCAGGTAGACGGCAGGGGATACGACCATAATTTTGTGCTGAATCAACCGGCATCCGATTCCCTGTTTCATGCTGCAACAGTCTATTCCCCGGGAAGCGGGCGGGAGATGAAGGTCTTTACCACCGAGCCGGGCGTACAGTTTTACACCGGCAATTTTTTGGATGGCACCCTGGAAAGCCCGGGGGGGATTCCTTTTGAGCAACACTCCGGATTTTGTCTTGAGACCCAGCATTTCCCGAATTCACCCAATGAACCCGATTTCCCTTCTACGATATTAGAGCCCGGAGAAACCTATCTGACCACAACCATTTACCAATTTTCAATCCGATAAATACAACTACACCATGTCATTTTTTAATCATCCCCGGATTATTACCATGCGAATGGTCCTCCTGTCCCTGTCCCTGTTCCTTTTTAGTTTCAGCGGTATGATCCCGCTGAAAGCGCAAAATACGATGACGATCAATGCCGATCAGCCCCAAAATAAAATCAGCCGCCATATTTACGGGCAGTTTTCAGAACACCTGGGCACCGGCATGTACGGGGGACTCTGGGTAGGGGAGGATTCCGATATCCCCAACACGGATGGTTTCCGGGATGATGTGGTGGAAGCGCTCAAGGCTCTGGAAATACCGAACCTGCGCTGGCCGGGCGGCTGCTTTGCGGACGAATACCACTGGAGAGATGGGATCGGTCCCCGTGAAGATCGTCCCACCCGCATCAACACGCACTGGGGCATGGTTGAGGAACATAACGAAGTGGGCACGCATGAATTCATGCGGCTTACCGAACTGCTCGATACTGAACCCTATATTTCTGCAAACGTAGGGAGCGGCACCCCCGAAGAGATGGCCCACTGGGTTGAATATATGACCTACGACGGCAACAGCACACTGGCCAACCTGCGCCGGGAAAATGGACAGGAGAAGGCCTGGGACGTCAAGTTCTGGGGCATTGGGAATGAGAGCTGGGGTTGCGGCGGTAATATGGAGGCGGGTTATTACGCCGATCTTTACCGCCGTTACGCTACCTTTGCCAAAGACTACAGCGGCAACGAATTGTATAAAATCGCCAGCGGTTTTTCGGACGACAATTACGGGTGGACGGAGACCGTGGTGGAACAGGCGGGATGGATGATGGATGCGATTTCCCTTCACTATTATACCATTCCGACGGGGAACTGGGAACAGAAAGGTCCCTCCAAAGATTTTGGGGAAGGGATGTATTTTGCAGGTCTTAAGCAGGGACTGGCAATGGACGAGTATGTGTCCCGTCATTCCACGATTATGGACAAATACGATCCGGAAAAACGAATCTCGCTGGCCGTGGATGAGTGGGGAATTTGGACAGACCCGCTTCCCGATACCAATCCCGGATTTCTGCAGCAGCAAAATTCTGTCCGGGATGCCCTCATCGCATCCACCACCCTGGATATCCTGAACAAGCACAGCGACCGGGTTCGGCTGGCCAATATTGCACAGACGGTCAATGTACTGCAGGCGATGATCCTGACCGATGGCAACCGGATGTTGAAAACACCAACCTACCATGTGTTCGATTTTTACAGGGTCCACCACGATGCGATGTTATTGCCGCTGCACCTGGATGCGGCCAACTATACGTATGAGGGTGAACACATCCCGGCTATCAGTGCCACCGCCTCCAGGGATGAAGCGGGGACGATCCATCTTACGGTGACCAACCTGCACGCCACCGACCCCCAGGAGGTTACGGTTAATATTCTGGGGTCAGATGCTGATGAGATAAGCGAGAGCCGTATTCTGTCAGCAGACGCTGTGGATGCCGTTAACACCTTTGATAATCCCGACAGGGTGGCCCCCCAAAGCTTTGAAGACTATACGCTGAATGATGACGAGCTGACGTTGCGCTTACCCTCAAAATCTGTTATAGTCATAGGGGTAGAATAAACAAAGGATTAGCCCGGTTTTAATATCCCGAATAGGGGAAACAAACTGCAAAATGGACCGTGTGCTGTACTGGAGCTTCCAGATTGCAGGGCATGAGGATTCCGGGTTAGTAGAAAAAAGATATAAGAACAGCCATATTTTTATGAAAAATCACTATGAAGAACACGATCGAATCCTGGTGGCCCTTGATTGCATCATTTTCGGATTTGATCGGAGCGGACTAAAACTGCTGCTCATCAAAAGAGACTTCGAACCCGAGAAAGGGAACTGGTCGCTGATGGGCGGGTTCCTGAAACGGGAGGAAAGTCTTGACGAGGCTGCAGACCGTATTCTGCATAAGCTGACCGGGCTTAAAAATGTCTATCTCGAGCAGCTCTATGGATTTGGTGAGGTAGACCGCGATCCGGTGGAGCGAACGGTGTCCATCGCTTATTATGCGCTTATCAATATTCAGGAGCATGACAAGGAGCTCATGGATAAATACGGGGCGCGCTGGTTTCCGATTAATGAATTGCCCGACCTTATTTTCGATCACCCTCAAATGGTTGAAGCCGCTAAGTCCCGCCTGCAGTACCGGGCTTCTCATGAACCGGTGGGATTCGAGCTGCTGCCTGAGAAATTTACCATGCCTGAGCTTCAGATTTTATACGAAGCCATCTACGAAACGGAGCTGGACAAGCGAAATTTCCGCCGGCGTATCCTGTCGATGGATGTGCTGGTAAAAACGGATGAGAAACAGAAGAAATACTCTAAAAAAGGGGCCTACTTCTATAAATTCAATGAGGAGAAGTACCGTGCAAAAATCAATAATGGGGATAACTTGGTTTTCAAACCGATAAAACTTTAAGGAACGCGATTTTGAATTCATTCCTGTAATTGTATATTGCCTTTTTTTAAAAGCGTTATTATAACACTTATTAAATACCGGGAACGAGATTATAATGTATATCAACCATGCCTATGAATATGAAGAAGAATGATAACTGCGTCATCGGGATCGACTACGGCACGGATTCGGTGCGATCGGTGCTGGTAGATGCCGGGGGCAACCAGCTTGCGGAAGCGGTCCACCGCTATAGCCGCTGGTCCGAGGGCCTGTACTGCGACAGCACCCAAAATCAGTTCAGGCACCATCCCCTCGATTATCTGGAGGGACTGGAGCATACGCTGAGGGATGTGCTTTCCCGGGTGCCGGAGCAAACGGCCGGTCGGGTAAAAGGTATTGCCGTTGATACCACCGGTTCTACGCCGGTAGCCGTGGATCAAAGCGGAACCCCCCTGGCCCTGAAGGAGAAGTTCGCTGACAATCCCAATGCGATGTTTATCTTGTGGAAAGACCATACGGCGGTCGGGGAGGCCAGTGAGATCACCGGGCTTGCCAGATCCTGGGACGGTCCGGACTATACCAAATATGTGGGCGGTATCTATTCCTCGGAATGGTTCTGGGCCAAGATGTTGCATACGATCCGGAATGATGAAAGCGTGCGGGAGGCTGCTTATTCGTGGGTGGAACTGTGCGACTGGATTCCCTATGAGCTGACCGGCAAAACGGATGTGCACGCCATGAAACGCAGCCGCTGTGCGGCGGGACATAAAGCCATGTGGAACGAAGAATTCGACGGCCTGCCCAGCCAGGAGTTTCTAAACCGTCTCGACCCGCTGCTGGAGGGGATCCGGGAGCGGCTGTATCAGCAGACCTTTACGTCCGACTGTCCGGCCGGAACACTCTCTTCCGAGTGGGCCCGAAAACTGGGCCTTTCGGAGGAGGTTGTTGTTGGGGTCGGAGCTTTTGACGCTCACATGGGCGCTGTGGGAGGAGAGATCGAACCGTATTATTTGAGCCGCGTCATGGGCACTTCGACCTGCGACATTTTGGTGGCGCCCTATGACGACCTCGGGGACAACCTGGTGGAGGGAATTTGCGGGCAGGTGGATGGGTCGGTGATCCCGGGATTGGTGGGACTTGAAGCGGGACAGTCGGCTTTCGGTGATGTGTATGCCTGGTTCAGGGATCTGATTAGCGATCCGGCCGAATCGATTATCAGTGAAAGCGAGCTGCTGACTGAGGAACAGAAGGCGGCGCTGGCTGAGGAGCTGCATGAGAAGCTGCTGGTAATCCTGTCTGAGAAAGCCTCCGGCCTGGAGGATGTTGATACCGGCATTGTGGCACTGGATTGGCTGAACGGCCGTCGAACGCCGGATGCCAATCAATGGCTCAAAGGAGCGATCGAAGGACTGGATCTGGGTACGGATGCACCGCGTATATTTAAAGCCCTGGTGGAGGCGACCTGCTTTGGGGCAAGAGCCATTGTAGAGCGATTTCAGCAGGAAGGTGTTCGTATCGATGGTATCATCGGACTGGGCGGGGTCGCTAAAAAATCGCCCTATGTCATGCAGACGCTGGCCAATATCCTGGGGATGCCCATCAAGATAGTTAAATCCGAGCAGGCTTGCGCGATGGGGGCGGCTATGTTTGCCGCCACTGCGGCGGGACTTTTTGAGGATGTCCGGGAGGCTATGGCGTCGATGGGCAATGGATTCGGGAAGATCTACGAGCCCGACGAGGAGAAAGCAGCCGTTTATGATGGCTTGTATGATCAGTACCGGTCACTGGGCGAAGTTGTGGAAGAGCGGCTTGAGCTGAACCAAACCATTAAACAGGAGCAGAATGAGTGATTTTAAGGAGTTAAAACAGGTTGCCTATGAGAGTAATATGCGGCTTCCCGAGCTCAACCTGGTGTTATTTACATTTGGAAATGCCAGTGCTGCAGACCGGGACCGGAGCGTATTTGCTATAAAGCCGAGTGGCGTACCCTACGAGGAGCTGCGGGCCGATGATATGGTGATCGTTGATTTCGACGGCAAGGTGGTGGAGGGGGGGATGCGTCCCTCTTCGGATACCGAAACACATGCGGTGCTGTACAGGCAGTGGGACGGTATCGGTGGGATCGCACATACTCACTCTACGTACGGAACAGCCTGGGCCCAGACACAGCGGGACATTCCTATCCTGGGAACCACCCATGCCGACCATTTGACAGAGGACATTCCCTGCGCCCCACCGATGAGCGATGAAATGATCGAGGGCGATTATGAAAGGCAAACCGGCCACCAAATTATTGATGCCTTTGACAGCCGGCAGCTCTCCTATGAGGAAGTGGAGATGATACTCGTAGCGAATCATGCACCTTTCACGTGGGGAAAAACGGCGGAAAAGGCCGTATATAACAGTGCTGTCTTAGAGGAGGTGGCCAAAATGGCGTACATCACCCTTCAGATTCATCCCGATGCCCCGCGGTTAAAGGAACCGCTCATTAACAAACACTGGGAGCGTAAACACGGCGACAGCGCTTACTACGGGCAGGAAAAGTAAAAAAGTTTATGAATTACATGTGGCTCTTGATTTACCGATGCTTTTATACGAGAGGAAAGATAAAAGTATAACTTTTGAGCGCCCACAAAAGGGCTGAATGACTTTGATAGCCTTTATGTGATCTCCTGGAGAGGATTGACTCAAAGAGCTATTGTATTCTTAACCGTTAGCGACCTTAATAATAACCACAGTTAGATTGACCGGAAAATGACAGAACAGCGTAAGCCCAAAATCGGGCTCTTAGGCATAATGCAGGAATTGTATGACGATGATATCCCCAATATTACAGAGCACCAGGAGCATTTCGCCCGGGAGGTGTGTGACCGGCTATCTGAGGTGGCTGACTGGGAATTCCCGCGGGCAGCCCGGAATCGCGACGATATCGAGGAAATTTTAGGGAGCTTTAATCACCGGGACCTGGACGGCGTTATGATTGTAATGCTTACTTATGGTCCCGCTATGCGGAGCGTCCGCGCCCTGCAAAACAACCATTTGCCGCTACTGCTGGCCAATATCCAACCCGAGCCTGAAGTGACAACCGACTGGAATATGGATGACTTGACCTATAACCAGGGTATCCACGGCGCGCAGGATATGGCGAACGCAATGCTTCGAACCATGGGCGACCATTTTGAGGTGATTTCTGCCGATTGGAAAAGCAACGCGTTTGCGGAATATGTCGCAGACTGGGCCCGTGCGGCGCAGGCGGTATCCGCTTTAAAAAAAATGAAGATTGCCTCGATCGGGAAAATGCATGGTATGGGCGATACGCTGACCGACGAGGCGGCCTTCACCCGGGTCATCGGTCCCGAAGTAAATCGCGAGTATATCGGCCGGGTTTTTCGGAATATGGAAACAACTACCCGGGAGGAGGTCGAGCAGCAGATGAGAATCGATCGCGAACGGTTTGATGTCGATGAAGATATGCCTGATAAAAATTTTCGGTATGCAGTCCGTATGTACCTGGGTTTTAAAAAACTACTGGAAGAGGGACCATATGCCGGATTCTCCGCCCATTTTGATACGTTTAAAGGAGACGGGCGATTCGAACAGATCAACATGCTTGCGGCTTCCAACCTGATGGCCGACGGTTATGGTTATGCGGCGGAAGGAGATACCAATACGGCCAGCATGGTGGCAGCGGGACATCTTCTGGATGGAGGAAAAGCGCACTTTACTGAAATGTATGCCATGGACTTCAAACGCAATTCTATGCTGATGAGTCACATGGGGGAAGGAAACTGGAAGGTCGCCCGCAGGGATGAGCCCATTCGTCTGGCTGACCGCGAGTTGGGGATCGGAGATCTGAATAACCCGCCGACCACCGTTTTCCGGGTCGAACCGGGTCCGGCTACCATCGTCTCACTGGTACATCTGACCGGCGAGAACTTTCGGCTTGTTGTGGCTCAGGGTGAGGTGTTGGACTCGCAGAAATACCCGGCCATTGAGATGCCTTATTTTCATTTCAGACCGGATTCCGGGTTGCGGGACTGCAATGACGGCTGGCTGAAAGCGGGCGGCACGCACCACCAAACCCTGCTTTTGGGCGACCAACGTCAAAAATGGCAAATGCTTAGTAACATACTGGGGGTCGAATATGTGGAAGTTTGAGAATTATTTGCATTAAATGTCAAAAATTTTCAATAGTGTTAAATTTTTTTCTATAATTAGATTTTAATGGCAACCCGTTGTGCGGCTGGTTTGTAATCAAGCTGTCAATATCTACAGTTAATTTTAACCGGACAGCGGGCTATTACGGTAATCAGAAATGAAACTAAAAATGTCTGTTAAACGATAACTTCATGCTTTGCGGGTAAAAAATTATATTGCCGCAAGTCCAAGCATAATTCTGCTACAGGTAAGGCTATTTAGAAGGGAATAAACATAGATCCGACCGCTTAGCCCGCGAATGATGCGGGTTGTTTCGTTGCAATCTTAATTTAATATCTATACAGGGATTCCATGGGAACATTAGCAGTAGTTGACTGGATAGTCATTGGGCTGTACTTCCTGCTTATTGCAGGCCTGGCCTGGTGGGTCATCAAACAAAAAACCGATACCACAACAGATTATTTTCTGGCAGGACGCCATCTCGGATGGATTATTGTCGGGACGTCGATATTTGCCTCTAATATCGGCTCCGAACACCTGGTGGGATTAACCGGGACGGGAGCAACGGACGGGGTGGCAATGGCTCATTATGAGCTGCACGCCTGGTGCCTGTTAGTACTGGGGTGGGTGATGCTCCCCTTTTATATACGCTCCAGGGTGTTTACGATGCCGGAATTCCTGGAAAAGCGGTTTTCTCCATTGGCGCGAACCTTACTTTCGGGCGTCTCCTTGCTCGCCTATGTTCTTACGAAAATTGCCGTCGGGATTTTTGCCGGTGGTATCGTGTTCAGTGTGTTGATCCCGGAACTCAGCTTCATGGGAATGAACAGCTTCTGGATCGGGTCGATCCTTGTCATTGTTTTTACGGGATTGTATACCGTTTTGGGAGGGCTTCGTGCGGTGGCCTATACCGAAGCCGTTCAGACCCTGGTGCTTATCTTTGGATCCGTGATGGTGCTATATTATGGCTTGGATGCCATTGGTGGCTGGAACCGGCTGTATGAGGTAGCGGGACCCGAGATGTTTGACTTGTGGAAACCGATCGTGCCCGACGGATACAGTGCCACCTGGGCCCCGGTCCTGGGAGAGGGAGAAATGGCCTGGTACTTTAACAGCAATTATCCCTGGCTCGGGATGCTGTTCGCAGCTCCTATTGTGGGATTGTGGTATTGGACGACCGACCAGTATATTGTACAGCGCGCCCTGGGAGCTCCCAATGAAAAGGAAGGCCGTCGCGGGACGATCGCGGCTGCTTTCCTGAAGCTTCTGCCGGTGTTCCTTTTCATTATCCCCGGCATCATCGCTTTTGCTCTTGCCAAGTCAGGGGAGATAGCCGTTCTTCAGGAGGCCTTGATGAATCAGCAGGGTGAGATTATTAATGAGAATGCGCAGGCTTCATTTCCCTTGCTGGTGGCCCATATCCTGCCGGTGGGTATCCGCGGTATCGTGGTAGCGGGACTCCTGGCGGCGCTGATGAGTTCCTTGGCCGGGGTTTTCAATGCTTCATCCACGCTCTTTACGATGGATTTTTACAGTAAGTTCAGGCCCGACGCCTCCGAACAGCACCTGGTTTGGATGGGACGACTGGCAACGGTTGTCATGGTGGTTATCGGCTTGCTCTGGATCCCGGTCATCCAGGGCAGCCGTGGATTGTACGATTACCTGCAGGGCGTGCAGGCGTATTTGGCGCCCCCGATATTTGTGGTCTTCTTCTTCGGTATCTTTTTTAAAAGGCTAAACAAACAGGGGGCTTTGTCAGCTCTGGTAGTGGGACTGTTCCTGGGGATATTCCGCCTGGCCATCGATACGCCTGTGATGCTGGGCGAGGGCTTTGCCTATGCTGAAGGGTCTTTTTTCTGGATCGTCAATAATATTTTCTTCCAGTACTACAGCCTGTTTATTTTCCTGGTCTGTATTGCCGTAATGTTTGGCGTGAGCTATATGACGGATCCGCCGAAATACGAGAAAATATCCGGGTTGACCTACGGGACGCTCACCGATGAAGACAAGCGCATGTCCCGGGAAAGCTGGAACTGGGTGGATATTTCGCTTTCGGTTCTGCTTGTTGCCGTTATAGGGTTCATTTATATTTACTTCAGCGGGTAGGGATAGTTCATTTTTTGAACGGCCAAAAAATGAACCAAAAAAAGCCGCCGGCTGAGAAAAGTCAGCGCCCGGCGGTTACGGCGGCTCCGGAGAAAAACACAAATTTACCCGACAGGTCGGGTTCAAACATATATTTTTCTTCATTTCTCCGCCTTGCCCCCCGCCACCCGGTACGCTGACTTTTTAAGGCCGGGAAATGATCAGGTCACGGCAAAGAGCTTGGAGATAAGCAGGGAGAGCGGGAGTAAAAGTACCACGATGATTCCCACCGGAAAGCCGCCGAAACCGGCCGCTATAGCGGCGTTTAATAGTATAAGCGACAAAACGCCACGTTTAATTGCCTTTTTTATAAGGTCCGGTTCGGGCTTAAACGCCGCTTTCCAGAAGGGCGGGATGACCATCACGGCAAAAAGCACAATAAAAAGGGAAGCGGTGCCTGCCGTATAACCGGGGAAGAGGCCCAGGAAGAATAAGCAGAGCGTCACCAGTATAATGAGTGCCAGTGCCCCCAATCCCGATCTCTTGTCCCCGCCGTGCACCTCACCCTGGCTCACCAGTGTAATAGATCCGATATATGCTACCGGCAGCAGGGCCAGGAACCATAGTGAAAAAAGAGAAGCAGGGATAATGCTGCATCCCAGCAGCAGATTTCCGCCCCTGCAGCCTCCCATGAAAAGAGGTCCCCACAGGGCAGAATGCTTGGCCCAATAGTCGTATAACAGCGCCCCGCAGCTGATCGCGATAGCCAGAAATCCCGCATACCTGTTCACTTGAAAAGCTGTAAGCATGCCGGCAAGAAGCAGGACGGAGCCGGCCAGGGTTGCCCCGGACTTCGAGGCTCGTCCGCTGGGGATCGGGCGCTCGGGACGCTCTTTGGCATCCAACCCGGCATCAAAGACATCATTAAATACCACCCCGCCGCCATAGAGACCAAAGGTCGAAAGGAGCAGCCACCCAAGATTCGGATGAGAAACCGACAAGGCGCTCCCTGAGACGAGAATGGCCCCGCCCGCCGCCGAAAAGCCGGCCAATATATCGGCAAAAGCGGTAACGATGTTAGGGGGACGCATGAGCTCGCCGTAGGCCCGGAGGCGGGAGAAGAAGGAAAGATCGGTTGATGTTGAGGTAGTCAATGATTTGATATAGTTATTGGCTATCATTTAGTGCATTGAACGCAGCATGGATCTTGTTGAATTCAGGCGAAGAAAATTATAAATGAAAAATTAAAAATCGCGAAAATGCGATCCTGTTATCACGAGAAAACGGCGTTTCCGGCGGACCTTTCTTTCTGGCAGTTGAACATTCTGCTAAAGTTGAACCCACAACCCATTATTCAATAATGATATCATCCTTGTCGGGATCCTCTTTTTCAATGAACGGTTTGGATCCGCCGCGCAGTACGGAATTTCCGCCATAGGTTTTGCTTTGATCGATCAGCGGCCGGTCCAGCCAGTCTTCCTCCTTAATCTGGCCGCTTTGCTTATAGGCGTCCAGCGCATTTTGATAACATACCTTTTGGACATCCTCTTTACTGAGCCCGCGTTCCAGCATCAGCTGCGCCGTTTTGGGGACCCCCAGGGGGTCGCTTTTACCCCAGTCGGCAGCACTGTCCACAAAAATACGTTCCGTGCCATACTGTTTGACAATCTCGACCATCCGTTCATTCCCCATTTTCGTACCCGGATAGATGGTAAAGGCCGTCCAGTAGCCGCGATCAAGCACCTCCTCGACCGTTTCTTCATTGTTATGGTCGACAATAACTTTGGAAGGGTCCAATCCATGCTCCTCGCACAGGTCCATGCTGCGGCTGGTGCCCTGTTTCTTATTGCGGTGGGGGGTGTGAATAAGGACCAGCTTATCCATTTTCTTAGCGAGCTCCAGCTGCTTGTGGAAGTATTTTTCCTCGAGATCGGTCATGTCATCATAGCCGATTTCGCCGATAGCGACGACTCCCTCTTTGTTGGCAAAACGAGGAAGCAACTCCATCACATCTTCGGCCAGTTCTTCGTTGTTCGCTTCTTTCGCGTTCAGCCCGATGGTACAATAGTGGCGCACGCCAAACTGTTCGGCCCGAAAACGCTCCCAGCCCACAATCATGCTGAAATAGTCAAGCATGGAGCTGGCATCCGTCCGCGGTTGTCCCAGCCAGAAAGCCGGTTCGATAACGGCCACCACGCCCGCCTGACGCATCGCTTCATAGTCGTCGGTTGTGCGTGAGATCATGTGAACATGCGGATCAATAAACTTCATTTCGTCAATGGACATAATGCGATATTATTTAATTTCAAATTGATTTGAGAAATAGTGAGACGGCATGAGAGAGCATGGGTCAGTTGTCATTAAACTGTGCACCGATATCATCCCACCCAACCGCGGCCTGCTTCACCTGCTGAACCGTTTCCCGGTGCTCTTCGAGTACCGCTGTCGCCTCCTCAGAGGGACTGTCCGACAGGGCCAGCACAGCAGCCTGTTGCTGCAGGTTATCTTCGTGATGAAGCACCCGTTCGAGGTCGGCAATCATCTCCCCCTCTGCAAAAGGCCCCACCGGCCGCCACAGCTCGGGCGAGACGCTCCGGTCGGCCGCCCAGCGCTCATGAGCGTAATCGACCAGCATTCTTGCCAGCTTTTCATTCGCCCGGCGGTCAATACCGTCAATGAGATAGAGGGGACTCTCCACAAAAAGCGCTTTAAGCACCACCTGGTTCCACGCCCCCTCATCCATAAAATCAGCCGGGAAGGGGTTGCGCAGCGCCACCGCATTGAATACGGAGGTCATGTTGCTTCGGATTCCCTCGGCCGCCCGCTTGGTCAGCTGTTTGGGATAGGGCAGGACAGGGAGGCTCTGGTACAGGGCAATAGCCTCGCCCATGTCACTTGAAACAAACGTCTTTTCCAGAATATCCAAAAAGTCTTCCTGTGCTCTTCCCGTAATGCTCAACACCAGGTATGTCCGCCCCAGCTGGTCGAGTGTCCAGTGCCCGGGCTGCCAGCGGTCACGCCGCTGCCGGGCTTCTTTAAGGTCGTCCGGCGACAGATCCAGTGCTTCTTTGCCGGTATGCTGTGGTACGCCGCTGAACGAAGCAAAGAACTGCCAGTCCTCCGCCCCGGCATTCAACTCATCACTTGTTGAGGTTATCCACGAGAAGATTTCGCCATCCAGCCTTTCCCGCAGCCATGAGCGTATTAACAATTGCAGGGATGGGATATCGGTTTCCAGTTGAGATTCAGCCATTATAGCATATTTTTTCTTTGATTATAAAAGTAACTTATGCGGTAGTCCAATTGCCAACAGTAATATTATTTATTTTATTATCTTTGCAGGATGCTACTGTAACAATGATTTCAGAAAATTTCCAGTCTGATTTTTTATTTCCCATAATATTACCATCTTTGCATCGGTTTTATAACCTGAAGTGTTCATGACTAATACAGAATCATTCGTTATTCTATTCCATCTTAAAGTTAAAATCTTAGCATATAAGAGGGCTTTGCAAAACCCTGATTTTTCAAGGCCCTCTATAAAATGGTCTTTTTTTGAAGAATTAAAATGAGAACTGTGAAATTTTTTTGTGAATAATCCAGGTTAAAGGATGAAAAACATCACCAGATATATTTAATCCTGTTGCACTTATTGACCTATATGAATAGGTTCGCTAATTATGAAAGTTATAGAACAAGAAGTACCGGTTTCCTTTAATTACAACGTTTATTTTACCCGCGGATTGTTTGAACGTGATAATTCACTGTTTTCGGACATCATAGCAAAAGCTTCCCCCGAAGTGGCCCGGAAGGTCCTGTTTATCATTGATTCGGGAGTGACAGAGCACCACCCCGGCCTTCCGGAACAGATCAAAGGATACGCCGAGGCGTATGAAGATCATTTCAGGATGGTTCCGGAGCTGCAGGTTATTCCGGGGGGAGAGGAAGCCAAGAATGATCCGGATATCGTCGGTCAGCTGCATGAGGCTGTCAACAGAGCCAACCTGGACCGTCATTCGTATATTGCCGCTGTAGGAGGGGGAGCGGTGCTGGATACGGCCGGGTACGCCGCAGGTACCGCTCACCGGGGAATCCGCCTTGTTCGCATCCCGACGACCGTTCTGGCTCAAAATGATGCGGGCATAGGCGTTAAAAACGGCGTGAATGCTTTTGGGAAGAAAAATTTTCTCGGCACCTTCGCGCCTCCTTTTGCGGTGCTGAATGATGCTTCGTTCCTGCAGACGCTTGATCACCGGGATTGGCGCTCCGGCATATCGGAGGCGGTTAAAGTTGCGCTTCTGAAGGATGCCGCTTTTTTTGAATTTTTGGAAGAGCAGGCCACAGCACTGAATAACCGCGACGAAGAAGTGATGGACCATCTTATCTATCGCTGCGCCGAGTTGCATATGCAGCATATTGCGACTTCGGGTGACCCGTTTGAAATGGGGTCATCGCGTCCCCTCGACTTCGGACACTGGTCGGCCCACAAACTGGAGCAGCTTACCGATTATAATCTGCGTCACGGGGAAGCAGTGGCGATCGGACTCGCATTGGACTGTATTTATTCGACCCTGGCGGGGATGCTCTCCGAAGAAGAATGCCGGCGTATCCTGCGGATGTTAAAGGCGGCAGGCTTCAGATTATTTACGCCGGAACTGAGCAATCGGACTGATGAACCGGAAAACCCCGCCTCCATTTTTTACGGGCTGGAGGAATTCCGGGAGCACCTCGGCGGAGAACTGACCATCATGCTGCTGGAAGGGATCGGCAAAGGCCGGGAAGTCCATGAGGTGGATTTCGATTTGTATCGTGAAGCGATTGCGGAATTAAAGTTATTTGAAGAGCAATGCATTGAAGTATAATTACCGACAGGAATGCAATTAAACAATTACCCGACATTTCATCTTACCTATTGCACAAATATCCATCCCGGGGAGCGATGGGAGGAAGTGCTGGAGCAGCTCAAAACACATATTCCCGACCTGAAGCAGCGGCTGTCGCCGGGTCGCCCGTTCGGAATCGGACTTCGCCTCTCATCGCGGGCCGCAAGTGAGTTGAAGCAAAGGGACCGGCTGGATGAATTCAGGCAGTGGCTGGGTCAGGAGGACTGTTATGTTTTTACGATGAATGGCTTTCCCTACGGGGATTTCCACCGCCGGCGGGTGAAAGACCTGGTGTACAGCCCCGACTGGCGAACCGAAGAGCGCGTGGCCTATACGATGAACCTGGCTGATATTTTAGCCGAGCTGGTTCCGATAGGGATGGATGGGGGTATTTCCACTTCCCCGATCTCCTATAAATACTGGCTGCAGCAGCATTCGTTAAAAGAGCAGGCTTTTCGAGAAGGAAGTAAAAACCTCGCCCGGGTGGCCTATTCCCTGGCCGGGATCCGCCGGGAAAAAGGCAAGCTCCTTCATATTGATATCGAGCCGGAACCCGACTGCCTGCTGGAAAACAGCCGGGAGACGATTGATTTTTTTAAGCACTGGCTGCTGCCGGTGGGCAGCACGTTTTTGACCGATGAATACGGCATCGATCCGGTGGAAGCGGAGGTCATGCTAAAGGAGCACATCCGGCTGTGTTATGACACCTGTCACTTTGCGGTTGAATATGAAGATCCCGCGGAAGTCCTCCGGGAAATGAAGGAAGCAGGTATCAAGGTGGGAAAGGTGCAGGTCAGCGCCGCATTGAAGGTTGAACTTCCCGGCTCGGACGAAGGACGCCGGCAGATTGAAAAACAGCTTCAAGATTTTGATGAAGCCACCTATTTGCACCAGGTGGTGGAACGCAGGGGGAATGACTTGCTTTTCCGGTACCGCGACCTGGACCAGGCCCTGCCGCATATTTTTGAGGAGCAGGCCCGCGAGTGGCGCATTCATTATCATGTGCCTCTCTTTGTGGATGCCTACGGGAGACTGAATTCCACGCAGTCGGATATACGAAAGAGCCTCGATTTTTTGAAAGAAAACGCTGCGATGTGCCGCCATTTTGAAATAGAAACCTATACCTGGGAGGTCCTGCCCGAAGAGCTCAAAAAAGACTCCGCCGACTCCATCGAGCGGGAATATCGATGGGTGCTCGGGGAGTTTCGGGACGAGTAAGGTCGGTTACTTGCCGGCTTTCCAAAAAAATGGCTGGTACGGACCTGTGCCTGCCTCAAAGAGTATGTCTTATAGAGGCTTTTGAAAAATCAGGAATTTTAATCAATATCAACCCCTCAGTGCATTCGAAACCACGGCACATAAGGCATATATGAGGATTTTGAAGGTGCGAAAATGCGGTTAGTAGCTCAAAAGAACGGTTTCGCAAAGGCTTCCAAGACTGAAAGACACAAGTAACCATGGAGAAAACAGCAGTACTGAATGTAGTCGGTTTAACCCCGGATCTGATTGGCGAGCATACCCCTTTCCTCCGACAATGGTTTGGCGAAGGAAAATCAGCCACCGTAAAATCGATGCTCCCGGCGGTCACTTGTCCCGTCCAGGCGACCTACCTGACCGGAACCATGCCCGATGAGCACGGGATAGTCGGCAACGGCTGGTATTTCCGGGATACCGGCGAAATTCGATTCTGGATGCGTTCCGGCAAGCTGATACAGCAGCCGGCTGTTTGGGATATCGCCCGCCGGCGGAATCCGGACTTTACCTGTGCCAATCTTTTCTGGCGGTATGCCACCTACTCCGGGGCCGATTATGTGGCGGTAGAGCGCCCCATGTACCGCAAGGACGGGGTGAAAGTGCCCGATATTTACGCAAAGCCGATGTCGATGCGCGATAAGCTGCAGGATGAACTGGGACAGTTCCCGCTATTTAATTTCTGGGGGCCGAATACCACGATCGATTCCAGCCAGTGGATTGCCGATGCCGCCAAAATGATGACTGAAGCATACGATCCCACCCTGACCTTGATCTATTTGCCTCACCTGGATTATTGTCTGCAGCGTGTGGGTCCCGATACCCAAAATATACAAAATGACCTGCGGGAAATTGACCGGGTATGCGAAGATCTTGTTACCTATTACGAGCAGCGAGACACCGGGGTAATTGTACTATCGGAATACGGCATCACTTCCGTCAATCAGCCTGTTTCGTTAAACAGGGTGCTGCGAAGGGAAGGATTTATCACCGTGCGCGAGGAGCGCGGGGGCGAAGTGCTGGATGCCGGGGCCAGCGGCGCATTTGCGGTGGCTGATCACCAGGTGGCCCATATCTATATCGATGACCCGGCTGATATTGAACCGGTAAGGGAAATGCTGGAAGCGGTACCGGGGGTAGAAACTATTTTAGGGGAGGATGGCAAGAAAAAATATCATCTCGACCACCCGCGGTCCGGTGAGCTGGTAGCTGTTGCCCGTCCCGGTGCCTGGTTTACCTATTACTACTGGCTGGATGACGATAAGGCCCCGGACTTTGCCCCGACGGTGGATATCCATGCCAAGCCCGGCTACGACCCGGCCGAAATGATCCTGGACCCTGAGATTCCTTTCCCGACACTCAAAGCGGGATTTCGGCTGCTGCAAAAAAAACTGGGCTTCCGGTATGTGATGGACCTGATCCCCACGCATGGCCGGGCGGTTAAGGGGTCGCATGGCCGGGTTTCCGCCGACCCGCAGGCCAGCCCGCTCCTGGCCACAAAACAGGTGCACTACCTCCCGGAATACTACTTGAGTCCGACCGACGTGAGGCAAGTGATATTGCGGCATCTTTTTGGTGATGAAACCCAATGAACGCAGCCGGGCAGCCTATGGAAAATATTGATGATCACCGCATTTTTAAGCGAAATGACCGTGAGCCCGACCCGGGGGGAGAATATGTATTGTACTGGATGCAAACCAGTCATCGCTTCCAGTACAATTATGCGCTTGAATATGCTGTATCCCGGGCTAATGAGCTGGATAAACCGCTTCTCATTTATGAAGAGCTGAGGTGCGATTATCCCTGGGCTTCCGATCGTATCCATGCCTTTTACCTGGAAGGGATGGCAGGGCATAAGGATATCGCAGAGCAGGAGGAGATCAACTGGCTTCCCGTTGTTGAAGAGGAGGGGGGAGAGAGCCGGGGGATATTAGATGGCCTTTTTGACAAGGCCTGTTGTTTGATTTCCGATGAGTACCCCGTGTATTTTATTCGTGACCGCAACAATATGTTGGCCGGCGAATTGGACATTGCGTTTGTCACCGTCGATTCCAATGGACTTATCCCCCTTGGGCTGACGGAGAAGGCCCCTTACAACGCCTACTTTTTTCGAAAGATTATGCAGCGGCATTTTGTGGAGTGTTTCACCTCGCCTCCGAAGGAGCACCCGCTGGATGAGCTGGAAAAAAGATCCCCCCTCAACTGGACCAGGCGGCAAAAGGAAATACGGCAGGAAAGCCTGGACCGCATAGCGAATCCGACCGGTTTTATAGCTACGCTGGATATTGATCATGATGTCGCCCCGATTGGGTTAGAGGGAACCCGCCGGGCGGCAGTGGGACAGCTTGACCGTTTTGCCCGGCATAGTCTGAAACGCTATGACGATAAGCGCAATGACCCGGATGCGAACGCCACCAGCGGGTTGAGTCCCTGGCTGCATTTCGGTAAAATATCGGAGTATGAAGTGGTAAAGGAAGTGCTGGAGCATCAGCCGGAACAGTGGGATTTGAATAATATCACCTTCAATGGCGGGTCCACCGGCGGCTTTTTTAACGGGGATCCCAATGTAGACAGCTTCCTGGATGAGGTGATTACGTGGCGGGAGGTGGGTTTCCACTTTGCGCATCACGAGCCGGAGTACGACCAGTATGAGTCGCTGCCCGGCTGGGCGCTGGAGACGCTGGAAAAGCACAGGGACGATCCACGGGATTATATCTATGAATTGGAAGAACTGGCACAGTCACAGACCCATGACGAACTCTGGAATGCAGCCCAGACCCAGCTACGCGAGGAAGGTGTGATGCACAACTACCTGCGCATGCTCTGGGGCAAGAACGTCATGCAGTGGACGCCCAACCCGGAGATTGCACTGGCCTACCTGATTGAACTCAACAACCGGTACGCGATAGATGGACGCGATCCGAATAGCTACTCCGGTATTTTTTGGTGTTTCGGGCGTTTTGACCGGGCGTGGCAGGAGCGTCCCATCTTTGGCAAGACGCGCTACATGACCAGCAAAAGTGCCCGGAGAAAATTAAAGCTGGACCGATTTCTGGAGCAATATGGCCACCGTGACTAATTGAATTTCAGCAAACTTATACTTCGGATAACAAGACCGGAAATTTCAAGCCTGTAAACGGCAAATGCAAACAAAATTCCTGACGCCGGGTCGGGGAAGCAGCTGGTTTTCCAGCAAGCTGAAGTGCCCTTTTCGCATACAATGACCTTCCCGGAAAATCCGCATTCACCACCTCTCTAAAACTGTTCGATCAGCGCCTTTACCAGCCGGGCAAAATCTTCTTTTCGGCTATCTGCAGCAGCTTTTACTTCCTGGTGATTGAGCTTGTTGGCGGTCACCCCCGACGCCATATTACTGATGAGCGAGATCCCAGCAGACTTCAGCTCGAGGCGGGCGGCCTCAAAGAGCTCCGGGGCGGTGGACATCCCCACGGCGTCGGCTCCCATCCGGCGGAACGCCCGTATTTCGGCTTTGGTTTCATAATTTGGTCCCTTGGCATAGATATACGTTCCCTGTCGGGTGGACAGATTTAAGCCGGCAGCTAAGGAGCGGACGGTCTCTACCCAGCGGTGGTGCCGGTAGGGGTGTCGGGGGTATCCGGTCGGAGAGACCCGTTGATTGCCCCGGATGACATCCTCTATGACCATCAGGTCGCCGACTGAAAAGGAGGTGTTGATAGCCCCGGCGGCATTCGAAATGATCAGCTTCCGGGCCTCCATTTTTTGAGCCAGGTAGACCGGCGTTGCCGCCTGTGCATAGGAAAACCCTTCGTAGTGATGGAAGCGGCCCGAAAAAGCCAGTACCGCCCGGTCCCTGACAGTTCCAACAATAATTTTGCCTTCGTGTCCCGCTACCGACGTTTGAGGCATCCCGGGAATATCGGCATAGGGGAGGACCAGCGGGTGTTCGATGTGAGCCGCAAACCCGCCCAGCCCGGATCCCAGGATAACCGCCGCTTCGATAGGAGCGGGAATGTCTCTGGTCCGGAGATACCGGGCTATGCTTTCTGCAAAATCGGGAACCGACATAGTGTATTGATATGCATTTATCCTGCGATCTGACAATCGGTTACGGGGGTCAGCTGTCCGTGGGATACGATTGTCCGATGGATGTTATTTTTAAACAGGCTCAATCTTATACCCCTGTTGTTCATCATAATCGGTCAGCCTGAAGAGCGGATGATGACTATCGTGGTATCCCATGATGGTAAAATTTTCCTCATATGCTTTGCGCGTCAGTTCTTTACGTATCTGCATGCTTCGCCTGGGATCGACGTCATATTTAGCCTCAAACGTTCTGTTTACCTCGCCGCGGTTGGCTAATACATCTCCGGCCATAAGATATTTTTGCTGCCCGTCGTCAAAAAGGAGAAGCTGGGAATATTTTGTGTGACCGCCGATTTTTTTAACGGTAATTTCAGGGTGAGGCTGATCCTCTTCCTCCAGAAAGCTGATATTCGCTTTGGCGTCCAAAAAATGCGCAAATTGTGTTTTCTCCTCATCGTAATACTCCTCCGAGCCGATCACCTCTTTCCACCCGTTTCCGGAAACCCAGATGGTGGCCTCCGGGAAGGTCAGCTCCCAATACCCGGCACTGCGCCCGGCCAGTCCACCGATATGGTCGTAGTGCAGGTGGCTGGCAAAAACATCCGTGATATCGTATTCTGTAAGATTATGTTCTTCGAGATTCTCTTTGATCGTTTCAGTACTGGTATCCTCGCCGAAGCCGCCCACCCCGACATCGAACAGGATATTTTTATCCCCGGACCGGATCAGGAAGGGATTGAGTGAGATTTTGAGTGCGCCTTTGGCGGGGGGATCTTCACGTTCGATGCGATTGAATTCTTTGTCGAGACCGACGCTGAAAGTGCCTTCGTAGAGGGGATGGGCTGCTGTTTTGGTCTGTGGATGTGCCATCTAATTATTACAATTAAAAATTATAAAATTAAATTGAAAAATATGAGAACGCACCACATGTTCGTATTTTTCATTTTTAATTACTTCTTATTCTCATGGCGGTCATAGGCTTCAATGATTTCGCGTACCAAACGGTGTCGTACCACGTCATTCTCATCGAGGTAGACAAAGGAGATGCCCTCAATATCTTTCAGGATATGCTGGATGGATATGAGTCCTGAATGCTGCTTTTGAGGCAAGTCGGTCTGGGTAATATCTCCCGTAATGATGGCCCGGCTGTTAAAGCCGATGCGCGTCAGGAACATTTTCATCTGCATGTTGGTGGCATTCTGGGCTTCATCCAGGATGACGAACGCATTGTTAAGGGTACGTCCCCGCATATAGGCCAGGGGAGCAATCTCTATAATATTTTTTGCGAGGTGGAGTTCCAGCCGGTCGTACTCGATCATATCCTCCAGGGCGTCGTAAAGGGGACGCAAATAAGGGTCAATTTTTTCGCGCAGATCGCCGGGGAGAAATCCCAGCGTTTCTCCCGCTTCCACAGCGGGACGCGCCAGGATAATTTTTTTGACTTCCCGCGATTTCAACGCTTTTACGGCCAGCGCAACCGAAGTATAGGTTTTGCCGGTTCCGGCCGGCCCGATGGTGAAGACAATATCATTGGTGGCCGATGCCTTGACAATCTGCTTTTGTCCCGGTGTCTTCGCGGTGATGGCATTGCCGTCGTGAGTATTGAGAATAAAATCACCGCTGGTATGCGGACTGCGCAGGGGATTGGCTTGTTTGGGGCTCTGATCGTCCTGCTTAAGGGCAAGCACGGTATCCACATCCTGATCCGTAAGGTCACCGTTTTGCTTGGCCATGGACTCAAGCTCGGAAAAAATCTCAAGAAGTTCCTCCCGGTCTTTTTCCGGGCCGGAAATTTTGATGCCGTTGCCCCGTGCTGTAAGCTTGGTATCCGGATACGAATTTTCCAGTTTTTTTAGATGTTCATCCCGGAATCCCAAAATAAGAACCGGTTCTACCTCTTTTATCTGGTATGTTTGCTCGCTAACAGTTGATTGCTCTGCGATAGTTAAATTTTTTTTTGATAGGAAGTATTAAAATGTATGCAACGGATAAAATAAGGAAATTGTATGAAAATATTGTAAAGGAACATTTCCCTAAATGACCATTTCTTTTCCGGCCTTGGCTTCTCTTAACAGTTCGTTAATTCTTGCAGGGATATCAGGAGCCTTGAATACCGCACTGCCGGCAACAAAAACATCGGCGCCGGAACGACTTATTTTTTCAATATTATCGAGATTCACCCCTCCGTCCACTTCGATAAAAAAATCAGCCTTGTGTTCCTCGCGCATCGTGCAGAGCCGCTGCAGGCGCTGATATGTTGACCGGATAAACGATTGCCCGCCGAAGCCGGGATTTACGCTCATAAGAAGCACAAGGTCAACGTCGTTGATAATAGGTTCTACGGTGTGCAGTGAGGTTGCCGGGTTGACGGCCACGCCGGCAGCAAGCCCGTGCCGGCGAATAGACTGGATAGTACGGTGCAGGTGGATACAGGCTTCCTGGTGTACGGTAATCTGGCCGGCCCCCGCCTCTGCAAAAGTCCCGATAAAGGCATCGGGATTTTCAATCATTAAGTGAACATCGATAAAGGCATCCGTGCTTTTTGCTGCGGCCCGGACAACAGAAGCACCATAACTGATATTGGGTACAAAATGGCCATCCATGATATCACAGTGGATCCATTGGATATCTGCTTTGTTACACTCTTCAATTTGTGCTCCAAGCCGGCTGTAATCTGCCGCTAAAATGGAAGGAGCTATAACAGGTTGTTTATTTTGCATAAAAAAAGGTATTAGTTCTCTCCAGGGTTTGAGTCCGGCGTACCCCCGGTGGTGTCAATGGTAGCACCGGATTCGGATTCCTCCTGGTCGCCGTAGCGTTCAGAGACAATGAGTTTAAGGGTCTCTCCCTGGATAACCTGATCATCTTGCGGAGAGTAATCGAGGATGATATTAGGAGCTGCTGCTTTCGTAGGCTCGTATTCAATTTCCTCGACGCGCAGTCCTACTTTCTGTAATTCCTGTTGAGCTTCTGAAAGTCGCAATCCTTTGATGTCGGGGACTGTAACCAGTTTTTCTCCCAGTCCGTCACTTACGGTAAGGTCGATTGATTCTCCCTGGGGGACGACCGTCTGAGGGGGGATGGATTGTTGTAAAACAGCATCTTTAAAACGCGAGGATTCAAAACTGACTGTTCCAACGCTCAGTCCTTCATTACTTAGTTGGATCCGGGCATTTCTCAGTGACAGGTCCACAACGTCAGGGACGGTAACGGTAGGGTTGGCTTCGGTGTTGACCGTAAGGTATATTTTTCGGTCGGGTTTTACAATATTAGCGGCCTCAGGAGTTTGATCAATCACATAGTCCGCAGGATATGCTTCATTGGAGCGTCGCTCGGCTACCTCAAACCGGAGTCCACGGTCGGTAAGTTTATCTTCTGCATCGGCGAGTGAAAGTTCCGATACCTTGGGAACCGTGACCCCTTCGTTATAATTAGTATATGCGGGCATGATAAAGCTATCCATCAGAAACAGGAAAAGAATACCGGCAGCAATAACGCTGCCAACACCCACATATATTTTTTTATTTGTTCGCATAGAGGTTAGCTACCATAGTTATTGTTTCGTTGATGAAAACGATATACCTACTGTAAAATTGTAGCAGGTCAAACATGTTCCGAAAAATAACGAATTATTTTGAAGATATTTGGAACTTTAACCAGGGGCATACAGCAAAAACAGGGAAGGGAAGCATAATGCAGGTGGCCAGCTGACGCCGGGATATCTGATATATCTCTGCTAAAAGTCAAGGATCAATCCGAAACGAGTAGTGTTTGCAAGCGGATGATTTTCATCGCCGAGCGTGTAGATATAACTAAAGTCCACGCCAAAGAATTGGTGTCGAAGTCCGGCTCCAAGCGTCAAGAATTGTCGATCACCGTTGTTAGGGTCTTCGTAGTAATAACCCGTCCGCACTGCAAATAGCTCATCGTACCAGTACTCCAGCCCGGTCGCTACCAGCAGTTGCTGAAACGTATTCAGTGTAGCCGTTCTCCCGTCGCCTATGTCACGGTTAAAGCTGCCCCACGAGGTGAAGAGCGAGCTGATGGCTCCTTCGTCCTTACGCGCCATCACTTTGGAATAGTCATTGGCAATCGTCAGCGTATTTATGCCCTTCCTGTCAAGATCGGTTTTAAAGGACCAGCCAATACGAAACATCGTGGGCAGCGGGTCTTTCTCGGCATTATTGGTATAGTTTACACCGGGACCGATGTTCGAGATATTGAGACCGGCACTCCAGGCGGCATCACGTTCTAAAAAAATAAAGGTGTCGGACTGGTACATCCCGGCCATATCAAAACCAACGCTCGATCCCGGCTCAATTTTATCTCCTTCGAAGTCTCCAATACCGTCCGCAAGACTGCTGTGGATAAATCTGAAACCCGTCCCCACAGACCAATGCTCATCAATCTGGTACCCGTAGGATATTCCCCCCGCAAATTCATAACTGTTAAATCGGCCCAATCTTTCTCCCGTAGGGTCTATTCGGGTTGTATGTTGCTGTTCCCCCAAGTTGAGGTAGGTAATATGGGCACCAAAAGTGCCGATGTCTTTAACGTGATATTTACCTACCAAATAATCGTAAAACAGGTCCACATTAAACTGCGGCAGCCATTCACTGTGTGTGATGCTTACCTGGTTGCCATTTTGAAACGCAAGTCCCGCAGGATTCCAAAAAACGGCGGAAGCATTATCCGCGATGGCAACACCGGTGTTGCCCATACCTGCCGCCCGCGAATCAGGTTCAATCTGAAGAAAGGGGACCGACGTGATACCCACTTGCGCCTGGCCGGCAGCGGCAAACAAAAGCAAGGGGACAAGGACTGAGAGTATTTTTTTTATCATAACAACAAATGAGTAGCCAGAAAGCCCAAAATAAATAAGTGCCGGTTCCTGGAACATGCTTATTTAGCAGCGTTAATGCACTGATTTCGTATCAGTATTATGAAAATATATGATTTATACGAATAATAAAAGATGTAAAGGTCTTTGCCTTCGTGTAAGGAAACGCGAGAACCATATAGTGCTAAAAAAAGCAGTTTTTTATATGATGAAGAGCGTTTATATCTTAACTATTCCATGCAACAGGCGTTATTTCCGGTATTTTTTTAGCAGCCCGTCAACAGTGATCAGTTGAGCCTCTCAATAACCATGGAAGAGGCGCCCCCACCGCCGTTACAGATACCCGCACAGCCGTAAGTCCCGCCCGAGTGCTTCAGGGCATGGATAAGCGTGACCATAATGCGTGCGCCGGAGCATCCGACAGGATGACCAATGCTTACCGCTCCCCCGTGAATATTCACCTTTTCGGGATTCAGTTCCATGATTTTATTATTGGCCAGGGAAACCACTGAAAACGCTTCATTGATCTCAAAGAGATCCATCTCTTCTTTCTGGAGTCCGGCGCGCTTTAACGCTTTGGGCATGGCATCGGAGGGGGCCGTGGTGAACCATTCGGGGTCTTTGGCCGTACTGGCCTGGCTGAGAATGCGGGCCAGCGGTGCGATGCCCATCTCTTCTGCTTTCTCCTCGCTCATCAACAGGACGGCCGCTGCGCCGTCATTGATACTGCTGGCGTTCGCGGGTGTAACCGTGCCCTCGCTGTCAAAAACCGGCCGCAGCTGCGGGATTTTATCGAAATTGACGCGATCCAGCTCTTCATCCATGCGTACCTTGCTCACATTACCTTTGCGATCCGTCACTTTCATCTCAATAATCTCGTCTGTAAAACGTCCCTCTTTGTGGGCCCTGATCGCCCGTTTGTATGACGTAATGGCAAACTCGTCCTGTTCCTCACGGCTGATGTTACATTCCGAGGCGCATAATTCAGCAGCGTTGCCCATGTGAAAATCATTATAGATATCCCACAGTCCATCCTTTATAATACCGTCCTCGACCTGCGTGTGACCCAGCTTTGAGCCAAATCGGTGTTCGGGGAGATAATAGGGGACATTGCTCATACTTTCCATGCCGCCGGCAGCAATAATGTCCGCTTCTCCCAGTTGAATCTGATTGGCTGCAATCATAATAGCTTTCATCCCGGAGGCACAGACCTTGTTGACCGTCGTAGCCGGTGTCAATTCGGAGAGCCCCGCTTTCAGGGCGGCCTGGCGGGCGGGGGCCTGACCGATTCCGGCGGTAAGTACATTGCCGAATACCACTTCCTGCACATCATCGGGCCTGATCCCGGATTTTTTTATAACCTCGGTGATGGTCACCGCTCCCAGTTCGGGGGCAGAAAAGGAGGAGAGAGTGCCTCCGAACGATCCGACAGGCGTTCGCTTCGCGGCTATAATCACTACATTTTTCATAGGGTAGTATATTAAGGGTTAAGTAGAAGGTACTAAGCTGTGAATCGATGTTTGTCAAAGATATTTTAAAAAAGAGCACTGAGTAAACCAGTAACCATTAACCAAATGAGTACAACAGCGTATGATAGTCAAATGGTAGTCATCGCAACCGTCTAAAAGGCGATAGCCTTTTTAATTTGCAGTTAACCTGCGGGTAATAATTCAACGTAATTTTTGACAAGGTCATTCGAAATTATCAGCCTCTGATAACTGATAACTGATAACTGATAACTGATAACTGATAACTGATAACTGATAACCCGGATCTACCCAAAAGCCTGCTCCAGGTCCTCGACCAGGTCGTCTGCGTCTTCAATCCCGATCGAAAGACGAATTAAAGAATCCTTGAGTCCGGCTTTTTTGCGAACCTCTTTGGGTATGGAGGCATGCGTCATCGATGCAGGGTGGCTGATGAGCGATTCTACGCCGCCGAGGCTTTCTGCAAGGGTAAAGATCGAGGTACGGCTCATAAATGCTTGCGCCTGCTCCTGAGAGTCGCCCTTTAGCGAGAAGGAGACCATGGCACCAAAATCATCCATCTGTCTTTCAGCAATATCGTGTTGCGGGTGGTGCTGGAGTCCCGGATAGATCGTCTGGTCAACCTGTGGGTGCTCATCTAAAAAAGCGGCCACTCTTTTGGCATTTTTTACCGACTCCCGCATGCGCACGGACAGTGTTTTGATGCCTCGCAAGGTGAGATAGCAGTCCATGGGACCGGGAACGGCGCCGGTTGTTTTTACCTGGAACCGGAGCTGCTCCATCACCTCTTTATTCGAAGATGCGACGGCTCCGCCGATGACGTCAGAATGTCCCCCGAGATATTTGGTTGTTGAATGAAGTACCGCGTCGGCGCCGAGCGTAAGCGGACGCTGCAGGCAGGGAGAAGCAAAAGTGTTGTCAACTACAGAGAGGATATCATGATCCCGGGCAAAGGTTGCAAGCTCAGCAATATCGACAATGCGGAGAAGGGGATTGGTCGGTGTTTCAATCCAAAGCAGTTTGGTCTGATTGGTCTGCGCCTCTTCCACATCAGCCATATCGGTCATGTCTATGAATGAAAAATCAACACCCATCGGCTCAAACACCCGGGTAAACAGCCGGTAGGTCCCGCCGTAAAGGTCATTGGAGGCGATGATATGATCGCCGGGACGAAACATCTTCAGCACCGCATCTATAGCGGCGCACCCGCTGGCAAAGCAGGCACATTCATCGGCTTCTTCCAATCCCGCTATCAACTTTTCAAGGGCCGTGCGGGTGGGGTTGCCCACCCGGGCATAATCATATCCCTTATTGACGTTGGGAGCTTCCTGTGCATAGGTTGACGTTTGAAAAATCGGGGGCATAACGGCGCCCGACGTTTCTTCCGGCTGCTGGCCGGCATGAATGGTTTTGGTATTGAATCTCATGATATGCGATTTAGTAATTTGCTTTAGCTTTTTCGGCCTCTTCCTGCATGCCAAGATAGCTGTAGGTTCGGTAAAGGTATTTCCACAACTGTTCCGTAGGATGTTGTTCAGTCAGTTGTTCCAGCAATGGAACCGAAGCAGATATATTTTGTTCAATGCGTTTTTTGAGATCCGTTTCCCGTTGTTGATCCAGATAGGGCAGCAGCCGCTGGTACTGGGCAGCTTTGTTATGATAGAACTGTACGGTCTCATAGAGATGATGAGCGTCCCCGGATTGCCCGTCCACGATATCAACATAATGATCTTCAGCCTGGTTAAACAGTGAATCAGCAATAGCAAAATCAGCGGCATCGAACTCCTTGCCTTCTTTGAGTTCCCCGGTCATAGTGATCATTTTCTCCCGTCCGGCTTTGTAATACTCCGAAGCCAGGGAAGACCGGTATGTTATATTATCCGGCTTCCTGTCACTCAGCTCTCGAAGTATGGTAATAGCATTGTGGTGATCTTCTGCCTCTATATAAGCATTGGACAACCCATGCATCAGGCTGAAACTGTTTTTACGCTGCGACCGTGCCTGTTTGTAAATCGTAATTGCGTTTTGCAGCTGATCCGTTTCGACATACAGGAAAGCTAACGATTCCAGCAGGTCGACAGGGGGCGGGGATACGTTTATGCGGCCACGTTCGAGTACGACAATGGCCTGCTGTAACTCATTCCCTTCGAAATAGGTTTTGCCGGCCATCTGATAAGAGACAGGTTCAGCCGGCATAATGAAGGTGGCGTTGTTAAAATGGATCGCTGCCTGCCGGTATTCTCCTTCCGATGAAGCCTCCCGGTACTGTTCTATGCCCCGGTTGTGCTCACTGCTCCAGGCCACTTTACGGAGCTGATCGTAATGAAGGGTGTCGACGCTGGAATCCGGTCGGGTTTCGAGCAGGCTGTCTGCCTTTTCGAGAACCAGGTCTGCTTCGGTGTATAAGGGCGTACGCTGGTCGGGATCATCTTTCTCCCGGGCCCACTTAATCAACAGTTCTCCCTTTTCAAAATATAAAGAAGGATTATACGGATCCGATTGAAGCTGCTGGTCGATGGCGGTGATCCGCTGCTCAAAATGGGCCTCCCCACTGTCACCGGAGGATATATTGTTAGTGTGGTCGGTGCTG
This sequence comes from Fodinibius roseus, assembly GCF_900129315.1. GTDB lineage: Bacteria > Bacteroidota > Rhodothermia > Balneolales > Balneolaceae > Fodinibius > Fodinibius roseus. The sequence continues at coordinate 60,554 of NZ_FQUS01000011.1, forward strand.
CTCCGGGTAGCGGAACAACCAAAAAAGAACCCGAATGCAAGCATAAGGCTTGCTATTCGGGTATATGAATTTATCATATGGAGTGGCCAAGCGTATTTTATTGCATTCCGGCTTTTTTCATCGCCTCTTGTGCCTTTTCATCCATTCCCAAAGCAGTATAGATACTGAACAGGCTCTTCCAGTATCCCTGGTTATTGGGATCAATTTCAGCCGCTCTTTCATAATTATGCATTGCTTCTTTCAGAAACTTCTGCCCCTGTTTATCTAACTCGGCCGCTTTCTGGTTGTCCGTTGTTTGATTTCGCTGATCGAACAAGGCTTTGGCTTTATTCTGGTAAATGATGCCCAGTGTATTGTAAGCGGCATCATCATTGGGACGGTATTCGAGTACGGTATTCAGCTCTTCCTCGGCACGATCCGTCAGCTCGTCAATTCTGGATTGCAGCTGCCGGTTTTCCTGCTGAAGATTCTCGATTTGCTGCTGAATATTTTGTTTCTCGGAATCACTGCTGTTATTAATCTCTTGGCGGAGGTTGATAATTTCATTGGAGTTCGCCGAGAGGCTGTCCGTCAGGGTCAGGGCCTGTTGGTAAATTTGAGTCCCTAACACAAGATGATACTGCGGGTTTTCAGGCTCCTGTTCCACAAGTTTTTCGACGGTGGCAATCGCCTTTTCCGGTTCACCGACTCTCTGGTAGGCATCGGCCAGATTGGAAACAATTTCCTGATTGTCGGGGAACTGGTCGTGGGCCTTTTCAAGGCTGTTGACAACTTCCTGCTGGTTATCCAGCTGAAAATGATAGCTGGCCAGCTGGAGGTAATCATTGGCTTCCAGCGAGGTATCCTGGGCCATAGAGATGAACTTCTCTTTGGCGTTGGCCGCTTCCTCAAAACTTTGATTCATTGCGGCCACCTGTGAGAGTACATCCCAGGACAGGAGACTATCGGGCTGAATACTGGTGGCATTCTTAAGATGATACATGGATTGCTCGAGGGGGTTATCCACCGTTTGTTTCAGACTGTCGTCGGTGGCCAGTTCAACCGCGCGGTTATGTTCCGTCTGCCACAGAACATTTTTGACATCATCAATACGTTCAATCTCGCCGGGCACCTCTTCTGCGGTCTCAGCGACTTCCTTGGCTTCGGCGAATGCGGCATTCATTTCCTTGTACGTCTCAGCACGAGCCTGGGGGTCTTCCTCCGCCCCGGCCATCTCGCCTAACGCCACTCCCTTGTAGTAATATCCGATCGGATCTTGTGGATTCTGCTCTATAGATTTTTCTGCCGCGGCGAGTGCTTCCTCAAAATTTTGGCTTTCGATATTCGATTGTGCTTCATCAGCCAGGGGATTAGTACTTCCACAGCCGACTAAAATGCCGATAAGCAGTGTTAATAGTACGTGAGGTAATTTTTTTATTAACATGATAGTCTATTTCTGTTGTATTCAATATTAAAAATCCAGTAAGTGGAAGGGAAAGTAACCATATATCGTCCTTTCTGCAATATAATCAATTAGAAATTGTTATATTACGCATCTGTTTTCATTATTATTTTAATTGATCTGAGATAATGCATGTTTGGAACGAGTGACTTTAAGGTACATGAAAAGAACGGTTTTGAGTATTTACATATTTCAACCGAAGCATCCAATGCACAGAATCTTATTCTGCTTCATGGCATGTTTGGAGGATTAAGTAATTATGATCCCCTTCTTAAACAAATACAGGGATATAACATTTTTGTTCCTAAAATTCCGATTTATGAGCTGGGAATGAGAGAAATATCTATCAGCAGGCTGACGAAATGGCTGCGTTCTTTTTGTGAAGCCCTGGATATTAAAAATCCCGTCCTCCTGGGAAATTCGATGGGGGGGCACCTGGCACTGGATTACGCACAAAAATATCAGGATGATATCGCGGCACTTGTTTTGACAGGCAGCTCGGGACTCCTGGAGAAAGATTTCGGGTCTACCTTTCCGCGGCGCAAAGACCGGGATTTTATTCGGAAACAGGCGAACCTCACCTTTTACGAGGACCTGATTGATGATACGGTCATGGATGAGATCATGACGGTTGTCAAGTCTCCCTCCAAGCTTACCAATTTGCTGGCGCTTACCCGCGACACCCACTCTTATAACATGGAGGAACACTTGCCGAAGATTAAGCAAAAGGTACTGCTTGTCTGGGGCAGGCAGGATGAGATTACGCCTCCGAAGGTCGCTCACATGTTTTTGGACAAGCTGCCGGATGCCGAATTGCACTGGATTGACAAATGCGGACACGCTCCCATGATGGAACATCCGGAAAAGTTTGCATCCCTGTTAAAGGATTTTTTAATTCAACTTGAGAGTAACGCTAATTCCCCAAAAAGTCATTATGAAAAAGATCATCCACACCTCTGATGCCCCCGATGCCATCGGTCCCTATAGCCAGGCAGTCGTACACAACGATCTGGTATACTGTTCGGGACAGATCGGTCTGGAGCCTGAAAGCATGGAGTTTGCAGGTTCGGATGTAGCCTCGCAGACCATACAAGTAATGGAAAATTTAAAAGCGGTGCTGGAGGAGGCGGGTTCCGGCTTCGACAAGGTTATCAAATGCGGTATCTACCTTGACGATATGGATAACTTTGCGACCGTCAATGATATTTACGGCCGTTATTTTGACCAGCAACCTCCCGCACGCGAGACGGTAGCCGTTAAGACCCTTCCCAAAAACTGCAAGGTAGAAATCGGGTGCACGGCTTTTATATAAAAATCCCGTCCTATCTTCCCAGCTGGAAGGTTTCGCTGGTTTTGTTGCCCGTGCGATCATAGAGGGTGACCCGTATGTCCATCGTTGCTGTAGGAGTGAATTCGGGGTGATAATACGCCATACGCTGGTCCTCGGGCTCGTATTCGGCAAGCCCCCGCCGGTCGTTCACGCTGATTTCGGTCCGCTCATGATCAATGCCGGAAAGATTGTCTGTTACGCTAATATAAACCAGCCATTGTCCGTCGGGCCGCCGGTGCAGCCGGGGACGGCTGACTTCGGGAGCCGTGGTATCCCTGCGGCTGATAAAGGTTCCGAGCGTTCTGCTCTCCGCTATAATATGCTCCTCCGTAAAGCGTGTGGTAACCGGATACCAGTTGTCGTATCGTTTACTATACTTGTAAAAAGCCAACCCGGAGGTATCGGTCAACATGGAGTCTCGTTTTACACGCAACTCATAGGATTTGTCCACCGGATAGGCCTCGGGACCGACGGTAACCTTGATAGAATCGGGAGCAAAACGTTTGGAGGAGAGGGTCACCGACACCGTATCATAAAACGTATGCTCCGGAAAGAGCGCCATCGCCTGTCGGTTTACGGAGGTAATCAACCCTTTTTGTTCCGGCACCATCCGGTGAAAGATCGTGGGACTCATGCCGGGGATGTTCATGAAAAGATTATCCAGGGTCTTTAAATCTATGATGACCTCCTCGCGGTGCGAGCTAAGCCGCCAGGGATCGGGCGTGGCAACGGTAATCTCCCGGTAATCTTCTTCAGGGATCATCACCCAGTTGTCAAACCAGCGCCAGTCATTGATGTCGACTTCCCGTACTTTCTGGGGAGAGAATATCCGTGGCCGGTCAGTAAATCGCTCAGTAGCGCTTTCCTTTACCCTGAGGTTCACAACGGCAGTACTTTGATTGCCAAAAAAATCTGTGGCCCTTATGGTGACCGCATGTTCGCCGGGCGGCAGGTAAAGCCGTCCCTGCTGCCGGTTCGTTCTGTAGAAGGGGAGGGTATTACCGTCGGCCACAAAAAGCCGCTGATAGGCTTTGCCGTGGTCCCGGAGCAGCGGGTAGACCCGGTCGATGAACATCTGGTGCGTCTCGGCATAAGAGAAACTGTCAACCCTGGAATAGAAACGCTCTCGCCCGTTTACCGACAGAGAAAGCTCATAGACAGCATAGGCGTTGGATATGCCGTTGGACTGATCGTACACATCCAGGCCGAGTCCCACGGCACCGCTCACCTCTATGGTGCCGAAATGGAACGTTCCGTTTTGCCGGTGCGGGTTGCGCGTGTAGACCTGTTTCATCCCCTCAATGGTGGACTGGGGGGACAGCGGTTCCACGGAGAGGCCCGATATGGTGGGAGAAATATTATCCTGCACCGTGAGATTGGTTTGCAGGGGATTGAAGGGACTGTGGTCGGGCCGGCGAAGCTCAAAATGCAGGTGAGGCGGACCGATGCCGGAGGCCCCGCTGTAGGCGATCACATCCCCCTGTTGTACCCGGATATGCTGATCTTCCACGACCCGGTCGAAGGAGGGAGTAAAATCTTCGGCAAAACGGATGGAGTCGGCAAACTGCTGCAGCTCCTCGTTGAAGCTCATCAGGTGGGCGTAAATGGAGTAAGATCCGTCATCATGTTTCAGGTAGATCACCTTGCCATAGCCAGTAGGGCTTACGGCAATGCGGTGGAGGATCCCGTCACGCGTCGCATATATTTCGTATCCCCGTTGTCCCCAGGTCTTGATGTCCAGGGCCGCATGGAAATGGCGGGAGCGCGTTTCAGCGAACGTTGAGGTCAGGTGATGGCTGGCATTGGTCGGCCAAAGATAGGTGGCATCGGCCGGATCAAAGGTCCGTCCGGATTGCGCGATAAGCATATCGACCGGCAGCAGCATGCCGACAGCAAGGAGCAAAACGAGTATCCTCATAATAATCTATGCTACCTCTATGGTTAAATGAGCCAGCGTCGGATCCAGAGCTGCTTCAATATGATCACCGGAGCGCAGGGGAGAAACCCCCTCCGGGGTACCGGTAAAAATGAGGTCGCCCGGACGCAGGGTAAAAATGGTTGAGAGATATCGGATGAGATCCGCTACCGGGAAAATCATCAGCCGGGTATTGGACTGCTGCCGCTTCCTGTCGTTTACGGTCAGTGACAGCCCCAGATCCTGAGGATCCGGCACCCGGTCGCCTGGAACAAAGGTACTGATCGGAGCAAAAGTATCAAAACCTTTGGCGACCGACCACGGATGTCCTTTTTGTTTGGCCCGGGCCTGGATATCCCGGGCGGTCACATCAATTCCCACGCCGTAGCCGCCCACATGAGAAAGCGCTTCGTCCCCGGGTATATCTTTGCCTCCTTTTTGGAGAGCGACGACGAGCTCAACTTCGTGGTGGACTTCATTGCTTTGAGGGGGCAGCAGAATCGGCCCTTCAAAGGTGATACTGCTTGCGGGCTTGAGAAAGACCATGGGCTGGTCGGGCACATCATTGTCAAGCTCGCGGGCGTGCGCTACATAGTTGCGGCCGATACAAAAGATCGATCCGATATTCAAGTGGGGGAGTCCGGGCAGTTGTTTTTGTTCTTCCATAGGAGGGAATATAAAAAAGCCCCGGTCTCAATGGAAACCAGGGCTTTAAATATCTTGTAAAAGACTTTGTAAAACCGTTCTTTTGGCTGATTTCTGCATTTTTGCGCATCCAAAGTCCTAATACGCTTTATATGCCGTGGTTTTGAATGCGCTCCAGGCTGTGATATTTACTAATATTCCTGGTTTTTTAACGCCTTTCGCAGAAAATGAACTTATGCTATGCTTGTTACGCTACGGGCTCAACGTTCACGTACTTGCGTCCGCCGGAACGCACGCGGAAGGTTACTTGTCCGTCTTCTTTGGCAAAGAGGGTATCATCCTTGCCGCGCCCCACGTTTTCACCGGGATGAAATTTGGTGCCCCGCTGACGAACAATGATGTGACCGGCGCGGACTTTTTCTCCCCCGTATTTTTTTACACCGAGCCGCTTCGATATCGAGTCGCGGCCGTTCTTTGTTGAACCTTGTCCTTTCTTATGTGCCATAACTGTCTGAAATTTTTATTCTTCTTCGGATGAGGGTTGCTCTTCAGAATCTGAAGCAACCGAAATCGTATTAATTTCGATCTGTGACATCGGTTGCCGATGCCCGCGTTTTACCTGATAACCTTTGCGTCGTTTCTTTTTAAAAACAATAACCTTGTCCGACTTGACATTGTCGAGCAGGGTCGCTTCAACAGTAGCTCCTTCAACAGCGGGCTTACCGACCGTCACCTTGCCGTCATCGTTAATGAGCATTACCCGATCGAACGTAAGGGCCTGATCGACTTCATCACTTTGTTTATCTACAAACAGGACATCGCCTTCGGAAACGCGATACTGATGCCCACCTATTTCTACAACTGCGTACATCTAATTGATTATTTAGCGTTATAACTATTCCTTTTCGATAGATCCCAAATATAAGCGTTTAGACGCTGAAAGCAAAGCAAAAAATTAGATGAACAAAAGAGTCAAAAGTGGTATGTTGCAGGGTCGAGGAATATTAACGGAAGCAAAGGCACAATGGCTAACAGATTACCGAATTTGCACGAACAGGCTTTTATGTTTAAAAATACCAAACGCTTGCAGCGTGACGGGGGACGTGCGTGGATCAAGGATTCGCAGCTTTATGAGGCAAGGAAAGACGCCAACGGCCGGTTAAATACCATCCATGATAAAAAGGATGAGGAGCGGGTCGAGGAAGCGGAGCCCCGGGAAAAACCATCTATCTGATTTTGTAAATAAACGGCATTTATTTTCAGTAAAAGGCGTTGCCAAATCCGTATGTCCCTGATTCGGGGGGATTCGGGAACAGAACAGGCTTTTACAATGGCCGCCGTTATCAATATTATAAGTTAATCTGCATTTCATGCGATATATCAGGCTTCGGGCGTGGATTCTTTTTGCCGTATTGGTCATAACCGTTATTCTGATGCTGAAATGGTCCTCAGAGAGCGGTGAAACGTATATAAGTGCTTCTCCCATCGTCGATACTACGATCACCAATACTTATCCCGGGCTTTACGAGGCCCTGTACCGGCGGGATGCCGGCGATATAAGACCCTATCTTTCGCACGAAAGCGATACGGTTCGCAATCAGGCCTGGCGGGCCCTGGCAACCACGCCTGTGGATAGCCTGGCCCCATTCATTGAGCTGGCGGCGCAACAGGGCACGGATACGGGCTGGTTTGCCCTCAGTACTCACGAAATGAGCGGTCAACAGCTCAGAGCGCTGGAACAGCGGTGGGAGGAGCAGCCCGAACAGCGAGCAGGCATCGCCCGCGTACTGGGTCGGCAGGGAGACCGGCAGAGCCTGAATATCCTGCTTTCGTCCCTCGAAGAGGATATCACAGAGAACGAGCACTATGCTCTTGCGCTGAGCAGGCTGATCATGCGGCATGAAATAACGGAAGATATCCAGATAAAGATTCTTCAGAAAGCCTTTGGCGCCAATCGGGATAATGTGAGGCAGGCCTATCTCTACGGGTGGTACCGGGGGCCCGAAAACGCGCTTACTTCCCCCGCCAAAGATACACTCCTGAGCCGGTGGAGGGAGCAGGGACTGGGTATAAGCCGGGTGCTGGATCAGTACGGCAGTAAAATTTTACCGGAGCGGACCTATACCGTAACGAATTTTTATAATGGAGAACGGGATCTCGAGCACCGGGTACAGCTTGCCATTGAATTGGCAAAATCGCTCGACAAGCTCGACATGAACAGCGATAATGCACTGGCCGCGAGAATTTTGCTGGTTCACCCGAACGCCCACGTGAAGAAGCAAACGTTGCAAAGTATTGCCGGTAAAATGAAGAAGGGAGGGAATTTGCATTCCTATATTACCGGGTCGATGATTCCCGATACGCTTTCTTCGGGAGGCGTGTGGTTGGAAGCTTTGCGGGCTGCAGGGTCAGTGGACAGCTCCATTGTTCGTGAGCATGCGGACCGGATTGAACGGGTGGTTGAATCAAATCCCTATCTGATGCCCCGGAAGCTGGCCCTCTACCGGTCCATGCAATCCGCCGATGAATATTTGCAGGAGGTCAGGAAAATTGTAGACCGGGGGGATACGCTTTTTGTGATGTATGCAATGAAAAGCCTGACCGATTTCTGGGAAGATTTGCCGGAACAGGAGAAGACAGGGGAGAGGATCCGGCAGCTCCGGGAGATCACGTTCGATGCCCTTGACCTGCGGGACCGGGGCGTAGCTTACCTGACCGGGCCACTGTTAGAGCAGGAGGACCTGTTCAGGTCAGATGATTTCGAGCGGATCAACCGGGCGCTGGAGGACTTCTCGCTGCCGGGGGACATCGAAGTGTACCAGCAGTTTGGCGCGCTGTATAAGGAGCGTTTTGAACAGCAGGCTCAGCCGGTTATTGATTCCCTGGCGGATTTACAGTATGCCCCGTTGAATCGATTTCTGGATGACACGGGATGGCAGGTAGAGGTGGAAACCCCCGAAAAAGAAGGAGGGACTTATTTGAGAACGCCCGACTGGGAGCGCCTGTGGGAGCTGGGTGCGCACCCCGAGTGGACGCTGTATACCGAGAAGGGCAATATTGTCATCCGGATGGACCCGCTCAAAGCTCCGGCCACCGTTTCGGCTATCGACAGTTTAAGCAGGACGGGAGCCTACGAGAACGTTCCCTTTCACCGGGTCGTCCCTGATTTTGTGATCCAGGGCGGGGATATTGAACGGCGGGACGGTTTTGGGGGACCCGGGTTCATGCTGCCGACCGAAACCGCCGAATCGGGTTTTGTCCGCGGAACAGCCGGCATCGCCAGTGCGGGCAGGGATACCGAAGGCAGCCAGTATTTCATGATGCACCAATGGTCACCGCACCTCAACGGCCGTTATACCCGGTTTGGGAAAGTGGTCGAAGGCATGGACGTGGTGGATCGCATAGAGGTTGGGGACAAAGTGCTGTCGACTTCCTGGTATTAAGGTACAAAAGTACTTTTTTCGTCTATTTTTTGGTGACAAAAAATGGACAACTCTTTCTTGGGTCAAGCCAAAAGGGACAGAAACAATATTTCTTTAAGGGTTCTCTTCGTTGAGCTCCCGGAAGGTCACTTTGGTATGAAACTCGCCCTGTTCGCCCATGGGGTCGATCTCTTCAGGCAGGTGCTGGAGCTGCACGACAAAGGACTGGTCGAATGGTTCCCCCACGCGGATGAATGACTGGTACTGCTCCCGGACCGCGCTGATCGTCACGTCGACGGGGTTGAGCTGAAGCACCGGCAGCAGTTCATGAATGTTTTTCTCCCAAATGGGAAACAGGCAATTATATCCCATTTCACCGAAAACCTCTTCCCGCCACCGGCGGATGTCCCGCAGGTGCCAGTCTCCGAAGATAAGGGATTCGACGGGAACGGATTGCGTTTTCAGGGCCCGTTCCACTTCCTCAAGATACTTTTCATTCGGGCAGGCGGAGGGCAGAGGCACCCGGATCAGTTCCACTTCCAGGCTCGCCGCTTGCCTGCGGATATGGGAAATCGGAATCAGCTGGTGCGGTACCATATCCGTCTCTTCTTCATAGGTAGTGAGCAGGCGAAGTTCCCGGCCGGGATGTTCCTGCCGGTAAAACCGGAGTGCTAAATACGCATCCTTGCCGCCGCTCCAAAAAAGAATATCCATAGAAAACAATCACTCCGATACCGGGAATCCGGAAGTCAGAATTAATTCCTCTTATTATCTGTATTCTGGCTTCTGAATTCCTATATTTATACGCAGTTTGAATTGACACTAAAGATAACATTTTCCCTTGTCATGAGTAAACGAATGTATTGATTCGCAAAGTTGAGAACATACGGGCCGGTCGGCGACGGTACCGGTCAGGTATGCCCCTATCATAATTTAATCCGGACTCTTTTCAATAAGCACAAAAATTAATAGTTAACGTCAGATGAGCAGCGACCCACAAGAAGTATATTTGCGAACCAAGGGCATCTTACCCATTCAAAAACTGCGGGTGCTGTCCAGGGCCGGCATCATTCAGTCTGCCCCGGGTTATCCCATCGAGGATGACCAGTTTCAGCCCAATTCCATCGACCTGCGGCTGGGAGAGAAAGCCTACCGCGTACGCTGCAGCTTTTTACCCGAGGAGGAGACGGTCGGGGATAAGCTGGACAAAATGAGCCAGTATGAAATTCCGATTACAGAGGGAGCCATCCTGGAGCCCAACTGCGTGTATATTATACCGCTGCTGGAAGAGCTGCAGCTGCCTTCGCACATTTCTCCACAGAAAACCCTGTTTAATGAGTCGGAAGAAGGCACCAGCTACCGGATTATATCGGGGGAGCACCTGTCGGCAAAAGCCAATCCCAAAAGTACTACGGGACGCCTGGATGTGTTTACCCGTGTTATAACGGATTATTCTCATCGCTTTGAGGAGATACGTTCCGGTTATAAAGGCAAGTTATACCTGGAGGTGGTACCCAAATCCTTTCCGATCCGCGTGAAGACGGGCCACCGCCTCAATCAGCTCCGGCTGCGCCACGGTTACACGGTGCTTTCCGACCAGGATATCCTGCGCACACACAGCTCCAACCCGTTGTTGTTTAAAGAAAATGGTCGCACCGTGCCCGTAGATGACCTGAAAGTGAATGGCGGACTCTTCCTGAGTGTCAATCTACATGGTAAAAAAGGACAGATTGTTGGCTACAAGGCCAAAAAACACCGGAATTTTATCGACCTGGATAAGATAAATCACTATGAGGTTTCCGAATTCTGGGAGCCGATATATGCCCAGCAGGATGACTACCTCATCCTGGAACCGGAGGCATTCTATATTTTTGCCTCCAAAGAGCGTTGCCGCATTCCTGAACACCTCGCTGCCGAGATGATTGCCTATGATACCGGTTCCGGAGAGCTGCGCACGCACTACGCCGGTTTTTTCGACAGCGGTTTCGGGGGCAGGATAAAGGACAAGGGGGCACGAGCCGTACTTGAAGTCCGCTCGCACGATGTGCCTTTTTTGATAGAAGACGGTCAGACGTTCTGCAGCATGAAATTTGAACCGAATGCTGAAGTCCCCGAAACTATTTACGGAGAGGATATAAAAAGCAATTACCAGGGACAGGAGTTAAAATTAGGTAAACATTTCAAGCAATAATAAGAACCATGTCGCCGGGTAGAATAAACAGATGTATCTGTCACAACAGGATGTTTGCGGAAATTAAGCGATACTCGCGGGAACATAACATAACTTCCGTTCATGAATTGCAGGAGATCGGTTTTTGCAGCACCAATTGCGGACTGTGCATCCCCTATATCAAAGCTATGTTAGAGACCGCAGAAACGGAATTTATACCCGGAAATGCTAACCAAACAACGGCTGATGCTGCTGAATAAAGGAAACGGATAACTTACAACTGCACAATATTCAGGCTGATGAATATTTTTTATGCCCCACCATCTCAGATTCACCACAACTTCGCCGAGCTTACCGGCCAGGAGGCCACCCACGCCTCAAAAGTGTTGCGTGTCCGGGAAGGCGACCGGCTGGTGGTGGTAGACGGACAGGGCGGCCGTTATGAGGGACCGGTGGAGCGTATCAGCGAAACGTCCCTGCAGGTCAGGCTGGAAGAGCGGCAGCAGGTTTCGGCCCCCGCCCCGGAGCTTATTTTGGGGATGGGTATTATAAAAAAAAGGGACCGCCTGGAATTTGCGGTGGAAAAAGCAGTGGAGCTTGGCGCAAGGCATATCGCCCTTTTCAGAAGTGAACACACCATCAAGAAGAATGTGCGAACAGACCGGTTGGAGTCCATTGCACTTTCTGCGATGAAGCAGAGCTTGCGCAGCTGGCTGCCCGAAATTTCAGTATTCCTTTCTGTGGAGGAAGTGATCGAGCGTTTTTCGGATGTGCCGTGCCTGATGGCTCACGAAAAAGTGAGCAGTGATACCGGCGGGGGAAACGAAGCCGCTTCCGTTGCGGATAAAGAAGATCGGCTGTTGCTACTGGTGGGACCCGAAGGCGGATTTTCACCCACAGAAGCGGAGAGAGCGCAAGAAGAAGGGGCGCGCCTGGTTTCCCTTGGCGCTTACCGGTTGCGCGCTGAAACGGCTGTGGTGGCGTTTATGAGCCGGTTTTTATGAAGATGGGGGGGGATAAAAACCGGTAACTATGTGACCTCCCGGAACGCCGAATTCACGGAGAAAAATCCGCGGCACAGGCCGAGCGCGGTAGATCCGGGCGATAGAATTACAGAATAGCGGGCGTACCCGGAGGCTGAATTGTTATTGTTCCCCTTCGGCCATCCTGGTATGGTTCGCCGCGTATTCTTTCAGCTGTCTGACCTCATCCCACATATTCATCGACTTCTCAATGGCGTTGTCAAAGACATCATTAATGACCGGGAAATACTTCTTTTGTCCCCACACCTGCAGAGCCAACCTCGCTTTCATCACTCCGCCGGGCATCCAGGAAACCTCTTCCCAGTGTCCCTCCGGAATGTATAACGTATCGGCTTTGAAATCCGGTTCGGTAAGCGTATCGCTGTTGCTTACGACCAAATTATTTTCTTTAAGCATGTTGAAAACCCGGTTCATATCTTCTTCAGACCACTGGAATTCCTCGCGGAAACGCTCATAATCATCCTCCCACTTCGTGCGGAAGGCATCGCCATGATCATCCAGGTACTCCCGTACATAATCAAATCCGATCCCTTTACGCTGCATGTAATTAAAAACGGCCGCCGACTGTGAGGTATCTTCCTGTACAATATGATCGGGTACAATCCCTCCGCCGCCATAGACGGTACGGCCGGCGTCAGTTGAAAATTTCAGGGTGTCGGAAACATGAGATACAAATTCTGATACGTCCCCTTCGGCATCCGCTTCCCGCTTATAGATTTCGTAGGCGTATTCCTCTCCACCTTTTTTGGAATAAGGCTTCTGAATAAGGCGCCCCGAAGGCGTATAATATTTGGAAATCGTCACGCGAATTTTGCTTGAGTCGATCAGCTCATACTGTTGCTGAACCAGACCTTTGCCGAAGGTGCGCTGACCTACGATCAGGCCCCGGTCATGATCCTGGATAGCTCCGCTCACGATTTCGCTGGCAGAGGCTGATCCCTTGTTGACCAGCGTAATGACCGGCAGATCTTTATATTCGCCATCCCTGCGCGAAAAGTAGGCGCTGGTAAAGCGGGTATGACGGCTTTTTGTTGAAACGATTTTAGTACCTTTGGGAAAAAATTCTTCAGAAATGGCAATTGCCTGTCCCAGGTAGCCGCCGGGATTGCCCCGGAGGTCAAGCACAATACGTTCCATCCCCTTTTCTTCGAGTCCCCGCATCGCGTCCATGAATTCTTCATGGGTGGTTGCCGCGAAACGGTTGATTTTGACATAACCCGTCCGGTCGTCCAGCATATAGGAAGTGTCGACCGTATAAAGGGGAATGTCATCCCGCGTGATGGTATATTCGAGCAATTCATTGACATGAGGCCGCTTGATGGTGACATCCACCTCAGAGCCTTTCGGGCCGCGCAGCGTGTTGACTACTTGTTCTCTTGAAAAGCCAACAGAGGTACTGTCATTAATACCTATAATACGGTCTCCGGACCGGATGCCCAGCTGGTCACTGGGTCCCCCGGCTATAGCCGTAATGACGGTAATGGTGTCGTCAATAACATCAAACTGTATGCCGACTCCCTGGAATTTACCGGCAAACTCGTCTTCTATGGCATCACTGGTTTTGGGCTCTATATAGATAGAGTGGGGGTCGAGCGACCGGAACATGCCCTCGAGCGCATCTTCGGTCCGGCTGGTCATATTCACATTGGGATAAGTTTCAGCCATATAACGATAAGCTTCTTCAAAGAGCTTAATTGATTCTCCGAGATCCTCAACCTTATTTAAGTCGGTGAAAGAGGTATCCAGCGGGGTATTGGCAAGATTGATCGTGCTGTCGGGGAGATTGGAAACCAGTCCCCGGATACTGCTCTTGTAAAGGTTTGTGACATCTACCGGATCGACATAATTATCGATAATACGTTGCTGGGCCTGCACATATTTTTTCAGGTTTTTCTGGTCCTTATCACCATCTTTGACTACGGTTTCAACTCCCGCAAGCCAAAAAATAGAAAGTGCGAGGAGAATCGCAACATTGGGAGCTAAGAGTTTTTTTGCGCTCATAATGACTCGAATTTTATCGTTTTATTAGCTGTGATATCTTTCTAACGTACCTTAGGCGAATTAATTACCCATTTTTTAACATCCACAGTTGTTTAACGCCGGGCCACGGTAAGTTAGTAAATAATTAGAAACAGTAGCAATATTATAAGATATATTGACTTAAATCTTTATCCTTAACAAGATTATCCAGCTGTTTGTTCACATATTCCCGGTCAATCGTGATCTCACCGGAGCTGATATCGTCGGGAATAGCAAACAGAAGCTCATCAAGCAGCGACGATAAAATAGTGTGCAGGCGCCGGGCGCCGATATTTTCCACCCGTTGGTTTACCTGGGCGGCTATGGCTGCCACTTCCCTGATAGCGTCGGTCGTGAATTCCACGTCTACGCCCTCGGAAGCCAGCATAGCCTGATACTGCTTCGTCAGGGCATTTTTGGGTTTGGTGAGAATATCAAAAAAGTCTTCTTCCGTGAGCGAGTTCAGTTCAACCCGTATAGGGAAGCGCCCCTGTAGTTCCGGGATAAGGTCCGAAGGTTTCGATACGTGAAAAGCGCCGGAGCCGATAAACAGGATATGATCGGTTTTGACCATCCCGTGTTTGGTGGAAATGTTACTGCCTTCGACAATGGGAAGCATATCGCGCTGAACGCCCTGCCGGCTGACATCGGGTCCCCCGCCGCCTTTGCCGTTACCGGAAGAAGATTCAGCTACCTTGTCAATTTCATCAATAAACACAATGCCGTGTTTCTGGACGCGCTCAAGGGCTTCCTGGACGGCCGCATCGTGGTCGATCAGTTTTTCGGCCTCCTCTTCTAACAGCAGCTCCCGGGCTTCTTCAATAGTCACATTACGCTTGGATTTCTGTCCCCCGCCCAGGTTTCCCAGCATATCCTGCAGGTTAATGCCCATCTCTTCCATCCCGCCCTGGGGACCGAAGACCTGCATCATCGGGGCTTTGCTGGATTTGCTGACCTCCACTTCGATTTTGCGATCTTCCAGCTCGCCATTGCGCAGTTTTTCGCGAAATTTTTCGCGCGTGCGCTTGTTCAGCTCCTCATCGGAGGCCTGTTCGGGATTAAAGTTCTTGTCTTCATTCTGAAAACCGGCCGAATCGTTGCCCGGCTGCTTGACCGGGGGAATGAGTATGTCCAGGATACGATCTTCCACAATCTCTTTGGCTTCTTCCTTGACCCGTTCCTGCATCTCTGTCTTTACCAGATTGACCGATATGTCGGTCAGGTCACGGATCATCGACTCTACATCGCGGCCCACGTAGCCTACTTCCGTAAACTTGCTGGCTTCCACTTTAATAAAGGGAGCATCCGCCAGCTTGGCCAGGCGCCGGGCAATTTCGGTTTTACCGACGCCGGTGGGACCTATAAGAAGGATATTGTTGGGGAGAATTTCATCCCGTATTTCTTCATCGGCATTCATGCGCCGCCAGCGATTACGCAGGGCAATCGATACCGAGCGCTTGGCTTCATCCTGGCCGATAATATACTTGTCCAGTTCAGCTACAATCTGCCGGGGTGTTAAACTTTTATGTTGTTGTATAACCTGTTGCATGGTACTTGTTTCTACTCTTCTAATTCTAAAATACTCAAATTGTGATTCGTATATATACAGATATCCGCAGCAATATGAAGCGACTTTTCAGCAATCTCGCGGGCTGACAGTTCCGGAGCACTTTCTTTCAGGGCCCGGGCGGCGGCCAGGGCATAGGACCCGCCGCTGCCGATCGTCAGGATCTTGTCGTCAGGCTCAATGACATCACCCTGGCCGGATATCAGCAGGGCCTTCTCTTTGCTCATGACGATCAGCAGGGCCTCCAGCTTGCGGAGGAATTTATCACTGCGCCACTCTTTGGCCATCTCAACGGCGGCGCGCTGCAAATTACCGTTATACTGTTCTAATTTTTCCTCGTATTTTTCAAATAATGTAAAAGCATCGGCCGTTGAACCGGCAAAACCGGCCGCAATTTTTCCCTCGTAAAGGTGACGCACTTTATTAACCGTAGCCTTCATGACGGTATCATCCATGGTAGCCTGTCCGTCGCCGGCAATAGCCGCCTCACCGTTATGGATAATCCCCACAACGGTCGTTGCTTTTAAATCAGTTATGCTCATAGTAAAGTCGCTCGTTCAGTTTCTGTGAAAAAGGATGTTTTACGATCAGCCCTAATTTTTGTAATACTTCGAATTCGATCGCTCTGAGCGAGTTGGCCGGGGCTTGCGGGTATCTTTCTTTTTTTCACCGTTGGGACCTTTTTTATAATAGTCGAGGTTTTTCCGTCGCTCTTTGGCTGCGGCCAGCTCTTCATCTTCTCTGGCTTTTGCTATAATCTCATCGATATCTTTTTCCTGCATTACCACATCGGTGATATCTATATCGGAACCTGCAATGGTTGCCTTGTACTCATTCAGGGAGATCGTTTCATCTGGCACAAGCGAAATTTTTACCCAGTAGCGGAGCATCCATTTCCATTTAATGCTCATGAATCCTTTTTCAAGGTACGACTTAAGATAAGGATTTATATAGATATCCACAGCGCGGTAGTCCGTCGTGGTGCGGAATTTGCTGAGCCAGGCATCCAGATCGGCAATGATCGTATTTTGAGTCACTACGCTGCCCGAACCGCCGCAGGTGGGACAAACTTTTGAGACCGAATTAACCACACTCGGACGAATCCGCTGGCGGGTAATCTGTACGAGCCCGAAGTCGCTCATGCCAATTACATTGGTTTTGGCGGGATCCTTCTTGAACTCTTTTTTGAGCTCATCATAAATTTTCTTGCGGTTCTTACCCTTGCGCAGGTCAATAAAATCGACGACGATAATACCGCCGATGTCGCGCAGGCGAAGCTGTTTGGCCACTTCACGGGCTGCTTCGAGGTTTGTTTTCAGCGAGTTGTCCTCCTGTCGCTCCTTGGCGGCATAGGGGCCGGAGTTGACATCCACCACATACATCGCCTCCGTTTGTTCGAATATGAGGTACCCGCCCGAAGGCATCCGCACGCGGGGACTGAAAATAGAATCCACATCCTTGGCCACCTTCATAAAGTCAAAGATATGTTCGCGTCCCTTGTACAGCTCCACATTGGGAATCATCTGCGGGGCCACCTGACTGACGTACGACTTAATCTGCTTAAACATGTCAGGGTCGTCGACCAGCACCCGGTCGTACTGTTTCGCAAAAAGATCGCGAACCAGACTCTCGGTCATATCGAGGTCTTTGTAGAGCAGGGCAGGGGGTTTGGCCGTTTCCAGCTGTTCCAGAATGCGCTCCCATTTTTTGAGCACATTCCTCATATCGTCTTCAATGGCCTCCTTGTCCTTCCCCTTGGCCACCGTACGAATAATCACGCCAAAGCCGTCGGGAACCATAGAACCAACCACGCTTTTGAGGCGCCGCCGCTCCTTATAGTTGTTGATCTTCCGCGATACCGCGATATACTCCCCCATCGGGATAAGCACGAGGAAGCGTCCCGCTACCGTGATATCGGTAGAAACACGGGGACCTTTTGACCCGATGGGCTCTTTAACGATTTGAACCAGCAGCTGCTGACCGGGACGCAAAATCTTGCCGGCCCACTTCTGCTTTTCGTAGTTCGATATTTTGTCGAAGTTTGTTTTTTTCAGTTCTCCCCGGACGTTCTTGTGAATCGCGTTCTTGCCGTTGAGCATCTGAACATACTCTTTCAGATGATCGCCGGCATCGGAGAAGTGCAGAAAAGCGTCTTTCGGCGTACCCATGTCGATAAAAGCGGCACGAATACCGCTCATCACTTTGTGGACCTTCGCCAGATAAATATTGCCAACCGTGCGCTGGTTTTCCTCAGACTCTATAAAAAGTTGGGCAAGTTCGCCGTTTTCCAGCAATGCGATCCGGGTTTGCTTTCCCGAAGCGTGAATAATGATTTGATTTTTCATTGAAATACTCGTCTTTCACACCGTTGCTGTACTCCGGACGTTTAACCCTGATCAAATGTTCAATCGGCATCATCATAGATAAAGCAATCTTAAATTTCATACGTTTCAGCGGGAGTTCAGCAACCGCTACATTATAATTCCTGTTAGGATAAAAAATAGGTTGTACAGATCGTTGTTGTTGATATTCAGAAAAGGGGTCGACTTGCAGAGCATCATCACAAGCATCCAGAGAAGTCAAATACTTCGCTGTTTGGTATAATGATACAAGAAAAAGCCTTGCTAAAGCGTCAAAAAAAGATAATAATACTTGTGCGTTTGACAATGTCTGCAAATAAAACCTGAAATTGTTTAGTAAATCCTGAATAACATTATCTTAATATACAAGTTCACAGACACTAATGTAAGCGCTAACCCGGATTATTCACAAAAGGTTTAAATAGGACGACGCTCCGGCTCCGCTTACTCTCCTCAGCAAAATTTATTAGGCCGGAATGGATATAAGCTAATTTTCTAATCATTAGCCAGAAATAACTTCTTAGGAGCTGTTTGAAATCCCTTCCGGGTTTGATCCGGTCCATCACTCTTCCTGGTCGGTGCGGGTTATCCGGGCGCCCACGGCCGTTAGTTTTTGTTCCAGATCCTCGTAGCCCCGGTCCAGGTGATAGATGCGCAATACATCCGTTTTGCCTTCCGCAATCATGCCCGCCAGGACAAGGCTGACGCTGGCGCGCAGGTCCGTACTCATGACAGAGGCTCCTTTCAGGGGCGTCTTCCCTTCAACGGTCACAGTATTTTCCGAGACCTCCATATCCGCGCCCAGGCGGGTCACTTCCGGCACATAGCTGAACCGGTCGTAGTAAATGGTGTCGGTAACAGAGGAAATGCCGTCGGCCTGTGTCATCATCGTAGCCCACTGGGCCTGCAGATCGGTCGGAAAGCCCGGGTAAATCTCGGTCCTGATATCGGTCGGCTGGAGCTTCTCGGGTGCATTGACATGTACGGTGTCCCCGTTCATCGCCAGCTCCGCGCCCGTTTTCCGGAACGTCTCCGGAAAATGGCCCAAATCGTCGACATCCACGCCGGTAAGCGTCACATCCGATTCAGGGTGCATGGCGGCGGCAATCATGAACGTGCCGGTTTCGATCCGGTCAGCGGCATTCCGCATCGTGACACCCTCGAGATGATCCACCGCCCGGATCGTCAGCGTATCCGTGCCGATGCCCTCGATATCAGCCCCCATCTCGACCAGCCTTTTGCAAAAAATGACTACATCCGGCTCTTTGGCAGCATTTTTAATAGTGAATTTGTTGGCGCGCAGCACGGAAGCCAGCACGAGATTGATGGTCGCTCCGACGCTGCTCGGCTCGAGGGTGAAGGAGCCCCCTTCCATCTCTTTGGGTGCACTGGCAATGACATAACCCTCCTCAAGCTTGATGTCGGCGCCCATCTCACGCATGCCGTTCAGATGCAGATCGACGGGACGAGGTCCCCACGCGCAGCCGCCGGGCAGCGAAACTTTCGCCTGTCCGAATCTCCCCAGCAGGGCGCCCAGCATATAAAAGGAGGCCCGCATCTTGCGGACGAGCTCGTAGGGCGCTTCGAGGTGAGCCAGGTTGGCCGGATCAATAGCAAGCGTGCCCTCATCCTCGTCAAAGGTCACGAGGGTGCCGGTCACGCGAATGACATTATTAAAGGTATAGATGTCGCGCAGCTTCGGAACATTTGTGATCGTGGTCGGCGAATCGGCCAGCAGCGATGCAGCCATAAGAGGAAGGGCCGCATTTTTGGATCCGCTGATGGGGATGGTTCCTTTGAGAGGGGTAGGTCCTTCTATAATAAATTTATCCACTTGCTTCGATTTCTAAAATTAGTGCGTTTTTTTCCAAAGAGTCGCCCCGGGCCACGGCCACCGTCGTTATGAGTCCACTGACCGGGGCTTTGAGTTCGTTCTCCATTTTCATCGCTTCCAGGATGGCCACCGGATCGCCGAGAGTCACTTCGTCGCCTTCTTCCACCATGATCTCCAGGATCTTGCCCGGCATGGGCGCATTCAGCTTGCCCGCGCCTATTTCCCCCGCCGTTTTAAATCCGAGACGGTCGAGCAGCAGGTCCTGCTCATCGCGCACATCCACCGAGCACCAGTGTCCGTCGAGCGTAAACGTAACCGTATGCCGGTCGTACTCTACATTATCAATTTTATAGAGTTTTGTTCCCGTCCGCAGTAAATATCGCCCGTTGTCCTGGCGGCTGAACTCATAGGAGAGAACCTCATCCTGGAAATGGGCTTCCCCGCGCTCTTCCTGCAGTTCGAGCTCAACAGTTTGTTCACGCTCACGGATACGGGCTTCGAACTTCATAAATGGATAACAGTTAGTGCGATTTGATTTCTGTAAGTCCCTTGCTCGTTGCACGGAAGGTAAAATCCTGCAGATGGTCGGAATCGTAGAAGCTGGTTAACGTAATCTGGGAGCCATTTCGTTCATAGGCCTCCACAAAGCCAAAGCTGAGCAGGTTGATCAGATCGTCGCGCAGCTCGCCGTAGAGGTGACCCGTTTCTTCCATGATGACCTGGAACCGCTCGGGGAAAATTAGCTTTTCCAGTACCTTTCGCTCGGATTTGGAGATTTTTCGCTTGCTCATGATAGTAGATTCTAAAAGGGTTGAAGATAGAGCGACTGTTTCTTTATAACAACCTGTGATCTACGGCGTTCCCGCCTGCCCGATCCGTACATCGCCATAGGAGATGAGATTCCTCCCGCCGCCGTCATAAATCAAAATGCGATACAAATCTTCAGCATCGCTACCACCCGGTGATCCTGAAATTAGTTGGCCTTCTAATTTAAATTCAATGAGAGCCGGGGTTGAAGTTATTGCTTGTTGAGCAAGGGGCACCAGAGGATTAGAAGCGCTCAAATCCAAAACATATATCTCGATCCTGGAGAGATTCTGTATACTCCTCAAATCGATCTGAAGCGTTAACTTTTGGTTGAATGGTAAAGGATTTGGATAGGGTAGCTGTGTTAAGGGTTCGCCAATCGTTATCAGACCGCTATACCGGGGACTGATCCGCCAGTCATCCGGATCTTTCTTATTCTCGTTTATTTTTCCGCCGGCATCGGTTTCCGTGATATTTTCGGGTAACCTCAGGGCCTCTTCTTCAAACTTTTTCTGATCATCACTTTTGGAACAGGCTGTCCCCATACATATAAAAGCGCTCAACAGGAACAGCGCAGATGAGCGTAATAACAGCTTTTGCAGAGCGAACGTTTTTGACATAAGAACCCTTCAATAATATTTCTAATTCCGGTTAATAATATCGAACTTTGGTTACTTATATAAAAAAGAATCTTTAAGACCATTCATCCATTGACACACGCCGTTAAATACCTTTTTTTGAGCCTGTTCGCGCTCAGCCTGCTGGTTGTCGGCCGCGCAGAGGCACAGCAGTCCGTGCCCGCCTATCAGCATCCGGAGCGTCCCCCGACCCTGCAGGAGCTTCTGGAGTGGAAAGAGACCTTTACCTACAATGTTAAATACAGCTTCTTTAATCTCGGAAAAGTACAGACAACCATTGTGCGGGATACGACCTACGAAGGCGAGCATCTGTGGTGGCTTCGCACGAAGATTATCTCCAACTCATCCATTCCGTTTATGGGCAGGGAGGAGAACCATTACAACACTCTTTTTGTAGAGACGGACAGTCTACCGCATACCCGGCTCTACTGGCGCGACAATGTAGATGAGGAAGAATTCAACGCAGAGCGATACGACTTCGATTATGACCGGCAGAAAGTGTATTTTTCGAAAGACGGCGAGCCGGAAGACACCCTGGAGCTGACGGAGCCCTCAACATCGGGACAGCTGATATTTTATTACAGCCGCATCCTTGCCGGGACGGACCAGCGCTACAGTCTGCCTGTATACCTCGAGGGCGAGAAGGGATATATTGACGTCCATAACACACGCAAAACGGAGATCAGGGAGTACGAAGCCTTTCCGCAGGGAGTCACGACCTACTACACCGACGGCAATGCGGATATTGATGGCCCGTTCGGTTTCAGCGGGCAGTTCAAGGCGTGGTACCTGGCCGATGACCTGCGTATCCCTGTGGAAGCGCATGCCAGGGTCTGGCTCGGGAATGTTAAAATTCGATTAATTGATTACAAAAAAGAACCGCGAAAACAATGAACGTCTACTTTAAAAGACTGCCTCACGCCGGGGATCTGGAACTGCCCTCATATGAATCCGAATTTGCCGCCGGAATGGATATCCGGGCAGCGCTCCCGGAGCCGGTTGAACTGCTCCCGGGTGACCGCGTGCTGGTGCCCACGGGACTGCAGATGGCCCTTCCGCAGGGATATGAAGCGCAAATACGTCCCCGCAGCGGACTCGCATACCGTAACGGCATCACCATGCTGAATACGCCGGGGACCATCGATGCCGACTACAGGGGCGAGGTCAAGGTGTTGGCTGTCAATCTGGGGAATGAACCCTTTGTCATTGAACACGGCGATCGTATCGCACAGATGGTGATCGCTCCGGTAACCCAGGCCCGTATTGAGGAAACGAACAACCTGCCCGACACCCAGCGCGGGGCCGGCGGCTTCGGGAGCACGGGTGTTAAGTAGTCGAGATCTTTGCAAAACCGTTCTTTTGCCCAATGTCGGCGTTATCGGTCGGTTGAAATTCTCACATATGGGCGAATATGCTGCGATTCCAACCTCCCTTTGGCCTTGACCTTGAACAATATTCCTGGTTTTCAAAGCCCTCGCAGTCAAAAGTAGAAGATATTGAGTCGAAAGACCCAACGCTCCGGTTTCCGGGCCTGAATTTAGAAGAATTCAGGATGGCAGACTCTAAAAAATCAGAAATGAATAATCAATAACCTAAACAGTGCTCGAAAAGATACAACCCTATATCGACCTGGTGTCGAACAACCAGAACTACCGACGGCTGTGGCTCAGCCAGATCGTCTCCAATTTCGGGGATTGGTTCGGGATTCTGGCGGTGTATGCGCTTATCACCCGGTATTCCGATTCTGAATTCTTACTGGGACTGATTATCGTGGTCAAGATGTTGAGCCTGGCCAGTTTTTCGCCCTTCGCGGGCTATCTGACCGACCGGTTTGACCGGCGCCGCATCATGATCATTTGTGATTTGCTGCGGGGACTGCTGGTGCTGGGGTTGCTGCTGGTCGTATCCTATGACACGCTCTGGCTGGCCTACGTGCTCACGGCCCTGCAGATGATGCTTTCCGCGATTTTCGAGCCGGCCAAGACCTCTTCTATCCCCAATGTGACCACCCGGGAAGAACTCGTGGATGCGAATGTGCTTTCCTCCGCCAGCTGGAGCATTATCTTTACCATGGGGATGGGATTCGGGGGACTGGCGACGGCATGGCTGGGTACGGACCTGGTCTTTATTATTAACGCCATCAGTTACGCGGTATCAGCCCGGTTCATCTACAGGGCGGTCATCCCGCAGGAAAAGATGTCCCAAGCCGAGCTGAAACGCACGCGTAATCCGCTTACGGGTATCAGGGAAGGCTTTCGATATCTGTTTGACAATCCCCAGGTACTGCGTCCCACACTCGCCAAGGGATGCTTTACGATGCTGCTGGGGGGACTGACGTACATGCTGATACTGGTTTCCGAAGATGTTCTGATGATGGGAAGCATCGGTCTCGGCCTGCTCTATTCGGCGCGCGGCGTGGGCACGGGGATCGGTCCCGTTATCGGGCGGCGCATTTTTGACCGCGAGCGCGACTGGGTGCGCGCCATGGGATACTGCATGATGTTCGGCGGGATGATGTATTCGATTGTGGGTATGACGACCAGCCTGGGGGTAATGCTGCTGTTTGTCTTTATCGCCCATGCGGCCTCCGGGGCCAACTGGGTGATGAGCACGGTACTGCTGCAGCGCCGCACGCCGGATACATTCAGGGGACGTATTTTCAGTACGGAATGGCTCCTGTTCACCCTGACCCAATCGGCTTCCGTGATGCTGGCTTCCTGGATTCTGGAAAATGACTGGCTCGGCATACAGCAAACAATGATCGTTTACGCTTTCTTCCTGGCCGTGGCGGGTGTAATATGGCACCTGACGGTGACCCGTGACGAAGAGGCCTACCATGAGAAAAACGGGGAGGAGTATGTGCCGGCGCACTCCCGTACGGCGGAGCGGTTTTGAATAGAGCTATTGGAGATTTGCCCCAGCCATAAATGAGTTAGCCCATGAAAATATGCTGCCCGTTACAACGGAAAAGCCAGATCCATACCTTCTCCGTGTCTCCTCCGTACCACCTCCGTAAAATTGCGGATAAATCCCTGAGCAGAGTAGGAGAAGATTATAACTATGTTTTTGGGAAAAATAACAGAAAGGAAACGTGCTATATCTGGTCTTAGATGCCCAATCGCATGCACTCCTGTAGATGTATAATACATCAAGATCAGCCCGGGAGACGTCAGTCGGGGAAAAATCAAAAGAGACTTACCCGGTGGCTAAATCAAAAGGGCGCTTTTTTGCGGTATATGAGCTCTTTTATGAAAATCCTACGTAGTATATGACAGAGACCCTTTCCAATACTAAAAAATATGTAGGTGATTATGATGACGTTACTCGACAGGGCAGGTGTAGATGCGGTGTTACAAATAACGGATACGTATTTAGCCAGGGTTATAACGCGCCGGCTCTATCAAATGCTGCCGGGTTGCCTGGATACGAGAGGAGCAAATTTTCCAACCGGCGGTACCACCATTAACGCTGATGAGGTGGTCTTCAACATTGACGATGTCGGGTTTCGATATGATGACGGAAGCGACAGTACCTTCGTGGTGGTAACCATTAAAGTGTTGGACGGGCAGCTCGAGGTAGACGGCCCGAACGGCATGCAGCCCGCCACCGAAGCGGATCTTGAGTATGAAATTTTCATCAATACGGATGAAACGCAGGGGACCCAGTTGGTGCTTGAAGCCGATGTCGGACTCGATACGCTGCGTGATTTACTGGAGGCGCTGGGCGAGGATGTGAGCGATATCCCCGAGAATGATCCCCGTTTTGAACTGGATATCGGGACCATTGCCGATGCAGGCGTAACCCTTACGCTGGCACAAAATGCCGGGGCTGTTAAAATATTGTCGGACGGAACCTTTGCAGTGGGCTTGAACATTGACCGGCCTGGCAGGACTGCTTCGTCCCAGCGCAGCCTGGATACCTTTCACAATCAGTTTGACGAATCCTTTGTAAGCTCATCCAGCCGTGACTGGACGCTTACGGTGGACCAGTGGATTATCGAGGCCTTTATCGGTGTAATCGATATCGACGACGGTCAGTCCGACTTGCGCAATGTTTCGCAGCACCTCGATCGTATCACCGATACCAAATTGCAGATTGATGGGAGTGGGGAGGGGAAACACAGTACCTTCATCCAGGACTGGTGGGATTTTGATTTTGAAGCCGATATTCAGATGGAAGTAGAGCAGGGCAGCGTGGTAGCCAACTATTCAGTCACTTCCGTAGACCCCGATTCGCCTTTTGTAGGATCTTCCAAGGTGATGGAGGACCTGGAGGAGAACGGCCAGGATGAGGGAACCATCACCATTATTCCCGATGCTGAATTCGGCCAGCCTGATGATCCCGGCGGACAGTATGTCATCACGGGCGTTGATCCTGATCCCGGCATCGTCACCTTCTTCGGAGTGGGCTCGGTAGAGCGGATTTATGATCCCTCCATCCGGGTGGATCCCGAGGATCTGCTTTTTGCTCCCACCTGCTCCGGAAATGCCCCCAGTCATGATATACGAATAACGAACCCGGATATCATGAATATTCCCGGGGAAAGAATGCCGCTGCAAATTTGTGCTATTGAGATCGAAGGGGCGGATCGCAGCGCTTTTGACCTGGTCGGCATCCCCAATGATATCAACCGCATTGAGGCGGGACAGTCACGCTCATTCACCGTCAGAACCGGCAGCCAGGCCATGGGAGGCAACCACAGCGCTTCCTTGGTTATCCGGTCCAACGGGGGCATAAAGCATATTCCGCTGGAAGCCTTGCTGGAGGCCGGATCGGTTTCAGGTATCCCGGAGGATCTGGTCCTGGATGCCCGCCAGCGTGTGCTGGCCTGTGATTTCAAGAGAATTAATAAAGCATCGGAACAGTTTACCATATCCAATACTTCCGGGGGTGCGGTTGAAATCTGCAATATCGAGATCCAGTCTTCCGGAACGGGCCAATGGAGCTGGTCCGGCGAGCAGAGCGGCGATGTCTTCGGCACCGAAGGACGTCTGAGACCCGGGTATGTATTAACGCCGGGTGATCAGAAAGATCTGACCATAACTTTTCAGGCCTCTGTGTTAGACCAGTTTGAAACAGCTACGCTCACCATAACAACCTCAGCCGGCACCCACGTGGTGGATTTAAAAGGGCGGGTGCGAACGGCTTCCGACGACAACTCAGTAGGAGTCGGCGGTTTCGATTATGGAGCGTTCGGGATCGACGCTACCAAGTTTTGCTTCGAATTTGATGATATCCACCGGGCTATCGACTTTTGGGATCGTGTCCACGATGCCTTTCATGACGGTTGGCACCGGGCCAAGCCGATCTGTTGTCCGGAGCCTCATCAGCCCTATTGCCTCTGTGAAAACTTCATGGAGCTCAGCTTTAAGGGGCTCCCCGCCGATACGCGGTTTTCGGCAGAGCACGAGGAACGATACTTTGACTTGAGACATCCCCATGCCAATCCCTCACTGATCTTCCCCTTTCCGCGGAAAGAGGGGGGCAAATTTCGTATCGATCTTGAAAGAGAGGTTGAAGGCAAGGTGAAGGGACGCATGCGTAACTGGCAAATCAGCCGCACCGGCCGCTGGAAGTCGGAACTACCCGTTACCGATATCGCTACCCAGGGTAAATATATCCTGGCGCTCAACGGCGGCGCCCTCAGGACCTTCCGGATCGGCAAGGGAGGGAAACCGGTTCAGCATGCCGAATTTACCTTTGAGGAGTCGGTTGCCGGCGTAAGCCGTGTCGGGTCACATCTCGTGTTTCCGGGCAAAGGTGTCTGGCAGGCGGGCAGGCTGCAGGATGGAGAACTGAAAATGGAGGCAAAAATAGATTTTGAGCCCCTGCATTTTGTCATTCCCCGGTTCTGTCCCCGCAAGGACTTGCCGAATGTACTGTTTGGGATCGGCCCCGAGTCCGTTCTTATGATGGATGGTTCTCAGCCGAGTGAACCCGAGATCATTTCGCAGGTAAGTACCAAGTCAATGCCATCCACCGGGTGGATAGAGGATAACCTGCTTTATTTAGGGGGACGTTCGGGCATTCAGGTCTATTCATTCGATCACAGGGATGGGTTGAAGCGGATAGGGGAAAACAATTCGCTTGAGCAGGTGAGTTCTATAACGGCGCTGGGCAATATGGCGTTTGCTGGCCAGGAAAAGGGAAGCGGAAGCTTTTTTGCCCTGGACGCAAAGTCAGAATTTCAAACCCTTGGCCGGTTCAACGCCTTCAGCAAGTGGGAGGAAATCATGCCGTTCGGCAGCTATCAGCAGCTGGGGCGGAGCCTGGTATCGATTACGCCCGACCGGCGCGGTTTCAACGTGATGGAGATGAAGCTGGGCAGGGTAAAAGAATAGTGATCAAAGCGGGCTTTTTGGCAGGGAAGGGGGCACGGAAGTGCCCCCCCCATGGCAAGCATTCATTGGACCTGTATTCAACATGGGATACATCCAAAATTCGGTACATCGGCTATAAAAAAATCCTTTAAAATAGCGACGAACAGTGCTATTTATGGCAAATGCTTAAAAGGGGTGGAGGGATCAAATGTATTCGACGTGTCCGCGCATTTCCTCTTCTGTTATTACGCGGGCGATAAGGCTAAGTTTACGAACCACTTCTCCAATTGATCGTTCTTGGGAAGCAGAAACTACGCCCGAATGATCTGATGTGGCATTGGTAAGGCGAAGAAAGTCTGTATCGTGGGTTACGAGGCTCGCCGCTGCTGAGCGAAGGTAAAAAAACTGTCGTATAAGCCCCGGTTATGTAAAGTAGCGGGCGTCGGCTAAAGGTTTATAACGGGGATATTGTTGAAACACCATAGCTAAGATAAAGGTGAAGAGGGGACTTGAAACGATATTGGAATTGTTTGTTCTCGGCCTTGACAGAGATCTTGTATCAGTTCGCAGAAAAACTGCTTTATATCTTCTACAATCATTTCGAATAAGTTGATTTAATTTACCTACCAGGTTGCTATTAATATATCAGCAACCTGGCAGGATACAGATATAATTACAGTTCCTGCTTGGTCGGACGATACAATACCTCGTTTACGTCCATATCTTCCGGCTGACTGATTACAAAGGCAACAGAACGCGCAAAGGAATCAGCAGGAATGGCTTTTTCATCATAGTAATCCTTAATGTTTTCGGCCACTCCTTCGGCAGTAACGCTATTTGGCAAGTTAGTATCTACCGCTCCGGGTGAGATCACGGAGGTTCGAATATTGTATGGCTTAACTTCCTGACGCAGCGCTTCCGATATCACTCGCACTGAATATTTTGACGCAGAATAAACTGCTCCACCGGGACTAATAGTATGTCCGGCCACAGATGAAACGCTAATAATTTGACCGGATTTTTGCTCTTTCATATGAGGCAATGCGGCTGCAATTCCATACAAAACTCCCTTAATATTCACATCAATACATTGATCCCAATCATCAACTTTCAGCATCTCTAATGGTGAAAGCGGCATGATTCCAGCATTATTTAATAAGACATCAATGTTACCGTATTCATTTACGGATGAATCTACCAGGTTTTTCACCTGATCCTTGTCTGTTACGTCGGTGGTAACAGCTATAGCTTCACCTCCATTTTTATTAATGGAATCGGCTAAAGCTTCGATCTTGTCTGTACTTCGTGCTCCTAAAGCTACCTTTGCACCACGGTCAGAAAGATATTCAGCCGTGATCTTTCCAAATCCACTGCTTGCCCCGGTAATGACGACGACTTTTCCTTCTATATTGTTATTACTCATAATCTTGTCTTGAATATTAGATTCAACTTTTAATTAATGCTATTGTATTCCTCATCGGATACAGGTTCTGACCATTCAGCTCCGCCTTTATCAAGATTTGGACCAATGGCCGTATGCGTCATGGAATGTTCGTGAGAGGCTCCGTGCCAATGTTTTGCATCTTCCGGGACTTTAATGACATCTCCTTCCCGAATAATTTGCATGGGTTTTCCTTCTATTTGGTGATAACCAGTACCCTCAGTTACAATGAGGATTTGCCCTCCTGGATGGCTGTGCCAGTTCGATCGTGCTTTCGGCTCAAACTTCACCTTACCCCCGTTCGTGTTTAAATTATCTTCCGGAAGTATGATCATATTTACCCACACTGTACCTGTGAAATTTCCTCCTGATACCTCGTTGCCTTCCGGCAGGATGGAGGTCATATTATAATGTTCATCGCTATCTGTTTGTGCCATTGCCTGGAAGGCAGGCAACAATAAGAATGCGATTACGAATATAGAACTGATTGTTTGATTAAATTTCATAATTGATAAGTCTGATTGATTGATTCCTGTATATCTATTATTATTTGCTCTAATCTTCATTCCTGTTTTCCAGCACATTATCCAGTACTGATTGAGCGATTTCTCCTTTCTCTTCACCTAACTCAGTTTCGATAATACCTACGAATTCCTGCAGCTGGCTGGGGGTTAAGCCTACATTCAGGGAAAGATTGAAATGGCTTCCTAACATGGGCTCCACACCATCAAGGCTGCTGAGTATGGAAATGACCACCAGTTCTCGTTGGGCGTAGGTTAACACATCCCGCTCAAACAGGTCGGCAAACAGGTGTTCTTTGAGGAATCTGTCAATGGCAGGAGCAAAAGCTCCGTAGCCCGATTCCGGATTACCCCAGTTTGAGCCAGTCAGCTCATACAAGGTTTCCACTCCCCGTTCGTATTTGTCCCGGTCATCATTGATCGGAGAGGCTTCCGGCCCCCGTTCATCCTGGATGCCGTCAGCCTCACGTTCATCCAAAACCTCCATAAAGGTGTTGAGCCCGCGAATACTCCGGGGAAACCCGGCGTAGGCATACAAATGAACCATCGACTCTTTGATCTCATTGATCGTCAGGCCGGCATCCAAACCGTTATGTAGTGCTGGTTTTAATTGTTGAAGATCACCGGTGGCGGTGTAGGCTGCAATTGGAATGAGGCCTTGTTGTTTTTCGCTGAGTGACTGATGCTGTTCAGAGGTTTGCGCCTTCAGATCGAGTGAAAAACAACTTATTGCCACAAGTAAACTGATAAGTAGTCGTGTCATAAATTTTTCATTTTGCTGTTTTTGTTTTAATTATTGGTTAAATGCCACGTGATTGTAAATGTGCTCGAAATTTCTCAATGGCCTTTTTAATTACATCCAGTCTTTCTTTCCTGGGATCGAGCTTGCCGACTGTTTTGCCATCGGACTCAATTTTGAGTATCTCTTCATTTTGAGTTTGGTAAACGGGCCATTTAGGTACCCCCGCGCCATTAGGATCACCTGTTTTGGCGAAGTTTGCCCAATAGGTGTTCATTACTTGCGCTAACCTTTGTTCTTCAGCCGTTGGCTCAGTATCTCCCCGGCGGGCATCCAGGTTATTAAACACATAGGCAATTTCTGATCCGTGTCCGGCGCCAAACCGCATTCGCTCCTGCATGGCTTCCGGGACATAGGAAAAGAGATACATATAGGCGGGATTGCCTTCATCAACGAAAGCTCTTGCTGTCATGCGGGCCGGCTCACCCCATGCCCAGTCGGTATTAAACTTTGTGATAACCTCAGCGAACTCCTTGTTGCCTTCGGGGTCGTAAGCAGCTTTCGCCTCATCTTCCAGCTCTCCAAAAAGTGAAAACAGCTCCTCTTTTGAGCTGCTGTTATTTACAAAGCTACCCCCTACTTCGGCACTTGTATTCCCGATGATAAGCGGAACGTCTACCTGCCTTCCTGCCTTATAGGCAATTTCAGCCGTTTCTACCACCAGGTCCCCATCCAGAATCGGGCCTGAATAGGTCCGCGGACCGCCCTCACCGTCAGTTTCCTGGCCTCCATCTACAATCTCTTCAACACTTAGGTCGCGAAGTTTTGCCAGTGCTGCTTCATCTGTTCCTTCAATCCCCTTTTTACGAGCAAAGTTTATCCCAATTGATTCAGCAGAAACAGTGTAGAGGGGATCAGCATTATCTTCACGAATCGGTCTGCCGGTAAGAACACCGTCACGACCGCCGCCGGATTCACTGATTGCTTTATGAAAAAGCCCTCTTGCAGCCGGTATGGTCATAAGTGAATGAACCGACACACCACCGGCAGAGAAACCGAAAATGGTCACATTAATCGGATCGCCACCGAATGCGGCAATATTCTCCTGTACCCACTCAAGGGCTGCAATCTGGTCCATATAAGCGTAACTGCCCTTCGGCTCCTGTGGGTGCTCCTCACTCAGCGCGGGGAATGCAAAATGTCCGAGACGTCCCAGACGATAATTAAAGGTCATCAGGATGACTCCTTGTTTGGCAAATTCCTCTCCAGAGGTTGTAGCACCGGCGCCGCTTCCGCCCACAAAAGCACCTCCGTGGATCCATACCATCACGGGAAGATTCGCTCCCTCTTCGGTTCCCTCAGGCCGCCAGATGTTCAGAAAAAGACAATCTTCCGACGAACCCTCCGTAATTGAGCCGGGAGCAGCGCCCCATCCGGCCTGCGCACAATTAGCGCCATACTCGGTGGTTTCGCGCACTCCCTGCCATGAGGATAGGGGTTGGGGCGGTCGCCAGCGAAACTCGCCAACCGGTGGAACAGCATAGGGAATTCCTTTGAAGCTTGACACCTTGCCATCCGTCACGCCGCGTACCATTCCGTTGGTGGTACGAACGGTTGGTGAGGAATTGGAATCCCGTCCTTGTGCATACAATGTTGAATGATGAGCCTGCAATGAGCAACTCAATATGATTGTGGCTAGACCTGTTATTATTTTTCTCATTTTGATAAGCGTTTTTTATGGTTACCCCTTGAGTAAAGACATCTATGTTTGTCAACTAATCATCGCCCGGGGACATCAGCTTAGTGAATGACAAAGAACCCAATTTCCAGCCATCGCTTTGTTTCACATACACTTCAGTAACCTCGAAGGGATTGGTCACTTCGTTGCCGCCCACCTCAGCTATCAGGGTAATCCGGTTCAATAGTATGGCGGTATTGTCAATAATATTCACAGACACCTCATGGATATCCGCCTGCTTATACCAAATTCCTCCGCTTTCTATGATACTGAGTTCACGCTTTGTACCCCAGGATCCTCCCATGTGGACAAACTCAGCTTTTTCGTGAAAGAGATCATCGAGGACATCCACATTTTTGTCTGCCATCCACTGCCACTTTTCTTTGGAGAGATTAATGATTTCCTGTTTTGTACTTTGACTGGCTGACGAAGGGGCATTTATACTGTTGTACTCATCCTCGGGGACACGTTCAAACCATTCTGTTGGCTCATCCCCAGTAATGGCAAGATAGATAACACCCGTTTGAGGCGTTGCGGCATGCCAGTGCTCTATCCCGGGAGGACATTTGATGACATCTCCCTTATTAACGACCTGAACCTCCTCACCTCTTTCCTGGTAATAGCCGGTTCCTTGCGTAATAAGTAATTGTTGGCCTGCCGGATGCATATGCCAATCCAGTTTTGCCCCAGCAGCAAAAGTTGCAACCACCACGTTAAAATCGAAAGTGCTATCGGCATCACTTAAGTGATTGAGCCATACATCTCCGGTATGATGAACATTAGGGGCTTTCTCACCTTTTTGAAAGATAGAAGTATCCTGTGCTATGGCTTGGGTAGAAAGTGTGCCAAAAAATAAAATCGCAATTAGTAGTTGTTTCATAATGAAATCCCAAATTAAAGTTGTAGTATTTAGTCATTTCCCCAACGTACTGGCAAACCACTTGATAATTTCCGGATCACGATGGCTGAAGAATTGACTTTCCCCGATATTGAGCTTCTTTATTGATTCCATGTCTTCATCTGCGAGTTCAAAGTCGAAGACGTCGAAATTCTCTTTCATTCGTTCTTTCCGGACTGTTTTGGGAATCACGACAACACCTCGTTGTATAAGCCATCGCAGGACCACTTGGGCAGCCGATTTGTCATATTTCTCTCCAATGGAAACCAACAGCTCATTGCTAAACGTGTTGTTCTTACCCTCAGCAAAAGGTGCCCATGATTCATGCTGAACACCGTTTTCTTCTAAAAACTCCTGATCGTCGTGGCGCTGATAAAATGGGTGTGTTTCAATCTGATTGACGGCCGGAACCACCTTATTATTAACAATCAGGTCCATCACGCGGTCGGGATGGAAATTGCTCACGCCAATCGCCTTCAGAGTTCCATCGTTATACAACTCTTCCAGAGCCCGCCATGACCCGTGCACATCGCCATACGGCTGATGAATCAAATACAGATCCAGAAAATCTGTTTGCAGCTTGTTCAGGGATGTTTCAACGGCTTTTTTGGTAGCTTCGAATCCAACATCTTCAATCCAAAGTTTGGAAGTAAGAAAGATCTCTTCTCTATCAATCCCACTTTCCTGAATTGCTTCACCAACCGCCTTTTCATTCTGATAGGCTGCTGCTGTATCAATGGCGCGGTATCCCACATCAATGGCATCCAGCACGCATCGTTTGCACTCGTCGTGATCGGGTATCTGATAGACCCCAAAACCCATGATGGGCATTTTGAGGCCATTATTTAACACTACCTTCTTCATAATTTCATATTTCTTTTTTGCAATTAATTATCATATCTGATTTCCTAAAGTACGGGTGCTAAGACTTTGCCCCGTACTTGATGAACTATTTGTCGGTCAACGCTGAATCAAAGGACCGCACGCCCACCAGCTCAATGTCGGAGAAATCCTTTCGGAATTCCTCCAGCTCTTCGGCAGTAAACTTGACTTCAAGCGCCCCAAGGTTCTCCTCCAGGTGATGGAGTTTAGTGGTCCCCGGAATAGGTACAATAAAGGGCTTCTGGGCCATCAGCCAGCCGAGGGCAAGTTGGGCAGGGGTTGCATCTTTACGCACGCTCCATTTTCGCACCAGGTCAAGAAGTGCCATATTCGCCTCCAGGGCTTCGGGGGTAAAATATTCAACAGCGTCGAGCCGGCAGTCTTCAGAAAATAGGCTGTATTCGTTAAACTTATCCCCGAGAAAGCCACGACAGACAGGTCCCCATGGGACGAAGCCGATACCCAGCTCTTCGCAGGTATCCAGCACCTGGTTCTCAGGAAAGCGCTGAATGAGGGAATACTCGGTCTGAAGGGCGGTGACAGGCTGCTCGGTATGGGCCCGCCGTGTAGTTTCCGGGGAAGTCTCCGAAAGACCAAAGTGGCGCGCTTTGCCTTCCTCAATCAGCTCGCTCACGGTTCCTGCTACATCTTCGATAGGTACCTCCGGATCTATCCGGTGACAATATAAAAGGTCAATACGGTCTGTTTGAAGCCGCTGAAGCATCCCTTCTACGGCCTGGCGAATATGCTCAGGGCGACTGTTTCGTCCTACGGGTTGGTCATTTTCAAATTCAAAACCGAATTTGGTGGCGATGACAACATCATCTCGTACAGGAGCGAGTGCCTCTCCAACCAATTCTTCATTGGTGAACGGGCCATAATACTCCGCCGTGTCAAAGAACGTTACTCCACGATCAACCGCTCCACGGATCACGGGAATCATATCCTCCTTACTGCGGGGCGGATTGTATGAACCGCTGCTCATACTCATGCAACCTAATCCGATGGGGGAGACCTCGAGGGAACCAAGTTTACGAGTTTCCCCGATCGGACTCCCTTTTTGACCTACCGAGTAATCTTTTGCCTGAACTTTTGAAGAGCCCCAGGCTAAGGACGCCAGAGTAAGTCCGGCTCCTGCCATAGCCGTTTTTCCCAGAAAATTACGGCGGTTTATTGTTGATGTGTGTTTGTTGCTTGAGTCGGGTAAATTTTTATCCTTACTCATAATGTCGGGCTATCGGTTAGGTTAATTGGGAAACTACGCATGCTATGAATGTGCACTAAATTAATTGCCGGTGCGTTCTTGGAGCTCTTTGGGATACCGGGCGCCTTGGATTTCAATCTTCGACAACGCCGCATCAATTTGGCTAAGGTCTTCTGATGACAGCTTGATATCAGCTGCCGCAATATTGCTTTTCAGGTGTTTCCTCTTCGTGGTACCAGGAATGGGAACAATCCACGGTTTTTGCGCCAGCACCCATGCAATAGCAATCTGTGCCCGCATTGTACCATGATCACCGGCAATGTCACCCAGCAGCTCGACCAACTGTTGATTGGCCTTGCGGTTGTCCTTGTTAAATCGTGGTACAATATTTCGGAAGTCATTCTCACTAAATTCAGTATCCTCGTCAATGTCTCCTGTAAGAAATCCTTTGCCCAAGGGACTGAAAGGGACGAAACCTATACCGAGCTCTTCGAGCGTGGGCAGTAATTCTTCTTCCGGTTGCCGCCACCACATAGAATATTCACTCTGTACGGCCGTCACCGGTTGGACGGCATGCGCCCGGCGAATGGTATCGACGCCGGCTTCCGACATGCCAAAGTGCTTCACCTTTCCTTCGTCAATCAACTCCTTCACCGTTCCCGCCACCTCTTCGATAGGTACGTCCGGATCCACGCGGTGCTGATAGTACAGGTCGATAACGTCCGTATTCAGCCGCCGCAAGGAACCATCTACGGACCTGCGAATTTGTTCCGGATGGCTGTCCAGTGTCTGGTTCCCATTTTCCATTTTGATGCCGAACTTTGTGGCGATCGTCACCTCCTCGCGAATAGGCGCCAGTGCTTCCCCCACCAATTCTTCATTGGCAAAGGGACCGTATACCTCGGCGGTATCAAAAAAGGTAACGCCCTTGTCAAAAGCCGTGCGGATCAGATTAATCATCTCCTGCTTGTCAGAAGCCGGCCCGTAGCCATAGCTCATGCCCATGCATCCGAGTCCAATGGTTGAGACTTCCAAATCGCTATTTCCAAGTGTCCGCGTTTGCATAACAGTATCCGTATTTACCTTACGTTTAAAAATTTTACCTGCGTTTATTCAATACTATGGGTGTCTCGTACGCTGCTAAAGGTCAAGTCTAATAATTTCCAATCGTCCTTTTGTTGTTGATAGACTTCGGTAACGGTAAACTCATTCGATACTTCACTACCACGGACCACAGCCACCAGCGTAATGCGGTTCCAAAGGATGGCGGTGTCGCCTACAACTTCCACCGCAACCTCATGAACATCCGCATTCTTGTACCAAATGCTTCCGCTTTCAATGATTTCGAGCTCCCGGTCCTTACTCCAGGTTCCGCTCATATGGACAAATTTTGACTTGTCGTGGAAAAGGGTGGCAAGCTCACTCACGTTCTTGTCGGCCATCCACTGCCACTTCTGTTTGGAGAGGTCCATAATTTCTTTCTCCGCATCAGCATTTTGAGCGAAGGATGGCACACCCACAGCGATTAAAAACAGTCCGATAAGTAATGTTTTCATACCTGTTATTAATGAGTTCATAATCATGATTGTTTATGAGTTAGATATTTATTGTTAAGTAGTTTTTGTTTAAACCAGTTACTGTATCTCAATACTTTGTAGCCAATCCGTTACCTCGGCATGGACCTGGTCTCTTCGTTCTCCTTTGATTGCCAGATATATCCCGTCTCGTTCCAATCCGCCTTTGATCGAAAAGGCATCCAGGATATTGCATTCAGGGCATAGTTCCTCTACTTGTTGAATACTGCTTCCCAGGCCGTATCCCCCATTGGTATTGAAGGGGATCAGGGTTTTGCCGCTTAGATCGTATTCGCTTAAAAAGCTTTTCATCGGCGGCGGCAACTGCATATCCCAGGTAGGGAAACCGATAAACAGGGTATCGTACTCCTCGATATTTGTAATCTCTGTCTCAAGAGGGGGGAGGTAGCCTCGTTCATTTTCCCGGTCCACTTGCGCTACGATGGCATCATAATCTTCCGGGTAGGGCGTTTCCAGTTTGAGCTCGACCATCTCGCCGCCCACTTCCTGGTGGATGATGTCTGCTACCGCCTCGGTGTTACCCGTACGGGATAGGTATACGATTACGATATGCTCTTTATCTATCTCGCCAGTGGCGGCATCGGGCTCTTGGGCGTTTGACGAACACGAAATCAGCCCAAGAAATGCTACCACGAACAAGGTAAAAGAACTTATATGTTTCATGATGTTAAACTTATAAATGTGTAATGAACGTTAGATGGGACGGGTTTACGCCATGCCGGTTATCCTCCGCCCGTCTCTTCGTTATTCTCTTTTCCGGTGTATACCACCCGCCAGATACGGCCCTCTTGGGAGTCGGAGATAAAGAGGGCACCATCGGGTCCCATGGCCAGCCCCATCGGACGGTACTCCGCTGCACCTCGGTTAGGAATGGGCTCGACACCGGCAAAGCCATCGGCGAAGGTTTCATAATCACCTGCGGTGCTGCCACCCTCAAAAGGGACAAAAGAAACCTTATAGCCTTGTTGGGGCAGGGGGGCACGGTTCCAGGAGCCGTGGAAAGCGACGAAAGCGCCCCCTCGGTAACGTTCGGGGAAATGCTCACCCGTATAAAAAAGGAGACCGTTAGGAGCCCAATGACCCGGGAAAGCTGCCACCGGATCAAGGTACTCCGCACAACGGCCGACTTCCTGTCCGTCGCCGCCGTATTCGGGGGAGAGCACTTTCTTTTCCTGCTGCCAATCGTAGTAGCAATACGGCCAGCCGGCGTTGGCACCTTCGGTAAGGCGCAGCAGTTCCTCGGCCGGCAGCTCAGCATTTTCTTCTTCCGTATAGAGCTCGGGCCAGAGCTGGTTGAGTTGGTCTCGCCCGTGCTGGGTAACATAGAGCGCACCAACGTCGGTGTTCCAGTCGAGGCCGACGACATTACGCAGACCCGTAGCATAGCGCGCATCGGGGCTGAACGTCTGTCCCGTGTCGCTGGCTGAGAAGCGCCAGATACCCGCATGCCGCTCTAGTTGTGGGCAGGGGTCCAGTCCGGGAGATTCGGGCGTACGCTGTTCCTCCTGGCAGTTATTCGACGGGGTGCCTACATTTACGTAGAGGTATCCGCTGTTGTCAAAGGCGATGGATTTGGAGGCATGCGCGTTCTGCTCGGGGAAACCACTGACAACGATCTCAGGATCCCCTTCCGGAACAAGCGCCCCGCCTTCAGGCATGGGCCAGCGATAGACGGCCACTTTGTTTGAGGCCCAAAGATAACCGTCATGGATTGCCATGCCGGTTTCCCATAAAATACCGCTACCCATCGGCGTCATAGTACTGAACCGTTCAATGACATCCGCCTTAAAGTCACCCGTCGTGTCGCGCAAAGCGGCGATGCCGCCCTCCTCGCTACGCGTCTTCACATAAATGTCGCCATTAGCCGCTACGGCGATATGACGTGCACGGCCAAGGCTGTCAACGACGAGGCTCGCGCAGAAACCGTCCGGCAGCGTGATACCACCGTTATCGGGTGCACACTCGATCTCCACGGATGTTTGCGGGTTACTTTCGGTCTCTTGTTCCTCTTCTTCGCTGCATCCGGCTATCAGCAGCACCGCGAGGAGAGATAGTATAGGAAGCAGACGAAAGAGGGCATCGGGTCTTCTACTGGGGAGTGTCAAACAACATTTTTTGATATTCATAATATTAATGTCATTGGGTTGGATATAAGGGATCTTGATTGGATTGACCAGTTAGTCGAGCGGAATAAACCCCAGGGTATGTTGTGACGTCATCGGGACAACAAGCTGGTTGGCGCCCGGATCATAGCATATGGAAGCAGCGCTTGGGATGTTCTCTGCAATCAGCTCGGCTGACCCACCGGGGCTGATTCGGGAAATACCTCCCTGTCTCACACTGCTTATATACTTGGTTCCGTCAGGCATGATTTCTATTCCATCACCGCCCGCCTGAACAGCATTTTCCGTTTTCAGCAATTCACCGTCCGGTGAAAACGTAAGGACATCGGGGTTTCCAAAATTGACCACGACAATATTTCCGTCGGGATCGATCGCAATGCCGTTCGGGACGTTAATGGGATTGCCCACGGTAAATTCAGAAATAGTTCCCTGGGGAGAGATTTTCCATATTTTCCATGTTTGTGGATCGGGATTTTGTCCCAAATCTCCGGTTTGTGTGGTGTATATGGTCCCGTCCTCGGCCACGGTAATGTCATTGATCCACGGGGAATCTTCGATTCTAATATCTTCAAGCGGTTTTCCAGTCTCCATACTGAACCGCCGGATCACGGCCACACTCGGATCATCATTGCCGGTACCGCCATCGCGATCAGCTACGTAGAGAATACCGTCCGCGATAGTACTGCCCAGCGGTTCATTGAAGACAAGAGGGGGGGACAACTCACTGCGCTGGCTGGGATTCTGCATGCCAATCCATTTTGAAGTGTGTACCGATCCGTCGTGGTTGATGAGGGAAACCCAGGCATTATTGGTCTGTACCTGTTGTGGTGCGCCGCGGTTGGGCACCACAATGAGCTCTCGCTCCGGGTCATAAATGCAGCTTTCCGCTGAACCAAGGGCTCCGTAGACGGTTACGTTGGATGAGATTGGTTTGAAATCACCCTCCGACGTCAGGCCAAGAGGATTGCCCACAGGATATGACTCGGTTTGCTGCGCCTGTGCAGTTGATGAATTTACCGAAACTCCAATAGTTAATACGGTTGTGAGGACAACCGTATTGATAATCAAATGAAACGTTCTTGGGTTACTTTTTTTCATAACTTGTTTTATTAGTAAGTTCAATTTTTAGTTCTCCTATACCACGCAACTCAATCTTTAACTTTTCCAGCTTTTGTTCCTACCTAATCCAAGTTCTTCTCTTCTAACCAGTCCGACAGTAAATCGGCTATTTTCGCATTGTTTAAATCAGACATTGGAAAATGAGTATTTCCTTTGATGCCGACATCCGGAAGATGAACAAGGGTGACATCACCACCATGTTTATTAACGGTATCTCTCCATTGTTCAGCCATACTAAGGGCAGCCCGCCACTGTTCTTCTCCCGGATATTTTGATGGCTCATCCGGTATGTAGTCTCCATAGTAGATAGCGATAGGTATTTCTGTTAAGCGCTCAAACTCGGACATTGGTACACCTCTTGCGCTTAACTGGCCTCCTACATAGGAAATGGGATCAGGAACTTCACCTTCCGGAAATACAAAGTTACTTCCGGGCTCATAAGAGACAATACCTTTAATATTGTTATTCTCAAGTGCTGTGAGCCATCCCTGACCACCACTATGTGAATGAGTAACAAGAACACCGGACCCTATTTTATCAAATAGGGCCGATACTGCACCGAAATTTACTTCTATATCCAAAGGACCAGTGTCGGGTGT
Organism: Fodinibius roseus; assembly: GCF_900129315.1. GTDB lineage: Bacteria > Bacteroidota > Rhodothermia > Balneolales > Balneolaceae > Fodinibius > Fodinibius roseus. Next base: position 100,924 of record NZ_FQUS01000011.1, read on the forward strand.
CATCTGCCGGAAAAACTGATCTAAAGCTTCCGGATCTTTAGAAAACTGAACACCGGGATAAAATTCTGTACCGATCCCAAGCCTGAAAATTCCAAACCAAAGCTGATCATCAGTCGCAGCTGATATTGTTGTGGGTTCTGTGCTGCGCCCTGCCAACCCTCTTCGTGGCTGATCAATTAGATATACAGGATATCCACGCCGCAAGAAAATACTCTGGAATCCTTCCCGGCCATCAGGAGTTGTTTGCCATGTTTTCATGGACTGGCCGTATCCATGCCAAAATACAAGCGGTAGTGTTCTTGGATTCGTTGGTACCTGATAGAATACAAAGGCGTGGTCACCGTGCAGGCTTTGTCCTTCAGTTGGTTGATCTGCCGGATTAAAAGCTCCATGCTCAATAGGATCAAACGTGCCGGGACTGGTTTTAACGGTACCACCTGCGGCAAAACTGCCTTGTTCTTTAATTATTAATGGTTTTTTTGTTTTAGCTTCTTGGGCATTAACACCCAATGGGGCAATAATTACCAGCAAGAAAGTTATATAAAGTATTCCGTACCATGAACACTTATTAAAGAAATATTCTCGATGGGAGTATTTCATAATGTATAGCTTGAAATAGAAAAAATATCAGATGTAACAATACATAAATAATGTGTTGCACCATTATGACAAATGGTTATTAAAAAACTCATTGAGTTTGCTCATCGCCTGTTTTACATATTCAGGCACGTAGTATGTTTGAATATGTGTGGCTCCATCAATAACAAACAGTTCTTTATTGGTTGTCCCAGTCGCTTTGCTAAATGCTTCGTCTGTCATATACTTTGTTTGCGCTTCGCTACCGGCCATCATCAGCAAAGGTTGCTCAATCAAATCCATATTGGTGGCGGCATCCCACCTCATCAAATCAAGCAGGCTACTCTTGGTGTACTTGAATGTCGAATTTGGATGTGAGTGAGATCTGAAATAATACTTAAAGCCTTCGCGATAAAACCGGGTATCTACGTTGGCAAGCTCTTCATCAGAAATGCTTGATACACCCACGTATTGTACTTCACCACCGGCAGCCTGCTGAGCACGAGCTTCCGATGCTTCTTTTAGGCGTTTCTGAATGGTTTCTACTTGAGATTTCAGGAAGCCATCTCGACGTACTTCACCAGTATTAAACATACTGAGGGTTGCCACCGCTTTAAATCGTTTGTCTGATTGAGCTGCTTTCAAGGTATAGCCACCACCGCCACAAATTCCTAAAACGCCCAACCGTTTTGCATCTACTCCTGAGTATTGTGTGATATAATCTGCCATACCGTGAATATCTTCAATACGGTTGGCGGGCTTATCCACATTACGTGGCTCTCCACCACTGGCGCCCTGGTACGCCGCATCGGCTGCAATGGTGATATAACCAGATTCCGCCAAACGTTGAGCGTATAGTCCTGCTACCTGCTCCTTGACCCCGCCATTGGGATGAGCCACCACTACAGCCGGATAGCTCTTTGACGGGGCATAACCCGCGGGTGTATAAACATTGGCTGAAATTTCAATGCCATTTAGGTCATAGGTTACAGAATGGATATGTACTTCTCCCTCCACATTTTCTGTTAGGGCGTCCCGGTACACTAACCCAAAAGGATTATCAGATTGGGTTTGACCCAAAGAAATGGTGCTTAACGATGTTAGCATAACGATTAAAAGGTATTTCATAACTGTTATTACCATGTTTTTAACATGTAAAACTGTTTTATAATTACTTAGTGCAAGTACTCTTCATTGGTTACCGGCTGCAGCCATTGGGTAGGGCTATTTTGCCAGAATAAATTGTTGAACTTTTGAGTTTCTCATTTTTATAAACTTAATTGGTCATGTTGGTTAGGAATACAACAAATGGTTCGTCTTTCATGATGCAATGATAAGGTAGTATAAAATTTCAGGCTTGTCGTTATACGGATTACGGAATGACTAACCAATATTACGGTTTATCCCTTTGGTTACTGTTATTGTGCCTTGGGAATTGCTACATTGGTGTTAAAACAATAGCAGATATGTCACAACTATTTAAATTCGATACCGTCCGTTCTTACAACAATTTTAATAACCATGATACCTTACATCCCTTAGTCAGTGTGATTGATTTTTCCAAAGCGGAAATACGCACCGGCAAAAAAATGTATTTTGGAGTGTATTGTATTATCCTCAAGGATGTAGCGTGCGGAAATTTGAAGTACGGCCGTAACTATTACGATTATCAGGAAGGGACCCTGGTCTTTATTTCGCCCGGTCAGGTTATTGATGTCGAAGACAAAACAGAACCGTATCAACCCATGGGGCACGGACTGGTGTTTCACCCGGATTTGATACACGGCACGTCCATTGCAAAGATTCAGAGTGAGTATAATTTTTTCAGTTACAATACGAGTGAGGCCCTGCACCTGTCGGAGCATGAACAGCAGACGGTATTAGACTGCTTTTCAAAGATAGAATATGAGTTGCGGCAATCTATTGACAAGCACAGCAAAAAACTGATTGCTTCCAATATCGGGCTGTTTTTGAATTACTGCGAACGATTTTATGACCGCCAATTCATTACCAGAGAAAATGCCAATAAGGGGATTTTAGAAAAGTTTGAAGAACAGTTACACGACTATTTTCTATCAGAACAACCCCAAAATAATGGCTTGCCTTCTGTGGCCTATTTTGCCGAGCAGTGCCATTTGTCGGCCAACTATTTTGGTGATTTGATCAAAAAAGAAACCGGAAAAACGGCACAGGAACACATCCAGTTGAAAGTAATTGACCTTGCCAAGCAGCGTATTTATGATCCGGACAAGTCGATTAGCCAAATTGCCTATGAATTAGGGTTCAGCTATCCCCAGCATTTTAGCCGCATGTTCAAGGAGCATGTGGGTTCTTCTCCAAGTGAATATCGGCAGTAGAATGAGTAGGGACTGAAGATGTATTCAAAATAGAGTATACCGTAAATCGCTACGATTTCCGGGGATCTGAATCGGCGTTAGTGAGCTCTATTTGCCTATTTCGATACAATACCCTAATTCTGGTACAGCTATTAGATATTATACCGGTTACAGAGGGGTACCCCCAATCCACTATCAGCTAATTTCGAAGCCGGTCATCAAACTGAAAGGGTCTCACTTCCCGGATATCAATGGTATCAAAATCCGGATGTCCGGGGTTGATGAGAATATTCCATTCAGAAGGGATAAGCACCGATGGCACCTTTAGGAGAAGACTGTCCTGGGATTGGATCCATTGGGTTCCCATCTCGGCTAATTCATCCGACGCTGGATATGACCGCCAATGGTCGGGCAGCTGTTCGGGTCGAATGATCCGTGGCTTCCCGGGGTTGGGAATATGAATCGCTACCAACGCTAAATCATCGGGAGCAGAAGCCAACGAAATATGGGCTAAGACTTCCAGGGCGGCCAGGGACTCATGCTCAGAGGTGTACAGCATAGGCGTGCCAACGGCATTCCACCGGCCGCCATGCCTGCGGGCGCCTTCCCCGTTTAAATCACGACTATAGGATGATTTAGTAATGCGAAAGACCTCCATTAGGAATAGACCCCGTGCTCCAGGCGGCCTAATTCTTTTATAATAAGCTGCATGCCGATCATCGTATCCATTAAACTCATGGGCGGTTGTTGGTCTAAGCTAAGCAGAGGTGTATTGAGCCAGGCGGCCAGCTTTTTTTTATCGCCAAGGACCTCATAGCCTCGCGACAATACTTTGGCTATTTGAATCAAATGTTCAGAAACATCCGGAGAAAACTTCTGGCTTGCATCATAGCGTTGGATGGTACGCTTTGATATCGGTAAAATGTGGCTCATTTGGGTGAGGGTCATGCCGCTGAACTCCAGCAAGCGGCCCAGCGTGCGTTTGGACACCCCGCTTCGGCTCAGAGCAATAAAATCCAGTTCATTATTGAGATTGGGGGCTTCTTCTTGAAACAAAGACTTCAGGGTATCGGTGTACATGGGAATCTCTATTATGTGTCATTTGTCATATAAAATAACGACAAGGATCATCTATTGAAAGTGTTAATTGGCTTCTTTTTTACCGATAACAGCCTGAAAACGTTTTGTCGCATAATTCAGTATTATCTAAAGTTGGGAAAATAGGGGTTGTTTTTCCAATTTAACTACTATTGGATATATACATAAAAATATGATGAATAATAGGGGGCTTTATTTAATTAGGTCCAATTCGGCGACCGGCGTTTCTGGGCTGTGGGCTGTGGGCCGGTTCCGAAGTTTTTCAGGTACCCGGAGTTACTAAATCGCCTTTTAAAGCGTGTAATCGGGGTTTTTGGGCCGCCCGGATATACCGGCGGGAGGACGGCCGTTGGCGAAAGTACACGTATGAAGAGATTGTCAATCGGGATAAAACCAGCTTGTATATCACCTGTATTAAAGATGATAGCCTGACAGATTTAGAAAACTTGCCGGAGCCTGAGGTACTGGCTGGCGATGTTGTTGAGAACTTAGAGGCTGGTTTGGAGAGTTTCCGCCAGATTGTAGATGTATTGGACGAGTAAAAACTTTCTGCTTTTTACGTTTCTCTCACCAAGGCAGCCTGCCTAATACTTGATCTGTAATATCTGCCGCCGTTTCGTGATCAACGCCTGCCTTGTCTGCCAATGTTTTTATATCCGGTTCTTCGCCGCTGTTGATGGCCTCCATCAGCAGCTTAAGATAGTGGTTGATAGTATCGAGCTGTTCGTCATCGCCACTGGCTCCCTCTGCGTCATCGGGATCGAACAATGATTCAAAAGGATTGATAGTGATCTCCTGCTTCAGGATATCAGAGGCGGTATAAAGCATTCCGGGTGATACCTAACCCTACTCAAAATGCCTGCGCTCTTTCTTATAATCCTCATCCGACATCAGTCCCTGCTGCCACAGGCCGGTCAGGTAGTCGATCTTGTCCATGCTCCCGGGATCATATTCGGGTTCGTGTCTTTCCCGATCTTCCCCGGTTTGCTTCTGCTTTCTTTGTGCGGCTATCGCTTTTTCCAGCATCCCTTTCAGGTGATAGGGGGTTTCCATGCCGAAAAGGGTCATCGATGAGGCGGAGGTGTGCAGCTCCAGGTCCCCGACCCCCAGTTTCTCCTGCAGCCAGCTCTGCCGCACCTCTACCTGCTCGATGCTTACCAGGTCGACATTGCGCTGGTACTTAGCGTCGCGGGATGAGATCCGGGTATCGGTAACGCGGTAGGAGAGGCGCTGCTGGCGCTTGCGGACCCAGTACAGGCCCAGCAGTCCGATCCCGAACAGCGGAATCAACAGAATCGACAAGGCATAACCCGGCAGATGATTCTTCCAGCTGATGGTCAGTTCAATGCTTTTGGAGTCGGATTGATTAGCCATGGTTGAGATGGTTAATTTAGCATGAAGGTCTCATCCCGGACAGCCGGGACTGAAAACCTGCGTAAAATTTCGGCAACTTCTCCTGTAAAGTTAGGTAAAATTTGGGGAAGTTGAAGGGGATGGGACTAAGTTTTCCCAAATAGATTTCGTATATTTAGGCCCTTTGCGAAGGGCATGGCGTGAGCAGACTAAATTTTTAGCAGTTGATGAGATTAAAATCGTGGAAATATGTGACGGCGCTCTGGATGACGGGCGTTCTGATAGGTGGATTTTTGATCCCGATACCTGAGATTCCCATTTTACTGGAGTCTTCGCGCAACCTGTTTCTGCACGTGCCGATGTGGTTTACGATGGCAGTCTGTTTTGCAGCGGGATTTGTGTACAGTATCATGTATTTGAATAATCCTGATCCGGCTATCGACCGGAAAGCGGAATCTTTTACCCAGATCGGACTGTTATTCGGTATATGCGGACTGATCACCGGCTCGCTCTGGGCACGCTTTACCTGGGGGTCCTGGTGGACCTTCGCCGAGCCGCGGATGAATCTCTCAGCGCTGGGGATGATGATTTATGTTGCTTATTTTGTGTTGCGGACGGCTTTTGACAATCCGGAGAAGCGGGCGAAGATTGCCGCGGTCTTTAACGTCTTTGCCGCTACGACGATCCCGTTTTTGCTCTATATTATTCCGCGCCAGCTGCCCAGCCTGCACCCGGGGGCCGAGGGCAACCCGGCGTTCAGTGAGATAACGGCCCCGGAGCTGCGCTATATTTTTTACCCGGCCGTGGTGGGATTTATCGCCCTTGCCTTCTGGTTATATGATATACTGTACCGCTACAAGAAAGTGAAGCATCAAATCGAACAACAACAGCTATGAATTTTTTTCTGGTCCAGGCACAAGAAGACAGCGTTGCGGCCGTTGATACATTGACAAAGTCATATGCTCCCGACTGGCAGGCAAGCGAAGGCTTTGAACAGGCGGGGCCGTTAATCCAGGCGGCGGCTTCGAACGATCTGATTTTTATAGTACTGGGCGTGAGTCTCATAATCTGGTTTGTCCTGCTCTTCTTTATTATCCGGGTGGACAAGAAAGTGGGACGGCTCGAGAATGAATTACAACAATCCAAAAAAACGGTTCAGCATGAAACCTAAATTGATTATCGGCATCATTGCCATCGTCGGCTTCACCTCACTGCTGATGTATAATTTCGGCAACAGCATCAGCACCTATGTGAATTTTGAACAGGCTGCGGATATGAACAATGCCCACGTTGTAGGCAGCTGGGACGATTCCGAAGAGTATGGGTTTTCCATGGAATCGAAGCAGTTTGTCTTTCATATGAAGGATGAGGCCGGGAATGTACGGCGCGTGGTATACCCGCAGTCAAAGCCCAATAATTTTGAGCAGGCCGACCGTCTTGTGGTGATCGGCAGCATGGAGGGGGACGTTTTCTATGCCGATGAAATGCTGATGAAATGTCCGTCAAAGTATAATAATGCTGACGAAGCGCAGTTTGAAAAGGCAAATGCGGGTAACAGTTAGTTTTAGTGGTTTATGATTAAATTTTTCGGTGAACTCTTTGTCAACGCCGCCTTTCTGTTTGCGATTCTGGCTGCCATCGGGTACTTCCTGTATGCCCGCAGCGAAGAGGATCGCTATTTTAAGATATCGAACTGGCTGTTTGGCCTGCAGGGGATCTTCCTGCTGGCCGCGTCGGGACTCCTGGTCTACATTATCCTGACACACCAGTTCAATTTTTATTATGTCTATAATTATACCAGCAGCGACCTGCAGCTGAAGTACCTTATTTCGGCCTTCTGGGGGGGACAGGAGGGAAGCTTTATGCTCTGGGTGCTGTTTTCGATTCTTATTGGCTTGGGGCTTATGAAGTGGACGCGCGAAGCCTATCGCGGCCCGGTGCTCTTTTTCCTGACGCTCACGCATATTTTTATACTTTCCATGGTCTCGGGGATCCCGTTGGGGGATGCCACGCTGGGGGCCTCTCCCTTCCGGACGCTGGCGGAAGCAATGCCCAATGCCCCGTTCCTGCAGTCCAACCCGGATTTTGTGCCCCAGGATGGAAAAGGGCTGAACGACCTGCTGAAAAGTCCCTGGATGATGATCCACCCGCCCATCCTGTTCCTGGGATTCTCCATGATGGCCGTACCCTACTGTTTTGCCATGGCCGCCCTGTGGAAACGCAAGTACAATGAGTGGGTGGGGCCCGCCTTGCCGTGGACGCTGGGTGCGAATGTGGCGCTGTTGACGGCTATATTTCTGGGCGGCTACTGGGCGTATGTTACGCTTTCCTTCGGCGGCTACTGGGCATGGGATCCGGTGGAAAATGCCTCCTTTGTGCCCTGGCTGCTGGGTACGGCCGGCATCCACACGATGATCATACAGCGGAAGAGTTCCACCTCGCAGAAAGCGTCGATTATCTTTGCCATCCTGGCGTATGTGGCGATCGTCTACGAGACCTTTCTGACCCGCTCGGGCATCTTGTCGGATGCCTCCGTGCACAGCTTTGTCGATCTGGGATTATACAACCAGCTCGTGATCTTTATGCTGGCTGTCACGGGTATCGGACTGGGACTCTTTTTCTACCGGTACAAGGAACTGCCCAGGCAGAACAAAGAGTCGAAGCTGTTGAGCAGGGAATTCATGACCTTTGCCGGCGCGATGATGCTTTTTCTGATTGGCCTGGTTATTATCCTGGGGACCAGCTCCCCCATTATCGGGCGACTTTTTGTGGAAAATCCCACCCCGCCGGAGGTAAGCTTCTATAACGACTGGACGATGCCGATGGCGATGATGACTGCTATCCTGACGGTCTTCGGGCAGTATCTTTTCTGGAAACGGCAGGATGCTGAATCACTGGCCCGGGACCTGACCCTGCCGGTAGCGCTGACCTGCGTGGTCACCCTTGCGTCCATCATTATCGGGGAGGTACGGAATATCTATTACATGGTATACCTGCTGACGGCCTGGTTTGCCCTGATCGGCAACGCCATCATCATGATCCGGCTCATCGGGAAAAACCCTATGCTGATTGGCGGCGCGCTTTCGCATGTCGGTTTTGGAGTGCTGCTGCTGGGGATTCTGGCTTCCTCCGCCTATAACAATCACTTGCTGGATCCGGCGACCCGGCAGTACAATGCAGCGATCAAAAGCGGGAATGTCACTGATGAACAGGGGTTCAGGAAGACGCAAACCGTTGACTTTCTGGAGCTTAAGCTAAACGAGCCCAAGGTGGTCAATGATAAATACCGCGTAACCTATGAGGGATATACGCTCAAAGATCAGGCGCGTCCCGGCCAGCAGGAATACCGCATTAAGTTTGAGCCGGCAGACGGGGAGGGCAGGCAGTTTACGCTCAACCCGCAGGTGTACCCGATGCTGGCCTCCTCGTCGGCCCAGAACATCGAGTGGTCGGTGGATCCCGACGTGCGTACGGGCCTGCTGAGTGATATTTATCTTTACGTTTCGGGCAGTTCGTACGTGCAGCAAAAGAATGAGGAAGCCGAGGAGCGGGCCCGACAGAGACGGCAGGTGGAGCCTGCTGCCGCAAGCCTGCAGGATAGTGCCAAAACCCATAAAATTGAAATCGCCCGGGGCGAAACGGCGTCCGTGGGGCCTTTTGATTTCACGCTGAAGGAATACAGCCAGGAAACCGATGAATCGCTTCAGGACAGCACGGTTATTGCCGTCCGGGCCAATATCGAGGTTACACAGCGCGGAAGCGACAGCTCTGCCTCTGTTTATCCGCTGTTTTCTATCTACCAGAAAGATGGCAAGAACTGGTCTTATGCCCCACCCACGGGCATCCCGGGTCACAGCGGTACGGTGCAATTCAGCAGCGTGGACCCGTCAACCGGGAAGGTGGAGCTGACAATCCGGGGAGTCGATAAGGAGGTACAGGAGCAGTGGGTCCTGCTGGTGGCCGAAGAGAAACCGTTTATTTCGATCGTTTGGCTGGGGACGTTCCTGCTGATGGGCGGCTTTAGCATTTCCATTTTCCGGCACTGGGGAAGGGAGCGAAAAAAAGGGTAGCCGGTATTACCTCACGAATAATTATTGAATAAGTTATACTCCTTTTAGGAGACAGCAAGTTGCATCAATATTTCCGCCGTCATTTTACCTTCGCCTTGCCGACGAAAAAAATCCTGGCGTGAGAAATGCGGGTTGGGAGATATTATAATTTAATCCTCCGGCTATGCCGCGCTACAAGCTCTTAATAGAATATGCAGGCACGTCCTACAGCGGCTGGCAGAAACAGCCGAATGCCGTGACGGTGGAAGAGAAAATTGAAGCGGCGCTCAGACGGGTACTCGGTGAGCCGGTGGACGTGATCGGACAGGGACGCACAGACAGCGGAGTTCATGCAGAGGGACAAACGGCTCATTTTGATTTTCCCGGAGAGCTCAAAGCTCACCGGCTTCTGTATGCGATGCTGGGGCTGCTGCCCGATGATATTGCCGTTTGGGACATGCAGGCGACCACTCCCGGTTTCCACGCCCGCTTTGATGCCTCGTTCCGCCAGTACCGGTACCAGATTGCCCGCCGTCCCCGCCCGCTTGTGAGAGACACTTCCATTTTGGTACTGCAGGAGCTCGACAGGGAAGCAATGAACTATTGTGCTGAAGTTGTGCGGGGCACCCATAATTTTGACAGCTTCACGAAGCCGGACAACCAGAATCCGAGTTCCGAATGCAGGGTAAGCCGGTCTGAATTCCTTGAGGAAGGGGAGTTGCTGATCTATCGCATCCGGGCCAACCGGTTTGTCCGCCACCTGGTGAGGCGCCTGGTGGGTACGATGATCGAGGTCGGCAAAGGGAAGCGCACCGCCGCAGCGTTTGAGGATATGCTTCGCCGCCCCTCCAAGGCCAAAAATGGGCATGGTGCTCCGGCGAAGGGACTGATTTTGGAAGAAGTGGGATATGAATAACTAAGATACTGGTCCATTTTTTTAATCAGGAAAAAATATTGGTCTTATGACATAGCGTTTAAGGTCAAATACAGCGGTTAAAAGGCATTTTGGGATAGCCTATCGTATTAAATACCTGATTTTTTGTATTCTGAAAATTTGAAGGTTCCTGTCGGTGCTGCAATGTTGAAGATGAATTAAAACTATCACCCAACAGAAAAAAATGTATAACCAAAAAATCACCCGAAAGCACTGAAAAAATGAAAAGAATAACACAAATCAAATTTTTGGTAGTCACTTTTTTAGTTTTTCCCTTTGCCTTGGTAAATTGCAAAAATAATCCGGGGAATAACCCGGACAATGCATCGGTTACGGGTGAACTAAAAAAGTGGCATAAAGTAACCTTATCATTCCAGGGCCCATCTCATAGCGAAACTGATGAAAATCCAAACCCTTATAAAGATTACAGATTAACGGTCACATTTACCCATAATGGCCAATCTTATAATGTTCCGGGGTATTTTGCTGCCGATGGCGATGCCGGGGAAACAAGCGCTTCCCAGGGTAATATTTGGCGGGTGCATTTTACTCCCGATGCAGAGGGAACCTGGAAATGGGAGGCCAATTTTGTAAGCGGTGAGCAAATTGCCCTGAATACCCGGAAGGAGGCAGGAAATCCGGTAGAAGGCATCCACGGGCAAACCGGTTCTTTTGAAATTCAACCTACAGATAAATCCGGACAGGATTTCAGGGCCAGGGGAAATTTGGCCTATACCGGAAAACATTACCTTCAGTTTCAGGAAACAGGTCAATATTATTTTAAGACCGCCAACAATGTCCCGGAGGTATTTTTACAGTATGACGGATTTGATAATACGACCTCTGACCGGGGTTATCAACCCCATGTTAAGAATTGGAATGAGGGGGATCCCACCTGGCAGGATGGTAAGGGAAAGGGAATTATCGGTGCCGTAAATTACATGGCCGGACAAGGCGTGAATGAACAATATTTTTTGACTCAAAATAACTATGGAGATGGTAATGAAGCCTTTCCATGGACAGGTAAAGACAATTATTACCAATATGACTGTTCCAAACTTGACCAGTGGCAAAGGGTTTTTGATTATATGATGCAAAAAGGGGTGGTAACCCATTTTGTATTGGGAGAAACGGAAGTTGAGATGTATTTCGAAAAAGTTGAAAATCAATTCCCTTTTGCCGATAGCAGAAAATTGTATTACCGGGAAATGGTGGCAAGATTTGGCTATCTTAATGGGGTTATCTGGAATATCGGGGAGGAACAAGGCTGGGATCGGTCAGAAAATAATACTTATGGTGCTGCTACGACTACAGAACAAAGAAAGCTGTTTGCTGCGTACGTGGATTCATTAGTGTATAAAAATGACATGATTACGTTACATAACGGACCTTCAGGTACCCCGGATGTTTTCTTTGATTTAGCAGGATTTGAATCAATAAACGGTTTAAGTTTTCAGGGCAATTACGAACAAGAGGAAAACGGTCACGGGCAGGTTTTAGATCTGTATAAGATGAGTGAGGCGAATAATCATCCCTGGGTCATTCATTATGATGAACCCTATATGGGGGGCAAGCTTCCTGAATTGGATGTTAGGCGAAAAAAATCATTGTGGGCTTCTATTACCGCAGGAGCAGCAGGAATTGGTTTTTACAATAATATGGATGTCAGGCTGGAAGATTTCCGGGTATTGGATTCCATTTACCAAACAATGGGACATGCACGTGAACTATTCCAGGAACACCTCCCCTTTCATGAAATGCAACCTGCAGATGAACTGGTATCCAAAGGGTGGTGTTTTGCAAAAGAAGGCGACACCTATTTGATTTATTTAAAAGATGGAGGATCAACCAATGTTAGCTTACCCGATGACAATTCTTATCAGGTGGAATGGTACAACCCCAGGAAAGGGGGAGACTTATTAAAGGGTAGTATCGAATCAATAAACGGGGAAGGAAGTCACTCTATCGGATCTCCTCCCCGGGATAACAACCGGGATTGGGTATGTTTGGTAATGAAAAGGGATTAAAAATGGGATTGCAATCCGGGCCGGCTCTGCGAATGCACCCGTTGGGCTTCCTATATCTGCTTTTAAAAATTTTTCTGTAAGGATTTCCTCCGAAATATATCTTACCTTTAAGTGAAACTATTAAAAATAAAGAGGAACACGTTATGAGCTCACTCAATAAAGCAATGATCATTGGCCGACTGGGCCAGGATCCGGATGTACGTTATACGCAATCCAATACCGCTGTAGCAAATCTTTCTGTTGCTACTTCCGAGCGTTATAAAGATAAACAGGGCGAATGGAAAGAGAATACCGAATGGCACCGTGTGGTGGCATGGGGACGGCTGGCAGAAATTTGCCAGGAGTACCTCAAAAAAGGGTCCCAGGTATATATCGAAGGCCCCATTCAAACGCGGCAGTGGGAGGACAAAGAAGGCCGAACCCGGTATTCGACCGAAATAAAAGCACTTACGATGACTATGCTCGACAGCAAAGGATCGGACAGTGGCGAGGCCCCACCCAAGCCGGATAACGCACAGCAGGTATCCAGCAGCGTAGATCTGAACGACAACTTTGATGATATCGACGATGATCTTCCGTTTTAGTGGGATCGGTTCATAAAACCGGAAGAGCGGCAGGGTCGAACACCTTGCCGCTCTTTTCATGCTTGCAACACAGCTTTGAAGTGCATAGCTTTAATAAAAAATGAGCGGCAGCAGGTAATTGGACGAACCGAACAGTTTTTTATTTATTTCTTCTTTTATTTCGCAGGCGGAAGATATCGTTGCGGTGTCTTCGGCGATTGATTCCACAGGGCTGATTGTTCAACTGTTGCTCATTGTGGCGGGACTCGTTTTTTCTGCCCTCTTCTCAGGTTCTGAAGTAGCCTTTTTTTCGCTTACCAACCGGGAAAACCTGCTGCCCGGGGAGGAGGCGGAGCGGTCTTCCGACCAGCTGATTATCCGCATGCTGAATCATCCCCGCCGGCTGCTGGCAACGATCCTGATCGGCAATACCTTTGCCAACATTATCACGTCGGTTCTGGCAGCGGTGGTCACGGGTTCGATTGTGGCCCACTTCGGATTTTCCCAGTTTTGGGTATATTTTTGGGAAATCATTATCCTGACCTTCACTATCCTTATCCTCAGTGAGATTACGCCTAAAATTATAGCGATCAACGAACCTCTGAAGAATGCCCGCCGCATCAGCCGTTTTATCTATGTATTTTATGTGCTGCTTAAACCGCTTTCGAGCATCATTGCCAACAGTACCCTGAATCTCGAGGAACGTCTGCCGAAACCCAACAGCAAAATGACTTCCAGGGACATTATGACGATGGCGGAAGTCAGTGAACGGGAGGGATCTATTAAAAGCGACGAGCGGGAAATTATCGAGAATGTGATCGAGTTTGGCAGTATCAGTGTCCGCGAGATCATGACATCAAGGGTTAATATCGTTGCGGTATCCACCAGTGATTCCCTGGATGAGGTGCTCTCGCTGATCCGGGAGAAGGGGCTTTCGCGCATGCCTATCTACGAATCGGACCTGGATTCGATCCTCGGCATCATCCATGCCAAGGATGTACTGCCTTATATCAATGCCGATATAGAACGCACGACGATCAACTGGCGCACTATTGCCCGAAAGGCGTTGTTTATTCCCGCCACGAAGAAGCTGGATGATCTGCTCCGGGATTTTCAGCAGGAGAAGACGCATATCGCCATCGTGGTGGATGAGTACGGTGGTACGGAGGGACTGATTACGCTGGATGATATCCTGGAAGAAATTGTGGGGGATATTTCCGATGAATATGACGATGATGAGGAAAAACTTTATACCCGGTTCCGCAGCGGGGGATACCTGTTTGACGCCAAAATTGATCTCGATGACATGGAAGAGATTCTGGGGTGTGAGCTGACCTCCGAAGAGGATGATTTCGAAACGCTGGGGGGACTGATGTATCACCTGACCGAGCGGATTCCGAATGTGGGGGAGCGGGTGTACTACCGGGATATCGAATTTACCATCCACTCGGTATTTAACAACCGGGTGCGAAAGGTGCGCACCAAAGTCCAGGGCAGCCGTTCCCGCCCGTCCGAAGAATCTCCAAAAACAAAGCAATAGAAGGTGAATTTTTTACATGCCACAACCTCATTCTCTTGATGAAATGCTGCAGCATGATGTCGAATTGCTGCCGTTCAACACCCTGGATATCGCCGCCCGGGCCCGGTCGTTTGTTTCGGTCCGAACGGTTGACCAGCTTCGGCATCTGCTGCAACATGATGCGGCCCGGTCCGATAACCTCTTAGTGCTGGGAGGCGGCAGCAATATCCTGTTTGCCGGCGATTATGATGGCCTCGTTTTACACATGGCGATTAAGGGTAAAAGAGTGATCGGGGAGACGGAAGAGCATGTATGGCTCGAGACGGGGGGTGGGGAGAACTGGCACCGGACGGTGCGCTATGCGGTGGATCAGGGGTGGGGCGGCATCGAGAACCTGTCACTGATTCCGGGTACGGTGGGAGCGGCGCCCATTCAGAATATCGGGGCCTACGGGGTCGAGCTGGCAGATGTTTTTGAGGAGTTGGAAGCCGTCGAGATTAACTCTGCCGAGATTCATTCCTTTGACAAGGAGCAGTGCCGGTTCGGTTATCGGGACAGTATTTTCAAGGGCGTGCTCAAAGGACAGTATGTTATCAGCAAGGTGGTCTTAAAGCTGGATAAGCAGCCCCGCCCGAATACCTCTTACGGGGCCCTTCAGTCAGCGCTCGATCAGCGGGATATCGAGCATCCCACCATCCGGGATATCAGCGATATTGTCATTGATATCCGCAACAGCAAGCTTCCCGATCCCGATACGCTCGGCAATGCCGGCAGCTTTTTTAAAAACCCGGTCATTGACAACGAAAAATTTGACCGGCTGAAGGCATCGTACCCCGGGATGCCCGGCTACCCGATCGACGACCAGACCACAAAGGTCCCGGCCGGCTGGCTGATTGAGGAGACGGGCTGGAAGGGAAAAGTGGTAGGAAATACCGGCACTTACCGGCAGCAGGCGCTGGTGATCGTCAATCACGGCGGAGCCACCGCTGATGAGATATTGGATCTCGCCCGGAAAATTCAGCAAACGGTCGGAGAGCAGTTCGACATCGATCTGGTCCCGGAGGTAAATATCATCGGCTGATATTATGGCAGAAACCTCCGGTACAACCCCATACTTTACCAAACACCTGTTCAGAGCGGGACTCCAATGTCCCACTAAGCTCTACTATAAAGCCCGTGGATACCCGGAAGACCGGTCCGCTCTGCCCTTTCTCATGCATGCCGGTTTCAACAGGAAATTGCTCAAATCGTTGATCCGCTCTGTCTATCCCGCAGGGAAATATATCGATGGAGATACCATTGAAGAGTCGGCTGCTCGCACCAGGGAGTATTTCGAGGCCAGTGAAATTGTTCTCTTTGACCCCGTATTTACCTGTCGTCAGATGATGGCGAAATTGCCGCTGGTCGTCAAGAACGGGCAGCAACTGACCGTCTTCCAGGTACAGACCAAGGCGTTTAGCTCGCGGAAACACCAATTGTTGGACCGCAAAGGCGATATTCCCCCGAAATGGAGGAAGTACCTGCTCGGCTTTGCCTATCAGCTTTATATTTTGCAGAAAGCATATCCCGGCTGCTCTGTACTCCCGCTCCTGGTGCTCCCGGACAAAGCGGGCTATGCGCAAACCGATGGGTTGCCGGCGCTGTTAAAGCCGTTTGAGACTCCGGCGGCAACCCCGCCGTCAGTGCCCGGGGAAAACCAGCAGCTGCTGGCGAAGCTTGACGTGAGGGAACCGGTAAGGCGGGTTCGGGAGGACCCGGGTTTTGCGGAAACGTACCTGCCCAAACCTTCTTTCCCGCAGTCGGTGGAGTATTTGCGCGAGATCTACCTCCGGGAGCAGAAAGTGGAACCGGAAGTGGGCTACAAGTGCAGGAATTGTGAGTTCAATATCGGGCAGGCCCAACAATCGGGAGGAGCACAGAGTGGGTTCGGGGAGTGCTGGGAGTCGAAGCAGCCCGGGGAAGGGGGGGACGACCCTGATCATGTGTTTGAGCTGATGGGACCGGGTACCCGGCAGCTGATGGAACGGGAAATATTTTACCAGCGTAATATTGACAACGGGGATATTCATTCGGTAGCATCGATTGCCGGGGGGGAGGGACGTATAACGGAGACCATGCGCCGGGCACTGCAGATACATAAAACGACATCGACGGAGGTGCCCGGGGAGATTATGCGTGCCTCTCTCCGGAAGGAGCTCCGGCGATGGGAATATCCGCTTCACTTTCTCGACTTCGAGGCCGGGAACTATGCGGTGCCTGTACGCAGGGGACGTCCACCCTATCACCTGGTGGTATTTCAGTTTTCGTGCCATACCCTCCGGAAAGACGGCCGTTGGCAGCATCACCAGTGGATTGACAGCCCGGGAAACGGTTATCCCAATTATGAACTCGTACGCCGGCTGATGGAGATTCCGCATATCAGCAAAGGTACGATTGTACAGTATTCCAACTTTGAGCGCAATGCACTCAAGATCATCCGCCGCGAGCTCAGAGATGAAGCGGAAATGGTCCCCGACAGCCCGCGGTTGATTCGGTGGATCGAAGATATTATCCGACGGAATGACTCGAACCATCCCCCGTCTCCTTACTTAGCCGATCTCAGCCGGCTCGTAAAAAATTATTATTATAACAATGAGATGGAAAACTCGCTGAGCATTAAGGATGTCCTGCAGTCGGTGATGACAAGAAGCGATTACCTGGCAAAGGCCTACAGCAAGCCCTATAACAGCCAAAACTTTGAGGAGATCATCTGGTGGCAGTCCGACAGCTCCGGAAAAGCAAGAAATCCCTATACCATTTTAGAGGAAAGTGGATCGGGTGCGGTCCGGCGCGGCACGGAAGCAATGTATATTTACGGGAAACTTATTGCCGGCAACATGAGTAAGAAAGAGAAATCAGCGTACCGGAAATCGCTGCTGCGCTACTGCGAGCTCGATACGCTGGCGATGGTTATGATTTATCAACATTGGAAGCAAACATTGAATCGATTATATTAGCTTTATGATAATGGTGATCAAAGCTGAAAGTATGTAACTGAGTGCTTTGAAAATCAGGATTTTGTACAATACCAGTCCAGGAGCTATTTTAAAGCCGCAGTGTATAGATTAAACATGAGAATTTTGAAATCGTGAAAACACAGAGATTGGGTAAAACAACGATTTTGCAAAGACTCTAACTATTAAATGGGATCTATTATGAGGTTATTACAGCTACGGAATGGATTGTTAGTTCTTTTGGCGGGACTTCTGGTTGCTGCCTGCGTGATGCAGCGAAGTCCGATTACAGGCCAGAAACGGGCTTATGGGTACAGCTGGGAAGAGGAGAAACAACTGGGAGCCCAGGCTGACAAGCAAATTCAGCAGCAGTATGGGGTCTACGAGGATGAAGAATTGCAAACATATGTTGAAGATATAGGCCAGAGGGTGCTTGCCCAAAGCCATATGCGGCGCGAAGATACCCAGCAAAAGTATAAAGAGACCGAATTTCATTTCCGGGTGCTGAACAGCCCGGTTCCCAATGCCTTTGCGCTGCCCGGCGGCTATGTCTACGTAACCCGGGGGTTGTTGGGACACCTGGAAAATGAAGCACAGTTAGCGGTGGTGTTGGGACACGAGATCGGTCATGTGGCGGCCCGCCACTCTTCCCAGCGTGCCTTTGAACAGCAGATTGGTCAGATTGCCCTGCTGGGCGGTGCGGTAGCGGGACAAGAGTTATTGGGGGTGCCCGGTGGAGAAATCCTTAATATGGGGAGCCAGGCCGCACAGCTCCTGTTTTTGAGCTACGGCCGCGAGGATGAGCGGGAATCCGATCAGTTGGGCGTTGAATATGCCTCCATGGAAAACTATAATGCCGCTGAGGGGGCCGGATTTTTTTCGGCCTTAAAACGAATATCCGAGCAGTCGGGACAATCCATCCCGGCCTGGGCTTCGACGCATCCCGATCCTTCGGAACGGGAAGACAGGATTCCGGAGCTGGCCCGGGAATGGGAACAGAAGGGATATGAGCAGAAGATTACAGGGACCGATCAGTTCATGAATGTTATTGACGGACTGGTATTCGGAGAAAATCCAAGGGAGGGATTCGCGCGCGAGGGGACCTTTTATCACCCGGAGCTTGAATTTCAGTTTCGTTATCCTTCGGCATGGAATGTGATCAATCAGACGACCATGGTAGGCGTGGTCAATGACGATGAAGATGCTATCATCATCATGGAGATAGACAGTGAAGCAGACAGCCCCCAGGCATCGGTCCGCAGTTTTGTTAACCAGGAGGGAATCACTGTCCAGGGCCAACAACAGCAGAGCATCAATGGACTTGATGCCTATCAGGCCACGGCCACAGCGACCGGGGATAACAATACGAAGTACAAATTCTATGTCTCAGCCCTCTCTTTCGATGAGAATATCTATCGTTTTATTTCGTACAGTGTAGCCGAAAAATTTGACGGGTATGAATCACAGTTCGTGAATGCCATAAACTCATTTACCCGGCTTACCGATCAAAGTATCCTGAATATTCAGCCGGCCCGCCTGCAGGCTTTTCGCACGGACCGTTCGGCCGCTTTTTCCTCTTTTGTTCCTCAAAATCTTCCCATGGATATTACGGCCGAAGACCTGGCCATTGCCAACCAGGTACAGCTGAATGAAACCATAGAGGCCGGCAGCTGGATTAAAATCCCCCGTCAATAATTTAAAAGAGCAAAAGCAAACATCCCGGAAGGCAACAATTAACGGGCTGTGCAAGGCGGGAAGGGGCCGCCTTCCCTGCAGAAGCGTTACTGAGCGAGGTATCGAAAAGCATGGAAGTAATAAATTTATTACAAAATATGTAGTAAATATTAAATTAAGCATGTGGAATAATTTTCCATATATGGCTGTTTTTTCCTTTTTTTTCGGTTAAAATACATTCTACAAAATCCATATCTGCCCCGTAAAATCCTGAGAGGAGTTTTGTTTCCTGCCTGCCAATAAACGGCATAACGATTTTAATACCAGTCACTTACAGGTATTGATCGTGCTGTAAATGCCCCCTTAGAAGATGAAGAGATCTTCCTGTCAAGCATGTTGGCACACCGTTTGCAAATAAAAGAGAAGTAACACACCCTCCTGAAATCTCTAACCTGTGACGAGTCCATCGGTTTGTCACGGCAGAAGGTTTTTTGATGATGAAAAATATCATCAAGAGGTATTGCTTTAACGTTAAAAAATAACAGCTCATATACGGGGCATTTCAACCATTAAAAAAACATAGGTATCTACAATGGGACAGCAACAACTTTTACTTGTAATCCTGGTAACCATTATCGTCGGCGTGGCTACGGTAACGGCCATTAATATTTTCGGCGCAAGTGCTGAAAATTCAGCTATTGACGCAACGCGGCAGGATATATTGACCATGGGAGCTCAAATGCAGGGCTATGCGCTTAAGCCTGAATTGATGGGCGGCGGCGGCGGAGACTTTACGGGCCTGACCGTCGACAAGCTGGGCTTTGGCTATACGGAAAAGACCAGTGACACAGCATTCGAGAATGGAAACGCGGCATACTCGCTTACGGTAGCGGCAGATGGCAGCAGTGTAGAAATAACAGCCACGCCGCACCGCCTTGCAGACGCGACGACCTGGAGCCCCAAGGCTTTTACGGTGACGGTTTTGAAAGATGACATTTCCGTGGATACTGAACCTGCCAAGGCAACGGCTTCCGCCTCTTAATTAAGGCAAGAAGCTTAGATCTACCCGCTGAAACCAACTCAGCGGTTTTTACCGGGAGCGTACAATACAGCAGTATTCGGGAAGGGAGGGACTGACAGCAGTCTCTTCCCTATCGAATAGAAGGTTTTGAAAAGAGACATCTTTAGGGCAAAAAATTAAACTAAACGAGGATATCTATGCCTCTCTTTAGATTTTCCGGGCAGACAGCGAATAACAAGCTGGTGCAGGGCGAGTTTGAGACCGATAGCAAAAGGAGCGCGAGGGAAAAAGTTAACCAGCTCGCTCGAGTCAGGAATATTGACATTACTTCTCTGGAAAAAAGGGAACTGTACATTTTTAAAGTTCAGCGCAACGGGTCAGCCGTAATCCAGGGAGAGCAGAAGGCCTTTAGCAAAGAGGAACTGACCCAGGCACTGCATAAACTCGGTTATACCGTTATTCGCGTCCGGAAAAAATGGTTCCGTTTCAAGGGACTTGTATCAACCGGGGAAGTCGTGACCTTTATCCGGTTGTCGGCGGACCTTCTGCGCCAGGAATTGCCGTACAATGAGATCCTGACGCTGCTCTATGAAGACACGGCCAACAAACGACTCAAGGAGGTTATCAGGGAAATTCAAAAAGATTTGCAGCATGGGAAAGAGGGGTATGAAGTGTATGGCAAGCACAAAGATGTCTTTGGCAAGTTTGCCGCCCATATGCTGGGGATCGCTTCCACCAGCGGTAACATGTCGGAGGTATTCGAAAGCACGGCTAAATTCATGGAGAGGGACGCTTCGTTTAAAAAGAACCTGAGGCGTTCGCTGATGATGCCCGGCATAGCCTTGACGGCTGTGTTCGGGGTGATCCTTTTTTATGTAGGATATATCTTTCCGCTGATGGCTGAAATGTTCCTGGAGTTTGATATTGCGCTGCCGCCGATGACGGAAGCTACGCTGAACTTTAGTCACTTCCTGCAGGATTACTGGATTGCTGTCACGCTGATATTTACGGTACCCGCTCTGTTATTTATCTATTACATACGAACACCCGGGGGAAAGTATGTACTGGATAAACATATTATAAAAATCCCGGTCATCGGGGACCTGCTCCATAAGATGAGTATCGAGATTTTCTCACGGGTTTTCTACACCCTGTACAGTGATTCAGGTCAGAATGTGGAGGTGATAAAAATCGCGGCAGAGGCGTGCAGAAATGTTTACATGGAACGGCAGATTAAAGAAGTGGCGATAAAACGAATGCTTAAAGATGGGACTGGCCTGGTGGATGCTCTTACGGCGACGGGCGTGTTCAGCCGGACGGCCATAAGCCGGTTTCGGCTGGGAGCCGAATCTGGATCTGTGCGTGAGAATGCCAAACAACTGGCTGATTATTACCAGGTGCAGACCGAATATAAGCTTCAGACGACTGTAGAGCTGATTAATGTAGGCGTTAATATCATTATTGCCATTGCATTGACGGCCATTACGGTGATCTCGTCCGAAGCCGCACTCATTCAACCGAATATTACCATTTAGGAATGGCGATATGACAAACGTAAACTGAAACGATGGGAAAAGTAAAGACACACCGGCATATTGGAGAAATCCTGCACCGGAAGGGTATTATTTCCGGGCAGCAGCTGGAAAAAGCATTTCAAATACAGGCTGCGGACAACGACATCTCCGCCCGCAGGTTTTCCCGGATACTTCACGAGCAGTTGGATGTCGACCGTCATATATTGACAAAGGCAATATCGGACATTTTTTCAATCAAAGAGTTTGTGCTGAGCGATGAGGAGTTGGAAGGCCAGAAGATAAGAGAAATCAAAGATGTTCTGGATAATATCCCTGAGTTTCTGCTGGATGATCTTATTGAACAGAATGCCCTGCCTGTATCCCTGCACCATCAAAAGGCAGTCATACTCACCTCGGATCCGATGAACCCGCGTGTTACTGATTTGGCCGGCCAGCTTTCGGCCAATCATTTTGAGCTGAGGTACTGTAAGCAGGATTTGCTGAATGATCTGATTGAAGAGGTGCTCTATAAGAAAAATGATATCCTGGAACAGCTGAATGATATCGAATTCGAGGAAACCGAACTCCAGGAGGACCAGGAGGAAGAAATTGAAGAAGAAGAGCTCGATGCTGAGATCAATCAGAGTATGCTTAATAAGCTGGTTGAAGGGATGCTGGTGGAAGCCGTACACAAGGGGGCCAGTGATGTACATATTATTCCCATGGGGAAGACGACGACTGATATCCGGTTTCGCATTGATGGAAAATTGCAGATTTGGCATCAACAGGATAAGGTGAAGCCGGAAGCGATCACTGCCGTGGTGAAGGACAAGACGAAGAACGTAGACCGTTTTGAACGCGACAGTTCACAGGATGGATTCATCCAGCGCAAGATTGATAATGTAAATATCCGCTTTCGCGTATCGATTATGCCGATCGTGGGTACGGAGTTCAACCGGAAATTTGAATCGATTGTCATACGTGTACTCGACGACCGCAAGGTGATCACTGATCTGAATAAACTCGGCCTGCAGCAAAATGCCCTTCAGCTGTTTCGCAAGGCTATCAGCAAGCCATCGGGAATTGTGATTATAACCGGTCCGACGGGAAGTGGAAAGTCCACCAGCCTGATTGCCGCGCTTTACCATGTCATGGATTCCACCAAAAATGTCCTGACGGTGGAGGACCCCACCGAATATATCATCAAGGGGGCTCGTCAGCTGAAAATCAACAGCCATATGAGCTTTGAACTGACGATGCGTGGAATTTTACGCCATGATCCTGATATCGTGCTGGTAGGCGAAATCAGGGATTTGTCAACGGCCGAGGTAGCTATCAAGCTGGCCAATACCGGACACCTTACGTTCTCGACGCTGCATACCAATGATGCTCCCAGCGCAATTTCGAGGCTGTATAAAATGGGGGTTGAGCCGTTCCTGATTGCCAACGCGGTAAATTTGGTAATGGCGCAGCGGCTGGTTCGCAAACTCTGTGACCACTGCAAGCAAGAGGTTGATGACTTGCATCCCGAAATAGCCCGGGGGATCGGGTTTACAGATGATGAAGTAGCCCAAACGACTTTTTACCAGGCGCATGAATTGGGATGTGAGAAGTGCTCAAACGGCTACAAAGGGAGGACCGCCATTATCGAGGCTCTCTATTTTACCAAAGAGATTCGCAATCTCATTTTAGATGCCGGGGCCAATATTGATGAGGAGGTCATACGGGAACATGCTGCGAAAAATGGCATGATGACCTTGCGGGCATCCGGCAGGGAGAGGGTTAAAGAGGGAATTACCTCTGTTGAGGAAGTCCTGGCCCTGACGGTGGGTGACTAAAATGGCAACAGGCAGTAATACAGCTATTGTGGGGTACCATTATGCTTGATACATCTGAATATATACTGCTGGTAGCCGCCCTATTTATTTTTGCGATGCTACAGCTGGGCTTTACGAGGTTGATACTGAATAATAACCGTACCATGGTCAGAACAGAATTGGATTATACGGCCGTAGCTCTTGCACAGAATATTGTTGACCATTCGCGCAACAAAGCTTTTGATGAAGCGGCCAAAGGAGCATATAATCCGCTCAGGGTACCGGATGATTTTACAGACCTGGGACCTGAAATCGGCGAGTACTACCCGTACTATGATGATTTCGATGATTATGATAACTATACGCGTACGGATACGACACAGCATGGTATTTATAAAACAAGCTGTCGGGTAGACTACATGCAGGAGAGTGATTTGAGTGAATTATCGCCGGTAAAAACACCCCACAAGCGCCTGTACGTCCGGGTTATTTCTGAGGTCGAAGATACGGTAGCTGTTACATATATAAAATCATATTACTAATTATTTGTTGATTGAATGAACCATAAACAGAGAAGTGGAACGGCTTTTGACATGCCAAAAGTAACATTTAACTAAATGCCCGGGAATGAATTTCTCAATTATATCCAGCTTTATTATCGGCACCATTTTATTAGTGTCACTGGTCAAAGTGAACCTCAGTCTGGTTGGGAATTCCATGGATGCCATGTATGACCAGGTTGCCAAGATCCATGTCAACAGCATTGCCACCCTGGTAAGTCACGATTTCCGAAAAATGGGATATGGATTAACCGGCGGCAGCCTGCAGGAGGCAACGCCTTCAAGAATAACGTTCCAGGGAGACCTGGACGATGATGGTCTCGTGGATATGGTTAGCTGGGAGTGGGACAAAACACAGCATGTAACGGAAACTTCCAATCCCAATGACTATGTATTGCTTAGAATTGTCAATGGAAAGAGCACACCGATTAAAATGGGGGTCATTAGGTTTGAGCTTTCCTATTACGATAAGCTGAATCAACCAACGGCTATAATCGAAGAAGTGCGGGGGATTCGGGTAAGGCTGTTGAGTGAGAGTGCGGACCCGGTAGGAAGCAAGTATATGAAAGCAAGCTGGGAGAAGAAATTTGTGCCGTTGAATATTGAAAACTAAAAATAGCTGAAGAGTATAGTAGTATGGGACGTCCGTTAATTTATATATGTACTATTACGTTGGTTGTATTGGGCATCCTGCAGATAAACCTTAACAACCGTCACATTGCGCTGGCAAAGCGTACGGCATCGTATGCCAATGAGGTTGAGATGAGAAATGTAGCTCATTCGGCTATTGAAGCAACCCTTTATAAACTGCGTGACAACGCCGGCTGGAGAAATGATAATAATCCATATGTGGTGGACTTCGATCACAGTTCCGCCTCAGTGATCATCGAAGATTATACCGTGAATTCAAGCTTGACGGCGGATCAATTAAGATTGATGTCAAAAGTTGATCTTGCGGCAGACACCGTCATGGTCAATTATAAAGTCAGGATTATATACCCGCAGATACCGGAAATCCCCGCGGCACTGGCGTTAACGGATCCTGATTTCCTGCCCAATTTTTACGGAAGTTTTGATATCAATGGCAACGATGAAAGCGGAGTGGAGGCGGTCGGATTGCCTGGTATCTCCGTTATTGATCAGGCGAGCAGGGATAAAATACTTGACAGTACCACCGAGAAGCAGCTTGGCCAAATTGTGGGAGAGACGGGCACGCCAAGTGTTGAAGTTGATCCGGCGATGGATTTTGAAACCATGTCTCACTTCATAGCGCAGCTTGAATCCAAAGCGACCTATTTAACCGGCCAATACACGTCCGATCTCGGAAGCCGGGATAATCCGGGGGTATTCATGGTAGAGGATTATGCCAAAATAACCAGTAATGTCAATGGATACGGCATTTTGATAATAAAGAAGTCGGGAGACCTGGATTTGACAAGTCTTGATCTTGCCGGGACGTTTAATTTTTACGGATTGGTCCTCTTGGAAAATACGTGGACCTTTGACGGCAAAGGTACAGTCGCGATTCACGGGTCGGTCATGATGGGTTCACCGGAAGGTTCAACGACTACAACGATTGATCTGGGAGGGAACCTGAATATTCTGTACAACAGCTCGGCCCTGAATTATGCCAGGGAAGCGGCGAAACAAACCATGCCGGCCACTTTCGATATTCTGGACATCTATGAATAGTTCACAAACTGACATAGGGCTTTGGAAAAGCAGGGGTTTTGTTCAACACCAACCCCTGAGCGATTTTAAAACCGCCGCAGCGTATAGGCTACAGGTGAGGATGTTGAAATCGCGGAAATGCAAAGATTGGCAAACAACGGTTTTCAAAGATCTCTGGTAACATGAGAATATTAATTATAACCCATACTAAATGACGGGTCACAACTCATGAATATTAAAATTAATAATGAGTATAGCATACAAGCCATATCGGGGATGTTGCAGCCTTTACTTCCCCGGCTGTCTGACACGGTCAGAGGAATAACCCTTCATCAGGAAATGGTGGATCTGCTCGACAGGCAGCCTGAGGAATGGCGAAAGAAGCTTAATAAAAAGGTGGAATACTACCTGAACCTAATGGAGGAGCTCGAAGCTTCGGATATTGACATGGGCGGCGCGGGATGTGTGGGGCAGGTCTGGTTCCGTATTCACGGGGACAAAAAACCCATTACTTCCGGGTACGAGTTCACCAGGCGGGAATCGGATTTGCTGCTGTTAAATTTGCTGATGTCACGGCAGCGGGAGAAACTGTTCCATAACCGGAATTTTGATTTTTCATATACCATACCGAAGCCATCGGGGCTGGACCAGCGTTTCAGGGCCAATATGTACTACGACATGGAGCATCTGGCGTTAAATATGCGGCGTATTGATAATATAATCCGTCCATTTAAAGGACTCGGTCTCCATACTGATGTGGCCAAGGCAGTAAGTCTTAAATACTTTCAACATGGAATGACGCTGGTAACCGGTATTACAGGTTCCGGTAAATCCAGTACACTGGATACGATCATTGATGTCAATAACCAGAGTATGGAGGCCCATATTGTCATTATTGCTTCTCCGGTGGAACTGGTACACACGCCCAAGCGATCAATTATTCGCCACCGAGAGGTCGGCAGAGATGTTAATTCCTTCAAGGAGGGAGCTATACAGGCGCTTCGCCAGGATCCGGATATCATCATGATTGGCGAGCTCCGGGACCCCGAAACCATTATGACAGCCCTGGAAATTACCGATTCGGGTCATAAAACGTTTGGTACGCTGCACACTTCATCCGCGATGGAAAGTATTGACCGGATTATAGGTGAAGTGCCAACCGAAGAGCAGACCCGTATTCGGATGCGCCTGGCAGATGTACTGACCTGTGTGATTAGCCAGAAGCTGATACCGAGTCTGGACGGCAAGCGGGTGTTGGCTAAAGAAGTATTACTGGTTACGCCCTCGGTGAAAGCGGCTATACGGAATAATAATATCGGGGAAATTTACCAGATGCTTATGGAAGGGGCAAAAATGGGCATGCATACGCTCGAGCAGGATCTGAAACGCCTCTATACGCAGAACAAAATTTCTAAAGAGACGGCAATGAACTCTGCTAACAATAAAACCCGGATGCATAAGCTGATCAATCCGTCTACAGCTGACAGATTAAATACAATGGTGAGGTAGGGTATGGAAAAAGAATTTATTGGAGTGACACAGGACGGTGATTTGCTAAAAATTGCCCGCATCCAAAAAGAAAAGAGTGGATGGAGGTTAACAAATTTAAGCCGGGTTGCGATAAAAGTGGAAGCAGATGTTGAGCAGGAAAAAAACCGCTCGAAAGAGATGGTGGATGACCACGGCGGAGATTTTCTTTTTGGAATTGATGAGAGCTATGATGAGAGCCTCTATTCCAATGATGACGGGAATGAAGAGGATAATTTTGATCTTCTGAGGGCAATCGGGGAGGAGGGGGACAGCCGGGATTTATTTCATTCAAATGTTGGAACGCTGAGAGACGAACTGGAAGAGCATTATCCAAAAAAGCTAAAAGCAGGTATAACTATACAGAATGGCGATACCAACTTTCAGGTCCTCAAGGATAAAAATTACAACCAGTTAAAAACCAGGGAACTCCAGGATCATCTTGCCGGACATCTGGAGAAAGTGTATGGTTCGGTGCCCGGTACCGACCACTATAATTATAACATTCGGGAAGACGGTTCGCTCTTGTTAATATCCTATCAAGAGAAGCCCTACCTGCTGAGATTGTTGGATCGCGCCAGGAACCTGTATTCCGGCAAGATAAAGATACAACAGATGCTGCCCGACGAAGTTCTCCTTGCCGGGCTGGTGAAGGAAAATTATACGCCGGAAGAGAATGAAATATCCTGTGTGATACATATGGGTTTGGACCGCAGCAGGCTATTTTTCATGCGGGGCGGTCACATACAATACGCGGTTGCTCCCATTGAGATAGGGAGGGAAACATCAAGTGTGTTAGAGGTCTTATTCAGCAAGATATTGTTCCAGTTAGATACCGGTGAACTGAGCGGCCTGGATCGGATTCTGATTACGAACAATGATCCGGGCGGAGCAGCAATAAGCTATTTCAGGAGGCAGTTTCCCGACGTAATGGTAGATGAGTTCCGGTTTAAAGCTGGTACCATCACCATTCCGAAACACCTCGCGGGGGACAGCCCATCTTTTACCTCGGCTATCGGCGCTGCTTTATCAGCAGCGGAGACCAGGAACCCGAATTTCAGCGAATACTCGATGGTGCCGGCTTATGTGCGTGAGCGCCAGAATATGCTGAAATTGCGATGGCACGGAATGGTACTGCTGATTTTTCTGCTGGTAACGCCGACCATATGGAACGTTATGTATCAGGAAAAACAAGATAAGATTGAAGAATTCAATGCAGAGTTGTTCCGTACGGAATTAAGGATCCTGGATTTGGAACCGGTGGTAGCGAAGGCCGGCGAAACCCGGCAGCTTTACGAGTTGGAGCAAATGAAAATGGAGCTGCTAAACTCGCTTAGCGACGGAGCCTACTACTGGAGTGAAACGCTAAAAACATTAAATGATGGGTTGGGATCTATTAAAAACGTGTGGATAGAAAGGATCAAACATGTTGAGGATGGATTTATGCTTCAGGGATATAGCATGACACGGGGCAGAATTCCTCAGGTAACCAATCTTTTTGACAGGGCCGATTTAAAGGCGGTATCTGTGGTAGAGATGCGGGAAAGGAAACTGTACAAGTTTTCAATCAAAGGCTACAACGATACTTCAGCTGATCTGGACAGTAAGTTCGAGAGGATTCCGATTGATAATGACGCTAATACAAATTAAGAACAAGCAAGGACAGGACGAATCATGACGTATGCTATCAGAAACTCACTTATAATGGTCGGTGTATGGCTTTTAATGGTTGGCGCCGGCTGGTCGCGGTTTTATTGGGTGGAAGACGCCGAAATAGCCCGGCTCGACCGAATGATTGTCCAAAAGACGGATACGCTGCGGGAATACCAACAAATAGCAGGCAACTATGAAGACCTGCTGAAGGAATATCAGACATTGAAAGATGGCGTGAAAAAAAATGCAAAAATGCTTGTGAAGGCAGAAAATGCGGATCAGGTATATAGTGCATTAATTTCATTTGGAAAGGATGATGCCTTCACGTATATGAATTTTATTTCCGTGGATTCTACAAAATATGACAATTTCGGCTTATTGGAGTTTGACATCAGTGGAGAAGGATATTATAGAAATTTCAACCGGTTTGTAAATCGGATCGAATACGGACCTTCCCTGTTCAAGATAAAAGAAATGGCTATTGAACCTGTGATCGATGTGGAAAATCTGGGCAGGGTACACTACAGTTTTAAGCTGGAAAGCATCTATGACCGGAACGCAATTTTTGAGGATTATGCCATTGAACCGCAAAAAGAGCTGCCGGCCTATACGTACAATTCATTCTATCCATTAATCCATGATGTGAGGGAAAACAGCGATAATCTTCCGGATGTCGAGGCGAGTCAACTGTTAAGTGTGGGAAAGGATTTTGTTTCACTGCGGGATCAGAATGGTGTAATCCAATATCTCTATATCGGCGATGAGGTATACCTGGGGAAGCTTGTCAGTATTGACACGAATAAAAATTCAGTGACTTTTCAGTTGAATAAAGGCGGAATATTAACACATATAACACGAGTATTATAATGAAAGTAACAGGAATTAAAAGGGTAAGGTACCTACTCATTATTGCAGCAGTATGCGCATTCTCTCTGCTTTTTCATCAGACTGCAAAGTCACAAATCGGTGTGGAGGCCCCGGTAAGGGAGTATACGAATCCGGAAGAGCTGGTTAGCTTGAGCAAGAATATGACCTTCGACGAAGCGGTCGGCGTGCTCAATGAATATAGCCAGCGGTATGCCAAAAAAGTTATTGTTGATCGAACCGAAACCACCGGCGAAATCGGGGTTCCAATCAATAATGTGTATTGGAAAGAAGGGCTGCAGTATATCGCCGATGTACAGGGCCTGCAGGTGATTGAATCTTCCCGGTTGTTTGAACTTCAGCCTGCTTCGGAGGAACAAAGGCCCGGGTATGGTGAAACAGCCGGGGATAAAAGTGCCGGCGAAGGGACGTTATATCATTTTGGCAGCCGTGAAGTTCGAATCAAGGCGATTTTCTTTGAAGGTAACAAACGAGCGCTCCGTGAGATCGGAGTAGACTGGAGCACCATCCGCAATTTAGGATCTCGTCCCGACGGGCTGGGCCAGCTTATAGATCCGAGTTCCGGGGGGGGAGGCGGTCGGTCCGGCGGGGGGAGCCGGACATTGCCGGGAACCAGTTTTACCAATGAATACGTGGAAGTTAATTCCAGGTCTGCCCGTGAGGTTTCCCAGAATCTTTTTAATGGGATTGTCAATTTTGGAGAGATTGCGGGAAGTGGTATCGAGGTACGAGCTTTGTTCAAGGCCTTTGAAGCTAATAACCTCGGCAAAATACTTGCCACACCGGAAATTAAAGTTCTGGATGGCGAAGAGGGCCGCATCCAGGTAGGACAGGATTTCTCTATAAAACAGCGGGATTTTGCCGGGAATGTTACGGATCGATTCTTTAGTGTCGGTACGATACTGACGGTCACACCCCATATTGTCAACGACGGAGATTCTACTTTTGTCGACATGGAAATAAGTGCCGAGCGTTCAACGGCCCAGCCCGACCCTGTAAGTACGGTAATCAATAAGCAGCAAGCTAATTCCCGAATATTATTGCTTGACGGGGAATCTACCGTAATTGCAGGATTGTATCGAACGGAAAAGGCTGAAGTTCGCAAGGGCATACCGTTGCTTAAGGATCTGCCGGGATGGTTCTTTGGCATGCGCTATCTCTTCGGTTATAATTCCGAAGATCGGATAGAACAAGAATTAGTGATTCTTATGAAAGCCAGTATTGAACCGAGATTATCAGATCGCAGGAGCCGCCGCCTCAAATCGTCCCGGGAACTTTTGGATGAACAACGTTCCCGGTTTCGAAAGACGGGGGAAATCTATGAGGAGTTTGAGAATACCGGCAAGGGATATGAAGAGAAAGATTCGAACAATAGGTAAGAGTATTCCCGTTTGAAATTATTAAAACTGTGCCTTTTCCCGGGCCGTGTTATGAGGCAGGCCTCGGGTTGTGGAAACCGGTCCGGGCCTGGTAGTGTAAACTAAACTCTGTCCGGTCTGCTTATGTACCCGGGTCACGGGTACTGCTTTTCACGTACCGCCGGTCATAGGGCGGCTGTGGGAAACGCCGGTACCCTTTCTCTACCCTGCCGGAGCGATCATTTTTTTGATTTGGATAATTCCATCTTTGCCGGCTGCAATTTCCTTCCCTGTTTTCATAACGGTAAGATGGTGTACCCCTCCTTGAACAACAGCACTTCGAAAATATGCGATAACAATCAGGTTAAATGCTCAGGAATAATTACTTGAGCCTGGTGTGTAATAAATTACCACACACGCTGTGTAATAATTGATCATTAGGATCCTGCAGGTATCTCCCCTGGAAGGGCATATGGATTATATACCTTTCCCAAAGTTTCTCACTTCTTTTCAAATAATCTCCTAACTATAGTAATAACAACAGGATATCATAGTGTCATAAAGGATATTACCTGATAGTAATACCATTTTTTATGACTTGTAAATAGCTTTGGCACATTGTTTGTAATGAATGTATAACAGAGAGATGACAGCAATAGCAGTGACATCAAGTTGAGAGTAGATGATACGTAAAAAAAAGAGAGACGGTACGCTGATAGAGAGAGCATTCGTAAAGGGAGAGACTGATGTAAGTCTCTCCCCAATCGAATGTGATGAGAAATACAGCGGGACAACGGGAAAATTGACAAAAACAGTCCTTTGGCTGAGAGTTTTAGACAGAACAAGAATTAATGACTCTCATGAGATCAAAAGAATTAAAAGCCGGTTTTGTAATTCGCAGTATCAGTACTTACGAACACTGGGAAAAGTCGCAGGGTCTGTTTCGAGAATGAATCTGAGTCTGTAGGAGGGGATATGGCAACTCAGCAAAACCATGAGAAAAGTGAGCAAGATTGTAAACCTTGACTAAACCTCAAAATTCGTACTCTTTCCCAAGAGTATTATATGGGGTCGAGCCTGGACTGTGGAAATCAGCCCAGGCTTTTTTTATTCATGACAGCTTACCAAAAACCTACAGCGTCATGCACGGAGAACCGGGGACTTGGCCTGGCAAGACTCTTTTGCTATCTCTGCCGGATGGCAGGTTTTAACATATCCTGCATAGCTCAGTTTCCTGCAAGGGCCTGAAACTATGGCAAGGATCTCGTACCAGCGGCCGCACGTTTGTCTTTTCTCCTTTACAAATAAATCCGATATCTTTGGGACTGCATAAGAACTCAAAATTATTGGATCAGAATTTCATGATTGAGCGATATTCCCGCAAAGAGATGGCCGATATATGGTCGCTGGAAAACCAGTTCCAAGCCTGGCTCGAAGTTGAGCTGGCTGCCTGCAATGCCTGGAGCAAGCTGGGCAAGATTCCCAAAGAGGACGTCAAAAAATTATATGACAAGGCCTCCTTTGATGTCAACCGTATTAAAGAAATCGAAAAGCAGACGCGTCACGATGTGGTGGCTTTCACGCGTTCTGTTTCTGAATCGCTTGGTGAAGAAAAAAAATGGGTGCACTACGGGCTGACGTCCACGGATGTGGTGGATACCGCCAACGGCTATCGCCTGAAACAGGCCAATGAGATTCTCCGGAAGGATATCCGGCACCTTATTGATGTGCTTGCAGGGAAGGCCAGAGAGCATAAGTTCACGGTGATGATGGGCCGGACGCACGGAGTACACGCCGAACCGACAACCTTTGGACTCAAATGCGCGCTCTGGTATGCCGAGATGAAGCGAAACCAGGAGCGTTTTGAAGAAGCGGCCGATCAGGTAGAGTTTGGTAAGATGAGCGGATCGGTGGGCACCTTTGCCAATATACCGCCGGAGGTGGAAGAGTCGGTTTGTGAGGAACTGGGACTGAGCGCCGCTCCTATATCCACCCAGACCCTGCAGCGCGACCGGCACGCAAATTATGTGTCTACGCTGGCGCTTATCGGTTCCACTTTGGAGAAAATAGCGGTCGAGATACGTCATCTGCAGCGCAGTGAAGTGCGAGAGGCTGAAGAGTTTTTCCGGAAGGGACAAAAGGGATCCTCGTCAATGCCCCACAAGCGTAACCCGGTGAGTTCTGAAAACATTTCGGGATGCTCGCGCGTGTTGCGCGGCTATATGATGTCGGCCTATGAGAATATTCCTCTCTGGCATGAACGGGATATTTCGCATTCCTCCGTCGAGCGGATCATCCTGCCGGATGCCACCATTTTACTGGACTATATGCTCAATCGTTTTTCCGGGGTCGTGGAGAAACTGACTATCTATGATGATAATATGCACGACAACATTTACAAGACGTATGGGCTGACGTTTTCGCAGCGGGTACTGCATATGCTGATCGATAACGGAATGTCGCGTGAAAAAGCCTATGATACGGTCCAGCCGCTGGCGATGCAGGCGTGGGAGGAGCAAAGGATGTTTCGCGATCTCGTGGAGGCGGATGAGACGGTACAGGCGAACCTGACAGAAGAGGAGATCGAGGAGGCTTTCAACCTCGATCACCATACCCGAAACGTAGAGCGGATTTTCGAAAGGGTGGGCCTGAAATGAGTGATCTCCTACTGGTAAGCCCTGGCGAGGCAGCGTATTTTGGTATAGCATAACACTATTATGGTTACACTCGATATTCTGTTTTGAGGAGAAATTGGCCTGATATCATATTTTCGGATGAGCTCTCGTTTGAAGAGAAAGCGAGAGGAGTCTTTGAGTACCAGGTTGAGCAAAACCCGGTCTATCGGCGATACTGCGGGGCGCTGAATCCCGAAATCCCTGAACATGCGGAAGAATACGTTGACACGCCCCCCCTGCTTCCCATCAAAGCCTTTAAGGATGCCGGGGTCACAACCCGTTCTCCTGCAGAAGCTGACCTCGTATTTAAAAGCAGCGGCACTTCCGGCATGAAGCGAAGCGTGCATTATGTGGCGGATTCCGGGATCTATGAGCAGTCGCTCTTAAAGGGATTCCGCCGGTTTTATCAGTTGGATCGTTCGGTCATTTGGGGCTATACCCCCGGTTATGCCGAAAACCCCCATTCGTCACTGATCTATATGATTCGCACGCTCATCAATCGGGACTCCAGCGGGTTAAGCCGGTTTCTGCCGCTGGAGGAGCCCCTGGAGGAGGACGCCATCCGGGAGGTCGTGGAAAGGGGAAAACAGCTCATTCTCTTTGGAGCGGCATTTGGCCTCCTGGATCTGCTTGAGCTGGAAGAGACGTCCTTGCCTTCGAACAGTATAGTCATCGAAACAGGTGGCATGAAAACGCACCGTCGCGAGATCTCCCGGGATCGGCTGCACCGGAGGTTAGCAAATGGCTTTGGGCTGGATGCCAGCCGCGTTCACTCGGAATACGGGATGGCGGAGCTGCTGAGTCAGGCATACGCTACCGGGGGCAAGTGGTTTAAAACGGTTCCCTGGCTGAGGGTCACTGTCCGGAATCCGGATAACCCGGCTGAAGTGTTGCCTCCCTATAAAGAGGGACGGATAGGCCTCATCGACCTGGCCAATGTGTACAGCTGCTCGTTTCTGCTTACCGGCGACAGAGGGGTAATGGACCGTAAGGGCCGGTTCCGGGTAGGGGGACGCTGGGACCCGAAAGACCTGCGGGGCTGTAACTTCTTAATTGATGAGGATTAATTTTTTTTAATCTATGGCAGATATGGAAAAACGCATTGAGGTCCTGCTTGAAGCCACGCAGAGCTGGCTTCACCCGGATAACCACTACCTGATGGATGCCGTCGACCGGACCATTCAGGAAGGCTATTTTAGTTTTGAGGATGTGCAGTTTGCCATCGATGCCATTCAAAAAAGCATTGACAGGGAAGCGGTACAGGCGTGGGCCGGGGAGACGGGGGTAGACGGGGAGAATAGTCATAATGCACGAAAGACACAGAATCAGAATGTGCTATGCCTGCACGCCGGTAATTTGCCGCTGGTGGGGTTCCAGGATGCATTCAGCACGCTGCTGAGTGGCTCCCGCTATACGGGTAAGATTTCACGCAAGGACCCGTACCTGTTGCCTACTTTTTTGAACGAGGTGAAGAAGACGGCTTTATGGACCGGCGTCAATGTGCAGTGGGCGCACAGGCTGGATGATTTTGAGGGTATGCAAAATGATGCCGTTATCTTTGCGGGATCCGAATCGTCGGTGCCGTGCGTCAAGCAGGCGATCCGAAAATGGAATCTTGCCGGGGATGACTGCCGTTACCTCATCCGGACGGCCCACTTCTCGATCGCCTTCCTGGATCGAAAAGAAGAGCGTGTGATCGATGAGCTGGTGGAAGGGATCTTCCGCTACGGGGGCAAGGGCTGCCGGTCGGTAGCCCTGGTGGTATCGACCTATTCGCTGGATGAGATCAAAAGTGAGCTCCGGGAAGCGGTGTATTCCTTCTGGCTGGAAAATCCCCAGCATTGCTGTCCCCCGCCCGGACTTAAACAGCAGTACGCCTATAATGAAGCTGTAGAACGTCCCCAGCTGTGGCTGGAGCATTTTTTGGTGCAGGAAGGGGGACTTGAGTTCGACCGGAACTTTGTCTGCTACTGGGTGCAGGGTAATGAGGAGACGGTCACGGAGATAGCGGAACAGTATGAGCGGGAATTACAGAGTGTTTACATCTCCCATCCCGGTGTGGATATACAGGGCCTTGAAAATCAAACGGAATCTCTTGCCGAGGCCCAGCAACCAGCGATTTCATGGAAGCCGGATGGGGTGGATACGCTGGCCTGGCTGGTGAATTTATAGCGTCCCGTCACCAGCGGTCCCTTGGACTGTTAATGAGCGTTTGCAGCAGCAAGGTTACCAACCTTCATTCGGTCTCCTTGTGTTAGGTTTGGGGTTGTGTGATGACTTGCCGAATCTACGCAAGGAGACCTTTATTTTCTAATTGGTACACAGTCGATGGGTAAGTACCTACCATAGCGGTGGACGAGGTCGGCTGTTCACTTCGCCGGCCGTCCCAAAAGCATCTCCATAAAGGCCTCGCGCACCTCCGTGCCCGCATCCCGGTAGGTTTTGAAATCCACATGCTGGTCCGCCTTTGCCGTGTCAACTTCAATGCCCCACAGAGGCTTCACGGAGGTGGGAAGCATGGAATAGCGTCCGTCGCCGATCACGTTGTCATGATTTGGATGGGTTGTGAGAATCCCGTCGGAAAGAGCAGAAAAGCGTTCGATATCCCGGAATAAGGTAGTGCTTTTTATATGCCCGAATTGCTGCTGCCAGGGGAGGAGCGCTGCCGCTTCGCCTTCATATACAACCGGTTCGGCAAAGGGCAGGAGCCGCGCACCGTAGGCGTACAGGCTGTCGCCGCTCACATAGCGAATGCTCCATAGCAGCTCATTGGCAATGGTCGGTTTGGCAATGAGCTGTTGAACAGGATGATGGCGCTGCTCTGCCAGGGTACACGCCAGGTCCTCGGCTCTCTCGCGCTGTATCAGTCCGAAGAGCAGGTACAGGGAAATCCAGCCGAAGGCGATCCCAATAAAACGTTTTTTCCTGTGATAGAATGCCAATGCTACGGCCAGCACGAGACCCAGGGAGAAAAGAGGATCAAAAACGGAGATGATATTCCAGGCGAAACGCTCACCGGTAAAGGGCCACAGCAGCTGCACTCCATAACTGGTAAAAGTGTCTGCAAGTCCCGCTGTAGCATAGCCGAGCAGGCAGAAAAGGTATGTTTCCTTAAAGCTCAGCTTATTTCTGACGAACCACCAGAGCAAGCCGGAGGCCATAAGCGCCCCCGGGGGAATAAACACCAGCGCATGCGTGAACTGCCGGTGATACTCGAGATTCAGCAGTGGATCAGCGGAATGGCCGATCAGGACATCCAGGTCGGGCAGCATCGCGCTGACAAACCCGAGGAAAGCCGCCGGACGCGTTTTTTCCCTGTCTGTGAGAGGGGATGAAGCCGCGGCTCCGATAAGGCCGTGAGTAATGGGATCCATACGATAAGATTATTGAAGTTAGCCTGGAAAAATAGGGAAACAGTATCACCTCCTGAAAAATTATTTTAATAAATATTCGTAGGAAATAATTTATTAAAACGGGGAGGATAATGAAGTCCTCATCAGGTTAAGCAACGTATAACCCGGTGAGGACTTTTATAATCGAACGAAGGGGTATGACCGGCCGTGTGGCCTACCGATACCGATCCATGCTACCGCGAAGCCAACTCTCGCATGGTCGAGATCAGCTTTTGAACTTTTTCCTGCCGGGCAGAGTTTCCGGCATTATTAGCCACTTCGTCAGCCAGGTCGGCAAGGATTTCCTGTCGCTCGTCTCCGGAGGCGGATTCTGCTTCGGATAGTCCCCGCCTGGCAGCCGTGATTCTATCCATGGACAAGCCCTCTCCCCGTTCGAGCTGATCGAGGTACGCTTTGGCAAGGGCAAAAGTCGCCGGCCAGTCGTATTTGGGCTGTCCCTGGGGATTAAGCTGCTCAAACCTCACGGTGTTGGCCGCGGCAATTTCATTTTCGGTGAGATACGGACTCGGTTTTAGCTCAAAGATATCGAGTCCCCGCGCAATCTCCGAGTTAACAATGGCGCCATTGTACCAGTACACCGACCAGCTTCCTCCCATCTGCATGCGGGTAGAGTCCACGGGCCCCCGATCGTGGTAGGCAATTTCAACCGGATTTTCGGGATCGGTCCAGTCAAAAACAGAAATTCCGCCCTGGTACCAAGACTGCACCATGATGTCGCGATCCGGCACCGGAATCAGAGACCCGTTGTGTGCCACACAATTTTCCTGTTCTGTTTGCGGAGCAGGCATCTTAAAGTAGCTCTTGAACTCCATTTCATTGTTCTCATCGATCGTGAAAATAGCGTTGGCTCCCCATTCCTTCGGATCGTTTTCCCGGCATTTGGGCTGTGCGCCGCCCCCCCATTCATCCGTAAAAAGAACTTTGTCCCCTTCATTATTAAATGTGGCGGAGTGCCAGTAGGCAAAATTGGAGTCGGCTACCGCGTCGACACGCATCGGATTTGCAGGATCTTCAATATCCAGCAGGAGCCCGTATCCCTCACAGGCCCCGCCCGCCAGTCCGATTTCCGGGTACAACGTTATATCATGACACTGGTTGGGACCCCGTTCCTCCGGTTCATCCTCATTCCGGATGCCAAATCGTTCTTCCATTATTTCGGGAAGTTTTTCGCGCAGTGCCGCACTGTCGGACGCTGTCGGTTCACCGCTGCCTCCCCGTGCACTTACGATTTCATTGAGCATGGCCCGTACCATGCCGGGGGGGAGAATACGCGGCTGACCGGCGAACTCAGCAACAAAGGCGCCCTCTTCTTCGGCCTGTTTAATTTCGGCGAGATCTTCGGGAGACATCCCGTGAGTGGGGGGCGCATCCAGCTCGTCAAAAATGCGGGGGGAGTTTACGATTGCGGCCTGTTCGGGATGGTCGAGCGGGACCTTTATCACCTCGATGCGAAAAAGGGCCGTATTGGGATCCTCTTCCGGCATAGCGCTGGTGCAGCCGGGCAACTCTTCTTCCGGGCGTACCGGGGCGGATCCGGAAACATAGACATATACATTTTCCTCGTCTTTGGGATCATCCAGTACGGAGTGGGTATGAGAGCCGCGGCAGGTCTGGACGTTCGATACATATTCCGGATTTTTAATATCGGAGATGTCGAAAATACGGATGCCGCGAAGGCGTTCCTCACTCACGGTTTTGTCAACTCCTTCTGTCCCGCAGTCAAGGCGTCCCCCGAATCCCTCACCGGAGACAAACAGCAGGTCTCCGTATACGGAGACATCACTTTGGGAAGCGGGACAGACAAAATCAACCACGAGTTCCGGTGAAGACGGGTCGGATATATCCCAAACCATAAAGCCGTTATAGTTCCCCTGGATGGCGTAATTGTCTTTAAAGGCAAGATCGGAATTTGTAACCCCTATAAAATCCTCCGGGGGTGGTGTCTGGGATAGCATTTCCAGGTTCCAAATAGCTTCCCCGGCATCAAATAAACCCGCTTCCAATCCCACGCGGGGGTCGGGGGTGGGGGGGGCGGCTTCCGAGAGGGGTTTGATATCAGTAGAACTATAGTCTCCCGAAGGCGGGGACTCCATTTGCGAAGTAGGGGCACAGGAATAGGTGCCGAATGCTGCTACCAGCAATAATAACCAGAGGTAGTGTAAGCTGGCTCCGGCAGTACCGGCCGTTGAAAACGTGCGTTGGTAATCGTAATTCATCGTTATCTCTGTCTCTGTTAATGTTTGATATGCAATTGATTTTAAAACGGTAATAGAATACCGGTGACTGCTAACCGAATTTCATCACCATAAATCTTTGTGAGGAATACGGGCTAACCCGACCCGGCTAACTGTTCCAGCATCAGGTTCATACGGTCGATTTCGGTTCTCTGATCTACCTGAATATCGGAGGCAAGCCGGAAGGCCTCTTCATCCTGTGCCGCTCCATCGGTGGCAAAAAGATGTTCAACCATGTGGACGGCTCCCGAGTGATGTTCAATCATGTATTCCAGGAAAAGCCGGTTAAACTCAGGACCCCGGGCATTGGCAAGCTCTTCTATCTGTTCCTGAGAAAGCACCCCATGCATTTTTTTATAGCTGGTATAGGGTTCTCCCTCAATCTCAATCATAAGATTTAGTCCCTCTATCTCTATCTCGGGCACCGGCTGATCGCGGTCACGGAGCCACCGCTGCATGGAAGAAATTTCATCTTTTTGAGCATTGATGATACGGGCAGCCAACCGCTGGATTTCCGCACTCGCATTATTTTCGGGGGCAAGGCGCGACATAACGAGGGCCTGGGCATGATGGGCTATCATGCCGGTCATAAACGATACATCGGCCTCGGTGAAGTTCATCCGCGAACTGTCTACCCGGGCCCAATACAGGGCTTCCAGCTCAGGCCGGCCATTGTCTGGGTCACTCGTCGAAGGGCTGGTTGCGGTGTTTTCCGTGCTCTTGCACGCCGCGGTCCCGATCAACATGAGACATACCGCAATGATTCCGGGTGTGAATGTTCTTTTAAAATTTCTTCGTATCACGTGTAACGGTATAATATTTTTCAAAGGATGATGGTATCCCTTGGTTCCTGTCGTTATAAGTTATTATAATATAAGGGAAAAACCAGAACCGAAATGGTTGGCATGTATAATAAACTTCCTCTTTCTGAATTAGTTATCATGACAGGCAATGATAACTATTTTTTATCGGTTTTCCGTTCCCGATTTTCATAACATTTCCGGAATTATAGAACTCTTCGAAAAACCGGGAATTTTGTTCAGGGTCAGAGCCTCAGGGAAGTTGCACCCGCAGCATATCGCCCGTATGTGAACATTTCAACCGGCCGGTAACGCCGACATCGGCCAAAAGAACGGTTTTGCAAAAGGCTTCTTATAATTAACAGCGGGGAGTACTGGATTTGTGCTTGTATTTATAGGTATAATTCTGCATTGTGTGCTCAGAAAGACACGTACATTTTTTTAAAGTTTCTGGTCGGAACGCGAATATCTTCTGTTATACAGTTGTAGAAAAAAAATGATCCGCTAGATATGGCATTACATCCTGATGGAACACAATTAGGCACAGCACACCGCCTGACCCGTGCGAATTACCTGCCCCGGGTGGTGGGTTATGGGGGGGGATTCCTGGTCATCTCCCTGTTGATTATAGAACGGGGATGGTCCTACTGGAACTTACCGCTGGTAGCGATTTTTTTCCTGGGTTTTCCCCAGCTTGTGTACCTTGCGGCAAAAGCTATGCCGGGCGAAAAAAGGGTGGAGATAACGGCCATGATGATTGAATCCCTGGTATTGGGCATCTGGATTGTTTTTATGGAATTTTTTCTATGGGAATCATTTGCCTTATTTTCCGGCGCCCTGGTGGTAAATACCATGAATGGCGGATTTAAGCAGATGGCTAAGGCATTGTTACTCTTTATCCTCGGCCTGCTGCTCGGCGGCGCTGTGATGGGATTTGAGGTGCAGCTGGAGGGACCATTATATATAGAAATAATGGCGATGATCGTCCTTGTTTTTTTTATCGCCAATGCCGCCACCTCATTTTTCACTCAATCCCGGAAATTGACAGACATACGCAGCAAGTTGGAACATAGAAATAATGCGTTGAACGAGACGATAGCGGAGCTGAAATCGGCGAGGGAAGAGCTGGTGGAGAAGGCCCACAAGGCGGGGATGGCGGACCTGGCGACGGGGGTTCTGCACAATATCGGCAATATATTGAACAGCGTGAACATCTCCGCCACCCAGATCAAAGAGACCCTGTCCCGCTCCAAATTCCCGCAGTTCAGGCAGGCCAACGAGCTGCTGGCTGAGCACAGGGACGACCTGGAAGCCTTTCTGCTGGAGGACCCGCGGGGCCTGCAGCTGCTGAACTACTACCTGAAGCTGGAAGATCCCCTGGGAGAGGAGCGCGAGCAGCTGAAAGCTCACAGCGAGCGGCTGACTGAGAAGGTGCAGCTGATGACCGAGGTGATCGATGCCCAGCAGGATGTGGCGCGGGTGGTCCGCATCAAAGAGGAGTTTCAGCTGGAGGAGGTGGTCGAAGATACGCTGATGCTGCAGTCGGGCACGATCGAGCGCGACAGCCTGGAGATCGTCAAAGACTTCGCCGATACCGCGAAGGTGGTGGCCCAGAAGAGCAAGCTGGTTCATATCCTGATCAACCTGCTGCAGAACGCAAAGGATGCGATGTCGGGGATGGATGCCGGGCAGAAGCGGATCCGGATACGCACCTACGAGGAGGGGGAGGAGGTGTGCCTGTCGGTTTCCGACAACGGGGAGGGGATCAGGGAGGAACACCTGAAGAAGATCTTTGCCCACGGGTTTACGACCAGGGAAAAGGGGCATGGGTACGGGCTGCACACCTGTGCCAACTA
The DNA here is from genome assembly GCF_900129315.1 of Fodinibius roseus. Lineage (GTDB taxonomy): Bacteria > Bacteroidota > Rhodothermia > Balneolales > Balneolaceae > Fodinibius > Fodinibius roseus. Next base: position 143,030 of record NZ_FQUS01000011.1, read on the forward strand.
TATGTCGGAAATGGAGGGCGGCATCCGGGCGGAAAGCGAGGGTAAAGGCAAGGGGGCGACTTTTATCCTGACGTTTTCACCAGCGGGTCAAAAAAGGGAGTAGCACCATGTCGATATACTATCAAATTGTTAAATGGTTAAAAGACAAGGGGTTCGAGCTGGGAGAGGCCCATCCTTTGGCCAGGAATAATTATGTGCCCCGGCTGGTGGGGAATACGGCTGCGTTTATTGTCGTGGCATTGCTGGTCCTGGAGCGGGGATGGTCTGCCTGGTATTTCCCGTTCATGATATATTTCTTTTTGATTCATCCCCAGCTTGTGCTGTTAGCTTCAAAGGTGGTGCCGGGAACAAAAAAAATTGAGATTGGAGCGATGATGATTGACTCCTTCATCATGGGATTATGGATACCCTATATCAACTTTTTCCTGTGGGGTTCCTTTTCGTTCTTGTTGGCAAACATTATCACGCACGGCATTATCGGCGGTTTTCGCCAGATATTGAAGGCCCAGCTGCCATTTATCATGGGAATTATATTAGGGATCGGCATGACGGGGGTTACATTGGAACCCGACGCTCCTTTTTATATAGAAGCTACCTCCATGATATTGCTGTTACTTTATATGATTAACCTTGGCGGAACGTTTTATGAACAGAATATTCGTATTAAAAAGCTTAGCAATAACCTCGGGGAAAAGAATAATGCGTTGAACGAAACGATAGCGGAGCTGAAATCGGCGAGGGAAGAGCTGGTGGAGAAGGCCCACAAGGCGGGGATGGCGGACCTGGCGACGGGGGTTCTGCACAATATCGGCAATGTATTGAACAGCGTGAACATCTCCGCCACCCAGATCAAAGAGACCCTGTCCCGCTCCAAATTCCCGCAGTTCAGGCAGGCCAACGAGCTGCTGGCTGAGCACAGGGACGACCTGGAAGCCTTTCTGCTGGAGGACCCGCGGGGCCTGCAGCTGCTGAACTACTACCTGAAGCTGGAAGATCCCCTGGGAGAGGAGCGCGAGCAGCTGAAAGCTCACAGCGAGCGGCTGACTGAGAAGGTGCAGCTGATGACCGAGGTGATCGATGCCCAGCAGGATGTGGCGCGGGTGGTCCGCATCAAAGAGGAGTTTCAGCTGGAGGAGGTGGTCGAAGATACGCTGATGCTGCAGTCGGGCACGATCGAGCGCGACAGCCTGGAGATCGTCAAAGACTTCGCCGATACCGCGAAGGTGGTGGCCCAGAAGAGCAAGCTGGTCCATATCCTGATCAACCTGCTGCAGAACGCGAAGGATGCGATGTCGGGGATGGATGCCGGGCAGAAGCGGATCCGGATACGCACCTACGGGGAGGGGGAGGAGGTGTGCCTGTCGGTCTCCGACAACGGGGAGGGAATCAGGGAGGAACACCTGAAGAAGATCTTTGCCCACGGGTTTACGACCAGGGAAAAGGGGCATGGGTACGGGCTGCACACCTGTGCCAACTATATGTCGGAAATGGAGGGCGGCATCCGGGCGGAAAGCGAGGGTAAAGGCAAGGGGGCGACTTTTATCCTGACGTTTCCACCAGCGGGACAAAAGGAAAGAAAAACGGGCTTTGAAGACTCCATGCCACCCGGGAACTCCCCCGGGCAGGCAAATGATTGAGCCCTGGAATATCATTCCCGAAGGACTGAATGTCATGCAAAAGTATATAGCCTTGTAATATTTTTTGTATATTTATTGTAATAATATTGTAGTTATATCATTTCACACTATTCTTAATAGTGGTTCTATTTTTAGGAAAGTTTCTTTTTTAAAGTTTTCTCAATCATAACCGATAACAACAGAAGAGGCCGGGGCAAGGACTCCTGTAATGCCGGGGCCGGGTTAAGCATAAATCATACGTTCAGCTATGGAATACAAACAAAAGATTTTATTAGTGGATGATAATGAAGCCATCCATGAAGATATTGAATCAATACTTGTTAAGAGCAGGAGTGATGCTGATGCTGAATTACAGGAAATGACCAATGAGCTTTTTGGCACTTCGTCATCCGGCGGCGGAGAGGTGGTCGCGGACATAAGTTATGAGATTGACCACGCTTATCAGGGAGAAGAAGCCATTGAGATGGTCAAAGAGGCGGATGAGAGCGGCGAGCCGTACCCGCTGGTTTTTATGGATGTCCGCATGCCGCCCGGTATCGATGGTATCCAGACGATCAAAGAGATCTGGAAAGATCACCCTTATACGGAGATGGTTATCTGTACTGCTTATTCCGATTATTCCTGGGATGAGATTGTTCGCAACCTGGGCAGTACGGATAAATTGCTGTTTATGAAAAAGCCTTTCGATGCTACAGCCCTGAAGCAGACCGCCCTGTCGCTTATTACGAAGTGGAAGCTCCAGCAGGAATCCATTGCGTATACTGAAAAACTTGAAGAAGAAGTGCAGGAGCGAACAAAAGAGCTTAACAAGCTGCTTAAAGAGTACAAGAAGATGAAGGATAAGGCCGTGGAAGCTTCCGAAGCCAAAAGTGCTTTCCTGGCGAATATGAGTCATGAAATTCGAACGCCCATGAATGGCGTTATCGGAATGAACGACCTGCTGCTGGAAACGGAGTTGAACAGTGAGCAGCGCGAATTGTCCCGGATGGTTAAAACAAGCGCCAAATCACTGTTGCGGGTCATAAATGACATTCTGGATTTTTCCAAAATGGAAGCCGGCAAACTCGAAATCGAGGAAGTACCCTTTGAAATAAAGGATATTATGGAGGAAGTCGTCCATATACTCTCGTTTTCATCAGAACGTGATAATATCGAGATCAGTTACACGATTGATGATGAGGTCACCGAATCGCTAATCGGCGATCCGACGAGGATACGGCAGATTCTCGTGAACTACGGGAGTAATGCTATTAAGTTTACGGAAAAGGGAGAGGTTACATTTGAAGTTTCAGAGCTTGAGTCTGACAATGAGGATCATCTGATTCAATTTTCTGTCACGGATACGGGAATGGGGATACCGGAAGAAAAACAGTCCGGAATTTTTAAATCGTTTGCGCAGGCTGATTCCACCACCACCCGGGAATACGGGGGAACCGGTCTCGGGTTGGCCATATGCCGGCAGTTGGCAAAGCTCATGAATGGAGATGTAGGGGTGGAAAGTGAAGTAGGCGAAGGGTCAACCTTCTGGGTTAATTTACCCCTGAAAAATTATGAAGGCAACGGGAGCGAGAAAGACAGCGGGAACCGGGATGCTGCTGAGAATACGAAACCTCGCATGCGAAAGCACAGAATTTTGGTGGCAGAGGATAACAAGATCAATCAAATGGTGGCCAGAAAGATTCTCGAGAGAGAAGGGTTTGAAGTTGATATTGTTGAAAAGGGGACGGATGCCGTAAAAGCGGTGGAGGAAAACGACTATGCGTTTGTACTCATGGATATACAAATGCCTGAAATGGACGGGTATGAAGCGACTTCGATCATCCGGGAAGCCGAGGAGGTAAGCGGGAAGCATATTCCCATTATTGCATTGACCGCCTCCGCCCTGGAAAAGGACCGGGAGTTATGCCTTGAGGCAGGAATGGATGATTATGTTTCCAAACCGGTTGATAAAGAAGACTTGATCAGGGCATTGAAAGAAGCGGCACGTACGAACTACAACTTTTAAGATCGATTAAATTTGATTTGCGTTGGAATTATGAAAATGACATCCATCCGCTCTTTTTTAGAGTTCCTGGCGGACTTCTTTTTTTTGAGTATTACGATTATTCATAAACGATTGATTAAAGTTTTAGGCTTCACGGCCGCTTTCCTCTTTTTCCTGTGTATATCCCAGGGTTATTCTCAGGAGCATTCGTTCCAGTTTAAGCACCTGGGACTTGATGAGGGACTTTCCCAATCTTCGGTGCCTTCAATTATCCAGGACGATGAGGGATTTATGTGGTTCGGGACTACGGGGGGATTAAATCGTTATGACGGACATGAAATGACGGTTTACCGGCGGGATTTAGTCGACAATAATAGTTTGAGTGATAAGCATATTGCCGACATGTGCAAAGATACGGAGGGGAATCTCTGGATTGCGACGGGAAACGGGCTTTCTTTTTTTAACATAGGGGAAGAGCGGTTCAAACGCTATTTCGCAGAGGATCGACCGGGAAGCGTCAGCGCTAATGTTATTCATGCCACTCACTGTGATACGGATGGTACGGTCTGGGTTGCGACCAAAAATGGACTAAATAAGCTTGTAGACAAGGATGAAGGGGGCTTTGTCCGCCTGGCCGTGGTAGATGGAGAAAATAATTTTCAGGAGGTATACCGGGATTCAACCGGCCGATTGTGGGCAGGCACGTTCGGAGAAGGCCTTTATTACCTGGACCGGGAGGGACAGCTGGCGCACAGCCAGATAACGGGTTTGAACAATAAGAAGATCACCACTATTCATGACGGTGAGGCCGGTTATTTATGGGTTGGTACGAATAACGGTCTGTACCGGATAAACCCGGAACGCAATAAGGCAACGCTCTACCAATATGAAGCTGATAATCCCGCCTCTTTAAGTGAAAATACGGTTAATGTTGTGTATCGGGACAGCCAGTCCAATGTATGGGTCGGTACCGGGGATGGTTTGAACCTCTATCACCCGGAAACAGACGAGTTTACCCGGTTTAAGGCTGATCCCAGGGATGATCAAAGCATCAGTTCCAATCAAATACACAGTCTCTTTGAGGACAGGCACAACACGCTGTGGATCGGTACGTGGTCGGCCGGACTCAATAAATTCAGTTACCATCAGAAAGACATACAATATTATTTTCACGATCCGGAAAGCGGAAACAGTTTAAGCGGTAACAATATCTGGGACTTCTTGCAGGATAATGATGGTCAAAATATCTGGATAGGTACCGATGAAGGGTTAAACAGGTTCAACCGGGATACAGGAAAGTTTGAATACTTCCTCAATGAGCCGGGTGATGACCACTCCTTGAGCAGCAATCGTATTTTTAACATAGCGCAAGATCGATCGGGGGATCTTTGGCTGGCAACGAGCCGGGGGGTTAATAAGCTCAATCCAGAAAGCGGAGACGTGGATCGCTACCTGCACAAAGCCAATGATCCCAATACCATCAGCTATAATTCGTTATGGAGCCTGGCTATTGATTCTTCGGGCTGTATTTGGATTGCCACCACGAGCCGGGGCCTCGATGTGATGGACCCTGAAACAGAAACATTCACTCATTATCGTCATGATTCTGACGACCCGAAAAGCATAAGCTCCTCTTTTGTTACTGAAATTTATATAGACAGCAAGAGTAACATCTGGGTCGGCACCCGGCAGGGACTGAACCTGTATCAGCCCGAAAGGGACAATTTCAAGCAGTTTGCCTACACGGCCGGGAATCCCCATAGCCTTGGGAACAGTTCGGTATTGGACATCCACGAAGATTCGAAGGGGAGACTTTGGGTGGGTACGACCATGGGAGCGAATGTGCTTGATATCGAATCTCATAACGTCCTGCACTATTTTTCCAGAAAAAACGGCTTGCCCGATGATATTGTTTACGCTATAACCGAGGACCATGAAGCATCCGTTTACCTGGGGACAACGCGCGGGCTTGCAGTGTGGAATTCGGAGACGGAAACATTTAGCATTTTCGACAAAAGAGACGGCCTGCAGGGGAATGAGTTTAATGCCGGCGCCGCCTTAACTTCGTCGGCCGGGAAAGTTTATATGGGTGGGACCAATGGATTCAATACTTTTTTTCCCGGTGATCTTACCGGGAATCCCAATGTGCCGCCGGTCGTTATAACGGATTTTCAACTTTTTAACACTTCGGTACCTGTTCATGGAAACAGGGAGGAAAAGGGAGAGAACAGAGATATTTTAGAGCAATCGATCACCCATACCGATACGCTTACCCTTTCCTATTCCGATAACGTGATATCTTTTGAATTTGCAGCACTGAACTTTACAATTCCTGAAAAAAACCAGTATGCCTATAAATTAGAGGGATTTGATGAAACCTGGAACTATATCGGCAACCGGAATTTCGTTACTTATACTCATCTTGATCCCGGCGAATACACGTTTAGGGTTAAAGCGGCCAACAACGATGGTGTTTGGAATGAAGAGGGAACCTCTCTGGCTCTGATGATCACACCCCCCTTCTGGCAGACAAGCTGGTTTTATCTGCTGGGCATACTATTAGCAGGCGGAACTGTTGTGCTGGGCTACCGGTGGAAACTCAGAAGCATTCATCAGCAAAATGAACAGCTCGAGCAGGAGGTGGAGTCCCGGACCTCCGAATTGTATGAGAAGAACAAGCATTTGAAAGAAGCCCTGAAAGAGCTCAGGGAAACGAGATCCCAGCTGGTTGAGAAAGCCCACAAGGCCGGAATGGCGGATATCGCAACCGGCGTGCTACACAATGTGGGCAATATATTGAATAGTGTTAATACTTCTGTCTCGATGATCCGGGAAACATCGAAGAAGTCGAAACTGGCCAACCTTTACGAGGCTAATAATCTTCTTGAAAAACATATGGATCAGATCGAGGAGTTTATTCTTGAAACCCCTAAAGGGAAAAAACTGCTCTCTTATTACTTGAAACTGGAGGAGCCTCTCAGAAAAGAGCAAAAAGAGATACTGGATCAATCCAGGCGTCTCAACAAAAAAATCGATTTAATCAGTGATGTGATCACAGCCCAGCAAAATTATGCCGGTTCTGCCATGGAAGCTGACCAGATGTCGCTTGAAGAAATGATTGATGATGCATTAAGCCTTCAATCCGCTACCATTGAACGTCATAAACTGACAGTCAGGAAAGAAATAAACTCCGTGGATCCCATTATAGCTCATCGTACACAGCTGATTCATATCCTGATTAATATATTCAAGAATGCCAAGGAGGCTATAATAAAGAAAGCGCCGCCGGAGAAGATGATTTCCATTAAAGTCTGGCAGCAGCAGGATGAGGTATTTCTTTCTGTATCCGATAACGGAGGCGGAATTAAAGAAGAAAACATGGATAAAATCTTTACCCAGGGGTTTACCACAAAAAAAAGCGGCCATGGATTCGGGCTGCATAGCTGTGCCAACTATATGCGCAGCATGGGCGGTCAAATAAAAGTGGAAAGCGAAGAAGAGGGGGCCACTTTTACCTTGATATTTCCCACTACTTATAAGAAAAGACTTAATCAAAGTGAAACGCTCAGGGCTTTTCAACATGAAAACTGAACCCCAGCATGGTTTATAAACAAATGAAGTCCTTACGTATTCGCAACTGTTCACGCCGGTTTTTTCTTTTTTTTGGAGGCATATTTTTCTATATCTGCAGGCCGTGGATAACAACCCATGCCGAATCTCCAGGGGGTCCGGGGTGGTCTTATTCGCAATCCCGGATGGGTGCCGGTAACGTTCGGCCCTGTCCGGATCACTTCGGCAAACGGAAAATGGTCCACAAGGGTAATACTGAATGAAGACATTACATTCACATAAAATAGTATTTTCCTGCTTCCTGTGGGTACTCCTTTCGTTGTCTGTGACTGTAGAAACAAAAGGACAGGGGGCAATGGACATGCAGTTTCATCATTTGACCCCGGAGGACGGTCTCTCTCAGAGTTCGGTATACAGCATCCTTCAGGATAGCGAAGGATACATGTGGTTTGCAACCCAGGATGGATTAAACAAATATAACGGCTATGAATTTACGGTCTATTCCTATGATCCCGATGACCCGTACAGTCTCAGCTTGAACGAGGTCCGGACTCTTTATGAAGATAGCAGGGGAAATGTATGGGTGGGTACGTTGGGGAGAGGGCTAAATCTCTATGACCGGGAGCGTGATCGTTTCATCCGTTTCACGGGAGATATCAATAGATCGCAAGAAACCCTGAGTGATAATTCGATATGGGCGGTGTATGAGGACAGCAGGGAGAATTTCTGGGTTGGGACAAGCTGGGGATTGAACCTCATGAAAAGAGAGGGAGAGATAAATGAGGATTATCTGACTAAAGTTACTCATTATATTAACCGGAACGATGATCCGCAGAGCATTAGTTCGAACAACATTACGGCTGTCTTTGAGGATAGCCGGGAGAATTTGTGGATAGGAACGGAAGAGGGATTGAATATCCTGGACCGGGAAACAGGAAAGTTTAAACGGTATCTGCACGATTCCGGGGATCCCCACAGTATTGGCGCCAACCATATTACCACACTCTATGAAGACCGTACAGGAACATTATGGGTAGGTACTCTGGGCGGCGGGTTAAACTCTTACGACTACGAAAGCGACCGGTTTTACCGGTATACCCATGATGCGGACAGGCCCAACAGCATTGCAGAAAATGCTATCCATGTAATACAGGAAGGCAGCGACGGCAGGCTTTGGGTGGGTACGAGCAACCAGGGATTAAGTATATTTGACCGGACAAGCGAAGAATTTCGAAATTATAAGTATGATAAAACCGATCCGCGCAGTCTCAATAATAACGCGATCAACAGCCTCTACAAGAGTAGGGATAACACCATGTGGGTTGGGACTTTTACGGGGGGAATAAACTTTGTTGACAAGAGCAGTAAAAAAATTGAACACTATCAAAATAACCCGAATTCAGCTTCCAGCCTCAGCAACAATTCCGTACGCAGTTTCATGGAGACTTCAACGGGTGAATTTTTGGTGGGCACCGACGGGGGAGGGCTTAATTTTTTTGACCGGCGGACAGGGAAATTTTCGAGTCTGAAACATGACCCCGATAACCGCAACAGCATTCCCTCGGACGTTATTCTGAGTATGGAAAGCCATCGGGAGGAGGGCAAGATCTGGCTGGGAACTTACAACGGGGGACTCAGCCTGTTTGACGTGGAGAATCAGCGCTTTACGCATTATCAGCATGATCCGGATGATGAACACAGCCTGAGCAGTGATAATGTATACCAGCTTTACACGGATCAAAAAGACCGGTTGTGGATCGCAACGAACGGCGGGGGGGTAAACATGCTGGAACCGGGGGCCGAAAAGTTTATCCGGTATATGGAAAACTCCGAAGACTCGACAAGCATCGATAACAACGACATCAGAAGTTTTTATGAGGACAGCAAGGGGAATCTGTGGATTGGCTCTTATGGGGGACGTCTTACGAAATACGAAGAGGAAAGGGAAAAGTTTACTTTTTATGACATAAACACCGGGGATTTGTACAGCAGTGTTATTCACTGCATGCACGAAGACTCTGAGAATAGATTCTGGCTGGGTACGCGGGGGGGCGGGTTAAAGCTTTTTGACCGGGAAACCCACAACGTTACGACCTATTCAAAAAAAGAGGGCCTGCAGAGTAATATAGTCAACGGAATCCTTGAGGATAATCATGGCAATTTATGGATAAGCACCAACGGCGGAATTTCTCAATTTGATCCCGAATCTGAACATTTTATCAATTTTGGTATGGAAAACGGCTTGCAAAGCCGGGAGTTCAATGCCGGGGCTTATTACAAGGATCGAGAGGGATATATGTATTTCGGAGGGGTCAAGGGGTTCAACCTGTTTCATCCGGACAGCGTTACGTTGAATACGAGCGTCGCTCCCATAGTACTTACCGATTTTATGCTGTTCAACCAGCCGGTACCCATAGGCGGCGATTCTCCGCTGAAGAAACATATCAGTCAAACCGATCGCCTGGTGCTGTCCCACGACCAGACGGTCATTACGTTCGAATATACGGCTTTGGAATATAGTCCGTTGCAGGGGATGCAGTTTGCCTATAAGCTGGAAGGTTTCGATAGTAAATGGCACTACGTAGGAGATACCAGGTCTGCCACGTACACCAACCTTGATCCGGGAGAATATGAATTCAAAATAAAAGCGGCCAACAGCGATGGAATATGGGGCGAAGAGACTTCTGCACTTACGTTGGCCATAGCCCCGCCTTTTTGGCGAACAACCTGGTTTTATATAGTATCGATACTGTTTTTAGCCTCCGTCATTTATGGAGGTTACCGCTACAGGGTACGCAGTATAAGAGCGCAGAACCGGCGGCTGGGACGAATTATAGCTAAACGAACGTCGGAACTGGATGAGAAAAATTCTGAACTTGCCGGTAAAAACGAACATTTGGAAGAACTTCTCGAGGAGCTGAAAGAAACCCGGGGTGAACTGGTTAAAAAAGCCCATAAAGCCGGCATGGCGGATCTGGCCACGGGTATTTTGCATAATGTGGGGAATATCCTGAACAGCGTCAATACGTCGGCTTCACTGATCGAAGATACCTTGCGAGATTCAAAGTTAAAGAGGCTGTCGCAGGCGAATACTATTCTGCGCAAGCATATTGGCCGGATTGATGAGTTTGTTGCCAACAACCCAAAAGGAAAGGAATTAATGCACTATTACTTAAAATTAGAGGCGCCGCTCAACGAAGAGAGGAGGAAAGTGCTTAAACAGTCGGAACGGCTGAATGAAAAGATCAAGCTTATTAATGATGTTGTTGCCGCTCAACAGAGTTATGCCGGGGCTCAAATGGATGCCGGCCAGCTCTCTTTCGCTGAGATGATTGATGAGGCGCTGGCCCTCCAGGCCGGCTCGATCGACCGCTATGAGCTGACCATTCACAAGGAATTGGAACCGGTGGATCCGATTGTCGCCCAACATTCCAAGCTGGTGCATGTGCTTGTAAACCTGATCAAGAATGCGAGGGAAGCATTGGATGATGTGCCGCGAGAGCAAAGGAAAATTACCATTAAAACCTGGCAGGATGCGGAGAATGTATATCTTTCTATTTCCGATAATGGAGTTGGCATTCGCAAAGTGCATCTGAATAAGATTTTCACCCAGGGTTTTACGACCAAAACGAGCGGTCATGGATTCGGTCTGCACAGCAGCGCCAATTATATATCTGAAATGGGTGGGAAAATAGCGGTGAAAAGTGACGGAGAAGGAGCGGGCACTACGTTTACGATCACTTTTCCACGCCAGAAGCAAAGCGGGTCCCCCGGCGCCTCACAGGAAGGATCAAAAGAAAATGAGAAGGACTATCATTCTTTTTGAGGTCATGGAATAAAGTACAGCTCTCTCCCGTATCGCGCTCGATTGCTATCACAGGGAACTGTGAGCATGACTGACTCAGGGCTTGCAGGCGGAAACGCGGAAACTAAACGCCCTGTATCATATCGTCAGAAAATGATAAATCTCTCGGGCTGCCCTGTCCCAGCTAAAACGCTGCGCTCTTTTCAACCCGAGCTCTGTAAGCTTGGTTTGCAGGTGCGGGGAATCCAATAGCTCCAGGATAGCTTCTTTGATGGAATTTATGTCAGTAGGAGTGACCTTCAATGCCGCATCGCCCGATATTTCATCGAGAGCCGTGGTGTTCGATGTTATGACCGGAGTGCCGCAGGCCATAGCTTCAATAACGGGCAGCCCGAATCCCTCAAACAGGGATGGAAGCAAAAAGCCGGCGGCTCCGGAATAGAGTGCCGGCAGGTCCTTATCATCCACATAACCCAACATCCGGGTGGCGTCACCGGACAGATTGAGTTCAAGGCTGCTGAAGTTGGCGTTGCTTCCGCCGGCAATGGCTAATACGAATTCCCTCATTTTCTCCTGTTCTCTGCAGCGTTTCCAGGCTTCTATCGTTCGCTTAAGATTTTTTCTGGGATCGAGTGAACCGAGGGTAAGCAGGTAAGGCGTGTTGAGGTCGTATTTAAGGCGGATGTCCTGAATGGTAGAAGCTGCGGCGGGCTTGAAACGACTGGTATCCACCCCGTTGTATACGGCTTTAACTTTATCCGGGGGGATATCCAGGTGGGTGCAGATGACATTTTTGGAGAATTCCGAAACGGTGAGGATGCCTTTCGCCCGCTTTGCAACCTGCGGAATAAGCGTTCTTTTCCACAGGGAATAAGAAGAGGAAAACCACTCCGGGTGCGGGAAAACAGCAATGTCATGAAGTGTTATGATATGATTACGGGCAAAAACGGGTCCGCTGTTGGCCGGGGACCAGAGCAGATCATCCCGGTCCTTCCGGGCGGGTAGCACCAGTTGCTGCCATAAATTGCCTCCTATTCTGCCCGAAGTAACCATCCCCTGCGGTTTTAGAACTTCATAGGGATACCCCCCGCGGTCAAAGCCCCTGATAACCTCCCGTCCGTATCGCTGTACGCCCGTGATCTGTTGCCGCAGGAAATGTCCGTTAATATACACTGTGTTTGCCATCTATCTGTAAATAATTGGGTACATATTGAAATTATTCAGGTCTCCATGCGTCGAGGTTACGGCCGATCAGCTGTTCCGTTTCGTGAATGTCGGCCTCGAACAGGCCGTAGAGTTCCGCGCGGAGCTTTGGGGAGATGTCCAGGTCGCTTTTTCGGATATTGACTGACCGGAACAGCTGCAGGGCCCGGTGGGTGATGACAGGAGGAATAACTTTGTTTATAGTGGCCTTGTAGCCGAGAATCCAGTTCACAGCTCTTGAGAGTATCCAGCTCCGGGCTACCCCCGAAGCATTACGTTCCTGCTGTTCAAAATTATAATCATATGTCTCCAGCCCCATAAAATCGGTGATCTCATGCATAACTTCAGCAATATTTTCTTTGATATCTTCAAACAGGAAAATACGGATTTGCTCCGGTTCAAAATAATCGAAATAGCGCTGGATTTGGTCGTGATATCGCCCCATGCCGGTCAGGTGCCACGAAAACTCCCACCCTTCCCGGATCCGCACCTGCTCGCGTCTTATGGCTTCCGAAAAGGAAACGGTTTCGCGTCCATCGCGCAGCAAATGCTTGTAATGGGAAAAAGCGCGCTCTACCGGGTTCCTGATAACAATGATAATAGTACTTTGCGGGTCATAGCGGGCGATCTGAGCGGAGGCTGTCGTGCTGTACAGGTATGAAACAGAAGCATCGAGCTTTACGGTGTGTTTCTGTTCCGGCTTATACAAACTGTGATAGCTGCTTAGCGTGTCGGTCCAAACTGTGCTGTCGTCTCCCGGCCCGCTCCCGGGCTTTACGGGGTCGGAGCTGTTGGCGATATTGCTGAAAAAATTCGGCTCCTTTACGATCGGAATACAGACTTCCGGGTGTTGATTGAGCAGGTAGTAAAGAGCGGTCGTGCCGGATTTGGCCGCTCCCGCAATAAAGGTATTCCGAAGATTCTGCATGACGTTTTTTTAAGCAATTACAGGATATGCTGCGGAAGACAATAGGACAGACGAGCTGATATCTATGGATAGGTATGGCATAACGGAAGCGTTTGCGTGAACTGACGGCATATACGAATGACGGGGTTATTTAAATCATCCATCGACTTTAGATGAAACTGTTGATTTATCATAAATATAAGAACATATGCTTGCTTTAAAACTGTTACCTCTCATCTGAAAAATTGTTTCGCAAAGGTATAATGCCGGTATTGTCATTCTCTCCGGCTTCGGCACAAGAGCGTGGCCGGTGAAAGACAGTGTTATACAGGAGTCGGGAGGACTTAAAGGACGCAGGGGAGTCAGACGATTTGATTCCCATTTTGGGGTATTTTTAGGCGAATATCGGGTCTGGTTAACGAAAAGAACTCAAAATATGACCAAAACCGACGGATACACAGTAGATTTTGCTTAGTCCGACAGGCCCCTATAGAAGGCCTTTATGGGCTTGTGATTTTAAAAAAACAGTTTTGCAAAACTGTCTGAAAGTCAACATAATCTCCTGGGAGAGAACTGAGTATGAATGATTAAACGCGAAACGGGGTTCCTTTTATAAATGTTTTATGCGGCCGCCACATATGCTTATGGCCGTTCATATTCAAACATTCACATAATATCGTCGAAGATGAGATTACTTAAAATAATTGTTTTCATCAGTATAACGGGATTGCTGGTTCATTGCGCATCTACCCCGGCAAGAGGGCAAGCCGGCAGTGATGACCGGAGTAATTTTGGAATAGGAATAATGATCGGTGAGCCCACGGGGGTTTCCGTCAAATCGTGGAACAGCAGCCGGACGGCATTTGATATCGGGGCGGCCTGGTCGCTTACCGGGAGAGAGGAGGCCCTTCATATGCATTCCGACTTTTTATGGCACTCCTGGTTCAGAAATACCGAGGATCTTGCTTTTTACTACGGTATTGGCGGGAGGGTGATATTTGCGGACGAGGCGACGGCAGGCGCACGGTTTCCTCTTGGATTAAATCTTATCTTTCAAACGATTCCTTTTGATCTGTTTGTTGAAGCAGTGCCTATTGTAGATCTAACGCCTGAGGTGGAACTGGCGGGCAACGGGGCGGTCGGCCTCCGCTACTATTTCTAAGGGATAGGGATATGAACCTGTTTTCTGATTAGCAGGGTAAGCGCTGTTTTAAAGAGTTAATTGTGAAGCAATATGGAAAAGAGGATCTCAACCCTTTTACTTAATTGGTTAACCACAATCAAAAATAGAGGAGTCCTCCTGTGCAAACAGGGGAATGACCATGATGAACTCCATTTTTCTTGTTTGTAGTTAGAAAAAAGGAAATAACACAAAGAAAAATTCGTTTAATGAACAATAATACGAACTATTAAAAAAGGAGCAACTATGGATATTAAAGAGAGAACCCGCAAGGAACTGGAAGAGCGAATTCAGGCACTGGAAGGGATCATTGCCCGGAAGGGCGTGGGCGCAAGTTATCGCCAGAAAATCGACCGCATCCAGCGAGATGTAAATATTGCTTTGATGCTCGGTGCGACATCGGCTATTCTGGGATTGACCATCTGGGCCGTTACGAGATCCAACAAAAAATAAATGGACGGTTTCTTTATGGCTGGGCCGGCAGGGTGAAGGTGAACGTACTCCCTTTGCCCGGCTCACTTTCCAGCCGGATGCCGCCCCCGTGCCTCTCAACAAAATCAATACAGATATCCAGGCCAATCCCGGGACCTTTTTCCCCATTGGTCCCGAACGCCGTATAATTGTGGTCTTTATCTAAAACTTTCTCCTGCGCATTTTCGTCAATGCCTACTCCTTCATCCACTACCGATATGGTTACACTGTCGCCGGTTTCCTCTGCCTTCACCATAACCGTTCCTCCCGGATGGGAATATTTGATGCCATTGGCGATGAGATTTTTCAGGATCTTTTTTACCATGCCGGCATCGGCATCTGCATGGATAGCGTCGGGGACCCGGTTTTCCAGGCTGATTCCTTTCTCCCCGGCATCCGACTGTACCTTCTCAAATACAACGTCTGTGAGCTTCGAAAGATGTACTTCTTGGATATCCGTTGTTACCTCTCCCAGCTTAACCCTTGACCAGGCCAGCAGATCCTCCAACAGCTCATGGGTCTCCCGGGTATTCTTGTTTAGCAATTCCAGGTATTCCAGGATATCTTCCTTGGAGAATTCGTCATAGTCTTGTAACAAAATAGAATAAACGCCCTTCGCGCCTCCCACGGCATTGCGGAGATCATGGGAAATGACAGAAAAAAGTTTGTCTTTTTGCCTGTTCAATTCCGTGAGTTTTTCATTCTTCAGGGCAAGTTTTTTCTCCATCTTCTTCTGATCCGTGGTATCTTTCACGGCCAGGAGGAATTTGTCCCCCTCCCCATTGCTTATTTTTGATAGGACGGCGTTATACCATCGGTTTTTTTCTCCCATCTCAATCTCGTACTCGAAGGTAACCTGCTTTTCTCCCTCCTTTAACCTGTCAAAAGCTTGTCCAATCTTTTGACTTACCTGCGAGGGTAACACCTGCCGGTGATGTTTTTCTACTAACTCTTTTGCGGGAGGCATGAACTCTTCCCCGCGATCCGTAGCGGTATAATCTTCAATTATTCCGTCCGCAGTGAATACGAAAAGATGATCATAAAACGCGTTTAATATCGATTTCAGGTATTCGGTCATAGAAGTGAAGTTAAAGACTATTTATTAGTTTAGCGTAAGCATCGGGTTGAGTTACTCAAATGGCCCTTTACAAGCGATAGACCTTTGTATAAATCCTCCAGTACTAACCGCCTTTTTTTTAAACTTCATGTTTAATTTAATTTTAAGAAGCTTACTGTTTTAAAGCTGTATAAGCAACCCTTTAGGGAAAAGAAGGAAGAGGTAAACTTTTCAAATCCATTTGTCCACACATTCATACTCAGATAATGCTGCGGATTATTGTTCCTTGCCTGTGCATAACATAGTTATATCTAATAATTTCACAGGGGGAATAATGATCTTGGGATATTTCAACCCCCGGCCGGCTTATTCAGAGCCGACTGTCCACCTGCAAGTTATTGTTAGTTGTTATCGGGCAAGTGGGTTTTTTCTTAAGTACTTTTTTATTCAGGGAAGCCTTTGTAAAACCGTTCTTTTGTCCCATGCCGGCGTTATCGGTCGGTTGAAATTCTTAGGTGTGAGCTATTTGCTGCGGGGGCAACCTTCCTGGGGTCTTAACCACGACCAAATTCCCTGGTTTTTCAAGCTCTCTCTTTATAACAGCATTTGCATGCAGATCTCATAACTGAGTCTAATACCGGTAATAGTATTTTTCTATCAGAGAAGATCAAATGATTTAGTTAGTTTATACTTCTCAAATAAAAGTAATAAACCAATGATCGCATGGATAACAACGAACCTCAGACTTCAAGTACCCAAGGTAACAACGAGAGCAGCGAAAGTAAGTGTCCGTTTCATAATGGCGCTTCCAGGCAAGTTGCAGGGGGCGGTACCAAAAATCGGGACTGGTGGCCGAATAAGCTGGATCTCGATATTCTTCGCCAGCATAGTCCCAAATCCAATCCCATGGATGAGGAATACGACTATGCCGAAGCCTTTGAGAAGCTGGATCTCGATGCCGTAAAGCAGGATCTCAACGATCTGATGACCGATTCCCAGGACTGGTGGCCGGCTGACTGGGGCCATTACGGGGGACTCTTCATCCGGATGGCCTGGCACAGCGCGGGTACGTACCGCGTGGCCGATGGCCGCGGAGGGGCAAGTACCGGCAACCAGCGTTTTGCTCCAGTGAACAGCTGGCCTGACAATGTGAGCCTCGACAAGGCGCGACGACTGCTATGGCCGATCAAACAAAAGTATGGCCGGAAGCTTTCCTGGGCCGACCTGCTGATTCTGACAGGAAATGTTGCGTTGGAATCTATGGGCTTTGAAACCTTTGGTTTCGGCGGGGGACGTGAGGATGTCTGGGAACCTGAAAAAGATGTTAACTGGGGACCTGAACAGGAATGGCTGGCCGATGAACGCCACGATGAGGATGGCAATCTCGAAGGACGCCTTGCTGCCGACCATATGGGACTGATCTATGTCAATCCGGAAGGCCCAAACGGGGAACCCGATCCGGCAAAAGCTGCGGAGTTTATTCGGCAGTCGTTTAAACGCATGGCAATGGACGATTATGAAACGGTGGCACTTATTGCCGGCGGACATACCTTCGGGAAAGTCCACGGCGCGGCTCCCGAAGACCACAATGGACCCGATCCCGAGGCAGCTCCAATTGAAGAACAGGGATTAGGCTGGAAAAATAATTATGGCACCGGTAAAGGTCCCGATACGATCACCAGTGGTTTGGAGGGCGCATGGACTGGCAACCCTGTTAAATGGGACATGGGCTTTTTTGAAAACCTGTTCGAATATGAATGGGAACTCACCAAAAGTCCCGCCGGAAAATATCAGTGGACGCCGAAGGATGAGGCTGCTCAAACGATGGTGCCCGACGCACACGATCCGGACAAAAAGAACGCTCCCATGATGCTCACTACGGATCTCGCGTTAAAAGTTGATCCTGAATATGAGAAAATTTCACGGCATTTCTATGAAAATCCGGATGAATTTGCCGAGGCTTTTGCCCGCGCCTGGTTTAAACTCGTGCACCGTGATATGGGGCCCAAGTCGCGCTACCTCGGACCGGAAGTTCCAGAGGAAGATCTGCTCTGGCAGGATCCGATTCCGGAAGTTGATCACGAGCTGATTGACGATAAGGATATAGAAGAACTCAAAGATAAGATCCTCAATACCGATCTGACCATATCCGAGCTCGTATCAACGGCCTGGGCTTCGGCCTCCACTTATCGCGATTCCGACAAGCGAGGTGGGGCAAACGGCGCGCGTGTACGCCTGGCTCCACAAAAGGATTGGGAGGTGAACAATCCGGAGCAGCTATCCAAAGTGCTTGAGACGCTGGAAGTTATCCAAAAAGCATTCAACGATGCGCAACCTGACAACAAGAAGGTTTCCCTGGCAGATTTAATTGTGCTGGGTGGAGCCGCAGCCATTGAACAAGCGGCTAAAAAAGGCGGTCATGATATTACGGTACCGTTCACACCGGGACGTTCCGATGCCACAGAAGAGCAAACCGATGTGGAGTCGTTTGAATGGCTGAGGCCGGATGCGGACGGGTTCCGTAACTACTACGATACCCAGCGCAATGCCACGGTTGAGGAGCTGCTGGTTGACAAGGCGCAATTGCTATCGCTTACGCCACCTGAAATGACGGTGTTGCTTGGCGGTATGCGCGTGCTCGACACCAACTACGATGAATCTGATCATGGGGTCTTTACCGATCGCCCGGAGACATTGACCAACGACTTCTTTGTCAATCTGCTTGACATGGGTCTGGAGTGGAAGCCTGTTTCTGAGGACAGGGAACTGTTCGAAATTCGCGATCGAGAAACCGGGGAAGTGAAGTGGACCGGCACACGGGCAGACTTGGTCTTTGGATCAAATTCTGAGCTGCGTGCTCTTGCTGAAACCTATGCGGCTAAGGATAGCAAAGAGAAGTTCGTACATGATTTCATTGCTGCCTGGACCAAAGTTATGCAGCTGGACCGTTTCGACCTGAAATAAGGTCGGTCCACCAGACAGAGGGCTGGCACCCTATGTAAGCTATATATTGAACCTCTAACAACAAAACGGGTTCTGACTGACCTGATAAGGCAGCCTGGTTTCAGGCTGCCTTATTTATTTTGTCGAAGCCATTGCAAAACCGTTTTTTTGGCCAATATCTGCATGTTCGCGCCTTCAAACCCCTCACATATGTGTTTTATATGCTGTGGTTTTGAATGCGCTCGGGGGTAGATATTGATTAAAATTCCTGGTTTTCAAAGGCTTCATATCCTGGGTACCAAGAGCCTCTCAGACTTGGCAAAATCTGCTGTGTGCCCGTAGAATTTGGCTGGAATCCGAGCTCTTCATCGTTAAACAAGCCGCTAATCGCCTCAAAAGACTTCAAAGTCTGACTCTCCCCGCGCGCTCTGAGTCCGAGAAGCACCTATGTACGAAGCTCTTGGTTTCGGAATCTGACGCCCGGTTTTGTCTCCCGGACCAGCCATCTGAAACGATACTGAAAGTGGATCGATGCGAAGGAGCATTCAGGCCGGATATTGTCCGCCCTGTATATACTGCCGGAGGTTGGAGATTTCTCCTTTTTGCTTGGAGATGATGGCTTTTACCAAGTCACCGATAGAGATGACGCCGACGACAGCGTCATCTTCCATAACCGGGAGATGACGAATTTTCTTGTCGGTCATGACGGACATGCAGGACTCCACGGTATCCCGGGGACTGACATTATAGACGTTGCCGGTCATAATAGTACTGACTTTCGTCTCTTTGGAAGTCCGCCCTTTTAAAATAACTTTACTGCGGTAGTCACGTTCACTCAGAATACCCAGCAGCTGGTCTCCGTCCATGACGACCAGCGCGCCAATATCGAGTTCATCCATTTTTTCAATGGCTTCAAACACGGTTTGATCTGCGGAGATACTGTAGACCTCATATCCCTTGTTCTTTAAGATATCTCTGACGAGCATATAAACCTCTTTTTTTAATGGATAAATGACATAACAAAAAGTATTATAACATATATCTCAGATTAAATACACATCAGATAAAAAATTTATGGATCGAGCGTTAAAAGAAGCATTAATAGATCATCTGCTACAATTCATCACCGAAGATCGCTGGGAGCGCATTAATGAAGTCCTCTGCCAGCGTACCCGATTTTTGTCCGTCGTGCTGGAAGATCTCTATCAGCCGCATAATGCCAGCGCCGTCTTGCGAAGCTGTGACTGTTTCGGAATACAGGATGTGCACATTGTTGAGAACGAAAACAAGTTTAGTCCCGCTAAAGGTGTGACGATAGGCTCCGACCAGTGGCTTTCACTGCACAAGTACAACAGTAAGGGGGGAGGAGCAGAAAACACCCGGCAGTGCTACCGGCAGCTGCGGGAAGAGGGATACCGGCTCATTGCCACCACGCCCCATGAGGATGATGTGACGATCGATGAAGTTCCGCTGAATCAAAAGACAGCCCTGGTATTCGGGTCCGAGTTAACGGGACTATCCGATTTTGCTCTCGAAGGGGCGGACGGTTATGCCCGGATTCCGATGGTGGGCTTCAGCGAAAGCTTCAATATATCCGTGAGTGCGGCGCTATGCCTGTATGAGTTGTCCACCCGTTTGCGCAAAGAGGGAAGCGGATGGATGCTCAGTGAAGGGGAGAAGATTGATTTGCAACTGGATTGGATCCGGAAGTCGGTCCGCGCTGTTGATAAAATAGAGGAGCGGTGGAGGGGACAGGAATTCTGAAAATGGAGATGTAAAAAGTAGAAAGTTTGGAAGCTAAAGGTTGGCCCGCAGATCTGCACGGATAAGAGGCGTTTGGAAAATGGCAGCCTCTGAAACGGCCCTAATCCATCGAGCGTTCGCTGGTTTCGGCCTTTTCCTTGTACACAGCATATTCTTCCGGTGACACATCAACAAAAAGGAAATGAAGGGGATCGACAGGCTCGCCATCCTGGTGTACTTCGTAATGAAGGTGGGGGCCCGATGACAATCCCGTGTTTCCGGTATAAGCAACCAGCTCTCCGCGTTTGACTCTCGTACCGGGACCAATGTCCTTGGCAAAAGAGGAGAGGTGACCATAGTAGGTTTCATAACCGAAGCCGTGGTCGATAATGAGCAGACGCCCGTAAGTACCTTTGCGCGAAGCGTGCTTGACGACCCCGTCGCCGGTGGCAAAAACCTTGCTTCCGACATTGGAATTAAAATCAATTCCGTCGTGCTGGCGCCGGTACTTCAGGATAGGATGATATCGCTTTCCGAAGCCACTGACGATATCACTCTCTGTCGGCTTGATAGCCGGAACATGGACCATTTTTTCCTGATTTTCATTGTAGGTCGATTTAATGTCATCGAAACTCGACTGCTGGATATTGATGCTTCGTTCCAGGCCTTCCAGGTTTTGAGCGGTCTCTTTTAATATGTCTGCCGTTTCTTCACTATGAATATCAAACTCACTGTAGACATCAGCACCACCGGCACCTCCTTTTCGCTCATCCAGTGAGATGCTTTCCATCCCTAAAAGGGACCGGTACATTTCGTTATCAACTTCAGCAAGCTGGTCTACCTGCCGGTCAAGATTGGAAATGCTCTGTTGGGTAATTTTCAGCTGTTCCTTAAGGGCCTCGTTTTCCGCCTTGAGGGCAATTTCGGCAGGCGTTCCGATTGAAAAGGAAAGAATAGAGATTCCGATTCCACTTAAGACCACACCGCATAAAAGCCAGACGGAAGCGGTATATATAATTCGCTCTAATTTGTTGTACTTGACGGGCACAAACTCGCAGTTTTGCTCGTCATAATAGTAATAGTTTTTTAAGAACATGTTAAATATGCTGGTACCGGCGTAATTTCCGAGGGAAAAAAGTAAGTGTAAACCTTATATGATTTTAAATGGGGTAATAATAGTCATTAAAAGCGTAAAACCCAAATGGATTCAGCCCCTACTCTACGTCCCCTTCGAAGTATTCAATAGCGCTGCGGGGAGGGCTGGTTCTTTTTTTCTTCTCCGCAATGTGTTTTTTAACCTTTCCCTGGAACGCTTCTGCGGCATCATAGCCGTAATGACGAAGCAGGTAATTCATGGCAATGACTTCCGCGATGACGGTGATATTTTTTCCGGGAGTAATGGGTAAGTTGATAAACGGGATGTCAATATCCATGATAGAGGTCGTATCCCTGTTTAAGCCCGTGCGCTCAATATTCTGGGACTCTTCGTCCCACAAGGAAAGCTCAAGCACCACCTCCAGCCGTTTTTGATAGCGGATGGCGCGAACGCCAAACATCGACATGATATCGATGATACCGAGTCCGCGTATTTCCATAAAATGCTTGTTCATCTCCGTGGCGGAGGTCATGAGCACGTTATTTTTCTTGGTCAGTACCACCGCATCATCGGACACCAGCCGGTGGCCGCGTTCAACCAGGTCGAGGGCTACTTCGCTTTTGCCAATACCCGATTTGCCGACAATGAGGATGCCTACGCCATACACATCCACCATGGAGCCGTGCACGATCGTTTGCAAAGCGAATTGATCCTCCAGGAATTCCCGGAGCAGCTGCAGAAAACGGGTGCTTTCGAAGGGCGTACCGAAGACCGGGATACCAGCCTCTTTTGCCATGGCAAGCAGGTGATCCGGCAGCCCATTGCTGTTTGTGATAAAAAGCACCGGGATATCAAACTGCACGAGGTTCTCAAAAGAAGCTTTCTGCTCTTTTTTCGTAAGGCTTTTCAGGTACCGGCTTTCAGTATTGCCGATAACCTGTATACGCTGGTGGGTGAAAAGTTTGACAAAGCCGGCTAACGCCAAACCGGGGCGGTGAAGGTCCGCCTCGGTGACGTATCGCTGTTCGTTATCGCATTCGGCCACAAGGGTGTTAAGCTCGATGTGGACACGTTCACGCAGTCGCTCTACGAGATACGCAACGCTGATTTTTTCCTTTTTGGGAATACATTCATGTGGACCGAAAGGCATAACTCAGGGTATTATCGCTGGTGAAGGGTAATATCTTTATATTTTTTCAGTTGCCGCGCTATATTATCGATAACCATATTAATGGCCTGTTCATAAGAAGAAGCTTGTTCTTTAGCATTTAATAATTTTTGGGGTACTTTTACATTCAGTTCAGCCTGCTGGGGATTCTCGTCATCAGCTACCGGCTGTAAGATGATGTCGCAGGTGATAATGCGATCATAAAACTGATCTAATTTCTGAACGGCATCTTCAGCATAGGTGTGGAGTTCTGATGATGGATCAAAATGGCGTGCTGTGAATGTAGTTTTCATAATGAATCCTCTCGTTAAGTTTGAGTTTTAGCTCGTGGATGTGCTAATTCATAAACATTTTTCAATCGTTCAACGGATGTATGCGTATATACTTGTGTTGCTGACAGATCAGCATGCCCTAACAGTTCTTTAATTACACGGATATCGGCACCATTGTCAAGTAAGTGGGTTGCAAAACTGTGCCGGAGAACATGGGGACTTTTCTGGGTTACTTCGCTGGTGCGCTGCAGGAAGTCTTTGACCAGCCGCTGCACGGCCCGGCCGTAGATTCGTTGTCCCCCCGCAGCAAGGAAAACGGCTTTTCGCGCATCAGCATCGGTCTTCTTGCCGTACAGTTCCGGCCTGGTATCGAGGTGCCGCTCTATTGCTTCCTTCGCGCGTGCGCCCATGGGAACGATTCGCTGTTTAGATCCTTTACCTGTCACTTTTATCTGCCTGAGCCCGGGATTGATATCATCTTCATTCAGGCTTGTCAGTTCGCTGAGGCGAATACCGGTGCCATACAGAAGTTCGAGTATCGCCCGGTTTTGAGCAGAGCGCGGGGTGTCGCCGGGAGCCAGCTCCATCATCCGTTCGATGTCGGCCGCCGAGACCGTTTGGGGCAGGAGCTGGTCCTTTTTAGGAACAATGAGCAAGTGGGCCGGATTCTGTTCCACAAGTCCCCGTTTAAAACTATACTTGAAAAAAGAGCGAACAGTTGCCACTTTTCGTGCGATAGAGCTTTTAGCCAGTCCCCGCTCAGAGAGTTCCCCCAGCCAAAGCCGTATCGTTATGCGCTCAATGCGGTTGATATCGGGAGCCTCCCGTTCAAAATGAGCCCGGCAGAAAGTCAAAAATTGTTCCAGGTCATTTCGATACGAGGTAATGGTGTGCGGGGAGGCGTTACGCTCGACGTTTAAATAGCGGAGGTATTTGTCAATAGCATTCTTCATCTTTCTGCAATATGGAGACTTTACGGATAAAAATAAACACCAAGTTGAAGGTTTGTAGACTCATTATTCTTGCTATTTTTTTGAGTGACCAAAAAAGTAGCCAAAAAGCTCACCGGCTGGTGAAAACTCAGGAATCAGCTATATCGGGCGCTCCGGAAAATAATTTAACTGGCTCCGATATTCGCGGAGCTTCAGACAGAAATTATTTTTTATCCTCCGCACCTGCTTTAGACACGCAGATCCCTGATTTTCAAAGGCCGATCCTATTTTTTGATTTAAAAAGTGGAATAGAGGGCCTTGAAAAGCCAAGAAGTTTGCTCAATATCAACACCTGCACAAATTCAAACCGTAGCATATAAAGTATATGTGAGGATTTTTTATGCGTTTTATTTTCTCTTACAGTTTTCGCTCTTTCCACGTCGGGGAGTTGTTTGTTATATAATCCTTCAGTACTTGTATAGCCAATACCTGAAACCAGCCGACCCCGAGGGGATGGAGGAGCACATAAAAAATATTCCAGCCGAACCAGCGATTGATGATAAAGCGCTGGATGAATACCAGAAGCAGAGCCGCTGTACAGAATCCCAGCAGTATTGCAGAGCCGCCCCAATAAAGCAACAGGGGAAAAGCGAGGAAAGGGAGTATATAGGCAACCAGATGCAGGAGTCCCATCACCCCGAACATCGGGAGATTATACCCGAAGCCGGCCAGAAAATTTTTTCGAAGTCCCTGCCAGAGCTCGCTGCGGGAACGGTACATCCGGCAGCTGACCAGATCCCGGCCGTGATACATATTCATCGTATAGCCGTCCCGTTTAATATTCCGGGCCAGGCCCACATCCTCGACAATCATGTCCCTGACGGAATGATGTCCCCCAATCCCCTCGTAACTGCGTCGCTTGAAAGCCATAAACTGTCCGCATGCCGCCGCAAAGAGCGGGTCCACATGCTTCCTGAGGAACGGGGGGATCCATTTTGGCGGTCGGCGGACATAACGGACCGGAAGAAGGGTAAGCAGGGCCGTGTAGATGAGCGGAATTACCGTTTTCTCCCAGAAGGAACCCAACTGCTGAGAAGGCCAGAGCGTTATAAAATCCAGGATATCCTGTCCCATTGTACGTACGGTTTTGGCCACGGCAGCAGGTTCCAGCCAGGTGTCGGCGTCTATAAAGAGGAGAATTTCTTCATGAGAAGCCTCCGCGAGCTGATGACAGGCCCACGGCTTGCCCAGCCAGTCGTCGGGTTTCGGACGTCCGAGCAGCACTGTCAGCCGCTTCGGGAATTGGTCTTCCAACGCAGCAAGGATGTCGGACGTCCTGTCGGTGGAGCCGTCATCCAGTACATACACGTGGAAGTCGGGGTACTGCTGGCTGACCGCAGAGCGGACGCAGCGCTCGATGGATACCTCCTCGTTGCGTGCGGGGATGCAGATACTTACCCCCGGCGACTGCCGGGCAAAATAGCCGGGGGGCGCCGGTTCCGGCACCTTGAAATCCCGCCTGTTCCGCAATAAAATGAGGGTGGTAATCACAAGGTAGCCCAATGCTATGTAAAAGAGTATCAGCATGCCTAACCTGAATTATTCATTAATACTATGGAATGATTCGTTATCCTGTTCATTTTTTAAAGCCTTAGGATACCATACGGACATTTTTTGAATTATTAACATGAGGACTTCGAAATTTGCTCCTGCGCTGGATTGAAAATGGGTGCTTCAAGGTACTAAGGTACCTCTCCGCCTCCATTTCCATTCCGCCTTGCTCATAACCAAATATCTTTGTGAATAATCCAGGATAAAAGGTAGCAGGGAAAAAAGGAAGATCAAATTGTGCTTTGGATATTCATTTACAGCTTAAAAATATATCCTTGCTATCTTTTTTTATTAACAATTACTTATTACTTTTTTCGATGAAGAAAAAAGTAACCAAAAAATCACCGGCTGGTGAAAAATCAGAAATAAGGTTTCGCCGGTGCTCCGGAAAATAATTTAACTTGCTCCGAACCCCGCGGAGCCTCGGACAGAAATTATTTTTGGTCCTCCGCACCGCCTTTACCTAACTATATTCCTGATTTTTCAAGGCCGGACTTTTCTCCCGCTGGAAGTGAGGAAATTTCTACATTGAAGCTTTCGGTTTATATGCAGGCATGATTTTGAGTAAAAACTTTCACTCCGACCTATGAATATTTTATCCGATCCAGCCCGGGACACCCGTGCGACCGGCCAGCCGCCGGGAGGCTATGAGTGGTGGTACTTTGATGCGCTTTCCGACGACGGCCGGTATAGTTTTGTAGCCATCTTTTACGAGGGAAACCCCTTTTCCACCCGCTATATCAAGGCCCTGGAGGAAAAGACAGGACCGGCCTCTCCTGCATCCTCATCCACTTCCACTTCTTCTGGGCCCATGCCCTCGGAGTACCCGGCCGTGAGTATTTCAGTATATGATCAGGGGGAGCCGGTTTATTACAGTTTTACCGAGTATGACGCAACAGATTGCATCTTTTCCGAAGAGCGTCCCCTCGTGGAAATAGGTCCCCACAGGATGAAAGGAAGCCGCACCGGCGGTCAGCTCTTGTATTCACTCAGCCTGAACGAAGAGCTGCCCAGCGGCGACCGGCTGCGAGCGGAACTGACGTTTGACAGTCCTGCAGTGACGGACCTCTTCGAAGATACGGAAGACCATTCCCCGGCCGGGCATCACTGGAACCTGGTGCAGCCGCTGGCGGACGTTAGCGGAACCATAGAGATAGGAGCCGCAGGGAAGGGAGCGGAAGACCGTACTGTTGCGTTTCGGGGGGAGGGGTATCATGATCACAACAGGGGCGATGAACCGATGCGCGAGGAGTTTACCGACTGGTACTGGGGACGATGTCACTTTGATTACGCCACGCTGGTATACTACGTGATGAACGGAAAGGGAAAGGACGGGCCGTCTCAACATCAGCACCAGGCCTGGCTCATCGATCCCTCGGGGTCGAAAATCACAGCAAGAGGAAACCAGATTGACGTCAGCGATAAAAGTTTATCCCTCTTCGGCCTGTACTCGGGACGCAAGCTCAGTATGCGTGGCCATGACGGAACTGAAATGCAGGTCCAGCAGTCCCGCCTGCTGGACAACGGCCCGTTCTACCAGCGGTTTTTGAGTGATGTTTTCCTGAGCGTTCCGGGCAGCCGGGTGCTTGAATCCGCGCGCGGGATCACCGAATATATCTGTCCCGGCAGGATATACGGGCGTGTTTTCTGGCCCCTGGTCAACATGCGTATCCGCCAGGCTCACGCAAAGCCCCACTGGGTACAGCGGTCCGGGAGGCTTTACCGGTGGACGTGGTAATTTTGTTTGTTCCATTTTTTCTTTCATGAAAAAACGGAACCCAAAAAAATGACCGACTAAATAAATGGTGCTGGCGTTCCCTGCGCCTTCGCTAAAATCATTTAACTCGACATCGAAGTCCACGATGTCTCAAACAGAAATGATTTTAGCCGCTCTGGCTCCGGTCACTCTCCTCAGCACCATTTATTAGGCCGGAGTGAATGAAAAATTGTAGTAGAAATAGAGACTGGTTGATTTGATCCATTCCGGAAGTGCCCGGGGCTAGCAGCTATAAGGGAAAGGTCAAGGCTGAGAAAACTCAGCGCCCGGCGGTCGCGTCGGCTCCGGAGAAAAATATAAACTCACCCGACAGGGTCGGGTTCAAACAAATATTTTTCTTTTTCCTCCACCTTGCCTCCGCCACCCAAGGCGCTGACTTTTCAAGGCCGCCGTTTTTAAAAAGTGATAAGATACTTTTTGAGTAACCTTACTTTAAAAATAAGGGAAAGGTAAAAAGAGTCACCGTGGGAAAACCATTTTCCCGAACTTAGCAGGTGAGGCGGGGAAAGGTCGAGAGGCGGCACGAAGAGAAATAAATGGGGGAAGAAGTGGAAAAGCGACCAGCGTTCCGCAGCAATGGATTTGCCAAGATTTTCGGAATAACAAAATCTTCATTTATTTACGTGCCGGCCGAGACCGAACGCCGAAGCAGGTATGTCGGCGATTTTTTTGGTTCATTTTTTCATCGATGAAAAAATGAACATTAATAAATTAAAGAAACCGCTCAAAAGCTGAATCGTCAAAGCCGGCTTTTCGGCGCAGGTTGGTGAGGATGCGTTCCAGGGCCTGCTCGAAATGGCGGTTCTGCTCCCCGGTCGAAAGCGAGGTATCCGGTTGAACCGGGGCGCCTACCTCCAGGTGCAGCTCCGGTTTGTCCCGGCGGATCGTGTGCATATAGATGCCAATCGGTACGACATCCACCTGCGGGATCTTCCCGTTGAGCCAGGCTAAACCGCCTTCGAACTGCATCGGAGTGCCGGCCGGCGTGATCGTTCCCTCCGGGTAGATAAACAGGCTGGCATTGGGTCGTTCAAAAGATTGCAGGGCGTACCGCAGCGCCGCGACGGAATGACGTTTATCCTCTCTGTTAATAGAAAAAGCTCCTATTTTCTGAAAAAAAGGATGCTCGACCATCTGTCTGTCTTCCATCATCGCACGCGCCTGCTGCCGGAAGCGATATTCATTGAGCAGCAAGGGAATAAGCCCGTCCCACCACGAATGGTGATTCAGATAATAGATCGTTTTGGACTGGCCGTCCGGCTGGTAATCCTGTTTTAACCAGACCCGGCTGAACCTGCGCTTGAAAAGAAGCCAGGTGTAAAGGCGGAGGAGCTTGATAAACAGGGGCGATTCTTTTGCGGGAATAAAATCCAAGGATAAAATATTTGTTGAACATTCATCACCTGAATATCTTTAAGCTCCGTTAAATTTCCCAATTTTTAAACATCTTGTTTATGATCCCCAAAGACATCGAAGCGTATGCGCTGGCCCACACCACCGATGATTCCCCCGTTATTCAGGATCTTATTAAGGCTGCGGAGCAAGAGCTTGAGCATATCGACATGCTCAGTGGCCGACAGGTTGGGCGGCTGTTGTCGATTTTAATTACAATATCAGGGGCTAAGCGCGTACTTGAAGTGGGTACTTTTGCCGGCTATTCGGCGCTTACGATGGCCGAGGCACTCCCGGAGGAGGGCGAGCTGTTTACCTGTGAATACAATGAGAGATATGAAGAAATCGCCCGCAAATTTTTTAACAAGAGCGAGCACGGGTCTAAGATAACGTTGGTGATGGGCAAGGCACTGGAAACCATTCCGACGATTCCGGGAAACTTCGATCTGATTTTTCTGGATGCTGACAAGATCAACTATCCGGATTATTATGAATTGTTACTACCGAGATTAAACCGGGGAGGGATCATGGCGATCGATAATATGCTCTGGGGAGGAGAGGTTACCGATCCCGGCACTGATAAAGCCCGGGCGATTGACCGGGTCAATAAGCAGGTCGCCGAAGATCCGTCGGTAGAACAGGTGTTGTTGACGGTGAGGGACGGGATTACGCTGGTGCGTAAAAAGTGAGATCAAAAGGAGAGAGTAAGGGGGCAAGTAAGTTTTATTTTCTAAAGCTCGATTCCAGAACAATATCGAACTGTATTACGGTCAGGTAGACATCTTTAAAGGATTATCAATCCATCGGTATGATCAAAGTTTGTACTAAATTGATGAAAGAATAATTTATTTTTGGCCTTTATATTTCCGTTATTGGTGAATTTTTATTCTATTTTTTGCACTTTAAAATTTAATTTGAGAGCTTAATAAAGGCTGAAGTTAGGAAGTTAACTTGATGTTAAAAGCTCGTAACATGTTTATTATTCAAACATAACATTAAGTTAACAATTTTATAGGGAAGGGAATGTATACTTGTCTATCAGTATATTTTCACAGACTCATAATATCAAGTTAATGAATAAGGGACAAAGCGACAGACAGTTATTAGAAGATATAGGAGAAGGGGACCGGAAAGCATTTGAACAGCTCTTCAACCGGCACTGGGAATCACTGTTTGCAGTAGCTATGCATCGTTTGCAATCAGAACAGCTGGCAAAGGATGTGCTTCAGGAGCTGTTTGTGGAACTCTGGGAAAAGCATGAGACCCTCAACATTCGCTCGAATGTGAGCGGTTACCTGTTTACAGCTCTAAAACACCGGGTTATCAATAAGATAAAGGAGGAAAATACAAGAGCCAAATATGAAAAGATGACGATCCGGTACTATGAAATAAACGGTCTTGCCACCGAACACCAGTTTTCTAAAAACTATCTCCGGGAAGAGATGGAGGCAAAAGTCAGGCAGCTTCCCGATCGCTGCCGGGAAGTATTTGAGCTAAGCAGAATAGAGCAGCTATCCCATAAAGAGATCGGTGAAAGACTGAATATTTCACCCAAAACCGTTGAAAATCATATCGGAAGGGCATTGAAAGTATTGCGTCCCTATTTAAAACGGGTTATCAGTGTTGCAATGGTTTTTACTTGGCTTTAAGTAAATTGACAGGGACTGTCCATTCTGATTTTGTATCAAGAGTTTATTTTTAAATTGCGCATTTCACTTTGCATAGAGGCTTTTGCGTAATAGGTAGCACAAAATAGATTACTATCCAATGCATTTCTAACCTTAGCCTCTAACTTTCCCAAAAAATCCTTGGGGGATTACCCTGCCGGCAGTTGTCAATAGGGTGAAAGGACAAAGTTTTGGATTGTGTAAAAGATCCTAAATACTGTCCGACAAAGCGAAGTTGCTGATTATTGACAATGAATTTAAGTGAAATAAAAAGAAATTTAAGAAAGTTCTTTCGGGGTGAAGAGACTGAAGAAGGTCGCTGGCTCATCGATCAGTGGTATCGCTCTTTTAAAAATAAACCTAATGAATTAACGGAGTATAGCAGCGAGGAGAAAGAGAAACTCCGCCGGGAATTGTGGGCAGACATCAGAGCATCTACAGAAGACTTTGTAAGCTTCCCTGAAAGTTGACCGTTTGAAAGTAGAGAAAATTCACTACTTTCTATTATGAAAAAATCACGATTCAGCGAATCCCAAATCATC